>CAVPDS010000018.1:0-75090 GCA_963702695.1 uncultured Alphaproteobacteria bacterium | reverse complement strand
ACGCCACGCTGGCGAGCTTTTCGCCGAGCTTGAGGTTGAACAGCCGGTTGGCGTTGCCGCCGAGGATGTTGCGCTTGCCCGCTTCGGAGAGGAACGGGAGGTCGTAGATCGTCGACGGCAGGTCGAAATCCCAATGCGGATAGTCGGACGAATAGACGAGCTGCGTCTCCGCATTGATCACGCGGAACGTCTGCTCCAGCAGCCCCATGTCGGTGATCTCCATCGGCTGCGAGGCGAAGTACATGTCGCGCATGTAGTCCGACGGCAGCTTCTTGAGCGCAGGGGCCTCCGAGGTGCGCATCATGTATTCGTTGTCGAAGCGCTGCATCATGAACGGGATCCAGGCGAGCCCGCTTTCGAGCCACATCACTTTCAGCTTCGGGAAGCGCTCCGGCAGGCCGTTGATGATCCAGTTGGCGAGGTGGATCATGTTGTACCAGACGAAGCCGAGCGCATGCACCGAGATGAAGCGGTTGAGCATGCCCTGCGCCTGGTCGTGCCAGTGATAGGAGCCGTGGAAGGCGACCGGAAGGCCCATTTCTTCGAGCAGCGCATAGGTCTTCATGTAGAGGTTGCTGTGCACCGGCCGGTAGCGCGTGGAGGTGATGAGGAAGCCGACCACGCCCTTCTTGTCGCCGAACTCCTTCACGAACTGATAGGTCGCGTCGGGATCGTTGAATGGCAGATAGAGCATCGAGACGAGCCGCGGCTCGCGCGCCAGCACGCGCTCGCAGAGCCAGCGATTGTACGCGCGCGAGAGCGCGACTTCGACCTCGACCTGCGGATGCACGCCGAGCGCCAGCATCGGCGTCGGGAACAGCACCGCGACATCGATCCCGCAGGCGTCCATCCAGCGCTTGGTGAGCTCGATATCGCGCTGGTCCTTCGTGCCGGGCGCCTTTTCAAGCCCGCGCAGGGCATAGCGGGTGATGCGGCCGCCCATGTCCTGGTAGCCGACCATCGTATTCATGATGCGGGCGTTCTTGGCATTCGGCTGGACGGTCGCGAGCGCGAGCTGCTTGAGCACCGGGTCGTCGAGATATTCGAGGATTTCCGGCATCGACTCGTTCTCGTAGTGGTGCGAGTCGACATCGACGATCGGGAATTTCTCGTAGCCGCGGTCGCGGGCCTGCTTGGAGGCGTGGGCGAGGAGTTTGGTCGTGTCGAATTCCTCGACCGACATGCGGCGATAATCGCTCAATCGCAGTTCCATGCTGTTCCTCGCAGTCCGGGATTCTATTCGGCCACGACGTAGAGGTCGCCGCCGCGGCGCACGACCTCGAATGATTTCAGCCGCAGCTTGCGGTTGCCGGCGCATTCACCGGTCTTGATATCGTATTCGTAGCCATGCCACGGGCAGACGAAATGCGCTTCATCGGCCGAGAATTTCTGCCCGACCCAGGTCCGGTCCGGCGCGAGCACGTCCTCGACCTTGTGCATGATGATGCCCTCGCAGCAGGGGCCGCCCTGATGCAGGCACAGATTGTGATAGGCGTAGAAACTCCCTTGCCAGTGGAACACACCGATTTCGAGCTCGCCGTGGGTGACGATCCGCCGGTCGCCCTCGGCAAAATCGTCGATCTTGGAAACGAAAACGTCCGCCATTTTGACTACCGTCCCTTTACCAGTGTGGCGAAGGTGCACTTTCTTACATTCGAGCGCAATCAGCGCGGCCCGCAGCAGATCAGCGCGGCGCGCGCTCAGGAAACGATCTATTTCTCGGAACGGGAAAGAATGCCGAAACCATAGCCCGCGAGCACCGCGCCGACCGCGGTCCTGTTGATCGATCTCGATCACTTCAAGTCGATCAACGACCGCTTCGGGCACGCCATCGGCGACCGGGAGCTGCAAATCTTCGCGGCGACCGCTCGTGCCAACGTCAAGTCCCCGGACCTCGTCGGCCGCCTCGGGGGCGAGGAGTTCGCCGCCTGAGCTGCTCGCGCAGGCCGACCACGCGCTCTATTGCGCCAAGGAACGTGGCCGCAACCGCGTCGAGGTCGCGACCGTCGATCTCATGCACAAGCACCGTGGTGCGGCGTCGCAGCGGACGAGCGCTGCGGTCTCGGCCCGGAGCGCCGGCCGCCTGAGCCGCAGCGTTACTTCGCTTGTGGGACCTGGGGATTCCGTTCCGGCCCTTCGCCAATAATCAGGAGCGTTGTGTCTTCGTCCTTGGCGCCGTCCCAGTGCACCTGTTTGCCGAAATGGGTCACGTACGTCCCGGCTTTCATCGGCACCGAGAGGTTGGCGGGATCAAAATTGTTGCCGGTGCCAACCCACCAGGTGCCATCGAGCACATAGATGTAGCGGTCGTTGGGATGGGAATGTGGGCGGCTGAAGTGATTGCCGGCCGGCCATCGCAGCATTTCAACGTAGATACCAGTCGACTTCGGATCGCCGGCCAGAACCGCGACAAAATTGTCGCCGTTCTTTTTCCACTCGATCTGGTCCGGCGTCTTGATGGTGAGCGAGGTCGGATCGCCTCCGGCATAGGGGCCGCTGGTGCGGGGATCCTCGGTCTGAGTTGCGGGACCATTCCCCGCGATCAGGTAGGCGCCGCTCTCTTCCTTGGTGCCATCCCAATGGACCTTCAAAGCGTGGTCGATCGAGAACGAGCCCTTCGGTACGCGCGTCGCATGGTTCGGATCGACCACCGTCCCGGTGCCGCGCCAGGACGCGCCGTCGATCACGGTGATGTAGCGATCGTTCGGGTGATGATGCGGAGTGCCGAAGCGGCCGGGCTTGAATTTGTTGATGTAAATGTAAAGCCCTGGCTTGGTCGGATCACCGTGCAGCACGGTCTGGTTGGTGCCAGCCTTGTCGGACGGATCACGCCAGGTGAACTGGTCTTGCGTCTTGTAGATGACCGCCGCGGGGTTGAGTTCGGCCGCCTGCGCGGCGGTCGCCAAGCTGAGCGCCGTGGTGATGCTCGCGAGCAGATAGAAGGGGCGCAAGGGTGCCGTCATTGTATCCTCCCGTTATCGGCGCGATCGCCGCCAGTCGGCTTCAAGTGCCGGATTGAGCCCTGATCGTAGCCCTTCCGCCCCGGCCGCAAAAGAACGTTTCGCCGCCAGGTGGGTCGCCAATGCCGACCGGCCTGTGCTAGCGTCGCGTAATTATAAAGAAGGACCGCGGGGGCATCCCGGGAGAAAACGTCGAGGAGCATGACGATGAAGCTGAGAAGCGGACTTTACCTTGGCGTGGCGGCGATCGCCGTTACGGCATTCCTGGCTGGCGTACCGGCCCGGCTCGATGCGCAGCAGAATGCGGCTGTCAGCATCGGCAACGCCGACCTCGGCGGCGTCGTCACCAGTCCGCACGGACCGGAAGCCGGGGTGTGGGTGATTGCCGAAACGTCCGACCTTCCCACCAAGATGGTGAAGATCGTGGTGACCGACGATCAGGGCCGCTACGTGCTGCCTGATCTTCCGAAAGCGAACTACGACGTGTGGGTGCGCGGCTATGGCCTGGTCGATTCGCCCAAGGTGAAGGCGCAGCCCGGCAAGATCCTCAACTTGGCAGCCGTTCCGGCGCCGAACGACGCCGCGGCCGCCGAATACTATCCGCCGATCTATTGGCTTTCGATGGTGAAGATCCCGCAAACCAGCGAATTCCCCGGCACTGGGCATGGCGGCAACGGCATCAACGAAAGGATCGACACCCAGTCCCGGTTCCTGAGCACGTTCAAGACCGACGGCTGCTTCCACTGTCACGCCATCGGCACCAAGGCGACGCGCACCATTCCAAAAGAGTTCGGCACGTTCGCGAACGGTTATGAGGCCTGGACCCGCCGTATCCAGTCCGGCCAGGCCAGCAAGGACATGGTCGAGACCATCGAGCGGTTCGGCACCGAGCGCGGCCTGAAGATGCTGGGCGATTGGACCGATCAGGTGGCCGCCGGCGCAATTCCGGCGACGAAGCCGCCGCGCCCGCAAGGCCTGGAGCGCAACGTCGTCATTACGGTCTGGGACTGGGCAGACCTCCAAGAACTATCTCCACGACGAGATTTCCACCGACAAGCGCAATCCCACTCTCAATGCCTATGGGTCGCTCTACGGGGCGACCGAGAACAGCACCGACAATGTGCCGATCCTCGATCCCGTGAAGAGTATCGCCACTTCGGTGAAGATTCCGGTCCGCGATCCGAAGACGCCGTCGGCGAGCGATATCCCGATGTTCGCGCCCTCTGCGTACTGGGGCGACGAACGGATTTGGAGCGCTCAAACCATCCCGCACAGCCTGATGCTGGATGAGAAGGCGCGGGTCTGGTACGCGGCCCGAATCCGTTCGCAGAATAATCCCGATTATTGCAAGAAGGGATCGGATCATCCGTCGGCGAAGCTGTTCCCGATCAATTCGTCGAACCGCGAGATCGCCATGCTCGATCCGGCGACCAAAGAGTTCAAGCTGGTCGATACCTGCTTCCCGACGCATCATGTGCAGTTCGGTTTCGACAAGGACCGCACGCTGTACACCAGTTCGGGCGGCCTCGGCGCCGAAGTCCTGGGCTGGGTCGATACCAAGGTGCTGGAAGAGACCGGCGACGAGGCGAAGGCGCAGAACTGGACGCCGTTCATCCTCGACACCAACGGCAACGGCAAGCGCGACGAAGGCTATGTGCAGCCCAACCAGCCGGTCGATCCGAGCAAGGACAAGCGCATCCGCGTCGGCTTCTACTCGATCGCGCCGTCGCCGGCCGACGGCACGGTGTGGGGGACGGTGACCGGTTATCCCGGGGGAGTCGTGCGGGTCAACCTTGGCTCGAACCCGCCCGGCACGGCGCTGTCGGAACTGTACCAGGTGCCGCTGCCGGGCTTCTCGCCGCGCGGTGGAGACATCGACAGCAAGGGCGTGATGTGGTCCGCACTATCGAGCGGCCATCTAGGCTCCTTCGACCGCAGCAAGTGCAAAGGGCCGCTCAACGGTCCGAACGCAACCGGCAACCATTGCCCCGAGGGCTGGACGCTTTATCCGCTGCCGGGACCGCAACTCGGCAACGTCGCTGCGGACGGCAGCGGCGAAACGCCGTACTACGCGTGGGTCGATCAGCACAATACGTTCGGCCTCGGCAATGACGTTCCGTTCGCCACCGGCAATCAGAACGACTCGCTGATCGCCCTCGTCAACGGCAAGATGGTCAATCTGGTCGTGCCGTATCCCATGGGCTTCTGGGCCAAGGCGCTCGACGGCCGCATCGACGATCCGAACGCCGGCTGGAAGGGCCGCGGTGTGTGGTCGAACACCGGCAACCGGACGCCGTTCCACCTCGAGGGCGGCAAGGGCACGACGCCGAAGATCGTCCACTTCCAGATGCGCCCGGATCCGCTGGCGCACTGAGGCGCTTTCGCTTCAACACGTGTCATGGCCGGACTTGTTCCGGCCATGCATCTTCGTCTTCCTGCGGAGGAAAGATGTGCATGCCCGGCGCGAGGCCCGGCATGACGGAGGAGAGTACGATTTAAAGAAGCTTAAGGAAGCCGCAAGTCGGGATCGCCTCGGCTTGCGGCTTTTTGTTGCTGGACGCGCATCATCGCCATTTCGCGCGCAATCCTGATTTTTTCGTAATAGGATCGGCTTCATCCGCAGGGAGGTGCGCTCAATGAAAGCTGCGAAAATCCTGGTGCTGCTCGCGCTCATCGCGTTCGCGCCGCGGGCGGCGCTTGCGATCACCGGCGACAAGGCCGAGTTCAAGAAAGTCGCCGACGACGTCTACGCCTTCATCGGCAAGCGCAATGACGCGAACGCCCTGGTCATCGTCACCAGCCAGGGCGTGGTGCTGGTCGACACCGGCAACAATCCGCCGGAAACGCGCCTGCTGCGCGATTACATCAAGTCGGTGACCTCCCAGCCGGTGCGCTACGTCGTCATCAGCCAGAACCATGGCGACCACGTCGGCGGCACGCCGCTGTTTGCGCCGCCGGCGCATTCCGTGGTGCAGGACCGCGTCTACAAGGATTGGGCTTCGTGGAAGCCATACCAGATCAAATCCTGGCAGCGGCGCTTTGCCGAGCGCGCCGAGGCGCTCAAGGATGTCAAGCCGACCGACCTCGCGATCACCTTCAACGACCGCATGACCATGCATCTCGGCGGCAAGACGATCGAGCTGATCTACGTCGACGACGCCTACAATCCCGGCGACGTTATCGTGTGGCTGCCGCAAAGCGGCGTGATGCATGCCGGCTTCGTCGGCTACAAGGAGCGCCATCCCGACATCCGCCCGGACTACAGCCACGGCACTACCTGGGGCATGCTCAAGCAGCTCGAAGTGGTGATGGCGCTCAAGCCGAAAGTGGTGGTCCCGGCGCACGGGCCGCTCGGCGATGCGACCGATCTCGCCGCGCTCACCGATTATCTGCTGCTGGCGCGGCAGAAGGTGCGCACCATGATGGCGCAGGGGATGCCGCTCGACGCCATCCGCAAGCAGTTCAACATGAATGAATACAAAGGCTGGGATCGCGAGAGTCATTTCGCGTGGCTCGCCGAGACCCTCTGGCGTGAGCTGCAAGGCATGGGGCCGCAGATCGCACAGATCAGCGAACAGAACGTCAAGGCGACGATCACGGCGATCGCGGAGGAGGGGCGTTTCATCACGGTGAAGTCCGACAGCGGGCAGGAGGTCCGCCTGCGCACCGCCGGCGACACGGTGTTCGAAGGCATCGCCGATCGCTCGTTGCTGAAGATCGGGATGAAGGTGGATGCGCAGTACATGATCCCGCAGGGAGCCAACGCGGCGCTAGGTTACGACGTGATGGAATTGTTGGTGCAGCCGTAGCTCCGGCGGCTACTCGGTGCGCGCAATCAGTCGGCCGCCGCCTCAACCGCGGTAGCGGCCTTCCCGACCAGCGGCAGGGGCTGGTCGTCGAGCATCGCCTGCACCGCAAGCCGCGCGGTCTCGGCTTTGAGACCATGATGCGCGATCAGATCGGCGCAGTCATCCACGATCGCGTTCACATCCTGCTTGATCTTGAGGCGCTTGTAGTTGTCTTCGTACGTGAGCCCCATGCTCTGGCCGAGGATCTCCAGCACGTTCATCACTTGGAACGGCCAATCGCGCTCGTGCGCGCAAAGCTCGCGGTGATCGGCGTGATAGACCGCGACCAGTGCGTCGATGCCCGCCTCGCGCGCGGCTTTGAGCTCGTTGAGCTGCAGTTCGCGCTTGTAGGCCGGCAGCGCCCGCAGATAATTGCTCATCAGCGCGACGGCGGGCTGGCCGAGATCGACGAGCGCGATGCCGGGCACCGCGCGCAGCAGCGCCTCCGCCGCTTCCATCACGCCGGGCGCGCCAGGATGGCGGTGCAGCGCGATCCGCATGTTCACCGGACGGCGCAGCATCGGACGCAACGCCTCAAGGCGCGGGTGCAGGAACAGCATGAACGGCGTCATCTCGAATGGTTTGGAGCCGCGGACGCGCTCAACCGTCGGCAGCGTCACCTCGTTGAACTGGACGAGGCAACTCGGACACCAGGCCAGCACCTGACCGGACTTGCTGCTGGCGAGCTTGTCGAGCGTGTTCTCGGCCATACGGCCGGAGGTTTCGATGTCGCCGGTGCGCATCTGGATCACGCCGCAACAATGCGTGGGGCCGCCCATGATGCGCCAGGTCACGCCCAGCGCCTCCATGATGTCGAGCGCGAGGAGCGCAATGTGCGGCGTCTTGAGCACGTTGCATCCGGTGTAGAACACGACGTCGGGAGGCTCGCCGCCGGCGTGCCTCGCCGTGTCGGGTCCCTGGCCGAGACGGGCGAGTTGCGCGTCGGTCAGTTGCATTCGCGAAAGCTGGGTGACATCGCGGCTCACTAGCCGGAAACCGTCGACGCCGCCCTTCCGGCGCTGGAGCGGCTCGTTTTTCGCCCGCGCCATCGCCACCCGCGCCATGTTGAGCAGGAAGCGCGGATTGACCCCGTAGCTGCACACCTTGATGCATTCGCCGCTGAGCACGCAGGCGTTGGCCCATTTGCGCGACGCTTCCGGTCCGTCGCCGAAGCGGACGATGTCGAGCACGCCGGCGATGGTCGTCTGCGGATCGGCGCCGGCAACGCCGGCAGGGCCGGTGATCGGACAGGCTTCGAAGCACTTGCCGCATTTGGTGCAGGCGGCAAGCATCGCATCGACGCGCGCGGCGAGAGCGGTTTCGAAGGGAATGCTCATGCGGAGCTCAATTCAAGGTTCAGCACAACAACGAGTTTGCGAGATTAGCGGGCGATTCTACCGCTTACAATCACAAGTGCGCGGCGGCTCGGCGCAATGTGACGAGCCGGTGCGCCTGTCCGGAACCTGCGTGGTCTGATACAAGCTTCGCACGTCACACGGACAAGACCGCATGCAGCGCAGCACCGATGGCATTCTCACAACTCACGTCGGCAGCCTGATCCGACCGCCGGAACTGCAGGAGTTCCTGCGCGCGAAGCAGGCCGGCAAGCCGTTCGACCAGGCGGCGTATGATCAATGCCTTACCGACTCGGTTTCCGCCGTGGTGCAGCGGCAGGCGCAGGCGGGCATCGACGTCGTCAGCGACGGCGAGTTCGGGAAATCGATCAGTTGGTCGCAATATGTGCTGGAGCGGCTGAGCGGGTTCGAGCGCCGGCCAGTGAAGTCTGGAACCAATCCGTTTACCCGCGGCGCCGATCGCGAGCGCTTCCCCGAGTTCTATGCCGAGCTTGATGCCCAGGACGGCGTTGCGACCACGATGGATTCGGTGTGCGTCGGCCCGATCACTTATACTGGGCAAGTCGCACTGAAGCGGGACATCGATAATTTCAAGGCGGCGCTCGGCCAGACAAGCGTCACCGAAGCGTTTCTGCCGGTCGCCGCGCCGGCGAGCGTCATCCCCGACCGCAAGAATGAGTTCTATCGCAGCGAGGACGACCTCCTGCAGGCGATCGGCGACGCGATGCGCACCGAATACCGGATGATCGTCGACGCCGGGTTCCTGGTGCAGCTCGATGATGCGCGCAACGCGGTCACCTACGACCGCATGGTGCCCCCGGCGAGCTTCGAGGACTATCGCCGCTGGCTCGGACGCCAGGTCGAAGTGATCAACCACGCGATCGCGGGACTGCCGGCCGATCGCATCCGCTATCACGTCTGCTGGGGAAGCTGGCCGGGCCCGCACGTGACCGACGTGCCGCTCAGGGACATCGTCGACCTTATCCTGCAGGTGAAAGTGGGCGCCTATGTCATCGAAGGCGCCAACCCGCGGCACGAGCACGAATGGAAAGTGTGGCAGGACGTCAAGCTGCCGCCCGGCAAGGTGCTGATCCCCGGTGTCATCAGCCACGCCACCAACGTGGTCGAGCACCCGGAACTGGTCGCCGAGCGAGTCGTGCGGCTCGCCCGCGCCGTCGGGCGCGAGAACTTGATCGCGGGCACCGATTGCGGCTTTGCGCAGGGGCCGTTCCATCGCCGCGTCCACCCGTCGATCATGTGGGCGAAACTCGAAGCGTTGGCCGAGGGCGCGCGGCTGGCGAGCGGTGAGCTTTGGCGCTGAATCATCATCGGCAGCGGGTAGATCTGGCCCGAAAGATGTCGCCGAACGGCACGGCGAAGGCGATCCTCGACCAACTTAACGCAGAAGTTATGGGGATTTTTGATGATCGGAGGCTGCAAAAGACGTGGGCCAAGCAAGGGGCCGTCCCGGTGCGTATGAGTTCGCAAGAATTAGACAAGTATTCATGCGCAGATTTGAGAAATGATCACGCGTCATCAAGGTTTCTGGAGACAAGGTTCAGTAAAGGTTAGTCGGCACTTGCAACCGGGATTGCCGGTGAGTGTGTATACGGAAAATTTACGCGCCTTTCGGTTGCTATAAGCGTCCAAAATGCAGACCACACTTGAAAAACATTCGCGCTTCAGGTGAATTCATTGCCGGAGGGGGCGATTGTGCGCGTCCGGAAGGCCGAGTTTCCGAGACCAATCGCATCCCCGCCTCATAAAGAAGAATTATCGGCGGGAAATAGCCTATGATTAATCTGGTGAAGCTAGCCTTGCGGCGGCCCTACACGATGGCCATCGCTGCAATGCTCATCGTTCTGATGGGCGTTCTTACGGTTCAGCGCATGGTGGTCGATATCTTTCCGACCATCGACATTCCCGTCGTCTACGTCGCCTGGAGCTTCAACGGACTCAACGCCGAGGACATGGAGCGACGTGTCGTTCTGGTCTCCGAACGCAGCTACTCCACGACGGTGAACGGCGTCGACCGGATCGAGTCACTGTCGATTCCAGGCCAAGGTATTCTCAAGATCTACTTCCAACGAGGCACGGACATCGGCGGCGCCATCGCGCAGATCTCCGCCCAGAGCAATGCGATCTTGCGCATCGCGCCGCCGGGCATGCAACCGCCCAATATCATCCAGTTCAACGCCTCGAACGTTCCCGTGGTGCAGGTCACGCTCAACAGCAAGACATTGCCGGAGCAGATGCTCTCCGACTGGGCCAATCAGTTCCTGCGGCTGCGGCTGTTCACGATCCCTGGGCTGTCGATCCCGCCGGCGCATAGGCGGCAAGCAGCGCCAGATCATCGTCGAGGTCGATCCCAACAAGGCGAGTTCCAAGGGCCTCTCGCAGATGGACGTCGTCAACGCGCTCGGCATCACCAATGTGATCGTGCCGGCAGGGATCGCGCGCATCGGGCCAAAGGAATACAATATCCAGCTCAATTCCAGTCCGCGACTAGTGGAGCAGTTCAACGCACTTCCGATCGGCATCCGGGAAGGCGTTCCGGTGCTGCTCGGCGATATCGCCAAGATCAACGACAGCTTCGCCCAGCAGACTAATATCGTCCGCATCAACGGACAGCGCGCAAGCTTTCTGCCGATCCTGAAGAACTCGACGGCTTCCACCATCGCGGTGGTCGATGCCGTGAGGGAGGCGCTGCCGGACGCCCAGGCGATCGCCCCCGAGGGACTGCAACTGGCGGTGGATTTCGATCAGTCGGTGTTCGTGCGCGCCGCGGTCGAAAACGTGATCCACGAGGCGATCCTGTCTTCGATCCTGGTCTCCTTGATGATCCTCGTGTTCCTCGGCAACTGGCGCAACACCGTCATCGTCTCGGTATCGATCCCGCTTTCGATCTTCGCCGGCATTGCCGGCCTGTTCGTGACCGGGCAGACCATTAACCTGATGACGCTCGGCGGCCTCGCGCTCGCCATCGGCATGCTGGTCGACAACGCCACCGTCGTCATCGAAAACATCCACCGCAACCAGGCGCTCGGGAAGCCGCTCACGGTCGCGATCCTCGACGGCTCGGCGGAGGTGATCCAACCGCTCACGGTAGCCACGCTCTGCATCTGCATCGTGTTCTTCCCGGTCGTTCTCCTGGTCGGGCCGGCGCGTTTCCTGTTCATCCCGCTGGCCATCACGGTCGTGCTGTCGATGTTGGCGTCGTACGTCCTGTCATTCTCAGTCGTGCCTGCGTTTGCGCGGCAGCTTATCAAGGACCACCACCACGGCGAGGAAGCGGCGCAACACAAGGGTTGGGCCCGGCGCATGGCGGACGGTTTCGATCGCGCCTTCGACCGCTTTCGCAACAGCTATGGGCGGGCGCTCGAACTCGGTGCTTCATCGCCGGAAATTCGTGCTCGCTTGTGTCGCAGTCCTGATTGCCATCACCGGAGCATTGGCCCCGGTGATCGGGACCGACTTCTTCCCGTCCGCCGACGTCGGCATCATCAAGTTGCATGTGCGGGCGCCGCGTGGCACACGGCTCGAAGTCACGAACGACCTATTCGCCGCGGTGGAGGAGCGCATCCGCGATATCATTCCGGCCGCGGAGCTGCGCACGATCAACGCCCAGATCGGCGTTCCCGGCGGTCTCAGCCTGGCCTTCGTGCCGAGCGACAATGTGAGCGGCGCCGACGGCGAGATGCTGATCTCGCTCAAGCCGCCGCATCGGCCTTCGGAGGAGTATCGCAAGCTCATCCGCCAGAAGCTGGCCGACGATTTCCCGGGTACCATCTTCTATTTCCAGACCGCCGACATCGTGAGTCAGGTGCTCAATTTCGGCCTGTCTGCTCCGGTCGACATCCAGATCCAGGATCAGAACCTCAACCGCGCTTATGTGGCGGGGCAGAAGCTCCTGGGAATGCTCAAGCGGATTCCGGGTGTGGTCGATGCCCACGTCACCCAAGTGCTCGACTTCCCGACGCTGCAGATCGAGGTCGACCGCCAGCGCGCGGCGAAGCTGGGGGTGGCGCAACGCGACGTGGCCAACAACATGCTCACTTCGCTGGCGGGAAGCTCGCTGGTCAGCCCGACCTACTTCCTCAACCCGCAGAACGGCGTGAACTATCAGGTGGCGGTGACGACGCCGGTGGACAACCTCAAGAGCGTCGCTGACATCCTCGCGTTCCCGGCCAATCCGCCGACCAATCAGATATCTCCGTTGCCCGCGGTGGTCACGCCGACGACGGTGCCGAGCGCGCCGGTGACCCGGCTCGGCGACATCGCGACGTTGCGCCCGTCATCGAGCATGAACTCGATCAACCATTACACGATCCAACGCGTGATCGACGTCGCCGCGAATGTGGAAGGTCGCGATCTCGGCGGCACTGCCTTCGAGATCAAGGAGGCGATCGCCGAAGTGCAGAAGAGCCTGCCCTCGACCTCAAAGATCTTCCTGCGCGGGCAGAACGAAGTGATGGAGAATTCCTTCCGCCTGCTTGCTTTCGGTTTGATCCTCGCGGTGCTCCTGGTTTACGCGGTCCTGGTAGTGTTGTTCCAGTCTTGGGTCGACCCTTTCATCATCATGATGGCGGTCCCCGGTGCCCTGGTAGGCATCATCTGGACGCTTGCCATTACCAGCACGACCATCAACGTCGTCTCGCTGATGGGCGCCATCATGACAGTCGGCATCTCGGTGTCGAACTCGATCCTGGTGGTGAGCTTCGCCAACGATCTGCGCGGTCGCGACAGCAGCCTTACGCCGTTCCAGGCGGTCATCGAGGCCGGCAAGACCCGCCTGCGCCCGATCATGATGACCGCGCTGGCGATGATCATCGGCATGATCCCGATGGCGCTCGGGCTCGGCGAGGCCGGCGAGCAGAACGCCCCGCTCGGCCGTGCCGTGATCGGCGGCCTCGCAGTGGCCACCTTCGCCACCCTGTTCCTGGTTCCGATTTTCTATACGATGCTGCGGCGCAAGCCGCCCGCCCTGCATTCGCTCGATCAGAAATTCGCCGCCGAAGCCGCCGGCTCAATGGTTGGAGGTTCTGCCCATGGCTAGTTCGCATAACGCGCGCTCGCCGAAGTTCTACGTGCTCGCACTTGTGGGGGTCGCCGCCGCGGGGACTCTTGTAGGGTATTACCACTTTGCCCGCAGTCAGGAGATTGCGGCGGTGCGCGAGGTGCGCGCGGAGGCCGCCGCCAACGGTCCGCGGCTCGAAGTAGTGACGACCGGCGCCGGCCCCACCGAACGCACGATCGTCCTCTTGAGCGACGTACGCGCAGGCGCCAGCGCCGTGCTCTATGCCAAGACTTCGGGCTACCTCAAGAAACTGTACGTCGACAAGGGCGACAAGGTCGAATCCGGGCAGGTCCTCGCCGAGGTCGAATCGCTGGAACTCAATCAGCAATACAACGCGGCGTCGGCGGACCTCGCGAACAAACGGCGCAACCTTGCGCGCATTCGCGAGCTGTTCTCGCACGGCAATACTACGCAGGTCGCGCTCTATCAGGCAGAGACCGACGCCACAGTGGCCGAGAACAACGTGGCGGTGCTTGCCACCAACAAATCCTACCAGGTCATCAAGGCGCCGTTTTCGGGACGCGTGACCGCTCGATTTGCGGACGCCGGCGCGCTGATCACCAATGCGCAGACCAATTTCGTCAATTCGATCCCGGTGATGACGATTTCGGACGACACCAAGGTGCGCGTCTTCTCTAATCTACAGCAGGCCGACGTTCCCTTCGTGCATGTTGGAGACAAGGTCGAAGTGGTGGATGCCGCCAATCGTCGAGCGCACGAAAGATGCAACTATTACCCGCATGAGCGGCGAACTGGATCCCAAGACCCGAACGATGCTGGTCGAGGTCGACCTCGACAATACCGACCGCTTCTTCGTGCCCGGGAGCTTCACCTACGTGCGAATTAACGTTCCCATCAAGAGCTATCCGCAAGTGCCGGTGACCGCGCTGCTCACGCGTGGCGACGACAAATTCATCGCGGTGCTCGACAACGACGTCGTGCGCTTCAAGCAGGTGACGATCGCTTCCACCGAAGGCAACATCGTCAGCCTGCTGGACGGGGTACAGCCGGGCGAGAAGGTCGCCATCAACGTCCCGGACGAAATCACCAACGGCACCCGCATCCAGCCGATCATGGCGGCGGCGCGGTAGCTCCATCGCTACGGCAGCCGTTGGCCAACGCCGATGTGTTGGCCAGGCATCACCGCTCGATGATCGACTTGAGCGCGCGGCTCAGTCCAAAGATCGCGATGGCGGCGAGCGCCGCGACTGAAGCGATCATCAAATAAAACTCAGCCTTTGGCAGCCGATTCCAGAACGTGCCGAGCCAGCCGCCCAGGATGTCGGCCGGCAGCGTCGTCGCGAACCAGACGCCCATCATCATCGAGAGCATCCGCATCGGTGCGATCTTCGATATCAGGGCGAGGCCGACCGGCGCCAGGTAGAGCTCGCCGACCGTGATCAGCATGAAATAGCCGACCAGCCAGAACGGGCTGGCCTTGCTCCCACCGGTCGTGACGGCGGCGGTCGCCATCAGCAGATTGGCGAGCGCCACGCACAAACAGCCCAGCGCCATCTTGGTGACGCTGTAGGGCTCGCGGCCGCCACGGGATTGCACCGTCCACAACCGCACGATCAGCGGCGTGAAGATGAAGATCAGGAACGGGTTGAGCGCCAGGAACCAGGGCGTCGGGATTTCGCCGCGCCAGAATCCCAGGCTGACGGACCGGTCGGTGAAGTCCTCCGCCCACAAGAGGACGGTATTGCCCTGCTGATCATAGGCTGCCCAGAACAAGGCGACGAAGCCGCAGATGAGCAGGATCGCGAGCATGGCACGCCGCTCGTCGCGGCTGAGCGGTTCCGTCGCGCGGGCGGCCGCTCCCCTTGGCCTTCGCTCGTCGGCGGGAAGCGATCGCGTGCCCGACAGATAGATCGCGAGGCTGATCAGCATGCCGACGCCGGCGGCGGCGAATCCGTAATGCCAGCCGAGCGTAGCGCCGAGCGTTCCACAAACAAGCGGCGCGAGGAACGCACCGATATTGATGCCGATGTAGAAGATCGAGTAGGCGCGATCGCGGCGCGCGTCGCCTGGACGATACAGCCTTCCGACCTGCGTCGAGATGTTGGGCTTGAATGCGCCAATGCCGAGGATCAGCGCCAGCAGCGCAAAGAAGAACATCGACTCGAAAGCCATCATGAAATGGCCGATCGCCATCAGCACGCCGCCGATGATGACGGCGCGCCGCTGTCCAATCACACGGTCGGCGAGGAGGCCGCCGAGGATCGGAGTGAAATAGGCGAACCCGGTGTAGAAGCCGAAGAGCTGCGAGGCCAACGGCTGCGGATCGAGCGGACCGAACAGGAACTCGAGCGCGCCCTTGACGGCCGCGTAGCCGACAACGGTTTCGACCCGACCGGGTTCGAACAGATATTTCACCATGTAGAGGACGACGAGCGCGGCGTTTCCGAAATAGGAAAAGCGCTCCCACATTTCGGTCGCAAATAGGACCGTGAGCCCTCTCGGGTGCCCAAATATATCGCCGGCGGGAACGCGAGCAGCCGGTGGAGCAGGGCTCTTGAGCGTCATGGCCGTTGATCAGAAGGCGGGCCCGCGCGCTTCCAGCTTGCGCGCCCGCCTTCAAACCCCGGGGTCAATGCAATCGGCCCGCTGGGCGCAAGCTCAACGGGCTCATTCATCTCGATGGCCAGGTTGGATTCGGCCGTCAGCCGACCTTGATACTCTCAGCGGAGGTCCTGCCGCGATTGTTGACGAGTTCGAATTGAACCTGCTGCCCCTCGTTGAGCGTGGTCAGCCCCGCCTTTTCGACTGCCGAGATATGGACAAACACATCCTTGCCGCCGCCTTGCGGCTGGATGAAGCCATAGCCCTTGGTCGGGTTGAACCATTTGACGGTGCCTGTCGCCATCTTGGCCTCCTAGCATAGCGCACGAATGTGCCTGCGAGCGCACGACCATCGCGCGATCGCAGATCCGAAATCAGCGTTGTCTTGGGTAGCCCTCAGGGGTGCGCAACCAGCAAAGCCAATCATTTCGAACGGCGGGAATGTAGCCTTTTCCAAGGTCGCTTTCAACGAGCATGCGTTAAAGCGGATTTCGGGAACTTAACGGAACTTCAGAAAATAGCACCAGTCGGATTCAATCCCAGTCCCAGCAGGCGGAGAAATAATCGGCTCGTCAATGAGTTGCGACGAAATCCGCAGACGCGCTCGATTTGTGACAGTCAACGCTGCGCCGGACTCGCGGGATCGCGCCGCCGTCTGCGCCACCTGTTCGAGTATCCGCCGACTCGGAATCCGAGAGCACGGACGCAAAAAAACGATCGGGACCGATGCAATCGATCTTATGGATGCGGCCCTTCGACGTGCATGTATTGGGCGTGGCAGCCGTCGCAAGCGGTGCGGAGTTTGATCGCTCGCTCCTTGAACTCATCCATGTTATTGGCCTGGCCCAATTCGAGCGCCGTCGCGGCGGCCGCCTGCGTCAAGCCATAGAATTTCTCGAAGTCCTGCCAGATCGCTTCGGTGGCTGTGGTGACACTCGCCGTGCCATCGGCAGATTTTCCCGGTTTCGTTTGCGGCGGAAACAGGTGCGGAAATACGGACAGCAAAGTGTTGATCGTGAAAGCGTGCGCCTTGAGTTCGTCGAGCTTGGCGTCCTTGTTGGTGGGAGCGATATCGATCGGCATCATTGCCTCATCGATTCCGTCCATCAGCAGTTGGCGGGCCATGACGACATCGTCGGTATGATTGGCGCCGGTCAAGCCGGCGGTCTGATCCTGGCCCTGCGCGGTCGATAAGCCGGCGGCCATCGCTGCGAACAGGGATGCCGACAGCATCGCAGCCGCCGCGAGCGACCGGCTGGGGGTGTTCGTATCTGAGCGAACGGTCATGGACAACGTTCTGATCACCGAATTTCCTCCTTGGGGCGTTTCTTGGACCGGAGCGGCTCAAAAGTCGGGTTTGTCGGCCTGCGGAATCGGAAAATAGTTGTGATTGAAGTAATCGACGTTGTTCTCGGCGCAAACGGTTTCCAGGTAACGGTTCGGCACCTTGCGCCAGCGCATCGTCATATAGAGCGGTTCGTTGAAGGTGTCGGGATCTTCGACCTTCACCAGCGCTTCCAGCATCTTGCCGTCCGCTGCGACCTTGATGCGCTCGACGACATGCTCCTTCGCGGTATGCGGCGTGCGGAAGTTGTCGATGTAGCTCTTCTCGGTCGACAGGCCGATCGTGTCGATCACCAGCGTGTCGCCATTCTCGTAATGCCCGATGGATTCGCCGAACCACGATGGCTTGACGTGATCCGAATGCTTGTCGGTGAGGAAGATGCGTCGCACCATGTGATCGCGCTGCCAGACCATCCAGACCTTGGTCGGCTTCTGGATGAAATAGAACGGCTCCGCCGGATAGAGCAGTTGGCCTGGAACGCCGCCGGGGTAGCATCGCGCCTGGGCGGCGAACGGCAGTCCGCGCTTGCCGCTGAGCACCTCCTCGTTGGAGGCGCGCATCTGCTCGGCGGCCCAGGGCTTGAGTACCGGGTCCTTGTAGTCGCCGAGCCGCAAGGTCGACTGTCCGGGGCCGTCGAGATTCATATGGTAGGGATGGGTCGGGTCGAACTTGATCGGGCCGCGAAGGCCCGCCGGCGCGTCGAGCCATTCGGCGCCGACCGAGAGCCAGCCGAAATTGGCGGACATCAGGTCGGGAGTTTTCCCGTTTGCCGGGGCTTGAGTTTGGGCCCATGCCCTGAACCCGGCGAGCGCGCCGCAGACAACCACGACAGACGCCACAAGACGCATGATCCTGGTGCTCACTTCAGTCCTCCGTTGCGCCATCGTGTCTTGGCTACGACTATCTTGGTTATGATTATTGGCGGCCGATTCGTGGATCGACGGATTTTCGAGTCATGTCGTCAAACTAGCTCCAGAATAACGGGTGAGCAACGCTCGCCCGAGCGAGCGCCGGTTCGCCTGCGCGGCCCGCACACCGAGCTCAGAAATCGGGCTTGTCGGCCTGTGGAATGGGGAACAGGTTCTGGTTGAAAAAATCATTGTTGTTCTCGGCGCATACCGTTTCCAGGAGCCGGTTCGGCACCTTGCGCCAGCGTTGGCCGAAATGAAGCGCCTCGTTGAACGTGTCGGGGTCCTCGACAATCACCGCCGCATCAATTGTCTTGCCGTCGGCGGCGATCTTGATGCGCTCGCCAACGTGCAGCTTCTCGGTGTGAGGCGTGCGGAAATTATCGATGTAGCTGTTCTTCGTGGACAGGCCAATCGTATCGATGACCAGCGTGTCACCGTTCTCATAATGTCCGATCAATTCGCCAAACCATGAGGGCTTCACGTTGTCCGAATGCTTGTCGGTGAGATAGACGCGGCGCACCATGTGGTCGCGCTGCCAGATCATCCAGACTTCATGCGGGGACTGAATGAAGTAAAACGGCTCTGCCGGATAAAGCAATTGTGCGGGCACGCCACCGGGATAACACCGCCCTTGCGCGGTGAAAGGAACCTGCCGCTTGCCGCTGAGCACCTCTTCATTCGAGGCCCGCATCTGCGCAGCGGCCCAGGGCTTGAGCACCGGGTCCTTGTCGTTCGCTATTCGGACCGTGACCTGCCCCGGTCCCGCTTGATTGCCGTGATACGGGTGGTCCGGATCGTTCCTGATCGGTCCGCGCAGCCCCGCCGGCGGATCGCGCCAATCGGCGCCGAGCGCAAGCCAGGCAAAGCTGGATGACGCCAGCTCAGGAATTTTGCCGTTCGGCGCGGCCTGCCCCAAGGCGGCGGTGCTGATGACGCCAGCGGAAAGCGCCGCGCAGGATGTGGCTGCGATACTGGCCAGCAGCGGCTTCAAGAGCGCGCTGCAAGTGCCGCCGGCAAATGTCGACATCGGATGGTCCCTCCATTGGCGGCGCAGATTGAGTTTGCGCAAGTTCAACTGGGAGAGAGGGAGGCGGGGGCTTCCTCTTCCGATCAGGGACGGCGCACGCCGGGCACCGAGGAAATGTCGCGATGCGGTTCGCCGCAGACGTAATCCTCGATCCGCAGGTCGTTGCGAAGATTGTAGACGAAGCGGGCCTGCCAATCGCGTGTGTAGAGTTCAGGATCGTGGACCGTGATCACGGTCTCTAGCTGCGTCGGGCTGATCCTGCGGAAGCGCTCGGTGGTTGTCAGGTCATCGGTGTGCGGCGCGCCGGTCGCGTCGAGAAAAGTCTTTTCGTTGAAGCCCGCCGTTTCGACGACCAAGGCGTCGCCCTCGACGTGCCCTATCGAGTAGCCATTGTATGATGGATAGGAGATCAACTCCTCGTATTTGGGCATCGGCTTGTTCATCCGGATCACGCGGATCTGGTGGCCGAGCTCGTGAAGGATCGTGATGTTGCCGGGCGGTCCATCGACGATTTCAAACGGATAGGGTGTCGCCAGGACGCGCACCGGCCCATCGGGTACGCAGAGCTTGCGGGCTTCATCGGGGATCGAGCCGTCCTTCAGTCCCGCCATGTTCTTTTCGTAGGCGGCCTTGCCGGCTGCCGTGAACGGGAGTTCGCCGCCGCCCACAAGCTGGACTTTGGCATTGTACTGCGTGGTCCAATAGATGCCGGCGATGTCGGGCGTGTCCGCCGCAGCCGCAGGCTCCGTGAGGGCCGCCGCTGCCAGCAGAATCGCCACGACCAGATGGGCGTAAGCGTGAGCGCGATCTCCCATTCAGTTCCTCCCAGGTCATTTGCCTTCCAGGCTGATATGCCTGGAGGCAAACGGAGCGCCGAAATCCATTAGAATTTCGGTATGAGCCATTTCGGATGGAAATGGATTGTTTGCTCTCTTTTTTTAATCCTAGCATGGCGTGGCGCCGGAAAAAAGAAAGGCTGCCATTGGGCCTGGCGGCAAGCCTACTATTCTCCGGTTGCAGGCGTGGGCGAGCTATGGAATGCTTGACCGCAAAATAGCACCGGGAAGATTCCCGGAGGGAAACTGCTGGAGACGCCCATGAGATTTAAAGCTCTTGGCCTCGCGGCCATCGCGGTTTCGGCGTTCGCAATGCCGGCGGTCGCGCATCATTCCTTCGCCATGTTCGACGCCTCCAAGCTCATGACGATCGAGGGGACCGTCAAGGACTTCCAGTGGACGAATCCCCACGCCTGGATTCTGCTGATGGTCAACGATGGCGAAGGACAGCCGGCGCAGTGGGCGGTCGAGTTGAACGGGCCGACCGGTTTGGTGCGAGACGGGTGGAAGCCGAAAACCCTGACGCCCGGGATGAAGGTCAAGCTCGTGATTCATCCCCTGCGGGATGGCCAGAAGGGTGGCCAGTTCCTGGCGGTCACGCTGCCCGACGGCAAGCTGATCGGCAATCCGCTGGGTCGCGGTCCCGCTCCTGGTCCTGCCCCGCGCGTGGAGGCGCAGGAAGAAAAATAGCTCGGCGGATTCCTGAACTCGCGCGCCGGCGATAGGTTCGCCGACCGATACACGCTGGCAAGCGTAGCCTGGATGAGCGCAGCGACATCCGGGAAACCACGCTGCAAGACAGACGGCTTTTGGCAAGCCGCGCCGACGCTCCCGGATGTCGCTTCGCTCATCCGGGCTACTCGCTACTCGCTACTCGCTCAAGAAGGCGCTCCGCATCGCGTTGCCAACTCGAATTTCGCGCTGACAAAAAGGCCCCATCCGATCGGGTGGGGCCTTGGCCTTTTCAGCGGTGTCAGCGTCGGCTGACGCCATTGCTCATGCTCATGGCAGGGCGAACACGAAGATCGAATTGTGTCCGCGCACGGCGCCCGGAATTGAGTTTCTCGTCAACCCGAGCGGGCCCGCCGAGACCGATTGCCCTTCGCCGGTGAACACCATCACATACTGCTTGCCGTTCACCGCGTAGCTGATGGTGCTGTTCATCACCATGCCGCTGACGATGGATTCCCAGAGCACCTTGCCGGTCTCGGCGTCGAATGCGCGGAAGCGGCGGTTCTGGTCGCCCCAGAATATGAGATCGCCGGCGGTGACCAGCGCGGAGCCCTGGCCCGACTGTGGTTGTGAATAGAGCACCTTCATTTCGCCGGTCGCGGCATCGATCTTTGCAATGTTCATGAACTTGTTGGGGTCGGAGCCCGGGCGCATCACACCCTCGCGCGGTCCCCAGCCGGTCTTGTTCTTCATGTTCGCCGTCATCGACAGGCATTGATCCTGGAACGGGACATAGACCGAATTGGTCTTCGGGCTGTAGGCGATTTCCCACAGGCCGCGGGTGTTGTGATAGCAGCCGAGGATCTTGTCGCCGTCCTTCTTGAACACCTTGTCGAAGTTGATCTTGGTCTGCCCGGTCTTCAGGTCGATGTCGTTCATGTTGATGTTGGGGTCGTCATACGGGAACGGCCGGCCCCACAGGAATTGGCCGGTCGCCTGGTCGAGCGCGAACATGCCGCCGCCCTCCGCCACCGTGACGATGATGTCCTTTTCTTCGGTGCTGGGTGCGAGCACCGAGCTGATCCACTTCACATGCTTGGGATCGGGCGTGACCTTGGTGTGAATCAGCAGGCGTTCGTGATTGTGGTCGGCGTCCCAGTCATCGCCGGGAAGCTCCTGATAATACCAGTTCAGCTTGCCGGTATTGACGTCCAGCGCGACGGTTGAATTGCTGTAGAGATCGGCGGGCGCGGTCAGCGATGTGCCATCGGGCTTGCCGCCGTGGCGTGACAGGCGGGTGTACGGATTGGGATTGGCGACGCCCCAGTACAGGATTTTCTTGCTGGGATCGTAAGAGCCGGGCAGGCCCCACGGGCCGGCGGCCCGCTGGTCGACCGGCGTGTCGCCCCAGGTCGCGCCGTCCTTGCCCGAGTCGGCCGTGACGTAGAATTTCCAGACTTCCTGGCCGGTCTTGGCGTCGTGGGCGGCGATGAAGCAGAACTCACGCTTGCCCTGCTCGCAGGTGCGGTTCGAGATCACCTTGCCATCGGCGACGAGCACACCACCCGCGGTCGAACCGCCGTTGTCGATCTTGGTCTGCCAGCGCATCTTGCCGTTCTGCGCATCGATGGCGACGAGGTAACCATCAGGCGTCGTGTAGTAGACCATGTCCTGGTAGATGCCGATGCTCTTGCTGCGCGCGCGCCGCGGATTAAGGCCCTGCGGATAGTCGCGCTTGTATTCCCAGATCAGGTCGCCGTTGGTGGCGTTGACCGCCTGGATGGTGGCCCCCGGCGCGAACAGATACATGACGCCATTGTGGACGAGCGGCACCGATTCCTGGGTGCCGTCCGGAAGGCCGCGCGACCACGCCATGCGGAGCTGGCCGACATTGCTCTTGTTGACCTGGTCGAGCGGGCTGAAGCGGTGCTCATTGTAGGTCCGGTTCATCATCAGCCAATCGGCTGGATCAGGGTTGGCCAGCATCTGGTCCGTGACCGGAACGAAATTCTGGGCGAGTGCGGAGGCGGCCAGCAAGCCCAACGCTGCTGATGCGCTGAGAAGGGTCGTGAGGATGCGGTGGGGGCGTTTCATGTTTTTTCCTCCCGGCGATTGCGGCGTGCGGATGACAGTGGCGGGTAACTGGCGCGAGCATGTCTGCAGGGCGGATGACGCGCAAGAGCTTTCTTTCGGCGCGCGATCGGTGCGCGCAAATGCCGTCGTTGCCACCCCGGACGAGCACGGCGAGAGCCGTCCGGGATGACAACCTTGGTGCCTGCGGCTACCGCGCCAGCGATGGTTTGGCGACGTTGAGGTCGTCGCGGACCAAGACTCCGCCTTTCATGACGAACTTGACCTTTTCCATCTCGTTGACGTCGTCGAGCGGATTGCCGGAGACGGCGATGATGTCGGCGAACTTGCCCTTGTCGATCGAGCCGATGTGCTTCTCCCAATCGTAGTTGAGCATCCGCGCCGCCGGCAGGTAAGCGGTCTGCAGCGCGCGCGCCGGGCCAAGGCCCCAGCGTGCGTAATATTGGAACTGGTCGGCCTGCTTGCCGTGCGGGATCGTGACCGAGGTTGAGCCGCTGCCGAAGATGATCGGCACGCCGCCGGCGATTGCGACGCGAACTGCATGCTCAAGCAGCTTGAGGCGCGAATTGCGTCCGCCGGTTGCGGCCAGGTCTTCCTTTTCCAGCGCGATCAGATCATCGACCGTCGGGACATAGGGGAGCTTCTTCTCCAGCAGGACCTTCACGCCGGCTTCGTCGAGTTCGAGCAGATGATTGGGCGCATCGACACCCGCGTTGATGCAGCTCATCATGCCTTCGCCGCCATAGGTGTGGCAGGCCACCTTGATGCCGAGCCGGTGCGCTTCTTCGACGATTGCCTGCACTTCCTCGTAAGTCAGTGAGGGGCTGTTCACCAGCTTCGCGTCCGGCGTCCACATGTGCATGGTGCCGGCGAAATCCTGCGTCGTGTAGATCTTGACGTAGTCGACGCCATGCAGCTTGGCTTCGCGCACGGCGGTACGGGCGAGCCAAGGGCCGTTGACGTTCTTGGTCTCGGTGTATTTGTCGTAATACTGTCCGGTCGAATTATCCGGATAATAGTTCGTGGCGCGCTGATTGAGCGATTGGCCGACGACCTGCATCCGCGGGCCCTGCACGATGCCGCGGTTGATGTAGTCGCGGATGTCGACGGTGTTGTAGCCGCCGCGCGAATCCATATCCAACACGGTGGTGAAGCCGGCCGAGAGATCGATCTGGGCGTTCCCGAGCGCCCGCAGCACGCGTTGGGATTGCGAGGTGGTGCCGGCGGTGTTGAGATGGACGTGGGCATCGATCATGCCGGGCATCACGGTGGCCTGGGAGAGGTCGATGACCTGCGCGCCCGCCGGGATCGGCAGATTGGCGCCGACGTCGGTGATGGTGTCGCCCCGGATCACGATGACCTGGTTGTTGACGATGCTGCCGGCAAGCGAATTGAACATCCGACCGGCGCGAATGGCGATGACCTGATCCTTCGGGGCGAAATACTTTCCCACGCCCTGAGCTTGAACAGCCGCCGGCGCCGCGACTCCCGCCATTGTGGCGGCGAGCGCGAATAGCAGCTTACCTTGTCGACGCATGAAGTCCTCCCTGTTGTGAGCTGTTGTTATCGCGTGTTGCCGCCCCGAGCCCACACAGTCTACACGAATATTTTTGTCTGGGAGGGGGCGCAGCCCGCTCCTCGATGCATGCCTGATATCGGGACTGCCGAAGGACCGATCCGGAAAATTCTAGCCGCTCGCGGCGGGCGACGATGTATAAAGGGTGCATCCCGGACAGAACAACGATCCGGTTTTGATTCAAAATTTCTGGCGGAGGATAACGCGATGCGATGCAAGTTTGCGTTGAAATCGGGTGCAGTTGGACTTGTCGGCCTGTCCGCGCTGGCGGGTCCGGTTTGGGCGCAAGGTGCAGGCGGGCCGGGCGCGGCCTGGCGTGGAGCCGGCCCGCAGCCGTGTTTCGGCTCCGACGGTGGGGCCAACAAATGCCCGGCTCCGGCGGAGACGATCGCGATCCGCGCCGGTCATTTGTTCGACAGCAAGTCCGGCCGGATGCTGGCGAAGCAGATCATAGTTCTGCAAGGCGAGCGCGTCACCGACGTCGGATCGGAGGACCAGGTCAAGATTCCAGCCGGCGCGCAGGTGATCGATTTCAGCCAGGCGACGGTGCTGCCCGGGCTGATCGATGCGCATACGCATATGTTCAACAATCCCAAACCCGGCATGTCGCGGGAGACCTCGACGACGATCGCGATCCACAACCTGCAATCCGATCTGCGGGCGGGCTTCACCAGCGCGCGCGATATGAGCTCGCACGGCAACGGCTATGGCGACATCGACATCCGCAACGCCATCAATGAAGGCCGCATCGAGGGGCCGCGGTACAAGGTGTCGGGCCGCGGCATCGTCTGGGGCGGCGGCGCCATCGCCAACACGCCGGTCAATCCGCTCGCCAGCAACCGGGTCACCAATGTCGATGAAGCCCGCGCCGCCGTGCGCGAGCACATCGAGCGCGGCGCGGATTGGATCAAGCTGTTTCCGACCGGCGCCTATTCGTTCAACGCGGCGGGCGAGGCGCAATACGTGCTGACCTATCCGATGCCGGTGCTGCAGGCGCTGATCGATGAGGCGCATCGCCTCAATCACAAGACCGGCTGCCACGTCTACGGCGGCGAGGGCCAGAAGAACGCCATCATCGCCGGCTGCGACACCATCGAACACGCGTTCGGCCTTGACCAGGAACAGGCCAACATGATCGTGGCGAAGGGGCTCGCCTATGACCCGACGCTGGTGCGCTACACCGAGCCGTACATGAACGACAACGACGACAAGAACACCGGCGGCAAGTACCGGATCGCTCCGATATTCGAGAAGGCCGTGACGATGGCGGCGAAGACTCCCGGAATGAAGATGATGGTGGGCAGCGGCGTTGACGGCGGGACCTTCCCGCATGGGTCCCAGGCGCTGGAATTCGAGGCCTTCGTCAAGCAGGCGCACGTGAGCTCGGCCAAGGCGATCCAATCCGGAACGATCGTCAACGCCGAGGTGCTCGGATGGGCCGACCAGGTCGGCTCGATCGAGAAGGGTAAATACGCCGACCTTGTCGCGGTGGCGGGCGATCCGCTCGCGGACATCAGCGAGCTGCAGCGCGTCAAGTTCGTGATGAAGGGCGGCAAGATCATCCGTTACGACCTGTCGCTGCGACCGGTGGTTTCGCGATAGCGTTGCCGTCTTGGGATGGTGCCCGGGATTGAGCCGGGCACCAGCTTCTTCAGTTCAATGAAAATAACATAACAGGAGTTGAGCATGCGCCGATTGGCATCCAGCATTTGTCTCAGCATTCTGCTTATGTGCGCCGCGGCCCCAGCGCGAAGTGAAGAAAAGGTCCATGAGCTGCGAGCGTCGCCGACGACCGTGCATCGTGGTTTCTTCGACGCCACGCTCAAGCCGGTGCTCACGATCGATTCCGGCGACGTCGTCAAGCTATGGACTGTGGGTGGGAACCCTCGTTATTTCGAGGTTCTGGGGGTGCCGAAGGAGAAAATCCCGCAAGAACTGATCGCTGCGTTCGAGGGTGCGCCCGGTGAGGGCCGGGATGACCACACCCTCGACGGTCCAATCTTCGTACGCGGCGCCGAGATTGGCGATACGGTCGAAATCAAGATCCGCGCCATCGACCTGTGGCTGCCGATCGGCGCCATGAGCTTCCGCGCCAATCGCGGCTCGCTGCCGGAGGATTTCCCGTATTCGCGCGACCGCGTGTTCTTCTTCGATCCGGCCAAGAAGCAGATCGAGTTCGCGCCCGGCGTGGTCGTGCCGACCAAGCCGTTCTGGGGCGTCATCGGGGTCGCGCCGCCGCGCTCGATGGGGCGGGTACCGAGCGGCCCGCCGAACGTGTTCGGCGGCAACATGGACAATCACGACCTGCAGCCAGGCACGAGCCTGTTCCTGCCGGTGCACGCACCGGGTGCGCTGATCTCGATCGGCGACGGTCACGCGGTGCAGGGCGACGGCGAAGTCGGCATGTCGGCGTTGGAGACTTCGTTGCAGGGCGAGGTTCAGATCATCCTGCACAAGGGCATGCGCACGACTTGGCCGCGGGCCGAGACGCCGACCCACTATATGACGATCGGCCTGGATCCCGACCTTAATCAGGCTGCCAAGCTCGCGACCCGCGAAATGCTCAATTTCATCGTCGCCACCAAGGGCCTGCCCCGCGATGATGTGTTGATGTTGCTCAGCGCAGCCATGGACCTGCACGTCTCGGAGATCGTGGACGGCACCAAGGGCGTTCACGCCATGCTCCCGAAATCGATCTTCCAGAAGTAATAGCGCTGCAGATAGGCGCTAGAAGGAGGCCAAACCATGAAAGCCACAGTCGATGGCCATCTGGTCGCCGAAAGCGACGATATCGTCGAGCGCGGTGGATATCACTATTTTCCGCCCGGATCAGTGCGGATGAACTGGCTCGAAAAGACGCTCAAGACCCCGAAGGATCTGGAATGCCCACACGGCGTCCAGTTCTACGACGTGGTAGTCGACGGCAAGCGCCACGCCCGGGCCGCCTGGTCCTACGAGGCGCCGCAGCCGAAAATGAAAGATGTCGGTGGCCGCTTCGGATTTTGGGAGGATGTGGAAGTGCGCTGAGGCGAGTTCGAAAATTCAACGGCGCGTCAACCAACAACAGGCGACGCCGACAACCGGGAGGAGAGAATGATGACAAGCCTGCAGATATCGCGAGCGCCGGGAAGGCTCGGTCTCGCTGTATTCACCGCCGTGCTCTGCACGACGCTCGGTTTCGCGCTCACCCAGAGCCGCGCGCAAAGCTCCGACAACATGGGCGACATCATCGTCGACCCGATCCGTGGGCCGGTCGATCTCGGCCTTACCGATCCTGCACTGAACGGCGCGATCGACGTGCATCTCCACGTTGATCCTGACTCGCCCGGCACCGGCGGCGTGATCCGCGCGCTCGACGTGTTCGACGCGGCCCGGATCGCGAAGTCACGCGGCATGCGTGGCTTTGTTTTCAAGACCCATCAGGACACAGGTTCGGCGGGCGGCGCCTATCTGGTGCGCAAGCACTTCGATCCGACCTTCGAGCTTTTCGGCCGCATGGCGTCGAACTATGCAACCGGTGGCATCAACGTCGCCGCGCTCGAACATTTCACCCAGATCAAAGGTGGTTGGGCGCGCATCTACGAAATGCCGACGCGCGATTCGATCACGGCCACCACGCGCCCGGGCAGCATGGACCCGGCCAATCTGGCCAGGACGCGGCCTTGGATGCTGATGATGCCGGAAGGCACTCCGCCTTACGTCGCCGTTTCCAAGGACGGCGAGCTGCTGCCTGTTGTGAAGCACCTGATCAGCATTCTTGCCAAGATCAGGACGGTCGACAGCAACGGCAAGATGGTGCTCGCCACCGGCCATGCGACGCCCGAGGAGCATCTGCTGCTGGCGCGTGAAGGCCGCCGGGTCGGTCTCAACGTCCTGCTGACCCATCCCGGCGACATCCCGACCGTGCCGGAAGCGGTGAGCCTCGGTGCGTTTGCCGAATTGACTGCGTCGCAAGTGTACAAGACCGAGAAGGCGCGCGCCGCCGGCGCTGCATTCGTGCGCAAGATCGGTGCCGAGCACCTCATCGTCTCGACCGACTGTGGCCAGACCGGGAATGTCTATCCCACCGATTGCCTGGCGTTGGCGGCGCAAGGGTTGCGCGCGCACGGCATCACGCAGCACGAACTCGACCTGATGTTCAAGGTGAACCCAGCGAAACTGCTCGGGCTGCCGCCGCCTGACGCAGCGCAGGTAGCATCGGCGCAGGCGCACCCATAGGGCGGCGCGTGCGGTCACAAGCTTGATCCGCTCACACCGGATGGTCGGACCTGTTCCTAACTGATCCGACCATCGACTACGCCGCCCTGGGAGCGCTGTTCGGCGGGCTTCTCGAAGTGCATCAGGTTGAAGGCGCTGTTGATCAGCGCCACGTGGGTGAAAGCTTGCGGGAAGTTGCCGACGAGCCGGCGCGTTCCGGGGTCGTACTCCTCGCTGAGAAGACCGACATCGTTTCGCAGGGTCAGCAGCCGGTCGAAAAGCCGCCAGGCATCGCTGGGGCGTTTTTGCAGGATGTAGGCATCGACCAGCCAGAAGCTGCAGGCCAGGAATACGCCTTCGCCGGCAGGCAGGCCGTCCTCGATTTCGCCGGTGTGATATCGCATCACCAGGCCGTTCACGAGGAGCTGCTCCTCGATGGCTTTCACCGTTCCCAGCATGCGCGGGTCATCCGCGGGCAGGAAGCCGGCGGGCAGAAGCAACAGCAGACTGGCGTCGAGCTGGTTGGAGCCAAATGATTGCACGAAGCTGTTGAGGTGAGGAGCGAAGCCACGCCGGCAAACCTCGGCGTGGATCTGCGCTGCCACTTCCTGCCAATGGTCGACCGGGCCGGTGAGCTTGAACTTCTGGGCGCTTTGGATGGCGCGATTGAAGGCAACCCATGCCATCACCTTCGAATAGGTGAAATGCCGGCGGTCGCCGCGCACCTCCCAAATGCCTTCGTCCGGCTCGGTCCAAATCTTCTCCAGGTGATCAAGGAAAGCGATCTGCAACGCCCATCCCGATTCGCTGGCTGCAATTCCCTGGCAGCGGGCCTGATGCAGCGCATCCATCACTTCCCCGAACACGTCGAGTTGGAGTTGGCTGTGGGCGGCATTGCCGACGCGGACCGGCGCCGAGTTTTCGTAGCCTGGCAGCCAAGGCACTTCCCACTCTGTGAGACGCCGCTCGCCGGCGATGCCGTACATGATCTGAACCTGATCGGGACTGCCGGCGACTGCGCGCAACAGCCATTCCCGCCAGGCCTGCGCTTCGTCGTTGTAACCGGCGTTCATCAGCGCGAGCAGCGTCAGCGTGGTATCGCGCAGCCAGCAGTAGCGATAGTCCCAGTTGCGGACTCCACCCAATCGTTCAGGCAGCGACATGGTGGGTGCCGCGACGATTCCTCCGGTGGGCCAATAGGTCAACGCCTTGAGCGTGATCAACGAGCGCATGATGGCGTCGGAGCAGTTCCCGGCGGGCTTGCACCGCTTGGCCCAGCCCTTCCAGAACGCTTCGGTCTCCTCGAGCGCGGCCTGGGCATCGACCGGCGCCGGAGGCGGCAAGTGCGAGGGTGCGTTGGTGAGCACAAACGGCACCGTCTCCCCGGCGGTGACCGTGAATTCGGCCAGGCTCTTGAAGTCCTTGCCGACGAAGCGGACGGGGCTACGCAACAGCACCATGTCAGGGCCGGCGACGGCCTGTAGGGCCCCATCGTCGAGCCGCGTCACCCAGGGGACGATCGCGCCATAGCCGAAGCGAAGCACGAGCTCAGTGGTCATCGGCACGCTGCCGCGCTCGCCGATCACGAGCCGCATGATGCTCGAATGTTTGCCGCGCATAGGCATGAAGTCGACCAGCCGCGCCGCACCCGTGCTGGTTTCAAAATGTGTCTCTAAAATCATGGTGTTATCGCGATAGCGCCGCGTGACTTTCGCGGGTTCGCACGGTGCGATGATCCAGCGCCCATTGTCGTCGGAGCCAAGCAGTGCTGCGAAAAGGGCATCTGAATCGAATCGCGGCCAACACAACCAGTCGATCGAACCATTGCGTCCGACCAGGGCAGCGGCTTCACAGTCGCCAATCAATGCGTAATCTTCGATGCGTAGGGGCATGAGAGCCTGTTGGGCAAAAGCGGCCTATCGGGAAACATCGATGATAACCTTTCAATACTGTGAGCGCGCGCATGAATTACCGGCTTCCTCGGCAAAAGCTCCTGATAGGGGAAATCACCGACGCCGGAAAATAGTTGCGAGGAAACGACGAAGCGAACATGACAAATTTGTAAGCGAACTTTGCGTCTGCCTCGCCATTCGCGGCTGGGTGGAGCGCCGGCCAAGTCGAAGTGCAAGATTTTGTTGAATGTGGGAAAAACGTCATCAAACCGAAATAGACGCCGCTTATTCCTATTGGCCGACGCTGAGACGAGCCTTCAGCCCCAGCGTCTTAACTGAGAGCCTTTCGGAGCGCCTGCCCCCGCATTAGCTGGCTCCCTGAGGTCCGACCGGCCGGCATGTCTTTGTCGAGCGCGTGTTGAGTCGGGACATCCGGCCGGTCCTTTTTCATCGCGTGTTGAGCGCACTGAGCTTACGGTCTCGTCGCCGTCAGTGGTCAGGGGCGAGCGATCCTGGCGAACTCAAACGGGTTGTAATCGCCACGATGCAAGCTCGGGCGCCGGCCGCTCGCCCAGTCTTCGACGTCCGGCGCAAGCAAACTGCAAATCACCAACAGCAGGGCGGCGAGCGCGATCGCCGTCGCCGTAGTTGACGGTTCGTTGGATTGCGAGGGAGACTGAGTCGGACAGGTCTCTCAGGCAAAGTCGTGGGCACCGTCATTCTCCGAAGGAATTGATGCGCCAAGGTGACTCAGGTCAATGACACCAGTGTTACACCTCGTGCATTGGCTCAAGGCGGCCATTGTGGCAGGAAACCGCCTCGACTTACGGCTGCTTCCGCAAATCGAGAACTCCGATGGACGTCATCCTCGGTACCGGCGAATACACCTATCGCGTCTGCAATGGGTGGGGAGCGCTGCCCGCGGGCTGGCATTTTGGCGACGTCAGCGGGGTCAGCATCGACCGGCGCGATCGGGTCTATGTCTTCAACCGCGGCGAACATCCGATGGTGGTGTTCGATCGTGAGGGAAATTTTCTGACCTCCTGGGGAGAAGGCGTATTCCGCAAGCCGCACGCCACCCATATGGGACCTGACGACACGATTTATTGTACGGACGATGGCGATCACACGGTCCGCAAATGTACGTTGTCCGGGAAGGTGCTGTTGACGATCGGCATTCCTGGGCGGCCTGCGCCGTTCATGAGCGGCCTGCCGTTTCATCGCTGCACGCATACGGCGCTGTCGCCTTCGGGCGACATCTATGTCTCGGATGGCTACGGCAATGCCAGGATCCACAAATATTCGCCCGACGGTAGTTTGTTGATGGCGTGGGGCGAGCCCGGCACTGATCCGGGCCAGTTCAACCTTCCACACAATATTTGCTGCGATGCCGACGGCTGGGTCTATGTCGCCGACCGCGAGAATCACCGGGTGCAGGTGTTTGACGGGAATGGGAAGTTCGAGACCCAGTGGCACAACATGCACCGCCCGAGCGCGCTCTATCTCACACCTGGCAAATGCCCGACCTGCTACCTCGGAGAAATCGGCCCATACCTGAGCTCGAACCGTGGCGTGCCCAATCTCGGGCCGCGCCTGAGCATCCTCACGCACGAAGGCAAGCTCATCGCTCGCCTCGGCAAGGTCCCATCCGCCGGGACCGCGCCGGGACAGTTCCTGTCCCCGCATGGGATTGCGGTTGATTCTCGCGGCGACATTTACGTCGGTGAAGTCTCGGTCACGGCATGGCCGTCGCTGTTTCCGGGGCAGCCGATGCCGATTCCGTTGCGGAGCCTGCAGAAGCTCGAAAAGGTCAGGGGCTGAGGCCATCGGTTGCGCAGCCCGGCCGTCGCTGCCACTTCATTGCCGGGGCCTGATGGGTTAGTCTCCTGATAAACCCGCCATCCGGACCTTACGGGCCGGCTCAACGGCGCGAGCGCCACCGCCAGGCGCGATCGGAGGAACAGCCCATGCCGGCTCTGCGGACGAGAGTTGCCGATCGCCTCGTTGCGGGCCTCCTGTTGTGCGCCCTCTGTTGTGGCGGCGCTGATGCGCAACAGCCGGTCGCAAAGGTTCGCCTCGCCTTCACCTCCAGGTCGGTCACGCCCGCGAACATCGACATGCTGATTCCTGAATACCTCGGTTATTTCCGGGCCGAAGGGTTGAGCGTCGAGCCGCTGGCGCTGGGGTCCTACGGCGCCGCCCTGGCCTCGATCGACACCAAGCGGATCGAGTTCGTCTCGCTGACCCCGGATTATCTGATCGGCCTGGTGACCAAGGGCAACAAACTGCCGATCATCAATTTCTTCGAGTCGACCTACCCGCTCAAATACTCGATCGTGGTGAAGCCCGGCAGCAGCATCAAGAGCTTCGCCGACCTCAGAGGCAAGACCATCGGCTTTCCCACGGCCGACCAGAAGATGAATGCCTATTCGCTGGTCAAGGTGGCAGGCCTCGATCCGGAGAAGGACGTGTCGTGGCTCGCTTCGGGCGAAGGGATCCCATCCGGCATTGCGCTGCAGCGCGGCAACATCGACGCGCTGTTCGCCTACGATGTCATCTTCGGCACGCTCGAAGGCGCGGGGATGCAGCTCACCTATCTGCCGCTGCCGCCCAAAGTCCCCCAGATCGGCGGAACCTTTGTGAGCGTGCGTCCGGATTTCCTGCGCGATCAGCGCCGGCAGGCTGTGGGTGTGGGCCGCGGCATCGCCAAGGCGCATGTTTTCATTCATGAAAACCCGGAAGCCGCCGCCTACATCTTCACCCAGATGTATCCGGAGGCCGCGCCGAAGGGAAAAAAGATCGACGAACAGGTCGCGGCGATCCTGATGCCGGTCAGCAAGCGCGCGCCGCTCTACAGCCCCTCGAACAAGGCGATCACGAAGTGGGGCTATATGGATAAGCGGGACTGGATCGACACCGCAGGGGTCCTTGGCGTTGATGTGCCCGACCTCTCCAAGATGTATACCAACGATCTGATCGATGAGATCAACGCGTTCGACGCCGAGGCGATCAAGACGGCGGCGCGCAATTTCAAACTGCCGTACAAATAATCGGACTTTCCGGAGGGATGGCAGCCAGGCAGCCGGCCGCCACTCTCCGCCAGATCGGCGCAGCGGGACCAGAGGCTGAGCAGGAAAGGGCTAAGACATGCAAATCGCCGATCCCAACACCGCCCAGCGGGTCACCGACGAGCACCGCGAGGGTGAACTCGACAACCGCACCTTGCTGAAGGGCAAGCAGGGCAGCCCGGCCAATTTCAAGCTCAACATCTCCCACGCCGTGACCGAATGGACGACGCCCCGTCACACCCATGTCTTCGATCAGATTCGGTTTCCGCTGGAGGGAGAATTCGTCTACGGCAAGGACAAGGTTCTCAAGGCCGGTCAGGTGGCCTATTTCCCCGCGGGCGTCCATTATGGCCCCCAGATCCGGCGCAAGGGTCTGAAGCTGGTGCTCGCCCAGTTCGGCACCACCAACGGCGGCGGCTTTCTGAGCTACGAGGAGCGCAAGGACGCCATGGACGCGCTCCAGCAAAAGGGCAAGTTCGCGGACGGCGTGTTCACCTATACCGACGCGCAGGGCCAGCGCCATAACCAGGACGCCTCCGAGGCGGTGTGGGAGCAGGCGACCGGGGGCAAGCCGAAATATCCGCAGCCGCGCTACAGCGAAGTGATCGTGATGAGCCCGGCGAATTTCGCCTGGGTGGATGAAGCCCCGGGGGTGTATCATAAGTGGCTCGGGACCTTCACCGAGGGCGGCGCGCGCGTCGGCTTCGTTCGGCTCGAACGCGGCGCCAGCTACCGTGGCGGCCTGCACTACGCGCCTGAGCTCTTGTTCGTTGTGAGCGGTTCGGTTGAATGCTCGGGACGCCGGTATCCTGCGCAAACCGCGTTCGGCTTCGAAGCAGGGGAGGGGCCCATCCCGATCACTGCGGCGGAAGCCAGCGAACTCTATTGCGTGCAGTTGCCGAAACTACCGTTGCAAGCTGGGCGACCGGCTGAGCGGACGCTGGCGACGGCGAAGTGAATTTCGCGGAAGAAACGGCAGGGCGAGAGGCGCGGGCAGGCTGTCGAACTCATTCAAGACTGCTTGGACGACCTCGTCCTGAGGATGCGAGTCACAAGGGAGGGCAACCATGCTCGATCGAAGGTCGGTCACCGCGGTAGCATCATTTGTCGCAATCGCGTTTGCAGTCTGGTGTTCGAGCCTGAGTGGCGCTCAGGCGTTTGACGAAGCGAGATACCCGGACTGGTCGGGCCAGTGGCGCAAGGCGCCCGACGGCGGCCCCCCGCGATACGACCCCAGCAAACCCGACGGCGCCGGACAAGAGGCGCCGCTCAAGGACAAATACCGCCGCATCCATGAGGCCAGCATGGCGGATCAGGCGCTCGGCGGGCAGGGACTTTACAGCATCAGCACGAAATGCATCCCGATGGGGATGCCGTTTCAAATGAGCATCGTGTTCCCGTTCGAATTTGTCATCACCGACAAGCTTACTTACATTTTGTATGAGATCATGACCTCGCAGCCGCGCCGCATCTACACCGATGGGCGCGCCTGGCCGAAGAACCCCGATCCCACGTTCACCGGATATTCCATCGGCAAGTGGATCGATGAGGACGGGGACGGCCGCTACGACGTGCTGGAAGTCGAGACCCGCTATCTGCGCGTCCCGCGCCTGTTCGATCAGACCGGCATTTCGTTCCACGAAGACGGCCAGGCCGTCATCACCGAGCGGATTTATACCGACAAGGCCAATCCGAATCTCATCCACGACGACATGACGACCGTCGACGATGCGCTGACGCGGCCCTGGTCGGTGAAGAAGTCCTATCGGCGCGAACCACGGGTGGTCTGGGTTGAGAACAACTGCACCGAGGGCAACAGTGACGTAAACATCGGCGGCCAGGATTATCTACTGAGCGCGGATGGGCTGTTGATGCCGGCAAAAAAAGACCAGCCGGCGCCGGACCTGCGATACTTCAAGCAACCGCAGAAGTGACGAACAGGAACAATCAAATGAGCGGTTGACGAAGACTGTGCGTTCGATCTGGGCGGAAGTGATTTAAGTGCCTGTCCCAGTCGCAGCTCAATGAGTTCGACAACGACGGAGAAAAACCATGGCCATTTCGGCGCGGCGTGAATTCTTCAGCAAGCTTGCCGTTCTCGGTGGATTTGCCGCACTCGGTGCGAGTGTGCCGGCGAAGGCGCAGACGGCCAAGCGTTTCGTCAAGCGGGATTCGGCCGAACGCTCGGGCTATTCCCAGGCGGTGGTGACGCAGGGTGGGCGGACCATCTGGCTCGCCGGACATACCGGCGCGGTCGATCAGTCGGGAAAATCGCTTGCCGGCGATTTCGACGCGCAGGTGCGCGAAACCTTTGCCTCCATCGGCCGGACGTTGACGGAGGCCGGCGGCAAGCTTTCCGACATGGTCACGATGACCGTGTTCCTCACCGATCCGCGCAACCACCCGCGCATGACGGCGCTGCGACGCGAGATTCTCGGCGAGAACTTTCCGGCCAGCGCGTCGATCGCGATATCGCATCTGGCAAGTCCGAATGCGCTGCTCGAAATCCAGGCGGTTGCGGTGATCCAGTAGCCTGCGCCCGATAGCGTACGCCCTCAGCCCGCGCCTTGACGGCTTTGAGGGCTTGGCAGATAGTTTCGACAAAGTCGTTCTCGCGGCCTTGATCGATATGGGGCACGCCGCGAAAGCGAAAGAACTTCGGGAGGAGACGCGGAGCACGGCATCGGATCTGGGCATCCGTGGATTGCCGGTTCTACCGATTTGCATGGCCAGATGAGCTTCGACCGGGCGCCGTGTGGCGGCGCCGGCCGCCGGGGTTCAGGATGCCGGCCCTTAAGGGAAAAGCATCATGCCGAAATTCACCCGCAGGGATTTCATCAAGGCGAGTGTCGCGACCGGGATCGTGGCGGGCGCGGTCGCGGCGCCGGCGTTCATCTCGCCGTTCCGGCGCAGCGTGCTCATGAGCGGCACCGCGACCGCTGCTCCGCCGCTGCCGCAAGCCATCACCAAGCTTTCTTCCACCTTTAATCTCAACGGCACCAAGCACACCGTCGAGCACGAGGTGAGGACCACGCTCTGGGAGGTGATCTCGGAAGAGATCGGGCTCACCGGCACGGTGCGGAGCTGCAACCGGGCGACTTGCGGCGTCTGCACGGTGGTTATCGACGGCGTCCCGCATTATTCCTGCCACATGCTGGCGCACGAGGCTGCCGAGAAGCCAATTCTCACTGTGGAAGGGCTGGGCGACGAGAAGTCGCTCGATCCGATCCAGGAAATCGGCATCCGCAACATGGCGGCGGATTGCGGTTACTGCACCGCCGGCTGGCTGACCGTGGCGAAAACCTTCCTGGCGAAGAACCCCAATCCGACTGATGACGAGATCAAGGAGGTGCTCGGCGGGCATCTCTGCCGATGCTCGGCCTATGCCGGCATCATCAAGACGGTGAAGGACACGGCAAGCTACATGCGCGGCGAGGCCACCCTATGACCTTCAAGATTGAACCTTCGTCGGAAGGCGCCAAGATCATCACGCAGCCGATGGTCCGCAATTTCTCGACCGGCGGCGGTCACGGCCCGGGCGACACGATCATCGAAGGCGACCGCAAGATCGTGACCCAGAAATGGCAGGGTCACCCGCCGGTCGATCTCACGATCCTCGGCAAGCCGCAGGCGCCGCTGCGCGAGGTGGTCGAGCCGCGCTACCGCGGCACCGCCGAATTCGCGACGCGCGTCCGCCTGCCGGGAATGCTGCATGTCAAATTCCTGCGCAGTCTGTATCCGCGCTCGGCGCTCCGGCGGCTTGATACCGCGGCGGCGGAGAAGATGCCGGGCGTGCATCACATCATGACTTACCGCAATGCCCCGCGGACCAATCCGCTGCACACTGAACTGATGCTACAGGGCGAGATTGTCGCGATCGTCGCCGCGGAGACCGAAAATCAGGCGGAAGACGCGGTCGAAGCGATCGTCGTCGACTACACGGACCTGCCGGCGGTGACCACGCTCGCGTCGGCCGAAGCCGCAGACGCCCCGGACATTCGCGAAGGCAAAGGCAACCTGTTGCGAATGCCGCCGAACAGTCCCAACCATCATCCGACGGCGAGTGCGGTCTGGCGGCACGGTGACGTCGAGAAGGGCTTCGCCGAATCCGACATCGTGCGCGAGTACACGTATTATTTCGGCGGCGGGCGCATCGTTCCGATGCAGCCGTTCAGCGGCGTCGCCCAGTGGGAAGGTGACAAGCTCACGTTCTGGGGCCACGGGCAGGACATCTATCCGTCGCGCGAGTTCCTCGCCGGATGGCTCGGCATCGACAAGAACAACATCCATTTCATCAACAAATGGAACGGCGGCACGTTTGGCGGCTTCGGCGTACGCACGGCGCCGTTCTGGGGCCAGGTGGCACACATCGCCAAGGTTACCGGGCGGCCGGTCAAGGCGGTCCTGACCAAGGCCGAAGAGCTTTATCACATCCTGCACAAGCCGGAGACGCTCTCCAAGTTCAAGGTCGGGCTGACCAAGGACGGGAAGATCCACGCGTTGCGCTACGAATTCCACATGGTGGGCGGCCTTATCGACACGCTGCCGCAACACGTCGCGGGCGAAGTCTCGAAGAACCAGGTGGAACTCTACACCGCTCGGACGCCGCATTGGGAGCAGGTGTCCTACGCTTACAAAAGCAACACGCCGATGGTCGGCTGCAACCGCAGTTGCACGCAGCAGGAGGTCAAGTGGGCCTGGGAGAATCTCGCCGACGAATTGTCCGAGGCCGCCGGGCTCGATCCGGTCGAGTTCCGCCTGCGTAACGTGGCGCGTCCGGGCGACAAGATCGAGCCCGCGACCGACTGGCACCAGGAGATGAAGAAGCCCGAGACCGAAAAGGGCTCGCTCACCTATGACTGCTTTGCGTCGGTCGAAGTTCTTGAGGAAGGTGCGAAGCAATTCGGCTGGGACAAACGAAATCCGAAGCCTGGCGGGATGCCCGGCCGGTTCAAGCGCGGCATGGGGCTCGGAATTTCCCAGCATCATCCAGGCTCGCTCTCCTATCATGAAGGAGAGCCGGCGTTCAAAACCGAGCGCGGCATCATCTGGAGCGCCGATGTCGAAATGGCCGCCAATGGCCAGGTGATCCTGCGCAGCGCGCTGCCCGACAGCGGCACCAATCACGACACCGGCATGGCGATCCTGATCGCCGAGATGCTGGGAATCAGCGATATCGACAGCATCAAGCTCATGTGGGGAGACTCCGACATTGCGCCGCCCACGGATCAATGGGCGGCCGGCCGCACCTGTACGGTGCAAGGCGGTGCGGCGCTGGTGGCAGCGCGCAAGCTCAGGAACGAACTCGTCAATCGCGCGGCGCAGAAACTCGAAGTCGATGCCGCGACGCTCGCGCTCAAGGACGGCGTCATCCGTTCCAAGACCGATCCGCAGCAGATGGTCGCCGCCGCTGATCTGCTCGATGGCAAATCGCTGCGGATGCACGGCGAGGTGAGGGCGGTGCAGGGCCGCTCGATGGCGAAGGGCGTGGGCGCCTGCTTCGTCGAGGTCGAGGTCGATACCTGGACCGGTCAATTCAGGGTGACCCGCGTCGTCTACAGCCACGATACCGGAAAGGTGATCAATCCGTTCGTCGCGATCAGCGACATGGAAGGCTCGTTCATGCAGAGCTTCCAGGTCGCCACCAACTCGATCCCGTACGACAAGGAATTTCCTGGGCAGATGCACAACAGCATCGCGTTCCTGTCGTTCCCGATTCCGACCATCATGGAATTTCCCGACGAGATCGAGCAGGTCTTCATCGAGAGTCTCGAGCCGCGCTGGTTCTACGGCTACAAGGGCTTCAGCGAAACCAGCATCGGCTCGGTCCCGGGCGCGATCGGGAACGCGATCTACAACGCCACCGGTGTCCGAGTGAGCCATCCCGTCACCGCCGAGCGGATTTTGATGGGATTGAAGAAGCAGCGCGGGGTGACCTGAGATGAAACCCGTCACGCTCTACAAGCCGACCAGCATCGCGGAGGCAACGCAGATCCTGGCGCATCATGGGCCGGAGGCTGCCGTCTACGCGGGCGGCACCGACCTCCTGGTGCGGCTCAAGAACCGCCTCAACTCGGCGCCGAAATATCTGGTCGACATCAAGGCGATCGGCGATCTGAGCTTCGTTCGCGAGACGCCCGACGGCGGCCTCGCCATCGGGGCGACCACCACCATCACGGAGGTCCACGAGTCCGAACTGGTGGCGCGCAAATATCCGCTCCTGGTCCAGACGCTGAAGAAGATTTCCTCGCCGGAGCTGCGCAATCAATCAACGATCGCCGGCGACATCATGCAGGAAGTGTGGTGCCAGTATCTGCGCGGAAATTACCCGTGCTGGCGCAACGGCGGCTATCTCTGCTACGGCGCTATTGGCGACAACAGCTATTATCACAGCGTCATGGGCGGCCGCCTGTGCTTTGCGGTCTATCATGGCGACGCAGCGATCGGGCTTGAGGCGCTCGACGCCGGTGTCAAGATCGCCACCCCGTCGGGGACACGCGAGATGTCGCTCGAACAGCTCATCCCGGGCGATGTGCTGATCGACGGCCGCGTGCAATCCCACGTCCTGCATTCCAACGAGATTCTGACCGAGATCGTGGTTCCTCCGCCCAGGAGTGGCGCACGGGGAACCTTCCAGAAAATCCGTCCGCGGGGCGTATGGGACTTCGCCATGGCGTCGGTCGCCGTGAACCTGCACATGGATGGCGGCAACATCAGCGACGCCCGCGTGATCTTTGGGGGCATCGCGGTCAGCCCCTATCGCGAGCACTCGATCGAAGCCTTTCTCAAAGGCAAGCCGCTCGGCGGCGATCTCGCTACGCAGGCTGCGGCGCGTGCGCTCCTCAATGCGGCGCCGCTCAAATATAACGAACACAAGGTCGAGGTCGCGCGCGGTGCGCTGGCGTCGGGTCTGGATGCGCTCACGGCCTGAGGCCGACGATGCGGCCAGCCCAGGGAGAATCGAGTGCAGCTTGACGCGACGGTCGAAGGAAGGAGCTACCCGGCTCTCAGCGGCGCCTTCCTCATTGTGCTGGCGCTGGCGCTCGTGCTGGCGTCCTGGGCGGTCGGAACCGAGTCCTATCCCTACATTCATCAGCGGATCACCTATCGTTTCTCGCTGGCGACGTTGGACCGGGTCTATCTGGTCGCCCTCGCCATCCTGGCGGTGCACTATGCGGCCTACGTGGTCCATTACCTGATGATCGGCTCCAAGCAGGTGGCAACCGGCGCTGCACCGGCCCTCGTCTTCAGCCCGACCAAGTTCGTCATCACCTGGTTTTTCCTCATCGGGCTCGTGGGCGTGTACGCGGTGGGCGCCTCGATTGCGACTCCGGCGCTGTTCGACGCGGCCTTCGGCCCGGCGCGCGAAACCGCCTTCGTACGGGTCTGGAACCACACCTATTTCGGTTTCATTCTGCTGGCTTCGCTGCTCGCCGGCATCGTCTTCTTCACGGTGACGGACGCTCGCAAATATGGCGTTGCCGGCGCGTTCCACTGGGTTGGCGAGTTGTTGTCGTTGCGGTCGGGACATCGTTTCGTCGGGGTGTTGAATTGGATCCTGCTGCTGGCGCTGCTGTCCAATGTCGCAACCGGGTTTTTCATCCTGGGAACCGCGCCGCTGCTCAGCGTGCCGCGCCTTCCCGTGCACGCCTACGGGCTGGAGAATATGGCGCGCCTTGCCCACGATGTCGGCACGGCATTCATCGTGGCGGCGTTCTCCGGCCAGATCTATCTGCGCCTCATTCCGGCCAATCAATGGATGCTCAGAACGATGTTTGCCGGATATGAGGCGAGGGCCTGACCGTGGAAGCCATCCAGGCGGTCCTGTTCGAGCCGGTCGGATGTCTGGCGGAGTTTCCTTCAGAAGAGTTCAACATCGCCGCGCAGGAGCTGTTCGCTTCGACCGCTGAGGCGGCGAGGTCCGGAAGCCAAGCCTATTGGAGCCTGCTCAGCCTGCTCGAGCAAGGAGGCGCAATCGCCGCGCCAAATCTTGCGCGGCTGGAAGCGCTCGAGCTTGCCGCCGTGGAGCGCGCGGACCTCTACGAGGATGTGATCCCCTCCCTTGCGAAGCTGCGCGCCGCCGGCGTGAGCGCATATCTGGTTTCGTCGCTCTCGCGCCGAGCTGTTGCGCGCTTCATCGAGCGGTTCTCTCTTGCTGATTTGTTCGCAGGGTCGGTCGCGCGTGAAGACGCACAAGGCGTGAGGGCGCGGCCGCTGCGCCGCGCAATCGAGCAAGCTTCGCTCGATCCAAAGCGGATCATCTTTCTGGTCGATACTGCCGAAGGGCTCGAAATGACCAAGCAGCAGGGTGTCAATGCCCTGCTGATGATCAACGACTATGATGAAGGCCGCGCCTTGTCGGAGCGCAACCCCGCCGGCGGCGTTGTCTCGCTCGCCGAACTCGCAGACGCGCTGCAACTCATCGAACAGCGCTCGGGCCTGCGCAGCTCCGGCCGCATGCCGCTCAAGCCATTCGAACTGTTCGATCCAGGTTGAAAGCCATTCCCTCCGCTCATTCCCGCATCAGCGGGAATGCAGGGGCAGCGGCCCAAGCCGACGCATCTTGCGCTCTGGGGCCGTGCTTTCGCGGGACGAGCGGAACGAGAAACGCGCTATATCTGCAAGATCGAGCTGAAATCGAACTTGACGTTGGGCGGATTCTCTCCAATCCGCAGCGTGCGATCGTTGACGAAACGATGCGGCGGCACCGGCAGATTGTAGGGCGCGGGGACGTCCTTATAAACGCGGCCGGCCAGGTCGTATTTCGAACCGTGGCAGGGGCAGAGATAGCCGCCGAGCCAATCGGGCTCCGGGTCGTTCACGCTCGGCTCCGGATAGAAGTGCGGCGTGCAGCCCATGTGCGTGCAGATGCCCACCAGCACCGAAAATTCGGGATTGGCCGAGCGGCGTGCGTTGCTCGCGTACGATGGTTGCTGGAGCTGTTTGGACTCGGGATCGGCCAATTGGGCGAGCAGGGCAGGGTTCTGCAGCATCGCAAGCGCTTGCGGGGTGCGGCGGACGACGAAGACCGGCCACGTCCGCCAGAATATCGTGATCTGCTGGCCGGGCCGCAGCGGCGACAGATCGACGTCGATCAGGTCGGCCTGAATCGGGCGCACGGCGTCGGGGTCCGTCTGGTCCAGCCTCGTCACCACGAACGCCGATGCCCCGACAGCGCCGATTACGCCGACCGCGCCCATCGCGGCGCCGGCGACGCGCAAGACATCGCGGCGCGTGGTTTGGATTTCGGACACCGCGACCTCAGGAGTGACTTATTTGCTGCCGGGGAAATTCGGCGTCCCCGGCAGTGAAAACGGCGCGGCCTGACGGCGGCGCCGTTGGTTTGCAAGTCGGCACGTTGCCTACTTCAGGTCGGCCGATACTTTGTCGAGGCCCGCCTTGGCGCAGGCTTCGTCCTTCTCACCACCGGGTGCCCCGGAGACGCCGATGGCGCCGATGGTGTCGTTGCCCACCTTGATCGGGAGCGCGCCTTGCGCGGGGGTGATGTTGCTGAGATGAAGCGCGCCGGCGGTGAAGTTGCCCTTGACGCTTGCGGCGAATTCGCCCGAAGACCGGCGCTGGGCGCGGGCGGTATAGGCCTTCTTCATCGAATTCTCCAGCGTGTGCGGGCCGGTGTTATCGCCGCGCATGGCGACGATGATTTCGCCGTTGCGTCCGAGGACATGGGCGGAGACTCGATAGCCCTGCGCATTGCAGGTCTGGATCGCAGTTTGAGCCATGGTAACCGCCATGGCCAGCGAAAGGTCTTTGTGCGTGACCAGTTGGGCGTCCGCCGCGGTGGCAAGCGTCAGCGTCAGCACCGACGCCAGCGAAAGTCCGATCAAAGGATATGCAGTCTTGGACATGAGTAGCTCTCCCAGATGAAGACCGCGCGGTGCGCGGCTTGCGAGAAGTTCGTCGCTTTTCCGGATATGCTGCGGGGATCGATCACTTCAGGTCCGCTGACACCTTGTCGATGCCGGCCTTGGCGCAGGCTTCGTCCTTGTCGCCGCCCGGCGCGCCGGAAATGCCGATCGCACCGATCACTTCGTCGCCGATCATGATCGGCAGCGCACCCTGCGCGGGCGTGATGTTGGTGAGGAACAGCCCGCCGGCGTTCGGGTTGCCCTTGACGTTTTCCGCAAACTTTCCGGACGGCATGCGGAAGGTGCGGGCGGTGTAGGCCTTCTTCATCGAGTTTTCAAAGGTGGCAAGCCCGGCATTCTCGTTGCGCAGGCCGACGATGACTTCGCCGTTGCGTCCGAGCACGTGCGCGGAAACGCTGTAGCCTCGTTCCTTGCAGGTTTCGATCGCGGTCAGCGCCATGGTCGTCGCCATGGCGAGTGACAAATCCTTGTGGTTGAGGATTTGCGCATTCGCTGAGGTGGCGAAGACGCCGGCAAGCAACGCGGCGAGCGAAAGTCCGGCAACACGGAATGTGGTTTTTGACATGAGCAGTCCTCCCTGCTGTAAGCCGCTGAGGCGCAGCTTGAATATGTTATAGATGTAACGGCAAATGGTCGTAAAGGCGGCGTCGCCAAGAATATCACCCTGACGCGCAGCGGTATGATCGGGTTCGGTAACTGAACGTCACGGTTCGACCGACCAGCCGGGTCGCTCGATCGGCCGGTAATCGTCAGCACGTTGTTCGGGCCAATTTACGAACTGATGTTGGTGAGACTGGCGGCATTGGGATTGATGGTGCGATTGGCGGATGCGGGCGCCTCGATCAACCCATATTGGTAATTGTGACGTGACCTGCGCCGGGCCGGGCCGGTGCCGTGGCGGACGAATCCGCGCCGATTGACGGCGGGCAGTCGCTTGCATGCGGCAGAGGGTCGGGAGCGGCCTTGTCCAACTTGTCTGCAACGGACGAATGACAAGTGCGGCGAAGATTAGGAATGGCGCCGGCGGGTCCAGGGCGGAAGGTGGCTCAGGCCGCGGGCATTATTTTTCGCGGAAGGCTCTGGCGAATTGGTCGTGGAGTGGGCGGATGAGGTAGGAGAGGACGGTTCGGGGGCTGGTCTGGATGAAGGCCTCGACCGGCATGCCGGGGACGAGGCGCAGGCCGTCGAGGCGGGCGACTTCGGCGGGCGGGACGGAGATGCGGATTGTGTAGTAGCGGTTTCCGGTCTTCTGGTCTTCGGTCACGTCGGCGGCGATGACTTTGACTTCGCCGTTGAGTTCGGGCGTGGTGCGCTGGTTGAAGGCGGAGAACCGCAGCACGGCGAGCTGGCCGATGCGCAGCTGATCGATGTCCTGCGGCGGGATCTTGGCCTCGACGTCGAGCGTGTCGGATTCCGGCACGATCAGCATGATCTGCTCGCCCTGCGCGATCACGCCGCCGACGGTGTGGACGTTGAGCTGGTGCACCATGCCGTCCTGCGGGGCGCGGATGTCGACGCGGCGCAGCTGATCCTCCGCCGCCACCTTGCGCTCGACCAGTTCGGCGGTCTTGGCGCGGATGTCGGCGAGGTCCTTGCCGACCTCGCTGCGCATGTCCTGGTCGATCTGCAGGATCTGCAGCTCGGTCTCGGTGATCTTGCCTTTGGCCTGCGCGATGGTCGCGATCGTCTGGCCGCGCTCGCCGTCGAGCCGCGCCTTCTCGCGTTCGAGCGCGGTCACCCGCGTATAGGGCACCAGGTTCTTGTTCCAGAGCTCGTTGACGCCATCGAGCTCCTTGGTGATCCACTCGATCTGATCGGCCTTGGATTTGATCTGGGCGTCGTAGCCGGTGATCTCCTCGTGCAACTGGGTGATGCGCTCGTTGAGCTGCGAGCGCTGGCCCTCGCGCGCCGCGCGCCGCACCTCGAACTGCCGGCGCTCGCCGTTGACCGCCTTGGCGACGTCGGGATCGGCCCTGCGCGCGAGCAGTTGCGCCGGGAAATCGATCGTGTCGGCGCCGTCGCGCTCGGCTTCCTCGCGCGCCTGGCGGGCGGTGTATTCGTCGAGCTGCTTGGTCACGATGCCGAGGTTGGCGCGGGTCTGCACGTCGTCGAGGCGCAGCAGCACGTCGCCGGCGTGGACCTGATCGCCGTCGCGCACCCGCAGCTCGCCGACCACGCCGCCGGTCGGGTGCTGGACCTTCTTGACGTTGGAGTCCACCACCAGTTGCCCCTGCGCGATCACCGCGCCGGAGAATTCCGTGGTCGCCGCCCAGCCGCCGAGCCCGAACACCAGCACGAGCGCCATCACGCCGACGGCGAGCAGGTGGTGGCGCAGCGAGCGGCGCAGCGCCGACCTGCCGGCAGCGGCGGGGTTCATGCTGACGACGGTGCCGTCGTCGGCCGCGTGCATCCGCTCATTCATCCGCTCACTCATCGCTCACTCATCCCTTGCCTGCGATGGGTTCGGAGACCACCCGCAATCCTTCCGCGGGCGGGGAGACCGCCGGACGCCGCAACAGCTTGGCGAGCACCTCTTCCTTCGGTCCGACCATCTGCGCGCGCCCCTGCGCCATCACCAGCAGCAGGTCGACGCCGGCGATCGCGCTCGGCCGATGCGCGATGATGACGACGATGCCGCCGCGGGCGCGCACCCCGAGGATCGACTGCGTCAGCGCCTCCTCGCCCTCCGAATCGAGATTGGAATTGGGCTCGTCGAGCACCACCAGGAACGGGTCGCCGTAGAGCGCGCGCGCCAGCGCGATCCGCTGCCGCTGGCCGGCCGAGAGCACCGCGCCGCTTTCGCCGATCTGCGATTCATAGCCGTCCGGCAGCTTCAGGATCAGGTCGTGCACGCCGGCCGCCTTGGCCGCCGCGATCACCTTGTCCGGGTCCGGCTTCGGGGCGAGCCGCGCGATGTTCTGGGCGACCGTGCCGGCCATCAGCTCCACGTCCTGCGGCAGGTAGCCGACGTTGCGTCCCAGCAGCGCCGGCGGCCACTGGTCCAGGGTCGCGCCGTCGAGCCGGATGGTGCCGCGCGCCGGCGGCCACACCCCCACCAGCGCCCGCGCGAGACACGATTTGCCCGACGCGCTCGGCCCGATGATGCCGAGCCCGTTGCCCTTCTCCAGCCTGAAGGCGATATCCTGCACCACCAGCCGCTTGTCGCCGGGCGGCACCACGCTGACCGCGTCCACCACGTAGCTCGTCATCGGCTTCGGCAGCGCCATCTGGTCCCGTTCCTGCGGGATCTTGGCCAGCAGTTCGCGCAGCCGCCGCCAGCTCTGCCGGAACGCGACAAAGCCGCGCCAGTTGGCGATCGCCAGATCGACCGGCGCCAGCGCGCGCGCCGACAGGATCGAGCCGGCGATGATGATGCCGGCGGTGGCCTCCTGGTAGATCACCAGATAGCCGCCGACCCCGAGCACCGCCGATTGCAGCGCCATGCGGCAGACCTTCGAGGTCGCCGCGAAGCCGCCGGCGACGTCGCTGGCGCGCTGCTGGCTGTCCTGGTACTTGCCGTTGACCTCGCCCCAGATGCCGGAGAGCTGCGGCCCCATCCCCATCGCCTGCAGCGCTTCGGCGTTGCGCCGCGAGGCCTCGGCCAGCGCATTGCGCCGCGCCGCCAGGCCGACCGCGGTGCGGGTCGGCTCGCGGGTGTAGATCTCGGTCAACAGCGTGATCGCGATCAGCACCACGGCGCCGACGGTCGCCGCCACCCCGATCCAGACGTGAAAGACGTAGCAGATGCCGAGGTAGAACGGCATCCACGGCAGGTCGAGCAAAGCCAGCGGCCCGCTGCCGGACAGGAACGAGCGAACCTGGTCGAGGTCGCGCAGCGGCAGCAGCCCGTCGCCGGCGCTGCGGGTCGCCAGCGCCAGCCGCGCGATCGTCTGATAGACCCGCGCGCTCAGGCTCTCGTCGAGCGAGCGGCCGATGCGCACCAGCACCCGGCTGCGCAACAGGTCGAGAACCCCCTGAAAGCCATACAGCCCCAGCGCCAGCACCGACAGACCCACCAGCGTCGGAACGCTGCGGCTCGGCAGCACCCGGTCGTAAACCTCCAGCATGTAGAACGAGCCGGTCAGATACAGCACATTGATCATCGCGCTCGCAATCGCAAGCCCAATGATCGCAGCACGACACGCGCTCAAAGCCTTCGCTAGTTCACTACGCATCGGTCCCACAGCACGCCTTCATCGCGGTCGCGTCCGCCTGCGGCGCTCTGCGGAGTTCATGAAGAGTCCGCGCTGAACCTGTCAAATCACACATCATCCACTGCGACCCCGCGATGTTAACAGACGGCACAAGTCTCCAGGCTTTGACGCAAGGTGACGGCATCATCGCCAATTCCCGTTGCTGTTCTGTGAACTGATAATACGGTGATGAAGCGCTGCCCCTCCCAATTCACCCAACGCACTCTAAGGTATTGATTGAAAATGGCATTATTGGTGACGGCTGCCTTCGGTTCAAATCGAACCCTTGACGTCGTTGAAACGCAAGTATTCGATCTGTTTTTCAATGGCTTAGGTCGGAGCCAGCGCCCCCGTGTCCATTCGGCACCGGAAGGTTCGCCCAGGCAAAGGCTACCGCCTGCATCAGGTTAGTCTCGAATTCATTACGCGAATAATGAAATTTCGGAAAGGCAAATCCCGTATTTACGGCGGCGCCCAGGCGTTTCGTCAGGAGGGGACAATGTGCATCCTGCCGCTCATGTGAGCGCCAGGAGTGAGAATCCCGGAAATCCTTTCAGCAAAGGTAATCCTTTCAGCAAAGGGAGGCCGATCGCCACCGCATTGGGCCGCATGGCAAGGTGAGCAAACGATGACATGTTGCCATAGCGGCGCAGCACCTCGCGAGCGGCTGAGAGTTGCGTCGGCGACAGGGAAAGTGTTTTGATCGCTTGGCTGCACATCTGGATTTGCGTCGGTGCAGCGAAAACGAGCGCCTGCGGATGGGGTTTGCCGCGCGTCAGTCGTGACGTAGAACAGCGGGCGCCGCTTGCTGGAGATCGGTCGACGCGCGTACCCGCGGCCTCAACACTCGACGCTCGTCCTGCATCGCGACCGATGCAGGACGAGCACAACCGAATCCGAGAAGTCCGTCACAAACAAACGTCTGATGCTCGGCAAGGCCTCCGGCTATTTGCCGGCAGCGTCGTTCGTCGCGTCGTTGAAATAGAAGTAGCCGACCTTGTTGTTGGCGGTGCTTGCGTACCACATTCGACCTTTTGAATCGAGAAAGAATTCGCGCATCGAGATTTCGGAATGCGGATACGGATATTCGGTGACCTCGCCGGTCTTGGGATCCATGCGGTTCAGCGTGTCCTGCTCGTGCGAATCGTACCAAATCATATGGTCTTTATCGACGCCGATCGCATATGGGCTTGCCTCGGGTCCGGGCAGCGGGAATTCCTTGAACGCTCCGGACTTGGGATCCAGGCGGCCGATCTTGTTTCCACGTCGCTCGGTGAACCACACGATGCCGTCCGCGTCCTGCTGCAGGCGCTGTGGCTTGCCCTTGGTCGGCGGAAAGAATTTGGTCAGCACGCCATCCTTGCTCACGCGAGCAATCGGGCCGTCATCGCGGAAGGACGTGAACCACTGCTCGCCGTCCTTGCCGACCACGTTGCCATAGGTTCCACCGAGATCGAAATGTTTGAATTCCTCGGTCTTGGGGTCGAACATGGTGATGGCGGGGCCGCCGCTCGACCACACCCGTCCGTAATCATCCACGCGCACGGTGTGGGCGCCGGTGCGCCGGCCGTCAGGCAGCGGTGAATTCTGGTGCTCGGTAATCTCCTTGGTCACGGGGTTCAGTTGCCCGATCCGGCCGAGCGCGGCTTCGGTGAACCAGACCGTGCCGTCGCGGGCGGGAACCGCCGAATGGATCCCGGCGGTCTTGGTGAACGGGAGCGGGAAGCGCGTCAACTCGCCGGTCTTGGGATCGAGGCGCACCACCTCGTTGCCGCGCCCGTAATACGGGATCCACATCATCCCGTCCTTGTCCTCGACCGCGCTCCAGGGGCCGATGCCGAGCGGCGCCGCGAAGTCGTATTCCACGTAGGCGATGTTCATCGCGCGCGGATTGAACGTGCGTACCAGCGACTTGTACTGCGGCAGGTCTTCGGGTGACGCCGGCTTCGGCGAGTTAGGACCGAAGGCGGTCGTGAGATAGGACGCGAAATCCTCGAGTCGTTCGTCGCTCATGCGGGCGCCTTCGCCCGCCATCATGACGTCGCGCATGTATTTGACGCGCTCGCGCCAGCCGTTCGCGTCGAAGGCGTTGGGTGCCATGCGCTTCTGAAACGAGTGGCAGGACTGGAAACAGGTCGTGAAGAAAACGTCCTGGTGGCTGAGGTCGTGGTTCGCGGTGTGAGGCAGGAGCTGCCGGCCCTGGTAGGTGGTGAGATCGCTCCAGCGCACCATTCCTTTTTGCAGCGCGAAATCGAACGACGCCTTCTGGTCGCCAGCCAATTTCACCTCGGTGCGGGGATCGCTCTTGTAGCCAATGGCCGTGATCTGCACCGTGTAGGTCGCGTCCGGCAGATTGCCGATGCGATAGCGGCCTTGCGCGTCCGACAGGACGCTCACCGTCATCTTGTTCTGCGCATTCTCGGCGACCACGAACGCACCCATGAAGGGCTTGCCGTCGGGGCCTGCGACGTTTCCGGTGATCGTCGCGCCCAAGGCCGTGGACGCCATGGAGACCGTCAACGTCAATGAAACCAGCAATTTATCCGCTGAAAGCATGATTGCTCCTATGGGTCGACGGCCTCGGGTGAGTGCCGGTGCAAGACACGTCTGCCTCGGGGCGCATTTTTGCCTTGGCTTTTCATTTTGCGCAACCGCGCCGGCAACGGCCCGCGCTGACAGGCAAAGTCCGCGAGAGGGAAGATCTGCTTGGCGATCGGGACGACACGCCCGGGGGCAAATCGCGGCCATGACCCAAGCGATGCAGGTATTTATTGAAGCGGTTGGCGCCCCGTCGCGATCAGGGCGTTCCGTCGCACACGCGACGGCCCGCGCTCACCAAGTATAACGCGCCGTGCCCATTCCGGAGTAGGTCTGGGTATGGCTGGCGAGTTGGCTTTCGAACTTGCCGCCGAGCGTCCAGTTTTGGCTGACGCGCAGCTCAGAGCCGGCGGAGAGGAGCGCCGAGTCCTTCACCGGCGCCGCGCCGTTGACGGTGAAGCTTGCGCCGGGCAGTGCCTGGAATATCGCCACCACCGAAGGATCGGACACCCAGTCGTGCGCCCAGGCGGCGCGGCCGCGCAGCGTCCAAGCCATGCCATTGAACGTGGTGACGTGATCGAAGCGCGCGCCGAGTTCGCTCCGGGTGTCGCTCGCGTTGCGTGCGGCATAGTTCAGGCCGAAGCCGCCGCTGGCAGCGTCGATCTCGCTGTAGGCCGGCAGGTGCAGCGTCTGCGCCTGCAGCGCCGCGTAAGGCGTGATGCCGACGAATGAGGTTGCGTAGCGGTAACCGGTCTCGACCCGGCCGCCGACGCTTTGCGGATCGAACCGGGCGGTGAGGTGATCAAGCGCAGGCGCGACACGGTCGGTCGACATGTCGTACGCGGTGTAGGCGAGGGCGGCGGAGACATACGCCGGCCCGAAGCGGGTGGTGCCATAGACGCCGGCCTGGAACGCATCGCTCCTGCCGGTGCCGAGACCGTTGGCGAGGCTCCAGCCCGTGCCGGCGCCGGCGAGCGCGAAGCCGACCGTCGTATCGGGCCAGATGCGATAGTCCATGCCCGCGGCGAAACCGCCGGCGCGCGCTCTGAGATCGTGGCTGCCGTCGACGACCGGGTCGCCACTGGTTCGGCCATAGCCGCCGTAGGCGGTGCCCCACACGTTCCAGCGCGGCTCGAACGGCGTGGCCTTGTAGACCGGCGCCTTGAGCACCGAGGCGTAGGCAAGCGAAGCCTCCGGGGGCAGCGATGCCTCGCGTTCCGGCGCAAACGGCATCGCGGAAGTGCCGCCACCCGCGCCGATGCCGCTGCGTCCATTGACGAACGGATCCATCATCAGGCCGAGGAACTCGCTCATCAGTTCGAACGAACTTTGCTGCGCGCCCGTCGCCACCTCGCCGGAGAGAAGCGTCAGCGCGTTGCCGAGATTTGTGCCGGTCAGGCCGAACACGCTGACAAAGCCGGGCGGTAGCGCCCCGCCATTGTTGAAGAAACTGTTGAGCGAATTGGCGACGTTCTTCTGGTTCTGGCTTAATCCGCCGGACGCGATGTTCTGCGGGTTGTTGTTGTTGTTGTTATTGCCCATCTGGGCCGCGAGGTTGAGCAGTACGTCGGTGCCGGAATAGCTCAAGCTCGCGACGAAATTGGCCGGGATGTTGCCAGCGACGCCGCTGAACGTGGTGCCGCCGAGCCCGCCTGAATGCAGGATCGTGTAGCTCTTCACCAAATAGCTTCCCGGTGCGAACGCAGCCTGAACGCTGCCCGCGAGTGCGGCGGTGCCGGTGACATTGGCGAGGCTTGCGGTCGTGGGGTTGACCTGCACAAGATAAATCGCGCCTGACTGGAACGCGAGATTGCCCGCGACCGTCATCGAGCCCGGCGCGCCGATCGGTCCCGGCGCGAACGACCCGCCGCTCTTGACCGTGAGCGCGCCGACGGTGCCGGTGCCGGACAGCACCGCGCCATCATTCACCGTGGTCGCGGAATTCGCGATCGCGCCATTGACCTGCAGCATACCGGCGTTGACGGTCGTGGCGCCCGAATAGTTGTTTGTTCCGCTCAAGGTGAAAGTGCCGGTTCCCACCTTGATGAGCCCGCCGGTGCCGGAGATGCCGCCGGAGAATGCGGTCGAGGTGTTGTCGCCGCCAGTCGTCAGCGCGGCGGTGCCCAGCGCCACGTTGCCGGCGCCGGTGAGCGACCCGATTGTCTGGTTGAAGCTGTTGAGGTCGAGCGCAGCGCCGCCCGCCACCGCGAACGCGCTCACCGGTGCAAATGCATTCGCCTTTCCCGCCTGCAGAGTGCCGGCATTCACATTGGTAGCGCCGGTGTAGCTGCTGGTGCCGGAAAGAACGAGCGTTCCGCTGCCGGCCTTGTTCAGCGCACCGGTCGTCCCGTTGCCGTTTTGGATCGGACCGCTGATGGTCAGCGAGTTGGCCTGCGTATCGATCGTGCCGCCGGTGGTATTGATGGCGAACGCATTGCTGAACGCAAGTCCGGCCGCGCCCGCCTGGAACGCGCCGCCGTCGAGCGTCACCGGGCCGGTGCCGACCGCACTATTGTTGCCCACCTGGATGGCGCCGGCGCTGATCGTCGTGCCGCCCGTATACGTGTTGACGCCCGAGAGAATGAGCGTGCCGGTGCCGACCTTGACCAGCGAAGCGCCGGTGCCGCCGGAGCTGCCGCCGTCGGAGATGGCGCCGCCGACGGTGGTGGTCAGATTGTTGCTGCCAACCGTGAGCTGATTGCCGCCGAGAAAGTAATTGCCGGTACCGGCGATCGAGCCCGCAGTGATCTTCTTGTCGCCCGCCGGGCCCGTCGTTCCCGAGAAATCCACCACGCCGCCGGTACTGGTGATGAACTGCGCGTTGCCGCCGGTACTGTTGGACGTGAACAGGGTTTGACTGGCATTGTCGGTGGTGATCTTCGCGCTGCCGGCGGTGCTTTGGTCGATGAAGGACAACGTCCCGCCAGCGCTGCTGGTAATGGTCGCGCTCTCCGCCGTGCTGGAACCGGCGAACGTCGTTGCGCCCGTGGTGTTGTTGATGATCGCGGCGCCGGCGGTGCTGTTGTCATTGAATTGAACCAGGCTGCTGTTGGTGATCGTGGCGCTTCCGCCGGTGCTGCTGTTATTGAAAGTGATGATACCGAAGGTATTTGTGATAGTGGAAGTGCCTGCGGTGCTGGCATCAAAGAAGTCGAGCCTCCCGTTGGCACCGTTGTTGATTTTCGAATTGCCGGCGGTGCTGACATTGTTGAAAGTCGACCCGCCGTCGTTGGTGATGTTCGCGTCTTGCGCCGAGGCTGAGTTGCCGAAGCTCAGGGTGGCGCCGAGATTGTTGGTGATGCCGGCGCTGCCGGCGTTACTGGCATCGTTGAAATTCATCGCGCCGTCGTTGGTGATGGTCGCGGTTGCCGCCGAGGCTGAGTTGCCGAAGCTCAGGGTGGCGCCGAGATTGTTGTTGATGGCGGCGCTGCCGGCGGTCGCCGAATTGTTAAAATTCAAGGTGCCGTTATTGTGGAGGGCCGCCGTGCCTGCGGTGCTGTTGTCGTTGAACTCCACATCGACAAAGTTGCTGATGCTGGCGCTGCCGGCCGTGCTGAAGCTTTGAAACGAGATGGTGCTGTGATTGTTGAACGTGACGGGGCCGGGACCGGTGCTCGCCGAGCTATTGTTCTGAAAGACGAAAGAGGCATTGACTTCGAAAGTCTGCGGGGAGCCCGAATTGTTGGTGATGCCGCTGCCGTTGACCAGAAAGATGTCGTTGTTCGTGATGGTGTAGGATGGCGACGTACCGCTGAAATTGACCGCGCCGATGTTCACCAGCCCGTTGCTCTGGACCGAGGTCGGCGCGGCGTTGAGGGTGAACGTCGCAGTTCCGTCAGGCACGGCCGCGCCGGACCAGTTATTTGGCTCGACCCATTCGCTGGGATCGCCGACGTTGCCTCCGATCCAGGTGCCGTCGACGGCGTAGGCGGCGGGCGTACCGAGACAGGTGCCGGCCAGCAATGCGGCCATGATCCGCCGCGTTGGCCGCGGCGTAGAGCACCAAGTTCGTAGCGTGGTCGAACGCGAGTTCACTGCAGCAGGCGCAACTACATCGGTGGCGCGACACGCAGCGCTTCGGCGCGTCTCAGCGAACTCCCCGCGGTTGGGCATCCCCGGACCCTTTCGACCAACACGTCATGACCCCGAGAGCGAAACAGCCGCAGCAACTCGGCTTCAACCGTCGAACGCCCATTTTCAGTCTACAAAACCACCGCCATGTCGCTTCCCGCATCAACTAAACAAAGCCTCGCAACTAACGGGCGGTCAACCAAACTCTGGGGACAAGGACCGTCAATCTGAGCGTACGTGATCTATATTCCACATAAACGCCGCGCGACGGCGCCACGCGCTGTGCATAGCGCCAGGCGCAAACCGGCAATCGTCATTCTGTCAATTGTTGCAGATTGATCTGGCGGGCTTCGACCCGACCGTTCCGCGCGCCGCCTTCAGCATCCGACCGTCGGGGAGCAGCCGTTCGCAGCCCCGACCACCGGATTCGTCTGAACCGGCGGCGGCGGGGGCGGCGGCGGTATCATGGCCGCTGCCGGGGAGGGACCTTGCGGCGCTCCTGCCGTCGCAGGCTGTGGCAGCGCCAAGGTCTCGGTCCGGCCCCCCTTCTGCAGGACGGCGGCGCGACTTCCCACCGCCTGCAGAATCCAGCCCATGTGTCCCTCTCCGGTGTGCAACCGCACGGTCGCGTGGGTCGCGTCATCGAGGAACACTGCTATCCCCTCGGTGCCCCGCGTGATGGACGCCTCCGCTACCGTGCCCACCAAAATCAGGTCGGGGTGCTCCTGCGGAGGCGGTGGCACCCGAACCGCTGTGACCGGGGCGTTGAGGACTGCCGGCGCTGGCGGGCGTCGCGCCGGCGAGAACAGCGGCCGGTCTCGCGTCGCCGTCAAAACGCTCAACGGCACGCCCCACAGCGGATTTCCCGAACGCGCAGGCGGCGCGGGACGCGGTGCGGCGGGAATCGTTGCCGGCGGGCCGGCGAGATCCAGCGGCCCGGGTTCCGTATTGAGATCGGGTATGGGATTTGACGTCGGAGTCGTCGCGGCCATGCCGGCGGCCGCGGCACAGCACAGGACCGTCACGAGACCCAATCGCAGGACTGATTAACTCATGTTGATCCTCACTCCTCGATCCTCACTTCCAATGGCCGGAAATGACACACGGCCCGCGCCTGGACTTCGAACTGCTCACGGCCACGGCTTCACAATACACGATTTTCGCTGGGCGGGCTTGCCGAAATTCTTCTTTTGAATCAATCGGCCGCGCGCTCATTTATGGCCCTGCCATTGGCCGGAAACCGAGATCAGCACCCGCATCCGTCCGCTGTCCGGCGTGGCGCTTTGCGGGGCTTGGATCACAAGTTGCTCGATGAAGAGAAACGGCATTCCCGCTTCGAGGTCGTAGACCAATCGCTGCAACGCCGGCTGTTCGACTTCACAGCTTGCGACCAGACTGACGTAGCCTTCGGCCGCTTGCGGCCCCTGCAGTTCCACCTGCGATGAAAGCACGTTGCCGCCGACGCGGGTGATCGCCGTGGCCACGCGCTGCAAGAGCGCGGCGCCCGCCACGGTGACCGTATCGCCTTCAAGGAAGGGCGAGCCTGCGGGAACGGGGCCGATCGAATTCGAATCGCCTGCGCCCGCCGGCGAGCGACGGCCTTCGAACTGAGCCAGGAGATCGCTGGCGGCGCGCACGGAAGCACGGTGATCGAGAACGTCGGCCACCGCCGCAAAAGTCGCCGCCAGGAGCGCCAACACCAGCGTGACATAGAGCGTGACGGCAACCGCCGGATAACGCTTGAAGAAGCGGTCGATTGTGGTGGCGCTGCTCATGATCGCGGCTTGAATACCGGTTCGATTTTCGCTTCGATGTGAAAGCGCTCGCCCGGGTCGGACGGCTGCCGGGTGGTGGGCGCAAAGAACGTCGCACTCGCAAAATGCGATGACTGCTCGATCAGTCGGATCAGCGATGGCGCATCCTTGGTCACGCCGGTGACGCGCAATTTGTCGCCTTCGATGCGCAGCTCGGTCACGTAGGTGTGGTCGGGCAGGATTTGCGAGAGCGCTTCGATCACGATCGCGCTTGAGGGCGTTTCATGCTTGCGCTGTTCGAGCTTGCCCAGCGCGGTCGTGGCGGTTTCTCCGCCGCCGCGGAGCGCAGCGCGGCGTTCCGCGAGCTTGCGCATGAGGGTGTTCTGTTCGGTTTCGAGGTTGCCGGAAATCACCGTGGCGGCGGCGAACGAGCCTGCGGCGGCGAGGAGACTTATGAGCAGCACGGCGCCGACGATTCGGCGGATTTTTGCGACGTCGAGGGCGTTCCGGGTCTTTTCGTCGAGCACTCTGATGGTCGGCGCGTCGGCGTCGGCGTGGCCTGGACCGGGCGTCGATATCGCAATCGAATCGGCGCCAAGTCCAGATAGGGACCGCATGTAGTCCATGATTTGTAGACGCGGGGTAGCCGCGACCGTGACCATGATCCGGTCAGGACCCGATTCGACCGGTTTACTCCAGCCAAAAACGGCCTCGGTGACGCTCCAGGGGGTCAGCCGGTCGATCTGGGAACGGACGATGCCATCCAGAAATTCGGACGCCCGCGCCGGGAGCTCCAGCGGACGGAACAGGAAGCGGTCGGGGCGCAGCACCAGCTCGGCGCGGCACCCGCGCAGCATGGTCGCGACCCGCTCGGGAACCGTGTCGGCGAACCGCCCGTTGGCGACCGGCAGTTGTTCTGGTGCGCCCTTGCTGGGCCGCACCGACAAATTGCCTTTCTCGTCTTCGATGATGTGTACCACGCGCGGGAAGGTCAGCCAGCCGATGGTGGCCACGATCGCGGCAGCGACGCTATCGATCCAGCGCGAAATGATCTCGGCGATCTGTCGGAGGCTGTTCATCGCGCGGCGGGCCTTGCGGGTGCTTCGGACGCTTCGTCGAAATCATCGTGCCAGGATATGATGCCGTAAGGCTCGTCGCCGGCGTCGGATACGAATATCACCACTTCCGCGCCGAGACGTCGCCCGGTCGGCAGGGTGACGCGCACGTTCACGCGATCGGTCTTGGTCGCTGTTACGCCGGCAAGGTCGCGGGCCGGTCCGAGCATCTCCAACAAAGTATCGGTATTTTTTGGTGCAATCTCGCGCTGGGCCATGACGGCGGAAAGGCGGTCGGGCGTCATGCCCGGCAGCGCAGCCAGGACTTCGGGCGTCGCAGCGATGGGGTTGATCGCGGCCTGACCACTGTAGGTGGTGACCAGTGGCAGCGCGCGTTCGACCATCACCGGCGGCAAGCCGAGCACGAGCGAAAGCTCCTCGGGATGGGGGAAGGGGCCGAGCCGCGGACCGTAGGCCAAGCCTGCGGTCCGATAGTTTGCGCTTTCATCGGCGCCGGAGTCTGCGGCAGCCTTGCTGCGCCAGCCGATGATGCGGTTGGCGTATTCGTTGGCGAGTTCAGGGGTGGCCCCGATCGCTGCGAACATGCCGGCCAGCAACTCCCTCGGAGCGAGATTGAGATCGATGCGCGCGGTTTCGGTCCGAAAATCGACGTCGACCTCCGCGCCGCCGAGGCGGAAGGTGAACTTGCCTACCGGAGGTCTCTCGCCTGCCGTCGACGCCATTCTCAAGACGGTGAGATCGAGACCGGCGGTGACGAGCGCTTCAGCTTGCAGGCGCTCGCCGTTGAGGCTCATCGCTGTCGCCGTATCGACGACATAGATCGAATAGATGGCGGCGAGCGTCGCCAGCATGGCGAGAATCCACAGCGCCGCCACGACGATGAAACCATCGGAGGCTGCCAGCCGCTGCTGCACGGAGGTGGGAGCGTCGGCGTTCACTGTCGACCTCCTGCTTGGTTGCCTGCCGCGGCGGCGGGATTGTCACCGTCTGGCTGATCGCGCTTGGGGTTGAAACACTCCGCGAGCGATTCAGCCTTGACGCAAGCGGGCGGCACATCCGCATGCAGGAGCATGGCGGTCGAAACCGACAGGAGGCGCGAGGTCGACGCATCGCGCACCTGCAGGCGGACCGCTCGCGGCAGTTGCGGCGCATTCTGCCAAGTGTCCTGCCACACCCGATCCGGCCCGGCGTAGGAAAACGTGATCCGGAAAGGCGCGCGCGCCACCACGACGGGGTCGCTGAAATTCGGCTGGGCGTCTTCGGTGAGAGGGACGAACGGCGTGTGGGTGCGGACCAAGGCCGGGCCCGTCGTGCTGCCGATCTCCGTGAAGCGGACGAGATCGAGGCTTGGGCGTGCATTGGGTCCGATGGCGGTGCGCACGAAGGTCACCGCGAGCTGGCCGCCGTCAAACAGCGGCGATTTCGTGTCGCGGTTGGCCGGCACGAACTCGGCTGCCGAGAGATCGCCCACGAGCCGTTCGAGCCCGAGCGCCAGCAATTCGCTGCGCTGGATCCCGGCGAAGCCGCGGTTCCAGTTCGGCAGCCATTGCGCCGTCACGGTGGCGATCGCGGCGATGACGGCGGCCATGAGGGCGGTGGAAATCAAGGCTTCGATCAGCGTGAAGCCGGCCTCGCCGCGCGGATCGCCGCGGCCATGACGCGATGAGAACAAAATGACGAACGGATTGGCAAAGATCCGGCTCATGATCCCGGCCTCGGCAGCAGCCGCACCGTGTTGATCTGGATGATTTTGCCGCTCGGCGACTGCACCCGGACGATGACTGTCTGCGGCACCCACGGGGGCACCACGTTGGGATCGGGATTGCCGGCAGCGAACGGCAGGACATCGACCCGCCAGCGATGATTTGCGAGTTCGCCGGAAAAATTGCCCGGCGCGAGATCCTTGCGATCGGGCAATCCGGCCATTACCGCGCGGGCGGTTTCCACCAGCGCGAAATTCGTATTGAGCGAACGGATGCCGCGGATCGTGGTCGCGATCAGCGATCCGATGGCGGCGAGCGAGACGGACACGACCGCAAGCGCGACCAGCACCTCGATCAAGGTGAAACCGGCGTCGTTGCGCTTGCGCGTGGGGCATGAAGGGGCGATGCCATGGTCGTTCCGCACCCTGAGGAGGGCGCGCGGCGCCCGTCTCGAAGCATCCTGGAGGCGCGCTCGGAGCAGGATCGTTCGAGCCGCCGTCTTCGACGGCTCCTCAGGATGAGGGGCGGGGAGTGTATGCCGAGTCTCAGCGGGGCGCGCGTCAGAGGGCGTTGACCGGGACAACTTCCACCCCCCCGGTTAGCCAGTTGACCCGCACTTCGTAGCCGACCCCGAGCCGGGTGATCGAAATCACGCCGCCGCACGACATGCCGGACGCGAAGAACTGGATGGTCGAGCCCGCGGGTCGTTGATTGCAGCGCGAAGCCAGCAGCGCATCGAACTTGACGTCGTCCGGCACGCGCACGATGCGCGTGTTCGAGCCTGAGCGCAGCGCGCGTTCGGCCGCATTCACGTTGGCGGTGATCGCGGTGCGGCGTCGGATCGCGGCATTGCGATCGGTCTTGAGCAGCGTCGCCATGTCGATCGCATAGGATTCAAGCCGCGCGCGCGAGGTCCCGCGCGGCAGCGCCGGCAGGATGATCGCCGCAAGTGCAGCGATGATCGCGAGCACGCACACCATCTCGATCAGGGTGAAGCCTTCTTCGCCCTGAGCGCGATCAGCGTATCCAGCTCGTGATATCGGCGGCCGTTCCAGTTCCACCTTCCTGCCCGTCCGTGCCGTAGGAGACGATGTCATAGACGCCATGCTGTCCTGGCGAGCGGTAAAGGTAGGGATGCCCCCACGGATCGTCTGGAACCTGCGCGTTCTTGAGATAGGGGCCGTTCCAGGATGCCGTGTTGCCGGGGCGTGCCGCCAGCGCGGCCAAACCTTCCGAGGTCGACGGATAGCGGCCGATATCGAGATAGAAGAGATCGAGTGCGCTCGAGAAGCTCTCGATCTGAATCTTGGCGGCCTTGGCCTTTGACTCGGTGAGGTAGTTGACCACGCGTGGACCGACCAGTCCCATGATCAAACCGATAATGGTGATGACCACCAGGATCTCGACCAGCGTGAAGCCCGCTTCGCCGCTTCGCGCCGAGCGTCGGCGGCGCTTCCAGCTCATTCGATTGATCCAATGATTATTGATCCAATGATTCACGTCGCGCTCACTCATCTAGTTGATGACCGAAGTAACCGACAGCAGCGACGTCATGATCGACACGATCAAGCCGCCGACGACGATGCTGATGGCGATGATCGCCGCCGGTCCGGCGATGCCGACGATGCGATCGAGGCTGCGCTGGAGCTTCGATTCGTAAAACTCCGCAACCCGACTGGCGAGCATCGGGAGCTTTCCGGTCTCTTCGCCCAAACGAAGCATCCGTACCGCCATGGCCGGAAGCACGGCGCTGTCCGCCATCGCATCCGACAGCTTGCCGCCGTGCCGCACCCGCTCGACCGTCCGCCGCCAGACGGCCGGATCGCTTGTGGTCGACATCATATCAGCCAGGATGCGCAAGGTTGTCGGCAACGCCACCCCACTCGACAAAAGGACGCCAAGATTGCGGCAGAACAGAGCCGTGCGATGGAATTGCAGCATCGAGCGGATCAGCGGTAGGCGGACGATTGCCAAAACGACAGCCATGCGCACCCGCGGCTGGCGCGCCAGCAGGAGGATCGTCAGCAGGAGGGCAGCCGCACTGGCGGCGATCACCTTCAAATGCGCCTGCAGGAAATCCGAAAAGCCGATGAAGATGACGATGACCGGATCGAGCTTGGCGCCGAAATCACGCAGAACCGTCGCGAATTGTGGCAGCACGAACAGCAGGAAGAACAGCATCACGCACATCGCCGCGAACAGCACGAACGCCGGGTAGCGCAGCGCGTCGCCGAGCTTGCGGCGCAACGCCTCCGAGCGCCCGCGTTCGTCGGCGAGGACTTCGAGAATCTGGTCGAGTGTATTGGAGGCTTCCCCGACCCGCGCGAGCGCGATGTACATCGGTGGGAACAAGGCGGGGTGGTGGGAGATGGCGTCACCGAAGCTTTCGCCAGACAGCACGCTCGCGTGCACCTTGGCGATCGCCGGACGCAACGGACCGATGTCAACGTCGTTGGCGAGCAATTCAAGCGCGTCGTCGATGCGGGCGCCGGCGCGCAGCAGCAGGGACAGGTCGAGGGTGAAGACGGTGATGTCCTCCGCCCGCGCCCGCCGTCCCAGCGTGATGGTCCAACGCGATTGCCCCGCGTTTGCTTCCTCGCTGACGGTGTCGATCGGGACCAGGCCGAGATATTCGATCCGGCGGGCGACCTCGGCCACGGTCGGCGCCGAGATCGAGCCGGTGACGATCTCGCCGGCCTGGGTCAGAGCCCGATAGCGGAAGCCCGGCACGGCGTCACCTCACCGTCGTGACGCGCAGGACCTCGGCCGCCGAGGTCACGCCGGAGCGGCATTTGGCGACCGCGTCCTCGACCATGGTGATCATGCCCGCCTTGATCGCCGCCTGGTCGATGGTGCCGGAATCGGAGTCGGATCGGATCAGCTCGCGGACCGACTGGACCATGTCGATCATTTCGAACACGCCGGTGCGGCCGCGATAGCCGGTATCGCCGCAACGCTCGCAACCGTGCGGCTGATACACGATTTCGCCGAGCTTGAGGCCGAGGGCGGCGTAGCGCGGGTCGGCGGCGAGGTCGTTCTCGGTCAGGCGCTTGCGGCGTCTTGCAGCGGTCGCAGAGGATGCGCACGAGCCGCTGTGCGATCACGGCGCGCAAGGTCGACTTGAGCAGGAATCCCTCCACGCCGAGATCGAGCAGCCGCGGCACCGCCGCCGCGGCGGTTTCGGTATGCAGCGTGGTGAGCACGAGGTGGCCGGTCAGCGCGGCGTGGATCGCGATATTGGCGGTCTCGGCGATCGCGGACCTCGCCGACCATGATCACGTCGGGGTCCTGGCGCACGAAGGCGCGCAGCGCGTTGGCGAAGGTAAGGCCGATCGACGGGCTTGACCTGCGATTGGTTGACGCCGTGGATTTCGTATTCGACCGGGTCCTCGATGGTGAGGATCTTGCGCGTGGGCTGATTGAGAATCGACAGCATGGTGGCGAGCGTCGTGGTCTTGCCGCTGCCGGTCGGACCGGTGATGACGATCATGCCGTGCGGCAGATCGAGCAGCCGCTCGAGCGTGGCTTCGTCGCGCGTCGGAGAGGCCGAGCTTGCGCGATGTCGAGCAGGCCGCGATCGCGCGGCAGCAGGCGGATCACGGCGGATTCGCCGTGCTGCGTCGGCATGGTCGCGACGCGGATGTCGATGTCAGTGCGCGCGATGCGCAGGCGGGCGGCGCCGTCCTGCGGCAGCCGCCGCTCGGCGATGTTGAGGCCGGCCAAAATCTTGATGCGCGAGATCAGCGCCTGCGGCAGCGCCCCGCTTGGCGTCGGCACCGCCCGCAGCAGGCCGTCGACCCGCATGCGCACGACGAGGCCGGTGCGGAACGGCTCGATGTGAATATCGGTCGCGCGCAGCTCGACGGCCTTCTCCAGCAGGTCGTTGACCGCGCGCACGACCGGGGCGCCGCTGGCGAGATCGCGCAGGCTTTCGATGTCCTCGTCCGGCGCCAGCGTGGCTTCGTCCGCATCCGGCGCCGGCGACGCGTCATCGCCCAGCCGCTGCTGCAGCGTGATAGCCAGGTCCTCGAAGGAGGCGACTTCGACCTCGACCGGTCCGCCGAGGACGATCTCGGCGGCGCGCACTGCCGCCAGGTCGGTCGGGTCGGCCAGGACAATGCGGAAGCCGCCGTCGGCGGCCTCATAGGGAAATACCATCGTCTCGCGCACGAACCGCCGCGAGAAGCGTGCTGCGAGCGGCTTCGCCGCCAACAGATCGGGAAGAGTGATGCGCGGGAACTGATAGAAGCGGGCAACCTCGTCGGCGAAATCGCTGGCGGTCAGGTCGGTCGCTTGCCAGAGGTTGCGAAGCAGGTGATCGCCGGGACGATTTTCAGCAGAGCCGGCGTGCGAGGCCAAGTCTCCGCGGATCGAATGCCTGCTCTTCAAGTATTTTGTGAAATCTCCCGGAATATCTGCAGTCATCGACACGGCCCTTGGATAGGGAAATCTCTCGGCGATACTCTCCGAGAGTTACCGTTCCTCCTTGGATGAATGGCCAAAGTTTGCAAAAATAATCGATTGATGTCAATGCGCTGGGGATATAGGCTTCCGGCTCCAATCGCCCGTGTGGGCGCGTCGAGTGGGTCAGAGTGGGGTCGCGTGCGCAGCGTTCCGCGATGCGTAAGTTGGGCGCGTTACAGGTGGGGCCTTGCCTTGCTCGGCATCCTCGCTGTGGCGCTCGCGGCCTGCAGCAACGTCATCACCTCCCAGCAGGATCAGTCGCGCGACACCGCGGATTCCGTTCGCTCCGTCGACCTGCAGCCACGCTACCCGCTGCCGCCGGCGGGCGAGCCCCGCGTACCGCCGGGCAGTCGCGGCGCCAACTATTACGGCGCCACGGTGATCGAGGGCGTGCAGAAGCCGCCATCGCCGGGGAACGGCGAGGGCTACGACCTTAACTTCGAGAACGCTCCGGTGGTCACGGTCGCCAAGGTCATCCTCGGCGACATTCTGCAGGCCGGCTACACTATCGATCCGCGTGTGCAGGGCACTGTCACGCTGGCGTCTGGGCGTCCGGTCCCGCGCTCCGACCTGCTCTACGTGCTCGAAAACGCCTTGCGGCTGAGCAATGTCGCGCTGGTGGGGGATCAGCGCGGCTATCGTCTCATCCCCGCATCGGAAGCGGTGGGGCAGGGCGGCGTCGACCGCGTCGGCAGCCGCCAGGTGCAGCCGGGATTCGGGATCACCGTCATCCCGCTGCAATACGTCTCGGCGGCGACGCTGATCAAGCTGCTCGACAGCTTTGCCACCAAGCCCGGCACCGTGCGCGCCGACAGCGGCCGCAACATGCTCATCGTCCAGGGGACCGGGCCCGAGCGGCAGAACGCGGTCGACACCGCGCTGAGCTTCGATGCCGACTGGATGCGCGGCCAATCGGTCGGCATTTATCCGGTCCGCAACAGCACGCCCGAGCCGATCATCACCGAACTTGAAAAGATCATGGACAGCGGCGACGGCGGACTGAGCGCCAACTTGATCAAGCTGCAGCCGATCGCGCGGCTCAATGCGATCCTGGTGGTCGCCGCCAAGCCGGAGCTGTTGCGCAGCGCCGGCACCTGGATCACCCGCCTGGATCACGCCGACGCCGAAGCGACCGGCGTGCGCGTGTATCAGGTCCGCTATGGTGATGCGCGCCAGATCGCCCGGCTGCTCAGCGATATGTTCGTAGGCCGCCAGGGCGGCGGGCTCGACAGCGCCACCAATCAGCTCGCTCCGGGCGGCGGCGCGATCGTGACGAGCAGCGACGGACTTCCGCAGGCCGGGTTGCGGCTCAGCGGTGCCAGCAATCCGGCGGGAACGCAGATCGGCGGCGCCGGCGGTGCGGCAGGAACGCAGATCGGCAGCGGCGGTGCTGCGGCGGCCACGCAATCCAACGCGCCGCGGACCGGTGCTGTGCAAGCGCAGGCCGGCGCAGGCGGCGCGACCAGTTTCGGCAACAGCGCGCCGATTCTTTCCGGCGTGCGGATCACCGCTGACCCAGTCAACAATACGCTGCTGATCTACGCCAACCAGGAGAACTACCGCATCATCGAGCGGACGCTCGGCCAGCTCGACAAGCCGCAGCTCCAGGTCGCGATCGATGCCACGATTGCGGAAATCACGCTGAACGAAAACCTGGCCTATGGCGTGCAGGCATTTCTCAAGAGCAGCGACGTCGGACTCGGCCCCGACAAAGGCTCGCTGCTGATGACGCAATCGTCCGCACCGGCCGCGGTCGCCAACACCGCGGTGCAGGCGATGATCAGCCGGGTCCTGCCTGGGTTCAATTTCCTCCTCGGCAAGGAATCCGACCCGCGGCTCATTCTCGATGCCCTGCGCTCGATCACCGACGTGAAGGTGATCTCGACGCCGTCGGTCGTCGTGCTCGACAATCAAGTCGCCACGCTGCAGGTCGGCGACCAGGTGCCGATCTCGACCGGCACCGCAACCGTGTTGAACGGCGCCAACCCGATCGTGAGCAGCATCGACTATCGCAACACCGGCGTCATCCTCCGGGTGGTGCCGCGCATCAACGTCAACGGCAATGTCCTGCTCGATGTCGAGCAGGAGATCAGCAACGTCAACGGCAATGCGAACACGCTCACGCCCACGGTATCGCAGCGCAAGGTGAAGAGCTCGATTGCGGTCGCCAGCGGACAGACCGTGCTTCTGGCCGGCCTGATCAGCGAACGGCAGGACAACGACCAGAACTCCATTCCCTTGCTCGATCAACTCGGCGAACTCGGCAAGGCGCTCGGTCATACCGCCAAGTCGACACAACGCACCGAGCTGATTATCTTCATCCGGCCGCAGATCATTCGCGATGGCGTCGATGCCTCCCGCGTTGCCGAAGAGTTGCGATCGAAGATGCGCGGCAGTCGGGTCGGAACTTCGGAACTGCTGACATTGCCGCAACTCCCTCCGCCTCCGCGCGCGCCGGCTCCGGCTCCGCCGCTGCCGGCTCCAGTCCCGGCTACGCCGCTCCCGCCGCCGGGCGCGCCCTTGAGCGTGCGGAATTAGAGCGGCTCGCGATTGCGCGGCAGCATGACAACACTCCGCTCGTCCCCGCGCAGGCGGGGACCCAGGGGTACAAATTGCGTCGTTCGAGCAAGTCATCCTGGATTCCCGCCTGCGCGGGGACGAGCGGGCAAACCGTAACGCTCGTCATCGCCGCCACCGCCGCGGTCATCGGGAGCCTTGCGGTGGCGCCGGGACTGCGCGGCGTGACCGGCGCTGGACTGGCGCTGATTGTCTTCGCCATCGCGCTTGTGGACGCCCGGCATTTCCTCATCCCGAACGAATTGACGGCGGCTGGCTTTGCGCTCGGGCTGATCAATGCCGTCGTGCAAGCGCCGGATGCGATCCTTGCCGCCGTTGCACTCGCGATCGCTCGCGCCGTGCTGCTGGCGGCAGCGTTTCTCGGCGTGCGGATGGCCTATCGGCGCTGGCGCGGGCGGGAGGGGCTCGGCCTCGGCGATGTCAAGCTCGCGGGCGTCGCCGGCACTTGGCTGGACTGGCCGATGATTCCGCTGGCGATCGAAATCGCGGCGCTGGCGGCGCTGGCGCTCTATGGACTGCGCGCCTATCTCGGCCGCCGGCCGTTGCAGCGCGCTGCAAGATTGCCGTTCGGCTTGTTCTTCGCGCCCGCCATCTGGCTGTGCTGGCTGCTGCAGGCGTGGCTGGCGTGGCCGTGATTTGCCTTGCTGATCATCTATGGTCGCACCGCTTATGCGGGGCGACCGTGGCGGCGAACTAAACGACGCGTTCTACCATTGCGGCGCCGGCCACCAGTAGCGCGAGCGCTGCTGGCCGGCGACGGTCTGACCGTAGGGCAATTTGGACGCAACGGCATCGCGAATGCGGATGTAATAGTCGCGATCGCGGGGCGGGGCGCCGGCGGCCGCCAGGTTCAACCACTTGTACGCTTCGGTAAAATCGATCGGCACGCCAAATCCCTTGTCGAACAGCAGGCCGAGCAGATGCTGCCCGCGCGGCTCGCCCTGCTCGGCGGCGAGGTGATACCATTTGGCCGCCAGCCGGTAGTCCTGCGGAACGCCGAGCCCGTGCTCATACATGTAGCCGAGCTGGGTTTGCGCGCGCGCATTGCCTCGCGCCGCCAACTCCCAGAGCCGCGCCGCTTCACGGCTGTGGCTGGCGGTGAGACCCGGGACGAGCAGGCCAGCCTGCGCCAGATCGCCAGCCCCGAGCACGACAGCCAGTGCGGCAACAATCGTGCGAATTGCCTTTTTCATCGCTGCAGGTCCTGTTGCATTTGCATTTAAGCTCCGGAATCGACGCTGAGCAAGACGCCGGAACCGTACATCGCCGGTTGGCCGGCATGGTGCCGGCCGGCGCAATTTTTTTCTCAGTGTGGGATTTTCGGATCGACGACCCGATGCATGTCCTCCATCAGCCCGTCGACTGAGAAACTGGCCGGGCGCTGGCTCGGCGGGTATTCCTCGTAGGTCTTGAGATATTCAGCGATCTGGGCCACCGCCCCGTATTGGATATAGGCGTGGTCAATAAGCCAGTCCCAATAAGTATTGGAGGTGATATCGGCTCGCTCGAACGGATCGGAGTGCAAGTCATAGAACTTGGCGAGGCGAAGCTTGGTGAACGGCTCACCCCAAATCAGTAGTGTTCCAGGCTGCCGCTGCTCTTCAAACACCAACTTCCAGTTCGCGAACCTGAAAGCGACGAGATCGGCGTCGTCATTGAAATAGACGTAGTAGGGTCGCGCCGACTTTTCCTGCTGCCCGGTGAGGTAGGGCAACTGGTTGTAGCCGTCGAGGTGAACCTTGAACGTCCTGCCGGCCGCCTGATGGCCGGTCAGGAGCTTCTGCTTGACATCCGGATCGCCGGCCGCGGCGACCAAGGTCGGACACCAGTCCAGCCCGCTGACGATTTCGTGCGAGACTTGCCCTGGCTTGACGCTCCCCGGCCAGCGGATCATGCACGGTACCCGGAAGGCGCCTTCCCAGTTGGTATTCTTCTCGCTGCGGAACCAGGTCATGGCTCCGTCCGGCCATGAGTTCATATGCGGGCCGTTGTCGGTCGAGTAGATGAGGATCGTGTTGTCGGCGATGCCGAGGTCGTCGAGTTTCTTCGTCAGGAGTCCGACATGGTTGTCGTGCTCGATCATGCCGTCGGCGTATTCGGTGCGTGCCGTCAAGCCGGGCTGGTCGCGATGCTCGGCGCGTACGTGGGTTCGCAAGTGCATGCGCGTCGCGTTGAACCAGCAGAAGAACGGCGTATTGGCCTTGACTTGGCGATCCATGAAGTCGGCGCCTCTTCCGGATAGTGCTTGTCCGACCCCATGCGGAATGTACCGCCGGGCACAAAGATCATTCCGTCGCAGACGGCTGCATCGGCCCGGGCTGTTTTCGGGCGTCGTGGCAGAGGCTTGGCCAACCTTCAACATCACCTGGACCGTGCACGTAAGACGCCCGGATCGTCCGATCTCCCGGGGCGGCGCCGCGTTGACTCGTCGTCGCAGTGCTGACCGAGCATGTCGTTCCTTCGTTGCGCCTCGATGACAGGCCTACGTGCTCCGCCGCCTCACATTCTTTTACTCGAAAAACTACCTCGGCTGAAGAACTTTGCGAAATCCCATCGGACAAATGAAATGAAGGTGGAAGAAATCATGACGCGGAAGGCCATCTCAATCGGCCCCGATGCGAAGTACGCGACCATTTGATATCGTACGAGCCGTTGCCGATGTACGTCATGGGACTGCTTGTCTCCATCGTGATACTGCTCATTCTGGACCTCGATCGGCCGAGTGCCGGCTTCATTCAGGTCAGCCAACAGTCTATGATCGACACGGTGGCGAGCATTGATGCCTTCGCAAAATAATGCGGTTGCAGCCGTCATTAAGGCCGTCGCTGGATGTTTTTGGGGTCGAAGGCGAACGACGCTGGGCCCTCGGATCGCGGTAGAATATCGCGGCGGAATGAGGCGACCCTCCGCGGCTTGTGTCGTATATCGGACGGTTCGAAACTGTAAATCTCGGTGTGCCGGGATGGTGGAATGGCTCGCCGCAACATCACAACTCGCCCAGATGCCGGTAGCTGGAAATGGCTGCTTGCCGGCCGCGTGCCCGCACTGCTTGCCGTCGCGCTGGCGCTATTCATCGCCGCCGCGGTCGTCCTGACATTCAATCTGGCGCAGCTGCGAGACAGCTTCGCCTGGGTCGAGCGTACCAACGCGGCGCTCCGTAATATTTCGGCTGCTGACAGAGCACTTCTTCAAGCCGAATCAGGGGAGCGAGGCTACCTCCTGACCGGCGATAACACCTATCTCGAGAGCTACAATCGCGCACGAACCGAGTTGTCCGGCCTCCTCGAAACGCTCGAGCAGTTGGTATCGGACGATCCCGTTCAGACGCAACGCGTGAACCAGGTGCGTCCTGACATCGAAGCACGGCTGACTGAGCTTAAGCAAGCCGTCGAGCTGGGCCCTGCACGGCTGAATGAAGCTTTGGCAATTCTGACCACAGCCCGATCGAGACAATTAACGCCACAGATCCAGGAACAGCTTCAGCAGCTCACGCGAGCCGAACTGTCGTTGCTCGAAGAACGGCAGCGCCGCGCAGATCGAGTCGCCGTGCTGATCACGCTCTTTGCGTCCGCAATGGGGCTCTTGGGCCTGTTAAGCGCCGCCGTCGGTACGTACTACCTTGAGCGTCAGCGTACGATATCTCAGCTTCGCGCTGCCAACGAGGAACTGACAAAAAGTCAGGAATTATTGAGAAATCGAGAGGCCCATCTGAAGGCCGTGCTTGCGACGGTGCCCGACGCGATGGTGATCATCGACAAAGAAGGCCTCATCCAGAATATTGGCGCGATTGGAGAACGTCTCTTCGGCTATACCGAGCAGGAGGTGCAGGGAAAGAACGTCAGCATGCTGATGCCGGAGCCTTATAGGAGCGAGCACAACAGTTATTTAGCGCGCTATCTGGCCACCGGAGAACGGCGTATTATCGGTATCGGGCGCGTCGTCGTTGGACAAAGAAAGGATGGCAGCACATTCCCGATGGAATTGGCAGTCGGTGAGATTTCGTCAAACGCCGAGCACCAATTCGTTGGATTTGTGCGGGACGTCACCAACCGTCAGGAGCGCGAACAGTTCTTGAACGAGTTGCAGTCCGAACTGCTGCACGTATCCCGGCTCAGCACCATGGGCGAGATGGCCTCCGCCCTTGCACACGAACTCAATCAGCCGCTTTCGGCGATGACCAACTACCTCCAGGGGTCGAAGCGACTGCTCGAGGGAAGTTCTGACGAGCGCGCCGGATTGATGCGGGACGCACTGGAGAAGGCGGCCGAGCAGGCGATGCGAGCCGGACGGATCATTCAGCGTCTGCGCGAGTTTGTCGCGCGCGGGGAGACCGAAAAGCGGGTCGATAGCATCAAGAAGCTCATAGAGGAAGCCTCTGTGCTTGCGCTCGTCGCTTCGAAGGAACAGCCGGTCCGGCTAAGGTTGAATTTCCACCCGTCAATCGACCTCGTGGTTGTCGATAAGGTGCAAATCCAGCAAGTTCTGCTTAATTTGATGCGGAACGCAATCGAGGCCATGCAGTCTTCGACCCGCCGCGAGCTCATTGTTTCAACGATGCCCGAGGTCGACGACATGGTTGCCGTGAGCGTGGTTGACTGTGGCAGCGGGATTGATCCCGCGATCCTTTCAAGGCTGTTTCAGCCATTCGTATCCACGAAGCGGCAAGGCATGGGGATTGGGTTGTCGATCTGCCGCACGATTGTGAATTCACATGGTGGGAAGATTACGGTGGAGCCCAATCCCGACGGCGGGACAATTTTCCGTTTCACGCTTCGCGGCGCTTCTCTGGAGGAGCTTGAAGGCGGAGCATGATCTTATCGTATGCGTTATCGATGACGGTGCGGCGGCGCGCGAGTCATCGTGCAGGCGCGGCTGACGTTGCCGATCTGCGTTGCAGGCTGCAACAGCCCGATCTTCGCGCGGATGATCTTATGTTCAGTCGTCATGATGTTCAGTCGTCATGGTGGTGTCTTCCAATGCATCGAGGCCGGGCACACCTCGCCGCCCCGTCTGCTCGACGCCTCGGCTTGCGATTCACCGTAGGGACCAGGACACCACTGTGGAGCCACACAATAAGCGCCGGTGCTTGGGCAACGGGACCCCCGCATCCGCCCGGTGAGCGGAGTTGGAGTTGAGGACTCTCCGATTCTCAATGACCGGAATTCGCTCTAAGTGTTAGCTAATGCATGTATGACCAAAATGCAGGCAATAATCCGTGTCTCAACTCGCGCGCATGGCGTTGATAACACCTTAACAGCCGGCGGAATTGCCCACTTGGAGTCTTTGCGCGGATGACCTTGAATTTGACCTGTATCAAAGCCCCGGTTGCCGTGGCGTGCTTCCTAATAATCCATATTCAAATTTTCTTGCGAGGGGCCTTGTCCCCATGGATCAGTCACAAGCGCCGGAGAACGTAAAGCATGTTATCGTAGTGCTCGACGATGATTCTGCTGTACGGCATTCGATCAAGTTCTTGCTCGAGATCGAAGGATTCGAGGTGCGTTGCTATGCCTCGCCCGCTGAATTGCTGAACGACGCCAACCAAGACCCATTCCACTGCCTGATTATTGATTATCACATACCGGAGATGAACGGTCTTGACGTGGTGTCGAAACTGCAGGAAGGGACAGGCTCGATCCTTCGGGCAATTCTCGTGACAAGCCAGCCCGATGCAGTCATCTGTGAACGCGCTGCAGCTCTTGGTGTCGCCGTTGTACTCAAGCCGTTCCGAGGAACTGAGTTGTTGGAGCGTATTCGCGCGTTCCCGGACGATGGGCCGACCGCGAGACGTTATCGGCTGCATACGTAGCGTCTATTGCTCGTTCGCTTTGAAAAGTATTATGCGGAGTCCGGATTAGAAGTTTGCTATGCTAAAAAGCAACCCGGCCGCAGACCATTCTTGGAGCACTGGCGGAAGTGGCAGCTCGAACTTTGGGACCAGCGATGCCGCGCCGGAGAAGATTGCGAGGAGCAATCCAAGTGCCCAACCGCGCACCTTCTCCACGAACAACGGATCGGACGAGAGTTTGAAGGTCTCGACGCGGTGCGGCTGCAGCCCGAAAGCGCACCAAATGCGATGGACGGTCGAGGGCGCGTGGCCGATCTCCTTGCCCATCGTCCGCAGGCTCCAGTGTGTTGCGCCCTTCGGAAGCGTGTCCAGCGTCTTGCGGATTGTGGCGGCGACCTCATCGTCGCCGATCGCGCGCGGCGCACCAGGGCGCGGCTCGTCGTAGAGACCATCCATCCGGCTCTCCGCGAAGCGATTGCGCCATGTGCCGGCAGTTGCGGCACAGACACCCACCTTGGCCGCAATCTCTTTGTTGTTGAGCCCAGCCGCCGCAGCGAGAACGATGCGCGCCCGCTCCGCCAACGCTTGTGGGGCGCCGTGCCTGCGCGTCAGCGCCGTCAATTCGATCTTCTCCGCGGCTTCCAGTACGATCGCCACCGCACGACCCTTCGCCATTCCCGCCTCCCTTGCGTCACCGTCGCGAGAATGTAAATGATTTGTCGATCAGGACACTAGGAAGTAATTGCGGTGAACCACGCCAACGACCGTAGCCCGCATGAGCGTAGCGACATGCGGGTTGTCAAAACAGGCTCAGACTTCAAAAACAGGCTCAACCCCGGATATCGCTTCGCTCATCCGGGCTATAGCCGGTCCGGGCTACTTGCTGAACGCGCACTCAAGCGCGGGGTGTTCCGCTCAGTTGCCGAACTTGAACAGACCATCAAAGCCTATCTTGAGGCGACCAATGCAGATCCAAAACCCTTCCGCTGGACCAAGACCGCTAACGACATCCTGGCCAGTATCCAACGCTTCTGCCGCGTACCCTCGCGGCAAACGCCTAGAATGAAACGGATTTAGGAATCAGGACACTAGGAAGTAATTGCGGTGAACCGCGCCGGCGACCGTAGCCCGCATGAGCGCAGCGACATGCGGGTTGTCAAAACAGGCTCAGACTTCAAAACAGGTTCAACCCCGGATATCGCTTCGCTTATCCGGGCTACAGTCGATCCGGGCTACTTGCTATGCAGCCTCAGGCACGTGGGCCGTCGTCCGAAACCCTTCACATAAAGTGACAAAGCTATCGGCACAATTCCCGTCGCATAACATGCCGACGCGTTCCTGCTCGGCCGACCTCACGAAATCCTGCTGCTATAAACGTCTGTACGTATCCCATAAAACGATAGCTGGGCGAGCCTGGATCAACGGGATACGCTTCGACAACGGTCGCTCCACGCTTCTCGGCGTGCTGCACCGCTGCTTCGATGACTTGTTTCGTCAGTCCCTGTCCACGCAACTCTCGACGAATAAAAAAGCAGACCAACGACCATATTTGTTTAGTCGCCCGAGTCACTCGAACTGAGGGTACAATCTGTTCAGCTTGACGCGGGCGTTTGCGGTTGTGAATTGCCAGTCGGCTTTGGCGTGGTGCTTGTTGCGGTGGTCCTGCCATGCGGTGACTTCGTGGGCGAGGATTTGTTTGTCGGCGATGCGGCGATCCAGACATTGCGACGCAAGCACGCCGAGTTCGGATTTGGCCATGTCGAGCCAACTGCCGTGCTTGGGCGTGTAATGCCATTCGAAGCGCTCGACGAGCCGGCGCGCCTCGGGCGCGGGAAAGGCCTCATAGAGCGAGGCTGGCTTGTGGGTGTTGAGATTATCCTGCATCAGCACGATTTTCACCGCGTCGGAAAAATGCGTGTCGGACAAATCCCTGAGCACGTGGGCATAATCGATGGCGGTGTGGCGGTCGGTGACCTTGACATGTCGCCAGCCTTCCAGCGGCGCGAACACCATGAACAGATTGGCGACGCCATTGCGTTCGTATTCGTAATCGTGCCGCGCTGGTTGTCCAAGTTTGGCAGGGATCGGCGCGCGCGGCTCGACGATCAGCTGCTTCGAGGTCTCGTCGAGGCACACGAGCGGGCGCTGCGGATCGTGCGGTCGCTGATAGACTTCCAGCACGTCTTCCATGGTGGCGACAAACGCAGCGTTGGCTTCGGGCGGGATCACCCATTGCTGCTTGAGATGCGGTTTGAGAATGTTTTTTTTAGCGTCCGCCCGATCGTGTTGTCGCTGGCGTGATCGACAATGTGCAGTTCGACGACCTTCTCCTCAAGCAGACGCAGGCTCCATCTGGCAAAGCCCTCCGGGGCCGGAGAGAGGGTCAGCGCGATCAACTTTGCTTCTGCCGCGCCGTCGAAGATCCGCGGCCGGGCGGAGTTGGGATTGTATTTACGGGTCAACACGGCCTCAAACCCCTCTTCGACCAGTTGCCGCCTGGTCCGCTCGATAGTGGCGATGCTGGTGTCCAACGCCGCGGCAATCCGGCTGTCGCTCCAGCCTTCGCCCGCATCTGATACGTCCGCCTTCAAGAGGACGCGCGCCTTCGTCAGCAGCTGGGCGGAACGCTTGCCTTTACGGATCAACTCGTTGAGTTGATCGCGTTCCTCCGCGTCGAGCCTGACCACGTATTTCTTGACGGCAATCTTTTTCCCGGCCACGAATCACCTCCATCGCTGCTTACCGCGACAGAGATTTAGAAATTCCCGTCATGATCAATGACGGGGGCGACTAGGACGTTCGCCAGCGTCGTTCGGACCGCCAAGGTCACGGTATGTTGGCCTCGGGGCGATCGAGCACCATGCAACGGGCTCACCTTCGGAATAGCCGAGCAACCCGATTGGCATGTCATCGCAGACATACTGCTGTATTGCAGCTTTCCGATCCGGACCCTTAGTGGTTTTGGCACCGGCTCTCCATACCATGCACCAGCAGTTTTTTGGTCCACCCCGGCTCTCGAACAAGCGCTCGAAATCTCCCCAGCGCGCAGCATCTACTTCGTGAAACTCAAGATTGGGCATGCGTTTCACGATAGCGAATCTGCTCGTTCGTGCAATCAATGCAACGGATCACCAGCGGCAGTTCCACCATGTCCGCGATAGGCCGCTCACTCTTCGACAGCAGACGCGCTGGTTGGCGGTTGATGTTGTGGTCCTGGGCGTGATTCAAGCTCCTAAAATGGAGCATCGAATCAGCGGTACGAACTCACCGACGACGAATGGAGCGTCATAAAGCCGATGCTCCCGAACAAGCCGCGCGGCATTCCCCGCGTGGACGACCGGCGTGTCCTCATCGTGGCTACGATGCCGACTGGATCAGAGCATTCGTAAACCAGCAGGGCGCTTGGGCCAAACATACCCCCAAGATGAACCGCAAGGACCCCATCCGCTTCAGTCCCCATCTGTACCGAGCACGTAATCTGGTCGAGCGGTTCTTCAACAAGATCAAGCAATGCCGCCGCATCGCCACCTGCTATGACAAGTTTCTCGCTTTTCCGTACCTATGCCGTACCTTATTGACTTTGCTGCTCAGCAGGCTTCCGCTAAGTCTTTGAATTTGTTGG
>CAVPDS010000017.1:0-252861 GCA_963702695.1 uncultured Alphaproteobacteria bacterium | reverse complement strand
CTCCCCGGGACGGATTCGAACCATCGACCAACCGGTTAACAGCCGGTTGCTCTACCGCTGAGCTACCGGGGAACGCTGCGCGTAGTGGACAGGGCCTATAACAAAGGCCTCCGCAGATTGCAAAGCCGGATCGTCGCGGGATTGCAGCGCTGTTGAGCGATTTGAGGTCCGTCCACGTCGCGCCAACGCGACACCCGCGCGGAAACCGGGGCTGCAAACGAACGGGCGCGCTTGCGCCGTCTCGGCTGCGCGTGATCCGGAAGGGAAAAAGTGGGAATCGGGTTTCGAAGGAGGCCGTGTTCGAGTACGAGGCCCAGGGTCTGTCCCTATCCAATCAAATCGGATCAGACCCTGACGGGGGCTCGATTCGGGCGTGAACGATCAAGCCGCTGCGAGGACCACCTGCGCGATATCGGTGCGGTCGAGACCGAGGTCGGCCAGTTCACTGTCAGGCAGGCGCGACAGGGCTTGGAAGCGTTCGGCGCGGGCGCGGGCAGTATCGAGCCGGGCGAAGAAGCGATCGACGCCTCCGGCCAGTGCGAGGAGGACATCGGGGGTGCGGCGGGTGAATGCGTTCATCATGACTCCTTAATGGTGCAACGTTCCTGCTATAGATAAGCTGGTATACCAATGAAATCACCGTGACTTGCTGCATGGCAGCAATTGCATGCTGCATGCCCGCCGGTAAGCCGATATTAAGAGGATGAGGAGCAATGGCGTCCGTCCCGGGTCGGCGGCTTGACGACGCGTCGGGAAGGGCGGGTTACCGGCAACGCCCCGTCGGTCTTCCCCACCGCGGTGCGACCGGGTGCCGTTGTCGTATGCGAGTGCCTAAGGGATGCGGAAGGGATAGGGATGCGGAGGGGATAGTGGAGGCCACGTCCGGAATTGAACCGGAGTACACGGTTTTGCAGACCGTTGCGTAACCACTCCGCCACGTGGCCGTCGCGAAGCACCGGGAGCGAAGCGCCCGAGCCGTGTCGGCTATATAGGAGCGTTTGCGGGGGAGCAACCGCGCCTTGCCTTTTGTGCGACCTTGCCGCAAGAGAGGCCGCAATTCGGGTCCGCTCCGTGCTTCGGAACACTCCATGATCGACCATGCCGCCGCACGCCGGGTGATGGTGGACAGCCAGGTCCGCCCCAGCGAGGTCAGCGATTTGCGCCTGATCGCGGCGATGCTGGAGGTTCCGCGCGAAAAGTTCTTGCCGGAATCCAAACTGGCGCTGGCTTATCTCGATCTCGATGCGCCGGTGACGGAAGGGGAGGGCGGCCGCACGCGGCGGCTGCTCAAACCGATGGTGCTCGCCAAGCTCCTGCAGGTCGCCGAGGTCGCAGCAGGCGACCGGGTGCTCGATGTCGGCTGCGCGACCGGATATGCGGCGGCGATCCTGGGGCGGCTCGCGAGTTCGGTGGTCGCGCTGGAAGAAGACCCGGCGCTGGCCCGGGTCGCGACCGCTAGTCTGGCAGCGGTCGGTGCGCGCAACGTCGAGGTGGTGGTCGGGCCGCTGGCGCAAGGCTGGCCCGCCGGTGCGCCGTATGACGTCATTCTGCTTGACGGGGCGAGCGAGATGTTGCCCAAGGCGTTGCTCCGGCAGCTCAAGGATGGCGGCCGCCTGGTGGGCATCGAAGCCGGGACGCCGGGCAAGGCTATGATCTATCGTGCGGCAGCGGGCGAAGTCGGCGGCCGTCCGATTTTCGACGCAAACGCCGCGCTGCTGCCGGGGTTTGCCCGTCCGCCCGCCTTCGTATTTTGATACCGGATTAATTGTCCACAGGGATATTCACATCGTGGGGTGTGGCGCAAAAGTGCCAGCCATGATGGAATTTTGAAATCAGATTTCCACAGGGGTTCCCCAGGGCGGCGATCCTGCGTATGGTTAATGAACATGGTAAACGCCGCCCCGGTACGTGGGGTCAGACGGCCGGAGCGGCGGTGGTTGTGTACGGGGTGGAGTCCACGCAATGGTGCGGCGTCGGGGGCTGCGTTCAGCGGCTGGGGGCTTTTGGATAGCGTTGATCGCGGCCACGGCGTTGGCGGGAGTGCCCGGCAGGGGCGTCGCCGACACCCTGGAAATCGCGCTCGTCCAGGCCTATCAGAACAACCCTGCGTTGAACGCTCAGCGTGCAGCTACTCGCGCGGTCGACGAGAACGTATCGATCGCGCTAGCCGGATACCGTCCGCGCCTGACCGCGACCGGAACGCTCGGCGAGCAGTATCTCGACATCCTCTCGAAGGGGCCCGTCGTCGCGATTCCCGGAGTTGGCGTCACTCAGACCTACGGCCGCACCACCGGCCTCGCCAGCGTCGATACACTAGGCGCGACCGCGACGCAGACACTGTTCAACGGCTTCCAGACCAGCAACCGCACACGGCAGGCCGAGGCGCAGGTGCAGGCGGCGCGCGAGACCTTGCGCACCACCGAACAGACCGTGCTGCTCAATGCCGCCACCGCCTATATGAACCTGCTGCGCGACACCGCGATCCTCGAATTGCAGAAAAGCAACGTGAACGTGCTCGAGGCGACGCTGCGCCAGACTCGGGACCGCTTCGACGTCGGCGAGGTCACGCGCACCGACGTGGCGCAGGCCGAGTCGCGCCTCGCCTCCGGCCGATCTCAGCTACTCGTGGCGCAATCCAACTACGTGACCTCGAAAGCGACCTACCGGCAGGTGATCGGTGTCGATCCGGGCCGGCTCCTTCCGGCAACTCCGGTCGACCGGCTGTCGCCAGCCACTCTTCTGGGCGCGTTGAATCGGGCTAAGACCGAGCACCCGACGATCACGACCGCGATGTACAATCTCGACTCCCAGCAATTGCAGGTGAAGATCGCGGAGGGCGCGCTCTATCCGACCGTGACTCTCAACGGCGCCGTGACCAAGACCTATGGGTCGGCGACTTCGCTGACCGCGCTGCAGACGCTGTCCGGTGCGGTCACGGGCCAGCTCTCCGTGCCGATCTACCAAGGCGGCGCGGAATACGCGACGATCCGCCAGGCCAAGGAGACGCTCGGGCAGCGCCGGATCGACATGGATACCGCCCGCGACGCGGTGGCGCAGACGGTGACGCAGGCGTGGGGACAGTTGGAGGCCGCCAAAGCGACGATCTCGTCGACGACCGCGCAAGTGGCCGCGTCCGAGATCGCGCTCAACGGCGTCCGTGAAGAAGCCCGCGTCGGACAGCGCACCACGCTCGACGTGCTCAATGCGCAGCAGGACTTGGTGAATGCCCGCGTGGCGCTGGTGACTGCGCAGCGCGACCGCGTGGTGGCCTCCTATACGGTGCTCGCGGCGGTGGGATCGCTCTCGCCGCAGATCGTCGGCTTGCGTGTCCAGACCTACGATGCGGTGACCCACTATCATCAGGTGCGCGATAGCTGGTTTGGCGTCCGCACGCCGGACGGACGATGATTTCCCCCACCTGATTCACTGGCCGGGCGACCGCAAGCCGACAATTTCTTGCGTTCGAACTTCGGAATGCCATACTCCTTCCGCGTGAGCGGATATGCTCTGCCCGCAGTTGATTTGGGGATTGGCTGGACTCTCCGTTTGGGTGCGGATCGAGCGGGAATTAGGGGCAATGGTGCAGCCTGCAAAGGCACAGGAACCGTCGATGGAGGAGATTCTCGCCTCCATCCGCCGAATCATCGCGGATGACGACTCGCCGAAGGCGCCGGGCGCGCCGCAGCCGGCGTCGGTGGTGACGCAGCTTGCGGCTGCGCCCCCACGCCAGCCGCCGGCGGTCTCGGTGCAGCCGCCGCCGCGCGTATCGTCGATGCCGCCGCCCCCGCCACCAAGCGTCGAGGTGACGCCCAAGCAGAACGACATCGAGGCGATGCTGGCGCAACTCAATACGTCGCAGGCGGTTGAGCCGGTGGAGTTCGAGGAGCCGGCGTCGGACATTCTGGATCTGACCGAGGAAATGACCGCAGCCCCAGCACCGCCGCCATCGCCGCAGGCAGGATTTCGAACCATCGACGGCAACTCCGACATTGTTTTCGATGAAGCCGCCGCCGCCCCGGGAGCCGATGCGATCGCCCGATCCCGCGCCCCACTACGAGCGGTTGATCTCGACTTCCACGTCTGCCGCGGTCGATTCGGCGTTCAACACGCTCGCCCAGACCGTTCTGGTGCAGAACGCCCGCACGCTGGAAGATCTGGTGCGGGAAATGCTGCGGCCGCTGCTGAAAACCTGGCTCGACGACAACCTGCCCGGATTGGTCGAACGCCTGGTGCGGGCCGAGATCGAGCGCGTGTCCCGCGGCCGGGCCTGACGGCGGCAGCTCAATGCGGGCGCCGCCGAAGCTCGCGGGCGAACCACCACGCGAGAGCCGGCAGACCAACGGCGCTGACCAGGAATACCGGCACCACTGAGCTGCGGTCGATCACCAGCGCCGCCAAGGAGACGCCGATCGTCTGGCCGATGTAGATCGCCGACGAGAAGATCGCGACCGCGGTTCCCCGCGCCTCCGGTGTCATCTGGGTGGCGTTAGTCTGCAGCGTGTTGTGGAGCGCGTAGAAGCCGAGCCCGATCGCCGTGACCGCGATCGGGGCCAGCCACCAAGCCAGTCCAGCCGCCAGCACGACATAGGCCAACCCAAGCAGCGCTCCGCCGCCAATCGCCAGGCCGCGCTGACCGAGCCAATTCACAAGGTGCGCCACCGAGCCGACATAGATCAAGCCGCCAATCGCGAAGGTGCCGACGATCAGGCCGACCGCGCTGAAGCTCAAGCCGAACCGCAGGCGCAGATCGGCGCCCACATAGGCGAAGGCGCCCCAGCCGAAGATCGCCTCGATGAACACCGCCAGGATGACGATCCGCGCCCATGGGTTAGAGAGGACGGCGCGGTAATCCGCGATGAAGCCGCGCGAACTTTCGCCCGGCAGACCGCGTGCGCGCGTGCGTGGATTGCTGGTCAGCTCGAACGCGAGGCCGGCCGCGGCCAGCGCGAATACCCCCGCCAGCAGGAAAAAAACATTGCGCCACCCGAATAGGTCGCCGAGCACGCCGCCCGCGGCCTGCCCGAAGAGCTGACCGAAGATCTGACCCGAGAGATAGCGGCCGAGCACCTGCTGGCGGCGCTCATAGGGGGTGACGTCGCCCACATAAGCCATGGATAGCGGGATGATCCAGCCGGCGGTAGCGCCGGCGAGGAGCCGCGCGGTGGCGAGCGCCGACAGTGATTGGGTCAGGCCGCAGGTCATCACCAGGATCGCAGAAAGTGCGCACATCACCGTGGCGCTTGGATATTTTCCGAAACGATCGCCGATCGGGCCGATGAACAGTTGGCTCGAACCGTGGGTGAGCGCATAGGCGGTGATCACGATCGAAGCGGCGCCGATGGTGGTCCCGAAATCGGCGGCGATCTGCGGCAGGAGCGAATCCGTCACCCGCACCTGCGCCTGGCTGGCGAAGCCGGCGACGGCGAGAAAGACGATCGAGCGCGTTGGGGAACTAGCGGGCATGGCGGAGCGGCGGGCAAGGAAGAGTTAGGGAGGAGGCGTTGACGGTAAGTCCCGCCGTTGACAGTCGGAGCATGGCGGGCTTTCTACCCCGCGACCACCCGAAACCGAAACGAACAAATGATCGACAAGAATTATCAGCCTTCCGAGGTGGAAGGACGCATCTATGCGGCCTGGGATGAGGCCGGCGTATTCCGCGCCGGACGCCCGGAGCGGCTCAACGCGAAGCCGTATTGCATCGTCATCCCGCCGCCTAATATCACCGGCTCGCTGCATATGGGGCACGCGCTCAACAATACGCTGCAGGACGCGCTCGCGCGCTTCGAGCGCATGCGCGGGCGCGACGTGCTTTGGCAGCCCGGCACCGATCACGCCGGCATCGCGACCGAAATGGTGGTCGAGCGCCAGCTCCTGGAGAAGCAGGAGCCCGGCAAGCGCGCGCTCGGGCGCGAAGCGTTCATCGAGAAGGTGTGGGCCTGGAAGGCGCAGTCCGGCGGCACGATCATCAACCAGCTCAAGCGCCTCGGTGCCTCCTGCGACTGGTCGCGCGAGCGCTTCACCATGGACGAGGGGCTCTCCCGCGCAGTCCTGAAGGTGTTCGTGACGCTCTATCGCGAAGGCCTGATCTACAAGGACAAGCGGCTGGTCAATTGGGACCCGAAATTCCGTACCAGCATTTCCGACATCGAAGTCCAGCAGGTCGAGGTGAAAGGCCATCTCTGGTACTTCAAGTATCCGATCGAAGGGATGCCGGACACCTTCATCACGATCGCCACCACGCGGCCCGAAACCATGCTCGGCGACACCGCGGTGGCGGTGCATCCCGACGACGAGCGTTACACGCAACTGGTTGGCAAGTTCGTTGTCCTGCCGCTGGTCGGCCGGCGCATCCCGATCGTGGCGGACGACTATTCCGATCCGGAGAAGGGCACCGGCGCGGTCAAGATCACGCCGGCGCACGACTTCAACGACTTCGAGGTCGGGCGGCGGCACAATCTACCGCTGATCAACGTGCTCGACGCCGAAGGCAGCCTCAGCCTCGAAAACAACGAGACGTTCCTCGAGAGCGTGCCGCCTTCGCCCGCACTCAACGAAACCATGGTGCTGCACGGCATCGATCGCTTCGTTGCGCGCAAGCTGATCGTCGAGCGCATGGAGGAGTTGGGGCTGCTCGTGCGGGTGGAGACGCACACGCACGTGGTGCCGCACGGCGACCGCTCCGGCGTGGTGATCGAGCCTTATCTCACCGATCAGTGGTACGTCGACGCGAAGACGCTGGCGAAGCCCGCGATCGCCGCGGTGCGCGACGGGCGCACGGTGTTCGTGCCCAAGCAATGGGAAGCGACCTATTACAACTGGATGGAAAACATCCAGCCCTGGTGCGTCTCGCGCCAGCTCTTCTGGGGCCATCAGATCCCGGCGTGGTACGGCTGGGCGCTGGACGAGGGCCAGGTCTCGCTGGCGAAGATGCAGACTTTCGTGGCCGAGAGCGAAGCCGAAGCTTTGCAGCAGGCGCGCGACTATTATCAGCGCGACGCCATCGTCGTCGCCAATCTGGACGAGAGCCTTGGGCTCGTCGGCTTTGGCTCCGACAAGCCGCCGGAAAAATTTGGAATCTGGCGCGATCAGGACGTGCTCGACACTTGGTTCTCCTCGGCGCTGTGGCCGTTCTCGACGCTGGGCTGGCCGGACGAGACGCCCGAGCTCAAGCGCTATTACCCGACCGACGCGCTGGTCACCGGCTTCGATATTATTTTCTTCTGGGTCGCGCGCATGATGATGTCGGGCCTGCATTTCATGCAGGAGGCGCCGTTCCACACCGTCTACATCCACGCGCTGGTGCGTGACGAGCGCGGCGCGAAAATGTCGAAGTCGAAGGGCAACGTCATCGACCCGCTCGACCTGATCGACGATTACGGTGCCGATTCGCTGCGCTTCACGCTCGCCGCCATGGCAGCGCAGGGCCGCGACATCAAGCTCTCGCGCCAGCGTGTCGAGGGCTACCGCAACTTCGCGACCAAGCTCTGGAACGCCGCGCGCTTCGCCGAGATCAATGGCTGCGTCACGGTAGCGGGCTTCGATCCGGCGGCCGCGAAGGAGACGGTCAACCGCTGGATCGCGCACGAGAGCGCCAAGGCCGCACGCGAGGTCACCGAAGCGATCGAGGCCTACAAGTTCAACGACGCGGCGGGTTCGGTCTATCGCTTCGTCTGGAACATCTTTTGCGACTGGTACCTCGAGCTCGCCAAGCCGGTGCTGCAGGGCGAGGACGGTCCGGCCAAGGACGAGACGCGCGCCATGGTCGCCTGGGTTCGCGACGAAATCCTCAAGCTGCTGCACCCTTTCATGCCGTTCGTGACCGAGGAACTGTGGCGTGTGACCGGGGGCCGCGAGGGGCTGCTGGCGCTTACGCCCTGGCCGCAGCCGGCGCTCATTCAAGACGATGCGACGGAGGCGGAGATCGGCTGGGTGATCGATCTCGTCAGTGCCATCCGCTCGGTGCGCGCCGAGATGAACATCACCCCGGCGACCGAGATCCCGCTGGTGCTGGCGAACGTCTCGCCGGCGACTGACTCGCGTGCGGGCCGCTGGGCCGAGGTGATCAAGCGGCTCGCGCGGCTGTCGAGCCTCGCGCTCGTGCACACGCCGCCGCCCGGCTCGGTCCAGCTCATCGTGCGCGGCGAGGTGGCGGCGCTGCCGCTCAAGGACGTGATCGATTTCGCGGCCGAACAGGCGCGGCTCGAAAAGGAGCTCACCCGCATCGACGCCGACGTCGCGCGCATCGACGGCAAGCTCGGGAATCCGGATTTCATCAAGCGCGCGCCGGAGGAGGTGGTCGAGGGCGAGCACGAAAAGCGCGAGGAAGCGCTCGCGCGCCGCGCGCAAATTCTGGCAGCGATCGAGCGGCTCAAGGGCGCGACGTGATGACGATTTCGTTCGTATCGATCGCTTGTGTTGCTCAATCCGCTCATTCCCGCGAAAGCGGGATTCCCGGGGAACCTGCACGGATGGATCGGCTTGTTCCCTGGGTCCCCGCTTTCGCGGGGACGAGCGGAGAGTTGCGCTAATCGCGGATGTCATCCCGGCACGTCCTGCGGTCGGTTGCCGCTCTGTGGCTCACCGGGAACGCCTTGCGGCTCGCGATCCTGGCGGTGCCGCCGGTCATCCCGCTGATCCAGGCCGAGCTTCATCTTACCGGCACCGAGGTCGGGATCCTGTCCGGCATCCCGGTCGTGCTGTTCGGATTGGCGGCGCTGCCGGGATCACTCCTGATCGCGCGCTTCGGGGCGTTCGCGACTTTGATGACCGGCTTTGTGCTCACCGCCGCGGGTTCGGCGCTGCGGGGTGCGCTGCCGACCGTCGCGGTGCTGTTCGCTGCGACGCTGGTGATGAGCGCCGGCATCGCGATCATGCAGCCGGCGCTGCCGGCACTGGTGCGGCAATGGTTGCCGGAACGGATCGGCTTCGGCACCGCCGTCTACACCAACGGCCTCTTGATCGGCGAAATCCTTCCCGCGTCGCTGATGATCTCGGCTGTGCTGCCGCTGGTCGGCGGAAGCTGGCGGCTCGCCTTCATCGCCTGGGGCATCGTGACCCTGTTGATCGCGGCGGCAACGTTCGTATTCGCGCCGCCGGCGCGCGTCAAAGCGGGGCCGATCGTGCCGGCGCAGTGGTGGCCGGATTGGCGCGATGCGACGATCTGGCGGCTGGGCTTCATCGTCGGCGGCATCAATGCCAGCTATTTCGGCGGCAATGCCTTTCTGCCGCCGCATCTGGAAAGTGTCGGCCGCGGCGATCTCGTCACGGCGGGGCTGACCGCGCTCAATCTCGGCCAGCTTCCGGCCTCGTTCCTGCTGCTGATTTTTGCCGGCCGGATCGAGCGCCGCGCCTGGCCGTTCGTCGCGACTGGAATTCTCGCGCTGGTTTCGCTCGCCGGCATCGTACTGTCGGCGAACGAGGGGGTGGTCGCCTTCGCCGCCGGTCTCGGTTTCGCCGCCGGCTTCGGTTTCGCGCTCGCGCTCACGCTGCCGCCGCTGCTGAGCGCGCCGGACGATGTCGCGCGCATGGCGGCGGCGATGTTCACCATCAGCTATTCGCTCGCGGTGATCCTTGCGGTCCTGGGCGGCGCAGCCTGGGATGCTGTCGGCGATCCCCGCTTCGCTTTCCTGCCCGTTGCAGTCGGCCTGCTGCCGCTCATTATCCTCACGCCGACCATCCGCTTCCAACGCTCCCCTAGCTAAGTCATAAGGTGTCGCATCATGGGCAATCTCAAGCTTTCGCTCGCCTGCTGGGACTACGATCGCACCCGCCCGCTGATCGACGGCCGCGTGAAGCCCGAGGGCATCGATCTCGACATCCAGATCCTGCGCCCGCGGCAGGCGTTCCAGCGCATGCTCGACGACAAGGAATTCCAGATTTCGGAATTGTCGCTGGCGTCCTACACGACGCTCAAGGCGCGCGGCGAATGTCCCTACGTGGCGGTGCCGGTGGCGCTGTCGAAGATTTTCCGCCACTCCTGCATTTACGTGCGCCAAGGTGCCGGCATCAACACGCCCGCAGATTTGAAAGGCAAGCGTGTCGGCACCTCGCAATGGAGCTCGACCGGCCTCGTGTTCATGCGCGGCATGCTGCAGCACGACCACGGCATCAAGTCCGAGGACATGCACTGGTTCATGGGCGGGCTCAACACTTTCGTCGAGCCGCCGCTGATCCCGCTCAACTTGCCTGGCAAGATCAAGCTTGATTTCCTCGAGGCCGGGCAGACGCTGGAGAAGATGTTCGCGGTGGGCGAGCTCGATGCGCTGCTCTCGCTCTACATCCCGAACCTGTTCCTCGACGGCTCACCGCAGATCGCGCGGCTGTTTCCTAATTTCAAAGAGATCGAGACCGAATACTACCGCCGCACCAGGATTTTCCCGATCATGCACACCGTGGTGGTGCGCGAGGACATCCACCGCGAGCATCCGTGGGTGGCGAAATCGATCTACAAGGCGTTCTGCGAAGCCAAGGCGATCGCCGTCGACGGCCTCTATGACACCGACGCACTGCGTCTCGCATTGCCGTTCCTCATCGACCACGTCGAGGAGAGCTGGCGCATCTTCGGCAAGGATTTCTGGGCTTACGGCGTCGAACCGAACCGGCCGACCTGGGAGGCCATCGGCCGCTACGTGAACGAGCAGGGACTCGCGCCGCGCATCGTCACGCCTGAGGACCTGTTCCCGGTGAAGGTGGAATGACCACGTCGAAGCGTTCTCCAGCGTTGCCCGATCCGCTCGCCGCACGGTTGTGAAGCCGGTATAGTGCCCGCTGGCCGGCCGCCGACCAAGATGTCAGGGCGTCCCGAACCGGCAAATCGAGGAGAACGCTGATGCGCGGATTCTCGTTGATCGGCACCCTCGCTTTTTTGCTCGGCGCAAGTATCGCGCCCGTTCCGCTGCTCGCGGCGGACGGCGTGCCGGACTTCTCCTCCAACAACACCGGTTGGGACGGTAACGGCGAGAACGAATTCATCCAGCCGAAAAGCGGGCCCGGCCCGGTCACATCGGATCCGGCTCATCCCTACGTCAGCAATTTCCAGGCGCGGCGCACGGGCGAGCAGGCGAACTGGCGGGTCGCAGACCTGAGCAATCCCAACCTCAAGCCCTGGGTCATCGAAGCGCTGAAACAGGCAAATGCCGACGCGCTTGCCGGCAAGGCGATGTTCACGCGTGAAGCGCGCTGCTGGCCGACCGGCGTTCCGACGATGCTGCTCAACCCGGGACGGCTTTATTTCATTCAGTCGCCCAAGCAGGTCTGGATCGTCCAGGAGGCCGACCATCGGGTTCGCCGCGTCTATCTCGACCAGCCGCATTCGGCAAACCTGAAGCCGACCTGGTACGGTGAGTTGGTCGGCCATTACGAGAACGGCGACACGCTCGTCGTCGATACGATCGGCATGAACGACAAGTCGTTCGTCGACTCCTACCGGACGCCGCACACCGCGCAAATCCACGTCGTGGAGCGCTTCAGGCTGGCCGACGGCGGCCGCACGATTGAAGTCAACTTCACCGTCGATGATCCGGGCGCCTTCAACAAGCCGTGGTCGGGGGGAAAGCGTTGGAAGCGCATCCAAGGTACGTTGCGGGAAGAAGCCTGCGCCGAGAACAATTCGGATTACTTCAACTACGAACTCGAGCCGCTGCCGAGTGCGGCCAAGCCCGACTTTTGAGAGCGTGAAGCGCAGGAGCGGCGAATGTCCGAAGCGACCGACAACGTTGCCGCCAAACGCACCGGCAAGGTGGTGAACACGCCGGAGGCGGACTCCTGGCGTTTCGAGAATGGCAAGGCGGTTGAATTCTACGAATTCTACGACACCGCCCAAGTAACCGCGGCGATGACACTTGGGATTTAGGTGCGTGTGCCCGCGAACGGTTTGCTGAGACTGCGTGAGCCCTGCAGGCCGTAACGCCAAGGATGTTCTACGGCCTTGCTGATCCCGATCCGCGGACCGACCAGGATATTCGGAATTGCCGTTCGTGCGCGAAGCTCGAACGGCGCAACGTCGAGCGCCAGGCCATTATGCGCACTGGTGATGCCGAGCGCCTGGCACAGCCGACCGGGCCCGGAGCACAACGACCGCGCCTCGCTCACGCCGCGCCGCCGTCGCATCGCCGCAAGGCCTGCGGTCGGCTCCAGCGCGCGGATGAGAACGGCGGCCGCGCTGCCTGCAGGTTCGCACACGAAGTTGACGCACCAGTGGATGCCGTAGGAACGGTACACGTAAGCGTAGCCCGGGGGACCGAACATCACTGCGTTGCGCTCGGTCATTCCACCATAGCTGTGCGCGGCGGGCTCGGTGTGATGATAGGCCTCGACCTCGACGATGATCCCGCCGACGCCGTTGAACAGCAGCCTCGCGCCAATCAGTTCGGGCGCGACTTCGTGCACGCTGCGGGCGAAGAATTTTTGGCGAAGCAGCTTCGGCATCGAATGGCGTGGTCTCGACGAACGGGAGTGGGATGCCTAGCATAAGCGGATGCGCGTATTCGTTGCCGGTGCGTCGGGTGCGATCGGTCGCCGTCTGCTGCCGCTTCTCCGCGAGGCCGGGCACGACGTCACCGGGACCACGCGTTCGGCCGCCAAGGCTGGTGCGATCGAGGCCCAGGGCGCGCGGGCGGCGCTCGTCGATGTCTTCGATGCGGCGGCGCTCACGGCCGCGGTCGTGCAAGCCAAGCCCGACGCGATCATCCACCAGCTCACAGATTTGCCGCAGGAGGCCGATCCAGCCCTCCTCGCAGCGGCGTATTCACGCAACGCCCGGATCCGGATCGAGGGAACGCGCAACCTGATCGCGGCGGCGCAGGCGGCATCAGTCGGTCGTTTCGTTGCTCAAAGCATCGCCTTCGCCTACGCGCCCGGCCCGGAGCCGCACGGCGAGGAAGACCCGCTCGACCACGCCGCGGAGGGAAATCGGGCGATCACGGTTCAGGGTGTCGTTGTGCTTGAACAACTCACGACGCAGACCCCCGGCATTGCCGGTGTGGTGCTGCGCTATGGCTCCCTCTATGGCCCCGGGACCTGGAGCGAACGGCCGCAGCGGCCGCCATCGGTCCACGTCGATGCGGCTGCGCAGGCGGCGCTGCTCGCGCTCAGCAGTGGCGCACCCGGCATCTACAACATTGCTGATGACGACGGCGCGGTGGCGATCGGCAAAGCGAGCGCGCAATTGAAGTTCAACCCAGGATTTCGGTTAACAAAAGGTTAGCGCCGATGCTGGCGGATGTGGCGTTGCTGCAACATGTTGGAACATTTCCGCCACAGCGCTCGGTGATGGTGCATCACGCCGCGATTTGGCCACACCGCGAACTGAGACCATTCCCGTCGCAAGTGATTGCGATCGCTTCTCATCCGGCGACCGGCGGCGGGCGCGTGAAAGAGCGGCGAGGAGGCCGACACGAAGAACATGGACGCCAAAACTGAACTCAAGTCACGACTGCCGAGCCGGCATGTCACCGAAGGTCCCGAGCGCGCTCCGCACCGCTCCTATTATTACGCGATGGGGCTTACGCGCGAGCAGATCCACCAGCCATTCGTCGGCGTGGCGAGCTGCTGGAACGAGGCGGCGCCCTGTAACATCAGTTTGATGCGCCAGGCGCAGGCGGTGAAGAAGGGCGTCGCGGCCGCCGGCGGCACGCCGCGCGAATTCTGCACCATCACCGTGACCGACGGCATCGCCATGGGTCACCAGGGGATGAAGTCCTCGCTACCATCGCGCGAGGTGATTGCCGATTCCGTCGAGCTCACCATGCGCGGGCATGCCTACGATGCCCTGGTCGGGCTCGCGGGCTGTGACAAGTCCCTGCCCGGGATGATGATGGCGATGTGCCGCCTCAACGTGCCTGCGATCTTTATCTACGGCGGCTCGATCCTGCCCGGCACCTTCAAAGGCCAGCCGGTGACCGTGCAGGACGTGTTCGAGGCGGTTGGGAAGCACTCGGTCGGGCAGATGTCCGACGCCGATCTCGATGTGCTCGAACGCAATGCCTGCCCCTCGGCCGGGGCCTGCGGCGCCCAGTTCACCGCCAATACGATGGCGACGGTGTCGGAAGCGATCGGACTTGCGCTGCCGTATTCGGCCGGCGCGCCGGCGCCGTACGAGATTCGCGACGCCTTCTGCATGACCGCGGGCGAGCAGGTGATGGATCTCATCAAGGCCGGCATCCGGCCGCGCGATATCGTCACCCGGGAAGCGTTGGAAAATGCGGCCGCAGTAGTGTCCGCTTCAGGCGGGTCGACCAATGCGGCACTGCATCTGCCGGCGATTGCGCACGAATGCGGGATCAAATTCGATCTGTTCGATGTTGCCGAGGTCTTTCGCCGGACGCCATATGTCGCAGATTTGAAGCCGGGCGGCCGTTATGTTGCCAAAGACATGTTCGAAGCTGGTGGCGTTCCATTGCTGATGAAGACCCTGCTCGACCATGGGTTCATGCACGGTGACTGTCTGACCGTTACTGGCCGCACCATCGCCGAGAACCTCAAGCGGGTAAAATGGAATAAGGACCAGGACGTCGTCAGGCCGGCCAACAAGCCGTTGCTGGCGAGCGGTGGGGTCGTTGGCCTCAAGGGCAATTTGGCTCCTGAAGGCGCTATCGTTAAGGTTGCTGGAATGTCGGAGTTGAAATTTAGCGGCCCCGCGCGCTGCTTCGATGGGGAGGAAGCGTGCTTCGAGGCGGTTAAGAAGAAAGAGTACAGGGACGGCGATGTGTTTGTGATCCGGTATGAAGGTCCCCGTGGGGGCCCCGGAATGCGTGAGATGCTGGCGACCACGGCCGCACTCTACGGTCAGGGGAAGGGCGGCAAGGTCGCGCTCATCACTGATGGGCGCTTCTCCGGTGCGACGCGCGGCTTCTGCATCGGCCATGTGGGTCCGGAAGCCGCGGTAGGCGGACCGATCGGGCTGCTGCGCGACGGCGACATCATCGAGATCGACGCCGACAAGGGCACCCTCGAGGTCAGGCTCACGAAGGCCGAGCTCGCGGCGAGGGCTAAAGCCTGGAAGCCGCGCGAGCCCGAATTCACATCAGGCTATCTCTGGAAATATGCCCAGCAGGTGGGGCCGGCGCGCGACGGCGCGGTCACCCATCCCGGCGGGGCTGTCGAGAAAGCGTGTTATGCAGACGTATAATCTCATTGCCAGCATTGGCCTGGTCGGATTTGCCTTGGGCCTCTCGCCGGCGGCGAGCTTTGACGGTACCAGCACGCCGAATGGCTCGCCGGTTTCGGTGCCGCTGCCGAACGCCCAGACCCGCTCGATCGGCGCGGCGACGCCGCTGGCCTCCGTTCCGGTGCAGCCGATGAGCATTCCCCGGGGCACCGGTATCGAAGCGTTCCGGTCCGGGACCCAGGCGCTGCGTGACGGCAAGACCGTTCAGGCCGTGACGTCGCTTGAATATGCCGCCGAGCAGGGAATTCCCGCGGCGCAGTGGAAGCTCGGCCGCATGTATGCCGATGGCGACGGGGTCGGGACCAACAAGCTGCGCGCCTTCGAGTATTTCCGCAGCCTCACCCAGGCGCACGCCTATGATGCGCCGGGCACCCCGCAGGCGCGGCTGGTCGCCAACGCCTTCGTGGCGCTGGGGCATTTCTATCTCGACGGCATTCCGGACTCGACGGTCAAGGCAGACCCGAGCCGGGCGCATGAGATGTTCCGTTACGCCGCGTCCTATTTCGGCGACCCGGACGCCCAGTACAATCTTGGCCGGCTGTATCTGGCGGGCAGAGGTGCGCCCAAGGACCCGATCCAAGCCGCGCGCTGGCTGCGCCTCGCGGCCAACAAGGGTGACCACCGAGCGCAGGCCCTGCTCGGCGGCATGCTGTTCAAGGGCGACGAGGTGGGCCGGCAGGCCGCGCTCGGGCTGTTCTGGCTGACCGTTGCCAAGGACGGCATCGGTCCGGACGATGGCTGGATCACCGACACCTACACGCGCGCATTCGCCGAGGCGACCACCGACGAGCGGGCTCTGGCCCTGAAATACCTGGAGAACTGGCTCAAGACGCGGCGTGAGTAGCTATTCGATCAGCCCCGGGCAAGTGGACCCGGTGGATTGGCAAGGGGGCGCCTTTGCCTGTGGCTTTGTGGCCACACAATCTCTAAAAGTCGATTGACGAGGTCTTTTGGACCGCTTTGGCAGTTTTATGTCTTTGATAGATGTGGTTTCATACCGTCGCTGAAGGGTTCGTGCGGATGCTTGAACCGCTGTATCGCGTCCGTAGCTAGCAAGAGTTGAAATCTGACGCCTGCCGTCCAGATGGAGCCATCGATGAGGATGCTTCGCTTTGCAGGGGTTGCAGCGGTCTTGCTGGCCTACGCGCCAGCTCAGGCGGCTGACCTCGGCGTTACTCCAGTCTATAAGGCACCGCCGGCGGCCCCGGCCGTGACCAACTGGACCGGTTCCTACATCGGCATTTCTGGCGGCGGCGTTTGGGGTCGCGGCTTGGTCCGTAATGGTACCACCGGCTTCGACGAGACCCCGCACTTCGACGTTAACGGCGGCATTCTCGGCATCACTTCAGGCTTCAACTATCAGACCGGCTCCTGGGTGCTCGGCTACGAGAGCGATACCTCGATCACTTCGGCGAAGGGCACGGCCTTCGATACCGCACCGTTTAATCCGACCTTCTCCCATCAGCTCAAAGAGCCGTGGCTTACGACCTATCGCGGACGGTTCGGCTACGCGACCGATAGCTGGATGCTGTACGCCACCGGCGGCGCCGCGCTGGCGCGCATCGAGCAGGACGTGTTCGCGACCGGCGGGGCGCCCGCGCTCAGCGAGCGGCACTGGCAATATGGCTGGACCGCCGGCGGCGGCTTCGAGATGAAATTCGCCCAGAACTGGTCCGCGAAGGCCGAGTACCTGTTCATCGACCTCAAGGACAAATCGTATTTCAACCCGTCTGGGAACGCGCTGTTTGTCAACGATCAGCGCGCGCGCCTCGACGAGCACGTCTTCCGCCTGGGGGTGAACTACAAGCTCCCGTGGAGCATCCTGGACGTCATCGGCAGTCACTGAACTCCGCCGGCAGTAAACTCCGCCGGCCGCGGACCACGACTTGGGGCCCTGATCCAGTTTAGTCGGATCAGGGCCTAAGTATTTGTGATATGGTCGATCAAGCGGTCGTCATGGCCGGGCTTTGTCGCGGCCATCCAGGTCTTTTGAATTTTGAATTTGAGACGTGAGCCTGGCGTCGGGTTTTTGCGACCGGCTTACACCTCGATCTCCGCCCAGACCGGAACGTGGTCCGACGGCTTCTCCCAGCCGCGGACGTGCTTGTCGACGCCGGCCACCACCAGCCGGTCGGCCGCCTGCGGCGACAGCAGCAGGTGGTCGATGCGGATGCCGTTGTTCTTCTGCCAAGCTCCGGCTTGGTAGTCCCAGAACGTGAACGGCCCCGGTCCCTCATTTCCGGCCCGGATGGCGTCGGTCAGCCCGAGGTGGCAGAGCGCTCTGAACTTATCGCGCGTCTGCGGCACGAACAGCGCGTCGTTCACCCAGGCCGCCGGGTGGCGCGCGTCGAGCGGCGTTGGAATCACGTTGAAGTCGCCGGCCAGCACCAAGGGCTCCTCCAGCGCGAGCCGCTCGTGCGTGTAGCGAGAAAGCCGATCCATCCAATTGATTTTGTAGGTATACTTATCCGTCCCGATGGGATTTCCGTTGGGCAGGTAGAGGCACGCCACACGGATTACTCCGCGCTCGCTTGAGACGACGGCTTCAATGAAGCGGGCGTGATCGTCGCCATCGCCGCGCGGCAGTCCCGACGTCACCTCATCGAACGGCCGCTTCGAGAGCACGGCGACCCCATTGAAGGCCTTCTGGCCATGCACCGCAACGTTGTACCCGGCCGCTTCCAATGCCTCCCGCGGGAAGGCCGCATCGACACACTTGGTCTCCTGCAGACAGACGATGTCGGGCTCCCGTTCCTTGAGCCAGGCCAGCAGATTATCCATGCGCTGTTTGATGGAGTTGACGTTCCAGGTCGCGATGCGCATTGATGCGGTGTGCTCATTGAAGGAGAGGAAGCCGCTCGGCAGTAGGAGGCGTTTTACGCCGATATAATGTATGCCCCAGATGCACTCCGATCAGAGATATGGTAGAAGATCCGTTACGCACTAGAAAAAAAGAATAAAGAATAAGCGGAGTGTGCGGGGGCACCAGAGGAAGGGAGCTCGGGCTGCGTCAGGCGGCCCGGCGTGGCGTGAATATGAAGGCACGAAGCGTCGTATTCGGGGTCGTGGTGGTCCTCGTCGCGGGGGCTGCCGCAGCAGCTAAATGGAATCCTGGCTGGATTCCGTGGTTGCCGGGTGGTGCCGTCGCCCAGGCTCCTCGGTCCGCACAAGCGCAGCGCCAGGTTCCGGTCGACGTCGCAGTCGCGCAAAAGAAGACGGTACCGATCCGGATCGATCTCCTGGGTACCGTGACCCCGGTGGCGAGCGTGGCGGTCAAGACCCGCATCGATACCGAGATCGTTGGCGTTCATTTCAAGGACGGCGCGATGGTGCAGGAGGGCGACCTGCTGTTCACTATGGACAGCCGGGCGATCGAGGCTCAGATCCGCCAGGTCGAGGGGCAGCTCGCGCGCGACAAGGCCTCGCTGGAAGGGGCGCAGCGCGACATGACGCGTTACACCGAGCTGGTCTCCAAGAGCGCCACGCCGGTGATCAATCTCGACAACGCGCGCACCCAGGTGGGTGTTTTCGCCGGCGCCGTGAAGGCGGATGAGGCGTCGATCGAGAACCTGAAGGTCCAGCTCAGTTATTGTTCGATCCGTGCGCCGATCGCCGGCCGTGCCAGCATGGCCGCGCTCAAGGTCGGTAATTTTGTCCGCGCCGCCGACCTCATACCGCTGGCCACCATCATCCAGGCCGCGCCGGTCTACGTCACCTTCGCGCTGCCCCAGCGCAGCCTGCCGGACTTGCGCCTGGCGCTCGCCAACGAGAGCGCCTCGATCGAGGCAATCATTCCCGGCGACAACCGGCGCGCCTCCGGACAGGTAACCATGATCGAGAACACTGTGGACTCGACGACCGGAACGATTCCGGTCCGCGCCACCATGCCGAATAAGGATGAGATTCTCTGGCCAGGTACGCTGGTCACGGTGCGGTTGACTTTCCGTGAGGAAGAGATGGTGACCGTTCCATCACCGGCGATTCAGGTCAGCCAGGCCGGCTCGTTCGTCTTCGTCGTGAAGGACGGTGTGGCGAATGTCCGGAAGATCAAGGTCGATCGCGTCATCGACACCGAATCCGCGATCGAGGAGGGGCTCGAACCCGGTGAAACCGTGGTGATCGAGGGTCAGCTTCAGCTCAATAACGGTAGCAAGGTCAACGCGCGTGCCGCCAAGGCGGGGTCCTGAACATGGGTCTTTCCGAACTTTGCATTCGACGGCCGGTTCTGACGACGCTGATCACAGCGACGTTCATCGTGTTCGGAGCTTTCGCCTATCGGCTGCTCGCCGTCGCGGCGCTGCCGGCGGTCGACTTTCCGACCATCTCGATCATCGCGAACCTTCCGGGGGCGAGCGCGGAGACGATGGCCGCCTCGGTGGCGGCACCGATCGAACGGCAGCTTGCGACGATCTCCGGAGTGAGCGCGATCACCTCGACATCGTCACTCGGCCGCACCAACGTGGTGATCCAGTTCGTCCTTACTCGCAATATCGACGGCGCTGCGCTTGACGTGCAGTCAGCCCTGACTACGGCGGCGCGCAAGCTGCCGATCGAGATGACGGTTCCGCCGAGCTTCAAGAAGGTCAATCCCGGCGACTTCCCGGTGATCAACCTGTCGGTAAACTCGGCAACGCTGCCGCTTTCAGTAGTCGACGAATATGCCGAGACACTGTTGGCGCAGCAGATCTCGCAGATTCCGGGCGTGGCGCAAGTCGACGTCTACGGCTCGCAGAAGTACGCCGTCCGCGTCCAGGTCGATCCGGTGGCGGCGGCCGCGCGCAACGTTTCGCTCGATGACATCCGTAACGTCGTCAACAAGACCAACTCCAATTCCCCTGTCGGCACATTGTACGGTGCGCAGCAGAACGTCACCCTGTTTGCAACGGCCGCCATGCGCAAGGCCGAAGAATACAAGAAGGTCATCGTTGCCTATCGCAATGGGGCGCCGGTCAAGCTCGAGGAAATCGCCAACGTCATCGACGGCGTCGAGAACGACAAGGTCGCGAGCTGGTTCAATAGCAACCGTGCGGTCGTGCTGGCGGTGTTCCGCCAGCCGGCGGCCAACACGGTCGAAGTGGTCAACGCGGTCAAGAGCAAGCTGCCTTCCTACCGCGCCCAGGTGCCGGCGGCGATCAATCTTGAGCTGCTGCTCGACCGCTCGATCTCGATCCGCGACTCGGTGGAGGACGTCAAAGTCACGCTGGCCATCGCGATCGGCCTCGTGATTCTGGTGATTTTCCTGTTCCTGCGGTCAGTGTCTGCGACGGTTATTCCGGCGCTGGCGGTGCCGGTCTCGCTGGTCGGCACCTGCGCGGTCATGTACATGCTCAATTTCTCCATCAACAACATGACGCTGTTGGCGCTGACCTTGTCGGTCGGCTTCGTCGTCGACGACGCGATTGTCATGTTGGAAAACATCGTGCGCCACATCGAGGCCGGGATGCGCCCGTTCGAGGCGGCGCTCAAAGGCGCGAAGGAGATCGGCTTCACCATCATCGCCATCACCTTCGCCTTGATCGCGGTCTTCATCCCGGTCCTGCTGATGGGCGGCATGGTAGGGCGCGTGTTCCGCGAGTTCGCCATCACGATCGCGGTCGCCATCCTGATCTCCGGCTTCGTCTCGCTGTCGCTGACGCCGATGCTGTGCGCGCGCGTGCTGCGCGGACACCATGAAGGCGAGAAGCAGAATGTCATCCTCCGCATCTTCGAAGCGATGTTCAATGGCTGGCTCAAGGCCTACGAGTGGTCGCTCGACAAGGTGCTCAAGGCCAAACCGATCACGCTCGTGGTGACGATCGCCACTCTGTTCGGCACGGTCTATCTCTACATCGCCATTCCCAAGGGGTTCTTCCCGGTCGAAGACACCGGCTTCATATCGGTGTCGAGCGAGGCGGCTACCGACATTTCCTTCCCGGCGATGGTGCAACTGGCGAACAAAGTCGCCGACATCATCCGCAAGGACAAGGCGGTCGATTACGTGAACCTGACGGTAGGCCCGGGCGGGCCGAACCCCACGCCGAATTCCGCCCGCATGTTCGTCTCACTCAAGCCGCGGGCGGAGCGCGAAAGGTCGACCGAGATCATCCAGCGCCTGCGCGCGAGGGTGAATACGATCCCGGGGATCATTTCGTATTTCCAGAACGTGCAGAACATCAACCTCACCGGCCGCGCCACCAAGAGCGAGTTCCAGTACACGCTGCAGTCGAGCGACACCGAGAACCTGTTCAAGCTCGCGCCGCAGATGAAGGCGAAGATCGCGCAGCTTCCGTTCCTGCGTGACGTGAACACCGATCTTTACATCACCAACCCGCAGATGAATGTGGAGATCGATCGCGAGAAGGCGGGGGTCTACGGCATCACCATCGATCAGATCCGGCAGGAGATGTTCAACGCCTTCGGCACTCGTCAAGTGGCGTCGATCTACACCGCGACCAACGACTATCAGGTGATCCTGGAGAGCAAGCCGGAATTCCAGAGGGACATCACCGCGCTGTCGCGGATCTTCCTCAAGACCCAGAGCGGAATCTCGGTGCCGCTCGAATCGGTGACCCGGATCGTGCCAAGCGTCGGGCCGCTGCTGGTGAACCACCAGGGCAGCCAGCCTTCAGTCACGATCTCGTTCAATTTGACGCCGGGCGCCTCGCTCGGGCAGGCGGTCGACGCGATCAAGAACATCGAGCAGGACATGCGGCTGCCGGCCTCGATCACTACCGGATTCGCGGGCGCGGCGGCGGTGTTCCAGGATTCGCTGAAAGGGCAGGGCGTGCTGGTGCTGGCGGCGGTGTTCGCCTCCTACGTTCTCCTTGGCATTCTGTACGAGAGCTTCATCCATCCGATCACGATCATCTCGGGCCTGCCGTCGGCCGGCATTGGCGCGCTGCTGACGCTGATGCTGTTCCGGATGGACCTCTCGGTGATCGCGATGATCGGTATCGTGATGCTGGTCGGCATCGTCAAGAAAAACGCGATCATGATGATCGACTTCGCGATCGAGCGACGGCGCGTCGGCATGAGCGCGGAGGCGGCGATGCGGGAAGCCTGTCTGCTGCGTTTCCGGCCGATCATGATGACGACGTTCGCCGCGATCTTTGGCGCGCTGCCGATCGCGCTCGGCCAGGGCGCCGGCGCCGAGTTGCGCCAGCCGCTCGGCGTCGCGGTGGTCGGCGGGCTCGCGTTCTCGCAACTCCTGACGCTCTACATCACGCCGGTGGTCTACATCTATCTCGACAAGGTCGACCGCATGCTCAAGCGCCGGCTCGAGCCGCAGCTCGAGGAGGTGCCCGAATTCCATCCCGAGCGGCCGAAGGTCATCGCGGCGGAATAGTCAGGCGGAATTCGTTTTATTGATTCTCCGGTCGTTCCCGCTTTCGCGGGAACGACAATCCCGAAGCATTGACAGGCAAATGACGGACGACCGATTCCGCCCGGTGTCGTCGTCCGTCCCTCTGTCGGCTGCCTAAAGCGCGAAGCTCGTGCCGCAGCCGCAGGAGGCGGTCGCTTTCGGGTTGTTGATCCGGAATGAGGCGCCGATCAGGTCGTCGACGAAATCGATCTCCGAGCCCGCGAGATAACCGAGCGAGACCGGATCGATCAGCACCGTCGCGCCGTCGCGCTCGACGACGATGTCGTCCTGCGCCTGATCGCGGTCCATGTCGAATTTATATTGGAAGCCCGAGCAGCCGCCGCCCTCGACGCTCACGCGCAGCTTGGTGCCAGGCGCTTCGCGGCGCAAAACCGCGCCGATCTGCCGTGCCGCTCGTTCCGTGACCGTCACAGTGTCCATGGCTCATCCATTTGCGACACTTGCCGGCGCCGCACGGTTGCCAGAATCGCGGGCGCGGGAGTATCGCCTGATCCATACGTAGGTGTGACCCACGGCTTGGTCAATCGGCAGGGCGAGCATGGTCGTCGAAGCGCCGCGCGCGCGGGCTCCTTATGCCTCCGATCCGGCCCGCAGCCGCGGCCGGCTGCACCCGGAGCCGCCAAGCGCCACCCGCAGCGTCTTTCGCCGCGATTGCGACCGCATCATCCATTCGACCGCGTTCCGCCGGCTGGCGCACAAGACGCAGGTCTTCGTCTTCCACGAAGGCGACCATTTCCGCACGCGCCTCACTCACACGCTCGAAGTAGCGCAGGCGGCGCGCTCGCTCGCCCGCGCGCTCGACCTCGACGAGGATTTGGCCGAGGCTCTGGCGCTCGCCCATGATCTCGGCCATCCGCCGTTCGGTCACGCCGGCGAGCGCGCGCTCGACCGCTGCCTCGCCGGCTTCGGCGGCTTCGACCACAATGCGCAGACGCTGCGCGTCGTCACCGCGCTCGAACGCCGCTACGCCGCATTCGATGGTCTCAACCTTGTCTGGGAAACCCTCGAAGGCCTGGTGAAGCACAATGGCCCGCTCACCGACCGCACCGGAGCCCCGACCGGCGGCTACCGCGAGCGCGGGGTGCCGCAGGCGATCCGCGACTATGTCGCGATGCAGGATCTGGAATTGTGGAGCTTTCCCGGCCCGGAGGCGCAGGTTGCCGCGCTCGCGGACGACATCGCCTACGACGCCCACGATATCGACGACGGAATTCGGGCCGGTTTGTTCAGCTTGGACGATCTCGCCGACGTCGCGCTGGCGCGCGACCTGCTGCAGGAAATCGGCGCCATTCATCCCCGGCTCGATCCGGACCGGCGCGCGCATGAACTGGTGCGCCGCCTGATCACGCGGTTGATTGAGGATGTGATCGCGCAGACCGGCGAGCGCCTGCGCGCGCTGGCTCCGCCGTCGGCTGATGCGGTACGTGAGGCCGGCGCTGCGGTCGTGGCGTTCTCGCCGGCGATGGCGGAGGCCGATCGCGCCATCAAGGATTTTCTGCGCCGGCGCATGTACCGGCATCCGCGCGTGGCGCGCATCATGAGCGAGGCGGAGGACGTCGTCAGCGACCTCACCGCGCGCTATGCTGCCCATCCGGCCGACCTGCCGGCGGAATGGGCCGATGAGATCGAGGCGGCGGACGGGGCAGGGCGCATGCGGCGCCTCGCGGATTTCATCGCCGGCATGACCGACCGTTACGCGCTGGTCGAGCACGCCCGGCTTTTTCCGTTCACGCCGGATTTGCGTTAACCCGCCGCCGCCCGCTTGATCATGGGCGGGCCCAGCAGGCGCACGATCTCCTCGACCGGCTGCGGCGGACTGAACAGGTAGCCCTGCATCTCGGTGCAGCCGAGCGCCTTGATCTGCTGCAACTGCTCCGCCGTTTCGACACCTTCCGCGGTCGTGCGGATACCGAGGTTGCTGGCGAGACCCGCGATCGCCAGCACGATGGGGGTCGAATCGTCGCTCCCGGTCAGCCCGCTGATGAAGCAGCGGTCGATCTTGATCTTGTCGAACGGGAAGCTGCGCAGATAGCTCAGCGACGAATAGCCGGTGCCGAAGTCGTCCATCGAAATGCCGACGCCCAATCCGCGCAGGCGATGCAGCGTGGCGAGGGTGGCTTCGGTGTTCTGCATCAGCACCGACTCGGTGATCTCGACTTCGAGCCGAGTTGCCGGAAGCCCCGCGCAGGCCAGCGCCGCGACCACGATCGACAGGAGGTTCTGGCTCATCACCTGGATCGGCGAGAGATTGACCGCGACCTTGACGTCGTCCGGCCAGCGCGCGGCATCCGCGCAGGCGCGTCGCAGCACCCATTCGCCGAGCGTGTTGATGAGGCCAATTTCCTCCGCCACCGGAATGAACTCGGTGGGCGGTACCATGCCGCGGTCGGGATGACGCCAGCGCAGCAGTGCTTCGCAGCAGGTCACCCGGTTGTCGGCGAGGCCGATGATGGGCTGATAGTGCAGCTCGAATTCATTGTTGCCGAGCGCCTGGCGCAGCGCGAGCTCGAGCTTGCGCCGCGACTTGATGCGCGCATCCATCGCCGGCTCGAAGAAGCGATAGGTCCCGCGGCCGTCGGCCTTGGCGCCGTAGAGCGCCATGTCGGCATTCTTGAGCACTTCGTTCGGGTCGATCCCGTCGTTCGGCGCGAGCGCGATCCCGATCGAGGTGTCGAGCGTGACCGCATGGCCCTGCAGGTCGTAGGGCGCGCGCACGGCCTCGCGGATCAGCCGCGCCAGGACGGCGACGTCGTTCGCCCGCTCGACGCCGGCGCACAGGATTGCGAATTCGTCGCCGCCGACGCGCGCGACGGTGTCGCCCTCGCGGATCGTATTGCGCAGCCGCACCGCCACGGTCTTCAGCAACTCGTCGCCATAGTGATGGCCGAGCGTGTCGTTGACCGCCTTGAAATGATCGAGGTCGAGGTAGAGCACCGCGAGCCGCTCGCCCTGGTGGGCGAACGCCAGCGCCTGCGCCAGCCGGTCCCGCAGCAGCGTGCGATTGGGCAGGTCGGTGAGCGAATCATGGCCTGCCATGTGGGCGATCTTCTGTTCCGCCAGCCGCCGCTCGGTGATGTCCTCATGGGTGGCGACCCAACCGCCGCCCGCCATCGGCTGGTTCTGCACGGCGATGATGCGGCCGTCGGGCAGTTCGACGATCCGGCTCGACGACTTGCCGCTGCCGACCATCCGGCGGACTTTCCTGATGTATTCGGCCGGTGTGCAGACGAACTGCCCGTTGCGTTTGCGATGCTCCAGGATGGCGAGGAAATCGGTTCCCGGTACCGTCAATTCGGCCGGGAGTTGATACATGTCGCGGTAGCGTCCGTTGCAGATCATCAGCCGTGCGTCGGCATCGAACATGATGAGCGCATGGGACATGTTGTTGAGGGCGGCGTCGAAGCGCAAGTTCTGCGTCCGCAGTTCTTCCTCGCGCTCGCGCAGCGCCGCTGTCCGCTCCTCTACCAGCGACTCCAGGCTGAAGTTGAGCTGAGCGAGTTCCTCCACCAACCGGGAGATAGACCGGTCGGTTTGCTTGCGGTCGCGGTCGGCCCGCGCATAGGCGGCGGCAACCAGTTCGCCAAGGAGGGTGAGATCGACCTCGCCGGTGTTGGACGTGGCCTTCGCAAGCTGCTGCGCAAAGAGCTTGTGCACCGGCGCTCCCTTTTTGTTGCGCTGTCTGCCAGCGCCCGCCAGACGGGGCTCGCGCGACGCCTCGATTTCATCCAGCGTCTACCGAAATGGTCTGAAAATTCAGTTATCCGCGCCGGCGACGGCGATTAATGCTTCATGAATTGCGGTTTGAAGGTGATAAAAGTCCAATTAACCTTGCCATCTGATCGAGACGCAGCGGCGATACGCGCGCGAATAGTCGAGGTTTATTGACTTCGTTTTTGATTTCGCGACCGATGTGGCGGCTCCGACGAGGCCGACCATTCCGAAGCCGCCATGACGTCGGATCAAGGCAATAATGTTCTTGATCTTCACGCGCGTATTGGTCTCGTCGATCGCGGTGATATCGATGGCGACGGCGGCACCGAGGACCCCGCGCGCCGCTGCATCCTGTGCGAGCGTGTAGACGCAGGCGAGCGAGTTCGAGGGAATCGACGAACGCACCCACTGGATGACATAGCCCTCCTCGCCATAATGCGAGGACTTGATCAGGATGAGCTGAAAGCGACCTGCGACCCCCGATGCAGATGCCAGCATCAACAGCCCCCATGAACAAAAAATTCACAATCGGGCAGCCCCGGCCATTCGCCGAATGATCAGCGAGCTTGAAACTCGCATTTCGGCCGGCAGTGCAAAAGCCAATTGGCCGCGCCGAGGAATGCCCCGGGCGCTTCCTTCATCGCGCCCAGCGGAAGGTTTTCTGAGGTTTTCCTGCCGGTTCGGCCGAAAAGCTCTACACGCGGCGTCGGCGGCGAATAACAGCGGAAATCCTTCCGTTCTCAACGGCGCCCTCCCTGGATTCGGAAACCCCCTTTTCCCGGTTTTGACTCGCCTGGGGAATTACGTTAGGCGGCGGCGCCTTGAGAGGCGTTACCAATGACAAGCTTATCCGGCAATGTTTTCGCGGTCGTGCTCGACAAGGTTCGCGCGGCAAATGAAGCGCTGATCGCATCCGGCGTGCTGCCGGCGGGCATCGACCAGTCGCGCATCGTGGTCGAGCCGCCCCGCGAAGCGGCGCACGGTGACATGGCGACCAACGCCGCCATGGTCCTGGCAAAGGACGCCGGCAAGAAACCGCGCGACCTCGCCGAGGCGATTGCCGACCAACTGCGCCGCGACGATCTCGTCGCCAATGTCGAGGTGGCGGGCCCAGGCTTCATCAATCTCACGCTCAAGCCGAGCGCCTGGATCGAGGCGCTGCGCGTGGTGCTGCGGGCGGGCGAGGCCTATGGCCGCGGCGCCCCCGGGCAGCGCCAGCCGGTGAATGTCGAATACGTGTCGGCCAATCCGACCGGGCCGATGCATGTCGGGCATTGCCGCGGCGCGGTGTTCGGCGATGCGCTTGCCAATCTCCTGGCCTTTGCGGGGTTCGACGTCACCCGCGAGTATTACATCAACGACGCCGGCGCCCAGGTCGACGTGCTCGCGCGCTCGGCGTACCTGCGCTACCGCGAGGCGCTCGGGGAGGACATCGGCCCGATCCCGGAAGGGCTCTACCCCGGCGACTATCTCAAACCGGTCGGGGAGGCGCTGGTCTCAGAATGTGGGCGCGCGCTGCTCGGCAAGCCGGAAAGCGAGTGGCTGCCGCTCGTGCGCCAGCGTGCGATCGACCTGATGATGGTCGAGATCAAGAACGATCTCGCCGCGCTCAATGTGCGGCACGATGTGTTCTTCTCGGAGCGTTCGCTCTCGGTCGGGAACGGTGGGCAGGTCGAAGCGACGATCGAGTCCCTGCGCGCGCGCGGGCTGGTTTACCAGGGCCGGCTGCCGCCGCCGAAGGGGGCGCCGGTCGACGATTGGGAGGACCGCGAGCAGACGCTGTTCCGTTCGACCGAGTTCGGCGACGACATCGACCGCCCGCTGCGGAAGTCGGACGGCGGCTACACCTACTTTGCCTCCGACATCGCCTACCATAAGTCAAAGTTCGAGCGCGGCTTCCGCAACATGATCGACGTGTGGGGCGCCGATCACGGCGGCTACGTCAAGCGAATGCGGGCGGCGGTGACCGCGGTGAGCGCCGGGAAGGCCGATCTCGACGTCAAGATCATCCAGCTCGTGAAGCTGCTGCGGGCCGGAGAGCCCGTCAAAATGTCGAAGCGTTCCGGTGACTTCGTTACCTTACGTGAAGTGGTGGATGAAGTAGGGCGCGACGCCGTCCGGTTCATGATGCTCTACCGCAAGAATGACGCCGTGCTGGATTTCGACCTGGCCAAGGTGATCGAGCAATCGCGCGACAACCCGGTGTTCTATGTCCAATACGGCCACGCTCGCGGCCGGTCGGTGTTCCGCAATGCCCGCGAGGTGGTTCCTGATCTTCCGGAAGATGGTTCCGGGCGGACCGAAATGCTGGCGGGCGCGGCGCTGGAACGGCTGGAAGACTCGGGAGAACTCGCCCTCATGCGGCGGATCGCCCTGTTTCCACGGTTAATCGAGGCCGCCGCGTTAGCCCATGAACCGCACCGGATCGCATTCTACTTGTATGAACTTGCAAGCGATTTCCATGCCCAATGGAATAAAGGAAAAGACTTGCCCTATTTACGCTTCATTATCCAGAATGATCCACAAACGACTGTGGCCCGCCTTGCTCTCGTGCAAGGCATTGTCACCGTTCTAGCATCCGGGCTAAATTTGCTCGGTGTCGGGGCGCCAGAGGAGATGCGTTAATCTCGCTCGGTGCCGTTGGGCGCGATGGACCGCGATCGACGGAGTGTAATTGACCGACCGAGTGCGACGCCAGTAACCGGAAACGGGATGAGTATGGCGGACGACAACACCCAGCGTGCCTATCGGTCGAACGATCCCTATCGGCGCGACCTCGGATCCTCCAGCGAGCGCGACCACGCGCCCGCAAGTGATCCACTGGCCGAATTGGCCCGCCTGATCGGACAGAGCGATCCGTTCGCTCAGTTTGGCGACAACGCGGGGTCAAGCGCCTCGGCGCCAGCGCCGCGCGCATCCGCTCCGCCTCCAGAGAACAGGCCGATGAGATTGCCGTCGACCGCCCCGGACTGGCGGAAGGTTGCCGCAGCGATGCCGCCGTTCGAGACGCCGACGCGGCGCGAGCCTGAGCCTGACGAGGACCTCCCGCCGGCGCCGGATGCGGCCAAGCCCGTTTTCCCGCCGCGCACGCTTCCGCGCAGGCAGGCGGCGGCTCTCCTTGCCGAGCCGGCTCCGGCACCGCGCAGCCCGCCGCTCGCGCCCGCATTTCCGCCGCGCACCTCGCTGAGAATGCCGGCGGCTTCGGTCGCCGCGCCACCGGTCGCACCGCGGACGGATATCCGTGCGCCGGCTCCCGAACCCGAAGAGCAACCGGAAGCCGACCACGAGGAAACGCTCGAGGTGGCGGCGCCGGCGATGGCGCTCGACAGCGCGGATTTGTATTACGAAGACGCCCCGCTCTCCGCGGAGGAGGAAGCGACTTACGACGACGCGCCGCGGGCACGCCAACATGGACGCCTGCTGACGGCCATCGTTCTCATCGGCTGCGCCACGCTCGGAACGGCGGCCGCCTATGGGTACCGCACCTATTTCAATAGCGCGGGTGGTTCGAGCCAAGCAGCGCCGGTCATCACCGCCGACAAAACGCCGATGAAGGTTCTCGCTACGACCGGCGATGCCCAGTCGAACAAGCCGATCCAGGATCGCATGGCCGAGGCGAGTGCGAACGAGCGGATGGTTTCGCGCGAGGAGAAGCCCGTCGACCTGGCCAGCCCGGGCACGGCCGCGGTTCCGCGGATCGTGCTGCCGTCGCCGGTCACGACATCGGCGTTTCCGCCGCCGCCAGCGCTGGCAACTCCGCCGCAGGCCGTGGCTCCCGCTCCGGCCAAGTCGTCCGTAACCACTGGCACGGCGCCCAACCCGGGGGAGCCGAAGAAGGTTCACACGGTGGCGATCAAGCCCGACGGCTCCGAATATGGCAGCAGAGCGGTCGCGCCGCCGCCCAACTCGCCGGCCGCACAGGTCGCCGCCCGCTCGATCACGACGACTCGCACATCCTCGGTCCACAGTGCGCCGCTGTCGCTTGATCCGAATGCGCAAGCTGAAGCGGTCGAACCGGCGCCGCCGCCGCCCGCGCGCACCCGCAACACCGCGCCGCCGGCGGCGCGGATAGCGTCGATCGCTCCGACCGCGGGTGGTGGCTACATGGTGCAGGTCTCCTCGCAACGCAGCGAGTCGGAAGCGCATGCGTCGTTCCGCTCGCTGCAGGGCAAGTTCAAGGAACTGGCAGGGCGTGAGGTGGTGGTTCGTCGCGCCGATCTCGGCAGCAAGGGCACCTACTACCGCGCCATGGTTGGTCCGTTTGGGTCGGCCGAGGAAGCCAATCATGTTTGCGGCAATCTCAAAGCCTCAGGCGGCCAGTGCATCGTTCAGAAGAATTGATGCAAGCAAGGCCTTGGCGCACCGAGCGGTGAGGTGCGCCCGCGCAGCAATCCACTTCGAAGAAGGCGGGAGAGCTTGACCCGTCTTCCGCACGCGGGCTAAGCCGCGCCGATGGCGGCGCGCGCGCTCATCACGGGAATTTCCGGCACGGCGTTGACGGCGGACGAGCGCGCGTTCCTGCGCGCGGCGCAGCCGTGGGGATTGATCCTGTTCAAGCGCAACGTCGATACGCCTGCGCAAGTCGCTCGACTGACGTCGTCATTGCGCGAAGCGGTGGGCCGCGACGCGCCCGTTCTGGTGGACCAGGAAGGCGGTCGCGTGCAGCGCCTGGCGTCACCGCACTGGCCCGCTTATCCGCCCGGCGCTGCATACGGGCGCATCTACGATCGCTCCGCGACCGCAGGATTGCGCGCCGCCTGGATCGGCGCGCGGCTGATCGCGGCCGATCTCGCCGCAGTCGGGATCGATGTCGACTGCCTGCCGCTCGCCGACGTGCCGGTTCCCGGATCCGATCCCATCATAGGCGATCGCGCCTATGGCACGAGCCCCGACAAGGTAGCGAGCCTCGCCCAATCGATTGCGGAGGGACTACTGGCCGGCGGCGTGCTGCCCGTGCTCAAGCATATTCCTGGCCACGGCCGCGCCAACGCGGACAGCCACGGCGCGCTTCCGATCGTCGACACCGATCGCGCCACGCTCGAAGCGAGTGATTTCGCCGCCTTCCGGCCGCTACGCGCGTTACCGCTGGCGATGACTGCACATGTCGTGTTTAGCGCGATCGATCCACTTGCTCCCGCCACCACTTCCGCCACTCTGGTCGGGCAAGTGATTCGCGGCTGGATCGGGTACCAAGGCCTGCTGATGACCGACGACATCTCGATGGGTGCGCTCTCGGGACCGCTCGCCGACCGCTCGGCCGCGGCGATCGCGGCCGGCTGCGATCTCATCCTCCATTGCAATGGCGAACTCGGCGAGATGCACGCGGTCGCTGACGCCGCGCCGGTTCTCGCCGGCGCAGCGGCCGCGCGCGCCGAAGCTGCGCTCGCTCTGCGTACGGCGGCGGCAGCCCATGACTTCGCGGCGCTGCGCAGCGAATGGGCGGACCTACTCGGCGAAACCGGCGTGCAGCGGATGGCGACGCGATGACTCCTGACGAGCTCAAATTCGAAGCCGACCTGGAAGCCGATCGCGCCACCGACGAGCCGGCGCTGGTGGTCGATGTCGAGGGCTTTGAAGGCCCGCTCGATCTCCTGCTGATGCTGGCACGCCAGCAGAAGGTCGACCTCGCGAAGATCTCGATCCTCGCGCTCGCCAATCAGTACCTCGCCTTCGTCGAGCAGGCGCGCCGCTTCCGCCTGGAGCTCGCCGCCGACTATCTCGTGATGGCGGCGTGGCTCGCCTACCTCAAGTCGCGCCTGCTGCTCCCTGATACGCATGCGCCGGAAGGGCAGAGCGCCGAGGACATGGCGAATGCGCTCGCGCAACGGCTGCGCCGCCTGGAAGCGATCCGCGCCGCGGCCGACCGCCTGTTCGAGCGCGCGCAGCTCGATCGCGACGTGTTCGGACGCGGCCAACCCGAGCAGATTGCCCACATTAGGCATCCGCAGTGGACGGCAACGCTCTACGATTTGTTGTCGGCCTATGCCTCGCAGCGCCAGAAGCAGGCGCTCTCGCATGTGCGCATGGCCAAGCGGACAGTCTGGTCGCTGGCCGAAGCGCGCGAAGCGCTGGAGCGGCTGATCGGCCAGACGCAGGATTGGAGCCGGCTCGACGAGTATCTGATCGCCTACGTGGCGAAACCCGAACATGCAGCGACTGTATTCGCGTCGAGCTTCGCGTCGTCGCTGGAACTGGTCCGCGAAGGGCTGATGGACATGCATCAGCAGAGTCCGTTTGCGCCGATCTATGTGCGCAAGCGCACGCCGGCGGGCGGCGGGGCTGTGGAGAACGGCAGCGCGGCTGCCGGACAGTAATTCGGGGGAGTGGAGGCGGTAATGCCAAGTGCGGCGACAAGGCGGGTGGTGGTTTTGAACGAGGAACTCGAGGAGCCTGCCACTCTGGCGGGATCCGATGAGGAGGCTGCGGTACCGGAAGAGGCCAGCGGGCAACCGGACGAACCGAATCAAGAACAGCCGGACGAATCCGCGCCTGAGACGCGTCCCGAAGAACTGCGGCTGCTCGAAGCGATGCTGTTCGCGTCGTCCGAGCCGCTCGATGAAAAGACCCTGGCGGATCGCCTGCCGGAGGGGACCGATGTGCGGGCCGCGCTCACGCGGCTGCAGGTCGATTACGCCGCGCGCGGCGTCAATCTCATGCGCGTCGCCGGCAAATGGATGTTCCGCACTGCGAATGACCTCGCCTGGCTGCTCAGCAAGGAGACCGTCGAGCCGAAGAAGCTTTCGCGGGCGGCGATCGAGACGCTCGCGATCATCGCCTACCACCAGCCGGTGACCCGGGCGGAGATCGAGGAGATCCGCGGCGTCACAACCTCGAAGGGCTCGGTTGACGTGCTGCTGGAGACGGGCTGGATTCGCCCGCGCGGCCGGCGCAAGGCGCCGGGCCGCCCGCTGACCTACGGGACGACGGCCGTCTTCCTCTCACATTTCGGTCTCGACGCCGTCGCCGACCTGCCCGGGTTGGATGAGCTCAAGGGCGCCGGTCTGGTCGAGGGCCGGCTGCCGGCCGGCTTTGCCGTGCCGATTCCGTCCGATGATCCGACGTTGCGCGAGGACGAGGACCCGCTCGACCCCGGCGATCTCGATCTCACGCTCGCGCCGCCGCCGGAGCGGACGGAGGAGTAGCCGGACCGAGGTCCCGAATCTCGGTCGTCCCTGCGAAGGCGGGGACGACCGATCAATGGCAACCATCGCCAGTCGTTGTTTGCAGGGATTTCGCTTAACTACTTGTTTTTGCCCCGTTCCGAGCCTACCTTCCCAGATATCCCAAAGACCAAAGGGCCCGTGCGGCCCGGTGGGCCCGTGCGGCCCCTCGCCTCGGAGGATGAGCACATGGGTTCTTTAAGCATTTGGCACTGGATCATTGTCCTGGCCGTCGGCCTTTTGCTGTTCGGCGGACGCGGCAAGATTTCCGACCTGATGGGCGACTTCGCCAAGGGGATCAAGGCCTTCAAGAAGGGCCTGGCCGACGATGAGAAGGTCGAGGCCGAGGCTCCGAAGACCGAGCCGCTGAAGACGATTGATCATCAGGCCGCGGCCGCAGATCTCAAGGCGCGCACCGAGACCGAAAAGCGGTTCGAAGGCGGCACCGTCTAGCGCAGCCACCGTTGTCGTGAACCGAGGTGCGGGGCCGACGGGCCCGCCCTGGAGTTTGACCTATGTTTGACATCGGCTGGGGTGAGTTGCTCCTCATCGGTGTTGTCGCGCTGGTCGTGATCGGCCCGAAGGAGTTGCCGGGGACGCTGCGTACGCTCGGGCAATGGATGACCAAGATTCGCCGGATGGCCGGCGAGTTTCAGAACCAGTTCCAGGAAGCGATTCGCGAGGCGGAACTGCACGACCTCAAGAAGGAGGTCGATGAGATGGCGGAGCATGCCGCCAAGTACACCCACTTCGATCCGATCGAGGACGCCCGCCGCGAGCTCGAAAAGGCCGCAGGCGATCTGCCGTCGCTTGATGCCGCACCGACCCCGGTCAGCGCACCGGCGGGTGTCACGACGACATCTTCTGCCGAAGCCGGCGCCGCCGAGCCGGCCGTCAGCACCGACACCAACTCCGCCGCTGCGTTGCTCGGAGCGCCGACCACTGAGGCCGCCCCTCTCGCCGCCGAAGCAGGTCCCGCGGAAGTCGCGAGCGCCTCGCTCGAACCGGTCGCCGCCAAGGAAGCGGGGAAAGAGCCCGCATGAGCCACGAGGACATCGAGGCCACCAAGGCGCCGCTGATGGACCACCTGATCGAGCTGCGCTCGCGGCTCATCAAGGCGATCCTCGCGTTCTTTCTCGCCTTCATCGTGTGCTTCTTCTTCGCCAAGCGGATCTACAACATCCTCACCTGGCCCTATGTCTGGGTCGCTGGCCCGGAGAATTCGAAGTTCATCTACACCGGCCTGCTCGAATATTTCGTGGTCCAGCTCAAGATCGCGATGTTCGGCGCCGCCTTCATCTCGTTCCCGATCGTTGCCGCCCAGCTCTACATGTTCGTGGCGCCCGGTCTTTATAAGCATGAGCGGAAAGCGTTCTTTCCGTATCTGGTCGCGACGCCGGTGTTCTTCTTCCTCGGCTCGCTGGTCGTCTATGTGCTCGTCTGGCCGATGCTGACGCGCTTCTCGCTCAGCATGCAGCAATTGGGCGGCGATGGGCAGGCGACGATCGAGCTTCTCCCCAAGGTCGACGATTACCTCGGCCTGATGATGCGGCTGATCTTCGCGTTCGGGGTCGCGTTCCAGCTTCCGGTGATCCTGACGCTGCTCGGGCGGGTCGGGATCATCAACTCCGACCAGCTAAAGTCGAAGCGGCGCTATTTCATCGTCGGCGCCTTTGTGATCGCGGCGATCCTGACGCCGCCCGACGTTTTGAGCCAGATGTCGCTCGCGGTGCCGCTGCTGCTGCTCTACGAGGGCTCGATCTGGTCGGTGCGGATGGTGGAGAAGCGGGCCGCCGCGTCCAAGGCCGCGCAGGCCGCCGCCGAAGCCGAGGAAGAAGCCAAGGAACGCGCCGAAGCGATGGCCCGGGCGGAAGCCAAGGCCAAGAGGGAGGCCGCCGCCACGGTGGAGTAGGGTCTTGCGCCGCGGCGTCGGCTTCTTTACCAGGGTGCCACCTGTGCAATTGCGTAGCGCCAAGGCCAAGGCCGCCGGGGTGACCGGCGGAGTGATGCAATGATCGATCACTTCACCTTGTCGTCTTCCGGTTCGAGCCGGCGATCGTCGAGTTGCCCGGCGCGGGACTAGTCGCTCGCCCGCGCCCCGAATGGCCGCGGTATCCATTGGGATGCCGCGCCTCGCCACATTCCCTTTCATTCGGAAAATTGCGTCATGCACGACATCAGATGGATTCGGGACAACGCTGAAGCTTTCGACCGCGCGCTCGCCCGCCGCAACCTCGATGAGGCTGCGAAGGAGCAGTACGCCGCCGCGCGATTGATCGCGCTCGACGAGCGCCGCCGCGCCGCCATCCAGAAGGCGGAAGCTGCGCAGGCGCGCCGCAACGCCGCCTCGCGCGAAATCGGGGCGGCCAAGAAAAGCGGGGAGGAAGAGACTGCGCAGAAGCTCCTGCTGGAAGTCGCGGAACTGAAAGCCGCCATCCCAGCGCTGGAGGCCGAGGAGAAGCAGGCCGGCAAGGAATTGGACGGAGCGCTCGCGCAGATCCCGAACCTGCCACTGCCCGCGCCCGAGGTGCCCGACGGCAACGATGAAAATGCCAACAGGGAGGAACACCGCTTCGGAGCGAAGCGCGATTACGGCTTTGCCCCACAGCAGCATTTCGAGCTGGGCGAGGGCCTCGCGCAGATGGATTTCGAGGCCGCGGCGAAGCTTTCGGGCGCGCGCTTCGTGGTGCTTAAGCGCGGCTTGGCGCGGATGGAGCGCGCGTTGGGGCAGTTCATGCTCGATCTGCATACGGGGGAGCATGGGTATACGGAGGTCGCGCCGCCACTGTTAGTGCGCGATGAGGTGATGTTTGGCACGGCGCAATTGCCGAAGTTTCGGGATGATCAGTTCCGAGCAGGTCGTGTTCTTACGTATGAACAGAGTCAGGATCTGCTCAACAAGATGGTCTTTGAAGACAATCAAGCTATTTCAGATGATGCTCGGCATGCATATGAGCAAATATCTGATGGTCTATGGCTCATCCCCACCGCCGAAGTCCCGCTCACCAACCTTGTGCGCGAATCCATCGTCGACGAAACCGCGCTCCCCATGCGCCTCACCGCCTGCACGCCGTGCTTTCGCGCGGAGGCGGGGGCGGCGGGGAAGGACACGCGCGGGATGATCCGCCAGCATCAGTTCACCAAGGTCGAGCTGGTTTCGATCACTACGCCCGAGCAGAGCAAGGACGAGCACGAGCGCATGCTCGCCTGTGCCGAGGAGGTCCTGCGCCGGCTCGACCTGCATTACCGCGTGGTGACGTTGTGCGCCGGCGACATGGGCTTCGCCGCGCAGAAAACCTACGACATCGAGGTGTGGCTGCCGGGGCAGGGGTTGTATCGCGAGATTTCATCCTGTTCGGTCTGCGGCGAGTTCCAGGCCCGCCGCATGAACGCGCGCTACCGGCCGAAGGGCGGCAGCCCGCATTTCGTCCACACCCTCAACGGCTCCGGCGTCGCGGTCGGCCGCGCGCTGATCGCGGTGATGGAGACCTATCAGCAGCAAGGCGGCTCGATCGCCGTGCCCGACGTGCTGCAGCCGTATATGGGCGGACTGAAGGTGGTCGAGCCGACGTAGTGCTGGACGAGCGGGGCGGCGTGATCGCGCATGATCAGCGCCCGTAGGGTGGCAAAGGCGCGAGACGAAGCGGCGAGGTTGGGTACCGTGCCGCGTGCCGTGCCCACGCGGTGCAGATTCAATGGTGGGCACGGCGCGCGACGCTCACGTTTATCTCACGGACGCGCCTCGCGCCTTTGCCCACCCTACGGAGAGGCATCACCCCGGCGTGACGCTGGCGCCGCCGAAGCGCTCCTTCCAGCGCGGCAGCACGTCCTTGTTGTAGACGTTGTCCGGGATGCCGCCCTTGAGCGCGGTCAGCACCGAGCGGGTCGCCCAGGCGACGCCCTGGCGCAATTCGCCGCCCTCGGTGTAGGAGGCCGAGTGCGGCGACAGCAGCACCTTGTCGCCGAGCGCGCGCAGCGGCGAATCCGTCGGCAACGGCTCCTCCTCGAACGCGTCGATCGCCGCGCCGCGGATGCGGTTCTCGGAGAGCGCGCGGGCGAGCGCCTTCTCGTCGAGCACTTTGCCGCGCGCCGTGTTCAAGACAATCGCGTTCGGCTTCATCAGCGAGAGCTCGCGCTCGCCGAACATGTAGCGGGTCTCCTTGTTGAGCACGACGTGAAACGACACCACGTCCGACTCGCGCAGCAGCGTTTCGTAGTCGACCGCCTGGACGCCATGAGTTAGGAAATGCGCCGGCGGCACGTAAGGGTCATAGGCGATGAGGCGCGCCCGCCATGGCGCCAGCAGTTGCGCGACTCGCGTGCCGATGCGTCCGAAACCGACGATCCCGATCGTCTGCCCGCGAAAGCCGTCCGAAGCCCGCGCGCCGACGTAATAAGCGTAGTTGTCGAGCGTGCGCCATTTGCCGGCGCGTACGTCGGCGTCGCGCTCGCGCAGCTTCTTGAGCAGCGACAGCATGAAGGTGACCGTGGTCTCGGCCACGCCGAAGCAGTTCGATTCGGTCGGCGCATGGCACACCATGATGCCGAGGTCGGTCGCCGCGTCGGTGTCGATGTCGTCGACGCCGACCGTGTATTTCGCGACCACGCGCAGCCGCTGCGAGGCTTCCATGATCCGCCGGCTGATCGGCGTGTGTCGCATCGAGGTGCCCATGAGCGCCACCGCGTCGCGCGCCGCTTCGGTGACTTCGCCCTCGTAGTTGGTGCGAGGCAACTGCCAGTCACGGTCGCCAATGACGAGCTCGCAGCCCATCCCTTCGATCGCAGCAATGATTTCGGGCGGCTCCTCGCGCGGGGCGAAGATCAGGACTTTCGGCTTGGACATGGGGACTCCGTGGTGGGTGGGCGGTCTTATACTACGAGGGACATTGTGTCCCAGCCAAGCTGGAGGCGGAGCCGAAGCGCCGAGCCGGGATCCAGGAGAGAAGTGACGGCCGAAGGCCGTCTCCAAATTGGTCGCCGCGCGGCTTCTTGCGCTGGGTCTACGCAAGTCGGTTTACCCGACTTGCGCAACATATGCGCCGATCTCGGGTAAGCCCGAGATCGAGGTCTCGTTCCGCTTCGCTCTACGAGCCCGGGACAAGGGTGTCCTCACTGCAACTGAATCCCGCTGTCCTTTATCACCTGGCCCCAGCGTGCGGTTTCCTTGCGCACGAAGGCATCCATTTCAGCGGGCGTGCTGGTCACCGTGCTGATACCGGCCTTTTCCAGTCTGTCGGCGATCACCGGGTCGGCGTACATCTTCACGACCTCGTCGCGGATCTTGTCGATGATCGGCTGCGGTGCGCCCGCCGGGGTCACCAGCCCGATCCAGGTCGAGATGTCGTCGAGCGCCGGAATGCCGGCTTCGACCGCGAGCGGCCGCACGTTCGGCAGCGCCGGCAGCGGACGGCTGTTGAGCTTGGCGAGCGGGCGCAACTGGCCGCCCTGGATCAGCGGCAGGCTGGTCGCGGTGCCGTCGACGATGTAATCGACCGCGCCGGTGAGCAGGCCCTGCACCGTCGGCGGACTGCCGTTGAACGGGATGTACTGAATGTCGAGGCCGGCCTCGCGGTTGAACAGATAGCCGGCCAGCCGCGTGGTGATGATGCCGGCGCCGTAGTTGAGCTTGCCGGGATTGGCCTTGGCCTTCGCGATCAGCTCCTTGACGGATTTCGGGCCGTCGGCGGCGCGCACCGTGAGCAGCGAGGTGTTCTTGGACGTCAGCGTGACCGGCGAGAAGTCCTTGAGCGGATCGTACGACAGGCTCTTGCTGGTGATCGGATTGAGCACCATGGTCACGTCCATCACCGCGAACAGCGTGTAGCCGTCGGCCGGCATCTTGGCCACACGCGATGCCGCGATCGCGGTATTGGCGCCGGGCTGGTTCTCGACCACCACCGGTTGGCCCCAGTCCTCGCTCATGCGCTGCGCAATGACGCGGGAGAGGATGTCGGTCGGGCCGCCGGCCGGGAATGGCACGACCAGATGGATCGCCCGGTTCGGAAAATTCGCCGCGTCAGACGGCGTCTGCGCCGCAGCCGGTGCCAAGGGGAATACGCAAAGGAGCGCGGCGGCGAGGGGACGTTGGAACATGCTGTTCCTCCATGCTTAGCCCGGTTGGCCACAGGTTAGTACAAATCGGCCGGCTTTCGTAGGATGGCAGAGCGACGCGAAGCCCATCATCTTGCGGCGCGGAAATGCGAGGGGGGGGGCTTCGCTCTACCCATCCTTTGGGGGCTCTGCTATAGCGCGGCGTCTCTCAAGGAGCGGCCATGTCCGTCGATGCCAGCACCGTCCGTCGCATCGCGCACCTTGCGCGCATCGCCGTTGCCGAGGACGAAGTGGAGCACCTGCAGGGCGAACTCAACGCGATCCTCGCGTTCGTCGAGCAGTTGGCGGAGGTGAACGTGGACGGCGTCGAGCCGATGACGTCGGTCACGCCGATGCAGATGAAGAAGCGCGAGGATAAGGTCACCGACGGCGGCATTCCCGACGACATTGTCAAGAACGCGCCGGCGACGGAAAATCATTTCTTCCTGGTGCCGAAGGTGGTGGAATGAAGCACCGTGCGGTTTCCGGTACGTCACGGCCGGGCTTGTCCCAGCCATCTCGAATGAAGAAGCACTGCCGTATTCGTCTGCCGGGATTGCCGGGACAAGCCCGGCCATGACGAAGGATTAGAAGTTTTCCCGATGTGCCTGGCGTGTGAAGAGCAGGAGATGTTGTTCCGCTACTACATCGAGCGCGCGCTCGCCGCGGGCGCGATGCCGGAAGGCGTTACGGTCGAGGAACTCGAAGCCATGGGCTATGAGCGGCCACCCGGCGTGAAAAAATCCGCGGCAAGCAAGAGTTCGCCCACGCTCGCGCCCGCCAACGCTTTCGTCTGCGACAGCCCGGACGGCGAATGACCGACCTCACCGATCTGACCCTGGCCGACGCGCGCGATCGCCTGCGCAAGCGCGAATTCTCCGCCGCCGAACTGACCGACGCGCATCTCGCTGCGGTCGTGGCGGCGCGTGGCCTCAATGCCTTTGTGTTCGAAACGCCGGACACGGCGCGAGCGATGGCGGCGCAAGCCGACGCGCGGCTCAAGGCCGGCGACGCGCGGCCGCTGGAAGGCCTGCCGCTCGCGGTCAAGGACATGTTCGCGACGTGCGGCGTGCGCACCACGGCCTGCTCGCACATCCTCGATAATTTCGTGCCGACCTACGAGTTGACCGTCACGTCGCAGCTCTGGCGTGACGGCGCAGTGATGCTTGGCAAGACCAACAACGACGAGTTCGCCATGGGCTCGTCGAACGAGACCTCGTATTTCGGCCCGGTGATCTCGCCCTGGCGGCGGCGGGGCGCGAATACCCCGCTCGTGCCCGGCGGCTCGTCCGGCGGCTCGGCCGCGGCGGTCGCGGGACGGCTTGCACTCGGCGCGACCGGCACCGACACCGGCGGTTCGATCCGCCAGCCGGCGGCCTTCACCGGCATCGTGGGACTCAAGCCGACCTACGGCCGGTGCTCGCGCTGGGGGATTGTGGCGTTCGCCTCTTCGCTCGACCAAGCCGGTCCGTTCGCACGCACAGTGCGCGATTGCGCGATCCTGCTGCGCTCGATGGCCGGGCACGATCCGCGCGACACCACCTCGGTTGATCGGCCGGTGCCGGATTACGAGGCCGCGGTCGGCAAGTCGGTGAAGGGCATGCGTATCGGCATCCCGAAGGAATATCGCATCGATGGCATGGCGGCCGAGATCGACAAGCTGTGGGTGCAGGGCGCGCAGTGGCTCGAGGCCGCGGGCGCCGAGATGGTCGAAGTCTCCCTGCCGCATACCAAATACGCGCTGCCGGCCTATTACATCGTCAATTCGGCGGAAGCATCCTCGAACCTCGCGCGCTACGATGGCGTGCGCTACGGGCTGCGCGCCGCCGGCCGCGACGTGGTCGAGATGTACGAACGGACGCGCGCGGAAGGATTCGGCCCCGAAGTGCGCCGGCGCGTGCTGATCGGCACTTACGCGCTCTCGGCCGGTTATTACGACGCCTATTATCTGCGGGCGCAGAAGGTGCGCACGCTCATCAAGAGGGATTTCGAGGAGTGCTTCGCCAAGGGCGTCGATGCGATCCTGACGCCGGCGACGCCGTCGGCGGCGTTCGGGATCGGCGAGAAGGGTGGTGCCGATCCGATCGGAATGTACCTCAACGACGTGTTCACGGTGACGGTGAACATGGCGGGCCTGCCCGGCATTTCAGTTCCCGGCGGCTTGTCAGTGGAAGGATTGCCGCTTGGGCTCCAGCTCATCGGCCGCCCTTTCGACGAGGAGACGGTGTTCTCGCTCGCCGCAGTGATCGAACAGTCAGCCGGCACCTTTGCACCGCAGCGGTGGTGGTAAGTCTCCGCGGGAGCGCAGCGTGATCCTCGCCGACTTCAAGGCCAGTGTCGCGAAGCCGAAACCGCCGGAGGGATTGCCTCCCGCGGTCACAGCGCTCTGGTGGGCCGCGAAGGATGATTGGGAGCGGGCGCACAAGTTGGTGATGGACGACGGCGGGACCGATTGCGCCTGGGTGCATGCCTATCTGCATCGCCTTGAAGGCGATCTCGACAATGCGCGCTATTGGTACGGCCAGGCGGGAAAGCCAGCGGCTACCGGGCCATTTTCCGCCGAATGGGACTCGATTACCGAGGTTCTTCTGCGCAATACTGTCGCCCGACCATAACCGGCTACCGTATTAAGGCTGGGGGGAAGGGGCACGATGAGCGAGGAAACAACCCGCGCCGCCGTCAAGGATCTCTATGCCGCTTATTCAGCGCGCGACTTCGAGCGCCTGGCGGCCGTGATGGCCGACGATATCGATTGGATCATCCACGCACCGATGAACGTCTTTCCATTCGCCGGGCATCGCTCGGGCAAGGCTGCCGTGCTCATGGCTCTCGGCGACATGGGAAAGGACTATGCGCTGGAGAGTTACCAGCCGCAGATGATGATCGCGGAAGATGAGTGCGCCGCGGTCATGTCGGACGTCGCCTTCCGGCAGGTCTCATCGGCGCGCCTGCTGCGCTTCCACATCGCCGACTTCATGCGGTTTCGCGACGGCCGAATTGTCGAGTTCCGTGAGTTCATCAACACCTATGATGTGGTCGAGCAGGCGTTGGGGCGCCTGCTCGGACCTTGAGCGTGAACGAAACCCGGCGTCAGTTCGGCCGGATGTCGTGGACAATCTTGCCGCCGACCATGGTCATCAGCGGCTTGATGTCCTTGATCTCGCTGGCTGGCACCGTGAGGTAATCGCGGTCGAGCACCAACAAGTCGGCATACTTGCCGCGCGCCAGCGAGCCGAGATCGCCCTCCCGGAACAGGAAAGAGGCGTTCGAGCGTGTGTGCGCGATCAACGCCTCTTCGCGATTGATCGTCTGCCGGTTGACCTTGCGGCCGCCGATCATCTCGCCGGTGACGGCGAACGAGAGCGTGTAGAACGGATTCGAGGTCGTCACCGCGGTTGCGTCGGAGCCCAGCCCCCAATGAATGCCGCTGTCCTGCACGCGGCGGAACGGCGGCATCTCCCAGGCCTTGGCGCCGTGCACCTTGTGCATGAGCGCGCCCTGGATCAGCGGCCGGCTGTGGATCTGGGCGGACATGCCGAGCTTCTTCATGCGTTCGAGCTGCTCCTCGTCGACCTGATCGAGGTGCGAGAACGACCAGCGCAGTCCCTTGATCGGGCGCTCCTTGTTGATCGCTTCGTATTCCTTGAGGAAGGCGTCGATGGCGACGTGCATCTCGACATGCGAGTTGACGTAGAGGCCCTGCACCGCGAGCGCCTTCGCGATGCGCCGCATCTGCGCCATGTCTTCCGGCTTGGTGTTGCTTTCGACCCGCAGGAGCTGCGTGGTGACCGGCGCATAGACCGTTTCGCCCCAGCCGACATTGTCGAAGTAATCGTTGCCCTGAAACGGCTTCTGCTGTGCGATCTCAGCAATGACCTTGTCCGCCTGCTCCGGCGTTGTCGGCTGGCGGATCGTCGTCCACATCACGCGGGCGTAGAGCTGGCCGCGCTGGGCGAGGTATTGGTAGGGCGCGTAATGTTGCGCGCTCATGCCGCGGCCGCCGGCGTCGAGCCATCCGGTCAATCCCATCGCATTGAGGTCGGCGACCAGCCGGCGTGCGTTGTCGAGCCACTTGTCGCGGTCGGGAAGGGGGATTTTCGCGGCGACGAAGGCGACGCCGCCGGCGCCGTTGATCTTGCCGGTCAATTTGCCGGTCGCGTCCTTTTCGATCGTGCCGCCTGGTGGATTGGGGGTGGTCGCGTCGATGTTGGCGGCCTTGAGCGCGGCCGTGTTGAGGTAGCTGTGATTGTATACGGCCTGCAGGACCATGGGGTTGTTGGGGGCGAGGCGGTCGAGCTCTTCGAGCGGGAAGCCGCGCGGCTGGTCGGTGAATTGTTCCTCGGACCAGCCGCCCAAGGTGACGACCCAATCGCCAGGGCTGGCGGCGCGAACGGCGTCGCCGAGCATCCTCAAAGCCCGCCGGCGCGTGGTGACGCCGTCGAGCCGCACTTCCTGATGCCAGTGCTCGGCGGCGCGGATGAAGTGGGCGTGGTTGTCGATCAGGCCAGGGATGACCGTGCGGCCGCGCAGGTCGACGGCCTGCGTGTTCGGCCCTTTGAGCTTTTCGATATCGGCGTTATGGCCGACATCCATGATCCGCTCGCCCTTGATCGCGAGCGCCTCGGCGACATGGAACTGATCATCGACGGTGACGATCTTGCCATTGAGGAGCACCACGTCAGCGGTCTGAGTCTGAGCCGCGACACCCCCCGACCAAACCGCCGTCGCCGCCGCGACAAACGCACCGATCAACGACCCTCGCATCAGCATGTCTCCCTGTGATCTGCTGCAGTCTCGCGCCGCCGCCGCCCGGGCAGACAAACACAGTGGGGCGCGGCGGTCGTGAAAATCATTCGTTGATCGTGATTCCGGCCTCTTCGATCACCGGCCGCCATTTCTCCATTTCGGTGCGGAGAAAGGCCGCAAATTCGGCTGCGGTCGATCCGACCACGACGACGCCGAGTTTTTCGAGGCTGTCCCGCGTTGCCGGATAGGCGAGCGCGGCGACGGTATCGGCATTGATCTTGCGCGCGATCTCCGCCGGGATCTTGGCGGGCGCCGCCAGAGCGTACCAGGCGGATACATTGAAACCGGGCACGCCGGACTCGCCAACCGTCGGCATGTCGGGCACTGCCGCCGCCCGCTTCGACGTCGTCACGGCGAGACCGCGCAGCCTGCCCGCCTGGATCAGCGGCAGAACCGCGCCGATATTGTTGAACATGACATCGACGCGGCCGGGCAACAGGTCGTTGAGGGCAGGGCCGGCGCCGCGATAGGGCACGTGAAGCATTTCGATTCCGGCCAGACGCTTGAAAAGCTCGGCGGAGAGGTGGACCGAGGTGCCATGGCCGGAGGACGCGAATGTGATCTTTCCGCGATTGGCTTTGGCGTAAGCGATGAATTCGGCGACCGATTTCGCTGGCGATGAGACCGGCACGACCATGATGTTGGGGTATTCGCAGATCAGCGTCAGCGGCGCCAGATCGGCGACGGGATCATAGGACAGCGACGGGAACAGAAACGGATTCACCGCGAGATTGAGCGAGGTGAGCAGCAGCGTATAGCCGTCGGGCTCGGCGCGCACGACCGCTTCGGTGCCGAGATTGGTTGCCCCGCCGCCGCGGTTCTCGATCACCACCTGCTGCCCCCACATTTCCGAGAGCCGGCCCGCGACAATGCGGGCGATCGCGTCGGTGCCGCCGCCGGGGGGGAACGGAACGATCATGCGAACGAAGCGCGAGGGCCAGACCTGCGCGAATGCAGATGAGCCGAGGGCGGGCGTGGCGAGCGCGGCGGCGCCACAGCCGATGAGGTGACGGCGAGTGATCATGGGTTCCTCCCCGGTCTGGCCTCGTCCGCTTTTCGGCGCGGTTGAAGGTGAGGCTAACGCGGCGCGACGATGCCGACAACCGATCTGCCGGGATGTCGCGCCGCTTCAGCGGACGCCTGGTGGAAAATCTCCGCAATCAGCAAGGGCGTGAAGGCATCCTTGGGCACCTGAATTGGTGCTTGTACGGTCTCTGGCCGTTGTCGAACCTTTGAAGGCTTGCTCGGGATCATATATGAACCGGGCTTCTTTGTAATCACGCAGCGACACCCGGCAGCATGAGGCCGCGATGAATGTTCAAACGAAGCCCGCGAAACTCCTCAAAGGCGCGACCGGCGAGTGGGAGGTCGTGATCGGCCTGGAGGTTCATGCCCAGGTCACCTCGCAATCCAAGCTTTTCTCCGGCGCCGCGACAGCGTTTGGCGGCGAGCCGAATTCGCATGTGTCGCTGGTGGACGCGGCGATGCCGGGCATGCTTCCGGTGATCAACGAAGAGTGCATACGGCAGGCGGTGCGCACAGGCCTTGGTCTCAAAGCGAGGATCAACCTCAAATCGGTGTTCGATCGGAAGAACTATTTCTATCCCGATCTGCCGCAGGGCTACCAGATCAGCCAATACAAGTCGCCGATCGTTGGCGAAGGCGAGGTGGTGATCGACCTCGCCGACGGCGAAGCCGTCAAGGTCGGCATCGAGCGGCTGCATCTCGAGCAGGATGCCGGCAAGTCGCTGCACGACCAGCATCCGACCCTGTCCTACGTCGATCTCAACCGCTCGGGCGTCGCGCTGATGGAGATCGTTTCGAAACCCGATCTGCGTTCCGCTGACGAGGCCAAGGCCTACGTCGCCAAGCTGCGCGCGATCCTGCGTTATCTTGGGACCTGCGACGGCGACATGGAGAAGGGCAGCCTGCGCGCCGACGTGAACGTCTCGGTGCGCCGTCCGGGCGACGAGCTTGGGACCCGCTGCGAGATCAAGAACGTTAACTCGATCCGATTTATCGGCCAGGCGATCGAGCATGAGGCGCGACGGCAAATCGACCTGATCGAGGACGGCGGTGCGGTCGTGCAGGAGACGCGACTGTTCGATCCCGGGAAGGGCGAGACGCGTGCGATGCGCAACAAGGAGGAGGCGCACGACTATCGCTATTTCCCCGACCCCGATCTCCTCCCGTTGGAGTTTTCTGCCGCCTTCGTCGAGGAACTGCGCGCGCATCTGCCGGAACTGCCGGACGAGAAAAAGGCGCGCTTCATGCGCGACTACGCGCTGACGCACTACGACGCCGGCGTGCTCGTCGCCGAACGCGAGACTGCGGAGTTCTTCGAAGCCGTCACCGGCAAGGGCGATGGCGGCCGTCGCGATGCCAAGGTCGCGGCCAACTGGGTAATCAACGAACTCGCCGGCCGCCTCAACAAGGAAGGCAAGGAGATCGCCAGCTCGCCAGTGTCTGCCGCGCAGCTCGGGGCGATCCTCGACCTGATCGCAGGCGGTACGATTTCCGGAAAGATCGCCAAGGATTTGTTCGAGATCGTCTGGAGCGAAGGCGGCGACCCGCACGCGATCGTCGAAGCGCGCGGCATGAAGCAGGTCACCGACCTGTCGGCGATCGAGCAGGTCGTCGACGGCATCATCGCGGCCAATCCCGACAAGGTCGCGCAGGCGAGGGCGAACGAAAAGCTGCTCGGGTGGTTCGTCGGCCAGGTCATGAAGGCGTCCGGCGGCAAGGCCAACCCGCAGTCGGTGAACGAACTGCTCAGGAGCAAGCTCGGTCTCTGAATTCGGTCGCCGGTCGGCGCTCGCCATGCGTCGCGAGACAAATTCTTTGACCGTTGCGATCCCGCTCGCACTTTTTCAGTCTCCGATTTTCGCTCTGGAGAGCGTCACTGCGCTTTCGATTTTTGTCGTTGGCACAAGCGGAAGCGAATCACTCTGCGCTCGATTTGCTCGATTCCCGCCGGACTCGATCGCGTAAAACGCTCTCGCGGGCATGAATCCAAAAAAAAATTTTCAATGGTGAATTGAGATGCGTAACGCGCGGCGATGACGGTGCATCGAGCGCGAAAACGAGCGCGAAATTCGTTGTCGCGCAATCGTAACGGCGCTCATGCATGCTTGGAAGTGCTTATTACATCGATGTTTTCTCGCTCCGCAAGAAAACATGTGCGCAACACGACGTTCGCCGCGCTGTTCGATCGATCGCGCGGATGCGTACTCATGCATCATGTCGTGAAACGTCGTTTGCACTGCGGCGATACACACTTCCTTAAGTGGAGTCGCTGTTTTTTTCGTTGTGCTGTAGTAATCGGAGTGCAGTGCAGTTCGATTCGCGACTGCACTTTCCCGTTGTCGCCATCTCATCATGGCTAGGAGGGCAGCATGGCGAAGAAGCGAAAGAGCAAGACGAAGTCGGCGGCGAAGAAGACCGCGCGCAAAACCAAGCGCAAGGCGAAGAAGAAGTAGCTAACGCCACTTCACAGTCCTCGACTTCAAACGAAGTCGAGGCTGCGTCACACAGGCCGGCGAAAGTCGTACGCTAAGCAAATTGCGATCGCGGACGACGATGCCAGTGTGCAGACGACAGAGGGCGTCGGCGAGACGGGAGTTCAAGCTTCACTTCTTTTTCTCGAGAGAGGCGAGGGAGTGAGGGGAGGGACGGACGAGAGTCCGGACCTTACGTGGGGGCGGGAGCGTCCGCCTGCGGCTTGAACTTCACGCCTCTCGCCGACGCCCTCGGTTTTTTTGGCCTGATGGCCGAATCGCGCTGATTGCCATCGCCGCGGTGTGGACGTTAGGATCGACGCATTCGGTCGCCGGTCCGAAAGCTCGCCATGGCCCGCGTTGTCAACGTCCCAAGCCATCGTGCCAAGCGGAAGACCGCTACCAAGGCCAAGCCCGCTACCAAGGCGAAGCCCGTGCGTCCGGTCAGATCCGGTGTGAAGCCGATAGAGCTTTATTACTGGCCGACGCCCAACGGCTACAAGATTTCAATCATGCTCGAAGAGTGCCGGTTGCCCTATCGGGTGATCCCGCTCAACATCTCCCGCGGCGATCAGTTCAAACCGGAATTCCTGGCGATCTCGCCCAACAACCGCATGCCCGCGATCGTCGATCCGGACGGTCCGGGGCGGCGGCCGATCTCGGTCTTCGAGTCCGGAGCGATCCTGCAATATCTCGGGCGCAAGACCGGAAAATTCTATCCGAGGAGCGAGCGCGCCCGCGTCGAGGTTGATCAATGGCTGTTCTGGCAGATGGCCAATCTCGGCCCGAAGGCCGGCGAATGCCATCACTTCCGCCAATATGCGCCGGAGCGGATTGCCTACGCCACCGACCGCTTCACCCACGAGATGAACCGGCTCTACGGCGTAATGAACCGGCGGCTGGCGGATCGTGATTTTCTCGCCGGCGCTTATTCGATCGCCGACATGGCCTGCGTCGGCTGGGCACGCCGTCTGGAGCGCCAGGGCCAGGCCATCGGCGATTTTCCGCACCTCAAGCTCTGGCTCGAACGGATGCTGGCGCGGCCGGCGGTGCATCGCGGGATGCACATCTGGATCGAGGAAGCGTCCCGGGTCGACATGCAGGACCCCCAGGTCCGCGCCACGCTGTTTAATCAGCGGGCGCGCTGACCATGGTCCGCATAACATTCCCAGCAGTACGATAATTATTTCAGACCGTATTTCGATCTCGGCGACCGGCGGTTCCACGGAAAGCCGGTACCGGTCGCCCAGGTGATTGTCTCGGCTTATGTCGCGTCGCGCCATCGGGTGGTTGCGGTGCCCGATCCGACCGTGCAACTGGCCGGCATGATGCGCGCATTCGTCGAATCGCGGGGCGCCCGGTTTGTCGTCGGCATGCAAACGCGCGAGCCCGCGCTCGTAGTCTATCTCACGGCGCCCAAGATCCCATTCACACGTTCGACCAGGCGCTCCCCTACACCTATGAAGTCCTGCATTTGACGCTGGAAGGGCACGCCGGGTCGCGGCGCAGCTCAAGGCGTTGCTTCACGAAACCCGGGTGGCGTCCGAGACGGACGCGGCGGCACAGCGTCGGCTGCCGCCTTAGCTCGATCGCTTCCAAGTCTGGGCTTTGCAGATCAGGCCGCTCAGGATGCAGCCTTCAAGCTTGATGGTGTTGGCGTCCTGCAAGGTCAAATTCCCGGTATAGGTCTTGCCGTCTTCGGCGTTGTAGACCTGCCCGCTCCATTTGTTCGCGCCCGCCGGCTTCATGCCGAGCACGATCTGGACGCCGACCATCGGCCGGCGGCGCTTGCCGGTATCCACGTTGTTATTGTCAGTCTTTGGTTTTCCGCTGCTGTCGTTGGGCTCCTTGAGTGAGACGATGGTTCCGCACAAGGCCGGACCACAACTGGCGACGCGCACGGTGGCCTTGCCGCCTTCGGTGAGCCAGGTGCCGGCCGGATCAGCGGCATGCCCGGGCGCAAGCGATCCACAAAGCATGGCAGCCGCAACCAATCCTGTCCGCATGATAGGGGTCGTCATATCGTCCTCCCGTCCAAAATGCTCGCGCACGAAGTCGCGGTATTGTGGCGCGAGGAAGTCGCTGCGTGCAATCATCGAACATCGCGCCGTTAACATGCGTGGCGTCAATGGCGATCCGGCCTCCTTGGCGGATGGTTATCGCCCTCGCAACATCGAGGGTTAGCGAATCTTGAGCGCCGGAAGAACTTCGCGGCATCACAAGCCGTTGGCTGCTTAATCAAGTCTTGCGCCCGAAAATTCGAGCTTTCCTGTTCAGATTTCATTGAGCGCGACCTTTAAAACACCCTTCAAATTTTGCCTCGAATATTGCCGCACCTGGCCGGGGGGCCGGGCTGGAATTCGCGTGAAGCACCACCCTGATGGGCGCACGCGAAAAGGGGAGGCCAACATGGCTCGTATTGAAATCTCGGACAGTGCTCTGGCAGTGATCGGCGAATCGCCCGCGAGCGCCGACACCTTCTTCGAACTCGGCATGATGTATTCGATCGGACGCAACGTCCCGATCGACTTCGTCACCGCGCACAAGTGGTTCAATCTCGCCGCGATGCGCGGCAACAAGGAAGCGTTTCGCTTGCGTCGCGAGATCGCGGATCAAATGTCGGAAGCCGAAATCGCTGTCGCGCAACGCGCGGCGCGATCCTGGCTAACGGCGCATTGATCAGGCGGTCGCACCCGATTTCCTCGCGCTTCGCGTCGTGGCGGCGTTCTACGCCTTGACCACGCAAGGCGCGGCCGATACGGAATTGGTGCGCCGGAGACGTGGCCGAGTGGCTGAAGGCGGCGGTTTGCTAAACCGTTATACGGTCTAAAGCCGTATCGAGGGTTCGAATCCCTCCGTCTCCGCCAGCTTTTTATTGCAAACCGCTCCGAATTGCCCCGGCGCGACCTTCTGGTTGAGCCCGCGGTCCCTGGAAGCATGAGGCGGGCACAGGGTTTTGTGCCGAGCTTTAGAAAAATTTGTTAGATAAAACATCAGGTTATACCAAGGATGTCGGTTGCGACTAGGCCCGGACCTGCAGGGGCGCATTCATCCAATGCGGTTCAATTGGGCGCGAGATCACGGGCCAATTTACGATGAGCAATGTAACAAAAATATAAACTAATAGTCCTTTCTCATAAATTGTACGTATATTTACGAGTAAAAATAACGTAAAATATTTCTTGATAATATCTATCAAGGTTATATGCATCAATTTCGAATAATTTTTCGCCAAAAAGCTCACGATAATTGTGAAAAAGGCTCACTTTCACCCTATACGCAAGTGTTTTTTACGCAACACCTTGGCGAAAACTCGCCATGGGCTTGTTTAAAAGCTCGCTTATTCGTTGCTTGGAACTCGGCGAGCGATAAATTGATCGTGCGACGGCGGGGGGCATCCCCAGTCGCCAAGTTCGGTAGGACGGTTCGTCGGGGTGGTGATCGGGTCGGGTGAGGACGCGGTCATCAGGCGAAAACGGAGGACCGGACGGTTACGGGGACTAGGGGGAACCTTCCAGGGATCAATTCGGAACCTGGCGAGACGGGACCCTCCCAAAGTAAACGAATGTTGGAGGACGAAATGAAGATGGTGAAGAGTCTCCTCCTCGGCTCCGCAGCAGGTATGGTTGCGGTCGCAGGGGCGCAGGCTGCCGATCTTCCCGTCAAGGCCAAGCCGGTCGAGTACGTGAAGATTTGCAGCCTCTATGGTGACGGGTTCTACTATATCCCTGGCACCGACATCTGCATCCGGGTCGGCGGCAACGTGCAGTCCGACTACTACTACGGCGGGGCGAACAACGCCGGCCCGCAAATCTATTTCGGCGTTGCTGGTGAACACGACCGTACCAGCTTTAGCTCGTCGAATGCCGGCCAGTGGAATACCCGCCATCGCGGCAACTTCCAGGTCGATACCCGCATGCAGACGGCGTACGGCACGCTGCGGACCTTCGAAAGCCTGCACGTCCAGAACCAGAACGGGAGTGAATCGTTCAACATCGCCCGCGCCTTCATCCAGTTCGCGGGCTTCACATTCGGCCGTACGATATCCTTCAAAGACACTCCCGGCACGATGGGTGACGCCTACTTCGCGACTCTGATCCGGTCCGACGCCCACGTCGATACCGGCGCCAACGGCATCAATCAGATCGCCTATACCTGGGACTTCGGCAATGGCATAACCTTGACGGGTGGCGCGGACGAACGCACGCTCAAGAGCCTGAGCAACCTCTCGAATGCCGCGATTACGGTCGGTGCCGACCCTGTCACGTCTCGTGAGCAGGAAACGGTGCCGGACCCGTTCCTGGCATTCAAGATCAACCAGGCCTGGGGTCAGTTCGGTGTATCGGGCGTGGCCCGTCAAAATTCCGCCCCCTACTACACGGGGACTACCCCGGGCTTCGCCGCTTGCGTCGGCGCCAACACCGGCACCACGTTCTGCGACCATCCGAACGACAAGTGGGGCGGGGCGGTTCTCAGCGGTATCTGGATCAATACGCCGTGGGGCAATGGCAATCAGGACCATATCGGCGGCTACGCCAACTTTGGTATCGGCTACGGAGCGGCCGCTGGAAACAACCTGAGCAGTGCGTCGTTCTTCGGCACCGGCAACCAGGTGGCGCTCGGCTGGATCACCGATGGCGTTTACACCAATGGCGGACAAATCACCCAGACCACCGCCTGGGGGGTAGGGGCTGGTTACGAGCACTGGTTCAGTCCGACCTTCCGGGTCGTGCCGTTCGCCACCTACTCGAAAGTCGAGTATGACAACACCGTCATTACCTCCCGCGCGTTCTGCACCGGGCAGGGTATCTCGGTGGCCGCAAACGTGGCATGCGATCCTGGCTACGCGTACCTCGTCCTTGGCGCCCACGCTGACTGGTATCCCGTGAAGCAGCTGCGACTCGGTGTCGAAATGCAGTACGTGGCCGTCCAAACCGCCTTCAATGACCAACTCGTCACGATCAACAAGGTCGGGTCTCGACCGGCGGGCGTCTACACCGCCAAGGACCAAGGCGGTATCGTCGGAGCCTTCCGCGCTCGCAAGGACTTCTGAGAAGATCTCCGGGCCGCGCCCTGCGGTCCGGAGCAATTTCACGGTAATTCTCTCCTGACGAGTGAGCCCCCAGCCCGTTTGGCTGGGGGTTTTTTGTGCCTTCATGCAGCCGGCGTTGCGCGTTGCCCGCGATAAGCGCGGGCATGACAGAGAAAAGCCAACGCCGTTAAGTATCAGACACGCTTCTCTGCCCGTCGGGCCGGCGCATAAAACCGGTAATTCAAATCAGCTGATCAAACGGGGCGCGGAAATCCTATAGATCGAAAATAATTGAATATTCAATACGTTGTCTGCATCAACGCAAGTGTGGCGACGTATCTGGTGCGTTGCTTTTGTGCAACAGCAGCGTAAAATACGCATTAAGATAGCTGTGAAAACCCTCATTATTTATTGCCTGATCGAGTTCCTCCGCTCATCTTGCGCGGGCGACGGCGGGGGGCATCCCCAGTCGCCAAGTTCGGTAGGACGGTTCGTCGGGGTGGTGATCGGGTCGGGTGAGGACGCGGTCATCAGGCGAAAACGGAGGACCGGACGGTTACGGGGACTAGGGGGAACCTTCCAGGGATCAATTCGGAACCTGGCGAGACGGGACCCTCCCAAAGTAAACGAATGTTGGAGGACGAAATGAAGATGGTGAAGAGTCTCCTCCTCGGCTCCGCAGCAGGTGTGGTTGCGGTCGCAGGGGCGCAGGCTGCCGATCTTCCCGTCAAGGCCAAGCCGGTCGAGTACGTGAAGATTTGCAGTCTCTATGGTGACGGGTTCTACTATATCCCCGGCACCGACATCTGCATCCGGGTCGGCGGCAACGTGATGTCCGACTACTACTACGGCGGGGCGAACAACGCCGGCCCGCAAATCTATTTCGGCGTTGCCGGTGAGCACGACCGTACCAGCTTTAGCTCATCGAATGCCGGCCTGTGGAATACCCGCCATCGCGGCAACTTCCAGGTCGATACCCGCATGCAGACGGCGTACGGCACGCTGCGGACCTTCGAAAGCCTGCACGTCCAGAACCAGAACGCGAGTGAATCGTTCAACATCTCCCGCGCCTTCATCCAGTTCGCCGGCTTCACATTCGGCCGTACGATATCCTACAAAGACACTCCCGGCACGATGGGTGACGCCTACTTCGCGACTCTGATCCGGTCCGACGCCCACGTCGATACCGGCGCCAACGGCATCAACCAGATCGCCTATACCTGGGACTTCGGCAATGGCGTAACCTTGACGGCCGGCGCGGACGAACGCACGCTCAAGAGCCTGAGCAACCTCTCGAATGCCGCGATTACGGTCGGTGCCGAGCCGGTCACGTCTCGCGCGCTGGAAACGGTCCCGGATCCATACCTGGCATTCAAGGTCAACCAGGCCTGGGGCTCGGCTGGCTTGTCGGGCGTGGCCCGTCAAAATTCCGCCCCCTACTACACAGGGGTTACCCCGGGCTTCGCCGCTTGCGTCGGCGCCAACACCGGCACCACGTTCTGCGACCATCCGAACGACAAGTGGGGCGGGGCGGTTCTCAGCGGCATCTTCATCAATACGCCGTGGGGCAATGGCAACCAGGATCATATCGGCGGCTACGCCAATTTCGGCATTGGCTATTCAGCGGCCGCCGGCAACAACCTAGCCAGCGCGTCGTTCTTCGGCACCGGCAACCAGGTGGCGCTCGGCTGGAACACCGATGGCGTTTACACCAATGGCGGACAGATCATCCAGACCACCGCCTGGGGGGTAGGGGCTGGTTACGAGCACTGGTTCAGTCCCACCGTCCGGTTCGTGCCGTTCGCTCAGTACTCGAAAGTCGAGTATGACAACACCGTCATTACCTCCCGCGCGTTCTGCACCGGGCAGGGCATTGCGGTGGCGGCAAACGTGGCCTGCGATCCTGGCTACGCGTACTTCGCCGTTGGCGCTCATGCCGACTGGTACCCCGTCAGGCAACTGCGGCTCGCCATTGAAGGGCAGTGGGTGGGCGTCCAAACCGCCTTCAATGACCAGCTCGTCACGATCAACAAGGTCGGGGCTCGGCCGGCGGGCGTCTACACCGCCAAGGACCAAGGCGGTTTCGTCGGAACCTTCCGCGCCCGCAAGGACTTCTGAGAATCCCTGGGGCGGCGGGCCATTCCCGCCGCCTGGGGGAGGTCTTGAGAAGCTCGAACGCAACGAATCGTCCCCCGCGGGTCTACCTGCGGGGGATTTTCGTTTGGCTCCTTCACTGGTTGCAGGTGCAGACAAAAGCCCCGATGCGGCGAATATACTCGTCCTCCATGAGCAGAGGGGCGTGGCCCTGGTCCGGGACTTCGACCACCTCCAGGTCCGGCCGGCGCTCCTTCATTGCCACGACGGTGGATTCCGCGAGCAGGTCCGAATTCAGGCCGCGGATGACCATGATCGGCGCGTGGCCGAGCGCGTCGAAATCCTTCCACAACGGCGGCAACGGCCGTTCCAGATCGATGTTCTGCAGGGTCGCGGCGATTCGCACGTCATAAGTCGGAACGAGCCTGCCTTTCTGCTCCTTGTAGGTGCGGCGGGCGTGGGCCATCCAATCGGCCGGCTTCAGCCGCGGAAACTGGCCGCCGAACAGGCGCTGCAGGATATCGGCGGCTTCCTCGAAAGTGCGCGGTTGCGGCAGCTTGCCGACGTAACTTTTGATTCGCGCGAGCCCGAGCGGCTCGATCACCGGGCCGATATCGTTGAGCACGACGCCGGCGATGGTGCTGGGGCGGGCCGAGCCCAACAGCATCGACAGAATTCCGCCGCGCGAGGTTCCAACGAACACAGCCGAGGTAATTTCGAGCGCGGTGAGGACGGCCAGGAGATCACTGAGCTCTGTCGCCACGTTGTAGTTTGCCGGATTGCGGTCGTAGTCGGAAAGACCACGGCCTCTGGAATCCATCGCGACCACATAGCGCGGATGCACAGGGTCGGCAGAGAGCCCATGCGCCAACGTCGAGAAGTCCATGGTGGTGCGGGTAAGGCCTGGAAGACACAATACCGGACACGTCGTGGCGCTGCGGCGTCCATAAATCCGCAGGTGCAGCTTGAGCCCGTCCTGGGCGCTGATGAAGTGGCTGGTGCCGCCATCGAAGTCCATGGGAAGAATTCCGTGTAGTGTTTCCAGTGAAGCGTGGGGCGAGCAAGTATTGCATCTGGAAGTGCGACAGAACTTGCACCGCATTGCAGTATTGAGCTTTAACCGAGGCCGCGCGGTCGCGTCGAGCCGTATTTGCGACCTCCGTCAGGCTCTACGGAGCATCGGGGCGCCGCATGAAAGGGCAAAGTCAAGATCCGCTGTTCGAGTTGCTCCGCCCAAGCGACTCACGGCGGTCGCCGATGTCGGCGCCAATCCGATCGATGGCGATCCGCCCGGCGAGGCCATGCTGGCACCGTCACCGGGTTCAGACCGAAGGTCGGCGCCCTCCCGCCCAATTCCGCTGATCGCTACATAGCGCTGGTGCAGGGCTCTGCCGGCAAGCCGGGCCCTTGACGGCGCGCGCGGCCGTTCATCGCCTTGACCCTGTGAATTGGGTTTGCGAAAGCTAGGCGGGGTGTTTTTTGCCGACGGGCCGCGAGCAGGGGGAAGGCGTGCCGCAGGCGATCTGGCAGGCATTGCAGTTGCATCAGGAGGGCCGGCTGGCGGATGCCGAGCGGCTCTATCGCGAGGTATTGCGGCGCAGCGGGCGTGATTTCGAAGCGTTGCACCTCCTCGGCGTGCTGAAAATGCAGCAGGGACAGGCGCAAGAGGCCGTGCGGCTGCTGGCCGTAGCGGTGGAGGTCGATCCGGCGTCGGCTGCCGCGCATTCAAATTATGGCTTGGCGCTCGCCGCGCTCAAGCGGAACGAGGAAGCGTTCGCGAGCTACGGCCGTTCGCTGGCGCTGGCCCCGCGCAATGCCGAAGTCCTCTCCAACCGCGCCGACACGCTGTGCGATCTCGGCCGCAGGGAGGAGGCGCTCGCCGACTACGATCAAGCGCTCGCGATCGCGCCGCGCCTGATGTCGGCGCTGGTCAATCGCGGGATCCTGCTGCGTGAGATGGGCCGTTTCGCCGAAGCGCTCGCCGCGCAGGAGAAGGCGCTCGCGGTCGATGGGAATGACGCCGAGGCTTGGAACCATCGCGGCATCGTCTTGCAGGACCTCGACCGCCACGCCGAAGCGCTGGCGTGCTACGACCGCGCCCTGTCGCTGCGGCGCGAGTACGCCGAGGCTCTGTTCAATCGCGGCAACGCGCTGCTCACGCTCAAGCGGCCGGCGGAGGCGCTTGCAAGCTACACCAGCGTGATCGCCCTGACGCCCAATCGGCCGGACGTCTACAACAGCCGCGGCCATGCGCTGCTCGATCTCGGCAAGTTCGACGAAGCGCTGATGAACTACGACAAAGCCCTGTCGTTGCAGCCGGATTTTTACGATGCGATGCTCAATCGCGCGGAAGCGTTGAGCAAGCTTGAGCGCCACGCCGAAGCACTCGCCGGATTGGAAAGGCTGTTCGCGCAGCAGCCGAATACGCCGCGACTGCTGAGCGCGCTGGGTCACTGCCGGGCGATCACTTGCGACTGGTCGCACGCAGCGCAGACGCAAACGCTGTTGACTGACGCCGTCGCTGCGGGCGTGAGCGTCGATCCGTTCCTGTTTCTCGGCGTCGAGAGCACGGCGGAACAGCAGCTTGCCTGCGCGAAAAATTGGTTGAAGCACAAGAAAACGATCGCGGTCGCGCGTGAATTCAAGCCGGCGGATTTTCCCTCCGACAAGATCAAGGTCGTCTATGTTTCGGCCGACTATCATCGCGATGCGACCGCGCATCTGATCGCGGAGCTGTTCGAACTGCACGATCGCGAGCGGTTCGAGATCATCGGCCTGTCGTTCGGGCCCGACGATCGCAGCGAGCGGCGCTCGCGCCTGGTGAAGTCGTTCGACCGGTTCTTCGACGTCACCACGCGGACCAACGGCGAATCGGCGAAGCTGATCCACGATCTCAAGACGCACATCGCCGTCGACCTCAACGGGTACACTACGGATGGCCGCATCAATATCTTCGCGCAGCGTCAGGCGCCGATCCAGGTAAGCTATCTGGGTTATCCCGGAACCGTCGGCGCCGATTTCATCGACTACGTGATCGCCGACCGGATCGTACTGCCGTTCGACCAGCAGCCGTTCTACCCGGAGAAGATCGTGCATCTGCCCGACACCTACCAGGTCAACGACAGCAAGCGCCGGATCGCGTCGCCCGCGCCATCGCGCCGCGAGGTGGGACTGCCCGAAAGCGGCTTCGTATTCTGCTGCTTCAATAACACCTGGAAGATCACGCCGTCCATGTTCGATGTCTGGATGCGCCTGTTGCACTCGATCGAGGGCGGCGTGATCTGGCTCTACGAGACTAATAGACACGCCGCCGAGAACCTGCGCGCCGAGGCGTCGGCACGTGGCATCGACCCGGCCCGCATCGTCTTCGCACCGCCGCTCGACCTGCCGGATCATCTCGCCCGTGTGCAGCTTGCGGACCTCTTCCTCGACACGCTCCCCTATAGCGGTAACACCACCGCGAGCGATGCGCTCTGGGCCGGCGTACCGGTGCTGACCTGCCTCGGTCCGACATTCCAAGGCCGGGTCGCCGCGAGCCTTCTCGACGCGATCGGATTGCGCGAGCTGACGACCAACAATCTCGCCGACTATGAGGCCCTGGCGAGCAAGTTGGCGACGGAGCCGGCCTTGCTGAACTCGATCAGGGGTCGGCTTGCGCAGAACCGGCGCACGCATCCGTTGTTCGATACCGGCCGTTTCTGCCGCTACATCGAGGCGGCCTATACGACGATGTGGGACATCTGGCGCCGCAGCGAACGCCCGAAGCCCTTTGCAGTCGAGCCGTTTCACGCGATAAGTCTGCGTCCGGGTGCGGGTTGAGCGATTTACAGCGCCGCGGACGTCGCACGGGATGCCACGATGAGTGATCCGAACATCCAGGCGGCGATGGATCTTCATCGCCAGGGCCGGCTTGATGAGGCCGACGTGATTTACCGCGAGCTGCTGGCGCGGCGGCCCAACGAGTTCGAGCCGTCGTATCTCCTCGGTGTACTGAAGTTGCAGCAGGGCCAATCGGCGGAAGCGCTCACGCATCTCTCGCGGGCGGTCCAAGCGCGTCCGCAGGACCCCGACGCCTTGGGCAATCTCGGCGCCGCGCTATTGAGCGTCGCTCGCAACGAGGAAGCGCTGGCGACATTCGACCGCGTCATCGCGCTGCGTCCGAGTGACATCGGCGCGCTGTGCAACCGCGCGACCGTGCTGATGAATTTGTCGCGGCCGCAGGACGCGATTGCGAGCTACGATAAGGTGCTCGCGCTGCAACCCGGCCATTTTAACGCGCTGTTCAACCGTGGCGGTCTGCTCGCGAGCCTCGGGCGCTACGACGAGGCGCTGGCCAATCTCGACCAGGTTCTCGCGCTGGCGCCCGACTCCGCCGATGCGCACAACAACCGCGGCAATGTGCTGGTGCAACTCGGTCGCCACGAAGAGGCGGTGGCGAGTTATGATCGGGGGCTCGCAATCAACCCCGACGAGGTCAGATTGCTGAGCAATCGTGGCGGTGCGCTCACAAGGCTCGGACGTTTCGATGCGGCGCTCGCGAGCCTCCACAGGGCGCTGGCGCTCAAGCCGGATCACCTCGACGCGCTCAACAATCTCGGCAATTCACTGCTCGCGATCTTCCGCACGACGGAGGCGCTGGCGATGTTCGAACGCGCGCTGACGGTGCGGCCGGACGATCCCGAAGTTCTCACCAATCGCGCTATCGCACTGCGCGCCCTGCACCGCTATCCGGAGGCGCTTGCCAGCGTCGAGGCGGCGCTGGCGGTCGCACCCACCTATCCGAACGCCTGGCTGACCCGCGGCCACGTGCTGATGAAGCTCGAGCGCCAGGGCGAGGCGGCGGAAAGCTATGAGACTGCATCGAGGATCGCGCCGAACGATCCGTTTGCGTTCGGTTCGTCCGTGATTGCGCACCTCGCGGTGTGCAACTGGGAGCGGACCGCGGACCTCCTTGCCGACGTCGAGCAGGAGATCGATCGCGGGCAGGCTGTGATCCCGCCGTTCAATCTCCTCGGCCTGCCGCTTTCGCCGGGGCATCAGTTGCAATGTGCGCAGAATTATGTGCGGCGCGAGCTTGGAGCGCCGCAGCCGTTGCCGTCGCGCGCGCCGACGCGGACCGAGAAGATACGGCTGGCTTACGTGTCAGGCGATTTCCGGCAGCATCCGGTGGCCTATCTAATTTCGGAGCTGTTCGAGCGGCATGACCGCAGCCGGTTCGAGGTCATCGGGGTGTCCTACGGGCAGGACGATGCGAGCGCGGAGCGTGCCCGCATCATGCGTGGCGTCGATCGCTTCGTCGATTTGTGGGGGAAGAGTGATGGTGAGGCGGCGGCGCTGATCCGTGGGTTGGAGGTGGATATCGCGGTCGATCTCGTCGGGCACACGGAGAATTCGCGGTCGGGCATCCTCGGCGCTCGGCCGGCGCCGGTGCAGGTGGCCTATCTCGGGTTTGCCGGAACCTTGGGAGCGGACTTCATCGATTACGTGATCGCGGACAAGATCGTCGCGCCGTTCGAGCAGCAAGCGCATTGGTCCGAGAAGATCGTCCATCTGCCCGATTGTTACTTTGTCAACGACGCGACCAAGGCGATCGCGGCGCAGACGCCTTCGCGGGCAGAGGCGGGGTTGCCAGAGCGTGGTTTTGTCTTCTGCTGCTTCAACAACAGCTACAAGCTTTCGGCTCCGGTGTTCGCGGTCTGGATGCGATTGCTGAATGCGATCGAGGGAAGCGTTCTGTGGGTCTCGCAGCCGAACCAGACCGCGATGACGAACCTGCGCGCGGCCGCGGTTGCGGCGGGCATCGCGCCGGAGCGGCTGATCTTCGCGCCGAGAGTTGCAGAGATGGCGGATCATCTGGCGCGGCATCGGCTGGCCGATTTATTCCTCGACACGCTGCCCTACAACGCGCACACGACGGCGAGCGATGCGTTGTGGGCCGGCTTGCCGGTTGTCACCTGTCAAGGCGAAACGTTTGCCGGACGCGTCGCCACAAGCCTGGTTCATGCGGTCGCGCTGCCGGAATTGGCAGCGAACAGCCTCGAAGATTACGAAGTGCTGGCGCTCAAGCTCGCGCGTGATCCGGCGCTGTTGCGTTCCGTGCGGGAAAAACTCGCGCACAACCGCCTGCGCGCGCCACTGTTCGACAGCGACCGCTTCCGCCGCCACATCGAAGCGGCCTATGAGCGGATGTGGGAGACGTGGCAGCAGGGCGAGGCGCCGCAGAGTTTTGCGGTCGACCCGATCGGGAACTGACGCCAGCACATGGATCCGGCCGCCGAACTCTCCGACGCGGACGCGCTCTATCGGCAGGCGCAGGCGGCGTGCCGGCAGGGGGAGTTGGAACGCGGCATCGCGCTGGTCCGCCAGTCGCTGGCGATCGATCCGCGCCAGGGCAGGGCGCATAATCTCCTCGGTCTCGCCCTGAGCCGGCTCGGCCTGAGGGCGGAAGCGCTGGCGAGCTTCGACGCAGCGATTGCCTGCGAGCCCGGCTTGGGCGATGCGCACGGCAACCGCGCCGACGTGCTCGCTGAATTCGATCGGCATGAGGAAGCGCTCGCCAGCTACGATCGTTCGCTCGCGCTGACGCCGGACGCGGCCGAGAACTGGTGCAACCGCGGCGCAACGCTGCACGCGCTTGGGCGCTACGACGAAGCGTTGGCGAGCTACGATCGGGCGCTCGCGCTCAACCCGGCGGACGCGCAGGTGCACTTCAACCGCGGCAGCGCCTTCATCCGGCTCGCCCGCGAGGGCGAAGCGCTTGCGGCCTACGAAGCGGCGCTGGCCGCCGCGCCCGACTTCGCGGACGCGCTCTATAATCGCGGCTGCATCCTGGCCAAGTTCAAGCGCTACGACGAGGCGACCGCGTGCTTCGAGCGGGTGCTGGCGCTCGATCAAGATCATCCGCGGGCGGTGGGGGAGTTGGCGAGTTGCGCGTTTCTGACGTGCGACTGGGACCAGGTGACGCGGATTTCCGAACGGCTGAACGCATGCATCGCGGACGACCGTTCGATTATTTCCCCGCACACGCTGCTGGGTCTATCGATCGATCCGGCGCAACTGTTGGCGTGCAACCGCCGCTACGTTGCGCAGCAATTTCCGGCGACCGCCGTGACGCAGCGCCGGCCCGAGGCTCGCTCCGGCAAGCTGCGCATTGCTTATCTTTCCGGCGAGTTCCGGCCGCATCCGGTGGCCTATCTCATTGCGGGTCTGTTCGAGCGGCACGATCGCGCGCGCTTCGAGGTGATCGGCGTGGCGTCCGGCCGCGATGATGGCAGCGCGTTCTGCGCCCGCATCCTGCACTCGTTCGATCGCGTCCTCGATGTCTCGGCGCTCAGCGACCGCGATGCTGCGCAGCTTCTGCGCGACGCGGGTGTCGACATCGCGATCGATCTCACCGGGCATACCGAGAACTCCCGCACCGGCATCCTCGCGCGGCGCGCCGCGCCGATCCAAGTGAGCTATCTCGGCTATCTCGCGACCATGGGTGCGGACTTCATCGATTACGTGATCGGCGACAAGATCGCGCTACCGTTCGATCAGCAGCCGTTCTATGCCGAGAAGATCGTTCACCTGCCCGATTGCTTCATGGTAGGCGAACGGCAGGCGATGCCGTTGCCAATGCCGCCGCGTTCGCTCGCGGGGTTGCCGGAGGGCGGCTTCGTGTTCTGCTCGTTCAATCACAACTATAAATTCCAGCCGCTGGTGTTCGACGTCTGGATGCGCCTTCTGCGTCAGGTTGAGGACAGTGCATTGTGGCTGCTCGGCGATAATGCCGGCGCGGTTGCGAACTTGCGCCGCGAAGCACAGGGCCGCGGGGTCGATCCGGCGCGCCTGATCTTCGCCGGGCGTGTCGATCTTCCCGAGCATCTGGAGCGGCAGCGGCTCGCCGATCTGTTTCTCGACACGCTGCCCTACAATGCGGGCGCGACGGCGAGCGCCGCTTTGTGGGCGGGCGTCCCGCTGCTCACCTGCCTCGGATCGGGCCTGGTTGGGCGGATGGCGGCAAGCATGCTGAATGCTGTCGGATTGCCGGAGCTCGCGGTGCCAACGCTTGCCGACTACGAGGCGCTTGCGCTTGCGCTCGCTCGTGACCCCGCGCGGCTGCGATCGTTGCGCGGCAAGCTCGAGCGGAACCGGTACAGCTATCCGCTGTTCGATCTCGATCGCCTGTGCCGTCACCTCGAAAGCGCCTACGTCACGATGTGGGGCAGGTATCAGCGCGGCGAGCACCCGCAAGGCTTCAGCGTCGCTGCGATCGATTGATCAGCCTCGTGTCCCGCCCCAGCGAGCGCGGAGCCCGGACCCAGAGGATACGGACGGCCGAAGGCCGTCCCTATAAGCGAACTCAATTCGCGGTGGCGCCGCGGTGGATGTCGGCCTCGATCAGGAGCTTCGAGCCGCCGCCGAAGCGGACGCGATAGACCTGCATGTTCTCCATGACGCGCTGCACGTAGTTGCGCGTTTCCGAGAACGGAATGCGCTCGACCCAGTCGATCGGATCGACATCGGGATCGCGCGGATCGCCGTAGCGGTTGATCCATTCGCGCACGCGCCCGCGCCCTGCATTGTAGCCGGCAAAGGTCAGGATGTAGGAGCCGCGATATCCGCCCATCAGGTCGGCAAGCTCGGCGGCGCCCATCTGGACATTGTAGACGGGATCGGAGAGGAGCCGCTTGCCGTCGTAGGTTGCGTTGAATTTCTTCGCGGTCTCGCGCCCGGCCTCGGGTGTGACCTGCATCAGCCCCATGGCTTTGGCGGATGAAACGGTGCCCTGCCAGAAGAGGCTTTCCTGCCGGGCGATGGCGTAGACGACGCAGGGTTCGACCGGCGGCGCTATCGGGCGATATTCGGGAATGCCGATGGTTGGGAAGGCGTGTTGCTCGAGCGGCAGGCCCCGCCCCAGCGACCCCTTGCCGATCAACAAGGTGGTGCGCGCATCCTTGTGCCGAATGGCGACCTCGCCGAGCGCGGCCAGCGCGGAAGCATCGCCCGACCGCTCGCCGAGATCGGCCAGCGCGCCGACCACCATCTCGCGCTCGCCGATGGCGTAGAGAATGTCGGCCGCGCGTACGACTTCGAGGTTGGCGGCGCCGGGACGCTCGGGCGGGGCATGCAGCGGGATATCCTTGAGGCCGACGCGCGCCCGCGCGAGCTGGCCGTAATAGGCGGTGCCGTAGCGCGCCGCGGCCTCGTAATGGCGGCGCGCCTCGTCGGTCCGGCCGAGCGCCTCGTAGGCGCGGCCTTGCCAGTAGCCGGCGCGCGACAGCGAGATCGGGTTGGAGGTGCCGCTTTCGAGGATGCGGTTGAAATGGCCGAGCGCGGTCGTGGGATCGTTGAGGAAGCGCAGCGCGATCCAGCCGGCGGTGAACTCGTGCTCGATGTTGTAGTTCTCCTTCGCCGGCGGGACCGCGTCGCGCGCGATCTTGTACGCCGACTTCGCGTCGCCGAGATCGAGAAGCTTGCGGGCGATCAGCCGGCGCTCGATCCACCATTGGTCGGTGTCGATCGCCTGCGTGGGATCGTTCGGCAATGCGAGGATGAGGGCTGCGGCCTCCGCGGCCTTGTCGGCGCGCCGCAGCAGTTGTGCGTGGCTGAAGATCACGCCGATGTCGTGACGCTGCACGTCGGCCGGCAGTGCGTCGATCAGCGCCTTGGCGTTGGCGGCCTTCTTGATCACGGCGATGCGCGCCTTGGCGATCGCGGGGGCCTCGCCGCCGATGCGGTTGGCGTTGCGCAATCCGCCTTCGGTGTCCTCCGCATAGAGCCGCATGTCCATGCGCGCCTTGAGGTCGGCGGCGGTGATGAGATCGCGAAAATTATCGAGGATCGTGTTCTCGAGATCGCCGGAAAAGTTGTCGTTGCGCCACGCCTCGCGCAGGACCGCCTGCGCGTTGGCGCGGTCCCCCTGCGCGAGCAGGGCGCGCGCGAGCGCGAAGTGTCCCTTCGAGGTCGCCGGCCGGCTCTGCCCGAGGAAGCCGCGGATGGTCCCGAGGTCGGCGTGCTCCTGCCAGAGCATGGACTCGGCGCGGCGGCGCAGCAGGCCCATGCTCGGCCAGGTCGGATTGGCGCTGATGAAGGCGGCGTAGCGGCGGAAGCTGGCGTCGTTGTCGTCGTTGCGCAGGACCGCCCATTCAACCAGCTTGCGCGCGAGCGGGTCGCTGATGCTGCTCTCGACGTCGGTCGCGCGTGCAGACTTGCCGGAGCGCGCAAGCCCGATGGCTTCCTTCACAGCGGCGAGATCGAGCGCGGAGGTGGAGGTGGTCGAGGCGACCGCGAACGCGGGCTTGACGCCGGCGGACTTGGCGTTACCCGGGCGCGCCGCGGCTGCTGGAATGGATCCGGTGCTGCTGGCGGCCGCCGTGGGACGGGGCTTGGGAGTTGGGACGTGGCTTGCCGCCTTGCCCTGGGACTTCGCAGGCGCGACGCGACTCGCTGCATCGGCATGCAGTCCGAGACCGGTGAGGCCGGCCGCGGTGACGGCAATAAGCAATCCAGCGTGGGCTCTTCTTGTCACGTTCCACCCCTCGTGGACGCTTGAAGTCGCTATCCCCAAGTGTCTTCTGGCTATCCTGAAGTGTTTTCAATCGATAAGATTGACGAAGAGCTAACCCCGCTACCCCTGATAACCCGTTACAGTCGGCTCCGACCGCGGCAAAAACGGGGCAGACGGGCGGTTTCCCGGCTTTCACCCTTCCCGCGAAGGGGCTAACTAGGGGCTAAGCAAGGCTTGGGCGCGGCCGCCGCAGGCCGCCGCAGCCGAACACAAGAGGATCATACCATGACCGCCAGGACGACCTTTCGGGGCTCGTTCACCGCGCTCGTCACCCCATTCAGCAACGGATCGCTCGACGAGCGGGCCTTCCGCGGCCTGGTCGATTGGCAGATCGACGAGGGAACCAACGGCCTGGTGCCGGTCGGGACCACCGGCGAAAGCCCGACGCTCTCCCACGACGAGCACAAGTGCGTGGTCGAATGGTGCGTCGGGCAGGCCCACGGCCGGGTGCCGGTCGTCGCCGGTGCGGGGTCGAACTCCACCAAGGAGGCGATCGAGCTGGCCGTCCACGCCGAAAAGGCGGGCGCCGATGCCGTGCTGATCGTGACGCCATACTACAACAAGCCGACCCAGGAGGGGCTCTACCAGCACTTCAAGGCGATCAACGATGCGATCGGGCTCCCGATCATCATCTACAACATCCCGGGACGTTCGGTGATCGACATGTCGGTCGACACGATGGCGCGGCTGTTCGAGCTCAAGAACATCGCCGGGGTCAAGGACGCGACCGCGAACGTCGTGCGGGTCTCGCAGCAGCGGGCGACGCTGGGGCCGGACTTCAATCAGCTCTCCGGCGAGGACGCCACCGCGCTCGGCTTCATGGCCCACGGCGGCCACGGCTGCATCTCGGTGACCTCGAACGTAGCGCCACGGCTGTGTGCCGAATTCCAGGGTGCCTGCCTCAAGGGCGATTTCGCCGCCGCGCTCGGCTACCACGACAAGCTGATGCCGCTGCACACGGCGTTGTTCATCGAGACCAATCCGTCGCCAGCGAAGTATGCGCTGTCGCTTTTGGGGCGCTGCGCGGAAACCGTGCGGCTGCCGATGGTGACGCTCACCGACAAGACCAAGTCGGCGGTGCGTCAGGCGATGGTGCACGCGGGGCTGGTCAACTAGCGCCCAGCTCGATTCGGGAAACTCGTTGCCCATCCGCCCTCTGACCCTTTCGCCGTATAGGGGCAAGATTGCCGCCGCGAAGCCGGAACGAAAGCATTTCGGAAAGATGTCAGTTCGCAGGCAAATGATCGTGTACGCGGCGGGCCGCTGTGGAAACCACAAGCCAAATCAATTAGCTGACGAGCATTGGTCGGGCTGCCCGAAGTAAGGAACTTCGAGAAAGCCCCCGCATTGTACTACATACGATAGTTATTCAACCCCGCCGAGCCATCGCTTGGATCAGCGGCTCTGATCAACATCGGCCGCTCCGAAGCTTTTGGTTGGATACCGCACAGACCGAACCGCCTTGGTTGCCTACTTTGGCGGCCTGCAATCAGCAGCGCGCGGGGTGTGGCATTCGCTTTTCGTGGGTTCGGCAAACCGATGAAAGGGGCAGAGGTGCAACGGGACCGGACCCAGGCGGTGAGGCTGAACTGCCTCCTGAGCGCGTTGCCGCCGGCGGAGCTTTCACTGCTGATGCCGCATCTCAAAGGGATTTCGCTCGACCAGGGCGCCGTCCTGCAGGAGCAGGGTGAGCCGGTCGAGGAGGTCTATTTTCCGCACGAGGGGATCATCTCTTTGCTGCGGGTGATGCAGCACGGCGACGCGATCGAGACTGCAACTGTCGGCCGCGAAGGGGCCGTCGGCTCGCTCGCGGGGCTCGGGACCCGCCGCTCCCATACACGGGCGGTGGTGCAGGTCCCCGGCTCGGCTGCGCGAATCGGAGCTTTGCGCTTCCGCAAGGCCGCCGAGCAGAGTGAGGCGATCCGCGACCTCATCGTCCGATATGGCGAAATGCTGCTGATCCAGGTGCAGCAGACGGCCGCCTGCAACGCATTGCACGATGTCGAGGCGCGGATGAGCCGATGGCTGCTGCAGGCGCGGGACCGCGTCGAAGGCAACACGATCCGGCTCACCCACGAATTCCTGTCGCAGATGCTGGGCGTGCGACGGCCGACGGTGACGGTGGTCGCAAACATGCTCCAGCAGGATGGCCTCATCCGCTACCAGCGCGGCCGGATCGAGATCCTCGATGCGCCCAGGCTCGAAGCACGGGCGTGCGAGTGCTACGCGATCATCCGCGAGCAGATTGCCGAAGCGCAGCCGCCGGGCGTCTGCTGACAGCCCGCGCTCAGCGCGGCGCCGGCGCCGTGGGGTCGTCCGCCAGCCAGGCCTCGCCCTTGCGCCAGGAATGCTGGGCCTCGCAAGCCGGACAACACATTTTGGAGCTGATGTTGGGAAGATTTCGGAACGTGCCCGCGTCGACTTCGATGCCCGTCGAGACCGCCCGGCCCGTCGCCGGACACTTGATCATCAAGATGCCCATGCCGACCCCGCCATTCCTCAATGCCTGGCCGCGGCGCCATCATGGAGGGTTGGCAGCGGGGTGTCTGTCCGCTATCGGACGATGACGCGGAGCCACCAGGACGCGGAGCACAGCGCGAAATGCGCCAGCGGGCGACTGACGGCAGCAGGAGACGGCAAGGATGGCGGCGAAACCGGATCGCAAGCTGCGCATCATCGCCGACAATCGCAAGGCGCGCTTCAACTATGAGATCGGGGAGACCTTCGAGGTCGGCATCGCGCTGACCGGGACCGAGGTCAAGTCATTGCGCCAGGGCAAGGCCACGATCGCGGAATCCTATGCGGATTCCCGCGGCGGCGAAATCTGGCTCGTCAACGCCAATATCGCGGAATATCTCCAGGGTGGCCGCTTCAATCATGCGCCCAAGCGCGCGCGCAAATTGCTGCTGCACCGCCGCCAGATCAACAAGCTCGCCGGCGCGGTCGAGCGCGAAGGCATGACGCTGGTTCCGCTCAAGCTCTATTTCAACGAGAAGGGCCGCGCCAAGATCGAGCTCGCGCTCGCACGTGGCAAGAAGCTGTACGACAAACGCGAGACCGAGAAGAAGCGCTCCTGGGAGCGCGAACGCGGACGGCTAATGCGCGCGAAGGGATGACTACTTCGGCGGGACGAGCACCGTTTCGACCGCCTGCATGACGGTGCGTGCGCGATTGCCCCGGCAATAGTCCGTCACCTTGTCGCTATTGTCCTTCAGCGCCTGCGGGTCGATGACGGTGTTGTTGCGCTTGCCATTGTAGTAGCCGCTCAGCCAGATCGCGATGTAGCGGGGATCGGTGACGGTCCACAGGATGAACTGGTCGCAGGTGATCTTTGCAATGTCGATCGTCACTTGCGCCGGCGCGGGTCCGATCGAGAGCAGGCTGAACGTCAGCCCCAACATGGCGAGCCTGAACGACATCATGATCCATTTTCTCCTGCGTTGAGTTCTGGCTGGCGGGAATCGGAAGCGCGCTGCCGCTGCAATGAAAGGCCTCAGGCCCAATCGATTTTGTCCAATTTTGCAACGAGCATGAGCACGATGATAGCAATTGCCCGATTTACTCGATAGCCGAGTGAACACGAATTTCGATGATCAGCTTCAGCTCGCTTGCCCAGCCCGGCCCGGGCGCATCGGCGCCGATCAGTACACGCCGCCGGTGCGCTCGTATTTTCCGCAGAACCCGTGTCCACATTTCCCGAAAATGATTTAGCCTGGGGGCAGGGGACAGCCGGGAAACTCGCCGATGCCGACCAACGCGTCGCTTCCGATCAAGCTCGATCATTGCGTGATCCATGTCTCCGACTGGGACCGCTCGAACGCCTTTTATCACAGCGTGCTCGGCGCCGAGTTGGTCCGCCGGCCGAAAGGATGGGCCTACCGTTTCGGTGACACCCAGCTCAATCTGCACGGACCGGGCTTCACGCCGGTGGAAGTCGCACGGCTTCCGGTGCAGCCCGGCAATAGCGATCTTTGCTTCGAGTGGAAGGGCCCGATCGCGGACGCGGTCGATCACTTGGCGCGCTGCCGGGTCGACATCGAATGCGGCCCGATCGAGCGGTTCGGCGCGCGCGGCGCCGGCACCAGCGTCTATTTCCGCGACCCCGACGGCTCGCTGCTGGAGTTCATTTCCTACGCGTCAAATGGAGGCCGCCGATGACGATGGCGCATGATCCGACGGTGCTGCCCGCCAATATTCCCGCGCCCGTCGACGACGGCGCTGCGCGCCATCTCACGGGACTGATGCTCCCTTCGATCGAGCTGGCGGCGACTGACGGTTCGCAGGTCGATCTCGCGCGCCTCTCCGGTCGCACGGTGGTCTACATCTACCCACGCACCGGCGTGCCGGGACAGCCATTGCCGGAGGGGTGGGATGCGATCCCCGGTGCGCGCGGCTGCACGCCGCAATCGTGCAGCTTTCGCGACCATTTCGACGAGCTCAAGGGGCTCGGTGTGTCGCGCGTCTATGGCTTGTCCACGCAGGACACCGATTATCAGCACGAAGCCGCGACGCGGCTGCATCTGCCGTTCCCGATCCTCTCGGATCCTGGGCTTGCGCTGGCGCGTGCGATCAATCTGCCGACGTTCGCAGTAGCCGGGATGACGCTGCTCAAGCGCATGGCGCTGGTCATCGACGACGGCATCGTTACGAAGGTGTTCTACCCGGTGTTCCCGCCGGACCAGAGCGCCGCCGAGGTCATCGCCTGGCTGCGGATGCAATGAATAGTCAGCGGTGCTTGCGACGACTCACGACGGTGTCTGGACGATCATGACGCCGCAGGCTTGGATCCCGAGCTTACTACGCGAGACGCATTTGCCGATTCGCTGAGAGAGGCGCCAGGGCGTGCGGCGAATGGAGCTTTGCAAGTTCGTCGGAACGCCCGATGGTGGGCGCGCGCCGTATTACCGCAGCGCCGAGGTTTACTTCGACGACGTCGAGCACATGCGCAGTGTGCTCGCCTCACCGGAGGCGCAGCGAACGGTCGCCGACATCGCAAACTTTGCAACCGGCGGCGTCACGATCATGGTCGCTGAGGTGCAATAGAGGCTTTCGATGACCCTTCCGGACGCTGAGCCGCCGGTGCGCTGTCGAGATGCGCGCGGACCGCGGCAAAGACCTCGCCGAACATTTTCGGTGTCAGCACCCTGGTATTGGTGTTGAGCCGCGAGCAGTGATAGCTGCAGAACAGCTTCACCCGATCGAGCTGATGCGAAGCGCCGTGGCCGAACGTGACGGCTTTGGGGCGTTCGCCCAGCGCCGTGACCACGCTGTCATGGGCGATGCGCCCGAGCACCACGATGGCTGCCAGGTCTTCCATTTCCGCGATCGTGGCGGAGAGAAACCGGCGGCAGGTCGTGATCTCGGTTCCAGTGGGCTTGTTCTTCGGCGGCACGCAGCGCACCGCGTTGGTGATACGGGTGTCGATCAGTTCGAGCCCGTCGTCGGCGCGCGCGTCGTAGGTGCCGCGAGCGAAGCCGTAGCGCGCCAGCGTCTCGTAAAGCAGCACGCCGGCATAATCGCCGGTGAAGGGGCGGCTGGTGCGATTGGCGCCCTGCAGGCCGGGGGCCAGCCCGACGATCAGCAGCCGTGCCGATGATGGGCCGAAGGAGGGGACCGGAGCGTTGAACCAGGACGGTTCACGTTGGCGCCATTCGGAGCGGAAGGCCGCCAGGCGCGGGCAGAGCGGGCAGTCGCGGCCAGCCTTGCTGGCGGCGGGCATCATCTTCACGCTCGATGGGGGTTCGCTCAATCGTCGAATTCGTCGTCGTCATCGGCCGCGCCGGCGCTGGCGCGCTGGGGTGCGGCGCTGCGCTGCAGGAACTGCGGATGGCGCTGCTCACGGGGTTCGCGCGGTTCCCTCGGCTCGCGGGTTGCGCGCTCGGATGGGTCCCGGCCGATCTTCGGTTGCAGTTCGACGATATCGAGAAAGACGTCGGCTTGGCGGCGCAACTCGTCGGCTACCATCGGTGGTTGCGTCGATATGGTCGAAACCACCGTTACTCGCACGCCGCGACGCTGCATCGCCTCGACCAGCGAGCGGAAATCGCCATCACCGGAAAACAGTACCATCTGGTCGATATGCTCGGCGATCTCCATGGCATCGACAGCAAGCTCGATGTCCATGTTGCCTTTGACCTTGCGCCGCCCGGTCTGGTCGACGAATTCCTTGGTCGCCTTGGTCACGACACTGTAGCCGTTGTAGTCGAGCCAATCGATCAACGGCCGGATCGACGAATATTCCTGATCCTCGATTACGGCGGTGTAATAGAACGCCCGCATGAGATAGCCGCGCGAATGGAATTCGCGCAGAAGCCGCTTGTAATCGATGTCAAATCCCAAAGCTTTGGCAGTGGCGTAAAGATTGGCGCCGTCAATGAACAGGGCGATCTTTTCCGTTTGCGGTGACATTCTGGCTCTCACCTCGTCATCAAATTCAGTGATCGATCCGCTTTTCCGGCCGAACGAAGGCGGCGGAAAGCGTTGTCTTTGTGGCGCTATCGGGCGCGTTGGAATGCGTGCCTCAATCCAATCGCACGCACGCCGTTTACGACCATTCAATCGGTTCGAATATGGGTCGAACGACGCTCGACTGCCCTGCCTAACAGAGGTTCGCGGCACCTGCCAAGCGGAATCTCAATAACCGCTTGTGTCCTTGCGCATTTTACCCTTGCGCAATGGTTGCAGGAAAGGTACCTAGCGCCCACATTTCCGGACACATCAGACCGTCCCCGCCGATCGTGCGGCAGCTGATTGCCACTTCCGATCGTCACAGGAGCGCCGCATGGCCCGAGTCACCGTCGAGGACTGCATCGACAAGGTTGAAAATCGATTTGATCTCGTGTTGCTCGCCAGTCACCGGGCGCGAACGATCTCCTCCGGCGCACAGATCACTGTCGAGCGCGATAACGACAAGAACCCAGTCGTCGCATTGCGTGAGATTGGGGACAGCACGGTTTCTCCCGATGATCTCAAGGAGGAACTGGTTCATGCGCTGCAGAAATATGTCGAGGTCGACGAGCCCGAGCCGGCCAACGTTCCGCTGATCGGAGCCCCCGGCAGCACCGTCGATGCCGACGATACCGAGGTCACCGTCGACCGGATGACCGAGGAAGAACTGCTCAAGGGCCTCGAGGGTCTGGCCCCGCCGGAGGAGCAGCCGGAAGAAGAGGAATAGGGTTAAGCAAAAGTTTGCGCTTCAAATGGCCCGGAATGTCCGGGCCATTTTCGTCTGAGATGGTCTCAAGTTGCAGTGCGCGGCTGCTCCTCCGCATGATCTTGTCTGAAAAGTCTCCAACTTTTCGGGATCACGCTCTAACGACTTGTAGCGCAAGCGAATCGCCATGATATCTTGACCGTGACGCGGGCGGCCCCAGACCCCGCCGACGCAAGGATGGTCATGGCACGCTCCGGCAGCGATCTGCCACGCATGCAAAACCAGGGACGCAGCCGCGCGCCGCTTGAGCGCAGCTTCCACCTCGTCTCGCAAGTGATTGAAAAGGCGGTCAAACCCAAACAGCCGGCGAAGCCGCCGATGATGCGGCAATACGATCTGGTGGAACGGGTGCGGCGCTACAACCCGAATACCGACGAGCCGCTGCTCGATCGCGCCTATGTCTATGCGATGAAGGCGCACGGCGAGCAGAAGCGCGCCTCGGGCGATCCCTATTTCTCGCATCCGCTTGAAGTCGCCGCGATCCTGACCGATCTCAAGCTCGACGACGCCACCATTGCAGCCGCGCTCTTGCACGACACGATCGAGGACACCGACGCGACCCGGTCCGAGATCGATCAGCTCTTCGGCAAGGACATCGGCGCGCTGGTCGAGGGTCTGACCAAGCTCAAGCGGCTCGACCTGGTCACCAAGGAAGCCAAGCAGGCCGAAAACCTGCGCAAGCTCCTGCTCGCGATCGCCGACGACGTGCGGGTGCTGCTGATCAAGCTCGCCGACCGCCTGCACAACATGCGCACGCTCTCCCATGTGCCGCCGGCGAGCCGCCGCCGCACCGCCGAGGAGACGCTCGACATCTATGCCCCGCTCGCGGGCCGCATGGGCATGCACGAGATGCGCGAGGAGCTTGAGGATCTGGCGTTCCGTGAGCTTAACCCGAGCGCCTACAAGGTGATCAGCGAGCGGCTCGAGGTCCTGGAATCGCGCAACGTCGGCCTGGTCGAAGAGATCGAACAGCAGCTCACGCGCAAGCTTGCCGACCGCGGCACCACCGCCGAGGTCATGGGGCGGCGCAAGCGGGCCTACTCGATCTGGCGCAAGATGGAGCGCAAGTCGATCGGCTTCGAGCAGCTCTCCGACATCGTCGGCTTCCGCGTTGTGGTGAAGACGCCGGCGGAATGCTACGAGGCGCTCGGCATCGTGCACACGAGCTGGCCGATGGTCCCCGGCCGCTTCAAGGACTACATCTCGACACCGAAGCAGAACGACTACCGGTCGATCCACACGACCGTGATCGGGCCCGGGAAGCAGCGCGTCGAGCTGCAGATCCGCACCAGCGAAATGCACGCGCTGGCGGAATACGGCATCGCCGCCCATGCGCTCTACAAGGATGGGCTCGGCTCGCCGACCGAGATGCTGTCGCGCGAGTCGAGCGCCTATGCCTGGCTGCGGCATACCGTCGAGCTACTGGCCGAGGGCTCCAACCCGGAGGAATTCCTCGAGCATACCAAGCTCGAACTGTTCCACGATCAGGTGTTCTGCTTCACGCCGAAGGGCAAGCTCATCGCGCTGCCGCGGCGCGCGAATGCGCTTGATTTCGCTTACGCGGTGCATACCGGGGTCGGCAACGCCGCGGTCGGCTGCAAGATCAACGGCAAGATCGCGCCGCTCGTGTCCGAACTCACCAACGGCGACGAGGTCGAGATCATCACCGCGGAGGCGCAGACGACGCCGCCCGCGGCCTGGGAATTGCTGGTCACGACCGGCAAGGCGCGGGCCGCGATCCGCCGGGCGACCCGGACGGCGGTGCGCCACCAGTATACCGGGCTTGGGCGGCGGATCGTGGAACGCCTTTGCCAGCGTGCGAAGATCGCTTATTCGGACGAGAAGCTGGTGGGCGCGCTGCCGCGCCTGGCGCGATCTTCCGTCGAAGAAGTGATGTCGGCGGTCGGACGCGGCGAGATGCGGGCGGCCGACGTCGCGCGGGCGATGTATCCCGACTACAAGGAAGAGCGGGCGGCCGTCATCGCGCAGCATCCCAAGCCCGAGAGCGGCTGGTTCGGTCTCAAGCGCAGCAAGGCGGTCAAATACAAGGTGCCGGACTCCGCGAACGGCGGCGCCATCCCGGTCCGCGGCGTGAATAGCGACCTGCCTGTGCGGTTCGCGCCGAATGGCGGGGCTGTGCCGGGTGACCGGATCGTCGGTATCCTCAGTCCGGGCGAGGGGATCACGATCTACCCGATCCAATCACCGTCGCTGCGGGATTTCGAGGACAAGCCCGAGAGCTGGCTCGACCTGCGCTGGGATATCGACGAAGCCACGCCGCAGCGTTTCCCGGCGCGCGTCGTGCTGCAGACCGTGAATGAGCCCGGCTCGCTGGCGCAGGTCGCCCAGGTGATCGCCGAGCACGACGGCAATATCGACAATATCCACATGGAGCGGCAGTCGCCGGACTTCACCTCGGTCATGATCGATCTCGAAGTCTACGACCTCAAGCATCTCACCTCGATCATCGCCCAACTGCGGGCCAAGAACATCGTCGCCAGCGCCGAACGGGTGAATGCGTGAGCGAGATCGCTTTGCGGCCTGGATTCGCCGAACGGGAGATTATGGAATGCCCCCCTCTCTTCACTCCGTTTTCATATTCGCTTCACGCAGGAGAGGGCCGTATGCGTCGTACTGATCCTGATAATAGCTGGCGAAGCCTGCCCCACAAATGGGAGCCGGATAAAAGCCTATCGGTCCCAGCTTCTGCTTGACTTCGGGCGACCGCAAGGCCGCGGTCACCCAATCGGCAAACTGGGTAAGGGCTGCCGTCGGTGCCTTTGCTGGCGCGAACAGGCCCCACCAGCCGTCCAGGCCATAACCTTTGAAACCGGACTCGGCGACGGTCGGTACATCGCGGAATGCGTCTGAACGTTCGCGGGAAGTTGCCGCAAGCACACGCAGCTTGCCCGCCTGGACGTGCTCGCCAACTGTGGCGTAGTTATCGAACAGAGCCGTCACATGCCCGCCCAATAACGCGGTGACGGCCGGAGTGCTGCCGGGAAATGGAACGAAGGTGATATCCACATTCGCCCGGCGTTTGAGCACTTCCACCAAGATTTGCCCGTTGTTTGCGGGAAAGCTGGCGGCAGTGATTTCGCCCGGCTTCGCACGCGCTGCGTTCAGAAACTCCGGCAGCGTTCGAAAAGGCGAAGCGCTATTGACGGTGATGAAGTTTGGATTGTTCACAAGCTGACAGATCGGCTCGAAACTTCTTACCGGGTCATAGTTCTGTTTTTGGAGATACGCGCTGATGATGATCGAGGCATTATTGATCAGTAACGTGTTGCCATCGGGAACTGCTCGGGCCACTGCTTCGGTTCCGATGGCCGTTCCTGCCCCCGGTCGATTTTCGACAACGATGGTAACGTTTTGCGTCCGTTCAATGTGATCGGCCAGGACGCGAGCCAACACACTCCCCCCACCTCCAGGCGCATACGGGACAATGATTTTAAAACTTCGTGGCGCCTGCGACCATGCATGTTGGTCTGGCATGCTGACGGTCAGGAGACAGAGCGCGACAGCACCCGCGGCCAGATGCAGAAATTCGACGGTGGGGAAGTTTCACATTCGTCATGGCAGTGCCCTCCCAGAATAGTAATGAGGCACACGCTAGCATTGCACGCGGGGGGGGCAATTGTGATAGGAACAATCAATGGTTGGGGCGGCCATGGGCGTGCTCGGCCGCGGCGCGGTGGCGCGACTTGCCTCCGGAACGGGATCAACGTATATACGTAACCGTATATACGCGGAGATTTCATGGCCACGGCCCGCGTCTTCAAGTCAGGCAACAGCCAAGCGGTCCGGCTGCCCAAGGAATTCCGCTTCAAGGGCGACCGGGTCGAAATCTTCCGGCGGGGAGATGAGGTCGTATTGCGGGAGAAAGATCAAGGCATGGCGCGAGCATTCGAGCTTATAACCCAGCTCGATCTTGATTGGGATGCGATCGAGCGCCTGAAGAAAGAGCGACCGCGGGAAATCGATTTTGATCTGCAATCCAAAGATGTTGATCGCGCCCGCGCGAAGAAGCCGGCTCGACGCAAGAGGGCGTGATGGCGCCTCGCTTTCTCTTGGACACAAATACGATCAGCTATATTGGACGTCGGCGCCCACCAGAAGTAATGGCGTCGTTTGACCGGCTGCCAACGGGTGCAGCGGCGATGTCGGTGGTGACCTATGGCGAGCTGATTTTTGGCGCCGAGAAGCGAGCTGTTCGGACTCAAGCGCTTCGCATCCTGGACGAGATTTCACAATTGCTGCCTGTGCTGCCGCTTCCGCCGGAGGCTGCCCTCATCTATGGAAGGATTCGCGCTGCCCTCGAGACGCGGGGCGAGACGATCGGCGCAAACGATTACTGGATTGCCGCCCATGCGCAAGCGCTCGACATGACGCTCGTAACTAACAATGAACGCGAGTTTCGACGGGTGGATGGGCTGAAAATTGAAAACTGGGTCAGGTAGCATCAGATCTCCGGACCTCGCCTCATGCCCCTTCCCCCCCTCCGCCTCGGCGTCAACATCGACCACGTCGCGACCCTTCGCAACGCGCGTGGCGGCTGGCATCCGGACCCGTTGCAGGCGGCCGAGATCGCGATCGCGGCGGGCGCCGACGGCATCACCGCACATCTGCGTGAGGATCGTCGCCATATTCGCGACGACGACATCGCCCGGCTCAAGGCGGCGCTGCGCGTGCCGCTCAATCTGGAATTGGCGGCGACCGAGGAGATGGTTTCGATCGCGGTGCGAACGCAGCCGCACGCGGCCTGCGTCGTGCCCGAACGCCGCACCGAGCGGACCACCGAAGGCGGGCTCGATGCGGCCGGTCAGCGGGCCGAACTCCAGCCGGCCGTCGCGGCGCTGAAGCAGGCTGGCATCCGGGTCTCGCTGTTCATCGCGGCGGAGCCTGCGCAAATCGAGGCCGCCGCCGCTATCGGCGCGCCGGCGATCGAAATCCACACCGGGGCATGGTGCGATGCGCTGGCGGAGGGTCGCAAGGGACGCGCGGACGCGGAGTGGGCGCGCATCCGCGAGGGCGTGAAGCTGGCGCGCTCGCGCGGGCTGGAGGTTCACGCCGGGCATGGGCTCAACTACGAGACGGCCGAGCGGATCGCGGGCTTGCCGGAGATCGTGGAATTGAATATCGGGCATTTCCTGATCGGTGAGGCGGTGACGGTCGGCCTCGGCGAAGCGGTCAGGATCATGCGCGCGGCGATGGAGCGCGGCCGCAGCGGAGCAAGCTCATGATCATCGGCGTCGGCTCCGATCTCGTCGACGTGCGCCGCATCGAGCAGGTGATCGAGCGGCATGGCGAGCGCTTTCTCGCGCGCATCTTCACCGATACCGAGCGCGCGAAAGCGGAACGCCGCGCGCGCAAATTCGAGACCTACGCAAAGCGCTTCGCCGCCAAGGAAGCCTGCGCCAAGGCGCTCGGCACCGGTCTGCGGGCCGGCGTGTTCTGGCGCGACATGGGCGTAATCAATCTGCCGTCCGGCCGCCCCACCATGAAGCTCACCGGCGGCGCCCTGGCGCGCCTGCAGGCGATCACGCCGGCGGGCTGCGAGCCGCGCATCGATGTCACCATCACCGACGAAGGACCGATGGCGCAGGCGCTGGTGATCATCTCGGCGGTGCCGCGCTCGACCTGACAACGTGAAGGCGCAGCGCGACCGATGCCTGAGTCCTAGGTGTGTTCCGTTTCCGGTCTTCTACCGTTTCAAGTTCTGCTCAAAGGGAGTGGTGGAACTCTCCGCGACCGTGCTGTCAGTTGGCTGATCCCAAGGGAGCGCTCTGACATCGTCGCCCAGCGACATTGGACCGCGTCGGCGCTCGGCGGTTTTCAATCGAAATAAGCCATTGAAATATCAAGATAAATGATATTACGGGAAGTTTAGGATGAAAACGGCGAGCGTTCATTGCCTGCGCTCTCGGCAACCGCTAGATAGGACGCGGGGGATTTAGCGACCGAATGACAGAATGAGAGGCTCATGAGTTTGACCACCGGCGCCAGACGGAAAGAGGGCGGCATTGCCGAGACCGGTCGTGTCATCTTCCACGCACTCATCATCGCGCTCGTGATCCGCACGTTCCTTTTTCAGCCGTTCAACATCCCTTCGGGATCGATGAAGGCGACGCTGCTGGTCGGCGATTATCTGTTCGTCTCGAAGTACAGCTACGGCTACAGTCACTATTCTCTGCCGTTCTCGCCGCCGCTGTTCTCCGGCCGGGTATGGAGCGGCGAGCCGCAGCGCGGCGATGTCGTGGTGTTCCGGCTGCCCAAGGACGATCACATCGATTACATCAAGCGCGTGATCGGTCTTCCCAATGATCGCATCCAGATGATCGACGGGGTCCTGCACATCAACGGCGAGCCGATCAAGCGCGAGCGGATCGATGACTTCATCGAGACGGAAGAAGGTGGCCGCACGACCAGGGTGAAGCGCTGGCGCGAGACGCTGCCGAACGGCGTGAGCTATACGACGCTCGATCTCATCGACAACGGTTTCTACGACAACACCAAAGTCTATGTGGTGCCGCCCGGGCATTTCTTCATGATGGGCGATAACCGCGACAACTCGACTGACAGCCGCGTCGAATCCCAGGTCGGCTATGTGCCGCTCGAAAACCTCATCGGTCGTGCGCAGCTCATCTTCTTCTCCGTGCAGGAGGGTGAGCATGCCTGGGAATTCTGGCGCTGGCCCTGGTCGGTGCGGTGGGGCCGGCTGTTCAGCCTGGTGCGATGATCGAAGTTCCCCAGGCCTGCCGGGCGGCTAGAGTGGGGCCGCACGCTTCCATCCGCTCGGCCAGCTGACAAACGGCGGGTTCATGGCTTCCTCCGAGGGGCGACAGCGGAAGGAGGGCGGGGTTGCCGCAGCCGTGCGCTTCTGGCTGCCGGTCGTCGTTCTCGTGCTAGTGATCCGCACTTTCGTCTTCCAGACCTTCCACATTCCCTCGGGATCGATGATCCCGACGCTGTTGATCGGCGATTCCCTCGCGGTCTCGAAGTTCTCTTACGGCTTCAGCCGCTATTCGCTGCCGCTGTCGCCGCCCTTGTTCTCCGGGCGCATTTTCGCCCATCCGCCGGAACGCGGCGACATCGTTGTCTTCCGTTTGCCGACCGACGATTTGCAGGATCTCATCAAGCGGGTGATCGGCCTGCCGCACGATCGCATCCAGATGATCAAAAGCGTCCTGCACATCAACGGTGAGCCGGTGAAACGCGAGCGGATCGAGGATTTCGTCGACGAGGACGAAGGCGGCGTGCGGGTGCGGCAATTCCGCGAGACCCTGCCGAACGGCAAGAGCTACAATACCCTGGATATGTTCGACAACGGTCCGCTCGACGACACCGATGTCTACGAGGTGCCCGAGGGCCATTATTTCATGATGGGGGACAACCGCGATGATTCGGCCGACAGCCGGATCCTGGACGAGGTCGGTTACGTCCCATTCGAGAACATTGTAGGTCCCGCCGAGATCATTTACTTCTCGATCGGCCAGGGCGCACACGCCTGGGAGGTGTGGCGCTGGCCAAGCGCGGTGCGGTGGCGCCGGACATTCACGATCCTTCGATGAGCCGACAGCCCAAAGCCAAGTCTTCGCCGGCCCCGCCGGATGGCCCGGACTTGTCTTCGCTCGCGAAAAACCTTGCCGAGGCCGCCGTCGCTGTATCGGTCGAAACGCCCGAGGCCAAGCCGGCCAAGGAGCCGAAGGAACCCAAAGAACCCAAGGAGCCGAAGGAATTCAAGGGAACCAAGCCGGCGAAGCCCGCCAAGGAGCCGAAACGGCGCCGGCGCGGGACCACCGAGTTCGAAGCGCGGATCGGCTATCGCTTCAAGGACGCCGCGCTGCTGGAGCAAGCACTCACCCATATTTCCGCGCTGACCGGATCGCGCAACCGGGCCGGCTCGTATCAGAGACTGGAATTTCTCGGCGACCACGTTTTGGGACTGGTGGTCTCCGACATGCTGTTCCGCGCCTTTCCCCGGGCCGACGAGGGCGAGATGTCGCGTCGGCTCGCTGATCTTGTGCGCAAGGAGGCCTGCGCCGAGGTGGCGCGCGCCATTGATCTCGGGGCGGCGATCCGGCTCGGCGCCTCCGAGAACAACGCCGGCGGCCGCAACCGGACCGCGATCCTGGCCGACGTCTGCGAAGCGCTGATCGGCGCCGTCTATATGGACGGCGGATATGGCGCGGCGTCCGATCTGATCACCCGATTCTGGGATCAGCGCATGCGCACGCCCAAGCGTCCGCTGCGGGACGCCAAGACGGTCCTGCAGGAATGGGCGCAGGCGCGCGGGCTGCCGACGCCGAATTACCGCGAGGTCGAACGCAAGGGTCCCGACCATGATCCGGAGTTCCGCGTCACCGTCGAACTGCCCGACCGCGCACCGGCGGAGGGGCTCGGCCGCTCCAAGCGTGCCGCCGAGCAGGCGGCCGCGGCTGCGATGCTGACCCGCGAAGGCGTCAAGATGGAACCGCGTGATGGCTGATCCGGTCGAGAAGCGGCGTTGCGGCTTTGTCGCGCTGATCGGCGCTCCCAATGTCGGCAAATCGACCCTGATCAACGCTCTGGTCGGCACCAAGGTGACGATCGTCTCGCACAAGGTGCAGACCACCCGCACGCTGCTGCGCGGGATCGCTACCGAAGGCGATGCGCAGCTCGTCTTCATCGACACGCCGGGCATCTTCGCGCCGCGGCGTCGACTCGACCGCGCCATGGTCACGACCGCCTGGGCGGGCGCCCACGACGCCGACGTTGTCGCGGTCCTCATCGACGCCAAGCGCGGCATCGACGACGAGACCGGCGCGCTGCTCGACGGGCTCGCCACCGTGCGGCAGCCCAAGCTCGCCATTCTCAACAAGGTCGATCTGGTGGCGAAGCCGGAACTGCTGACGCTCGCGAAGGCCGTGAACGACCGGGTACCGTTCGAGACGACGTTCATGATCTCGGCGCTGACGGGCGATGGGGTGGCCGACCTCAAGCGCTGGCTCGCGGAGCGGGCGCCGCCGGGACCATGGCATTACCCGGAGGATCAGATCACCGACGCGCCGCTGCGCCAGCTCGCGGCAGAGATCACCCGCGAGAAGCTCTATTTGCGGCTGCACCAGGAGCTGCCCTATCAATCCACCGTCGAGACCGAGCAGTGGAAGGAATTGCCGAACGGCTCGGTGCGGATCGAGCAGACGATCTATGTCGAGCGCGAAAGCCAGCGCAAGATCGTGCTCGGCAAGGCCGGTCAGACCATCAAGGCGATCGGCGCCGACGCCCGGCGCGAGATTGCGCAGGTCGTGGAAGCGCCGGTGCATCTCTTCCTGTTCGTGAAGGTGCGCGAGGGCTGGAGCGAGGATCCGGAACGCTATCGCGAGATGGGTTTGGAGTTTCCGAAGGAATAGGTCAATAACATCAATTATTTATATCATGGTGTTATACTGAGAGGCGCTCAATACTCCGAGCACTGGTTCACATCCGGTGCGTTGAGAGAATAAGCCAAAGTCCATGATGTTTGCGGATCACTTCGGAGACATGAAGATGGTCCCCTGGTTCAAATTCCTTTTTGCCCAGCTGCAATTTGCCCAACTCAGGTGGATCATTCCACTCTTGCCTTTGTTGTGGCCATGCAAATTAAAAATACAGGGAGAAGAAGCTGCGGGACTGTTGCCATTCGTCTATTTGGCAATGAGACATGGCTTCAGGCGAGTTAGCGAGCGGCAGAAGCGATTAGGCGATCGTTGATGCAATGGACCGATGAAGGCATCGTGCTGGGCGTCAAGCGGCACGGGGAGGCGAACGCCATCCTCGAGCTGATGACGCGCGAACACGGCCGCCACCTCGGCCTCGTGCGTGGCGGGGCCGGCTCGCGGCTGCGCCCGGTACTGCAGCCCGGCAATCGGGTCAGCGCCACCTGGCGGGCGCGGCTCGACGAGCATCTCGGCCACTACGCCGTGGAAGGTCTGCATCTGCCAGCGGCTTCATTTCTCGGGATCGCGCATGCGGTCTATGGGGTCACCCATCTCGGCGCGCTGTGCCGACTGCTGCCCGAACGCGATCCGCATCCGCAGATCCATGCCGCGCTCGAAGAGGTGCTGGACGGGCTGCTTGATGCGGGTCGCGCCGGCCCGCAGATCGTCCGGTTCGAGCTCGGCATGCTCGGCGAACTGGGCTTCGGGCTCGATCTCGAGAGCTGCGCCGCCACCGGCACGACGGCGGAGCTCGCCTATGTGTCGCCGAAGAGCGGCCGGGCGGTCTCGCGCGCCGCCGGCGAGCCATGGCAGGACAAGCTGTTTCGGCTCCCGGCCTTTCTCGCCACCGGCGAGACGCTGCATCCATCCGCAGACGACCTTGCGGACGGATTTGCGGTGACGGGCTTTTTTCTGTTGCGGCACGTCCTCGAGCCGCGCGGACTTGCGTTGCCTGCTGCGCGCGCAAGCTTTGTCAGCGCCATTCTCAACGCGCATCAAACCGAGCGAGCGGTTTCGTGAATCCTGCGGCGACGGCACTCTCGCAGTCGTCACGCTCACGCGGCCCTCATGTTGTGCGGCGCTCACGTAGTAGCGTCGGGGCATGTGCTCTCAGAAAGTTTTGAACGTAGTAGAACATCGAAAAAGGGATACGAGATGGGTGAAATCGATTATTGGCTCGAACATCTATATTGGCTCGCGCAAATCGCATTGCCCGTCCTTCTGATCTGGGCAGGACGCCTGGCATGGCCGCACGTTCAAGCGGTGACGCAACGGCTCGACATGATGACGCAGCAGATTGATTCGGCTTTGCAAGAAGCTCAATCGACTAAACTCTCGAGAAATCTTGAACTATCTTGAGGAGCAAAGGATTCAAGATGCCCGGAATGTTGTGATGACCGAAATCCGTCGCGAGGAAGAAGCGGGGAAGAATTGGTGGGAGGGGGACGACCGTATGCAACGCGCGGCGGCGCAATTGTGCGGAACCTACGACCATGTGGGCGCCCTCGTTAAGTTCGATGGGCCCGACCACGTGGGGCAATATTTTTTGCAGTGTTGGGGGGAGCGCATCAGCCGCGCCCACGATATCTTGGCGCGTTTTTTGACTGTTCTCCGCAGTTCCGCCGGACCCGCCTTCTCCGGACATCGCTATGAGGATTTCACTTGGCTCGCCAACGAGGCAAGACAGATCCAGGGAAACAAGCGCGCACCTAAGCCGCCGCCTTCGCGTTAAGATTTGGCATTGGATTATAAGGCATTAGAGTTTGACCGGTCTTGCGGGTTGCACTAGGCTTTTGTGGCGAGGTGGCTCTAAAAATCGGCAAGAATCGGCAACAAGAATCGGCAAGAGGAGCGACGTCGCGCGCGTGACCGCCAGCCGGACGTGCGCTGGAATGAGTGCCAGGAGGGGAACATGCAAGACGATCAGGCGAAACGGCAGCAGGCACAGGATTTACAAAGCGAGCTGGCCAACGAAGGGCTGTCGAGGCGCGCGTTTCTCGACCGCATCAAGCTTCTCGGGGTTGGATTCGGCGCCGCCTACGTGCTGGGCATGAAGGATGCCGATGCGGCTGTCCGGTCCGACACGGTCGTCAATCTGAAGTCGACCAATCCTGCATTGAATGACATCATCGAAGAAGGCCGCCAGGATCTTCGCATGGATCCCCGCGCTGGTGACCCCGAGCTTGACGGCCCTAGGATGCAAACCGCTGCATTCGGTCGGTTCTACGCGCGAGGCGGACGCGGGTACGGTCGGGGAGGATACGGGCGGATCGGATATGGCCGAATCGGATATGGCCGGGTTGGGTATGGTCGGCTTTACGGTCGCGTCCTTCCCTTCGCTCGCTTCGGCAGGTTCTACGGGCGGGTACTCTGATTGATTGCTACGCCTGAAATAGCAGAGCGGGCATTGCTCGCTCTGTGCTCTGGTGCGCCCTGGGGCAACACAAGGACGCGAGTGTTATGATCAGCGTTGACGTGGCGCGCGGGCTGCCCGACAGGGGTGCGCGTGCCGCTGAATCTTCCGTTGACGATAGTCCCGTCTTCACGTTTGTGCTGGTCAAGCTCGCGTCCCGCTGCAACATCAATTGCACCTATTGTTATTGGTTTCGCGATGCCGAGGTCTACCGGAAACCGGCAGTTCTCACGGCGGAAGCAGAGACCGCGTTTTGCGATCGTCTCGAGCAGCACATTGTGGAGCACGGCCTGGAGCAGTTCATGCTCGTGTTCCATGGCGGCGAGCCGCTCTTGTTCCCCAAGCATCGCTTCGTCGCACTGCTGAAAAGATTGCAGGAGATCGAGGAGCGCACCGGCTGCAGGATTGGGCGAGGAGTTTGCACCAACGGCATCCTGGTCGACCGGGAGTGGGCCGAGATCTTCAAGACCTATGACGTACCCGTCACCGTCAGCCTCGACGGCCCGCCTGAGATCAACGACAAAAATCGCGTCGATTTTAAAGGCAAGGGCACCCACGCAGACGTGCTGCTGGGCATCGAATGCCTGCGCGCCAATGGCATCGATCCGAGTCTCATTTCGGTCTGCAATCCGGCGACGGACCCCGAACGAATCGTGTCGTATCTGGTCGATGAACTCGGGTTCAAGCAATTCGATCTGCTACCGCCCGATGCGACCCACGCAGATAACCCACCGCCGATTTCCGACTACTTCATCAAGTTGTTCGACGTTTGGTTCGACAAGTACGCGGCACAAGGTGTTCGCATCAGGACGTTGGACTCGATGATCCAGGGATTGCTTGGAAACCTCGCGGTTTCCGACACGGTTGGACTGGGGTCCATGGATACCATTACGCTCATGCCGGACGGCTCGCTCGAGCCGTTGGATGTGCTCCGTATCGTCGGGGATGGCAGTACAAAAACGGATACCAGCGTTTTCAACAACGCCATCAAGGACGTTCAAGGGGACCCGCGCTGGCGCGAAGCCTACGAGGCCAGTTTGCACCTGTGCGACACCTGCATGAAATGCGAGTATCTGGATGCGTGCGGAGCCGGGCACATTGCGCAACGGTGGTCGAACGAGCGCAGATTTGACAACCCCAGCGTCTACTGTGAGAGCTGGAAGCGCATCTTCAGTCATCTGTGGAAGCGGATTTCTCCGACGCTGATCGTCGAGTACGAATCGGCCGCTGCCACGCCGGAGACCACGCCCTAAAGGCTGATGCGCCATCTGGGTTCGCTGCAACACGTCATGTTTGGCTTTGTTCGGTTGCCGCGGTCGTGGCCGCGGCGATCACGCGCGTGCCAGAACCAGTGTGCCTGGGCGGTCATGGCGCCATCCTTGATCGCGGTGCGAACGCCGGCGGGGGCGGCGAGCGTCCGGACCGGCTGATCGCTTGTTCATCGCGTCGGTGCGCGATACTCATGCGGCATGGCAACTAAGCTGATTCCTCCGCCGACCGGCGGCGTCGAGAACATTGCGCTGCACGACGCGCTCGAAGAGCGCTATCTGGCCTACGCGCTCTCCACCATCATGAACCGCGCGCTCCCGGACGCGCGCGACGGCCTCAAGCCGGTGCACCGTCGGCTGCTTTTCGCCATGCGGCAGTTGCGGCTCGATCCCGGCGCGGCGTTCAAGAAATGCGCGCGCGTGGTGGGCGACGTCATCGGTAAGTTCCATCCGCACGGCGATCAGGCGGTCTATGACGCGCTGGTGCGACTGGCGCAGGATTTCTCCCAGCGCTACCCGCTGATCGACGGCCAGGGCAACTTCGGCAATGTCGACGGCGATAACCCGGCGGCGATGCGCTACACGGAAGCGCGGCTCACCGAAGTGGCGCGCCTTCTCCTGGACGGCATCGAAGAGGACGCGATCGATTTCCGCCCGACCTACGACGGCTCCGAAGAGGAGCCGGTGGTGCTGCCTGGCGCGTTTCCCAATCTCCTCGCCAACGGCTCGCAGGGCATCGCCGTCGGTATGGCGACCGCGATCCCACCGCACAATGCCGCCGAACTGTGCGACGCCGCGCTGCACCTGATCGACAATCCGGCGGCGCGCAGCCGCACGCTGCTCAAATACGTGCCCGGTCCCGATTTCCCGACCGGCGGGCTCATCGTTGATTTGCGCGAGTTGATTGCCGAAGCCTATACGACCGGCCGCGGCTCGTTCCGGGTACGCGCGCGCTGGCACCAGGAAGATACCGGCCGCGGCACCTACGTCGTAGTCGTCACGGAAATCCCCTGGCTGGTGCAGAAGGGCCGGCTGATCGAGCGGTTCGCGGAACTCATCAACGAGAAGAAGCTTCCGCTCGTTGCTGAAATGCACGACGAGTCGGCGGAAGACATCCGCATCGTGATCGAGCCGCGCGCGCGCACGGTCGATGCCGAGCTGATGATGGAGTTGGTGTTCAAGTTGACCGAGCTTGAAAGCCGCATTCCGCTCAACATGAACGTGCTGCTGAAGGGCCGCATCCCGAAGGTCGTCGGCCTCGCCGAGGTGCTGACGGAATGGCTCGCGCATCGGCGTGACGTTCTGCTGCGGCGTTCGCGCCATCGGCTGGCGCAGATCGAGCACCGGCTCGAAGTGCTGGGCGGCTATCTGATCGCCTATCTGAACCTCGACAAGGTGATCAAGATCATCCGCAACGAGGACGAGCCGAAGCCGGTCTTGATGCGGACCTTCAAGCTTACCGACGTGCAGGCTGAGGCGATCCTCAACATGCGGCTGCGCAACCTGCGCAGGCTCGAAGAGATGGAGATCCGCAAGGAGGAAAAGGAACTGCGCACCGAGCGCAAGGAATTGCAGGAGTTGCTCGGCTCCGAGAAGGAGCAGTGGCGCAAGGTCGCCGCCGAGATCAAGAAGGTGCGCGAGACCTTTGGGCCGAAGACGCCGCTCGGCAAGCGCCGCACCGGCTTCGCCGACGCGCCCGAGCACGACGTCGCTGCGATGGAGGAGGCGCTGGTCGAGCGCGAGCCGGTCACCATCGTGGTTTCCGAGAAGGGCTGGATTCGCGCGCTGCGCGGCACCGTCACCGATCTCTCTGGCATCAACTTCAAAGCGGACGACCGGCTGCGCTTTTCGTTCCCGGCGGAGACGACCTCCAAGTGCCTGGTGTTCGCGACCAACGGGCGTTTCTATACGCTCGACGTTGCAAAGCTTCCGGGCGGGCGTGGCCACGGCGAGCCGATTCGGCTGTTCATCGACCTTGAGCAGGAGACCGAACTGGTCGCGGTGTTCCGCTATCAGGGCGGCCGCAAGTTCCTGGTCGCGAGCACGCAGGGGCGTGGCTTCGTCGTTCCCGAGGACGAGTGCCTGGGCAACACCCGCAAGGGCAAGCAGGTGCTCAACGTCACGGCGCCGGATCCCGCGCGCGCCATGACCACCATCGATGGCGAGCTGGTCGCGACCATCGGCGAGAACCGCAAGATGGTGATCTTTCCGCTTGATCAGGTGCCGGACATGACGCGCGGACGCGGCGTGCGGCTGCAGCGTTTCAAGGACGGCGGGCTGTCAGACCTCAAGACCTTCAAGGCCGGCGAGGGCCTGTCGTGGCTCGATGCCGCAGGCCGCCTGTTCACGCTCCCGCTCAAGGAACTCGCCGACTGGCGCGGCAACCGCGCCGACGCCGGCCGCCTGGCGCCGAAGGGTTTCCCGCGCACCAATAGCTTCGGGCAACCGATGCCGAACGGGAAGTAGTGCGCAGGAGAGGTCGCGGCCGATTGCGCTACCCCGCTACCCGGTATTCCCGCCCCCGATGCCGCCCTTGCCCGCCCGCCACCCTTCGGTGGGCGCGCAACGGCTTGCTGACTCAATGCAATTGCAAATTATTTGCAACAAGGTAATGTCCCGGTCAGGAGAGGCTTCCGAATGGACATGCGCGTACGGCAAAACGAGGAGGCGACGCTTGCGGCGACGGGTTGGCGCCGCAACCGGACCAACCGGTCGCTATCGGAGGTATTCGGCACCATCGCGACCCGGCCGCAAGGGTCGCGCTTCAAGAAGCTGCTGGCGTTCCTCGGTCCGGGCTATCTCGTCGCCGTCGGCTACATGGACCCCGGCAATTGGGCGACCTCGCTCGCAGGCGGCTCGAAGTTCGGCTATGCGCTGCTGTCCATCGCGCTGCTGTCAAACCTGATGGCGATCTTGCTGCAGGCGCTGTGTGCCCGGCTCGGGATCGGCGCCGGCCGCGACCTCGCGCAGGCCTGCCGCGATGCCTTCCCGCGCGGCGTCGCGCAGGCGCTTTGGCTCCTGGCCGAGATCGCGATCTGCGCCACCGACCTCGCCGAAGTGATCGGCACCGCGATCGGGCTCAACCTGCTGTTCCACATCCCGCTTGAGATCGGCGTCATCATCACCGCGCTCGATGTATTCGTGATCCTGGGACTGCAGCATCTCGGCTTCCGCTGGATCGAGTTTTTTGTGGTGGCGCTGCTCGCCATCATCGCCGCCTGCTTCGCCGTGCAGATCGCGCTTGCCAATCCGGACTGGCGCGGCGTCATCCTGGGCTTCGCGCCGACGATCGACATCGTCACCAATCCCGACATGCTCTACCTCTCGCTCGGCATCCTGGGCGCGACGGTGATGCCGCATAATCTCTATCTGCACTCCGGCGTGGTGCAGACGCGCCGCTTCGGCGACAGCGTCGAGGACCGGCGCGAGGCGATCTCATTGGCGACGCTCGATTCCACCATCGCGCTGATGTTTGCGCTGCTCATCAATGCGTCGATCCTCATCCTCGCGGCCGCGACCTTCAACAAGATCGGCAAGACCGACGTGGCCGAGTTGGACCAGGCGCATTCATTCCTCGCGCCGCTCCTCGGCTCCGCCATCGCGCCGACGCTGTTCGGCATCGCACTCTTATGCTGCGGGCTCAATTCGACGGTGACGGCGACGCTCGCGGGCCAGATCGTGATGGAAGGATTCTTGGACATCCGCCTGCCGCCGTGGGCGCGGCGGCTCATCACCCGCTCGATCGCGATCGTGCCGGCCGCGGTGGTCACCATCTGGTACGGCGAGAAGGGCACGGCGCACCTGCTCATCCTCAGCCAGGTGGTGCTGAGCTTCCAACTTCCGTTCGCGACCGTACCGCTGGTGATGTTCACCGCCGACCGCGCCAAGATGGGTGCGCTGGTCGCCGCGCGCTGGGTCACGGTGCTGGCCGCGCTCGTGGCAGCGATGATCATCGCACTGAATGTGAAGCTGATCGCGGATTTTGTGCTGGGTTGAGGTTCTTTGTTACTTATTCCGCCGCCTGCGCGAGCATCCGCTTGCCCAGCACCGTGGTCTTCAGCAACGCCGCGAGCGTGCCGGTTTCCTCGGACGTGAGCCCGACATAGGGCGGATACGGCTCGCCTACCGGAATGCCGATCAGGTTCATCGCCGCCTTCATCACCGGCGCCAGCCCGCGGTGCATCCACTTGGACGGAAACTGCGCGAACTGGAGCTGCAATTGCGCGGCGCGCTCGTAATCCTTCGCGACGAACGCATCGATGATTTGGCGCGCGATCTCCGATCCGGGCGGCGGCATGGTCGCGCCGGAGCCGCCCAGCATCAGCGAGGCGAGCAGCATTTGCATGGTCGTGAAATAACGCGCGTGCGCGGCGCGATCGATCTCGACGATCAGCCGCGACACCCGCGCCAGGTCGCGCGAGCTTTCCTTGATGAATTTTATGCGCGGCAATTTCGCCAAAGCGATCGTATCGGGGATGGAGACATCGGCCCCCGGCCCGGGATTGAGATAGAGGGTGATCGGCAGCGTCGTCTCTCGCGCGACCGCCTCGAAGTAAGCGATGAGGTCGTCCCTGGTCGGTGGCCCGGCGAACGGACGCAACGGCGCGAGGATTTGCAGCGCGGCGGCGCCAAGCTTTTCCGCTTCATGCGCCAGTTCGATCGCGGTCTTGAAGGAGGCGTGCGAGACGCCGACCATAACCGGCGCGCGGCCGCCGACAAACTCGATCGTGCGGCGGATCAGCGCCTTGCGTTCCTCGAAGGCGAGATACGTGTATTCCTGCGTCTCGACGCCGGCGGCGACCACCATGGTCGCTCCGCAATCCTCGACCACGTAGTCGATCTGACGCCGCAAAGCCGGCTCGTCGATCTTGAGGTCGGCGGTGAACGGCGTCAGCGGCGCGACGATCAGGCCCGGCTTGTCCATGCTTCACGCCTTGATCTTCAAGCTTCCACGCGGCGCCAGCCGTCGGGGGTGAGCCGCTCCTGTGGCAGGAAGCGGCCCTTGTAGTCCATCTTGCGCGAGCCCTGCACCCAGTAGCCGAGATACACGTAGGTCAGGCCCATACGGCGGGCGCGTGTGATGTGGTCGAGGATCATGAACGTGCCGAGCGAGCGCGCTGCTTGATCCGACTCGAAGAACGAATAGACCATCGATAACCCGTCCACCAGCACGTCGGTGAGCGCGACTGCCAGCAGGTCGCCATGGCCGCGCCCGTTGATCGAACTGTCCGGTCCGCGCCGCCGGTATTCGATGATGCGGGTCTCGACGTGGCTGTCCTCGACCATCATCGCGTAGTCGAGCACGGTCATGTCGGCCATGCCGCCGTCGCGATGGCGCGAGTCGAGATAGGAGCGGAAAACCGAATATTGCTCCGTGGTCGGCACGGCGACCCGCATCTCCCCGATCAGGTCGTGGTTGCGCTGCGCGATGCGGCGCATGCCGCGGGTCGGGCGAAAATCCTCCGCCACTACCCGCACCGAGACGCAGGCACGGCAGGTCTCGCAGGCGGGGCGGTAGGCGATCGACTGGCTGCGCCGGAAGCCGCCATGGGTGAGCAAGTTGTTGAGCTCGGACGCACGTTCGCCGACCAGGTGCGTGAACACCTTGCGCTCCTCCTGGCCCGGCAGATAAGGGCATGGCGACGGCGCCGTCAGATAGAACTGCGGGGTATTGCGCGAGTGTTGGGTCACGGTCGGCTGGCGTTAGGGATTTGGGCTACGGGTAGCCTAGGATCGCGCGCCGATCGTTTCCAGTCAAACAGCTTCTCATCCGGTCCAGCGCGTGCGTCGCAGAACCTCGGCCCGGACCGGATTGTTGATCACGGTGGTACCGATCAGGATGTCGTGCAGCAGGCGGTGGCGTTCGTTGAGCAGGCCGACCAGGAGCACCAAGGGCGACAGGAACGACACCGTGACCCAGAACAGGACGCCATGCACGGCGCCGAGAACAAAATAAGCCGGCGCGCCGTACCAAGTGCGCAGTTCGATGTCCAAAATACGCATTCCGATCGTGGCTGAGGCTTTACCGCCGAAAGTGATACCGTAATAGCAGATTCCCCAGAGCACGGTGCCGGGCGTGATCAGCCAGAACAACATCCAGCCCAGCCCGAGCGTCACAAGGCCAAAGAAGAAAATGAAGATGATGACGAAGAGCACCGGCAGGACGATGATTGTCACGTCGATCAGAAACGCCACGACCCGGCGCGCCAGCACGCCTTCGAAAAGTTCCGGTTGGGTGCGGGGATCATAGGCATGCGGCTTGATATCAAGCGAAACGCCGATGCGCTGTTGTCCGGGCGTGGGCATGGAAGGCGTTCCCTGCGGTCCTGGTCTGGCGGCTGCGCACGAGATGGCGTGGGCTCTCAGATGATGCAAGAGGCGCGGCCATGAGCGTGACGCTCGCCGACGTCGAGGCCGCGCGCCGCACCATCGCGGGCCATGTCATGCGCACGCCGATGCTGCCGGCGCCGAAGCTGTCCGCGCTCACCGGCGCCGACGTGCTGGTGAAATACGAAAACCTCCAGGTCACGAACTCGTTCAAGGAGCGCGGCGCCTTCAACAAGATCGCTTCGCTCACGCCGGACGAGCACCGCCGCGGGGTGATCGCAATGTCGGCCGGCAATCACGCCCAGGCGGTCGCCTATATCGCGGCGCGGCTCGACATCCCTGCGACCATCGTGATGCCGGTGACGACGCCGTTCGTGAAGGTGCAGGCGACGCAGGCGCACGGCGCGGAAGTCGTGCTCGAGGGCGAAACGGTAGCCGATGCGCAGGTGCGCGCGGAAGCGATCGCAGTACAGCGCGGACTGACTTTCGTTCATCCTTATGACGACGTGCTGGTGATCGCGGGGCAGGGGACGATCGCGCTGGAAATGCTGGAGGAGGCGCCGGATCTCGATGTCCTGGTGTTGCCGATCGGCGGCGGCGGACTGATCGCGGGGAACGCCGTCGCGGCTCGCGCGACAAGACCGGCGATCGAGATCGTCGGCGCGGAGGCCGCCCTTTATCCCTCGTTTTGGAATGCGCTCCGCGGTGAAAACCGCCCGCTGGGCGGCCCGACGCTGGCGGAAGGCATCGCGGTGAAGAATGTCGGCGTGCTGACGCTGCCGATCGTGCGCGCGCTCGTGTCCGAGATCGTACTGGTCGACGAGGCGCACCTCGAGCGCGCGGTCAATGCTTACCTCACGCTGCAGAAGACGATGGCGGAGGGCGCCGGCGCCGCTGGCCTCGCCGCCATGCTGCTCAAGCCCGAGCGCTTCCGCGGCCGCAAGGTCGGGTTAGTGCTCTGCGGCGGCAACATTGACCCGCGCATTCTGGCCTCGGTGATGGTGCGTGAACTCGAGCGCGAAGACCGCATCGTCTCCTTTCGCCTGACCATTCCGGATCGGCCGGGCGTGCTCGGGCAGATCGCGACCCGCCTCGGCGAGCTTGCCGCCAACATCCTCGAAGTCGACCACCGCCGGCTGTTCCTCGATGTCCCGGCCAAGGGCGCCAAACTCGACGTGACGGTCGAGACCCGCGATCGCGCGCACGCGGAAGAGATTCTGCGCGCCTTCGAGGCCGACGGCTTCCAGCCGGTGCGGATCGATGTTGCTGCTGCGATGGAGTAATTTTATATCCGCGGCGAGCGGCATTCGGTCGTTTCCGCGAAGGCGAGGGCGGAGACGACCTCGAATACCCTGATCGATTCTCCTTCCCGTCCGCGTCATCTCCCGACACAATGCCAGCGGGTCGACGAATCGCCGTGCCGGGGATTGGGCCTTGCGCGAAAAAGAACTCCGCATTGCGCTTGTCTGCTTTGGCGGCGTTTCGCTCGCCGTCTATATGCATGGCATCACCAAGGAGATTCTGAAGCTCGTGCGCGCCTCGGCGGCGCTGCACGGGATCGCCAGCCGGACGGAGCGCGCCACCGCGAAATTCTTCGACCGGCCCGAGCGCGAGGATCCCGAACACGACACCGAAGATACCTACTTCGAGCTGCTGCGCGAGATCGGCCGCGACACCGAGCTGCGCGTCGTCGTCGACGTCATCGCGGGTGCATCGGCGGGCGGTATCAACGGCACCATGCTGGCGCGCGCCCTGAGCCACGACCTCACGATGGGTGCGCTGCGCGGCCTCTGGCTCGACAATGCCGATGTGTCCGTGCTGCTGGCGCCCGAGGCGCGTGCGGGCTCGTGGAGCAAGCTGATCCTGCGGCCGTTGATCTGGGCCGCTGCGGCGACCGGTTTGCTGCGCTCGATCAGGGACGTGGAAGTGCGCAAGAAGCTTTCCCTGTTCGTGCGCTCGCGCTGGTTCCGGCCGCCGCTCGACGGCCCGACCATGGCGAGGCTGATGTACGACGCAATCGCATTGCTCGGGGCGCCGCGGCGGCCGACCGCGTCTTTATTGCCCTCCGATCACTCGCTCGATCTGTTCGTGACGCTGACCGACTATCACGGCTACCAGGAGCTCGTGCAAATCCACGATCCGCCGCTCATCCAGGAGCTCGAACATCATCACGTGCTGCAGTTCAGCTATCGGCGGCATCCTGACGGCGAGGTGGAGAGCGATTTCGATCTCGACAACGCTCCGGCGCTCGCGTTTGCCGCGCGCGCGACCTCGTCGTTTCCCGGCGCTTTCCCGCCGGCGCGGATCGTGGAGATGGATGCGGTTGTCGCGAAGTGTGGCGCAAGCTGGCCACGGCGCGCCGAGTTCATCGGCCGGGCCTTCGCGCCGCATCTGCGCGCCGGGGTAGATCCGGCCATGGCCTGCTTCATCGACGGCGCCGTGCTTAACAACCGGCCGTTCCAGCAGGCGATCTCGGCGATCCACGGCCGCCCCGCCTATCGCCAGGTCGACCGCCGGCTGGTGTATATCGAGCCGGATCCGGCCGCACCGGCGGCGCACGAGGTTCGCGCCGTTCCCGGCTTCTTCACGACGCTGCGCGGCGCAATGTCGGACATTCCGAGCTCCCAGCCCGTGACGGATGAGTTGTCGTGGGTGGCCGACTTCAATGAGCGGGTGCGGCGGCTGCGCGCGATCATCGACAGTGCTCGCCCGCAGGTGAGCCAACTCGTCACCAAGGCGATCACCGAAAACTTCGACCGGCCGATCACCTCCGCCGAGCTCAAGGCGTGGCGCGAGCAGGTAAACGCCCAGGTCGTGTTCGACGCCGGGTTTGCCTATCAGGCCTATCTGCGGCTCAAGCTCGCCTCGGTGCGCGCCTTCGGGGCGGAACTGATCGTCAAGTTGCGCGGCGTGCCGGCGCAATCGCCGCTCGCACGCGTGGTCGCGGAGATCATCGACGCCTGGGCGATCGCTAAAGGCATCGTCTACGAGCGGGCCGACAGCAGCGCGCTGGAATTCGATGTGAAGGCGGCGAACGGGCTGCCAGCCTGGGTGAGCTATCTGCTCGCCTTCGACGTTAAATATCGCAAGCGCCGCTTGCATTTCCTGATCGAGGGACAGAACCGGCTCTACGAGTTGCTCGACCAGGACCGCTTCGCCGGGCTTGATCCGCTGCTGATCGATCGGCTCAAGCGCGAGTTCTATGGCCGGCTCGATGTGCTGCGGCGACGCGAGAGCGCCGCATTCTACAGCGACGAAGCGCGTGCGCTGGTCGCGGAAATATTTCCGATGGTGCCGTCGGCGAGCGACGTGCGGAATCTGCAGGCCTACGCCGCCGCATTCGTCCACCAGCACATCGACAAGCTCGACCGCCTCATCGAAAAGCTCGCGGCCGAAATCGATCTGGAACCCACCTCGCGTGAACTCGACGATCTGCTGGCCTCGCTCGATCTGGCCGCGTGGCATCCGGCCGCGCGGCGCGAGGTTCTGATCAATTATCTCGGCTTCCCGTTCTGGGACGTGCTGACGTTCTCGATCACCAGCGCGCGCGACATCGGCGAGCTCAACGAGATCTTCATCGACCGCATCAGCCCGCAGGACGCACGCACGCTCAACGGTTTCACCGGCAGCGAGAGCCTGCGCGGGGTCGGCTTCGGTCATTTTGCGGCGTTCTTCTCGCGCGCCTACCGTGAGAACGACTATCTCCTCGGCCGTTTGCATGCGCTCGACCGGCTCATCGATCTGGTCTGCGATTCCGCCGGCGGCGATACCGTCAGCCGGATTGATGTGGTGACGCTGAAGAAGCGAGGGTTCACGCAAATCCTCGATGCGGAGGAAAGGCACCTCGCCCACAGCGCCGAACTGATTGCGGCGCTACGGCGCCGCGTCGCGGAATTGGATTTCGACCAAGCCGCCCGCAACGCCGTGATGGCGCCGATTACACCTTGAGCCGGGGGATCAGCCGCATCGCGTTCCCGTTCTCGATCGCCTTCAACTGATCGGGCTTCAGTCCGGCGTGGGTGGTGAGGTCGGTCGCGTTCTCCACCACTGTCACATACGGAAAATCGCTGCCGAACATCACCTGCGATAGCGGCGCATAGGCAAGCAGCGCCGCCATGTTGGGCGCGTAGGCTGCATTCGCGGTCTCGTAATAGAGCCGCTTGAGCTCGAAATCGATGCCGTCGGGCAGCAGCTCGGCCGCATTGCGTAGCTGGATTTTCGTGAGCGAAGCGACCCGGCCGGCGAGCAACGGCACAGCCGCGCCGGCATGGCAGAAGATCCAGCGGATGTCGCGGGTCTTGGTGAACGAGCCGCTGAACAGAAGGCTCATAACCGTGCGGTTGGTGTCCTGCGGATATTCGGTGAACGACGCCGGCACATAGGACATCAGGCTGCTGCAGCACGCCGGCCCGAGGGGGTGCACGAAGACCACCGCCTTGCGCCGGTTGAGCTCCTCCAGCACCGGCTTGAACGCGGGATCGCCGAGCCATTTGTTGCCGTAGCTGGTGTTGAGCCCGATGCCGTCGGCCTTGGCGACATCGAGCGCCCATTCGATCTCTTTGAGCGTCGCATCGACGTCCGGCATCGGCAGGAAGGCGAACACGCCGAAGCGGCCAGGATGGTCCTTCATCGCCTGCAGGGCAAACTCGTTCACCTTGCGGGTCGTGTTGTGAATCTGTTCAGCGTTGAGGTCTTTGATGCCGAGGCCGGTCGGCAGCGAGAGCATCGCGGTCGCGACGCCGCCCTTGTCCATCTGGTCGAGTGTACCCTGCAGCGTCCAGCCACGCACCACCGGCGGATTGGGAACGTTTGCCGCGCGCCAGGCTTCGAGCAGGAATTGCGGGTAGAAATGGTGATGGATGTCGATCCGTTTTCCCGCCGCCAAGCCCGCCGGCGCTGACGGCGCGCCTTGCGCCCAGACTGCAGGGGCCGCCAGCGCGCTGGCACCCAGCGCGCTGAAGGATTTGAGGAATGAGCGACGCGAGCCGCAGCCGCAGAACGCCGGAGCGCAACCGTGCGCGCTCGCCGCTATCGTCGCCCGGTCCACCGGCTCGCAGAACATGGTGTCCTCCGTGATTGTTGCTGTCAGAATTGTTGGTTGCGGTTGTCGACGCACGCAGCGAGATTCATGCCGTGCCCTGCTTGAGTTTCTCGGCGACGCGCGGCGCGAAATAGGTGAGCATGCCGGCGGCGCCCGCGCGCTTGAAGGCGATCAGGCTCTCCATCATCGCCTTTTCGCCGTCAAGCCAGCCATTCTGTGCGGCGGCGATGATCATCGCGTACTCGCCCGAGACCTGATAGGCGAACGTCGGCATCTCGAACGTATCTTTCACGCGGCGGAGCACGTCGAGATAAGGCATGCCCGGCTTGACCATGATCATGTCGGCGCCTTCGAGGATGTCGAGCTCGACCTCGCGCAACGCTTCATCGGAATTCGCCGGGTCCATCTGATAGGTGCGCTTGTCGCCACTCAGCGTGGTCGAGGAGCCGACCGCATCACGGAAGGGACCGTAGAACGCCGAAGCATATTTCGCCGCATAGGCCATGATCGACACGTCGGTGAAGCCGGCCGCATCGAGGCCGGCGCGGATCTCGCCGACGCGCCCGTCCATCATGTCGGAAGGCGCGATGATGTCGGCGCCGGCTTCCGCCTCGACCAGCGCTTGCCGCACCAGCACGGCGACTGTCTCATCGTTGAGGATCTTGCCTTCGTGCAGCAGCCCGTCATGGCCGTGGCTGGTATAGGGATCGAGCGCCACGTCGGAAAGGATTCCGAGGTCCGGCACTTCCTTTTTGATCGTGCGGATGGCGCGGCAGACCAGGTTTTCGCGGTTGAGCGCTTCGCTGCCGCGATGATCGCGCAGCTTCGGATCGGTATAGGGAAACAGCGCAAGGCACGGGATGTCGAGCTTCGCTGCACGCTCGGCGTCGCGCACCGCCTCGTCGACCGAGAGCCGCTCTACGCCCGGCATCGAGGCGACCGGCGTCCGCACTCCCGTGCCGTCGACCAGGAACAGCGGCCAGATCAGGTCGTTCGTCGTCAGCACGTTCTCGCGGACCAGCCGGCGCGCCCATTCGCCCTTGCGGTTGCGGCGCGGGCGGGTGGTGAGCGCAAGCTGAACCGCGGGCGCCGACGCCTCGACCTCAACAGCGGCAAGGCGAGACTTCGCCTCGATCGGGCGGCCGTATTTGATCGCCATAGACGCGCACTCCCGGCACAAGCAAGTCCTTGTCTTTACGGCTCCCCGCCGCCCTTGCCAATGGGTGCGCCCCGGGGCGCGTTGACGCGATTTCGCCGTGCCTCTATCGGTCGGCGCCGCCACAGTAGCGGGCACGGCCTTCGGGATATTGATCCTTCCGCATGCAATCCGCCGACCCCGAAATCATCTTCGAACGCAGTGGCGCTGCAGGCATCGTCACGCTCAACCGGCCGCACGCGCTCAATGCCGTGACGCACGACATGGTGCGTGCGTTGGTGGAGCAACTCGCCGCTTGGGAACAGGATGGCGCGGTGACCCGCGTGGTCGTCACTGGCGCTGGTGACCGCGCCTTCTCGGCCGGCGGCGATCTGCGCGCGCTTTACGATCTCGGCCGCGCCGGGCGCTACGACGAGGCGCTCACTTACTGGCGCGACGAGTATCGGCTCAATCATCTGATCAAGCGCTATCGCAAGCCCTACGTCGCGCTGATCGATGGTCTGGTGATGGGGGGTGGCGTCGGCGTGGCGATCCACGGTTCGCATCGGGTCGCCGGCGACCGCTTGCGGTTCGCCATGCCGGAAGTCGGGATCGGCTTTTTCCCCGATGTCGGCGCGACCTGGTTCCTGCCGCGCCTGCCGGACGAACTCGGCGCCTACTGCGCGCTCACCGGTGAGCGGCTCGATCCTGCGGACGCTGTCGCTGCGGGCGTGGCGACCCACCGCGTCGCGTCCTCCCGGGTTCCCGATTTGCTCGAGGCGCTGTGCGGCGCAGTGCCGGTGGACGCGGTGCTCGGCGCCTTCGCTGAGCCGGCCGGGCGGGGGGCGCTGGCGCCGCATCGGCCGGCGATTGATCGGCTGTTCAGGGGTGAATGCGTCGAGGGCATTTTGGCGGCGCTCGATCAACACGCAGCCGAACGCGGCGAGGATGCAACCTTAGCGCGCGAATCCGCGGCGTTGATCCGCTCCAAATCGCCGACCAGCCTCAAGATCGCGCTGGCGCAAGTTCGCCGCGGCGGCGGCCTTGATTTCGCCGAGTGCATGCGCACGGAATTCCGCATAGTCTCGCGCGTCGTGCGCGGGCATGACCTGTACGAGGGAATCAGGGCAGTGATCATCGACAAGGACCAGGCGCCGCGCTGGCGGCCGGCCGCGCTCGCAGAGGTGAGCGACGCCGAGGTCGAACGCCATTTCGCGCCGGTCGCCGCCGAGCTTGAGCTGCCATGACCGATCCGCGCGGCGAACAGGTTCAGACACTCGACCCGGTTCATGCCGGTGAGGACGAGCAGCCGAAGGAGCAGTGGCCTGTCCGCCTTGTCATCTTCCTGCGCGCCATGGCGGGTCTCGCCCTTATCAAGGGCCTTTATCACTGGGCCGTCATCTGCGGCCTTGAGGTGAATGGCCAGGGATTCGAGCTGCAGTCGACGCCCTTTCAGGTGGCGACGGTATTCTTCGCGGTGATCGATCTGGTGGCGGCTGTCGGCCTGTGGCTCGCGGCGCCTTGGGGCGCCGTCGTCTGGCTTACTTCGGTCATCTCTATGGCCGCGGTCGAAGCGTTGTTTCCAAGGATTTATGGCGGGCGCATCTGGGTCATCGTGATCGAGCTGGTACTGCTCGTCGTGTACCTTTGGCTTGCGCTGATGGCGGCGCGTGAGCAGCCGCCTTGAACTTTCTTTTGGCCAGACATGATGAGCACTTTCAACATGAACTGACGGAGCCGACCCAGGTGGTCATCGATTTCCAAATGCATTTTACGCCGTCCGAATTGTTCACGGGCGACTGCAATGCCGTGTCGGTACAGCTCGATGTCAACGGCAACCCGAACTATCTGCTCAATCCGTTGCTCGCCGATCTCGACGGCCATGTGCGGATGATGGACCGTGCCGGCATCGACGCCGGTGTGCTGTCCTGTGGCTCCGGCTTCGATCAGCCGGACCTCGCGATCTGCCGGCAGATCAACGACCGGCTCAAGCAGGCGGAGCAGGATTATCCCGGCCGTTTCATCGCGCTCGCGCATGTGCCCGCGCTCAAGCCCGCGGAGGCGGCGGCCGAGCTCAGGCGCTGCGCTGTCGACCTTGGCTTTCCCGGTGTCGTGATCGCCTCCGAGCTGCAGCGGCTGACGCTCGACGCGGACGAACTGCGTCCGTTCTGGCGCGCGGTCGCCGACCTCGGGCTGTATGTGTTCATCCATCCGCCGGCGCAGGTGATCGCGTGGCCGCAGCTTTATGCCGACGATCTGGGGCGCATGCTCGGCTGGGAATTTTCGCTGATGGTCGCGGCCGTTCGCGTCATCAACAGCGGGCTGTTCGACGAGCTGCCAACCTTGAAGATTCAGTTCGCTCACCATGCCGGCGGCATCGGTCGCTACCTCGGACGCATCCGCGGATTTCAGCAGCGCGACAAATGGGGCACCGCCGCGATGCCACGGCACGGCCGGCAGCCGAAGCTGCCGTTCGATCATTACCTCGAAAATCGCCTTTACTACGATTGCGCCGGTTGGGCCGGACCCGATCACGCCGCCGAATGGGGGGCGGAGTGGGTGCGCTTCGGTCTGCAGGAGACCGCGCTGTCGCAGACCGTGTTCGCGACCGATTATCCGCAGGCGGTGCGCGACCCGGAAGAGGTTGCCGGCTACGTCGCCGCCGTGCGCGAGCTCGGGCCGGATGCGCGCGCGATGGTCGACGGAGTTTCGGCGGAGGCGCTGATTCCGGATTTGCGTCAGCGCCTCGCGAAGCGTCTCCCGGCCACCGCCGCGCGCACGGCGCAGGGAGGGTGACGTGGCGCGCATCGGCTTCATTGGCCTCGGCAACATGGGCCTGCCGATGGCGGAGAACCTGATCAAGGCGGGACACGCGGTCACCGGCTTCGACCTCAACGCGGCCGCCGTCGAGAAGCTTGCCGCAGCGAATGGCACGGTGGCTCATTCGCTGGCCGATGCCTGTAAAGATGCCGAGGTCATCATCTCGATGCTGCCGGCGGGCGCGCAGGTACGCGACGTATATTTCGGCGACGGCGGCGTGCTTGCTTCGGCTGGCGATGCGCTGCTGATCGATTCCTCGACCATCGATGTCGAGACTGCGCGCGAAGTCGCGGGCGTTGCGCATGCGCGTGAACTGCTGATGATCGACGCACCGGTTTCCGGCGGCGTCGCTGGCGCGCAGGCGGCGACGCTCACCTTCATGGTCGGCGGCAGCGACGCCGCGTTCGAGCGAGCCAAGCCGATCCTCGAAGCCATGGGCAAGACCATCGTGCATGCCGGCGGGCCGGGCAACGGTCAGGCCGCCAAGATTTGCAACAACATGATCCTCGGCGCGTCGATGATCGCAGTGTCGGAGTCGTTCGTACTCGCCGAGAAACTCGGCCTCGATGCGCAGAAGCTATTCGACATCGCCTCGAAGTCGTCCGGGCAGTGCTGGTCGATGACGAGCTATTGCCCGGTGCCCGGGCCGGTGCCGAGCTCGCCTGCCAACCGCGATTATCAGGCCGGCTTTACCGCCGCGATGATGCTCAAGGATCTACAACTTGCGCAGGAAGCCGCGCGTGCGACGCGGGCGGTCACGCCGATGGGCGCCGGCGCCGTCGTTGTTTACCAGCGATTTGTTGACGAAGGTGGTGGAGCGGCGGATTTTTCGGGGATCGTTAAGTTCTTGCGCGGGAAGTAAGACGGCTTCCGTTGATGCGCTCTCGTCGCCATGTTATTTGTGGCACGGCGGCGGAACACCTAGGTGCGGAGTGTATGGGGCCGCACTTTCGCGGGGACGATTGTTTTACCGCTTGCCGCGCGGGCGCCTCATCGTGAATCCTTGGTTACCCCGGCCCCTCGCATTGTTCCTTCAATTTCCCATTCACCTTCGCAAATAAACTTTATCTTTATCGTGTTGTTTAAGTCGAATTTAGACCGTGATCGGTAGGGTAGCCCATCACGACGACGGGGGAGCAGGGCCTCGTTGACCATAAACGAAAAACAGAAGGGCGTCATCATGAAAGCCGTTGCCAGGACGGTTGAGCCGGCCGAGCGGGAGGCGCGGTTCGATCATATCAGGCCGCTTTATCTCGAAGCGCTGACTTTGGTGGAGCGGCTGCATCGCCGGCTGCTCGACGTCATCAAAGACGAGTTCGACCGGCGCAGCCGCGCGGACATCAACTCGGTGCAGGCGCTGCTCCTTTACAACATCGGCGAGAAGGAGCTGACCGCCGGCGAGCTGCGTACGCGAGGCTATTATCTCGGCTCCAACGTCTCCTACAATCTCAAGAAGCTGGTCGAGATGGGCTTCCTCGACCATCAGCGCTCCCGCGTCGACCGTCGTTCGGTGCGCATCAAGCTCACCGACAAGGGTCGCGAGGTGCGCGACATCGTCGATTCGCTGTATCAGAAGCACGTGCGTACCGTCGAGCAGGTCGGCGGCATCGCCTCCGATGAATTCGCGACGCTCAACAAGTCGCTGCACCGGCTGGAACGCTTCTGGACCGATCAGATCCTCTACCGCCTTTGAGATCCTCCGACCTACTGGCGGTCTTTGCCCCGGCCTCGCGCCGGGGCTTTTTTGTCGGGGGCCATCGCATTTTCTCGCCGTCCGGCTCGTGCTAGGCCTTGCGTCACGACGGTTCTCAAGGCCGCAACAGCAAGGCTGATGAATGACGGATGTGAGCGCAACGCCAACGGCCATCGACTGCGACGTTCACCCGACGGTGCCGAACCTCAAGGCGCTGCAGTCATATCTCGATCCGTATTGGCGCGATTTGTTCGAGGAGCGCGGCATCCCGGGCTTCGAACCAAACGCCTATCCGCCGAATGCCCCGCTCACGGCGCGCGCGGATTGGAAAGGGAAGGGCGGACGCGCGGCAACCGAGGTCCGCGAGGTCACCGCGCAGATTTTCGACCGCTGGCAGTCCCGCGCTGCGATCCTCAATTGCCTCTATGGTACCGAACTCATCTTCAGCGAGGACATGGCACGCGCGGTCGCGCGCGCGGTCAACGACTGGATCGCCAAGGAATGGCTGGACCGCGATCCGCGCCTGCGAGCCTCCATCACTGTGCCGACCCAGAACGTCGAATTTGCGGTCGAGGAGATCGAACGCTGCGCTAAGGACAAGCGCTTCGTGCAAGTCCAGGTGCTCGCCATGCAGGAGACGCCGCTTGGGCGGCGGAGCTGGTGGCCGCTGTTCGCGGCGGCCGAGCGGCACGGCCTGCCGATCGGCATCCATCCGGGCTCGACCTATCGGCACGCAACGACCTCGCTCGGCTGGCCGAGCTACTACATCGAGGACTACACCGCCTATGCGCAGGCGTTCCAGTCGCAGCTCGGGAGCCTGATCTGCGAGGGCGCATTTGCCAAATTCCCCGGACTCAAGGTGGTGCTGCTCGAATCCGGCGTCACGTGGCTGCCGGCTTTTCTCTGGCGCATTTCGAAGTTCTGGCGCGGCGTGCGGGCGGAAGTGCCCTGGGTCGACCGATCGCCCGCCGACATCGTACGCGAGCACGTGCGACTCACGATCGTGCCGTTCGATGCACCGCCCGACGCCGAGGTGGTCGAGCGCATCGTCGATCACCTGCGCTCGGACGAAATCCTGCTCTATGCTTCGGATTATCCGCATTGGCAGTTTGATGGCGACGACGCACTTCCGCCCGGCTTGCCGGATGGGCTTAAGCGGAAGATACTGGTAGAGAATCCGCTCGCGACCTATGTGCGTCTGAAGGAGGACGCTCCATGAACATGGAAGTGCGGCAGCCGTCTCTTACCCAGAAGACACGCCTGAATATCATCGACGTTGATATCCATCCGAAAAGCTCGCTCGAGGACCTCAAGCCTTACCTCAGCACGCGCTGGTGGAACCACGTCCAGACTTATGGCGCGCGCACGCGCCAGGGGTTTCTCAAGGGCTTTCCCTATCCCAAGAGCCAGCCGATCGCCTCGCGTCGCGATAGCTGGCCGCCAGGCGGCGGACTGCCGGCGAGCGATCTCGGTTTTATGAAAAAGCAGTACCTCGATGCGTATCCAATCGAATACGCGATCATGAATCCGCTCTCGCCCACGGGGCAGGGCGATCAGAACGAGGAATTTTCGATCGCGATGGCGCACGCCGCGAACGAGTTCCAGCTCGCGGGCTGGAACGCGCGCGACCCGCGGCTGCTCGCGTCGGTCGTCGTGCCGTTCGAGGATGGCGAAGCTTCGCGCGCCGAAATCCGCAAGCGCGCCGGCGACCGCCGCTTCGCTCATGTTCTACTCAAGACCCGCACCAACGACCTCCTCGGCAAGAAGAAATATTGGCCGATCTACGAGGCCGCGATCGAGGCCGGGCTGCCGATCGGGGTGCACGTGTTCGGGACGAGCGGACGCGCGGCCAGCAACACTGGATGGCCGTCGTTCTACATCGAAGACATGACCGAGCACTCCTCCTGTTGCCAGGCGCAGGTCGCGAGCCTGATCCTCGAAGGCGTGTTCGAGCGCTACAAGGACCTCAAGTTCGTCATGATCGAGGCCGGCTTCGGCTGGATGCCCTCGCTCGGCTGGCGCATGGACAACAACTGGAAGCGGCTCAAAGACGAGGTCCCGCATTTGCGCAAGGCGCCGTCGGAATACATGCGGGAGCAGATCTGGATCTCGACCCAGCCGATGGAGGAGGCCGAAGAGCCGGAGCATCTGATCGAGTGCATGGACTGGGTCGGCTGGGATCGCATCATGTTCTCCAGCGACTACCCGCATTGGGATTTCGACGATCCGCTGGTCGCGTTGCCGCCGAGCCTCGACGCCGAACGGCGCGCGATGGTGTTCTCCGAGAACGCGCGCGCGCTCTACCGGCTGGACTGATCCCGTAGCCCGCATGAGCGAAGCGACGTGCGGGAGACTTCTACCCATTCGATAAATGGCCGCCGCGGATGTCGCTTCGCTCATCCGGGCTATTGGCCCCTGATTGACAGCACAACCCCATGGCCAGTCACGTCGTCGCCGCGGTCGATGAGATCCCGCCCGGAAAGAGCAAGCTGACGCAAGTGAATGGCCGCGCGATCGTGGTCTACAATCTCGGCGGCGAGTTCTTCGCCCTCAACAATCGCTGTCCGCATCGCGGCGGAAGTCTCTTTCACGGCATCCAGACCGGGCTCGTGCAGTCGCCGCAGCCCGGCGAATATTGCTATTCGCGCCGCGGCGAGATGGTGAAATGCCCCTGGCATGGCTGGGAGTTCGACATTCGCACCGGCAAATCCTGGTGCGACCCGAGCCGCGTTCGGGTGCGGCAATATCCCGTGTCGGTGCGAGCGGGCACGGAGCTGGTGGAAGGGCCGTATCAGGCCGAGACCGTACCGGTGCGGGTTGAGGGCAATTACGTGGTGGTGGAGGCGTAGCATTGGCGCGGCCGATCTTCTGAAAGTCTCACGCCGTAAGATCTCAGCGCAGTTCCTGGGAACAAGCTTCGTGCGCTGACGCGCAATCGCAAGGGACAGCGTGCGATCCGGATTAATGATACCGCCGTCCGGCCTGCAAGGTTTTTGGAACCACACCCGAGTTCTGGGATGACCCTGAAGGCCCGCTGTGAGGTGCTGACGGCGCAGGCGGCGATCGGGGCAGAGTTGGAACGGATACCGACTCTGGGGAATGCGGCCCGATCGCCCGCGGCGGTTGGCCTCGCAGTTGGCGCTCGGAGGCTCGTATGCTATCGCGGGCTCATTCCGAGGAGCACCGCATGTCGCCTGCCGAGCCGTCCGTAAAGCCTCCCGAAGCCTCTGAGCCCGCGCGCCTGTTCTCCGCCCCGCTCGCCGAGACCGATCCGGAGATCGCGCATGCGATCCAGTTGGAGCTTCGCCGTCAGCGTGACGAGATCGAGCTGATCGCGTCGGAGAACATCGTCAGCCGCGCGGTGCTGGAGGCGCAGGGCTCGGTCCTCACCAACAAGTATGCCGAGGGCTTGCCGGGGCGGCGCTACTATGGTGGCTGCCAGTTCGTCGATATCGCTGAAACCCTGGCAATAGAACGAGTTACAAAGCTTTTCGGATGTGGTTTCGCAAACGTCCAGCCGCACTCGGGGGCGTCGGCCAACATCGCGGCGTTCTTCGCGATGATGAGCCCGGGCGACACCTTTCTCGGCCTCAACCTCGCCGCCGGCGGGCACCTCACTCACGGGTCGCCGGTGAACATGTCGGGAAAATGGTTCAAGCCGGTGCCCTACAGCGTCCGGCGCGAGGACCACCGCATCGACATGGACGAGGTCCAGAGGCTGGCACGCGAGCACAAGCCGAAGGTGATCATCGCCGGCGGCTCGGCCTATCCGCGCATCATCGATTTCCGCCGCTTCCGCGAGATCGCCGACGAGGTCGGCGCGTTCCTGATGGTCGACATGGCGCATTTCGCGGGGTTGGTTGCGGGCGGCGCGCATCCGAGCCCGTTCCCGCACGCGCACGTGGTCACCTCGACTGCGCACAAGACGTTGCGCGGCCCACGCTCGGGCTTCATTCTGACCAATGACGAAGCGCTGGCGAAGAAGATCAACTCGGCGGTGTTTCCGGGCCTGCAGGGCGGGCCGCTGATGCACGTGATTGCGGCGAAGGCGGTCGCCTTCGGCGAGGCGCTGCGGCCATCGTTCAAGCTCTACGCCCGGAACGTGATCGAGAACGCCAAGGCACTCGCCGCGACCCTGAAGTCGAAGGGCCTCGATATCGTCTCGGGCGGCACTGACACCCACCTGATGCTGGTCGACTTGCGGCCGAAGCGGCTCACCGGCAAGGTCGCGGAAGCAGCGCTGGGGCGCGCCCACATTACCTGCAACAAGAACGGCATCCCGTTCGATCCGGAAAAGCCCACGGTGACTTCCGGCGTTCGCCTCGGCACCCCGGCCGGCACCAGCCGGGGCTTCGGCATCGCCGAATTCCAGGAAGTTGGCGAGCTGATCGTGGAAGTGCTCGACGTGCTCTCGCAGAAAGGCGTCGAGGAAGACTCGTTGGTCGAAGGCGCGGTGCGCGAGCGGGTGAAGAAGCTGGTCGGACGGTTTCCGATCTATCCGGAGTGAGTTTCACTTAACCTTCCCTGGGCATAGGCCGCCTTCGGCCGCCGTACTTGGTGCAAAGAATGCCGATGCGAAGCATCGGTTTGGGAGCGCAGCGAGCCGGGTGGGGGTCCGAGCACTGCGGTAGTTACAGGACCCCTCCCCGAATTGCCTTCGGCAATTCGTCCCTCCCTTGCAACGGGAGGGTTGAGAGCTGAAAGGCGCGCGGCATGCGCTGTCCGAACTGCACGAGCCTCGATACGCAGGTGAAGGACTCGCGGCCGACGGAGGATTTCTCCGTTATCCGCCGGCGCCGGGTCTGCCTCGCGTGCAATTTCCGGTTCACCACCTTCGAGCGAGTGCAACTGCGCGAACTCGTCGTGATCAAGCGCAATGGGCGCCGCGCGCCATTCGACCGTGACAAGGTGCTGCGCTCGGTGCAGATCGCGTTGCGCAAGCGGCCGGTCGAGCCCGAGCGCATCGAACAGGTGGTGTCGAAGATCGTGCGCGAACTGGAAAGCCAGGGTGAGAGCGAAATCTCGTCGGAGACCATCGGCGAGATGGTAATGGAGGCGCTGCGGGGCCTCGACGACGTGGCCTATGTGCGCTTCGCCTCGGTCTATCGCAATTTCCGCGAAGCGAAGGATTTCGAAGCGGTGCTGGGCGAGCTTTCCGGCGAGGACGAGGGGAAGCCACCGCCGGCGAGCCTGCACAAGTGAACGGCGCCGGCGCGGTGTCCGGGCCGCAGCATTCCGACGACCAACGGTTCATGGCGTTGGCGCTGGCGCTTGGCCGACGCGGGCTCGGCCGGACTTGGCCCAATCCGGCCGTGGGGGCCGTGATCGTCAAGGATGGTGTGATCGTCGGCCGCGGCTGGACGCAGCCGGGCGGGCGGCCCCATGCGGAGACCGAGGCGCTGCTGCGAGCCGGCGCGGCGGCGCGTGGCGCGACGCTCTACGTGACGCTCGAGCCCTGCTCGCACACCGGCAGGACGCCGCCCTGCGCCGACGCGGTAATCGCCGCCGGCATCGCGCGCGTGGTGTCGGCAATGGAGGACCCCAATCCGCAGGTGACAGGAGAGGGGCATCGGCGGCTGCAGGCCGCGGGAATCACAGTCGAGGTCGGCCTCGGCGCGGCGGAGGCGCGGCGCGCGCATGCCGGCCATGTGCGGCGCGTGCGCGAGGGCCGGCCCCAGGTACGGCTCAAGCTCGCGGTCTCCGCGGACGGGAAGGCTGGTCTCGCGCGGAGGCGGCCGGCAATCATCACCGGCGAACTGGCGCGCGAGCGGGTACACCTGATGCGGGCCGAGAGCGATGCGGTGCTGACCGGCATCGGCACGGTGCTCGCCGACGATCCGCTGCTGACGTGCAGGCTGCCGGGCATGGCGGATCGTTCGCCGATGCGGGTGGTGCTGGATGCGACGCTACGGTTACCGCTGGAGAGCCGGACGGCTGCGACGGCGCGGGAGACGCCGGTGTGGGTGATAACCGGCGATCCAGTTTCGAGTGAGCGGGCGCAAACGCTGCGCGGGCGCGGCGTTGATGTCGTCAGCACGCCGGCGGACCAGGGCAGGCTCGACCTTGGTGCGGTGCTCAGGCTGCTGTCGGCGCGCGGCATCACGCGGCTGATGGTCGAGACCGGGCCGATTCTCGCCGCTGCGTTGTTGTGCGCGGACCTGGTGGACGAGGCCGCGCTATTTCGCGCGCCTTGCACGCTCGGACCTGATGCGATTGATGCGCTCGATGGGTTGACGCTGGAGGCGCTCACGCGCTCGCCACGGTTGGTGCTGATCGGGCGAGAGAATGTGGGCATCGATACCCTCGAATGGTACGAACGCCCGGACGGCGCGGCGTGACAGTCTCGGTTGACCTGCGGCCTGTCACGGTGGTGAATGGCGTACGAGGGAGGACATGCCATGTCGCATGATCACAAAGAACACGACCGCGATCACAACCATCATCATCACGATCATGACCATCAGCACGAGCACGACCACAGCCACCATCACCACGACCACCATCCCGCTGACCATCACCACGACTGGCACTCGCAGGCTTATGCCGCCGACTGGATGGCCCGCGACCGTGGCCGTGAAAGCGAGCGCCAGACATTTCTCGACCGGCTCGTGGCCGCCATCCCGTTTTCCCCCGACGCCGCGATCGAGGTCCTAGACGTCGGCGGCGGCTCCGGTGTCGTCAGCGACGTAGTGCTCGCGGCGTTTCCCAACGCGCGTGTGACGCTGCAGGACTTTTCCGCCGCGATGCTCGAAGGCGCCCGTGCCCGCTTCGGCGGCCGCGCTGGGCCGACGCGCTATGTGCGCTGCGACCTGCGCGAGGCGGGATGGCCGCAAAGCGTCGGTGGCCCGTTCGACCTCGCGGTCTCTGGCATCGCAATCCATAACCTGCACGAGATGCCCGCGATCGGCGCCTGCTACGAGGCGGTGCGCTCGCTGCTCAAACCCGGCGGCTGCTTTCTCGATTACGATCACTTCGATCGAGTCGGCGGCGTCGCGCTGCATCAGCACATGCTGAAGGTCGCGGGCTTCGCCGGCACCGAGATCGTGTGGCATCAGCACCCGACCGCTGTCATCAAGGCGAACACCTGAGGCGACCAACCATGCCTTACAGCCGCACCAACGGAGTGGACATCTGGTACGAACTCAAGGGCGACGGGCCGGCGATGGTGTTCATCCACGCCAATCCGTTCGACCACGATCTGTGGCTCTATCAGACCGCGCATTTCTCCACCTGGTTCAAGACCATCGCGATCGATATCCGCGGCTATGGCCGCTCCTCGAAAGTGACGACGCCCTACGCGCTCAAGGACATGTGTGATGACGTGGTCGGGGTGATGGGCGACCTCGGCGTCGCGCGCGCGGTCTGCTGCGGCTGCAGTGTCGGCTCCGGCATCGCGCTCCTCCTCGGGCTCGATCACCCGGACAAATTCGAGGCCGTGGTTCTCGTTGGGGGCAACAGCGGCGCCAGCAGCCGTTTCCAGGGCCGCATCGATGGCTACCGTAAGGATCTCGCGGGCTTCCACCTCTGGCATCTGCGCGACCTGGTGCGGCAGGAATTCGCCGACAGCCGGCTCGGCGCGCATCTCCTCAATATGTGGGTCGAGCGCGAGCCGCGCCTGTTGGGCGAAGCGATCGCGCAGGTGTTCATGGCCGGCAATCATACCGACTCGACCGCGCGCCTGCCCGCGATGAAAGTGCCGACCCTGGTGATCAACGGCGAGTTCGACAATTCGCGGCCCGCGGGCGAGCGCACCGCCAGCATGATCCCCGGCGCGGTGCACAGGGTGCTGCCCGGCACCGGCCACGCCTGCTGCCTGGAAGACCCTGCGGGCTTCGACCGCATCGTGATGGACTATCTGCAAGCGCGCGGGCTGATGCCTGAGTTGTAGCGCCTTTGAGATGATCAGCAACTTGTGATAGAATTGATTTTCTATCAACGAGACTGGCCATGAAAAAGCGAAAGACGTCGGCGGCGAAAAAGTCGAAACGGAAACAGGCGGCCAAATCACCAAAGATCACTCGGCGGGGCAACAAAAGAAAGGCCGCAGCGCCGCATGGGCCTGGCGGCGGCCCCAATAAATAGCTTTGCGCCAAGCCACCTAGACCGGTTTGAATCGTTCTCGGTTATCCGAGCGGAAGGGGGCGTGCATGCAGAATATCATTCTGGAAAATTTGACCGAAGCTGAAGCTGAAAGCAGAGCGATGGAGTTTCGTGACCGCGGCGCAAACGTCGAGGTCACCAGACAAGCTGACAGTCGCTACCGCTTGCAGGCGACGTTTTTTGACTTCAGCGGTCCGCTCGATCCCGACGGCGGTCCCGATGATGACGACGAACCCCCACCGTTTGGCTCACAAAACGCCGGCGGGGGGACGCATGGCCCGGGTGGCGGACCGAACCGCTGACGGGCGGACAGCAGCATGAAATTTCCCTTCGATTTCGGGATCAAGCTGATCTTTCGTCTGATCCTGCCTGGCGCCATTCTCGCCGCGGCTATGGCTCCAGCGGTGCATGCCGCCATGCACGCGCTCGGAATCCTGATCAGGATCGAGTTCGCCCTTCCATTCGAGGTGGTGGCGTGGGGATGGGCCATCGTCGTCTGCGATATGCGCATCTACATGCTGTTCGAGGGGCGCCGGTATTGGCCCGAAAAGCTGCGCACGTGGATGGTCAACCGCCAGATCAAACGGTTGAATGCTCTCGTTCAGATCGTCGAGGGCGACCATCCCGAAGACAACGAATATCTCGAAGCGGCCGTCGAGTACGGATTCTATCCGGTTACCGATGGTGGGGATCCTTGTGTCCGGCATCCAACCCGGCTCGGCAACATCATTGAGTCGTTCGAGACTTACCCGGAAGTGAAATACGGTCTCGACGCCATTTTCTATTGGTATCGCCTGTGGGTGGTCATCGACAAGGATTTGCGCGAGGAGATCGACAACGCGCAATCGGTGGCGGACAGCGCGATCTATATCGTCTTCGCGCTTTATTGTTCCGGGACGGTGATGCTCGCCTATGCGCTAATGGCTTTCATTCCTGTTCATTTGCCCTACGTCCCATCGCCGCTGGTTCTGCTCCTTCTCAGCGCGCTTTGCTTTGTGGGTGGGTTTGTTCTTTATCGGCTCTCGCTGCCGGTGCACTGTCAGTTCGGCGAGCTGTTCAAGTCGGTGTTCGACGAGCACCGCTCGAAGCTCGTCTTCGACGATCTGGTCAAGCACATCGGTACCATCCGCGGTGCGCCCTATGTGTCGCTCAACCCGTGGGATACGAACCGGATCGTGTGGCGTTACCTTCGCTGGCATAGGATTCGTGACGAGCGGGTCCAGAAGAATTTCAAGGTGAAAGACTGGCCCCGTCCGTAGCTGGTTTTCTCGATTCATAATGATGGACGAGAAGGGCCTTTGACGGCACAAAGGCGCATGTTCACCGGCATCGTGACGGATATCGGCGAGGTGACCGCGGTCGAGCCAAGGGCGGAGGGCCTGCGGCGGCTGACGATCGCGTGCGGTTACCAGCGGGCGTCGATCGCGATCGGGGCTTCGATTGCCTGTTGCGGGGTTTGCCTCACGGTTGTTGAGACTGGCGCAGCGGGCGGACGCACCTGGTTCGCGGTGGATGCAGCGGCCGAAACGTTACGGATCACCACGGTCGGGTATTGGCGCGTGGGCGCGCGCGTCAATCTCGAACGTGCGCTCAAGATCGGCGACGAACTGGGCGGCCATATCGTCGCTGGTCACGCTGACGGCATTGCCGCCCTGATCGCGCGCGAGGATCTGACCGAAATGGCGCGACTAGCCTTCCGCGCGCCGACAGCGTTATCCCGCTTCATCGCGCCGAAGGGTTCAGTGGCGCTCGACGGCGTCTCGCTGACGGTCAACGAAGTGGCCGGCGATGCGTTCTCGGTGCTGGTGATCCCGCACACGCTGAAGGTCACGACGTTCGGCGCGCTCGCGGCGGGGGATGAAGTAAACCTCGAGGTCGATCTGATGGCCCGTTACGCCGCCCGGCTGATGGAAGCGCGGGAGGGCTGCTGAATTGTCATCCCCGCTTTCGCGGCGGCGACGTAGAACCGTCGGCAGGAGTCCGTGACTGAAGAGCGTTACGGCTTCCCCTCGGTCTGATAGCCGCGCCCGGGCCGGAAGGACTTCGACATCCGCGTGACGATCGGATCGTAGGCGCGCTGAAGACGCGTGGGGTAACTCATCACGAAGCCGTTCTCGATCGCGCTGCGGTGCGAGATCAGATGCCGCTCGTAAAACACCTTCTGGCCCTGCGCGCCCGAGATCACGAACCAGTTCGGACCTTCGGCGCGATAGGTCACCTTTTGGTCCGGCTCGAGATTCTCCTCAATGAAAGCTTTGAGCCCGGCAAGATCGTGCTCGAGCGCATTGAGGCTGCCGAAGACGGAGAACTCCACTCCGTCGGCGCTCTTGAAGCTGAGGCCGTCGCCGTTGGTGGGCGGCGTTCCCGGATGGAAACGGTCGGGATATTCGATCGTCGTTCCGAAGCGCTCGTTATGATAGGTCTTCCACGTCTCGGCGGTTGCTGGCGCGCTGGCGATCAGAGCGGCAGCAGCCAGCACCAATCCAAACGCACACCGCTGGATCTGCAAAGCGCCCCCCAAGAAAAAATCAGCCGCCCGTGACGCTCATATGGCGCGCCAGCGCCGGCCGCTGGTGGCGGCGATCAATGATGAAGTCGTGCCCCTTCGGCTTGCGCGAGATCGCTTCGTCAATAGCCTGGTCGAGCAGCTCGTTGCCCTCGGAAGCACGTAGTGGCGTGCGCAGATCGCCGGCATCCTCCTGGCCGAGGCACATGTAAAGTGTGCCGGTGCAGGTAATGCGAACGCGATTACAAGACTCGCAGAAATTGTGGGTCAGCGGCGTTATGAAGCCGAGCCGGCCGCCGGTTTCCGCGATCTTGACGTAGCGGGCTGGGCCGCCGGTGCGATAGTCGATCTCGTCGAGCGTATAACGCTCAGAGAGCCGCGCGCGCACGAGCGAGAGCGGAAGATACTGATCGAGCCGGCCTTCGCCGACGTCGCCGAGCGGCATGACTTCGATGACCGTGAGATCCATGCCACGGCCGTGCGCCCATTCAATCAGGTCGCCGAACTCGTCCTCGTTGACGCCCTTGAGCGCTACGCAGTTGATCTTGACGCGCAGGCCAGCAGCCTGCGCCGCGTCGATCCCGGCAACGACCTTGTCGAGCTCGCCCCAGCGCGTAATGGCGCGGAATTTGTCGGGATCGAGCGTGTCGAGGGAGACGTTGATGCGCTTGACGCCATGGTCGGCGAGCTCCTGCGCATATTTCGGGAGCTGCGAGCCGTTGGTGGTCAGTGTGAGTTCCTGCAACGCGCCGGTCTTCAGGTGGCGGGCGAGCGAGCCGACCAACGTCATGATCCCGCGCCGCACCAGCGGCTCGCCGCCAGTGAGCCGCAGTTTCCGCACGCCCTTGTCGATGAAGGCGCTGCACAGCCTATCCAGCTCTTCCAGGCTCAGGAGATCGGCCTTCGGCAGGAACGTCATGTGCTCCGACATGCAATAGACGCAGCGGAAGTCGCAGCGATCGGTCACCGAAACGCGCAGATAGGTGATCGCCCGCGCGAACGGATCGATCAGCGCGCGGGTCGCAAGCGGTGTCGGCGTATCCAATATCTGCACGTCAATGACCTGCTCGAGCCGGCCCGCGGCCGGTTTCACACCTACATCTAATAGTTCTGACCGATATCGGCCAGGGCGTCCAGGGTCGCGCCCACCCGTGTCGTCGCACGGCGGCCCATCAAGGGCAGGTCGGAAGAAAAGCAGTGCCGCGTGGCTATTGCGGCGGCGGCGGCGGCCAAGGATAGCTGTTCGCTGCGTTCGCCGGTGGCGAGCCGGCACCCTCAGTTCCCGCCGTGGTAGCAGCAGGCTGAGTTTGGACGCGGGCCGCGGTGGTCGCCTTTTTCTTGGCGGGGCGCTTCTTGGCAGGAACGGGCGAAGCCATGGGCTGCAGTTCGACGTACACTGGATTGGGCTGCAAGGTCGATGTGCCGCCGACCTCCGGGCGCACTGGAACGGTCTGCGGCTGGTAGCCGTTCAGCGCGACGGTGATCTGCGTTTCGTTGCCGGCCGGCAGTGTCAGCTCGCAGGGCGTCCGGCAGCTCTGCCCTTGCGCGGTCCGGGCGTCAGCGCCGCCCGGCTCGGATTCGATCCGGAGCGTTTCCGTGCTCGGACCCGATTTGAACATATCGAGACTCGGCATCGACATGGAACACGCGGCGAGGGTGAAGCCACATGCCGCGATGGCAATAACTCGGCTCATGAGTACGTCCCCCATCTGAGCGGCAACGCGCTGCCCCAGCGCGAAGCATAGGAGTGCCTGCCAAGGGGTGCAACGTGCGGCTTCGCCCCAGCGTGTGAGGATACTGCCCCAAATCATGCTTAAATGTGGCAAGATCGCGCGATTTCGCGATTAACCCTGACGGGCAAATTGGTCCCGGGCAGCCTTCAGAATACCGGAAATGACGGCCGGAAGTTCAGAACAACGGCTCACCACCGCATCGGGACCGAGTTCCCGTACCGGGATTTCGGTATAGCCGAAATCGACCGCGACCACCGGAATAGCTGCGGCACGGGCGGTGGCGATGTCAGTGGCGGAATCGCCGATCATGACCGCCCGCTCCGGCAAACCGCCGGCGCGCGCGATGGTGCCGAGCAGGATGGCGGGATTGGGCTTGTGCACGCCGAATGTGTCCGGTCCGCAGACCGCGGCGAAGCGTCCGGTCAGGCCAAGGGCAGCCAACAGCGGCACCGAAAGGCGCTCGAACTTGTTGCTGCACACCGCCAGCCGGCAGCCGCCGGCGGCAAGCTCATCGAGCGCCGCTTCGAGTCCGGGAAAGGGGCGTGAGTGGTCGGCCAGATGCGCGGAATAATAGGCGATGAAATCGCCGGTGAGCCGGTCAATTTCCCCTGCCGGTAGGGCGCGTCCTTGCGCGCCGACGCCACGCTCGATCATCGCGCGGGCGCCGCCGCCCACGAAATTGCGCGCCTCGTCGTAGGAAATTGCTTCTAGATCAATGCCTTTCAGGATCACATTGAGCGTCGCGACGAGGTCCGGCGCGGTATCGACCAGCGTTCCGTCCAGATCGAAGACGACAGTGGGGGCGCTCATGAGCGCGAATGGCTAATGGGCCGCCGGGGGAATGGCAAGCCGGCTCTGGGGGGGGAGGCGAATTGACTATGCGCGTCAGGCGCGTAACGCTAAGGGCACTCACCGACCCGCGAGAACAGCGCCGCCGCATTGCGATGGACCTTGCCGCCTTCAAACGTGACGCCGCCGCCCGCGCGCTGGAATTCGTCCGTCCGGGTATGCGGCTGGGGCTAGGGACCGGGTCGACGGCGCTTGAGTTTCTCCATCTATTGTCGATGAAAATTCGCTCTGGGCTCGACGTGGTCTGCGCCCCGACTTCAGATGGAATCGCCATGGAAGCGCGGAAGGTCGGGGTGCCCTTGACCACGCTGGACGAGACTCCCGAGCTGGACCTGACTGTCGACGGCGCTGACGAGATCGCTCCCGATCTCACCCTGATCAAGGGCGGCGGCGGAGCGCTGCTGCGGGAGAAGATCGTCGCCCAGGCTTCGCGGCGGATGGTGGTCATCGCCGACGATACCAAGTGGGTGCCGGTGCTCGGTCGGTTCCCGCTGCCGGTGGAGGTCATGCCGTTCGGCCTGGCGGCTACGCGGCGCGCGGTCGAGGCCGCCTGTGTGGCGGCCGGATCGCCGGGGCCGGCGCTGTTGCGACGCGGCGCGGACGGCCACGCTTTCGTCACGGATGGCGGGCACTGGATCCTCGATGCCGCGCTTGGGTGCATCGCCGATCCAAAGGCGCTGGCGGACCGGCTCGCCGCCATTGCCGGGGTCGTCGAGCATGGCCTATTCATCGGGCTTGCACATACCGCCGTCCTGGCGGGACCTGGGGGTGTTCGCGTGATCGAGCGGACCTCATCCGATCAGAGGAGAGGAAATCCATGATTGCCCAACTCGCCGTGCCGGTGCGTCTGCTCTTGCTTGCATTTGCCCTGACCGCATCGGCGGCGCCGGCGTCCGCGCAGCAGCAGCAAAGGACGCCGTCGCCGGCCGCCATCGCGATCGCCCGCGACATCATCATCGCCAAGGGCGCCGACCACGTCTACGGATCGCTGGTGCCGGGCATGATCGAACGCGCCAAAGGGGCGCTGCTGCAGACCAACCCGACGATCGGGCGCGACCTGAACGAAGTGGCCGCGCGGCTCGTGACCGAATATACCCCCCGCACCGCCGAGTATATGAACGAGGCTGCCAAGGTTTATGCCTCCTACTTCACCGACCAGGAGCTCAAGGACATCCTGGCCTTTTGCAAGTCGCCGGCCGGCAAGAAGATGATCGAGCTGGAGCCCGGCATTTTCCAGGCCAGCATGACGATGATGCAGGGCGTCGCCGACAAGTTCGGCGAGGAAATGATCGGCCGTTTCCGTGTCGAGATGAAAAAAAAAGGGCATGATCTGTAAGGGCTGGGATCGAAGCAAGGGCCGGATCGGATCATCGTTCTGACAATGATCCGTATGCCTGCGGGCGGGGCGCCGCCGGAAGCTGCGGATGCCGGCCGCCATCTCCAGATGGCTCCGCCAGAACGGGAAACCTCAACACCGGTCCTTTCCGGAACCGGGCTGGGGCAGCTATCACATCCCGCAGGCTCATTCTATGACGCACTGAAGCGCTTCGCGCGGTAGTCTCCGCCTGCTGAATGGGCGACCGTGAGACCCGCGGGATATGATCGCCCGGGCGCCGTGATCCTGAGACGGCATCGATGTCGCCGGGCGAATAATCCGCCGCGGCCGATCGCGACCGGCGGCACGACGAAATGCGCCTTTACTATGCGGTCTGGAGCGGTCCCGCCTTTGGGCAACTGCCGGCCTGGAATCGGGCCAGCGATGACGACAAGGGCAACGCGGTGTGGTTCGTGCGGCTCGGATCCAACGGCGACTTCGCGGATGACGTGCGGCGCGAATTCATCCTGCCGGACTTCTTCAAGCAGACGCAGGACATTTCACGCGCTGGCCGAGATGGGAGGCCCGGGCTTGCGGTCATGGCTGACATCATCGATATGACCGGCGGCAAAGCTCGGCTGGCAAGGGATGGCGCATGACTGACAAATCCGTCGATCTGGTCGTGATCGGCGCGGGCTCGGGCGGCGTGCGCGCTGCCCGGATCGCGGCGAGTCATGGCGCGCGGGTGATGATTGCCGAGGAGTACCGGGTCGGCGGCACCTGCGTGATCCGCGGCTGTGTGCCGAAGAAGCTCCTGGTCTACGCCTCGCGCTTTGCCGAGGATTTCGAGGATGCTGCGGGCTATGGCTGGACGGTGCCCAAGCCGAGCTTCGACTGGTCGCATCTGATCGCGAACAAGGACCGCGAGATCGCCCGGCTGGAGCTCGCCTATATGTCCACGCTAGAGCGCTTCAAGGTGGAACTGATCAAGAGTTCGCGCGGTGCTCGAGGACGCCCATACGGTGCGCCTCCTCACCTCCGGCGAACGGGTGCATGCGCGGCATATCCTGATCGCGACCGGGGCGGCGCCGCACCTCGGCGCCGAGATTGCCGGCCTCGAGCATGTGATCTCCTCGAACGAGGCGTTTTACCTCAAGCAATTGCCGCAGCGAATTCTGATCCAGGGCGGCGGCTATATCGCGGTCGAGTTCGCCTGCATCTTCAACGGGCTCGGCTCCGAGGTGACGCTGGTCTACCGCGGCGACAATATCCTGCGCGGCTTCGACGAAGAGGTGCGCGCGCATCTGCGCGCGGAAATGGAAAAGCGCGGCATCAGGATTGTCACCCGGCAAACTGTCGAGGCGGTCGAAAAGGTTGACCACGGCTTCGACGTGGAACTATCGGACCGCGAGTCGTTCATGGCTGATTGCGTGATGTTCGCGACCGGCCGCAAACCGAACATTCAGGGCCTCGGCCTCGAAGCTGCCGGCGTTACGCTCGGGAAAACCGGCGGCATCGCGGTCGACGAGTTTTCGCAGACCTCGGTGCCACACATCTATGCGGTAGGTGACGTGACCAACCGCGTCAATCTCACGCCGGTCGCGATCCGTGAGGGGCACGCCTTCGCCGACACCGTGTTCGGCGGCCGCCCGAGCCCAGTCGATCACAGCAACGTGCCGACCGCGGTGTTCTCTGAACCGGAAGTCGGCGTGATTGGCCTTACCGAGGTGCAGGCCTGCGCGGAACTCGCGAAGGTCGACATCTACAAGACCTCGTTCCGGCCACTGAAGATGACGCTTGCCGGGCGCGATAGCCGCATCTTCATGAAGCTCGTCGTCGATGGGACCAGCAATCGCGTGGTCGGTTGCCACATCGTCGGCGCCGGTGCGGGCGAGATGATCCAGCTCATCGGCATCGCGGTGAAGATGAAGGCGACCAAGGCCGACATCGACGCGGTGATGGCGGTGCATCCGACCACAGCCGAGGAACTCGTGACCATGCGCGAGAGGGCGCTGAGCTTCGAACGGGCGGCGGAGTAGCATCGCTCGGTGCCGGCACAACGCAGAGGCGAAAGCGTTGCTCTCATCCCATACGGGGCCATTCGTGACCTTAGGCCCAGGACTCCTGTCCCGCATCCGCGGTCGCATCGAAAAATGCCGAAAGTCGCTGTAAGACGGGCGCTTTTAGCGCTGCCCGCATGCTCCTGGCAACCAAGGTAGCAATCCGGCTGGATGATTCTCCCGAAGCTGGCGCGCGCCCATAGTGCGGCTACGAGGCGGACAGGAATGGTCTTGTTCGACCGAACAGATAACGGGAGTGTCTCATGACCACGAACACGAAGATTGCGCTCGTTTCCCTGATCATCGCGGCGATCGCGTCCCCGGCGCTGGCGGCCTCCGTCAAGCGGAATGGCGGCCAGGAAAGCTGGGTCTCCAGCCCGCCCGGCGGCGTCTTCATCTACGACCAGGTGATCGCGTTCGACCGCGAGCGTTCCTCGAACTAAACGGCGCGGCCTCGGGCCCGGCCCTCGCGAGATCCAGGCATGACCCGTGCGAGCGGATTTCGTGATGAGCCGGCCCGGCGACCGATTAAATCGTTAACCGCTCAACCAAGGAAGGGAGATGTCCCATGTTCGCCACCACCAAGACTGCGCTCGTTGTGTTGATCATTGCGGCGCTTGCGGCGCCAGCCCTTGCGGCTTCCGTGAAGCCCAACAACGGTCAGCCCGGCTGGAGACTGCCGCCGGTCGGAGGCGTCGTTATCTTCCAGGAGAATCCGGCCTACGATCCTGGAAAAGCCTCGGACTAAATTTGGGGCAGGGTTGAGCGCGGCAAACCTATCATGGGCGTGTGATTGCGGCATCGCCGCTGATGGGTTTCGCTGCGCTCAACTCATCATATCGTACTTCACCGTTCGAACAGTGCCGAAGGCAGACGGTAATTCAGCCGCCAACTGTCCCAGGCGATGTCGGTCGGTCCGGTGGCAGAGTCCGAAACAGTCCAGTTAGATCCGGTGCGGTGCAACAGGACGAACGTACCTGAAGGATCAAATATCCCCGCGGCGTAGTCGTCCGCGTATTTTGTTTTCTTCCAGTCAATCAGGGTTCCGCCCGGCCGAGTGAGTTGCACGTCCGCAAATAATCGCCCAATCGCCCAGGACATTGAGATGGCGGACGATGAATTCGATCCGGCCGCCCGTGTCGCGCTCGAAAACAGGCCTCGCCGTATCGAGCAATTGGGCACGAAGTGCAGAACCGCGTTGAGGATGCGTGATCTGCTGTGCGTCCACTTGCGGCGCCGTCAGCAGCATCGCGCACAGTGCGAAGGACACAATCCGCATTTGCCTCTCGTCTCCCCATTCCAGACTGATCCAGTCAGCAGAAACCCAGCATGGACTTGTGATCGCCGTGCGGCCGTTCGTGGGTTTCGCGGCGCTCTATCCATCCGACCGGAGCGATCGTGCACCGCTCCTGAATAAGCTTCCCTCCGCGGCTGCCTGGTGTATAAACCCCGGCATTGAAAACTGTTGCCCTTCCCATAGGTTAGGGTCATGGAGGGCCGCGTGATGGCGGAGCGTTGGACGCCCGAGAGCTGGCGGGGAAAGCCGGCGTTGCAGATGCCGGATTACCCGGACCCGGCCGCCCTGGCCGAGGTCGAGGCGCAGCTTGCGACCTTTCCGCCGCTGGTGTTTGCCGGCGAGGCGCGAAACCTCAAGAAACACCTCGCAAAGGTCGCGGCCGGCGATGCTTTCCTGCTCCAAGGCGGCGATTGCGCCGAGAGCTTCGCCGAACACGGCGCCAACAACATTCGCGACTTCTTCCGTCTCTTCCTGCAGATGGCGGTGGTGCTCACCTATGCGGCGGCCTCGCCGGTGGTGAAGGTCGGCCGCGTTGCCGGGCAGTTCGCCAAGCCGCGCACCTCGCCGGTCGAGAAGCGCGGCGGCGTGGAGCTCCCGGTCTATCGCGGCGACATCGTCAACGGCACCGACTTCACGCCCGAGGCCCGCATTCCCGACCCGCGCCGGCAATTGCAGGCGTACCGGCAGTCGGCGGCGACGCTCAATCTGATCCGCGCATTCGCGACCGGCGGGTACGCCAACCTTGGCAACGTGCAGCAGTGGATGCTCGGCTTCGTCAAGGACAGCCCGCAGTCGCGGCGCTATGAGGAACTCGCCGGACGCATCTCGGAGGCGCTCGCCTTCATGCAGGCCTGCGGGCTCAATCTCGAAAGCCACCCCGAGCTGCGCGCGACCGAGTTCTACACCAGCCACGAGGCGCTGCTGCTCGGTTTCGAGCAGGCGATGACGCGGGTCGATTCGACCAGCGGCGACTGGTACTGCACCTCCGGCCACATGGTCTGGATCGGCGACCGCACCCGCCAGGCCGACCACGCGCACGTCGAATACTGCCGCGGCATCAAGAACCCGCTCGGCCTCAAGACCGGGCCGTCGCAGAAGCCGGACGAACTCATGCGCCTGATCGACATCCTCAATCCGGACAACGAGCCCGGCCGGATGACCTTGATCTGCCGCGTCGGAGCCGAAAAGGCGGGCGACTTGCTGCCGCCGCTGGTGCGAGCGGTGAAGCGCGAAGGCCGCGCGGTGGTGTGGTCGTGTGATCCGATGCACGGCAACACCATCACCTCGGCCTCGGGCTACAAAACCCGGCCGTTCGACCAGATCCTCAAGGAGACCAGGACCTTCTTCCAGGTCCACGCCGCCGAGGGGACGCATGCAGGCGGTGTGCATCTCGAAATGACCGGGCAGAACGTCACCGAATGCACCGGCGGCGCGCGCGCGATCACCGACGAGGATTTGAACGACCGCTATCACACGGTTTGCGACCCGCGGCTCAATGCCGAACAGGCGCTCGACCTCGCCTTCCTGATCGCCGATTTGCTCAAAGAGGAGCGCGCTGGCAAGGCGAAGCCGCTGGCGGCGGTTTCGGGCTTGTGATTCACCGATGTGATTGATCGGACTGGTTACCGGTTCGTTCCGAGCATCGACGTTTCTCAGTCGATCTGGAAAGTGCGCGATTGCGGCATTTTCACGTCGCACCGCCGTGCCTTTTCACTTCCTGTGAAGGTAAACAAAGCGCGCTTTTATGCGCCCATTAAGATTGAGCCTGATTAACGGCTGTGATCGCTAAACTTGTAAGAATTGGGAAAACCGACGGCGGAATGATGGCCCCTGCGTAAGTATCTGACGGGGGGTTGTCGTGTCGGTCAACAAAAACATTCTGCCAATCATCCGGCGCCTGGCGTTCGCCGTGGCTTCGGCCACGGCGCTCGCTGTGGTTCTCGGCATCACCTCGCAGTCGGCCCGCGCGGCCGACTTGCGGTTTCCGGGCGATCCGGAAGTCGAGCCTTCTGTTCACGTGCCGAAAATCTTCGAGGTGCCGAGCGGCTACACCGTCGATTTCGGCCTGCGCTTCTGGTACGGCAGCGGCAAGACCGCGAAGAACCTGTATGACATCCCGCCGAGTCCGTCGCTGGTGTCGCGGCTCACCTACAGCAATCTGCCGATCTTCAACGGTGAGGCCTTCACCCGCCTCGACTTCAACGATGGTTGGTTCATCAAGGGCAACTTCGGCACCGGCGGGCTCCTCTCCGGTCACCTCAAGGACGAAGACTTCGGCCTGACGCCACCGCTCAATCCGTATTCGGCGACGCTGAGCGATCAGAAGCACGGCACACCGCTCTACGGCACCGCGGACATCGGCGTGAAACTCCTGCGCGGCCCCGATTTCCATATCGGCGTGTTCACCGGCTACAACTTCTTGCGCTCGACCGTGAACGCCTTCGGCTGCGCGCAGCTCGCGGACAATCCGCTGATCTGCGGCAACGGCGGCATTCCCAACAACTTCCGCGTCATCACCCAGGTCAACAACTGGAATTCGTTCCGCGTCGGCGTCGACGCCGGCGTCGAGATCAATCGGCTGAAGCTCAGCGGCGAAGCGGCCTATCTGCCGTTCGTGCAGTTGTTCGGTTCGGATGCGCATTGGCTGCGGATCGACCCCAACACCGTCGGCGCCTTCACCGGCCCGGTCCCGGAGGACGGCTCGGGGTGGGGCTATCAGCTCGAGGGCGTCGCCTCCTACCGGCTCACCGACTATCTCAGCATCGGCATCGGCGGCCGCTACTGGCACATGGAGACCTCGGGTTTCACCCACTTCGAGGGGCACGTCGTCGGCGTCACCGCGTTCCCGCAGCCGGTCACCTGGAAGTCCGACAACTTCGGCGCCTTCGTGCAGACCAGCATCAAATTTGGGCCGTATCCGCTGATCACGGGATACTAAGGCAGCGGGCCAATAGCGAAATAGCGAATAGAATGGTGTTGCTCTTACCATTCGCTATTCGCTATTTCGCTATTCGCCCTTTCGCGATGTGAATCCCAATGGACCGGCTGCTCCGCGCAACCTTCAACACCTGGCAAGGCCTGCGGCACGCGGCGGCCAGTGAGGCAGCGTTCCGGCAGGAGCTGGTGGCCCTGCTGTTGGCGGTCCCGCTGTCTTTCCTGGTCGCGACAGAAGCCTGGAAGCGGCTGGCGCTCATCGGCGTCGTGGTGTTCGTGCTTGTGGTCGAGCTTTTGAATACCGCGATCGAGAAGCTCTCCGACCGGGTCACGCTCGCCATCGATCCGCAAATCGGCCGGGTCAAGGACATGGGCTCCGCCGCCGTCGGACTTTCGCTCCTCATCGCCGGCCTCGCGTGGCTCCTGGCGCTCGCGGAGCGGCTGGGCCTGTTGTGAGATTGCGGGCAGCCGCTCGGTCGCGCTAGACGTGACGTTATGAACGCCCGTCCGTCTGACCATCTTGCGATTGCTGTTGCGCAGCTCAACCCGACCGTCGGCGACATCGCCGGCAATGCCGCGAAGGCGCGCCGCGCCCGTGCCGACGCGGCGCTCGCCAACGCCGATCTCGTAGCCTTCCCGGAATTGTTCATTGCCGGCTATCCGCCAGAAGATCTCGTCCTCAAGCCGGCCTTCCAGGCCGCCTGCCGGGCGCAGGTCGAAGACCTGGCGCGGGAGACCGCCGACGGCGGCCCAGCGGTGCTCATCGGCACGCCGTGGGCGGAGGAGGGCAAGCTCTACAACGCCTATTGCCTGCTCGACGGCGGCGCGATCACCGCCGTGCGCTTCAAGGTCGATCTGCCGAACTACGGCGTGTTCGACGAAAAGCGGGTGTTTGCGCCGGGCCCGTTGCCGGGGCCGATCAGTTTCCGTGGCGTGCGGCTCGGCATCCCGATCTGTGAGGATGTGTGGGGCCTCGAAGTGGTCGAGTGCCTCGCCGAGACCGGCGCGGAATTGCTGCTGGTGCCGAACGGCTCGCCCTATTGGCGCGACAAGGATACCACCCGCCTCAACATCGCGGTCGCGCGCATCGGCGAGAGCGGCCTGCCGATGATCTACGTCAATCAGGTCGGCGGCCAGGACGAACTCGTATTCGACGGCGCCTCGTTCGGGCTCCACGACGACCACACGCTGGCGTTCCAGCTTCCATCCTTTCGCGAAGTGGTGACGGTCGTGCGCTGGCAGCGCATCGACGGCGGCTGGCGCTGCGTCGACGGCCCGGTGGCGCCGCTCGACGACGGCGATCGCGATGACTACGCCGCCTGCATGCTGGGTTTGCGCGACTATGTCGACAAGAACGGTTTCAAGGGCGTCGTGCTCGGCCTTTCCGGCGGCATCGATTCCGCGCTGGTCGCGGTGCTGGCGGCAGATGCGCTCGGGGCGGACCGCGTGCGCTGCGTGATGCTGCCTTATCGCTACACGTCGCAAGCCTCGCGCGACGATGCCGCCGCGGTCGCGAGGGCGCTCGGCATCCGCTACGACATCGTACCGATCGAGGACGCGGTGCTCGGGCTCGAAGGCGCGCTCGCGCCGGTGTTCGATGGTTTACCGCGCGACGTCACCGAGGAAAATCTTCAGGCGCGCGCGCGGGGCACGATCCTGATGGCGATCTCCAACAAGTTCGGGCTGATGGTGGTGACCACCGGCAACAAATCGGAAATGTCCGTCGGTTACGCCACGCTCTATGGCGACATGAACGGCGGCTTCAATCCGATCAAGGATCTCTACAAGACCGAAGTCTATCGCCTGGCGCGGCTGCGCAACGGCTGGAAGCCAGTCGGCGCGCGCGGACCGGACGGGATCGTGATCCCGGAAAACATCTTCACGCGCGCGCCGACCGCGGAATTGCGCGAGAACCAGACCGACCAGGACACGCTGCCGCCCTACGATGTGCTCGACCAGGTGCTCGAGCGGCTGGTCGAGCGCGAGGAGCCGATCGCGACGATCGTCGCGGCGGGCTTCGACCGCGACACCGTGATCAAGGTCGAGCGCATGCTCAACCTCGCCGAATACAAGCGCCGCCAGGCGGCGCCGGGCGTGAAAGTCACGCTGCGCAACTTCGGCCGCGACCGCCGCTACCCGATCGTCAATCGCTTCCGTGATCCCGGCACGCCGCTGCCCGTGCCCGACCGCGCGCTGCTGAAGGGCGGCGCGGGCGCTGCCAAGACGGAAGCGATCGATTTTTAGCGATTTGTTTGTCCGTCATTTCGGCGCGCCTATTCTCCCGCGCACCTCATCCTTCGATGCGCCGCCTTCGGCGGTTCCTCAGGATGAGGACCGCGAGGAGATTGGACCAGCGCGCGCTTACCGGCCCGGAAGGTACGTCGGGCCGACCGAGCGGACCGGGCGCTTGCTTGGCTCGGCGGTGTCGTCAGCGGTCTCGGCGGCCGTCGCTGGTTTGGGCGTGGCGGCGGTGGCGGCATTGCCTTTCGGGAGCGCGGCGGGGCGCGGCTGACGGATCGGCTTGCCCTGGGCATCGGTTTGCGGCTGCGACAACTGCTTGGCGCGTTCCTCGTTTACGACAATATCGCCGCGCTCGATTGACTGGTCGTCGAGCGTCTTGAGAGCGTCGGCCCAGGTCTGGTTTGCGGCCTTGCAACTACACGTCGGGTTGAACGTCTTGCGGAAGGCGAACGCCGTGGGAAGCGAAGTGTACGGCTGGCCGGCGATCGACACGGCCTGCGCAACATCCTCGCCTGGATTGTGGTGCGTGTAGAGGACGGCTTCCGCTGCCGGGCACAGGCGCTGGCACATGCGCTCATCTTCGGCGAAACGGCTCGGGTTGGTCGAATAGGAAATCGGGAAGTAAAAGCCGTCGCAGGTGCGCACGCACAGCGTTCGGTACGTGTCCGATGACGCGGGCCCGGCGGGACCGGGATTGAGGACGGTGCCGGGGCCGAACAGACTGTCGAAGAAACCGCCGCCGCCCTGGTTCGCATAGGTACGATACTGCGGACCACAGTCATTCTGTCCGAGCGCGATCAGGATCGCGCGGCGCTGGCCTTCGCGATCGGCGTTGCCGCCCTGGAAGCGCTGGAGATCGGTGAGCGCGCGGTCGAGATTGGCGCGCATCTGCTGGATCTGGGCATTGATCTGGGTGCACTGCGGCGGTTGCCCGCTGAACAGCGAGAAGAAGCCGCGGCCTTCGCATCCCACCCGGCGCGACTGCGCGAGGACCCGATCGAGGTCGGCCTGCTGCTTGGCGACCGCGTCCTCGGCGCGCTTGCTTTGATCCGCGCGTGCGGGATCGTTACCGCCACGGTCAAAGGCGGTAAGCTGGCCTTCCAGCCGCACACAGGCCGGGTTGCGACCCCCGGCGTTCGACTGCGGTGCGGGTGAGAACGGCCCCTGTGAAAACGGATTTTGCGCCAAGGCCGGCGCGAGCGAGCCGATGAGCAGAAACACGGCGGGGCCAAGCCCGCGCAACAGCTTCGGTGTCGAGATCATGCAGGAAATCCGAGCCCGCTCCCAGTCGGTGGATCAAGCTCCGGAATGGTGACCAAAGTGTGAACGGGGACGCCGGGTGGCTCGCGGCAAGCCCCTGAACCCGCGACGAAACGCGAGATTCAGGAGCTCACGTCGTTGGCGGTTTCGCAGCCGCGACTGGTGCGAGGCGGAGCGGCCGGCGGGCCTCGTCGCGCAGGTTCCACAGGATTCCGCTGATGATGAGGCCCGCGCCGGCAAAGACAAAAATGTCGAGCGGCTCGTTGTAGAGCCACCAGCCGACCACTGCGATGAGCGGGATGCGCATGAAGTCGAGCGGCACCACCAGGCTCGCGTCGCCGTAGCGGAATGCGTTGCTCAGGCAATAGTGCGCGAACAGGCCGGCGCAGCCGATGCCGGCCAGTGCCGGCAGGTGATGCAGATCGAGCCTGCTGACGAAAGACACGCCGGCGAAGGCGACACCGAGCGCGAGCTGAATGACATTCATCCAGAACACGATCGCGAAGGTGCTCTCGGTCATCGTGAGTTTCTTCGTGACGATGTTCTGCACGGCGTAGCCGACCGCGGCAGCGAGCACGAGCAGCGCCGCCGGCTGAAATGCCTCGAGCCCGGGACGCAGGATCACTAGCACGCCCGCAAGCCCGAGCACGACCGCGCCGATGCGGCTCGTGGTCATGCGCTCGTTGAGGAAGATGACGGCGAGCACGGCCGTCCACACCGGCATGGTGAACTCAAGCGCGAAGACGGTGGCGAGCGGCAGCAGGAGGAGACTAGACGCCCAAAGATATTGCGAGCCGAAGTGAATGCTGTTGCGCAGGACATGCAGGCCGAGCTTTCGGCGCACGACTGTGTGCCGCAGGTCCGGCCGCAGCGCCGCCGCGAGGGCGAGGATGGCGAGGCCCAGCGCCGCCCGCACCGTGAGAATTTCCAGGATGCTCAGCGTGTCGGACAGGGCGCGGATGGAAATCGCCATCACGGAGAACGACAGCAGAGTGCCGATCATCCAGAGGACGACGCGGGGCAGGGGACCTAAAGCGGCCATGGCTTGATCGCGACGCTAGGATTGCGTCGCGCGCACGCGCGCTGGCCGGGATGAAGCGCCTAACCGGAGCATCGTCACTCGGCGTCCGGCTGGTTTTCCGGCCGCGCTTTTTCGAAGGCGGAGAGCTTGGCACAGGCCGCGTCGACCGCGCCGATCTTCGGGTAGCGGTCGAGCGGCACCTTGAGGCGCCGTGCATTCGCGACCTGCGGGACGAGACACACATCCGCGAGCGTGACGCTGCCGCCGAAGGCGTAGGACCCTGGCCGGATCATCGCTTCGAGCGCCTGGAAACCTTCCACGACCCAGTGGTGATACCAGGTGTCGATCTTGCCCTGGTCTTGACCGAACTCGTTCTTGAGGTAGCGCAGCGGGCCGACATTGTTGAGCGGATGGATATCGCAGGCGATGAGTTGCGCTGCGGCGCGCACCCGTGCCCGCTCCGCCGGATTGGACGGCAGCAGCGGCGGCTGCGGGTAGACCTCGTCGAGATACTCGATGATGGCGAGCGACTGCGTGAGCACCTCGCCGTTGTCGAGCTTGAGCGCGGGCAGGCGCATCTGCGGATTGACCGCGCGGAATTCCGGCTTGCGGTTAACCCCGCCCTCCTTCTGCAGGTGAATCGGGATGGTCTCGAAGCTCAGCCCCTTGAGGTTGAACGCGATCCGCACGCGGTAGGCGGCCGAGGAACGGAAATAGGAGTAGAGCTGCACGGAGCCTCCCAGGCGCTGTTTGGCGGGTATTGCCGCGGCGTCAGGTCTTGCCGTTTTCGAGGTCGGCGACGAGCTTGGCCGATCGCTCGGTGAGCTGCCGCATCGCGCGGTCGAAGGCGACGCGGTCGGCAGGGGCCACCGCCTCGGACAGCCGCTGCGTGAATTCGAGCGCGATCGGCGCCGCTTCCTCGTAGACCGAGCGTCCCGTGGGCGTGAGCGAGAGGAAGGCCTCGCGCAGGTCGTCACGATTGGCGCGGCGGGTGATGAGCTTGCGCTGTTCGAGCTGCGCCACCGCGCGTGACACCTTGGTCTTGTGCATGTGGGTGCGCGCGCCCACCGACTTGCCGGTCATAACACCATATTCGCCCAGGGTGACCAGCACCCGCCATTCTGGTATTCCAATACCATATCGCATACCATAGACGCGCGTAAGCGCTTGCGAGACCAGGCTCGACAGCACATTGAGCCGATGCGGGAGGAATTCTTCCAGCTTCAGGATCGGCGGCGCGGCGGCGGGTGCCACGCCGTGGTCGGGGGCGTCAAGGAGGGGACTGATGTTGCTCATTGTGCCTCGCCCCGCGCAAACGGTACCGCCGCTGCGCGCAGGGCGGGAAGATGGCCGAAGATCACGCGGGGTGCAACGGCGTCGGCGCCGTCGGTGGCAGCCTCGCAAAAAGCAAAGGGGCGCGAGATTTCGCGCCCTTCATCTGTCCAGCAAACTATGCCGCTGCGCTCAGCGCGAGCACTCAATGGCGACGAATTCGTCGCACGCGCCGCCGCGGCAGGTGCGGCCTTTGGCGGGAACCGCGCCGGTGATCTCGTCGCGATCGATCCTGCGGAATGATCCGGCCTGCGCGTATTCGCGCGACTTGCAATAAGCGGTCGCCATGGCGCTGCCGCAGGACGCGCCCGTCGCCAGGCAGCGATCGATGCCGTAGTCGTCGGGATTATTGGCAATGATGAATGTGCGCTTTTCCGCCTGCGCGGAGACATTGCCGTAAAGCACGGCCGCGAAGGTGAGGACAGCAAGGACGTAACGCATCGGATGGCTCTCTGGTTAGAAACCCGGTCGGTACGATGATGCAGAATGCGAGTGAATCCGTTGAGGCGTCGTTAACCCGATTCGTTCCGATGACCATCCTGCGCGGATGGTTAACGGATCGCGATGACGACGGGCGTTGGAACAATTTGAAGTCGGGAATCATGGCGCTGTTGCGTCGTGCCCGCTTTCCCTAGCCGGCGCCGTTCTGGTTTGTGCGTGACTGTGTCGATTGCGTCACGCGCGGCTTCCCCGAACACCTCTTGACGGCGTGTGCCCTCGCGCCCATTGTCTCGTGCATGATCGGCCTTAACCATATCTGCGGCATTTGCCCGGAGATTACCCGCTAGCGAAAACGCTGGCTGCGGCCGTCTTTATCTCTTGATCGAGAGCCTTGGACGCCCCGGCCAAGCAGGCCCCGAGGGCGATGATGGACTTGAAGCTCTACGATACGCTGACGCGCGAGAAGCGGGTGTTTACCCCGCTCGATCCCGCCAACGTGCGCATGTATGTGTGCGGGCCGACCGTCTACGACTTCGCCCACATCGGCAACGCGCGGCCGGTGATCGTCTTCGACGTGCTGTTCCGGCTGCTGCAGCACCTCTACGGCGCCGATCACGTCCGTTACGTCCGCAACGTCACCGACGTTGACGACAAGATCAACGCGCGCGCGGCGCAGGAATATCCGGGCCTGCCGCTCAACGAGGCGATCCGCACTGTCACCGAGAAAACCGAGCGGCAATTCCACGAGGATGTGGATGCGCTCGGCTGCCTGCGGCCGACAGTCGAACCGCGTGCGACCGAGCATATCGCCGAGATGAAGACCCTGATCGAGCGGCTCGTCGCGTCGGGCAATGCCTATGTTGCGGACGGTCACGTCCTGTTCAGCGTACCGTCGATGACGGACTACGGGCGGCTGTCGAAGCGTCCGCTCGACGAGATGATCGCCGGTGCGCGCGTCGACGTCGCGCCCTATAAGCGCGACGCGATGGATTTCGTGCTGTGGAAACCTTCCAAGCCCGGTGAGCCGGCGTGGCCGTCACCTGCGGGGATCGCCACACCAGGGCGACCCGGCTGGCACATCGAGTGCTCGGCGATGTCGTGGAAGCATCTCGGCGAGACCTTCGACATCCACGGCGGCGGCACCGACCTCATTTTTCCCCACCACGAGAACGAGATCGCGCAGTCACGCTGCGCCTTCCTCACGCCGGCGATGGCGAATACCTGGATGCACAACGGGTTTCTCCAGGTGGAAGGCGAGAAGATGAGCAAGAGCCTGGGGAATTTCGTGACGATCAGGGAGTTGCTGAGCAGCGACAAGTTTGGCGGTCGTTCGTGGCATGGCCCGGCACTGCGTCTTGCTATGCTGCGTACGCATTATCGACAGCCGATCGACTGGACCTTGCATGCCTTGCAGGAAAGTGACCGGACGCTGCACTCGTGGCGATCACGGCTGCTGGAGGCAAATATCTATTTCATGCGTTTTGAAGAGCAGACCCGAGTTCAATATCAGACATTCGAAGTCCACCCCGATGTAATCGCGTCATTGTGCGATGACTTGAATACTCCGGCCGCGATTTCCGTCCTTCATCAGCTTGCCAGGAGTGATGATGTCGAATCAAAGCAAGCCTTTTTCGCATCACTTGTCTTTCTTGGATTGACTAGCTTCGATGAGATGGCCGCCGAAGACAGATCGGAAGATGTCGGCGATCGAGCGGTGGTCGAGCTGCTTGTTGCGGAACGCACGGCTGCGCGATTGCGCAAAGACTGGAGAGAATCCGACCGCATCCGCGACGAGCTCGCGGCCATGGGCGTGGTGCTGAAGGACACGAAAGAAGGTACCACGTGGGAGATCGCAACATGAATCGGCTGCGAATGTCGTTATCAGTGCGTGATCCGGACCCTCACCCCGACCGTGCTGCGCGCGGTCGACCCTCTCCCGGAACCGGAGAGGGTCAGAGGAAGATCGCCCGATGACCGCCACCGCCCATCCCAAGCTCGCGATGCGGCCGATGCTGCCAACGGATACCCCGCTGCTCGCTGAAATTTTCCGCGCCAGCATCGAGGAACTGACCGGCGACGATTACAGCACCGCCCAGCAGGCGGCGTGGGCGGCCGCGGCGGAGGATGAGAAGGAGTTCGGGGCGCGCCTCGGCAAGCAGGTGACGCTGCTTGCGACCATGGAAGGCTCCCCGATCGGCTTTGCCTCGCTCGAGAGCCCTGACGCGATCGACATGCTCTACGTGCATCCCGCGGCCGCCGGGATGGGAGTCGGGACCATGCTGCTCGACGCGCTGGGGAGGCTCGCGGCCGCGCGCGGCGCCGGCCGGCTCACCGCCGAAGTGAGCGACAGCGCGCAGGATTTCTTCAAGCGGCGCGGCTTCGTGGCTCAGCAGCGCAACACGGTGTTGCGCGGCGGTGAATGGCTGGCCAACACGACGATGGAAAAGGCGCTCGCCGCAAAGGAGGCAACAAAATGAAGAAGCCCGATACGCCGTTTCCCCGCCACTGGCTGTATTACATTGTGCTCAAGTATGAGTAAGCTCGAGATGCGCTTGCGTGCCACTTGCTCTGCGTCACGCCGTGGCAATCGATTGCGCGACCGTGTTCGCCCGCCCACCTCAACAAATTCTCTGATTTGAGAATGCATCATGACCCTGAAAACCCATCATATCGCAGCCGCGCTGATCGCAATCGCGATCGCCATTGCATTGGTTTCGAATTATTACCTCTGGTGAAACGCCATGCTCCGTGAACGCCTCTATCTCTTCGACACCACGCTGCGCGACGGCGCGCAGACGAACGGCGTCGACTTCACCCTGCACGACAAGCTTACGATCGCGGGGATGCTCGACGACCTCGGTATCGATTATGTCGAGGGCGGCTATCCGGGCGCGAACCCGACCGACAGCGAATTGTTTGCGCAGGAGCGCGGGCTCAACACCTCCTTCACCGCGTTCGGGATGACGCGCCGTCCCGGCCGTTCGACCTCGAACGATCCGGGGCTGGCGGCGTTGCTCGACGCCAAGGCGGACGCGATCTGCTTCGTCGCCAAGTCGTGGGATTATCATGTGCGCGTTGCGCTCGAGACCACGCTCGAGGAAAACCTCGCCTCGATCCGAGACAGCGTGCGCGCCGCGAAAGCGAAGGGCCGCGAGGTGCTGCTCGACTGCGAGCATTTCTTCGACGGTTACAAGGCCAATCCGCAGTTCGCGCTCGCCTGCGCCCAGGCGGCGTACGAGGAGGGCGCGCGCTGGGTGGTGCTATGCGACACCAACGGCGGGACGCTGCCGCATGTGGTCGAAGCCATCGTCGCCGAGGTGGTGAAGCACATTCCCGGCGACCATGTCGGCATCCACGCCCACAACGACACTGAGCAGGCGGTCGCCAACTCGTTCGCCGCGGTGCGCGCAGGCGCGCGCCAGATCCAGGGCACGCTCAATGGTCTCGGCGAGCGCTGCGGCAATGCCAATCTCGTCTCGATCATCCCGACGCTCAAGCTCAAGCCGGAGTTCGCGGACAAATTCGCCATCGGCATCACGGACGAGAAGCTGAAGAACCTCGCCCACGTTTCGCGCGCGCTCGACGAAATGCTCAATCGCGCGCCCAACCGCCACGCGCCCTATGTCGGCGACAGCGCGTTCGCGACCAAGGCCGGCATCCATGCCTCCGCGATCGTGAAGGATCCGGCGACCTACGAGCATGTGCGCCCGGACGTGGTCGGCAACCGGCGCAAGCTTCTGGTCTCGGAGCAGTCCGGCAAGTCCAACGTGCTCGCCGAACTCGACCGCATCGGCATCAAGGTCGACAAGGACGACCCCCGCATCGGTGCGCTGCTGGACGAGGTCAAGCGGCGCGAAGCGCTGGGCTATTCCTATGAGGCGGCGGACGCGTCGTTCGATCTGCTGGCGCGCCGCATACTCGGCAAAGTGCCGGATTATTTCGACGTGATGCAGTTCGACGTGAATGTCGAGCAACGCCACAACGCGCGCGGCCAGCGCGTCACCGTGTCGATGGCGGTGGTGAAGGTGAAAGTCGGCGACGAAACGCTGATGTCGGCGGGCGAGGGCAACGGCCCGGTCAATGCGCTCGACGTGGCGCTGCGCAAGGACCTCGGAAAGTATCAGGGCTACATCAACGGGCTTGAGCTCACGGACTACCGCGTGCGCATCCTCAACGGTGGCACCGAGGCGGTCACCCGCGTGCTGATCGAGAGCCAGGACGAAACCGGCGAGCGCTGGACCACGGTCGGCGTCTCGCCGAACATCATCGACGCGTCGTTCCAGGCGCTGATGGATTCGATCGTCTACAAGCTGGTGAAGTCCGGCGCGCCGGCGTGAAGGAAGCTTACAGCCGCTCCGCCGCGACCGGGGCCATTTCCATTTCGCGTGCGGTCACGCGGCCTGCTGCTTCGAACAGCTTCGGCAAAATATCCTCGACGCGGTCCACCACCAGCAGCTCGAACGTGAGCCCGGCGCGGATGAATTCGAGTTGGCGCATGTGATCGAGCAGCTTGCGGAGCGGTTCCCAGAAACCGTCGATATCGCAGATGAGGATCGGCTTCTTGTGGCGGCCGAGCTGGGCCCAGGTGAGCTGCTCGACCAGCTCCTCGAGCGTGCCGACCCCGCCGGGCAGCGCCACGAAGGCGTCGGCGTTCTCGAACATCAACCGTTTGCGCTCGTGCATGTCGCGGGTGATGATGCGTTCCTGCGCGCGTTCGCTCATGTGCTCGCGGGTCACCAGGAAATCCGGGATGACAGCGGTGACCTGCCCGCCGTGGTCGAGGACGCCGCTCGACAACGCGCCCATCAGGCCGATGGAGCCGCCGCCATAGACGAGCCGCAGCTTGTTCTGGGCCAGGATGCGGCCGAACTTGTGCGCCGCAACGGCAAAGGCCGGGTTGGTGCCCGGCCCGGAGCCGCAATAGACGCAAACCGAATTGATCTTGCTCATTTCAAAAGATGTGGCACCGCGAATGTGGCCCTTCAAGGCTTGTCCCGGCCGCTATCGAGGCGATTCGTGCCGAAAACAGGACGGGAATGCCGCCTGCGGGGTGGTTGCAAACCGGAAAAAATCTATATGAATAGCGCATGACGGTCCCGGTCGCGGTCCGTCCCCGCCGAGTCTATTCATGTCTGATGGTGCTTTCCGCTCTGTGCGCGCCTTGAAGCGCGAAGTGTCCGGTGACAGCGAAGCCGGTCTTTGGGAGACGCTGGTCGGGTTGCGGCCTTATATCTGGCCGGCCGACCGCCGCGATCTCAAGCGGCGCGTGATGGTGGCGATGATCTTGATGGTGTTCGCCAAGCTCGCGACCGTCGCGGTGCCCTTCACCTTCAAGTGGGCGACCGACGCGCTGGTGGGGAAGGGGACCGCCCCGGTCGCGGCGGCGTCGTGGTTCGGCTGGCTGATCGCGGCGCCGATCCTGATGACCATCGCGTATGGCGTCACCCGCATCCTGATGGCGGTGATCACCCAGGCGCGCGACGGCGTGTTCGCCAAAGTCGCCATGAATGCGGTGCGGCGGCTGGCCTACATGACTTTCGAGCACATGCACCGTCTGTCGCTGCGCTTCCACCTCGAACGCAAGACCGGCGGCCTCACCCGCGTTCTCGAGCGCGGCCGCAACGCGATCGAGACGATCGTGCGCATGGTCATCATGCAGCTTGTGCCGACCACGCTCGAGATGACATTCATCGTGGCCGTGCTGCTCTATCAGTTCGACTGGCGCTACGTGGTCGTCGTGCTGGTGATGGTCGCCTGCTACACGGTCTACACTTACCTGGCGACAGAGTGGCGCATCAACATCCGGCGCCGCATGAACGAGAGCGACAGCGACGCCAACGTGAAGGCGATCGATTCGCTGCTCAACTACGAGACCGTGAAGTATTTCGTCGCCGAGGAGCGCGAAGCCACGCGCTACGACCGCTCGATGGAGCGCTACGAGGTGGCGAGCGTCGAGGCCTACGTGTCGCTCGCCGTCCTCAATGCCGGTCAGGCCACGATCTTTACGATCGGGCTCGCCGTCGCGATGGTGATGTGCGCCTATGGCATCAAGGCCGGCACCCAGACTGTCGGCGATTTCATCATGATCAACGCCATGATGATCCAGCTCTACCAGCCCCTGAACTTCATGGGGATGGTCTATCGCGAGATCAAGCAGGCGGTGATCGACATCGAGACCATGTTCGCGATCCTCGCCCGCAAGCCGGAGATCGCGGACAAGCCGTACGCGCCGTCGCTGGCGGTGACGAGCGGCACGATCAGGTTCGAGAACGTGCTGTTCTCCTATGAGCCCCAGCGCCAGATCCTCAAAGGGATCAGCTTCGAGGTGCCGGCCGGGCGCACGATCGCGGTGGTCGGGCCTTCGGGCGCGGGGAAGTCGACGATCTCGCGTCTGCTGTTCCGCTTCTACGACGTGACCGGGGGGCGGATCACCATCGACGGCCAGGATCTGCGCGACGTGACGCAGACGTCGCTGCGGGCGGCAATCGGCATGGTCCCGCAGGATACCGTGCTGTTCAACGATACGATCCGCTACAACATCCGCTATGGCCGCTGGGAGGCGACCGATGCCGAGGTGGAGGAGGCCGCGCGGCTCGCGCAGATCGATCACTTCATCCGGCTGGCTCCGAAGGGCTACGAGACCGAGGTGGGCGAGCGCGGCCTGAAGCTCTCCGGTGGCGAGAAGCAGCGGGTGGCGATCGCGCGCACGATCCTCAAGGCGCCGCCGATCCTGCTGCTCGACGAAGCGACATCGGCGCTCGACAGCCACACCGAGAAGGAAATCCAGGACGCGCTCGATCTTGTGTCGGAGAACCGCACGACGCTCGTGATTGCGCACCGGCTCTCCACCATCGTGGGTGCGGACGAGATCATTGTGCTCGACCAGGGTACGATCGTCGAGCGCGGCACTCACCACGCGTTGCTCGCGCGCGGCGGCCTTTACGCCAGCATGTGGAACCGGCAGCGCGAGGCCGAGGCCGCGCGCGAGAAGCTCGCGCAGGTGGAGGATGACCCGGTCGCGCCGAACCGCAACCCGCCGACCGTGGAGGAGGAAATCGCCGCGCCGGCGCAGGCAGCGGAGTAGCTTTGGAGCCGGCAGGGCGGTGCCGTGCTGATGGGTAATTCCCTCTCCCCAACGGGAGCAGGAGAAGCAAGCGAAGTAGCAATCTTTTATCGTTGTAGGCCGATGTCCATTATTGGCTCGATCCGTTCCCAGCTTGTGCCAATCCATCGCGAAGGCTTGCCGTTCATCGGCATCTTCGCGCTGGTGACGCTGGTGCTGTTCTGGATCTGGTCGCCGCTCATTTGGATCGGCACCATGCTTACGATCTGGTGTGCCCTGTTCTTCCGCGATCCGCCGCGGGTGACGCCGGCACGGCCGGGGATCGTCGTGTCGCCGGCCGACGGCCGCGTGAGCAACGTCATCAATGCGGTGCCGCCGCCGGAGCTGCAACTCGGCGACCGGCCGCTGCCGCGCGTCTCGATCTTCATGAGCGTCTTCGACTGCCACGTGAATCGTAGTCCGGTGGCTGGACGGATCGAACGCATCGTCTACAAGGCGGGGAAATTCCTCAACGCCGATCTCGACAAGGCGAGCGAGGACAACGAACGCAATTCGCTGGTGGTGGTGACCGCCGGCGCCCGCATCGGCGTGGTGCAGATCGCCGGGCTGATCGCGCGGCGGATCGTCTGTTTCGTGCGCGAGGGCGCGACCCTGGGGATCGGCGAGCGCATCGGCATGATCCGCTTCGGCTCTCGCGTCGATGTCTATCTGCCGGAAGGCACGCGGCCGCTGGTGGCGGAGGGCCAGACCTCGATCGCGGGCGAGACCGTGGTCGCGGACCTCCGTTCGCCCGATCGCGAGCGCACCTTTCGGGTTGGCTGACGGCGCGTAACAGAACACTAAAAACGCCGAAGTGTCAGCGGCGATCGCCATGGCGGCGGCGCAAAGCTTATGTTATATTTGCAACATGGAATTATCGCCATTCAGACCCGTTCGCCCTCAGCTTTCCCGGGCCGCGCGTTTTCGTGGCATTCCGGTGCGCACGCTGGTGCCGAACCTCATCACTCTCTTGGCGCTCTGCGCTGGCCTCACCGCGATTCGCCTCGCGGTCGAGGACAAGCTGGAGTGGGCGCTCGCGGCGATCGTCTTTGCTGCCACGCTCGACGGGATCGACGGACGCGTCGCCCGCATGCTGAAGGGAACGTCCCGTTTCGGGGCCGAGCTCGACAGCCTCGCGGACTTCGTGAATTTCGGCGTGGCGCCGGCGTTGATCCTCTATTTCTGGGGCTTGCACGAGCTCAAGTCCGCTGGCTGGATCGCGGCCATGGTGTTCGCGATCGGCGCCGGGCTGCGCCTGGCGCGGTTCAACGTGATGATCGACGACCCGAACCGGCCGGCCTGGGCGGGTAATTTCTTCGTCGGCATGCCGGCCCCGGCGGGCGCGATCACCGTGCTGCTGCCGATCTATCTCGCCTTCCTCGGCGTTCCGCGCACGGCAGTCGTTATTCCGCTGACCTTCCTTTACACGCTCGCGATCGCCTTCCTGATGGTGTCGCGGCTGCCGGTGTTTTCCGGCAAGCGGGTGGGCAAGCGGGTCGCGCCGGAACTGGTGCTGCCGGTCTTCGTCGTGGTTGTGCTGTTCTTCGCGTTGCTGATTTCCTATCCATGGGTGGTGCTTACAATTGGAACGGTCTGTTACCTTGCGGCGCTGCCGCTGGGATACCTGTCCTATAAGAATCATGAACGGCAATCGGCCCAGGCAAGCACGGCAAACCAGCCGGGCATCGGTACAGCCGCTGCGCCTGCGGCGACGGAGGCCACGGCCAGTTCGCCCGGTCATTCGCCGGCTGATCAGACGCAAGATCCGGATCGTCCTGCCCGACTCAATTAGGGCGGTCGCCGCGCTTCCATGATCGCCTTCGATGGCTGAGGCTGTGTTTCATCCAGCCCAAGCCCTACTTCCGCCAAAGTGTAAACGGGTATTAACTGCGTGCGGCAGGCTGCAGGGAATGGGAGTTAACCATGACCATACTCAGATTCCGCCGCGACGGCGGTCTTGTTGTTGCGTTGTTGGCGCTGCTGTTCGCCGTTGCGGCGCCGCGGCCGGTTTCCGCCCAGACCGATCAGGCTACGACTTCTGATGCGATCACGCCGGTCGAGGAATACGCCCGGCAGGTCGACGAACTGAAGAAATCCTATCCCGATCTCGCCAAGAAGATCGAGGAAAGCGCCAAGGCCATCGATGAGCTGAACGACGTCGGCAAGGCGCGCCAGGAAATCGAGGAATTGCGCGACCTGGTCGCCGGAATGCTCGCGTCCGTGACCGACAACGGCGTCGTCTCCGAGCTCGGCCAGAAGGCGCTCAACCACGCGCGCAGCAAGTACAAGAGCCTGGAAAGCGAAACCCGCTTCAAGCCGGAGGAACGTCAGTTTCTGCTCGATCTCTGGGGCAAGCTCATCACCGAGACCGAGCGCGCGACCGCCGACCTCGACAACGCGCGCAAGGAATTTGCCGACTTGCTGCGGACCCTGCAGACGCGCGAGGATTTCGTCGACGAACTGATGCAGGTGCGGCGCGCTGCCGAGGCGATCAAGGTGATGCGCCAGCTCACCCAGGAGATCCGGGACGCCTCGCTCAAGCTCAAGACGCTGATCGGCGGCCTGCATCCCCCGGGCGTGTGAGCTTCGTGAGCATGACGATGCGAGCGCGCAGCCTCGCGGCCTTGGCCGGAGGGCTTGCATTCGTGCTCTGTGGCTGCGATCTGCCGAGCGACGTGGGCTTCGTCGAGATCAAGACCGTGCCGGTATCGGTCGGCGCAGGTCCATCGCTCTATCTCGGATCGGTCAAACTGGCGCCGCTCAGCAAGGGCACGGCGGTGCTGCGGCAGCGCATCGGTACCGCCAAGCTCGAAACCGAGGGCTTTGGCGGCCAGCACGCCTTGCTGTGCGAAGTCGAGGTGAAGAAGAACCGCATCACCACGGTGACGATCTCCGTGCTCGACCGGCCGCCGCGCTGCCAATGCCGCAACGGCGGCGTGAGTGCGGCGTCGAACCGCACGTGTATCAGCTAACCAATGGATAGCCCGGCATCAGTTCGTAGGGGTGCTTCCAGCCGGGCAGCGCCTTGATGCGGCCGAGCCAGGCGGCGATATTCTTGTGCTCGGCGGCGATGTCGAACCCGAATTCATCCGGCGGATAGTACAGGTAGGCCACCAACGAGAGGTCCGCGATCGTGGGCCGTTGCCCAACCACGAACGGACCTGCCGCGAGCCGCTTGTCGAGGATCGCAAGTGAATTATCGATGCGGCCCTTGAGGAAAGCGAGCACGGCGGGATCACCAGGCGACTTCGCCAGCGTGCGCAGGAAGCGGTAGGGCCCGAGGTAACCGTTGACCTTCTGGTTATCGAACAGAAGCCAGCGCAAGGCTTCGAGCCGGTCGTCCTCGCTTTCGGGCCGGAATTTCCCGCAGCGATCGGCGAGGTAGGTCAGCGCAACCCCTGACTGGCTGAGCTTCCGGTCGCCATGGACGAGCACAGGTGCCTCACCCATCTCATTGATTTCACGACGATACTGCGGCGTACGCTGCACGCCTCCCACGAAAAAATCGACGAACACCGGCTCCCAGTCGGCGCCGATGAGGTTGAGCATCAGCGCCACGCGGTAGGCGTTGCCGGACTGGGCGAAGCAGTAGAGCTGATATTCGGGCATGCGACTTTTCCGTCAGTTCACCTCATCGTCGGAATGACGAACTCCGCGCCTTCCTTGATCCCCGAAGGCCAGCGTGCGGTGACGGTCTTGGTCTTGGTGTAGAAGCGGATGGAATCGGCGCCATGCTGGTTCAGGTCGCCGAAGCCGGAACGCTTCCAGCCGCCGAAGGTGTAATACGAGAGCGGCACCGGGATCGCGAAATTCACTCCGACCATCCCGACCTCGACGCGATTGGTGAAATCGCGCGCGGTGTCGCCATCGCGGGTGAAGATCGCGACGCCGTTGCCGTATTCGTGCTTGGACGGCAGTTGCAGGGCCTCCTCGTAATCCTTAGCGCGCACGATCGAGAGCACGGGGCCGAAAATCTCCTCCTGGTAGATGCGCATGTCGGGCGTGACCTCGTCGAACAGGCAGCCGCCCATGAAGAAGCCGTTCTCATAGCCCTGCATGCGGAAATCGCGGCCGTCGACCTTGAGCTTCGCGCCTTCCTTGACGCCGTGGTCGACGTAGCTCTTGACCTTCTCGAGTTGCGCACGCGTCACCATCGGGCCGTAGTCGGCCTGCGGATCGGTTGAAAGCCCGACCTTGAGGCTCTCCACCCGGGGGATGAGCTTTTCGATCAGCCGGTCGGCGGTCTTCTGCCCGACCGGCACCGCGACCGAGACGGCCATGCAGCGCTCGCCCGCCGAGCCATAGCCCGCCCCGATCAAAGCATCGACCGCCTGGTCCATGTCGGCGTCCGGCATCACGATCATGTGGTTCTTGGCACCGCCGAAGCACTGCACGCGCTTTCCTTGAGCGCAGCCGGTTGTGTAGATGTATTCTGCGATCGCGGAGGAGCCGACGAAGCCGATCGCCTGGATGCGCGGATCGGTCAGCAGCGCATCGACCGCTTCCTTGTCGCCGTTGACGACGTTGAGCACCCCGGCCGGCAGGCCCGCCTCGACCAGCAGTTCCGCGAGCCGCATCGGCACCGAAGGATCGCGCTCCGACGGCTTGAGAATGAAGGCGTTGCCGCACGCGATAGCGGGCGCGAACTTCCACATCGGGATCATGGCAGGGAAATTGAATGGCGTGATGCCGGCGACGACGCCGAGCGGCTGGCGCATCGAGAACAGGTCGATGCCAGGGCCGGCGCCCTCGCTGTATTCGCCCTTGATCAGGTGCGGGATGCCGCAGGCAAACTCGACCACTTCGAGGCCGCGCTGGATGTCGCCCTTGGAGTCGGGGAGCGTCTTGCCGTGCTCGGACGAGAGGAGCTTGGCGAGGCTGTCGAAATCCCGGTGAATAAGCTCGAGGAACTTGAACATCACGCGCGCGCGGCGCTGCGGGTTCGTGGCCGCCCAGGCCGGTTGCGCCGCTTGCGCATTGGCGACCGTATGCTCGACCTCGGAGCGGCTGGCGAAGGCGACCCGCGCCTGCACCTCGCCGGTATTGGGGTTGAACACGTCCCCGGCGCGTCCAGACGTGCCATTCACCTCCTGGCCGCCGATGAAGTGGCCGATGTCGCGCATGTGCTTTTCCTCCATTCGCACGGCGGCCTCGCGGACGAGAAACCGGGATGGCCAACCGCCAGCGCCTCCATTAGCATTTCCGGCGACCGCTTGGGACCGGAGACTTCAGTGGCCCCTCTATCGCAAACGTCGCAGCAGAGCATCCGCGTGATCGCGGCGCTGGTTGCGCTCCAGAGCTTTGCCGCCGTCGCGCTGGCGCAGCCGGCGACGGTGGAAGCGATCGCCAACTACAAGGGAGCCGACCGGCAGCAAATCCTCCAGGCGGGCGCGCGCCGTGAAGGCACCCTGCTGCTTTACACCACCGGGACGCAGACCCGCCCGCTGCTCGACCGCTTCCAGCAGAAGTATCCCTATGTACGGATCGAATTGGTGCGGGCGGGGTCGACCGATATCGCCCGCAAGGTGCTGGAAGAATATCAGGCCGGTTTCCAGAAGGTCGATGCGTTCGAACTCGCCTCGCACGGCCTGGTGCTGCCGCGCGACGAGAACATCCTTCAGCCCTTCTGGTCGCCCGAACTGGCCGCGTATCCGCAGGAGGCCATAGACCCGAAAGGAACCTGGGTGGTGGTGCGGGAGTCCTACACAGGCATCGGGCTCAACACCAAGCTCGTGCCGCTCGCCAAGGCGCCCAAGACCTACCAGGACCTGCTCGATCCGCAGTGGAAGGGGCGCATGGCGCTCTCGGGCAGTTCCACGACGCCCGTCAACTGGGTCGGCACGATGGTGATCGCCAAGGGCGTCGATTTCGTGCGCAAGCTCGGCCAGCAGAACATCCGCGTCTACAACATCACGGGCCGCGCACTCGCCAATCTGATGATGTCGGGCGAGGTCGCGCTGTCGCCGACGATCTACAATTCACACGTCAGCGAAAGCGCCGGGAAGGGGGCGCCGCTCGCCTGGTTTTCGCCGGGGCTGGTGCCGGTGACCGATTCCGGCGTTGCGATCGCCCGCAAGGCACCGCATCCCCACGCCGCGATGCTGATGATCGATTTTCTGATGTCGAAGGAAGGTGCGCGGCTCTTTCAGGAGATCGGCTACGACTCGTCACGTAGCGACATGCCCGCAGGCGTGCAGGTGCAGAAGCTCTATCTCACCAACCGGCCGAATTATCTTGGCGAATACGAGACATGGTCGAAGCTTTACCAAGATGTGTTTGTGCGGCGCAGGATGTGAAAAGCGATGTTTGAAGAACACGTGCCCCACCACAAGATCGGCGTCCTGAAGCCGCTCCTGGTAATCGACAACTCGGCCTATGAGTTCTATCGCCTCGCGCCGCCGGGCGTGATGCTGGTGATGATTCCGGTCGATCTGCGCGAGTTCAGCAAGGACGACGTCGAGCGCGCGTTCGCGCCGATGGATGCCTATGTCGATCAGCTCATGGAACGCGGGGTCGATCTGATCATGCAATCCGGCGTGCCACTGCCGCTGCTGATCGGGGTCGAGGGCCACGACCGGCTGCTCGAGCGCATGGCCAGGCGCAGCGGGCGGCCGGTGACGTCCTCGGTGCTTGGGGTGGCGGCGGCTGCGAAGCAGCTCGGGCTGCGCCGTATCGTGGTGGCCAACAAATGGTCGGAGACGATGAACCGCACGCTCGGGGAGTTTTTCGCGCGCGCCGGGGTTGAAATCGTCGGCGTCGCTGCCGAAGTGCTGGGGCCGGCGCAGTTCCAGAAAATCCCGATCGACCAGCACATGCAGCTCGCCTACGACCTTGGCCGCTCGGCCTTCGAACGGTTCCCGCAAGCCGACGGGCTTTACATCGGCGGCGGCTCCTGGTTGTCGGAACCGGTCTGCCAGGCGTTGGAGCGCGATTTCGGCAAGCCTGCCATCTCCAATCCAAGTGCGATGATCCGGGATACGTTCACCCGGCTGGGATGCTGGAAGCCGATCCCCGGGCAGGGGCGGGTGCTGTCGGCAGCCTGAAAAAGGCCGCGCGACCGGACTTCGCGGGGTGGAACTTCGTAACGCTCCCTTAAGCGCATCCGACTAGCCTGCAGCAGGCGGGCGGCCTGGGGGAAGGCGCGCTTTTTGTTGCGTCGGGGTGCGTCATGGATATCGCCACGGGACTTGGGCTTCTCGCCGGCGTCATCGTCGTCATGGCCATGATTTTCATGGGCGGCGATTTGCGGATGTTCCTGAGCGAGCATGCGCTCATCATCATCTTCGGCGGTTCGTTTGCGGCTACGCTGATCCGCTTTCCCCTGACTGCGATCTTTCATGGCGTGCCGCTCGGCGCCAAGTTCGCCTTCACGATCCGCCGCACCAGCCAGCGCGAGCTCGTCGACGAGATCGCGCAGCTTGCCGAACTTGCGCGCAAAGAGGGGCCGATCGGCCTCGAAAAGGTTGAGGTCGAAGATCCGTTCCTGGCCAAGGGCATCCGTTTCGTGGCCGACGGCTACGACGGCGATTTCATTCGCGACAACCTCGAGCGCGACCGCGACAACTTCCTCACCCACCTCGACGAGGGCCAGAAGATCTATCGCGCGATCGGCGATTGCGCCCCGGCCTTCGGGATGATCGGCACCTTGATCGGCATGGTGCAGATGTTCGCCAACATGACCGACCCCTCCAAGCTCGGGCCCTTCATGGCGACCGCGCTGCTGGCGACGCTCTATGGCGCCTTGGTCGCCAACATCTTCTGCCTGCCGATCGCGGACAAACTGCACCTCAAGCTGGCCGACGAGGAAGTCAATCGCACGCTGATCATCGATGGCATTCTAATGATGCGCGAGTCCAAGAGCCCGACGCTGGTGCGCGAGATGCTGTTGGCCTATCTGCCCGAGAAGCATCGTCACTCCGAGGAGGAAGAGGTGCCGGCTTGATCGCCGGTCCGCGATCGGTCCCGCGTCATGGCCAAAAAAAACAGAGGCGGTCACGCAGGGGGACACGGCTGGTTCGTGACGTTCGCGGACCTCATGGGCCTGATGATGAGCTTCTTCGTCATGCTGGTCGCATTCTCGACCCAGGACCAGGTGAAGCTTCAGGTGGTTGCCGGCTCCATGCGCGACGCGTTCGGCGTCCAGGACCGCGTGCGTTATTCCGGCATCATCGAGACGCTCGGTTTGCCGACCCGGCCCAAGCTCAAGAACACGGCGCCGATCCCGCCGGAAGAAGCCTCCGCCAACCCGACCCCGGACGAGCGCGGTCATCAGCAGAGCTATGGCGCCAACTTCGAGCAGGACCGTATGTTCGCGCTTGCGGCGGCCTCGCTGCGCCAGGCGCTCCAGGACATGCCGGAACTGACCGAGCTCTCGAAACACATCATGGTCGAAGAGTCCAAGCAGGGTCTCAATATCGAGATCATCGATCAGGACGGCCGCTCGATGTTCGCGGAGGGCTCGAAGGAGCCGCTTGAGCGCACCCGGCAATTGATCCAGCATTTGGCAGGGCCGCTCAAATCGGCGCAGTTGCGCGTTTCGATCACCGGGCACACGTCGGCGACCAAGCTGCCGCCGAAGGCCGAGTATGGACCGTGGGAACTGTCCGCTGACCGTGCCAATGCGGTACGCAAGCTGCTCGAGGCCAACGGAGTGCCGAGCGGGAACTTCTTCATGGTCGCGGGCAAGGCCGATACGCAGCCGCTGTTTCCGGACGATCCCTACATCGCCGCCAATCGGCGCGTGACCATCACGCTAATGCGCGAAGAGCCGCCGCTGCCGCCGGACCTAAAGCCCTGACAAAGTGGAGTTTGTCATGCGGGAAGCCCCGTTGGGCTATCCGGGACTCAACTTGCGTAAGCTCTGCATCTGATCCCGCGGTTCGGACTCGCTGCACGTGGGGGCTCTTCTCGCGCCCCGCTCGGACGGCGGCGCCGAGCGTGCGGCCTGCAATTGATACCATTATCGGTCGGTGGCGCCCTCAATTCCGGCGTGCGCGATCAGCCTCCTGCGCGCGTTACGCGGCCAATCGTCGCTGACGGCTGCACGGGAGTGAAGACATTCCCGTGTGTTCCTATTTCACACGTCACCGCCGCTATTGCTTCCCACGGAATATGGCGAGATCGCCGTGGGCATGTTGCTTCCTGGCGGGCGGTGTTATAAGGCGCGCCTCCTTGGTGAGATTTCCCTGCTCCTCATGAACGATATTGCGAACGGCATGCCCGCGTCGGCTGCAACTCATCCGGCGCCTGAGGCTGCATCCCGGAGTTCCGGCCTCTGGGCGCTGACTCTGGGGAGCGTCGGCGTCGTCTACGGCGACATCGGAACGAGCCCGCTGTATGCGTTTCGCGAGGCGGTGATGGCGGCCGGAGAGGGCGGACCGGTCACGCGCAGTATCGTACTCGGGGTGCTGTCGCTCATCCTCTGGGCGCTGATCATCGTCGTGACCATCAAGTACGTCATCATCCTGTTGCGTGCCGACAACAACGGGGAGGGCGGCACGCTATCCCTCACGGCGCTGGCGACGCGCGCGCTCGGGCGCCGCACGGCGTTGGTGTTCATCCTCGGCGTCGTCGGAGCGTCGATGTTCCTCGGCGATTCGGTGATTACGCCGGCGATTTCCGTCCTCTCTGCGGTCGAAGGTCTGAAGCTTGCGACGCCGACTTTCGATCACGTCGTCGTTCCGTTCACGATTGTGATCCTGATCGTGCTGTTTGCGTCACAGCGGCGCGGCACCGCCGGCATTGCGAGTTTCTTCGGACCGGTCATGGTGGTGTGGTTCGTGGCCATTGCGGTCGCCGGACTCCTGCATATCCGTGACGATCCGGGCGTTCTCTATGCCATCAATCCGGCGTACGCGGTGTCGTTCGTGGCGACGCACGGGCACATCGGACTGGTGACGCTCGGCGCGGTCTTCCTGGCGGTCACCGGCGGTGAGGCATTGTATGCCGATCTCGGCCACTTCGGCAGGAAGCCCATTCAAACGGCCTGGCTCGGCCTCGTCCTGCCAGCGTTGCTCCTGAATTACTTCGGGCAGGGCGCGAAAGTGCTGGCGGATGTTGCGGCGATCGAAAATCCGTTCTACCGGCTCGTGCCGGAGGCCATGCTGCTGCCGATGATCGTGCTGGCGACCGCCGCCACGGTGATCGCAAGCCAGGCCGTCATCACAGGCGCCTTTTCGCTCGTGCATCAGGCGATCCAGCTCGGGCTGCTGCCGCGGCTGGCGATCCTGCACACATCGGCATCGCATGCGGGCCAGATCTACATTCCGCGCGTGACTGTGGCGCTGCTCATCGGCGTGCTGCTGCTGGTGGGCTTGTTTCGCACCTCGAGTGCGCTCGCCGGGGCCTACGGGATCGCGGTGACCACGACGATGGTGGTCGATGGGGCGCTTGCCTTCATAGTGATCTGGCGCCTATGGCAGTGGCCATTGTGGCAGGTCGTGCTGGTGGTCGCACCGCTGGTGATAGTCGACACGACATTCCTCTCCGCCAATCTCTTGAAGCTCTTTGAGGGCGCCTGGGCGCCGCTCCTGTTTGGCGCCGCGATGGTGCTCATGATCCTGACCTGGCGGCGCGGCACCTCCCTGCTGGCCTTGAAAACACGGCGCACGGAAGTGCCGCTCGAGGCCCTGCTCAAGAGCCTGGAAAAGAGCCCGCCCCATATCGTGCCGGGCACGGCCGTGTTCCTCACCAGCGAGCCGGATTTCGCGCCGACTGCGCTGCTGCACAACCTCAAGCACAACAAGGTGCTGCACGAGCACAACGTCATCCTCACCATCGTCACCACCGATACGCCACGCGTGACCGACGATGAGCGGGTGGCGATGACGAGTGTCTCGCCGCATTTCGCGAAGGTCGCGCTCAAGTTCGGTTACATGGAGCAGCCCAATGTGCCGAAGGCGCTGGCGATTGCGCGCAAGCTTGGCTGGCATTTCGACATCATGGCGACGTCGTTCTTCCTGTCGCGGCGTTCCCTCAAGCCGTCCGCTCAATCGGGCATGCCGCGCTGGCAGGACCGGCTCTTCATCGGGCTCGCGAAGTCGGCGAGCGACGCGACGGATTTCTTCCAGATCCCGACCGGCCGGGTGGTGGAGGTCGGAACTCAGGTTACGGTATAAGATTCGATTAGTGCGATATCCTATTGGACTTTATGGTTGATCTTCCAATAGAGGTCTCGGTTCCAGCTCTGGCCGGCATGCGCTCGACGCAGTCTCGGCAACGCTTTCCATAGAGGTCATGCTATAAGGTCGCGACTTGTGCAGCGCAGCATTTCAAGGCGTTTGAATGCCCCCCACTATTGCAGTTCCGCATCGAACCCTCGTCAGCCTGCGAGACAGCAGCGGTCACTCCGGCGGCGCGTTCTGGGCGCTCACCATCGGCAGCGTCGGGGTCGTCTACGGCGATATCGGCACCAGTCCGCTCTATGCGTTGCGCGAGGCCGTGACCGCTGCCAGCCCCGGCGGGACGATCACGCGCACGGCGGTGCTCGGCGTGCTCTCGCTCATCCTGTGGGCGCTCATAGTTACCGTCACCCTGAAATATGTCGTCATCCTGCTGCGCGCCGATAACAACGGCGAAGGCGGGACGCTTACGCTGATGGCGCTCGCACAGCGTGCGCTGGGCCGGAACGCGATGGTCATCGTGCTCTGCGGGATCATCAGTGCCGCGCTGTTCTACGGCGACGCCATGATCACGCCGGCGCTCTCGGTCTTATCAGCGATTGAAGGACTGAAGGTCGCGACGCCGGCGTTCGACCCGTTCATCGTGGCGCTGACCGTCGTCATCCTGCTTGCACTGTTCGCCGTCCAGTCGCACGGCACCGCCCGGGTCGCCGCCTTCTTCGGGCCGGTCATGATCGTCTGGTTCGTGGTGATCGGGATATCGGGGATCATGGCCATTATCGGCGATCCGACGGTGCTGTCCGCCTTCAATCCCATTCTGGGGGTCGGTTTCCTGTTAGGTCATGGCAAGATCGGCCTGATCACGCTCGGGGCCGTTTTCCTGGCGGTTACGGGGGCGGAGGCGCTCTATGCCGACATGGGGCATTTCGGGCGCAGGCCGATCCAAGCCGCTTGGTTCGCCTTCGTGCTGCCGGCGCTGGCGCTGAACTATCTCGGCCAGGGCGCGCTGCTGATCGACAATCCCAAGGCAATCGAGAACCCGTTCTTCCTGCTCTATCCGGATTGGGCGCTGCTGCCGATGGTGGGGCTCGCCACGGTCGCCACGGTGATCGCCAGCCAAGCCGTGATCACCGGCGCCTATTCGCTCAGCCAGCAGGCGATCCAGCTTGGTCTCCTCCCGCGGCTCGAAGTCCGCCACACTTCGGAGGAGCACTACGGGCAGATCTATGTGCCGCGGGTGAACCTGTTCCTGCTCATCGGTGTGCTGCTCCTCGTGGGCCTGTTCCGCTCGTCGAGCGCGCTGGCGTCCGCCTACGGCATAGCCGTGACCGGCACCATGGTGGTCACCGGCGTGATGGCGATCGTGGTGATCTGGAAGGGGTGGCGCTGGTCGCCCTACGCGGCGGTGGCGCTGATGGCGCCGTTCGTGTTGATCGACCTGACGTTCCTGGCCGCGAACATGTTCAAGGTCATCGAGGGCGGCTGGGTGCCGCTCGCCTTCGGCGCTTGCGTGATGGTGGTCATGTACACCTGGCGCCGCGGCAGCCGGCTGCTCATGGACAAGACTCGGCGTGCCGAAACGCCGCTCGATGATCTTGTCCGCATGCTGGAACGAAGGCCGCCGCAGCGCGTGCCTGGCACCGCGATCTTCTTCACCAGCACGCCGGAGAGCGCCCCGACCGCGCTCCTGCACAGCCTCAAGCACTACAAGGTGCTGCACCAGCACAATGCAGTCTTGACCATCCAGACCGCCGACACCCCGCGGGTCGATCCAAACGAGCGCGTGCACATCGAGCCGGTGGGGGAGACATTCCAGCGGATTACGCTGCGGTTCGGCTTCATGGAATCTCCCAATGTGCCGAAGGCGCTCGCGATCGCGCGCAAGGTCGGGTTCACCTTCGACATCATGTCGACGTCTTTTTTCCTGTCGCGGCGCGCGCTCAAGCCGGCACCGCATTCCATCATGCCGCACTGGCAGGATCGTCTGTTCATCGCGCTGGCCCGTGTGGCCAACGATGCGACCGATTATTTCCAGATACCGACCGGACGGGTGGTCGAGGTGGGCACCCAGGTGACGATTTGATCGCCTGGCGCGGTGACGGCCCGAATCCTGCCGGACGCACGCGAAACGAGAGAATAGGAATCTCTTGATTCGGTCCCGGCTTCGCGCGACTTCTCTTGCCGACCCGCCAGCGAGTTGAGGAGAGTGTCATGGCCGATCCGTCCGGTGATCCCCGCGTCGAAAACTTGACGCCGGAAGACGTTGCGAAGGGCCTGGCCGAGGGCCGCATGCTGCTCGTCGATGTGCGCGAGGAGAACGAGGTCGCGGCCGAGAGTTATCCGGATGCGGTGGTGGTGCCGCTGTCGGCCTTCGATCCGACGGCCATCCCTGACCCGGGAAGCCGGCGCGTCGTGTTCGCCTGTCGGTCCGGCCGGCGGTCGGTCACGGCCTCGCTGGCGGCGCAGGAGCGCGGATTCAAGTATGACGCTCATCTCGCCGGCGGCATTCTAGCGTGGAAGGCAGCGGGCCTGCCGACGGAATGAACTGTCAGCGGGCAGAGGAGATGTGCCGCATGCGTGGAGCGATCGGTCTCGTCATTGCCGCGGCCGTTCTTCTGTTCGCCGGGCCTGGCGCGGCGCAGCAGGAGCGCATCGTCAACGTCTATAACTGGTCGGACTACGTCGCTCCGCCGGTGATCGACGGCTTTACCAAGGAGACCGGAATCAAGGTCCGGTACGACACCTTCGATTCCAACGACACGCTCGAAGCGAAACTGCTCGCCGGCAAGTCGGGCTACGATGTAGTGGTGCCGACCGGTTATTTTCTCGAGCGCCAGATCAAGGCTGGAATTTTCCAAAAGCTCGACAAGTCGAAGATCCCGAACCTCGCCAATCTGTGGGCCGAAATCACGCAGCGGCTAGGGCAGAATGATCCCGGCAACCAGTATGCGGTCAATTACATGTGGGGCACCACCGGGATCGGCTACAATGCCAAGAAAGTGCGCGACATCCTCGGTTCTGACGGCAAGATCGACAGTTGGGACGTCGTATTCAAGCCGGAGCAGCTTGCGAAGTTCAAGGACTGCGGCGTGCATATGCTCGATTCTTCCGACGATATGCTGCCGGCTGCGCTGCAGTATCTGAGGCTCGATCCGAACACGACCAAGGATGCAGACCTGCAGAAGGCAGCAGACCTGATGATCAAGATCAGGCCGTCCGTGCGTAAATTCCATTCGTCCGAATATCTCAACGCGCTCGCGTCGGGCGAAATCTGCTTGGTGGTCGGGTTTTCCGGTGACATCAAGCAAGCCCAGAAGCGCGCGGTCGAGGCGAAGAACGGCGTCGACATCGGCTATTCGATCCCGAAGGAAGGGGCGCAGCTCTGGTTCGACAACCTCGCCATCCCCCGCGACGCGCGCAACGTCGCCGAGGCGCATGCATTCATCAATTATCTGCAGAAGCCTGAAGTGGCGGCGCAGAATTCGAGCTTCATCTCCTACGCGAACGGCAACCTGGCGAGCCAGAAATTCATCGACAAGTCGGTGCTCGACGACCGCACCGTCTATCCCGACGCTGCGACGCTCGCGAAGCTCTATGTCATCAACGCCCACGATGCGAAGACTGAGCGCGTGATGAACCGGCTGTGGACACGGATCAAGACCGGCCGATGACTCGTGTCCCTTCTCTCCTGGGTCCCGGCGCCGCGCTCGCTGGGCCAGGACACGGCTCGGTCCCCTGCCGTCGCGGGGGGGGGGGCGACAATACTCAAGCTTCGGTCACCGCCACCTCCGGTGCAGCCAGAGCCATTGCTCCGGATGCTCGCGCACCCAGCCCTCGATCACGGAGGTGATCGCCTGCGTCGTGGCGGCGATATCGATCTTTCCCGTGGCGTCACGCGGGGCATCGATCGCTTCGCTGAACTCACCCAAGAAACGATTGCCATCGGGCAGGCGCACGACGCGCGCGCCGCGGATGGGGCAGTCGAGGTGGCGCGCGAGTTGCGCCAGCAGCGGATTGGCCTTGCAGGTGCGGCCGAAGAAGGTCACGTCGACGCCGCGAACATCATACTGATCGACCAGCATGCCCACGTGCATGCCGCGCTGGAGCGCATTGGCGAGGCGTAGCGGCGCATTGAAGGTCGTCGGCACCAGCGTGCCCATGCAGCCGGCACGGATTTTCACGATCGCATCGCTGATCGCGCGGATGCTCGGCGGACGATAGAGGATGTGTGTGTCGAGCTTGAAATGCGCGGCGATCAGGCCCGGTACCTCCCAGTTGGCGAGGTGCGCGGTGAAGAACAAGGTCGGCCGTTCGGCGCTGATGATCTCGTTGAAACGCTCGACGGAGATCGGATCGTAGAGGACGTCGGCCGAATCGGAATTGCCGGGCTCGTCGATCTTCAGCCGATCGAGGTGGGCGAACTCGGCGGCGACGCGGCCGAGATTCTCCCACACGCCGCCGAGGATTTCCTCGATCTCGGCTGGTGATTTGTCCGGGAACGCAGCGGCGAGGTTGGCGCGGCCGATGCGATGTTCGGACAGCCACGGCCCTGCGCCGCGCAGGACGTGGCCCGCCAAATTCGCCAAACGCTTGCGATCCGTGCGCCGCAGCAGTCGCAGCAGCGCCGCCGCCGTCCACCCGACCGCGGGATCGACGATTCGCTTGAGTTGCCGGCGGCTTCGCAGCGCCAGGCGTTTGAGCTGAGCTTGCATCCGCCCGTTCTCAGAACGTGACGACGATTTTTCCGAACACCTGCCGGCTCTCGAGCCGCGCCAGGCCGCGCTCGACCTCGGCAAGCGGCACTTCGGTATCGATCACCGGCATCATCCCGCCCGCCATCTTGGCGAGGCTCTCGCGGATGTTGCGCATCGAAGCGCCGAACGAACCGATAATGCGGTATTGCTGCTGAAAGAGTTGCATCAGATTGAGGGTCGTGGAAGCCCCCGAGGTCGCTCCGCAGGTGACGAGCCGTCCGCCGCGCTTGAGGCACAACAGCGAGCCGTTAAAGGTCTCGGCGCCGACATGCTCGAACACGACGTCGACGCCTTTCTTGGCGGTGAGCTTGCGCACCGCCCCCTCGAAGCGGTCGGTGCGGTAATTGATCACGTGATCGGCGCCGAGCGCTTTCGCCTTCTCCGCCTTGGCGTCATCACCCACCGTGGTGATGACGGTCGCGCCGATCGCCTTCGCCATTTTGATCGCAACCGTGCCGATGCCGGAGCCGCCAGCGTGCACGAGCACGGTCTCGCCCGACTCGAGCTTGGCGTTGTCGAACAGCATGTGCTGCACGGTCGAGAACGCGATCGGCGCGCAGGCGGCATCGCGAAAGCTCACGCCAGCCGGCGCCGGTATCACCAGCCGCGCCGGCATGTTGATGAGTTCGCGTGCGAAGCCGTCGATGTGAAAGCCCATGATGCCGGCGACGTTCTCGCAGAGGTTGTCGCGGCCCTCGCGACAGGCCTTGCACACGCCACAGGTGAGCGCGCCATACATGACGACCGGGTCGCCGGGCTTGAACGCCGTCACCTCTGGACCGACGGCGGCGATTTCGCCCGCCGCCTCCGCGCCGACGGCCAGCGGCAGCGTGCGCTTCGCGAACGCCATGCCGCGCCAGCCCCACACGTCGATGTGATTGAGCGCCACCGCCTTGACGCGGATCTGCACCTCGCCGGCCGCCGGCGGCGGCGGCGGCGGAATGTTCCGTAATTCAATTTGACGATCGGCGACGAGGATGAGCGCGCGCATGAAGGAAGCTTACGCGCCGCCCAGCACCAGCGAGACGTTTTGTCCGCCGAAGCCGAAGGAATTGGACAGCGCGTGGCGCACAGTGGCATCGCGCGCGACGTTCGGGACGACGTCGAGCGGAATGGCCGGGTCCGCGATCTGATAGTTGATCGTCGGCGGCACGCGCTGGTGCTCGATCGTGAGCAGCGAAAACACCGCCTCGACCGCGCCGGCGGCCGACAGCGTGTGCCCGACCATCGACTTATTCGACGAGATCGGAATGCTTTTCGCGCGCTCGCCGAACACGGCGGTGACGCCAAGGCATTCCATCTTGTCATTCTCAGGCGTGCCGGTGCCATGCGGGTTGATGTAGTCGATATCGTCGGGCACGAGCCCGGCATCCGCCAGCGCATTGCGCATGCAGCCGATGATCGGCTTGCCATCGGGGCTCGATCGCGTGCGGTGGAAGGAATCAGCCATCTCCCCACAGCCTTCGATCACGCCGAGGATTTTTGCTCCGCGCGCCTTGGCATGCGCGAGGCTCTCGAGCACCAGCGCGCCGGCGCCTTCCGCCATCACGAAGCCATCGCGGTTCTTCGAGAACGGCTTGGCGGCGCTCTCGGGCGGATCGTTGGCGGTCGACAGCGCCGAGAGCAGCGAAAAGCGGATCAGCGATTCCGGATTGATCGAGCCGTCGGTGCCGATACAGAGCGCGGCGTCGGCCTCGCCGCGGCGGATCGCTTCGACGCCGAGTTGGATCGCGCTCGCCCCGGAGGCGCAGGCGGTCGACAGCGAGATCGGCGATCCCTTGGTGCCGAACTGTTCGGCGAGCGCATCGGCGACCGAACCGAACAGGCAGCGCTCGTGCACGGCGCTGAAACGGTCCAGCCCGCTGAGCCGCAGCAGGGCGTCGTAGGTGACTTCGCCGTTCATCCCCGATCCAGCGGTGATCGCCTCCCGGTGTGGCCACTCCATCTCGACCGGGGCCACCGCCAGAAACAAGGGGCCAGGGAAATCGCCCTTCGCCCCGATCGCCGCCTCTGTGATCGCTTCCTCGGCAGCGATCCCGGCAAGGCGTTCGGCGAGCGTCGTCGAGCAGAACGGCTCGATCGGAATGAAATCGACCGTGCCGGCGACCGTGGTGCGCAGCCCCTCGGTCGCAAAACGCGAAATGCGGCGGATCCCGGATTTTCCGGCGGTGAGGTACTTCCAGTTGTCGGCTTTGCCGATGCCGAGGGATGTGACGACCCCGCGTCCTGTGACGGCCACCGGGATCGCTCTACCTCTTGAGGACGCCATGGGCCTTCCTTTCACCGCACCGCTTCGACCAGCGCCATGCCTTCGCCGCGCCAGTGGCCGACGCTAGTTACGACGGCTTGCGCTAGGGCGGCCGGCATCGGTTGCTCCATGCCCGACGAATCGCCGGGCGGGAACAGCTTTTGATGACCCAGGGCAAGCGTGGCAAGGGCAATGTTCATCGTGAATTGCGGCTCGAACCCGTGTCCTACATAGGTGCCGGTGGCGCGCACCGGAATAGCAGCAGAGCTTTCGAGCCAGCCACGCTCCTCGGCGGTGGCCGGTTCAACGCCAGTCGCGCCTGAAATGATGGCAACATGCCCGGCATCGAGCCGCGGCGCCAGTATCCGCCACATCCGGTCGAGCGATGCGCGCGCCGCGCTGGGCTGGCGGTTGGTCCGATCGGATAGAACTATCGCGAGCCGCGCCAGCGGTCTGGCATTGCGCGCCGACGCGTGCTCGGCCGCTTCGAGCACCAGGAATGCGCCGAGCGACGCGAGCGCGAATCCTCCCCCGCTCCGTGTGCGCTCCCACACGGGCGCGAACGGTTCCTTAAGGGCGTGGCCGCCGGTGGCATAGAGCAGCAGCAGGTCGCGGCGCTCGCCATTGTAGGCGCCTCCGACCAGCGCGATGTCGCTCTGTCCGGCCTGGATGCGCGAAAGCGCAATCCGCATGGCGTCGACGCCGGCCGCTTCCTCCCCCATGAAGGTGCGCGAGGAGCCGGTAACGCCGTGCACGATCGAGATGTTGCCCGCGAGCAGGTTCGAAAGCTGCGCGAGGAACAGCGTCGGCCGCAGATCGCTCATCAACCGCTCATTGAGGAACGCCCCGGGATTTTTCGCCTTGGGCAAGCCCGAGAGGATTGTGCCGTCGACGGTCTCGTCGCGCTCGCCGCCGGCCGCAGCGACGATCATGTCCATGCGGGCAAGTAGTTCGGCATTGCCCTTGGCGCCGGCGCTGTCGAGCGCCAGTCCCGCGGCGTAGGTGCCGATCCGCTGCCATGGCTCCATCTGGCGCTGATCGCCCTTCTTGGGGATCTGTTTGTCGAGTTCGAGCGGCGCGAGGCGATGCACGACGTAGGGTGCAAAGGTTTCCGTGTCGGGGCGTGGCGGCGGCTCGTTGAAACGCTGCCAATGAACTTCCGCTCCCTCGCCCAGGCACGATACGATGCCGAGGCCGGTGATCCAGCACTCGCGCAGCGTGTCAGCCATGGGTGAGCGCCTCCATCGGAAACGCGATCGCGACTGCGACCTTTTCCATGCTGGAGCGGAAATCAGGCGTCGGGAATTCAACCACGCGGAACGTGATCTCGGCGTTGCTGACGAGCTTCTCGTTGACCCTGATCTCCGCCTTGCAGACGGCGAAGCCGGAGCCTTCGTGCAGCAGCGAGGCGGATAGCAGGAGCCGCTGCCCGGGCGTCACGAACGAGCGCAGCTTCGCGTCCTTGAATGCGGCCAGGAATGGCATGCGCGTGAACCGGGTGAGGCCGATGAGCAACCACCCCGAGGTCTGCGCCATCGCTTCCATCAGCAGCACGCCCGGCATCAACGGGTGGCCAGGGAAGTGGCCCTCGAAGATCGTGCTTTCGGTGGGAACGGTCGCCTCGGTCCGGATCGTGCGGGCGGCAAGATCGATGTCGATGACCCGGTCGATGAGCTGGAAATACTCGAGACGCATGCCCGAGGTCACGCCGCCTTGGCAGCGACGAGTTCGTCGATGCGCGCGCAAAGATTCTTCAGCACGAAATACTGCTCGGTTGTGGCCTTGCCCTCGTTGACCTCCTGCGTCCATTGCTCGAGCGGCATCTTGATCCCGAACGACTTGTCGATCGCGAAGGCGATGTCGAGGAAATCGAGGCTGTCGATGCCGAGGTCGTTGATCGCGTGGCTCTCCGGCTTGATCGTGTCGCGCGGAATGTCGCAGGTCTCGGCAATGATATTGGCCACCGTGTCGAACGTCGATGCCATCGGTAAACCCCTGATCGATAACGCCTTTCGACGTTCGTCCCTGGCCGTTTGGGAGACTGGATGTGAAGCCCCCGCGCGCAGCCCCACCCGCGGCCGAAGCCGCTTGCCCGTATAGCGAACGGGGCGGGCGAGTTCAATGCCGCCGGGACCAGTTGTCCCGCATGCGGCGGAACTGCGCAGGTTCCTTCCGCATCCTTCCGCGAGCCGCCGGCTGATGACATAATCCCCGCATCAACCGCGGGCGACCCGGGGTGCAGCAAGTGGCCCGAGTTTGAGATCCGCAATCAAGGGAGGGTAATCATGTCGTTTCGTTTTGCCGCCGCTGCTGCAGTCGCAGCGATCATTGCCGCGCCGGGCGCCGCGGGAGCGCAAGCGCTGACGGAGCACAATGTGTCGGTTCATATGGCTTTGACGATTGCCGAAACCGCGCTCGCCGAATGCGGAGCGAGGGTATCGGTCGCCGTTGTCGATCGCGCCGGGCGCTTGAAAGTATTCCTCCAGGGGGATGGGGCGGCGCCGCACAACATCGAACTCGCCCGCCGCAAGGCTTACACCGCCAACACGTTCGGACGGACTTCCTGGGAGTGGGCGCAGCGCACCGAAACCGGCCCCGTCACCGGCCAGCGTTCGCTCACCGATGTCATCCCGCTGCAAGGCGGCACGCCGATCAAATTCGGCAACGAGACGATCGGCGGCGTGGGCTTGAGCGGCGCCCCAATGGGTGGGCAGCAGGAAGAAAACTGCGGCAAGGCTGGTATCGCCAAGGTGGCGGATCAACTGAAATAACAGCATCGGTGATGACTCACCGCGTGGCGTCGTGGCCGGGCTTGTCCCGGCCATTCGAATGAAGAGGTGCGGCGGAGCGCTCCATCGTCATCGCCAGGACAAGCCCGGCAATGACGAAGCCCGCACCACTTGTCTTGATACTTTGAGTTGTCGGCGGCTGCCGTCCACTGCGGCAGCCGAACCACGTGACCAACCGGAATCAACCTAGGGAGGACTAATGATGTTGATGCGTTCTGGTTTAGCTATCGGTGTCATCGCGGCCTGCATTCTGCCCGGCACGGCAAATGCCCAGGTGCAGATGCAACGCGACATTACATGGAAACTCGGTCTTGCGATCGCGCAGGGCGCAATCGATGCATGCGCAAAGCGCAACGTACCGATCTCAGTTGCGGTGGTCGACCGCGCCGGCCGGGTGCGCATCTTCATCGCCTCCGATAACCCGAGCCCGCACAGCCTGGAACTGGCGCGGCGCAAGGCCTACACGGCGCGCACGTTCCGCCGCGGCACGCTCGAATGGACGGCCTCCACCGAGCCCGGCAAGGAGGCGGCCGGCCAGCGCGAGTTGCATGATGTCATCGCGCTCGGTGGCGGCGTTCCGATCAACGTCGGCAACGATACGATTGGTGCGGTCGGCGTGAGTGGAAACAACCAGGCCGGCGACCAGGGCTGCGCGCAGGCGGGCGTCGACTCGGTGAAGGATCAACTGAAGTAAGTTAATTCGAGCCGGGCGGGACGCGCCCGCTCACATTAACTTGGACGCTCTCGCATTCCTCCGGGACTCGGATCATCCGGGTCCCGGAACTTTTTTAACCTTTCGGGACCTTACGAGTGGTGTAATCGAACGACACAAAACGTGTAGTTCAAAGGAGGTGCATTTTTACTGCATTGGAGAGCAGAGGGCCGTGCGGGGCAAAACAACGCCCTCATGTCGCCGCATTGCAACAGCATGCGGCCCTTCTCCACAACGGAACGTGACAGTCCAACGGTCACGTCATCAACAGGGGATCTTGTAGTGAAAAAACTCAACCTCAGCTTTTTGGTTGCCTTCGTCTGCCTACCTCTCCTCAATGTTACCGATGCCAGCGCCCAGAGCGGCGTAGCTTCGGTCTATTCCGTCGAAAGCGGCAGCAAGACCGCGAGCGGCCAGCACCTCAATCCGGGTGCATTGACGGCCGCGCATCGTTCACTGCCGTTCGGCACCAAAGTCAGAGTGACGAACAAAAAGAATGGCCGGTCGGTTGTTGTTACGATCAATGATCGCGGTCCGTTCGTCCGTGGGCGGATCATCGATGTCACCCCGGCAGGGGCGCGCGCACTGGGCTTTTCCGGCTTAGCGCCCGTCACCATTCAGCCCGGAGGCTGATCTAAAATCAAACAGCGCAACAAACGTGGAAGGCCGTGCTGAGCACGGCCCTCCACGTTTGCGTTTGTCCGGGCATTATCACTTCGGCGCTTGCTGGCGTTGTTTTTCGGCTCGTTCTTCAGCTTCGCGTCGAGCTTCCTCTTCGTAGTTCGCCGGCGTGTAGGCCGTGCCGGTCTTCTCCGCGATCTCGCGTACGACCGCCCAGGTCTCTTTGTAGGTGATCGGCACGAAGCGATCATCGCGATTGAATTCTTCAATCATCGCATCCGTGAAACGGAAGGCGTAGAAGCACTCCCGGATTTTCGTGGCGAGTTCGGGCGCGAGGTCGTAGGCATAGGCGAACGACGAGGTCGGAAAGACCGGGCTCCTGTAGAGGATGCGGAAATCGTCGCGATTGACAGTTCCGCGCGCCGCCATGCGATCGAATACATCCGAGGCGACCGGCGCCATGTCGTAATCGCCTGCCGCCACGCCCAAAGTGGACTTGTCATGGCCGCCCGACATCTGCGGCTGGTAGTCCTCGTCGGGCCTCAATCCTTGCGGCGGAAAGAGCACCCGGGGGGCAAGATTGCCGGAGTTGGAGGATGCCGAGGTATGCGCGACCCGTGCGCCCTTGAGGTCGGAAAGCTTCTGGAACGGACTGTCCTTACGCACGATTGCGATCAACTGATAGCCCTGCACACCCTTGTCGTTGCCCTTGGCGGCGAAAGGCACCGCCCCAGCGAGGTTGACGGCAAATCCGGTCGGACCGGTCGAGAAGCCGGCGACGTGCAGGCGCCCCGACCGCATCGCTTCGATCTCTGCCGAATTCGACGGCGCCGGGTAATAGACCACGCGCTTGCGAGTGCAGCGGCCGAGGTATTCGGTGAACGGCCGGAAGGCGTATTGATAGAGGACCGGATCTTCGACCGGCGTATAGGTGAAGACGAGTGTCGCCGGATCCTTCCACTTGCGGGGATCGGTCGGCGTATCGGCAACGAGGTCGCCGTCATCATCGCAATAGAGCAGGTCGAGCTGACCGCGGTTTGTGCAGTCATCGGCGTGGGCTGCGGACCTGCCGCCGGCGAGCATGAGCCCGATGCAGGCGACCAGCGCTGCACCGGCCAAGTCATAACCCCACTTCGTCATCGCCACTTCCCCCAAACGGCGCGACTGTCGCGGACGACCCCTATTCAGTCTGGCGCAACTCAATCGGCGAGCAGTTACGCCGACCCGACAAGTAACAGTCCTGGTTCTTCCGCATCTCCGCGATGGTCGAGGCCAGCCAGCCTCCCACGACCATCAGAACGATGGTCACCATCACGGCAAGCACGTTCATCAGCATGCGATGGCGGTAATCGTCATCGCCGTCGGCGATCCGCTCGTATTTCCCCAGGTCGTCAACCGGCGACTGGCCTTCCAATTCTTGCCGGCCCCAGTTCCATGGGCCACGCGACATCGCGCCGCGGCGGCGAAATGGAATGACACGATGCTCGTCGTCCGGCGTCGGTAAGGGAGCAGACGTCACATCACGCTCGTCCATTGATAGTTGCGGCTTCCGCCCCAGAAGCCTGCGCGCGCAGGATAGCACGCCCGCCAGGGCGCGTTCACAAAGTTCGCGTGACAGCGCCGGGTCACGGTGGTCCACCGGGTGCGCCAATTGGAGCTGCCGTCATCGGAAATGCTCGATAAGCTCAAGTTTTCATAGGCTTGGCAGCTACGTCAAATCTGCAACCCTGCCCTGCTCTGCGACTAGGGGGAGGGCCGGAACTGTCGGTACTCCATACCAAGGTGAGGTGGACGCGCCGCTTCGCAATGCTTAAAAGCAAGCCATGAACCTCAAATTCTCACGGCTATCGATAGTAGCGGCCGTAGGCGCTGCGGCGCTGGTGGTTTTGCCGGGCGGTGCGGCGGCTGAGACTTATACCATCGCAAAGATCGAGGTTGGAACGCCTTGGACGCGTGCCACGCCCAAAGGGTCCCACGTCGCGGGCGCGTACATGACTATCACCAACAAGGGCACCACTCCCGACCGTCTCATCGGCGGCTCAATGGTCGGCGCAAATCAGTTCCAGGTTCACCAGATGATCGAGGAGGAGGGCGTCGTCAAAATGCGCCCAGTTGAAGGTGGGCTCGAGATCAAGCCGGGAGCTACTGTCGAGCTCAAGACGAGCGGTTACCACGTCATGGTGATGGGCCTGCAGCAGCAGCTCCAGCAAGGGGAGCACGTCAAAGGGACGCTGGTCTTCGAGAAGGCAGGGACGCTCAATATCGAGTTTGCGGTGTTGCCCATCGGTGCGATGCCGATGCAAATGCCCGGCAAATAGACGCCTTCCCAGTACCGACTTTCAATCAAAGCTGACTCGCAAAGCACCGGCGGGCCATCTCTTGCGTCGTCCCCGCGAAAGCGGGGACCCATACCCTCCGAAGTGGAGATTCGCACCACCGGCGCAAATTCGCGAGGTCACGGCGTTTGGGTCCCCGCTTTCGCGGGGACGACGCGCGGCCCATGATGTCCGGTGGATCATGTTTCAATGATTCCAGGTACTAGCTCAAATTACTTCCTAACTCCCTCACGTCGCCCGCCCAATCCTCCGGCAATAGCCCCTGCCTGACATGGCAAGTAGCCCGGATCGGCTGTAGCCCGGATGAGCGAAGCGATATCCGGGGTTGAACCTGCTTTGAAGTCTGAGCCTGTTTTGACAACCCGCATGTCGCTGCGCTCATGCGGGCTACGGTCGCCGGCGCGGTTCACCGCAATTACTTCCTAGACAGCATCACTTCGGCATTTGTCATTTCGGCCGTCACCTCGGCGGCGGCCGGTTTCGTAAACAATAAGTTAAAATTTTCCCTTCCACACCAATGGTTAAGATAGTTCCGCTATAGAACGGGGACAACCTGCGCGAGAACTCCCATGGCCCCAAACGATACGGGGGACCAGCCACGGCGCTGGGGACCCATCGAAGAACTCAGCGACAATGAACGCCAGCCTCTCCTCGATTCCATGGCCGGGCATCGGCCCCCGATCGAAATCGACGAAGCCCTCATCATGGGCTGGTTCGAAATCTGGTATCAGCCGAAAATCGACTTGAAGCGCAAATGCCTCGCCGGCGCCGAGGCGCTGGCGCGGGTCAATCATCCGACGCAGGGCGTGTTGCTGCCGAGCCAGTTCCTGCCCGGGATCAGCGAGGGCGGCATCGAACGGCTGACCGAGCACGCCTTGATCAGCACATTACAGAACTGGTCGGTGTTCGATGATGCGGGGTTCAACCTTCATCTTGCCATCAACCTCCCGGTCAACGTGCTGCTGAAGCTGCCGATCCCCGCGCTGGTTGAGGAACATCGCCCCAGATCCGATCGCTGGCCCGGCATCATCCTCGAAGTGGCGGAGGACCAGATCGTGCGCGATATCCACCTCGCGCGTGAGATCGCGAACCAACTGCGGGTGAGCGGGATCAAGATCTCGATCGACGACTTCGGCGCGGGCTATTCCTCGCTTTCGAGCCTGCGTGAGCTGCCGTTTGCGGAGATCAAGCTCGATCACAGCTTCGTCAAGAACTGCGCCACCGATCCGACCAACGCTGCCATCTGCCAGACGGCGATCGATCTTGCGCACCGCTTCGGGAGCGCTGCGGTGGCGGAGGGGGTCAAATCGCAGGCCGACCTGCAGGCGCTGGTGGTGATGGGGTGCGACTTTGGGCAGGGGGCGCTGATCGCACCACCGATGCCCGGCGAACGCTTCCTCAATCTCCTGCGCCAGCGTGCGAGCACGCCGCGGCCGAAGTCTCCGGCTGCGGGCGACGATACCGCCGCAACGTCCGCTTCGGCGTCGTCGATGGATCGGGTGGCCTGATCTGAGCCAGCCGGTCAGCGCTCCCGGAACGGCAACGGCTCGCCCTCAGGCACCGACATCTGGAACACGTCGAGCGTCATGGCGACCAGGACGTAGTAGCCGAGAATTCCGACGAACTCGACTATTCCGGCGTCGCCGAGCAGCGCTTGCACGCGTTTGTAGTTGCGGTCGCTGACACGCTTGGAGCTATAAAGCTCCTTGATGAAATCGTAGATCGCGCGCTCGTCCTTGGGCGCCGACTTCGGCTCGCGTCCAGCCTTAAGGTCGCGAATTGTCTGCGGCTTGACGCCCGCGCGCTCGGCGTGAACGGCATGGGCGTGCCATTCGTATTGGGCGCGCCAGATCTTGGCGGTCACCAGGATCGCGAATTCCGACAGCCGGGGCGGCACCGTTGTGTTGAACCGGCAATGCCCACCAAGCTTCTGCACCAACTCACCGTAGACCGGCGCATGGAGATAAACCGCGAATGGCCCGCGCACCTGCGTGCCGCCGCCGCGCGGGCCCGAGCGGATCGAATCCATCAGTGCGCGCTGGGCGGGCGTGAGCTTGTCCTCGGCGAGCACCGGCAGGCGCGGTGGGGAAATCTTCTTGGCGGGCATGGAGCGTCCTCGGCTTGCGGCGGCAGATGTCGTATATCTAGCAGCTATTCCCATGCCAGGAACTCCACGGAATGCCAGAAGAGCGCGAGAAAATCCGCTGTGTTTCGTCTTGATGCCATTCGGTATCAAGACCGACATTCTCGGCCGGCCGACCGACTTCGACGCGGTCTACGAAAAGATCATTTCCCCGGCCGTGAGCAAGGCGGGGCTCGATCCCCTGCGCGCCGACGAGGAACGGATCGGCGGCGCCATCCACAAGCCGATGTTCGAGCGGCTGATGCTGTGCCCTTACGCGGTCGCCGATATCACCGGCGCGAACCCCAATGTCTTTTACGAGCTCGGCATCCGGCATGCGATGCGTCCGCGCGCCACCGTCGTGCTGTTTGCCCAAGGCGCCACGCTGCCGTTCGACATCGCCATGTTGCGCTGCATTCCCTATCGCACCAACGACAAAGGCGAACCCACCGAGGAGCAAACGACGATCGACGCGGTGGCCGCAATCTTGAGCGAGGCGCGCGAGCGGCCGCATGACGACAGCCCGGTGTTCCAGCTCGTCACGGGGCTGCCGCGCAACGACACGCTCGATCACAGCAAGACCGATGTTTTCCGCGAAAATGCGGTCTATTCGACCAGCATCAAGGAACGCCTCGCCGCCGCCCGCAAGTCGGCGCAGCCGGATGCCGTCAAGGCGATCGAGGCTGACCCAAAACTTTATAACCTCAATGAAGTCGAGATGGGCGTCATCATCGACATGTTCCTGTCCTATCGCGCCGTGAAGGCGCACGACGCCATGATCGCGCTCTATAAGCGCATGCCGGAGCCGCTGCAGCGCTCGAAGATGATCCGTGAGCAATACGGCTTTGCGCTCAACCGCGAGGGGCGTCAGGACGAGGCGGAGGACGTGCTCAAGAAGGTCATCGCCGAGTTCGGACCATCGAGCGAGACCAATGGCCTGCTCGGCCGCGTCTACAAGGACCGCTGGGATGCGGCCAAAAAGGCGAACAGCCTCGAACAGAGCTATCTGCTTGAGTGCGCGATCGAGAACTATCTTGCCGGCTTTCAGGCGGATTGGCGTGACGCCTTTCCGGGCGTGAATACAGTCACACTGATGGAGATGCAGGATGAGCCCGACCCGCGGCAGGCGGAAATGCTGCCGGTCGTGCGCTATGCAGCCGCGCAGAAGGCGAAGAAGAGTGGCGACTACTGGGATTTCGCGACGCTGCTCGAACTTGACGTTCTGGCCCGCAATCAATCCGGCGCCTCCAGGCAGCTTGGCCGCTGCCTCGCGACTATCACGGAAGGGTGGCAAGCGGAGACGACGGCCCGCAATCTCCGCCTGATCCGGGAATCGCGCCAGCAGCGCGGCGAAGATGCTCCCTGGGTGCAGCAGGTCGAGGAGGTGCTGCTCAAGAAGGCCGCGGGCATGGCGACGCCGCAGAAAAGTTAGGACGCCACTGGCGCTGCTGTAAGCGCCGATTAGCAACACCGCTGCGCTGCTGGCCTCTCTTGCCGGACTTATGTAATGGCGCTCACAAGGGCTTCCGATGCTGGCGTCGGGGTCGGGTCCGGTCGGTTCGCAAAACGGATGGCAGAGTCGGTAATAAATTCCGACCCCTATTTGAACAGCAGGGACTTGATGATGACCGGCACGACACGCGTCACTTCGATCACGCGTCCGATATCGACATAGTCGAACTGCTTGAGCTGCACGCCGTCGATCGCGATCACGTGCGCTTCCGGCATGATTTCGTGGCGAATGACGCGGCCGAGACTCATGCCGATGTCGCCATCGATCAGCAGCACCACCGGCATGCCCTCCGCCAGCGTGCGCGGCAGTGCGGCGCAGATGCCGGATGCGACCGCATGCAGTCGCGCATGCGCGGGATCGCCGCGCCACGGGAAGGCGAGCGCAATCGGACTCGTGCCTTCCTCGACGTCCGAACGCTCGATGGCGTTGCGGACCTCGGCTGCGATCGCGTCGGCGTCGACCTCATCTCCGAGCTCGAAGTTACAGGCCATGACCGGAAGATTTTGCAGCGGCAGAATCTCCGGATCGGCGACCATGATTGTATTGCCGCTGACCTGGACCGAGAACTGCGCGGCGCCGATGACGGTGGCACGGATGCCGTGACCGGGATCCCAGACCGGCGGAAGATCGCGGCGGCGCGCCAGCAGATGGCGCAGATCTTCGGCAAGGTCCAAGCCGATATCGCCGAAGTGACGCGTCTCGCGCTTGTAGAGATATTCAGCGACGCCGCCCGAAAAAGTCATCGCATCGATGCCCTTGGTCGCGAACCGGGCGGGCCACGCCTCCGTGACCAGGAGCCGGTGGGCGAGGTCGGTCGGCTCGCGCAGGTCGATCATTCCCATCAGCAGGCGAGCCATGCGCGCGACGATGCGCTTCCGGGCGTCCGGAGCCAGCGGCGATCCGAGCGTGAGCGTGATGCCGAGACTTGTGGCGACTTCCCGGGCGGGCTCCTCGATCCGCGTCAGGCCACTTTTCTGATCCTCGACCAGCAGGCGTCCGCCCACCGCGATCGCCGATGTCGCGACGATCTGCCCGCGCTCGACCAGGGCGAATTTGGTGGTGCCGCCGCCGATATCGATGTTGAGGATGGTGACGCCGCGGCTGCGCGACAACGCGACCGCACCGGAACCGTGCGCCGACATCTGGCATTCCATGTGATGCCCGGCGGAGGCGCAGACGAAGCGGCCGGCCTGCTCCGAGAACAGATCGGCGATGGCGCGCGCGTTGTGACGCTTGATCGCTTCGCCAGTCAGGATCACGGCGCCGCTGTCGACCGCATCGGGCTCGACACCGGCGTAGGAGTAGCAGCCGCCGATGAAGCCTTCGAGCTCATCGGTATCGATCGTGTAGTCGGCGACGTAAGGGGTGAGCAGGATCGGCGACTGCCAGATGATCTTGCGATCCACGACCACGAAGCGGCTCGACAGCGCGGTCGAAAGCCGCTGCAGATGCACGCGCGCAAACATCAGATGCGAGGTCGAGGAGCCGATGTCGATGCCAACGGTGGTCAGCTCGACATTGTCGGCGTTCCAGGCAACCTCGTTGACTTCGTCGCCGGGTTCGACGTGGAGGTGATCGAAATCAAGATCGTGCATCGGGCCTCAAGCCGGGGTCTTCAAGCGGGAGTCTTGGCATAAGCGGCTTCATCGATGAACTTGCCCATGCCCGACTTGACGCCGTACTTGGCGAGCTCGGCGAGATAGATGCCGTGGATTTTTGGCGGCTGGTTCTCGTACTCAATCTGGCAGCCGCCTTCCTGGACGTTGACGTCCATACCGTTGAAAACGTGGCGCTTGGACTCGGTGAAGGGATATCGCAGCCCGCCGAAGGCAACCGCGAGATAGCGCGCCGGATCGGGCGCGGTGTTGTAGTGCTGGTGAAACATCCCGTCCGGCGGCGCGAACACCACGCCGTGCCGCCAGTCGACCCGCACGAGATCCTTCGCAAAATCGTACCACAGCAGTGAATATCCATGGCCGGTGACGGCGAAGACATGGAAATCCGCGCCGTGCCGGTGGGCTTTCTTGTAGGTGCCGACCGGCATCTGCGAGATATGCGCGTGCATCGTGCCGTCGGCCAGCACGAACATCATGTTGGAGCCGCCGGCGCCGCGCGCCTCCCAGACTTTCAGCTCGAACGAGGCCAGATCGGGAACGAAGTTGGTCTCCCACATGTTGCGCCCCGGCCGCACCGGGACGAAGTCGCCTTCGCCGCTGAAGTGATTCTGCGAACCCTGCCGCTCCGGGAACTCATAGTTGTTGTCGAAGACGAACCCGTCGTTGTGGAACAGGTTGATCATCATCGCGAGATTGTTGGTCGAGGCGAGGCGGGCGCGGTCGCGTCCGCTGGTGTTGAAATGCTGGTAGCGTGTATTGAGCGGAAGCGCGAACAGGCTCTTGGGTCCCCACTCGAAGCTGTGCTTGCGGCCGTCGCTCAGTTCGATCGTCGTACTGCCATGACCCGAGAGCACGTACACGACCTCCTCGTAGAGGTGCTTCTGCGGCGCGGTTTTTGCGCCGGGCGCCACGTCGAGCATGAAGATCGAGACGAAATCGCCGCGGCCCTTGAGGTTGACGATCGCACCCTCGACGCCGAACCGCGGCCACGGCGCAGTCGTCACCTGAAGCAGATCGACGCCGAAGTCCTCGACTACCGGGACGCCTTCCTTCGCGGCCCAGGCGGCATAGGGGTCGAGCAGGAGCTTGGGGTGTTCGAGATTGGTGACCGGCTTGTTCATGGTCGCACCTCGTTCTCGGGGCCGCTTGTTGTCCGCGGCCGCCTGTCACTGCATCAGGTCGTAAACCAATTGAGCACCGCCGGCAAATGATCGCTGGAAGGCGTTTGTGCGGCTTTGCCGCTGTCACGCACGAGGAGAACCGCGGGGACTAGGCGGCGCCAGCCTTGGCAATAGCGTCCGCCAGCGATTCGCAGGACGACGCTTTGTTGATGCCGAGGGCGGCCTCGATGATGCGCCCGCGCGCTGCCTCTGAAAGGTGAGCGGACGTGACGGCATTGAACTTGTCGACGACCGCAGCGGCATCCAGGCCATGGCGCGAGAATCCCGGCGGATCGGGGACATCCGCGGTGTATTTGCGGCCATCCTGATCGGTCGCGTCGATCGTGCAGGGGAAGCTCCCGGGCGAACGCTTGGTCAGGGCGGGATCGCAGACGATCTCGAGCTTTCCCATCACGGCGCGGACCTTCGGGTCGTTCCAACGCTCGTTCTCGAACTGGGCAAGCCCGAAGGCGCCATCGAGGATCGATACCGCAGCAAGGAAATTGAAGCTGTGGTCAGCGGCCTCGCGCGAGGTCGGGTCGATGCGGCCGGGATCGTCCTTCTGGCGCTGCAGGAACGGCGCATCTGCGATGGCGACCTTGATGTGCCTGAGGCGGTCGGCCTTGCCGGCAATCTGCTTATGGATGCCGAGGCCCGCGGCGACGATGCCCTGGCCCGTCGCAAGGCAAGGATAAGCTTTGACGTGACAGGACATGACGTAGCAGTCATCGTCCAGCGGCGCGGTGAGCTTTGCGAGGTCCGCGACGCCGGGGAATATCGACTTGAGCCCGTGCGGGTTCTCGAACAGATCGAGCGGGCCGGTCATGCCGTGCTTCGCGAGGATCGTCGCCTGCATGCCGTTCTGGGCGACGAGCGCGTTCGCCACCGATTTGGCGGCCGAGATTTCGCCGTGGCGGACCGCGAGCGGCGTTACCGCGCGGGCACCGCTGAGCGCGAGCGCCTGGCCCATCTGGCGGCGGTCTAGTCCCATCAGCCGCCCCGCCATCGCCGGCGCGACGAAACCCGATACCGTGACTCCGTCCCAATCGGAATCGCGATCCATCGTTTCCTTGATGCGGCCGTAGACCTCATACCCAATGACGATCGCGGCGATCGCGTCGCGTCCCGCCGCGCCATAAGCCTCGCCGGCGGCGAGCGCGACCGGAATGTTGTCGCTAGGATGGCCGCCGATCTGGCCGCTCTTGGTGTTGACGTAATCGTTGAGATCGAGAATGCGGCAGAGCGCGCCGTTGACCAGCACTGCGTTCGGCGCGCTGGTCTTGGTCCCCGTGCCGATCACCGTGCAATGCGCCGCGCCGCCGGTGTCGCGCAGAGTCTGCAGCACCGCGTGCGCGGATTCCTCGTTCAACGCCGCGAAGCCGCAGCCGATCGTGTCGAGCAACAGTAGCTTCGCCTGCTCTGCGGCTTTCGCCGGGATGTCTTGCGCGTGTGGCGCCAGCACCCAGTCGGCAAGTTTTTCGATCGCACCCGGTTCGTGCGCCTTGTGGGCTTTGGCCATGATCTCGGCTTTCAGTTCGATGTCGGATTGGGTTGTTAGTTCTTGGCGAGCAACGCGCCGGCGCCGCGGCCGGAGAGATAGGAAAACACCGCGTTGCGGGTCTGCCCGGTGCAGGAAGGGTAGTTGTGGAAGAACAGGCCGATCACGTCGCCCGACGCGTAGAGGCCTTGGATCGGCTCGTACGAGGTGTTGATCACGCGCGCTTGCGTGTCGACCTGTACGCCGCCGAAACTGAAAGTCACGCCGCCGGTGACCGGATAGGCGCGGAACGGCCCCTTTTCGATCGGCATCGCCCAGTTCGATTTCTTCGGCGAGATGTTGACCGTGCATTTGCCATCGAGGTCGCCTGGCATGAACGGCACGTCAGTCCGGCAGGCCGCGTTGAACTCTTTGATTGTCTGGAGAAACGGCTCCGGCTCGATACCGATTTTGACCGCCAGGTCAGCAAGGGAGGGAGCCTCCACATTGGTCGCGGGATAATCGCGGCCATGACGAAAGAGATCGATGCCGGTCTGGTCGTAAATCTGGTAGGCGACGCCGCCCGGCTGGTGCAGCACTGCCCGGCCGGTCTTGGCGTAGGTATAGGCGTGCTTGGCTTCGCCCTCGTCGTAGAAGCGCTGGCCGAGCGCGTTCACTGTGATGCCGAACTGATAGTCGTAGCGGTTCATCGAATTGCCGCGGCCGTCCGACATCGCCGGGGTCTCGACATCCGGCGCCTTGCCGTCGATCGGCGACATGTGCGCGCCCTGCCAATGCCCGGCCGATTTTACGCCGAGCGCGAGCAGCATATGCAGCACCTCGCCGGTATTGTGTTTGCTGCCGCGCACCTTCATCAGGTCGGCATTGGGGCCGAGATAGCGCGCGCGCATTTCGGCGTTGGCCTGGAAACCGCCACTGCACACGATCACGGCCCGCCCCGTGAGGTCATATTCGCCGTCTGGCGTAGAGACGCGCACGCCTTCGACTCGGCGGTCGTTGCCGTGCACCATGCGCACCCGGGACTCGTATCGGATTTCAGCCCCCCCGCCGAATGCGATGCTGCGAAGCTGGTCGAGCATTCCGGGGCCGCCGCCGATCGGATGGATGTGGTGGCCGCCCGGCAGGTAAAGCTTCCCGTCGACCTCGGTCATCTTCTCCGGCTCCCAGCGTACGCCGACATCCTTCATCCAATGCACGGCGGCGTTCGACTGGTCGACCAGGCATTCGGCGAGCACCGGATCGATGCGCCCCTGCGTGACGCGGTTGAGGTCATCGAGGAAGTTCTGCCGAGTGTAAGCGGGGATCTGCATGCGGCGGAATTTTTCCTCCGGCACGTCGGGAAGGAACTCGCGCAGCTCGTCGGCGCCCGAATGCACGAAGCGAAAGCCGACATGGGAGAACTGCGCATTGCCGCCCGATTCATGTTTTGGCGCCTTCTCCAGCATCACGACCGAACTGGCCCCGGCCTGCTTGGCGGAGATCGCGGCTTCGAGCGCGGCGCTGCCGCCGCCGATGATGATGACGTCGCAGTTGGTCTTGGGACTCATGTTGTGATCTATTGCCTTTGATCGGGATCAGCGGTTGGTGAAATCTTCATAGGTAAGCTTCGGCCGCGGATAGGTGATTGCGCTCTGGGTCATGCCGAAGGCCACGCACATCTCCGCGAAGCGGATGCCGATCGCCTTGGTGTTGAGCACCTGGACGCCGGTCGCCTTCGCGAGATCGTCGGGATTGACCACATAGGGGATCAGCGCGCCGCCGAGCGGGAGGATGATCTCAGCCCGCGTCTCGTCGATCAGGCCGCGAATGAGCTTGGTGGCGACGTCGAAGATCTCGCTCTTGCGCTCTTTGATGTCCTTGCCGTAGACGCCGAGGACGCGGATGTCGCTCACGAAACGATCGAGTCCATAACTGCGCAGGATGCGCCAAGTGTGGGGCACGTGGCCGGCGAGTGGCACGGTGATGCCGACACGGTCGGCGAGCGTGAGCGCAGCGTGCATCGAGGTGCGCAGCAGCCCGATCACCGGGATGTTGACCGCGAGCCGGCCGCCATCGACGCCAGGATCGAACGTGTTCGACTGGATCACAGCGTCGTAGCCGTTCTGCGCCGCCCAGAAGATCTTCCGCACGATCGCCGGTGTCTCCATCATGTGATGGAGACCATTGAGCACGCTCTGTGAGCCGATGGTCTCATAGAGCTGGGAGCCTTCGTAGTCGTCGGGAAACACGATCTCGACCTTGGTGCCGGGCGAGGCATAGCTGTTGAGCTGCGCCTCGATGGTCGCCGCCTCATAGGCGGCGGAACGCTTAGGGGCTTGGTTGAGGAAGCAGATGCGCATGAGGGGAGGGTGCTCCTAAAGACGAGGACACGCTTGGCCGGCACGGCCGGGGCTGTTCATCGGAAAATGGCCTCGTAAATCTTGGCATAGCGCTGGGCGTTATTGTCGACCTCTTCCGGGCTCAGCACGATCGAATTGAAGCCGCCTTGTTCAGCTTTCAGCGTCGGATCTTTGGCGGGAACGTCCGGGCGCATAGGAATGTAGTTCACCTCGCGGAAGATTTCCTGTCCGGCGCGCGAGGTGATGAAATCGAGGAACAGCCGCCCGGCGTTGGGATGCGGCGCGCCTGCTGTCACGCCGGCGACCTGCAGGGTCGTGGTCACCGCATCGAGCGGCACCCAGCGCACCGGCGCGCCCATTCCGGCGCTGATCGCGACGTGTGCATTGACCATTTCGAGGCCCATCTTGTATTCGCCGGCAATGACGCGGTCGAGCACCGCGCGGGTCGCGATCGGCAGCGGCGTGATGTCCTGCTTGGCGAGTTCGCGCAGGTACGCTAGTCCGCGTTCCTCCCCCATGTGTCGCAGCACGGTCGCGATGAAGCCCCATGCGCCAGTCATGGCGGCTGGATTCCAGGCGAACGCCTTCTTCCAGCGCGGGTCGAGCAGATCCCGATAGGTGCGCGGCGCCTGCTCCTTGGGGATGAGCTGCGTGTTGTAGGCCAGCGAACGGGTGGCGAGGTTGGTGGCGATCCAGCGTTTGTGCGGATCGACCAGCGTCGGCGGCAGCCCCTTCATGCTCGGAATATCGAATTCGGCCGCCACCCCGCTCTGGGTTAATGGCGCGACACCGTCGATCACCGCCCACAGGTCGGCCTGCACGCGGCCGACTTTCGCCTCATTCATCAGCCGCACGACCTGGAGTGGGCTGTCGGCCCGCACGAACTTGACTTCGACACCGGGCGCGACCACCTGGAATGCCTTGATCAGCGGCCGCACGATCTGGTCGACGATCAGCGTCGTGTACCAGAGGACCTGCCCCTCCTTCTTCGCGGCCTCGAGCATTTTGGGATCGGGCTGATAGAGCTCGGCGGCGCACGCCGGCAAAGCCGCGGCAGCCACGCCGAGTGCAAAGACCGCGGCGAGGGCTCTTCCGCGCCACCAACGAGCGAGCATGTGTCCTCCGGGTGTGGCTGGCTTGCTGCGCGCGCCCCGTTTCAGCGGAAAAGGTCCTCGTAGATCTTGGCCCAGCGCTCGATGTCGGCGTCGATCTCCTCGGGGCTGTAGAGCACCGCCTTGTAGCCGCCTTGCTCGGGCTTGAGCTCCGGGATTTTGGCGGAAATTTCCGGGCGCATCGGCAGGTAGTTATTATCTCGGAACACCTCCTGGCCGGCGCGCGACACCATGTAATCGATGAACAGCCGCGCGGCGTTCGGATGCGGCGCGCCCTTGGTGATGCCGGCGACCTGGATCGTCTCGCTCACGGGATTGAGCGGCACCCAGGCGACCGGCGCGCCCTGCGCGGCGCTGACGGCGGCATGCGTGTTGTTCATTTCGAGCCCGATTGCGTATTCGCCTTCGATGACGTGGTCGAGGATCGCGCGGATTGCGATTGGCAGCGGCACGATGTTCTGCTTGGCGAGCGCGCGCAGATATTTCATGCCTTCGTCTTCGCCCTTGCCCTTGATCACCGTGGCGATGAAGCCCCAGGCGCCGGTCATGGATTTCGGATTCCAGACGATCTTGCCCTTCCAGCGTGGATCGAGCAGGTCGCCGTAGCCGCGCGGCGCCTGCGCCTTGGGGACAAGCTGCGTATTGTAGGCGGCGGATCGCACGCCGAGATTGGTTGCGACCCAGCGTTTCTTGGGGTCGACGAGCGTCGGTGGCAGCCCCTTCGCGCTCGGAACCTCAAATTCGCTGATCAGGCCGGCCTGCAGTAGCGGCGACACGCCATCGACGATGCACCAGACATCCGACTGCACGCGGCCGGCACGGGCCTCATTGATCATCCGCGACACCAGCGAGAGGCCGTCGGCGCGGACATATTTGATCTGCACCCCCGGCGCGCGCGACTGGAAATCCTTGATCAGGGGCCGCACGATCTGGTCGACGATGAGCGGCGTATAGAGGAGGGCCTCGCCTTCCTTCTTCGCGGCCTCGACCATTTTTGGGTCGGGTTGCCAGCCCTCGGCAGTGCGCGCCGGCGAAAGCGCCACCGAGCCGAAGAGCAGAAGCGTGGCCGCCAGCGCGCTCCGACGCGAGCACCCCATGCGCATGTCTCCTCCCTTATGCCATCGATCGCGTGATGCGATGCTGCAGCCCTGCGAACTATGCGACTTTTTCGCCGTGGCGTAAACGTCGGGGCGCATGTCGGGCGTCGGCGCGATTGAAAACCGGCGCACGGTCTCATATAGCGGACACAACCAGAGCACGGGGGCATCGCGCATGAATTCGTCACCGGAGCCGCTCGAAAGCTATCTCTCCGGCCGCTGGTCGCGCGGCGAAGGCGTCCAGACGACGCTCGTCGATCCCGTGAGCGGGGCTGCGCTCGCGACCGCCTCCGCACGCGGGCTCGACCTCCAGGCGGCGCTCGACCGTGCCCGCACGCACGGGCAGGGGGCGCTGCGCTCCATGAGCTACGTGGAGCGCGCGAAACTTGTCGGCGCGGTGGCCGATGTCCTTGTCGCCAATCGCGCCCGCTATGAGGAGATCGCGATCGCCAATTCCGGCAATACCAAAGGCGATGCTGCGATCGACATCGACGGCGGGATCGGCACGCTCAAATATTACGCACGGCTCGGCGCCGGGCTCGGTGACACGCGGACGCTGCTCGATGAGAAGCCGGTGCGGCTCGCCAAGGCCGAGAACTACCAGGCCATCCACCTCATGGTGCCGCGGCGCGGCGTCGCTGTGCACATCAATGCGTTCAATTTCCCGAGCTGGGGGCTGTGGGAGAAGGCCGGCGTCGCGCTGATCTCTGGCCTGCCGGTGTTCGCCAAGCCCGCATCGGCGACGGCGCTGCTCGCGCACGCGATGGTGCGCGACGTTGTTGCGGCGCAGTTGCTGCCCGCGGGCGCGTTGAACCTGCTTGTCGGCGGTGCCGGCGATCTTCTCGATCATCTCACCTCGGACGACGTTATCGCCTTCACGGGATCGGCCGATACCGCCGCACGCGTGCGCGGGCATCCCAATGTCGTGGCGAAAAGCGTACCGGTGAACATCGAGGCCGACAGCATCAACGCCGCGGTGCTTGCGCCTGATGCGGCGGGTGGAGGGGCTGCCTACGATGCCTTCGTGCGCGAAGTGGTGCGCGAGATGACCATCAAGGCCGGGCAGAAGTGCACCGCGATCCGCCGCATTTTCGTGCCTGCGGAGCAGGCCGATGCGGTGGCTGAGGCGCTCAAGGCAAAGTTCCCCGCGATCAAGCTCGGTGATCCGCGCCGCGAGGATACGCGCATGGGGCCGCTGGTGACGCGCAGCCAACAGGCGGCGGCGTTCGACGGCATCCGGCGTCTGGCGGCGGAGGCGACGTTCGTGACCGGGAGCTTGGAGCCGCCGGCGTTAGACGGAGTTGACCGCAACGTGTCGGCCTTCGTGGCGCCGACCTTGCTCAAGGTGAAGGACGCAGCCTCCGCGCACGCGGTGCATGAGGTCGAGGTGTTCGGCCCGGCGGCGACGATCGTGCCCTATCGCGATGAGGTGGAAGCAGTGGCGCTGATCGTCCGCGGTGGCGGCTCGCTGGTGACCTCGGTCTATGGCGAAGACCTGAGTTTTCTCAGCCGCATGGTGAGCGAGATTGGCCCGAGCCACGGCCGCCTGCTCGTCGTCGATCCGGCGATCGCCGCCGCTCATACCGGCCACGGCATTGTCATGCCGCAATGCAATCACGGTGGCCCCGGTCGCGCGGGCAATGGAGAGGAACTCGGCGGCCTTCATGGGCTGCGCTTCTATCACCAGCGCCTGGCGGTGCAGGGCTCGACCGATCTGCTCGCAAGCCTGCAGGCGAAGGCTGCGATTTTGCATTGACGCTTGCAGGATGGGCAGTGCGCAGCGAACCCATCAAGGCGTCACCTCGCCACGAAAGAGGATGGTTTTCGTCAACGCTCAACCCATCCTGCCGACTTCACCCCGCCTTCTTCAGTGCCGTGTACTGCGCGGCAGCTTCTTCGACCTTCTTGTGCGCGCGCTGCACCGCAGGGCGCGCATCGATCGCGTTAAACCAACGTTTCACGTTGGGATAGTCGTCCAGCGTGATGCCCTCGTGCTTGGGATTGCGCAGCCACACGTAAGTCGCGATGTCGGCGATCGAATAGTCGCCGGCGAGATAGTCGACCTCGCCGAGGCGCTTCTCCAGGACTTGCGTGAGCCGTTTCGCCTCCTTGCCGTAGCGCTCGATGGCGTAAGGGATTTTCTCCGGCGTCTTGTTGAGGAAATGGTTGGCCTGGCCGAATAGCGGCCCGACATTGGCCATCTGGAACATCACCCACTCGATCGCGCGGTAGCGGCCGGCTGCATCGCTCCCGATCAGCTTGCCGGTCTTGTCGCCGAGATAGATCAAGATCGCGCCTGACTCGAACAGCGATAACGGCTTTCCGTCCGGACCATCCTGATCGATGATCGCAGGGATCTTGCTGTTCGGACAGATCGCGACGTAGTCCGCCTTGAACTGCTCGCCCTCGCGGATGTTGACCATGTGCAGGCGGTACGGCAGCCCGGTCTCCTCCAGGAAGATCGGAATTTTGCGGCCATTGCCCGTGGTCCAGGTGTAAACGTCGATCACGTCAGTCTCCTTGTATGCGTATGCGCGGCGGCTCAGTAGCGGTCGTTGATCCACTTCGCCACGTAGTCCATGAGGTTCTTGAGGCTGTTGGAATACTGCCCCGGGGTCTTCTCGCAGGCGGTGCAGGGGATGAAGCCGTGTACGGCGCCTTCGATGGTGATGAAGTCCTTGTCCTTGCTTTTCGCCAGGTCGAAGTGGCGCTCGTTGTCGCGGATGAAGTAGTGCGCGCCCATGGCCGCGAACATCACCGGCACCGAGATCGATTGGATCGCGCACACCGTGGAGTTGTTGGTCGAGCAATAGTCGATATCGTCGATCGAGTTCTTCGCCCGGATCGCGTTCGCGCTCAGGAACGAGCGTAGCGTGTAGACCTTGGTGCCGCTGCTGAAGCGCAGGTTGTCCTTCGACAGCTTCGGATTGGCGACATAGACGCTGTGGATGACTTCGGTCGTGATCGTCCCGTCGTTGCGCAGCAGCCGCTCCGGCCGCGCCGTGGCGTTGACCAACTCGATGCTGGGCTCCGCGATGAACAGCGCCGCGGATGCGCCGGGACCGGCGCCGGGATTGCCACCGCGCGGAATGACGATGATGTCGTCATCGGGATAGGGATAGTCGTTGCGCTTCATGCGTGCGAGCTTGTCCTGCGCGGTCGCGATCAGGTGGTTCATGCGATCGGCCTGCGCCTTGAAGTAGCGCGCCTGGAATTCGGGCGAGTAGTTCGACGGTCCGTTCGGGTTGAAGCCGTTCTTCGGGTTGAATGGATCGAGGTCGGTGATCGGCGGCGCGCCGGGCGGATTGTCCTCGTTCGCGACGGACGGGTTGAGTCCGCGCAGCGTGTTGATCGAATTGCCGGGATGTGCGTCGGCGAACACGATGCCGTCGGCGCGCGGCAGGTTGGCGACGTCGTCGCTGCACTCGGTGAGCTTGTTTGCGCCCTTGCAATAGGACGGGCCGTTCTCCGCGACCGCCTGATAGAGCGACATGAGCGGTCCGCCGCCGCTATGGGCGAACAGGATCACCTTGGTGATGCCGGGCTGTCGGCGCAGGAACTCAACGCCGGCCTTCACGTCGAGCGGCAGCTTTTCGAAATTGACCAGGACCTCGTTGTTCTCGTAACGCGTATTCATGCACAGCATCATGAAGCCACGGCGCGACAGCTCGGTGCAAGCCCGATGGTTTAGATAGTTCGCGGTGCGGTGCATCACCAGGATGCCGACATGCGGCGCCGGGCCGGAATCGGGTTTGTAGAGCGCCGCTTTGGAGATCCCGGGGAAGGCGATGTACTCGGGCTTGCTCTGCGCAAACGTGAGGCCGGGCACGACGCAAAGCGTAAGCAATGCGCACCCGACGGTGCGCAGCGATGAAAGCATCCTCAACATGTCTCTCTCCCTGGCCAGTGCCGAAAGCTTGGACGGCGCGGTCCCGGAAGGCAAGTGCCCGATAGAAGCGGCGGCAAAGATCGACTAATCTGCGATCTGGGAGAACCGCATGTCGTCATCGCAGGAGCGATCTGCCGCGGTCAGCTTCGTCGAGCGCCACGGGCTATGGAGCGACGCACAGGTCCAAGCGGCGGCGCGGGTCGAGAAGTTGATCGAGGAGCAGCGCCTGGAAGTCGTGCGGCTGTCGTTTCCGGACCAGCACGGCATCCTGCGCGGCAAGACGGTGATGGCGGGCGATGCCGCGCGCGTGATGCGCAACGGCTGCACGATCACCACCACGTTGCTCGCCAAAGACACTTCGCACCGCAGCGTGTTCCCTGTCTTCAGCGCGGGCGGCGGTTTCGGCATGGTTGAGATGGAAGGCGGCGCCGACGTCCTGATGATCGCCGATCCGACGACCTTCCGCGTGCTGCCGTGGGCGCCGAGAACCGGATGGGTGCTGTGCGACATCCACTTCCAGAACGGCAAGCCGGTGCCGTTCTCGACCCGTCATCTCTATCGCGGCGCGCTGGAGAAGCTCGCAGCGGCCGGCTTCGATTATCTGGCCGGCCTCGAGGTCGAGTTCCACGTATTCAAAATCGAGAACCCGCGGCTGGATCCCGCCGATGCGGGCTGGCCGAGCGAGCCGCCGCAGGTGAGCATGCTGTCTTCGGGCTATCAGTATCTCACCGAGACCCGCTTCGATCAAATCGAGCCGATCCTCGAACGGGTGCGGCGCGACGTAGTGGCGCTCGGTCTGCCGCTACGTTCGGTCGAGATCGAGCTTGGCCCGAGCCAGTGCGAGTTCACCTTCCACCCGCAGGTTGGTCTCGATCCGGCGGACACGATGATGCTGTTCCGCAGCGCCGTGAAGCAGACGTGCCGCCGGCAGGGCTATCATGCGAGCTTCATGTGCCGGCCGAAGCTGCCCAATGTCATGTCGAGCGGCTGGCACCTGCACCAGTCGCTGCGCGAACGGAGTGGCGGCGGCAACGCCTTCATGGCGGAAGGCAGGGATATTCTGTCGCCGGTGGGGCGGCATTTCCTCGGCGGGCTGCTGGCGCATGCGCGCGCGGCGGCCGCCTTCACCACGCCGACGATCAACGGTTACAAGCGGTACCGTGCTTATGCGCTCGCGCCAGACCGCGTGATCTGGGGCAACGATAATCGCGGCGTAATGATTCGCGCGCTCGGCGGACCGGGCGATGCGTCGACGCGCCTGGAGAACAGAGTAGGGGAGCCCGCCGCCAATCCGTATCTCTACATGGTTTCGCAGATCGTGAGCGGCCTCGACGGCATCGCACGGAAGCTCGATCCTGGGCCTTGCGCGGACACGCCCTATGAAACTTCGGCGCCGTTGCTGCCGAAGAATCTCGACGAGGCGCTCACGGAACTGCGGCAGGACACATGCCTCGCGGAAGGTCTCGGTCAGAATTTCGTTGACTATTACCTGCGCATCAAGGAGGCGGAGATCGCACGCTACCAGTCGGAAGTCACCGAATGGGAGCAACGGGAATATTTCGAGTTGTTCTGATGTTCGCCGCCGACGACACCCAATCCGTAACGCCAAGCCCCGCGGAAGTAGTTGCCCGCGCGAGGGCGCTCATCCCCATGCTCGCCGCGCGTGCGCCGCAAGCGGAGAAAGGACGGCGCCTGCCGAAGGAGACGATCGCCGACATGCAGGAGGCTGGCCTCTTTCGCGTGCTACAGCCCAAGCGTTGGGGCGGCTACGAGATGGATATGTCGACCTGCTGGGAGGTACAACTCGCGCTCGGCGAAGGCTGCATGTCGACCTCGTGGGTCTACGGCGTCGTCGGCCTGCATCCATGGCTGATGGCGCTCTACGACGATCGCGCCGCGCAGGATGTGTGGGGCGCGGACGCCAGTACGCTGGTAAGTTCCTCGCTGATGCCGGCGGGCACGATCACGCATGTGCCGGGCGGGTTTCGCGTCAGCGGGCGCTGGAAATTCTCCAGCGGCTGCGACCATTGCGGCTGGGCCTTCCTGGGCGTGAGTTCTTCGATCGACCCGAAACAGCCGCCGAACCGCAGCACTGTACTCATCCCGCGTAGCGACTACGAGATCGTCGACACCTGGCATGTGTCCGGCCTCAGAGCGACCGGCAGCCAGGACATCCTCGTCAAGGACGTGTTCGTTCCGGAGTATCGAATGGTGCAACTCCTCGACCTGTTCCGCGGCTGGGGGCCGGGGCAGGCGGTGAACACGGCGCCGCTCTATCGCCTGCCGTTCGGGCAGATATTCTTCCGCGGAGTATCGAGCGCCGGGCTCGGCGCGCTGCAGGGCATGCTCAACGCGTTCATCCTTTATGGCGGCGCGCGCGTCGCTCGCGGGGCGCGGACTGCAGATGATCCCGTGGTGCAGCTTATGGTCGCGGAAGTCGCTGCCGCGATCGATGAAATGAAGACGATCCTCCACCGCAACTTCCGCGTCATGGATGAATATGCCGCGCGCGGTGAGATGCCGCCGGTGGAGGAACGCCTGCGATACAAGTTTCATTCCGCGGTGGTGGCGGAGCGTTGCAGCGTGCTCGCGGCGAAGCTGTTCAAGGCAACCGGCGGTGGCGGCATCTATTCCGATCTGCCGTTCGGGCGAATCCTCGCAGACATCACCGCCGGCCGCCAACACGTCTCCAATCAATACGAGATGATCGGGCGCAACTGGGCGGCCGCGCTGTTCGGGGTGACGGAGAACAAGGATTTGATGCTGTAGAGGGACGACGGAGGACGGAGGACGGAGGACGGAGGACGGAGGAACAGATTGCACAAGACTGTCTATCGTCCATCCCCGTCATCCGTTTTTCAGGAACGGCACCGCCAGGCGATGAAACAGGTCCGCGGCGTCCCAGGGGACGAGGTGCTTGCAGCCGTCCGCGAAATGCAGGTCGAGCTGCGGATATTTCTCCTTTAATAACTTGGCACGTTCTTCCGCGCGGGCGCGGTCGTTGCGGCCGTAGATCAGAAGCAGCGGCATCTTCAACTCGGTCAGCCGCTGCCACATCGGCGCGGCGTCGCCTTTGCCCTTGCCGCCTTCCTCGCCCGCGGCGTCATGGCGGCGGACGAATTCTTCGAAGCAGCGGCCAGTGCTGTTCTCGTGCCGCAGCTTGAGTTCATCGTCGGTGATCAACTCATGGTGGAACAAGTTCGCCTCCAGCAGCGCGCGCGTGTCGTCGAGGCTCGGCTCCTTGCGCACCATCCGGTCTTCGAGCCGCGCCTGCGCCGCTTCCTCGCGGCCGCCGACTTTGGTGCCCCCCGTTTCGAGTGGCGGCAGCAGGCTTCCGGTGCCGAGGACCATGACATGCGACACGCGACCCGGATGTTCGAGCGCGATGCTCACCGCGGGCGCGCCCGAGGACGAATGACCAACCAGGGCAACGCGCTCCAGCTTGAGCGCGTCCATGAATTTCAGCACGAATTTCTTGCGGCCGGCGTTGCTGAGATCGTCGGTCGGATCGCTCTTGCCGAAACCCGGCAGATCGACGGCGATCGCGCGGATGCCTTGCGGGCCGAGCGCGCGCAGATTACGCCTGAATACATCGGCCGACGAGCCGAGCGAGCTGCCGTGCAGCATGATCGCCGGCGTACCGCTGCCTTCTTCCAGGTAGCGGACCTTGCTCCCATCGACGGTGACGAAGCGGTCATCGGTTCGCACGGCGATATTCATCGGAAGCTCCCTTGCTGTCCCCATCATTGCGCGGATCCGATCCGGCGATCGGCGCTCAGTGCCCGGCGGTGCGCTGCCACGGTACGAGCTTCAGCCGGCGCGTGCCATTCGCGATGTAGGGCTCGGCGTTCGCGATCTTCTCGGCCTCACCACGGGTCGCGGCGCGGAAGATGATCATGCCGGTGCCGAACCGGTTGCCGCTGTCGTCGAGGAACGGCCCGGCGCCGACCAGGATGCCCTTGGCGTCGAGATCGTGGATGAACTCGTGATGCTTCTCGGTCAACTGCTCCTTGCTGAGCGCAATCTTCGGCGGCGGCTCGATGACCTCGTTATGGATCACCCAGCACTGCTCGCGTTCACGCTTCTCGTCACTCATGCCATGCTCCTCCCGAGCGCCAGGCCGATCAGTCCCGGTCGCGCCGCAACCATAATCAACCGAGCGCCAGGTCGAAAGGCCGATCGGGGTGCGCGCGCCTGCAAACAACGGCGTGCGCAGGCGCGAATGCCGCGACGGGCGGGCGCGGCCATCCTCGTCGCACCGGCGCCGGCGGCGGAGCCCGCCCCTGATCAGGGCTTGACGCCGCGGCAGACGTAATACGAGCCGAACAAGAATTCTTTCATTTCGAAATGCGGCGTGAAGCGAGCCAAATCCTCCCAAGGCCGCAGATAAGGATTGCCCAGCATCGTGCGCCGCATCAGCCATGCGCTGAACGGCAGAACCAGTTCTCCGCCGCGGCCGGGCGGCGGCTTGGCATCCATGATCACGAGCCGGCCGCCGGAGCGCAGTTGGCTCCAGGCATGCTGTAGCACCTGCAGATGATGCGGCATCGTCGCGTAGGACAGGCTGAACAGTACCGCGTCGAGCGGTTCGGGTGCCACGTAGTCGGCGGCGTCGCTGCAGATGAGCGCGATATTGTCCCATCCTCGCTGGTGCTTGAGCTGTTGCGATTTCTGCAGCATGCCCGGCGAGAGATCGACGCCGTAGATTCGGCCCTTCGGCCCGATGGCGTTGTGCAGATGGACAAAGTTGCGGCCGGTTCCGCAGCCGATTTCCAGCACCCGATCGCCAGGCTCGAGCTGGAGATGCTCAACAGCGCGGCGACGCAAGCTCGGCGGCAGGAACAGCACCCACTCGAACAATTTAATGAGGCCGGCGATTCGATCGTAGCGTTCGGAAATGAAATCCCGGTCGAAGTCTACCCACTGGTAGGTCACGCGTACGCCCCCCGCAAAGGATAAGGGGCTCAGCTTCGTCCGCTGATTTGTGGGTTGGGTGCGCCGGCGGGCCCCCTCGGCCGGTGCGACAGTCTGATCATCGTGCAAAGCCACACATGGCTGAGCGAGATGTCATAACGCCGCACTGTGCTCTGAAATAACTGTGGGCCGCAATAAGGAACTCTGCGGTACTCATTACGACATTAGTTCCAGCGTGGGTACGTCAACCGGCAAAATCTTGCCTCTGTTTTCTGACTGTACGTTCATCTTGCGGTCACGTCTGCGATCCGCGAAGGTAGGGGTGAGTCACCGGGAACCCGGTCCAATTCATGTCCAAAACGACCGCTAGGCACTTACCAACGCGTTTTGTGCCAGCGACGATGCGAGGATCTTGGAAGGAGCCAACATGCGTCGATTGATCTTTATGGGATGCGGCCTTCTCTTGGCGACAGTTTCGGCCAGCGCCGCCGAGCCGACCGGGGTGTGGCTGGTGGAGAATGGCTCGGCGCAGATTTGCATTGAGAACTGTGGCGGCGCGCTTTGGGGAGTGGTGGCCTGGGAGAAGGCGCCCGGCCACGATACCGAGAACCCTGACCCCGCGTTGCGCGGGCGTCCGACGCTCGGCATGCCGATCTTGCTCGACATGAAGCCCGGCAAGAGCGACCGCTGGGACGGGCAGATCTACAATCCCGAAAACGGCAAGATGTATACGTCGAATATCCGGCTCAGCGCGCCCAACACGCTGCGCGTCGAAGGTTGCGTGCTCGGGTTCCTTTGCGGCGGCCAGGACTGGTCGCGCGTCACTGATGCGGCGCAGGCGGCCGCTCTGCCGAAGGGACCGGCGCCCAAGGCAGGCGCCAAAGGGCCGCCAGCGCGTAATGCCTTGGCAGCCGCCAACAATGAGGTTTGCTCACGTGTCTCGAATCTCACGGGGGCGGCCCATTAGCACGGGCTGAAACAAGACCGCCGCGGCGAGTGTGCAGACGAGCGACAGCGCCAGCAGCTTGCCCATGCTCGACGTGCCGGGGTGGCTGGACAGCCAAAGACTGCCAAAGGCGGTCGCCGTCGTCATCGCGCTGAAAATGACGGCGCGGGTCAGGCTCGATTGCAGCAGCCCGGTCTGACCGGCCCGCCAGGCGGTGATGTAATAGATCTTGAACGCGACGCCGAGGCCTAGGAGCAGCGGTAGCGCGATGATGTTCGCGAAATTCAGCGGCAGCCCGATCAACACGCATATTTCCAGCGTCACCACGCCAGCGAGCAGGAGCGGGATCAGCGTCAGCAGGACATCGGTGAATTTCCGCAGCGCAATCCAAAGCAGGAGCCCGATCGACACAAGCGCGCAGAGGCCTGCGACAATGAAGGCCCGCACGATCGTCTGGCCGGCCTCCAGAATCGAGATCGGTCCGCCGCTGGCGTTCGGCTCGACCGAGAGGATGGAGCGCGCGAAGCGCCGAAGTGTCTCATTGTCGTTTGGATCGCCGGTGGGGAAAGCCTCGACGCGGGTTTGGCCATCGGTCTTGATCCACTCCCCGGTGACGTCCGGCGGCAAGGTCTCTTCGGTGATCTCTTGCGCTTGGAGAGAATCCCGAACCCCGTCGAGCGAAGTGTTGAGCGGCGATACCAGCACCTGCTCAGCCTTGGCGCGCACGGCCGGGTCGGCTTTCGCAAGTTGCGACAATGCATTCGCGAGGCGCTTGCCCGCGTCGGCGCCGGTCCCCGTCTTGTCTCCGATCGCTCGGGTCAGCGCGTCGGACCCGCGATTGAGCGCCGCGATTTTCTCGGCGTCGGTCGGCTCCGGGCGCTTCTTTTGGGCCAATGCCGGGGTGAGTTTCTTCGCCGTCGCCTGGATCAGCTCCAGCTTGGCCGGCTGATCGGAAGGCACGAAGCTGGCGAGCGTGGTGACACGCGAGACTTCCGGAAGCTTCGAGATCCGCTCGGCCGTCTCGCGAGCAGACGCCAGCGAGGGGACCAGAACGTCGATCGTGTTGACCTCGGCATTGGGATCTTTTCGCAGGTCGAGATAGGTAGCAATCGATTCCGTCTTTGGATTGCGAAGATCCATCGGGTTGAAGTCGAACTGCAGGTAGTAAAGGAGCGGTAGGCCACCGAGCGAAACGAGGGCCGTCCCGATGATGATCGGAATGCGACGCCGCTCCATGAAGGCATCCACCGGCGCGAGCGACTTGTAGCCAAGCGGCTCCTTCTCGCCGGGCGGGTTGAAGATCTTGAGCAACGCCGGCAGCAACGTGATGCTGATGAGAAAGGCGATGATCATGCCGAGGCCGGCAATCTGCCCGAGCTCGGACACACCTTCGTAGTCCGTGGGAAGGAACGAGAAGAAGCCGCACGCCGTCGCGGCCGCAGCCAGCGTGAGCGGAACTCCGACATGCCGCGCTGTGCGCCGCAGGGCAGTGTCCAGGTCGTCGATCTCATGGCGTTCCGACCGGTAGCGGACGCTGAACTGAATTCCGAAGTCGACGCCGATGCCGACGAACAGGACCGCGAAAGCAACCGAGATCGGGTTGAGCGATTTGACCAGCATCAGCCCCAAGCCGGCGGTAATGGAAAGCCCGACGAAAATGCCGATGAGGACGGCGGCGATGATGCGCCAGGAGCGCAACGCAAGCCAAAGGATCCCGATCAGGAATGCGAGCGACACGGTCAGATTGACGTCGGCGTTGTCCTTCAGGGTGCCGAATTCCTCGTCCTGGATCGGCACAGGGCCGGTGAGTCGCACCCGGGCTTGGTAATCGGCATCGAACTTGAGATCGGTCGCCGCCTTGCGGACGGCGTCGGACGCCTTCTCGCCGGGTTCGAGGGAAGAATAGTCGAGCACCGGGTGGATCTCGATGAAGCGGCGCAGATCACTCGGTTCGGGCGGCTTGCCGGCGGTCAGTTCCCGCCAGGAAAAGGCTGCCGGGCGTCCCGCCAGCACGTCTTCGAGCGGCGTGGCGAACATCGTCAACGGCCGGGTCATGTCGTCGAGTGTGTATTGGCCGCGCTGCAGCCCCGCGAGGGCGAATTGCAGCGACTGGATCAGGCCGCGCCAGTTGGGATCGCCGACTAGTACCTGGATGAGCGGCTGCGCTTCGGACAATTGGTCCGTGATCTTCTTCACTTGTTCGGTTTGCAGGAACAACAGGCCGTTGTGGCGGTAGAAGTCGCTTTCCTGCGGCTCGCGCACGGACTTGAAGAGATCAGGCTGCTCCGACAGACGCTTGACCAGGGACACGCTGGCTTGGGTCGCCAGTTCCGCCGTGCGGGCTTCGACCACGGCCAGAATGGTATTGAGCCGGTTAGGGAAAGCCCGATCGAGCGCAATCTCGCGCTGCCGCCAAGGTATATTCGGTGAGATCAGCTTGTTGATATTAGTGTCGATCGAAAAATTGTGCGCAGTATAGATGGACGTCGCGACCGTCAGCAGCATGGCCGTTGCAACAACCAGCCACACGTGATGCGTACATTTATCGACAATCGATGCAATCCAAGCTCTCAGCATGATTCGTCTTTGGCCCTTTGGGGAGATGGATCAATTGCCGGACGATTGCGGCGAATGAAATGGCCCGCTCTTCGGTTCAGTAGGGTTGGCGCCTAATGGTGCGGTCCCGCACGACATGCGCTGCTCCGATGAAATGTGCAACCCCACCGGAGCTTGGCTAACGGCAGCTAGGACAAGGCTCGGTTGTTTCGATGTCGCTCCGTTGATCAAAAGTCCAATGCCAATCCGGCGGGATCCGGCCCTCAACCCGAAGGATTTCCTCTAAGGCGTTAAGAACGTTGGAGAAGTTTATAGACGCGAGACTAGATCTAGGGTCTGAGACGGCTTGCTCCAGGCCTCTCGCCGGCATATCTCCATTTGCAACGGCCGCCGGAATTCAATAGACCCTTGCAACCCCTTGGCCCCGATAGGTGAATGCCGATGAAGGTGATTTTGGCCCAGCCGCGAGGATTCTGCGCTGGCGTGGTACGCGCAATTGAAATTGTGGAACGCGCACTGCAGAAGTACGGGCCGCCGGTCTACGTCCGTCATGAGATCGTGCATAACAAACATGTGGTCGAGAGCCTGAAGGCCAAGGGTGCGCGCTTTGTCGAGTCTCTCTCTGAGGTGCCAGCCAACGCCGTTACGATTTTCAGTGCGCACGGGGTCGCCAAAAGTGTGGAAGAGGAGGCCGCTTTGCGGCAACTCCCGGTCCTCAATGCGACCTGCCCGCTGGTGACAAAAGTCCACAACCAGGGGAAGCGCTATGTCGGTCAGGGCCGCAAGCTCATCCTGATCGGGCACGCCGGACATCCCGAGGTCGAAGGCACGATGGGGCAGATTCCGAGCCCGGTCATCCTCGTGCAGAACGAAGCCGATGTGGCCGCCCTCGACCTGCCTGCGGAGACCCCGACCGCCTACGTGACGCAGACCACGCTCTCCGTCGACGATACCCAGGGCATCATCGCCGCGCTGGAGAAGAAATTCACCGATATCGTCGGCCCGGAGACGCGCGACATCTGCTACGCTACCCAGAACCGCCAGTCAGCAGTACGCGCGCTGAGCAAGCTGGTCGATGTCATCCTGGTGGTCGGCGCTACCAACAGCTCCAATTCCAATCGGCTGCGCGAGATCGGCAGCGAAGAAGGGGTGCCGAGCTACCTGATCGCCGACGGCAGCGAGCTCGACCCGGAATGGCTCGCGGGCGCCGAAACGATCGGCATCACGGCCGGCGCGTCGGCTCCGGAAGTCCTGGTGGATGACGTGATTGCGGCGCTGCGGCGGCTTGGTCCTGTTGACGTGACGGTGTTGCCGGGACGCGAGGAGCGCATCGAATTTCGCCTGCCCGCCGAACTCGCTTCGGTGGCGTGAACGTTCAATTCGTAGGCGGTTGGGTACAAGCGGAGAAGTATTGAGAATGGCAATTCCGTTTCACCGGGAAATTCGTATCGGCGCGTATCTCCTCAAACAAAAGCTTTCGGGACGCAAGCGCTATCCCCTCGTTCTGATGCTCGAGCCATTGTTCCGCTGCAACCTCGCCTGCTTTGGCTGCGGCAAGATCGATTATCCTGACGCGATCCTCAACAAGCGCCTTTCGGTCCAGGAATGCCTTGACGCGGTCGACGAGTGCGGCGCGCCGATGGTCGCGATTCCAGGTGGCGAGCCGCTGATTCACAAGGAGATAGGCGAGATCGTCAAAGGGATCGTCGCACGCAAGAAATACGTCTCGCTCTGCACCAATGCGCTGCTGCTAGAGAAGAAGCTGCATCTGTTCCAGCCGTCGCCTTACCTGTTCTTTTCTGTCCATCTCGACGGCATCAAGAAGCACCACGACAAGTCGGTGTGCATGGACGGCGGCTTCGAGCGCGCGGTCTCGGCGATCAAGGCCGCGAAGGCGAAGGGCTTTGCCGTCAACGTCAACTGCACGATCTTCGACGGTCACCCGGCGGAGGATATTGCGGAGTTCCTCGATCTCACCCAGGAACTCGACGTCGGCGTCTCGATTTCGCCCGGCTATGCCTACGAGCGGGCGCCGGATCAGGAGCACTTCCTCGGCCGCCGCAAGACCAAGGAACTGTTCCGAAAGGTATTCGCGCTCGGCAAGGGCAAGCGCTGGAATTTCATGCATTCGAGCCTGTTCCTTGATTTCCTCGCCGGCAACCAGACTTACCACTGCACGCCCTGGGGCATGCCGACTCGCAACATCTTCGGCTGGCAGAAGCCCTGCTACTTGCTCGGCGAGGGCTACGCGAAAAGCTTCAACGAGCTGATGGAAACCACCGATTGGGATTCCTACGGCACCGGCAAATACGAAAAGTGCGCGAACTGCATGGCGCATTGCGGCTACGAACCGACCGCGGCCGACGCGATGTTGACCAACCCGATCGGCGCGCTCAGCGTCGCGTTGCGCGGCCTGCGCACCGAGGGACCCTTGGCGCCCGAAATCCCGCTCGACGCGCAACGCCCGGCGCAGTACGTGTTCTCGGGACAGGTGCAGAAGAAGCTCTCCGAAATGCACACCGAAGAGGCGCAGGAGAAGCGGAAGAACGCGGCGACCGCTGCCTGATCCGCCAGTCGCTTCATAGCTCGGGCGGGTCGATGGCGAATCCCGGCGCCTGCTCGTCAGAGGGCAGGTACGTCGCGAAATCCGTCGACGGGTGAGTGCTGACCGGCCGGCGCCAACCCGGCTGTTTCGGTCCGAATACTTGTTCCACCCTGCTGAACAAATCGATTGGTCGATCGTTGTGTTGCGGATGCATTGACGCAAAGGACACAACATGGACGAAAATCGTATCGGCGGGACGGTCAGGAACGTGGGTGGAAAGGTCGAAGAAGGCCTTGGCCGCGCGACTGGCGACGTTAAAAGCCAAGTCGAAGGCAAGTTGAAGCAGGCGGCCGGGACGGCGCAAGATCTTTACGGCCAGGCGATGGACGGGGCCGCAGACGCGGCCGATGCCGTACGGAAGGGCGCTTCCAGCGCAGAGGACTACGTTCGCAATACAATTGAGACGCGCCCCTACACGGCGCTCCTGGCGGCGCTGGCTGTTGGCTGGTTGCTAGGACGAACGGGCCGCGGCAACTACTACTGAGAGTAGGGCGGTGTTATCCGATTGCTGCTCCCGGCAAGGCCGCGCCTGGCCGGGAGGAGTAGTTATGCGTGCTTTGGCGCGGGCCTCGCTGCACATTACCCCTCCGGTGACATCACATCCCGTACGAGACCTGCCGCGCATTGCCCAGCTTGAGGTTGCGGTAGCGTGCCATCGCCCAGAGCGGGAAGAATTTCGAATAGCCATGGTAGCGCAGATAAAACACGCGCGGGAATCCGGTCGCAGTATAGCGCGGCTCGTTCCAGAAACCGTCGGCGCCTTGCCGGTGTGAGAGGTAATCAATCCCGCGGACGACCGCGGGATGGTCGACCTCGCCACCGGCCATCAGCCCAAGGAGCGCCCAGGCGGTCTGCGACCCGGTGCTTGGGGCGATCTCATAGCCGCGATAGTCGAGCTTATAGCTGGTGGCGTCCTCGCCCCAACCGCCGTCGGCGTTCTGGATCTTCACCAGCCAGTCCACAGCCTTGCGGATTTCCGCTGCATCGTGCGGCACGCCCGCGGCGTTTAGCGCGCACAGTACGGACCAGGTCCCGTAGATGTAGTTCATGCCCCAGCGGCCGAACCAGCTTCCCTCGAGATGCTGCGTCTTGCGGAGATAATCAACCGCACGCGCCACCGCCTCGCTCTTGTCGGCGGTCTCGCCGAACTGCGCCAGCATCGAGATGCAACGCGCCGTCACGTCCTCGGTCGGCGGATCGAGCAGCGCGCCATGGTCGGCGAATGGAATGTGATTGAGGTAATGGTATTCGTTGTCGGCGTCGAACGCGCCCCAGGCGCCGTTCTTGCTCTGCAGGCCCACGATCCATTCGCGCGCGCGATCGATCGCCGCGCGGAATTCTGCACCGCCGGTTTGGCCCTGCAATCGGTGCATCGCCATCGCGACCACCGCGGTGTCGTCGACGTCGGGATAATGCGGGTTGGCATACTGGAACGCCCAGCCGCCGGGGCGGACATCGGGACGCGCCGCGGCCCAGTCGCCTTTCACGTCCAGGATTTGCTTTGGCACCAGCCAATCGAGCCCCTTGCTTACCTGCTCGGTCACTTGTTCGCCGCCGGCTTCGAGCAAGGCATGACAGGTGAGGCTGGTGTCCCACACTGGCGAGACGCAAGGCTGGCAATAGGCTTCGTGCTCGTGCACCGCGAGCAGCTTTTCGATCGATTCGCGGGCGATTGCGCGCTGCGGATGATCTTCCGGATAGCCCAGCACGTCGAACATCATCACGCTGTTCGCCATCGCCGGAAAGATCGCGCCGAGACCGTCCTCGCCGTTGAGATGCTCGCCCACCCACGCCAGCGCGCGCTCGGCGGCGCGCTGTCGCGAGCGCTTCGGAAACAGCGGTTCGGCAGCGCGCAGCACTATGTCGACGGTGCGAAAGAACAGGAACCACGACAGCTTCTGCTGCGGCGCCTTGGGCGCTAGCCGGATCGCGTCGGGCGGCTCCAGAAACAGTTCGTCGATCCGCACGCCTTTCGGATTGCGCGCCTTCGGCTTCTTCAGCATCAGCACCAGCAACGGCACGATGACGGTGCGGCTCCAATACGAGACCTTGTCGAGGTGGAATGGAAACCACCTCGGCAACAGCATGATCTCGATCGGCATCACCGGCACCGCGCGCCAGGAGACGAATCCGAACAGCGCTAGCATGATGCGCGTGAACACATTGGCGCGCGAGGCGCCGCCGCGTGCGCGGATCGCTTCACGTGCCGTGCACATGTGCGGCGCATCGACCGAATCGCCGATCATCTTGAGCGCGAAATAGGCCTTCACGCTTGCGCTCATGTCAAAGGCGCCGTCCCTCAACAGCGGCCAGCCACCGTGCGCGCCCTGGATGCGCCGCAAATAGACTGCGATCTTGGCTTCGAGCTCGGCGGCGACGGGCTCAGCCAGGTAATGCCGCAGCAGCACGTATTCGGCCGGGATCGTGGCGTCGGCTTCGAGTTCGAACACCCAATGGCCGTCCGCCTGCTGGTGATCGAGCAGCGCGCGGGTCGCTCGCTCGATGCGTTCGTCCAAGGAGGAGTCGAGAGGCTCGGTCATCGGTCCAGCAGACAGGTCATGGAGTGTGTTGGGTAACCAGGCGGGCGGCGCGTTGGCCGGATCGAATGGCACCTTCGATGGTCGCGGGCAAGCCGGTGTCGGTCCAATCGCCGGCGAGGACGAGGTTGCGCCACTGAGTTTCGGCGCCGGGCCGCCGCGCGTCTTGTACCGGCGTCGCGGCAAAGGTGGCGCGTCGTTCGCGCACGATCTGCCAGCGCGGCAGCTCCGGCGGCAGGCCGGTCGCGGCGGCGACCTCGTTCCAGATGGTTTGAGCCAGCGCATCGCGCGGCGCATCGATGAGACGGTCGGCGGCGCTGATCGTCACCGACACCCGGCCGGGAAAGGCGAAAATCCACTCGGTCGCGGCGTTGAGTACCCCCAGGATCGGCGGCTGGCTGGGCGCCGGATCGATGCGGAAGTGCGCGTTGACGATGGCGCGGAATTCGTTCGGCGTTTCAAGCTGCGGCACTAGCGCGGCGGCGGTATAGGGTGGCACTGCGAGGACCACTGCATCATCGGGGCCGAACGCGACGCTTTCCCTGCCGAAGTCGAGCGCTTCGATCCTGCTTCCCGCAAAGCGCAACGCGTATAGCTGATGCCCGAATTGAATAGCGACGCCGCGTCCCTGCAGGAACGCAAGTGCCGGCTCGATCAAGGTGTGGCTCAGTCCATTGCCCGCAATCAACGGACGGCAGGCGCGCCCCCCGGCAGCCAGCGTCTCGCGGATGACTGCGCCCGCCAATCGCGCTGATCCAGCCGCCGGATCGATGTTGAGCGCGGCGAGGAGCAGGGGGCGCACCAGCCGCTCATAGACCGTCCCGCTGAAGCGGATGAGTTCCCCCACGGCATCCTCGCGCGAGGCGAAGAGGAGGCGCCCAAGCGGCAGGTAATCGAACGATCGTGTTCCAGGCACCCGCTTGCGAGGGTTGAATATCCACAAGGGCAAGCGGCCCTTGTTGAAGCGCAGCGTCCACTCCTCCTGCGTGGCGAGATCGATGAACGGAAACGCCGCATCGGGCGGTCCGATCAAGCGATCCTGGGCGCCGATCGTCTTGAGATAATCAAGCGCCGCGCGGTTGCCCGAAAGGAGGAGGTGATTGCCGTTGTCGATCGTCATTCCGACGGCGGCGTCGTGATAGGAGCGGCAACGGCCGCCTGCCACGCTCGTCGCCTCGTGCACGATCACGCTTTCGCCGCGTGCCGCAAGCTGGACTGCGGCGGCGAGCCCGGCGAGGCCGGCACCGATGATGTGAACAGTCCTCGGCATCAAACCAGCGCGTGCCGCAAGATGATCCAGGCAAGCCGCGCGCGCGCAATGCGCACGCGCTTGCGGGGCGACGACCAACCGCGCGCGTCCATGCCGTCGAGCATGGCGCGATAGACTTCGGCCATGATCCGCGGCGCGCGCACCGCCCGGCGCGGCGAGCGGGCCATGATCAACTGCGCCTGCGCGAAATGCTCACGGGCGCGTCCGACGATGACCGCGCAAGCGTCGGCAAGCCGCCGACTTGCGAGCGTTGCGTCGGGGTCGGTGGTTTCGATACCGGCTTGGCGCAGCGCCTCGCGCGGCAGATAAAGCCGCCCAATGCCGGCGTCCTCGTCGAGGTCGCGCAGGATGTTAGTGAGCTGCAGCGCCCGGCCGAGATGGTACGCCAATAGCTCGCCGTCCTCTCGCGCCATCCCGAACACGCGAACGGAAAGCCGTCCCACTGCGCTCGCGACGCGATCGCAATAGAGATCGAGGGTGGCGAAGTCCGGCGCGCGGATGTCGGCGGCCGCGTCCATCTCCATGCCGTCGATGAGGGCGAGGAAGTCCTCGCGCGCGAGGTCGAAGTCGCGCATCGGTTGTGAGAGGCCGGCCATCAGCGGCGCGGGCTTGCCCTGATAGAGCGCGTCAACATCGGCGCGCCAGCGCGCGAGCTGCGCGAGCCGTTCGGTACGCGGCAAGTCTGAATCGGCAATGTCGTCGACGCGGCGGCAGAAGCTGTAGATCTCGAACATCGCTTCGCGCTGCGCGCGCGGCAGGATGCGCATCGCGGCGTAGAACGAACTGCCGGAAGCAGGGTGTGTCGACGTTTGGGATGTGGCGGCGTCCACGCGCATATCCTCAGGCATTGCGCGGGGCGTGGGCCACCGACAGCTTCCGCCCAATCCGGCTGACGGTGCCCGCGATCATGCCGACGATGCCGACGGCAGCGACGCCTGCCTTCTTCAGATGCACGCGCTCGCTCAACGGATCGCGGACCGTGAGCATGGCCGTGAGCCGTCGCGCCAGCGCCTGGATGACGGCGACTTCCATGGCAAGGCGGAAATCATTGATGCGGGCGGAAAATGGCGCGCTGAGATCGAGCAGCGTGCTGATGCGGATCGCGAGCTGGCGTAGGCATTGCCGCAATGCCGGGGCTGCAGCCTCCCGTCCCAGGTCCTCGATGCTTGCGCCGCTGGCGGCGAGGGCATCGAGCGGCACGTAAACACGATCGAGATCACGGTAATCCTTCCCGCAATCCTGCAGATGGTTGATGATCTGCAGGGCGGCACACAGCGCATCATTGGCCGGCCAGGTCGACCGGTCCTCCCCATGCACGTCGAGCACGAAGCGCCCAACCGGCATGGCGGAGTAGGTGCAGTACCCCATGAGATCATCCCAGTCGCGATAGCGCAGCTTGGTCACATCCAACCGGAACGCAGTCAAGAGGTCCTGGGCATGACGCGGCGCAAGGTTGCGCTCGCGCAGTACCTTGCGCAGCCGCACGGCTTCCGCGAGCTGATCGTCCCTGCCGAGCAGCGTCGCTTCGAGCTGGTCCAGCAGCGCAAGCTTCTCCTGCGGAGCGAGCGTCGGGTGATCGGCCATGTCGTCGGCGGTTCGCACGAACTCATAGAACGCAAGGATCGGCTCGCGATGGCGCGGCGAAATAAGCCGCGACGCGACCGGAAAGTTCTCGTCGCGGTGGCCTTTGCCCGATCTCAGTTCGCCGGGCGCGCTCATGTCGGCCCTGCCGCTTGGACGCGGCCCTTCCAGAGTCCGCCTTGGCCGCGGTTGTATTGCAGCGCGGAGTCGAGCGTGAACAACAGGTAGCTGAACGCAATCAGTGGCAACGCGAAACCCCACAGCGCCGAGACCCGGTAGAGCCGTAAAGTGGGCGCGAACGCGGCCGCCATCAAGCTCCAGGCCCACAGTCCAAGAATCCGGGCGCCGCCGCCGCCGAACAGGGCCAGCAGTGGCGGGGCCAGATAGGTCAGCACCATGCCGATGACAGTACCCGTCAATAGAATTGGTGAATACCGGAGCTGCGCGTAAGCCGAGCGCGCCACCATCCCGCGGATGTCCCCGATCGTCGGGTAACGACGGATGCTGTGCACGCGTTCGGACAATCCGAGCCAGATCGGGCCGCGGGCTTTGAGGAGTTTGGCCAGCGCGCAGTCGTCGATCAGCGCATTGCGGATGACGTCGATGCCGCCGGCGGAGTGAAGTGCGTTCGAACGCACCAGCATGCAGCCTCCGGCGGCGGCGGCGGTCGCGCAATTCTTCCGATTGACCCAGGCGAACGGGTACAGCATTTGAAAGAAAAAGATGAAGGCCGGGATGAGGCTGCGCTCGGCGAAGCTCACGCACCGCAACTCGACCATGAGCGAATTCAGCAGCAGGCCCCCCGCCTCAGCGCGTCCGACCAGGCCGCCCAGCACGCCTGGCTGATAGACGATGTCGGCATCGGTCAGCAGCAGATAGTCCGGCGGCGTTGCAGCCGATTGCGCCGCGTCGGCGCCCTGCTTGATCGCCCAAAGTTTTCCGGTCCAACCGGCGGCGAGTTCGGCGCCGGCGATCACCTTGAGCTTTGTCTCGGCGCCGAGCGATGCCGCGGCCTGCCGCGCCGCCTCCGCCGTTCCGTCAGTGCTGTTGTCATCGACGAGGATGATCGACCATTCGCCCGGATAGTCCTGCCGCAGGAGCGACGTGATCGTTGGCCCGATGCACTCCGCCTCGTCGCGCGCTGGAATGACGGCGGTGACGCTCGGCCATACGGACAGGTGCGCGGGCGCGCCATCGTCCCGCTCCGCCGACAGCCAGAACCCGCCGCGGGCAAACAGTAAATACAGCCAGATCGCGACGGGAATTGCGGCGAGAGTAGCGATCATAAAGGTTGATCTTGCCTCCGGTAACTATAGAAGCGGGTCGTATCACGGATGACCCGAACTTGGGTAAAATAATTCCAGCCAAGGTTGTTGCCAAATTCGGCTTTGGGGGACTGGAGAAACATGAACGTTCCGCATAAGCAGGTGGCGAAACACGCGGATTCGAAGATGGACGACATTGTGAGCGCGCCGGACCAGTTCCAAGAACGCCTTAACGATACCGCGCAGGAAACCGATGTGCTGCTGGACCGGCTGCTGGGGACGCCGCCCGAGCGCGAGGAACTCGATCGGCCGGCGCGCCTGCTGGAGGCCATGCGCTACACGAGTCTCGGGGCGGGCAAGCGCTTCCGGCCGTTTCTTGTTGTCGAGAGTGCGGCCCTGTTCAGCGTTCCGCGCGAACGTGCGCTGATGGCCGGAGCGGCGCTCGAATGCGTCCACTGCTATTCGCTGGTGCACGACGATCTCCCGGCGATGGACAATGATGAGCTTCGGCGCGGGCGTCCGACCGCGCACAAAGCCTTCGACGAGGCCACGGCCATCCTCGCGGGCGACGGTCTTCTCACCTTCGCCTTCGACATCGCATCGCGACCCGAGACGCACCCCGACGCAGCGGTGCGGGTTGCCCTGGTCAACGCGCTCGCGCGTGCCTCGGGGCTTGGCGGCATGGCCGGTGGCCAGATGCTCGACCTTGCTGCGGAAGGACGCTTCGCCGACGGCAAGGCGCAACGCCTGGCCGAACATGAGATCGCGCTGCTGCAGGCGATGAAGACGGGAGCCTTGCTGCGCTTCGCCTGCCGGGCCGGTGGGATACTTGGGCAGGCGAATGCCGATCAGCGCGGGGCGCTGGAACGTTACGGCGCCGCGGTCGGGCAGGCCTTTCAGATCGCGGACGATCTCCTCGACGTTGAAGGGGATCCGGCACTGGTCGGCAAGCAGATCGGCAAGGACGCGGCCGCGGGGAAGGCGACGATTGTCGGTGTGCTCGGCCGCGAGGGCGCCAAGGCGCGCCTGCGGGCGTTGGTCGCTGAAGCGGAAGCGGCGATGGTCCCGTTCGGCGCGGCTGCGGGAACGCTGATCGCGGGCGCACATTTCGTCGCCGAGCGCGATGCTTAGCAAGGCGTTTCGTTTCGACCGCCACGGCGGTCCGGAGGTCCTTCGCCTTGACGACGTCGAGGTGGGCGATCCCGGCCCGGGCCAGGTCCGCATGCGGAACACCGCGGTTGCCGTTAACTACCGTGACGTGCTGATCCGCCGTGGCAGCCATGCGGTGAACTCATTTCCATCCGGAGTCGGCATGGAAAGTGCGGGCGTTATCGATGCGATCGGACCGCAGGTGAGCGGGCTCGCGGTTGGCGATCGCATCGCCTGCGTTGCCGGGCCGGATGGCGCCTACGCGCAAGCACGGCTCGTTCCTGCCGCCCGGGTTGTTCCGTTGCCGGACGGCATCGATGAACGCACTGCCGCGGCGATGATGATCCGCGGAATGACTGCGCGTTACCTTCTGCGCGAGACCTATCGCGTGCAGCCGGGCGACACGATCCTCATCCACGCGGCCGCGGGCGGCGTGGGCGCGATCATGTGCCAATGGGCCAAGCACCTGGGCGCGACCGTGATCGGCACCGTCGGAAGCGAGGAAAAAGCCGCGATCGCCAGTGGCTTTGGCTGCGATCATGCAATCGTCTATACCCAAGTGAATTTCGCCGGGCGCGTGCGCGAGATTACCGGTGGCGCGGGCGTGCCCGTGGTTTACGATTCCGTGGGCAAGGCGACGTTCGAGGATTCGCTGCGCTGCCTGCGTCGGCGTGGCGTGCTGGCGTCGTTCGGTGAGGCGTCCGGCGATCCCGACCCGATCGCGCCGCGGCGACTCGGGCATCTGGGATCGGTGTTCGTCACTCATCCGAGCCTGCCGGACTACACCGCCACCCGCGCAGAGCTGTTGGAGACTGCCAACGATCTGTTCACGATGGTGCTTGGCGGGAAGATCCGGATCGACATCAGCAAGACCTATCCGCTGTACGACGCGCCGCAGGCGCACGCCGACCTCGAGGCGCGCAAGACCACGGGCTCGATCGTGCTGGTGGTGTAGGACGGATCGCGAATGATCGACGCTTGGCAAACGCGGACGTTGGAAGAGCTGAGAGCCGAGGCACAGGCGCGCGCTGACCGCGGCGCCTATCCGCTGTTCGGCATCAAGCCCGAGGACGCGCGCGAAGCGCTGGCGATGATCTCAAGCCTTGATCCGGAAGCGTGGGGTGCGGCGTGGATGAGGCTTGGCGATCGTTACCGGGCCAGCGCAGTGGTGGGGCAGCGCAACGCCGATATGATAGCGGCGCGCGCGGACCTCTTGGCGGCGTGGCGGCTCTATACGCTGGGCCGCTGGCCTGTCGCCTCGTCGCCGAAAAAGGCAGAGTGCCTCGTTCGTGCTCGCGCTGCTTTCGGGGCCTATGGCGGGCTGGTCGATCCGCCGATCGAACTCGTCCGCTTCGCGTTCGAAGGGGGCGAGATTGTCGGCCTTCTTCAGGTGCCTCCCGTCCAGAAGCCGCCGGTTGTGATCAGCATCGGCGGCAGCGATCTCTGGAAAGACACGGTCGCGATCCAGAGCCGCGCGCTGCTCAAATGGGGCATCGCCGTGCTCGCCCTCGACATGCCCGGCACCGGCGACGCACCGCTCCCGGCGCGACCCGGCTCCGAGCGCATGTTTTCAGCGGCGATCGATCATGTGTGCGCGCGCGGCGACCTTGATGGCGATCGCGTCATCGTGCGGGGACAGAGCTGGGGCAGCTATTGGTCGGCGCGCACCGGCTACGCGGAAGCGGCGCGGCTCAAGGGGGTCGTGTTTCAGAGCGGGCCGGTGCATCATTATTTCCAGCGCGCGTGGCAGGAGGAGGCGTTCAAAACCAGGGAATTTCTGTTCGACTACGTGCCGTCGCGCCTGCACATGCTCGGGCTGGATACGGTAGAGGAGGCGTTCGAATTCATGCCGACGCTGTCGCTGGCTGCGGGCGGATTCATCGAGAAGCCGACGCCGCCGATGCTGCTGATCGCAGGCGCGAAGGATACGCAGGTGCCGTTCGAGGATTTCCTCTTGCTGCTGCGCAATGGCAGCCCAAAGCACGCATGGGTCAATCCAGACGGGATGACCATGGGCCGCTCGCTCACTGTCAAGGATGATGACATCACGGCGGGGGTGATCATCCCGTGGGTCAGGCAGCAGCTGGGTGTTTGACACGGGAAGGCATTCCGAATTCTCCGCTCTTTCCCGCACAACCGGGAATCCAGCGCCGCTTGCAACAAGAGTCTTCGCGTGTTGCCTCTGGGTCCCCGCTTTCGCGGGGAGGGGCGGACCGGACACGATCACTGCGACTTGATCTCGAACGGCCGCTTCACCGGCGCGAACCATTTGTCGAAGATCTTTTGCGCTGCGCCGGATTTCTCCAGATCGAGCAGCGTATCGTCGACAAACTTCGTAAACCGCGGCTCGTCTTTCTTGATCCCGAAGCCGGCGGTGCGCGGCAACTCGTAGTCCGGGATCATCATGTAGTCCTGCGGCGACCCGCTCTTCTGCGCGAACGCCCACAGCAGCACCTCGTCGGCCAGAAAGCCTGACACCTTCCGGTCGCGTAGCGCGTCGAAACATTCGGCGTAGGTGTCGAAGAACACGATCTCCATCGTTGGGACGGCCTGCTTGAGTTCGCGATCAACGCTTGCGCCTTTGACCAGCGCGAGTTTTTTCTCCGCCATTTGTTTCACCGCGATTATGCCGCTGTCCTTGCGGATGATGACGGTGTGCGGCGACACCAGGTAGGCGAGGCTGAAGCCCATCTGGTCGCGGCGATTGTCGGCGCGCGTCATGCCAGACGCCGCGAGGTCGATGCGGTCCTGTTGCAAGGCTGGGATGCGCTCTGAATTCTTGACCGATACGAATTCCATTCCGACGCCCAGGCGCCTCGCGACCGCCGCGGCGAGATCGACGTCGTAGCCGACAATCTTTCCGTTCTCGCGTGAGCTGAACGGCGGCGAGGTCTCGCTGTTGCCGACCAGGAGCTTTCCGCGCGCCTTGATGTCATCGAGCTTGTCGGCCACGGCGGCGTTCGCGAGCAGAAGAAGTGAGGCGGCGCTCAGGAGCAGCTTTGCCAGAGTCGTACGCAGGTTTTGCATTTACGTCTCCCAAGTCTTTTCATCTCATCCCGAGTTGTGAGGCATTGCGTATGCCGTCATTGCCGGGCTTGAGCAGCAATCCGTCAATTTCGCAAAAGCCTTCTTGCGCGGCGGATGGATGCCCGGGCATGACGGTGTGAGTGATCGTGAATTTTGTATCGAAAGATTGTCCTTGATTTTGCTTACTTCGCTGCCGGCAGGAATTTCTCGGTGATCAGCGAATTCACGTCCGGTTCTTTCGGCAGCATGCCCATCTCGACGAACGAGCGCGAGAGCACCTTGAGCGCCTCCGGATTGAACTTGCCGGTGCGGTTGAACATCCCCTTCAACTCGTCGTAGTCACGGGTGGCGATGTATTTCGAGAGCTCGGCATTGTGGCTCAGGATATCAATGGTCTTGTCGCGATTGTTGTGCATCCAATCGATGGTCTCGAACCAGCCGGCGAGGAAGTTGCGCACCGCCTCCGGGCTTTTGTCCGCAAAATCCTTGCGCGCATAGATGATGTAGATGTGGAAGGTCTTGACCCGATCGCCGAACTGAACGAGCACACGGCCGGTTTTCTCCTCCTCCAGGCGATAGCCGCCGTTGGCCTCGACGATCATCCCGTCGATCTGCTTGGTCTTGAGCGCGGCCATCTGGGCGGCGGTGGTGCCGAGTGGCGCGAGCTTGATGCCATCGGTGCCCCAGCCCTCCTGGCGCGAGAGATTTTGGCCGAGCCAATCGGTCAGGGATCCCTTCGATGAAATGCTCACCGTCTTGCCCTTGAGGTCCGCAACCGTCTTCGGGCCCCCGTTGAGCACCGCGAGCACGACCGAATAGGGCGCATCGGCCATCGCGGCGATACCGATCTCGGGCGTGCCTTTGGCGGCCAGCGCCAGTTCCGGTCCCGAGCCGAGCGCGAGGTCGAGCGCGCCGGCCGTGAGCGCCTGCTGCACCCGTGGGCCGCCGCCGAAGTCGATCGATTCCACGTCGACGCCGTGCTTCTTGAAGATGCCGGTTTCGATCCCGATGTCGACCGGCAGGAACTGGAACGTCCCCGCCTGCGGCTTGCCGATGCGCACTTTGGTCTGCGCCTGGGCGGCGGTCGCGAGGGTGGCGAGCGCGAGGAAGGATGCGAAAAGCGTTACGGTGCGTGACATTCATTTCCTCCCAGAGGCTTGGACGCGCAATCTGCGCCGATATTAGAGCGGCGTTTTCGCCGATGCGCCAGATAATTCAGCGCTCCGATGAAAGGCGGATATGGTGCTATCGTCGCAGGCGGAGACGGTAGCGGAGCATGACCACACAGAATTCATCGCAGCGGCGTACGGCCTTCGTGACCGGAGCTTCCTATGGCGTCGGCGCGGCAACGGCGATTGCGCTCGCGCGCGACGGATTTGATTTGGCGGTGTCGGCCACTCGGGTGGAGAATCTCCGCGAGACCATTGCGGCGGTCGAGAGCCTGGGCGCGCGGGCCGCGGCTGTTGCGCTCGATTTACGCGTGCCGACGAGCATTGACGCCGCCGTGGCAGAGGTGGTGCGGGCTCTTGGCCGGATCGAAGTCCTCGTCAACAACGCCGGCGCGAACTTGCGGGCGCTTGCCGTCGACGTCACACGCGAGCAATGGGACGACGTCATTGGTACCAACCTGACGGGAACGTTTTTCCTGACCCAGCGGGTGGGGCAGCATCTGATCGCCGGCGGCCGGCCCGGCTCGATCGTCAACATCGCATCCACGCATGCGCTGATCGGCGCGCCCGAGCGCTCGACCTACGGGATTTCGAAGGCCGCGCTCGTGCAGATGACGCGCATGCTCGCGATCGAATGGGCCGGGCACGGCATCCGCGTCAATGCCGTTGCGCCGGGCCGGCTCGACACGCCCTCGCCCTCGCGCGCAGGGACCGGAGCCGATGTGGGCTACATGAAAGCGATGCTGCAACGCATCCCGTTGCACCGCCTCGCCACCGTGGAGGAAGTCGCCGCCGCGGTAGCCTACTTTGCAGGCCCGCAGGCCGCCTCGATCACGGGCCAGGTCTTGGCGCTCGATGGAGGTCTGACGGCGGCGTAAAACCTACCAGCCGTGCGGCTCGGCCTGCAGTTCCGCCATGATTTTGAGCTCGGCGGCCAGGGTGCCATGGACTTCGCGATCGAGCGACCGCAACGGCGGGCGCGGATCGCCGCAGTCGCGGCCAAGGGTGCGTAGCGCCGCTTTCAGATGCGCAGCATCGCCCCGCTTCAGCAGTTGGCGCAGCCTGCCGACCTCTTCCTGCGCCTCGCGCGCGTGGAAAAGCTGTCCGTCGCGGCAGAGGTCGTAGAGCTTGCGCACGAGCCGCGGCGCGACCGCCGCGAGCGGCGAGAACAGGCCAACCGCTCCGATCGCGGCCGCCGAGACCATCAGTTCCGTGCCGGCGAGAAGGGCAAAATCCGGGCGCTTGCGCGGCGCGTCGGTCATCAGCTCGATCATGAATTGCCAATCGAGGCTCAGATCAACGACGCCTGCGAAGTTGGGCAGGCGGTCGATGAGCTTGCAGCAAAGCTCGGAGGTGATCCGTGTGCCGGGCATCTCCTCCGGGGAGTTGTAGACGAAGAACGGAATGTCGACGGCCGAACCGATCTGAACGAAGTGCTCGATCACCATCGCGGGGGGCGGCGTCCAGTAATATGGCGTGGTGGCGACGATGGCGGCAGCGCCGGCATCCTTGGCGTGCCGCGCCAACGCGGCGGCGATCGCGGTGCCGGCATCGCTCGTATGCGCGATGATTGGAAGGCGGCCCCTCGCTCGCTCGATTGCGAATTCGATCAGTGTTCGCTTTTCCTGGTCGGACAGGCTCACCAACTCGCCGGCGTGCATCGGCAGCGCCAGCGAGTCCGCGCCCTGGCCGATGTGGAAATCGATCAGCTTGCCGAACAGATCGAAGTTGATCCGGTTGTCCCGGTCGAACGGCGTCACCGGCGTGTGCACGAGGCCTGGCGCGAAGGCGGGCATGGCGGACTCTCAAACGGAAGGGGAGGGGTTCACCAGCCGTGCGGTTCGGTGGCGAGGATGCCGAGGTCTTCAAGCTGGGCGCGGATATAAGCCTGCCGCTCGGGGGTGGCGGTCGGCAGCGGCGGGCGTGTCGGTCCGACCGGGCGGCCCATGATCACCATTCCGCCCTTGAGCGAGGAGGGATATTGATCGCGGAACAGGTGCCACAGCCGCGTCATCTTGTATTGCAACTCGCGCGCGCGCGGCCAGTCACCGGCCACGCAGGAGTCGAAAAGAATCCGAACAGAGATTGGGGCAGATCGAGCCGGCGGCGGAATAGGATCCGACCCCGCCAAGCGGCACCGAGGGGAGCAGGAACTCGACCCCGGTCACGAGCGCAAAATCGGGCCGCAGCTTGAGCGCGAAGCGTGAGATTTCCAGGAATTTCTCGCTGTTGAAGCTCGCTTCCTTGACGCCGACGAAATTCGGCAGCCGCTCGATCAACCGTGCCATCAGGTCGCCGGTGATCTCGACGCCGGCGAGATAGCTCGGCGAGTTGTAGGAAAGCACCGAAATATCGATCGAGGTGCACAGCCGCACGAAGTAATCGTAGATCGCCTCGCGTGTCGGGGTCCAGAAATAGGGGGTGATGGCAAGAATGCCGTCCGCACCGATCTTCTGCGCGTGCTGTGCCAGTTCCATCGTATCCTCGACCGCGAGCGCGCTGACATGCACCGTTACCGGGATGCGGCCGTTGACGACCTTGACCGCGGCCTCGGCGAATTTCTTGCGTTCCGCAATCGTGAGGTTGAGCGACTCGCCTTTATGGTGCGGCCAGGAAATGGCAGTCGCGCCGGTGCGCACGTGGAAGTCGAGCACCTTTTCAAACGTCGACAGATCGAGGCTGAAATCCGCCTTGAGCGGCGTGACCGGGCTCTGCATCACGCCGCGGAATTTGTTCTGCATTGTGTGTTGTTCCTGAAATCCCGCGGGTGGCGCCGCCGAGTTCGGGCGACGGACGGCGTGCAACTTGCCGCCTTCGGCGGCCACGCGCAAGCAGCCGTCGACAGGCTTGCGGCGGAACTCGAAAGGGCGCACCCTTGCGGCCTGAACTTGAAGAAAAATTGCGCGTTCAACGCGCCCGCACGGGAAGACATTCGCCATGAGGCAGGCTGTTAGCTTTGCGTTGGCGTTCGGAGCCGTCGCGGCGCTGTCGAGCTATTGGGCTGCCGCGCAAACGATGGCGCCCACGAACTCGGCGCCCAATCCTTATACTTCGATGCCCTTCGGAAAAATGCCGGAGGGGCGGGTATGGGGCTCGACGGCCGGCATCGGCATCGACAAGGACGGGACCAGCGTCTGGGTCTTCGAACGCTGCGGCACGTTCGCGCCGCCATCCGCAGTGCAAGCCGGCCAGCCTGCGGCATGTGACGGTTCACCGCTTGCGCCGATCCTCAAGTTTGACTCCGAGGGCAACCTGAAGACGGCCTTCGGCCAGGGCATGTTCGTGTTCCCACATGGACTACACGTTGACTTCGAAGGCAACATCTGGGTCACCGACGGCGCGGGCCGCGGCAATAAAGGTCAGCAGGTCTTCAAGTTCAGCCCGGACGGAAAGGTGCTGATGACGCTCGGCAAGGCCGGTATCGCCGGCACCGGCAATGACGAATTCAATTCGCCGTCCGCGGTCTATGTCGCGCCGCAGACAGCGGCGACATCTTCGTTGCCGACGGGCACGGCGGGAACACTAACGCGCGGATCGTCAAGTTCGACAAGAACGGCAAGTTCATCAAGACCTGGGGCCACAAGGGCTCAGGACCCGGCGAGATCGACAGGCCCCACACGCTGGCGATGGATTCTAAAGGCCGCCTGTTCCTCGGCGACCGCAGCAACAACCGCATTGAGATATTCGACCAGGACGGCAAATTCCTCGACCAGTGGCCGCAATTCAGCCGGCCGAGCGGCATGCTACATCGACAAGAACGACATCATCTACGTCGCCGATTCCGAATCCGAGTCGGTGTCGAAGAACCACGACGGCTGGAAGCGCGGCATCCGGGTCGGGCGGGTCAGCGACGGCGCGGTGACGGCGTTCATTCCCGACCCGGTCGAAAAGGCCACCAGAACCAGCGCGGCCGAAGGGGTGACCGCGGACGTCAATGGCAACATCTACGGTGCAGAGGTGGGACCGAGGCGCGTGATGAAGTACGTGAAGAAATAGAGCCGGAACGGCCTGCTTCAGGAGTTTTCCAGGAAACGCGATCTCCAAGGGAGGGACGATATGCTTGCCAGTCGAATGACTCTGATGCTGGGTGTTGCGGCGGTGGTCCTGGTGGCGATGTCGGGAGCTTTGGTCTGGGCCGAAAATGACTCCAATGCCGCGCCCAATCCGTACCGCCTCGACGAAGGCTGGGCGAAGCAGCCGATCGGCCGTGGGCATGGCTCGACCATCGGGATCAACGTCGACCGCGACGGCAAGAGCATGTGGGTGTTCGATCGTTGTGGCGGCAATAGCTGCGAAGGTTCGAACATCGCGCCGCTCACCAAATATGACGCCAACGGAAACGTAGTGGCGGCCCTTGCCGCCGGCATGACCAATTTCCCGCATGGCCTGTTCGTCGACAAGGACGGCAATCTCTGGATCACCGACGGGCGCGCCAGCAAGAACAAGAAGAGCGGCCAGACCGTGCTGAAGCTCAGTCCCGACGGCAAGGTACTGCAGACGCTCGGCACACCGGGCGCCGCCGGCGCCGGCAACAACGAATTCAATGGCCCATCCGATGTGTTAATCGCACCGAACGGCAACATCTTCGTCGCCGACGGCCATGGCGACAAGACCAACGCACGCATCGTGAAGTTCAGCAACGACGGCAAATTCATCAGCGCTTGGGGCAAGGAAGGAAAGGGGCCGGGAGATTTCAACACCCCGCATAATCTTGCGATGGATTCGCAGGGCCGCCTGTTTGTCGCCGACCGTGCCAACAACCGCATCCAGATTTTCGACCAGGAAGGAAAATTACTGGCCGAGTGGAAGCAGTTCGGCCGGCCGAGCGGGATCGCGATCGACAAGAACGATGTGATTTACGTCGCCGACTCGCAATCCAGCGACAAGCTCAATCCGGGCTTCAAGCAGGGCATCCGCGTCGGCAACGCCAAGGACGGCAAGATCACGGCGTTCATCGAGGAGACCAAGGAATTCGGTGCGCTCGAAGGCGTCGGTGTCGACGACGCTGGCGATGTCTATGCCGGCTATACGAACTCGATGAATCTCCGTCGGTTCGTAAAGAAGTAACGACAGTTCGCGGGCTGCGATCGCGCGGCGGGCGCGGGTCGCATCTGCGGCTGTGTGCACCGTAAAAGTATCCACAATGCGTAAAGGAGGAATGCCATGAGGACTGCACACCACACAGCGTTGCTGCTCGGCGTCGCCGTTATCGCGCTCACTGCGACTTCGGGCGTGCGGGTCTATTCCCAGGCCGGCGACGCCAACAGCGCGCCGAACCCATACAAGATGGAAGATAGCGCGGACAAGCTCCCCGAGGGCCGCAAGCTGGGATCGCCGATCGGCGTCGAGGTCGGCAGTGACGGCAAGAGCCTCTGGATATTCGAGCGTTGCGGCGGCAACGATTGCGGCAACTCGAAGCTTGGGCCGGTCTGGCACTTCGACCCGAGCGGCAAGGTGCTCGCCAATTTCGGCGGCGACATGTTCAATTTCCCGCACGGCCTGGGCGTCGACCACGACGGCAACGTCTACGTGACCGATGGCCGCGGCAAGAACGGCAAGGGCGATGTCGTCGTCAAGTTCAGCCCCGAAGGCAAGGTGCTTCTGACGCTCGGCAAGGCCGGAATGCCCGGCAATGTGGAAGGCATGCTCGACCAGCCGAGCGATGTCGCGATCGCGGCGAACGGCGACATCTACGTCGCCGATGGGCACGGCGGCGCCAGCAACGACCGCATCGTGAAATTCTCCAAGGATGGCAAGTTCATCAAGGCGTGGGGCAAGCATGGCAAGGCTGCCGGCGAGTTCGACACCCCGCACGGCATCGCGCTCGACGGTGCCGGCAACGTCTACGTTGCCGACCGCGTCAACAGCCGCGTACAGGTCTTCGACGGTGACGGGAAGCTGCTGAAGGAGTGGAAACAGTTCGGGCGGCCGAGCAGCGTGTTCGTCGACAAGAACAACGTGATCTATGTCGCGGATTCGCAGTCGAGCGAGAAGACCAATCCGGGCTTCAAGATGGGCATCCGGATCGGCAGCGCGAAGGACGGCAAGGTTACCGGCTTTATTCCTGAACAGCCCGGACTCGGCGCACCCGAATCGATCTCGGTCGATGAGCAGGGCACCATCTACGCCGGCTTCACCAACAAGATGCAGCTCAAACGCTTCGTGAAAAACTAAGCGCAAGGGTATCACCAGCTCGCCCTTTGGGATGAACGAGATGGGCTTCAGGCTACGGCCTTCGCGGGCGCTCGCGCTGTTGGTGGGCGCCCTGACATGGCAGGCGATGGGCGCTCCATGCGCCCGCGCCCAGGCGCCGGCTGGCTACTACGCCGGCAAGACCGTGAAGATGATCATCGGTCTCGGCGTTGGCGGCGGCTATGATCTGTGGGGGCGCATCCTCGCGCGCCATCTTGGCCGCCATTTGCCCGGAAATCCCAATGTGATCGCGCAGAACATGGAGGGCGCGGGCAGCTTCCGCGCCGCCAATTATTTCCAGAGCGTCGCGCCTCGCGATGGCACTGTGATCGGCCTCCTCGCGCGCGACGCGGCACTTGGCCCCATCACCGGCGCGCCCGGCGCACAGTTTGACCCGCCCTCGTTCACGTGGCTTGGGACGACCGCGCTGGAAACCAACGTCTGCATGGCTTACAAGACCGCGGCGGTCAAAAACATACGCGACTTGGCGGAGCGGCAATTGACCGTGGGCGAGAACGGCCCCGGCACCGGGACGGGTACCTACCCGAAGGCGCTCAATGCCTTGCTCGGTCTGAAATTCCGCATTGTTGGCGGGTATTCCTCCTCGGCCGATGTCATGCTGGCGATGGAGCGCGGCGAGGTCGAGGGCTATTGCGAGAGCCTCGACAGCATCACCGTCAGGCGCCCCGATTGGATTCCGACCAAGACAGTCAACATCCTCCTCCAAGCCGGCGCGCACCCGCATCCTGATCTCAAGGACGTGCCGTACGTGCCCGATCTGGCGAAGTCGCCGGAGGATCGCACCGCCATCGAATTCCTCTATGCCGGGCAGGGGATAGGGCGTCCCTTCATTGCGCCGCCGGGCTTGCCTCCGGAGCGTGTAAAAATGCTGCGCGAGGCCTTCGATGCAACCATGAAGGACCCGGAATTCATTGCTGAAGTCCGGCTGCGGAAACTGAATCTGGAGCCCGAAAACGGCGCATATCTCGAACGGCTGATCAAAAAGATCTATGCGACGCCGAAGCCTATTGTGGCGCGGATCGCGGCACTGCTCAAATAGCCGCGGTGGCCTTGGCTCCAGGCCGCACCGGGAGAGCGACATGACTTCGCAAGTTTTCACCCGCCGCGCCTTCGTGCAGGCCGGCGCCGGCGCGCTCGGCGCGGGTCTTGCGCCGCGGGCGTTCGCTGCGCCAGCCGGCGCGATCGAGAAACCGCGTCTGACCATGGGTCTCTCGCTCGATGCCGCGAGCTTCACCAACGTCTATGTCGCGGCCAAGCGGACCTGGAAGGCGCAGGGGCTCGATATCGAGCTCACGAGCTTCCGCGGCGACGCCGAGGTGAGCCAGGCGCTCGCCGGCAATTCAATCGATTTCTCAATGCAGTCGCTCGACGGCTTGATCAATCTCATCAATGCCGGACAGCCGATGAAGGCGTTCTACGCCGGCTTCTATATGTCCGATTTCGCCTGGTACACGCAGCCGCAGGTCAAAACCTGGGCCGACCTCAAAGGGCTGACAGCGGGCGTCTCGACCTACGGCTCGCTGACCGACCAGCTCACCCGTTATATCCTGCGCAAGAATGGTCTCCAGCCGGAGAAGGACGTGCAGATCGTGCAGGTCGGTGCGACGACAAGCGCCATGCAGGCGCTGCGCGCGGGCCGCCTTGGGCTCGCGATCCTTTCGCCGCCGTTCAAATGGATGGCGGCGGAGGCGGGCTTCCACCAGCTTGGGGTCCAAACCGACATCGCGCCGCAATGGCCGAAGCACGTATTCGTGACCCGGTCCAAGTTCATGGACGAGAATCCGAACACGCTGCGGGCATTCCTGCGCGCGCACGTCACGGCTCTCCGGATGATGCGCGCCGACAAGCCGATGACTGTCGGCATCATGGTCGACCGGCTCAAGTGGTCGAAGCCTTATGCGGAACGCGCCTACGAAGAAGTAATGCCCGCCTATAACGAGCGTGGCACGTTGCCGGACGCCAACATGGACGTGTTCTGGTCGATCCAGAAGCTCGGCGGCACCGTTACCGAGGCCTGGCCGGATTCGAAGGTCCTTGACGACCGCTTCATCCGTACCTTCGATCAGTGGGTCACGTGATCTGCTTTCGGCAGCGTTGCACGATGCGCGCCGCCCTGGTCGCGCTCGCGGCGCTGTGCCTTGCCGCGACCGGCGCGGCCGCGCAATTCAAACCGACCACGGTCTCGCTCTTGATCCCGTCTGGGATCGGCGGCGGCTATGACACCTATGGCCGGCTTGCGGCCCGCCATCTCGGACGCTTCCTGCCCGGAAATCCGGCGGTAATTCCCAAGAACATGGCGGGCGCGGGTGGCGTTGTGCTCGCGAATTATCTCTACAACGTCGCGCCGAAGGACGGCAGCGTGATTGCCCTGTTCCAGGGCGGCACGCCGTTCGAGCCGCTGTTCGGCAACACGCTGGCGAAGTTCGATACGACCAAACTCAACTGGCTCATCAGCCTCAATCGGCTGGTGAACATCGGCCTGTTCTGGCACACGACGCCGGTTCGGATGACCGACGATCTGTTCAAGGGCCCGATCCTGGTCGGCTCTTCCGGCGGGGGTGATTCATCGACCGAGGTCATGCCGAACCTGCTCAATCGCCTGGCGGGAACCAAGTTCAAGGTCGTTGCCGGCTACACCGGCACCGGCGAGGTCGCGCTCGCCATGGAGCGGGGCGAAGTAGAAGGCATGGTCGGCTGGGAGCTCAACGCGCTGCGCGCAACGAAGCCCGATTGGCTGCGCGACAAAAAGGCCCGGATCGTGATCCAGATCGGCGTGACCAAGTCCGCCGACCTGCCCGACGTACCCGCTGCCCTCGATCTGGTGAAGGACGACGAAGGCCGCAAGGTGTTCGAGTTGCTGCTGATGCGGCAGGAGAACGGCCGGCCGTTTGCCGCACCGCCTGGGACGCCGCCGGAGGTCGTCGCCACCTTGCGCCAGGCGTTCGCGGCGATGGTCCGCGACCCAGCATTCCGGCAGGATGCGCAGAACATGAAGGCCGATATCGCGGCCAACAGCGGCGAGGACGTCGCCAACCTGCTGGCCAAAGCCTATGGCAGCCCACGCCCGCTGATCGAGCGCGCCGGCGCGGAGTTCCGCAAGGCAGCAGGCGGACGGTAGGGTACGGCTGGGTGTTCAGCCTGCGTGCGCTATGCCAACATGTACATCGAGCGACGGCAGTTTCATCGAAGGATCACGCGGAGACCGGTCATGGGAATTGAGATCATCAATCCGAAGGAAATCGCGCTCAAGGAGAAGAAGCGCACGGTGGTGATGAACACCCGCAAGCTGCACGCGTGGGTGCATTATTATCCCAACCCCGGCGACCATGATGAGTTGCACTGCCACAACGAGGACCAGGTCTTCACCTGTTTCGAAGGCGAGTGCACGATGCGCTTTCCGGACGGCGGCTCGGCCGTGCTCACGCCCGGCATGGCGGCGCTGATCACCGGCGGGTCGTTCTATCAGCTCGAGAACACCGGCCGAGGCCACATGATCCTGATGGGCCACCGTTCAGGCAATCAGGACAATGTGATGATCATCGACTACGTCACCCGCAAGGACATCCGCAAGACTGGCGGTCCCAAGGTGCACAAGCGCGAGGCTGCAGAAGATAGGCCGGCGTAAGTTTCGGCGATATGGTTCGGTCCGACACGGATGGCCTCAATCCGGGGCGGGCTTGGATTGCGAATGCAGCGGCAAGGACGCGCATGCACGTGATTGGACGCGTCTATGCGACACCGAAGCAAGTCGTCGGTCGCATTTAGAAGTTGTTCAATCCGTCCAAGCAGTGAACCGACAGCGAAGGGCGCCGAACATGTCGATGTCCAGGACGCTTCCAATCACGGGCTGTGTCGCCGCAATTGCGATGTGCTGCGCCCATTCGACCGCCGCGCTTTCGGCAGGCGACGATGTGCTCGCGTTCTACCGCGGCAAGCAGGTCCGCTTCTACACAATGGGTAGCCCGGGCGGTGGCTATGACACTTACACGCGGACGGTAGGAACGTTCCTGGAGCGCAAACTCGGCGTCAAGGTATTGCCGACGAACGAGGCCGCCGCCGGCGGCATGATCGCGATGAACCGGATGCTTAACGCGGCTCCGGACGGTCTGACGATCCTGCTCACGGGCGGCGAAGCTCTCGTGACGGCGCAGCTCTATGGCCTGCCGGGCGTGAACTACGACGTGCGCAAGCAGGTATGGCTGGCGCGGGTGTCGGGCGAGGACAAAGTCGCCGTGGTCGGGCCGCCGTCGCCTTACCGTTCCCTCGCCGACATGCAGAAGTCCAGTCGAGCGGCGATTTGGGCGGGCTCCGGCAAGGCCGACAACAACTCGGATTTCTCCGCCATCATGTGCCACGCGCTCGGCATCAAATGCAAAATCATCGTGGGCTACAAGGGCACCGGCGACATGAACATCGCGATCGAGCGCGGTGAGGTCGATGGGCGCGTGATCTCCGACGAGGCGGCGGCGCTCTACGGGCCGAGTTCGGGCATGCGCATCGTCACGACGCTCGCGCGCAAACGGTCGGAGAAATTCCCCGAAGTACCGACTGTGTTCGAGGCGAGCAAGCTCGTGCCCGAGGAGGCGCGGCTGATCGACTGGCGGGCGGGAATTTCCGGGCTCGGGCGAGTGATCCTGGTGACGCCGGGTACGCCGCCGGATCGGATCGAGCTGCTGCGCAAAAGCATCGGGGAGATCATCCGCGATCCGGCCTTTGTTGCCGAGGTGAAGAAATACAATCTTGCTGCGAGTTATGCGAGCGCCGATGAGGTGAGAGCGTCGGTTGAGCGGGCGATGACCACGCTCGATGAGAAGGGATTAGCCGAAGTCAAGGAAATCGCGCTCGATCGATATTATCAGAACTGACCGGGTGCGGCCGCGGCGGTACACACGGTCGGGACAGGGAGACGTCAACGATGTTCGGCAAACTCAATCACCTCGCGATCACCACCGACAATTACACCGTGCTTGGCATGTTCTACCGCGCGGTGTTCGGCATGAAGGTTTCGGGCGACACCGCCCGCGAGATCGGCGCGATCTCGGTGGGTGATGGCTATGTCGGCATGACGCTGATCCCGCGCCGCGGCGGGCGCAAGGCCGGGCTTGACCATTTCGGGATCGAGGTCGAGGACATGGACAAGGTGCGCGAGAAGGTGGCGAAGAAATACCCGGACATCGAGATCGTGAAGCGTCCCGGCAACCGGCCGTTCGCGAGCTACAGCATGCACGATCCTGCCGGCAATTATTTCGATCTCTCGCAGCAGGGTCACGAAAACCGCGCCGAGGTCTACGCTAAGGGCGGATGGAAGCAGGACAACACGATCAGCCATTTCGCTCTGCGCGTGCGCGAGGCGCAACGGGTGGCGGATTTCTATGCCGACGTGTTCGAGCTCGAGGCGCGCAACGTGCAGGGTGAGGAAGGCAGCCGCCACTTCACCGACGGGCGCGTCACCATGTCGATCCTGCCGTGGAAGATTTCGTCGTTCAACGGCGCCGGCATCGAGCAACCGGCCATGGACCACATCGGCTTCCGCGTGCAGAGCCTCGACAAGTTCAAGAAGAACCTCGAGATGGTGGCGAAGACCAACATCAACCTCGCGCCGAAGCCGATCGATTTCGATTCCGAGGGCGAGGCGCGGCTCGCGCTGCTGCGCAAATGCCCGTTCGGAACGTTTCAGCTCGCCGATCCCGACGGGACGCTGATCGACGTCGCCGAAGATCAGTAAGGCGACGTCTCGTTGAATTGTCGTTCCTTAATGCTGCGACGCCGCTTCGCGGTGGATTGGCTCCGGCCGCGTGAAGAACGACAGCAGCACGTGATAGGCCCGCATGTAGTTCATCTGCGTGAACGAGCCGTGCGCGATGTCGGGGATTACCACGAATTCCTTGTCGGCATTCGGCAGCCGCTTGAAGAACTCGATCAGGTCGTCGAAGCTCGCGATGCCGTCGAATTGGCCGCGCATGACGATGGTCGGGCAGGTGATCTTGGCCGGATCGTTCACCGGCAGGTTAGCGCACATATCGATATAGGTGCCGTTCGGCACGCTGTCGTCGAGCGCCAGCACTGCTTCCATGTACGGCTCAACCAGCGCGGGGTGGACGGTGTAGACCTTGTCGCGGGTGTGAATGCTGTGAATAAATTCGCGGCTGATCGGGCGTCGCGGGCTCGCGCGCCACTGCGCGAGCTTCCTGCTCCGCTCCGCAAGCGTGGGGCTGTCCTTGCCCGTCCACACGAACGCATCGAGTGCCAGCCGCTTCACCCGCTCCGGGTGTCGCTCGGCGAACAGCGCCGCGCGCAGCGCGCCGGAGGAGATACCATAGACCAGGAGTGGTCCGGTATTGTTCTTGCTCATGATGTAATGGCTGGCTGCATCGAGATCGTCAGCGCCGTCGGCGATGGTCGCGAGCACGTCGGCCTCCTTATAGGAGCGCCCGTAGCCGCGATGATCGACCGTCCAGGTGTCGAACCCCTGCGCCGCGAAGAAGTCCATTGCCGAGACGTAACTGGTTCCGGGCGCTTGCAAATCGAACCCCGGCGTTGCCGCCATCGAGGAACCGTGCACGAACAGGATCGTTCCACGCGCCGGTTCGCCCGTGCGGCGCTTCTCCCACAGGAACAGCTTCTGCCCCTTGACCACGGTCCAGTGTTCGCGGCCGATGCTTTTCGTTGTCGTGTCCATCAGGAAATCCCTCGTGCGCGGCAAGTTGGCGCCCACAGTTGAACGGGGGCTGCAATCACGGGATAACAGCTAGCACGGATGCCGGCAAACCGGCAGCGGGAGGACCCCATGAGGATGATGTTGGCAGCCTTGGTGACCGCGGCGTTCTGGACCGGGCCGGCGCAGACACAGGAATTCCACCCCGATGCAGTCGACGAGGCGATGGCGAAGCGGGAGGGAGTTGTCACCTGGTACACATCGACTCCGGTGGCGGCCGCTCAGTACATAGCGAACGAGTTCCAGAAACGCACCGGCATCAAAGTCGAGCTGCTGCGCACCGGCGGACAGAATGTCCTGCGCCGGTTCCAGCAAGAGGCCGACGGCCACCGCATCGCGGTCGATGTCATCACGATGTCGGACATGTCCGCGGCCAACGACTTTGCCCGGCGCGGATTGTTCGTTCCGTTCAAGCCGGTGGGCTTCGACAAGGTCATTCCCGCCGCCAAGGATCCCGACGGCAACTACATCGCGCAACGGCTCACGCTTGTCGGCATGTTGACGCGCACCGACAAGGTGGCCGAAGCCGATCGGCCCAAAACCTGGACCGACCTCACCGCGCCGAAATACAAGGGGCTCCTGGTGATGGCCGATCCCGCCTTTACCGCGATTCAACTTGTTGTGGTGGCGACGCTCTCACAGAAGCTCGGCTGGTCGTTCTACGAGGGGCTGCGCCGCAACGACACGCTGATCGTGCAAGGCCACGAACAAATCTACGACATGGTCAAGCGCGGCGAGCGCCTGGTCGCGGCCGAGTCATCCGATCCGCGCATCTATACGGGCGGGCAGTTGCCGCCGAACATGATCAGCACAATTCCAGTGAACGGCGCGATCCAGGTGCCGTCACCGACCGCGATCATCAAGGGCTCGCCGCACCCGAATGCGGCCAAGCTGTTCGCGCAGTTCAACTTGCTCCCGGAGATCCAGCACAAGTTCGCTGAGGAAGGTCACCACTCGCCACGCCTCGACGTGCCGCCGCCGCCCGGCGTGCCGGGGCTCGATCAGGTGACGCTGTACCCGATCGACTACGATTACATCGAGAAGAACACCAAGCAGATCAAAGCGAGGTTCGCGGAGATCTTTCAGTAGGTGCCGCTCAAATCCCCATCGCCTTGAGCTGCGCCTCCGGATAGCGCGTGCCGGCGGCGACGTGCGGCGGAAACGCGCCGTTGAGGCTGGTGATCTCGTCAGGCGACAAGCTGACGTCCACCGCGGCGACGTTTTGCTCGAGGTATTTGCGGCGCTTTGTGCCCGGGATCGGCATGATCTGATCGCCGCGCGAAAGGAGCCACGCGAGCGCTACCTGCGCCAGCGTGCAGCTCTTGCGCCGGGCGATCGCCTTGATCGCTTCGAGCAGAGCGAGGTTGCGCTCGAAGTTCCCTTCCTGGAAGCGCGGGTGCGCGTGCCGGCGGTCGCCGGGGATGAGATCATCGCGCTTGCTGAAGGAGCCGGTGAGGAAGCCCCGCCCGAGCGGGCTGTACGGGACGAAGCCGATGCCGAGTTCCTGCACCGTCGGCAGGATCTCGCTCTCGACGTCGCGGCTCCACAGCGAATATTCAGTCTGGATGGCCGTAAGTGGATGGGTGCGGTGGGCGCGGCGAATGGTATTGGCGCCGGCTTCGCATAGACCGAGATGGCGCACCTTGCCCTGTTCGATCAGCCGCGCCATCGCGCCGACGGTTTCTTCGATCGGCGTGTTGGGATCGACGCGGTGGGCGTAGTAAAGGTCGATGACATCGACGCCGAGCCGCTTAAGGCTTGCCTCGCAGGCGACCGGGACGTACTCCGGCTTGCCGTTGATGCCGGCGCCGCGCTGGCCGTTCGGCCCGCGGATGTTCCCGAACTTGCTCGCAATCAGAATCTTGTCGCGCTCGCCCTTGATCGCCTGGCCGATGAGCTCTTCGTTCACTCCGCCGGCATAGGCGTCGGAGGTGTCGAACAACGTGACGCCCAATTCGATTGCGCGGTGGATCGTCGCAATGGATTCGACGTCGTCGGGGACGCCGTAATCGGCGCTCATGCCCGAGCAGCCGAGCCCGATCGCCGATACCCTGAGGTCCTGTCCAAGCGTTCGGTACTGCATCGCTCCCTCCGCGTTCCCCGCCCGCGACAGCCGGCGGCGCGGGCTTCTCTTGAAGCTGATTTCGCGCCCGCGCAAGACGTTTGATCGACGCAGCGCCCGCCACGCCGTGCGCGCATGCCGCGTTGCCGAGGGGGTGGCTTGAAAGGTAGATTACGACACGCTCAAGGACCCGCCAACCAGGGGACAATGATGGAAACGCTCTGCCGTCCATTCGCTGTGGCGCTGCTTCTTGCTGCCGGTCTTGCGCCGGCATTCGCGGCCGATGCAGTCGACATGGCTGCGGCGAAGCGGGAAGGAAAGATCGTCTGGTACACTTCGGTGCCGATCGAGACGGCCCAGAAAGTTGCCAGTCTGTTCCAGCAGAAGACCGGCATCGAGGTGGAACTCTTCCGCTCCGGCGGCTCGAACATCCTGCGACGGTTTCAGCAGGAGAACCAAGCCGGCAAGGCGTTCGCCGATGTACTCACGCACTCGGAGCCGGCGGCAGCGCGTGCGATGGCGCGCAAGGACATGTTCGTGCCGTTCAAGCCGACGGATTTCGACAAGGTGCCGGACGAGGTGAAGGATCCGAACGGTCTTTACATCGCGCAGCGGCTCAACGTGATGGCGCTTTATGCGCGCGCCGACAAGCTGTCGCCCGCCGACCTGCCCAAGACCTGGAGCGATCTCGCTGATCCGAAATTCAAGGGCAAGCTGGTGATGGCCGACCCTTCGTTTACCTCGCTGCAGGTTGCGGTGGTCGGCACGCTGTCGCGGAAGTACGGCTGGGACTTTTACGAGAAGCTGCGCAAGAACGACATCATGATCGTGCCCGGCAACCAGCAGGTCTCCGACATCATCAAGCGCGGCGAGCGCCTGGTCGCGGTCGGCGCTGATGCGTCCTATGTCGCCGATATCCGCAAGCAGGGGCTCTCGGTTCCGACGATCTATCCGCAGGACGGTTCCTTCATCATTCCGTCGCCAAGCTCGGTGGTGAAGAATTCGCCGCATCCTAATGCCGCCAAGGCGTTCGCTGATTTCATGCTCAGCAGCGAAATCCAGCAGCTATTTCCCAAGGAGCATCTCTATTCGGCGCGCATCGACCTCGCTGGTCCTGAGGGAAGCCCGCCGCTGAAGGACATCAAGACGATTCCCGTGGACTACGATTACATCGAATCCGAAACCACGCGGATCAAACGGCACTTCAGCGAGATTCTGCAGTAGCCCGGCCGCCGGCGTCGCCGCAGGTCCGCGGCGATGTCTCAGTTGCCCTCTCCCTTTGCGGGAGCGGGGTACGCTGGTTTGGCTGAGGAAGATCGCGGTACGCGATCAGCCGCCGCGCACGCGGTCGGCGAGCGCGCGCGGATCGGCAGGCGCGGTGTCGGCGCGCCAGGCGACGTGGCCGTCGGGACGGACGAGCACGAGCTTGCGGGCATAGATTTCTGCGATCTTCGGATCGGCGATGGATGTGATCGTCAGCGGCACGCTACGATCGGCGAACGCCCGTTCGATCGCCGAAGGATCGGGTGCGTCGGCGCCGAACCGAAGTAGCACGAAGCCGCGGCCGAACAAATCAATGGTGGAGCGACCTTCAGCAACCCAAGCATGCGGCGCGCGGCTGCCGGGCGCCGCCGTCGGATGATACTCGGAAATCGTGTCGGGCGGCGGCGAGTTGCCGTCAGGCCAGCAGATTGGGGAGGGATCGTATCGATAGCCGAGCGCGAGCCCGTCGGTGATGACCTTCTCGGTCTGCGAGCGCATCAGGCCTTCGCCCAACTCGCGGCGGACGCGCGCGCCGGCAGGCGTATCGTCGGAGATTTCAGGGCGCGCGTTTTGTTCACGGTCGAAAGCGTGGGCGGTGTCGGCATGGCCGACGTTGCGCTTGCCGACGGGCCTGCGCTCGCTCTCATAGGCATTAAGCAGCCCCGATCCGCCCCAGCCCGCGAGCGCCGCTTCGAGCTTCCAGCCGAGGTCGACGGCATCACCGAGGCCGGTATTGAGGCCGAGCCCGGCGGCGGGATGATTGAGATGGGCAGCATCACCCGCGAGGAAAACGCGCCCAACCTGATAGATGTCGGCCACCACGTTGCGTGCGACCCAGCGGCGGATCGAGATGACTTCATGCGGGACCGGCTTGCCCACGACCTCCTCGAACAAGCGATCGGCCTCGATGCTGTCGGGGTCGTCATAGAATTGCTTGCCGCGCACGCCGAAACGGTAGAGTTCGCGACCGTCGAGCATGACGAAGTTGCGCCAGATGCCCTCCGGTTCGACGAAGCCGATGAGGGCGGCCTTGCCCATGGTGTGGTGCTTCCAAAGCTCGGGCGCGCGCACGAAGATACTGACGAAATACCCGAGATACGGCGAGCCGCTCATGCCGATGCCGAACGCCTGGCGGATCGGACTGCGTCCGCCGCTGCAGTCGATCACATAACGGGCGGCGATCTGGCGGCGTTCGTCGCGCGCAAGGTCATGGACGGTCGCGATCATGCAGTCGCCGTCTTCACGCAAGCTTTCGAATCGCCAGCGGAAGTTCAACTTGACGTTGGCGTGGCTTTCTGCGGCCTTGCGCAGGATCGGATCGAGCCAGAGCTGGTTACAACGTTGCGGCCGCTCGGGGCTGGTCGCGCTCGGCTGACGGCCGCCGTGGCCCGGACGCTCGATACGCGCGATCTCGTAACCGGTGAGCTTGGTGCAATAGAGCGCCGTGTGCGGAAAATCTTCGGGCGTGCCAGCCTCGCGGACCGCCTCGGCGAGACCCCAGCGGCGCAAGAACTCCATCGTGCGCGCATTGAGCGCCGAGGCGCGCGGGTGGTCGGCCACGCCTTCGCCTTGCTCGACCGCGAGGCACGGGACGCTGCGCCACCCGAGGTCGGCCGCGAGACCGAGCCCGACCGGGCCCGCGCCAACGATGAGAACCGGCGTTTCGATCGTGCCGGAGGAAGATGATGTCATATGATGGGACTGAAGATCACTGTGGGATTGCCATCATGCCGAGTGGTAGCAGGGCTGTCGAGTGTGGCGAGTTGAGGCATCTTGCGCCGCGCAAGAATAATTGCCGGTGCAAGTCCTTGGGATTGCGATGACCGCTTCGGCTGCGCGGATCGGGTATCTCGCCCCCGAGGGCTTTTTGCCGGACTTGCAGACGGAACTGGGCGAGGCCGCGACCGAGACCTACGGTCGTCTGGTACTGGCGCCGAAATCGGCGCGGGCGGTTGCCTGGGCGGCGAATGCCTGGCTCGATCCGCAGGAAATTCCGGTCAACTCGATCAGCGACGCGGGCAAGAAGCTGCGCGCCATCCAGCGCAACTGGATTCTGTACTCGCATGCGCACCATCGACGCGCCGCGTTGATCGCCGAAAAACTGCCGAGGGTTTCGGCCAAGCCGCTCGTATTCGGTGCGCCGGCGCCGAGGGCGCCGCTCGGTTCCTGGACGCTGATCGCGCCGGACCTGATCCTCGCATCGCCGCATTGTTCGAGCCCGTTCCCAAACGGCGAGGCGCGGTTCATCGAGGATCGCGCAGCGCCGCCGAGTCGGGCGTATCTCAAGTTGTGGGAGCTGATCACGCTGCTGGGCGAGCGGCCCCGCGCCGGCGAGTTGTGCATCGACCTCGGAGCGAGCCCCGGCGGTTGGACCTGGGTTCTGCAGCAATTCGGCGCGCGCGTCGTCAGCATCGACAAGGCCCCGCTCGACGATCGCATCGCGGCGCTGTCGGGCATTGAATTCCGCAAGGAGAGCGCATTCGCACTTGATCCGCATTCCGTGGGCCCAGTCGATTGGCTGTTCTCGGATGTCGTATGCTATCCGAAGCGGCTCTTGGCGCTGGCCAAGAACTGGCTCACAAGCGGGCTTGCGCGCCGCTTTGTCTGCACGATCAAGTTTCAGGGCGCGACCGACTTCGAGGTCATGCGCGAGTTTGCCGCCATTCCGGGATCGAAACTTTTGCACCTGCATCACAACAAGCACGAACTGACGTGGGTTCGGCTGTGAACGGGCGGTGAAACATCCCCAACAGCGCCTCACGCCCAATTCAAACGCGCGAGGATCGCGCGGCCCATGACCCAGTCCTTGTCGTCCTCCGACAGGAAATCCAGCGTCTCAGTGAAATGGGTCACGCGCTGGCGATAGGTCGCCTTGCTGAATGAATTGGTCATGTCGGTGCCCCAGTAGCAGCGCCGCGCACCGAAGGCATCGAAGCAGCGGCGGATATGCGGGGTCATGTCACGGTAAGGATAGGGCTCGTCCGAATAGGCCACGGCCGAGGACAGCTTGATCGACACGTTCGGGTATTTGGCGAGCGAGACGCTCTGGTCGATCGCTTCCGCCCGCTTGTTCGCCCGCGCAATCTGTACCGACAGGCCCATGTGATCGATGATGAGCGCGAGTTGCGGATGCCGCTCGGCGATGCCGGCCCACGCCGACATCGGCCCACCCAGGAACATGATGGGGACGCCGGCCTTCTCAGCCGCGGACCAGATCCAATCGGAAGTGCCGTCGGTGAGCCAACGGATTTGCTCGCCGCCGAAGTTCACCCGAAGGCCGAGCATGCCGGGCTGCTCCTTCCACTTCGGTAGCAAGGCAGCTCCTCGCGGATCGTTGAGCGCGAGGCGGCCCATCACGGCGAAGCGCGTGGGATATTTGGCAACCGCCTCCAACGCGTAGTCGTTGCGCGCGCCTTCCCAGCCCGGCGGCACGATGACGACACGATCGACGCCGGCTTCGTTCATCATAGGCAGCAGCTTGTCGTAGCCGAATGGCTCGGGAAGCTGAGGGACGCTTCCGGGCGGCCAGGGCCGGTCCGGCGCTTGCGCTTTCCATTGATGGACCTGGGAGTCGACGATGATCCGGCGCGGGGCTGGAGCCTGAGCCTTCGCCGGGCGTGCGCCTTCGGCGGCCAGCGCCACGCCTGCGCCAAGCGCGCTGTTGAGGAAGCCGCGTCGTGACAGCATTGGAAACCTCCCTGATGATGGTGCCTTGCCGGCATTCTCTCGCGGCACTTGATCGGCCGCGATTGTGGCCGTATCGGCCTCCCACTACAATGCGCTCGATCGACGGAATGAAAACTGTTGCCGACGCTCAGAAAAGCTTGGGAGGAACTTTCATGCCATCGCATAACCATTCGCGGAATTCGTTCGGCTTGGCCGCCGCGTTGCTGGCCGCCGCCTGGGGAATGGGCATCGTCGGCGCGCAGGCGCAGGACTCCGCGAGGTACCCAGATTGGAAAGGCGAGTGGGTGCGCATCGGCGCCGGCGGCCAGTATGATCCGACCAAGCCGCCGGTGCGCGGCCAACAGCCGCCGCTCACGCCGGAATACCAGGCGATCTGGGAGACCCGCATCGCTGCGGGAATCAAGGGCGAGCAGTACTTCAACACCCAGGTCCGCTGCCTGCCGGGGGGAATGCCGCGGATGATGATGGCCTACGAACCGATGGAGGTGATCATCACGCCGGAAGCGACATACATCCACATTACCTTCAACAACGAATTCCGCCGCATCTACACCGACGGCCGTGATTTCCCGACCGACTTCGAAGAACCTTCATTCTCGGGCTATTCGATCGGCCGCTGGGTCGATGAGGATTTCGACGGCCGCTATGACGTGCTCGAGGTCGAGACCCGCAACCTGAAGGGGCCGCGCATCTTCGACCCCACCGGCATCCCGCTTCACGAGGACAATCAGACCGTCGTCAAAGAGCGCATATTCTCCGACCACGCGAATCCGAACATCCTGCGCGACGAGATCACCACCTTCGACCACGCGCTCACGCGGCCGTGGACAGTGACTCGCGGCTATAGCCGCGCCCGCAAGACGGTGTGGGTCGAGCATATCTGCGCTGAGAACAATGATTACATGTTCATCCGCGGCGAAACTTTTCACCTGAACCCGGATGGCTATCTGATGCCTGTCTACAAGGGGCAGCAGCCGCCGGATTTGCGGCTTTTCGAGCCGTCAAAGTAACAATCAGCGCTGGGTCGGCATGATCGCGCCTCGTCAGCGTCATTCGCCGCAAAAAAGAGGAACCAATCGATGCGGGACAAACACCTCTCCAAGCAAAACGGTGCAAGTTCAACGGGGCTTGAGCGGCGCAGTTTTCTGGGCGCCTCGCTCGCGGCCTTCGCCGGCGGGGTTGTGAGCGCCCCTCTTCCGGCCTTCGCTCAGGGGGTCGCGGCAGTTCGCACTGATTTCTTCCCGGGCTTCCGGCGCCAAAACGTCGAAGTCAGCGGGACCACGATCAATCTTGTGATCGGCGGGAGCGGGCCGCCGGTACTGCTCCTGCATGGATATCCTGAAACCCATGTGGGCTGGCATAAGGTCGCGCCCGATCTTGCCAAAGATTTTACGGTCGTTTGCGCGGACTTGCGTGGTTACGGCGACAGCGGCCGTCCGCCGGACGGCGAAAATCACTTCGGCCATTCCAAGCGCGCCATGGCGCAGGACCAGGTCGAGGCCATGGAGAAGCTCGGCTTTCCCAAATTTGCAGTCGCGGGGCATGACCGCGGTGCGCGCGTCGTCCACCGCATGGCACTCGATCATCCGGACCGGGTCACCAAGGCGGTCATGATCGACATCCTGCCGTCCTACTACACGTTTCAAAAAGTCGACCGCAGGTTTGCAACCAATAACTGGTATTGGTTCTTCCTGCTCGAGCCGTCACCATTTCCAGAAACGCTGATCGGCAACAGTCTCGACACCTATCTCAAGCGATCGCTCGGCCGCCTCATCCCGAAAGTCATTACCCCGGAAGCCTATGCGGAGTATTTCCGGTGCTTCAACAGCCCGGCCTCGATCCATGCCTATTGCGAGGATTATCGCGCCGGCGCGACCATCGACCTCGCCCACGACGAAGCCGACCTGAAACGGAAAGTCGAATGTCCCGCCATGGTGCTGTGGGGAGGCAGCGGGTTCCGCGGTCAGAACTACGACAATCTCGCGATCTGGCGCGATCACTGTTCGAACGTTTCGGGCAAGCCCATGCCAAGCGGCCACTTCGTTGCGGAGGAAGCGCCGGCCGAGACGATCGTTGAGCTGAGAAAGTTTTTTGCGGCTTGAAGTAATATCGAATCCGCATGACTCTTGCACTCATTCCGGGGCAGTGCAGAGCCCGGAATCCATACCCCTATGACTCTCACCTGCAGGCTGTGCCACATCGAGGGGGCGATGGTTATGCATTCCGGGCTCGCCGCTTCGCGGCGTACCGGAATGACGCCCGCGAGTGGTCGCCCGGAAATCGCATAACGCAGATGGAGCAGTTTAATAGTTACCGCGCCATTCGGCGAATATGCCCTCCATCAATGCGCGAGCGGATCAGGCCGTAGCTGGAAGTTCACCACCAACGGGCTCGACTGCGTGGCTTCAGTTTTGCCCGGTGCGCCAGGCGCGGGCGCGTCGATGCCTTCAATATGCACCGGCGTGCGGTTGCCTGAACTCACCCACAGACCGCGACCCTTCCAGCCGGCGTTCGGATCATCGATGCGGCCGTCGAGTCCCTTGGCGAAGAAGCCCATCGGATAGGGCACGCGGAGTTCGATGACCCGTCCGCCGACCAACGCGTGCAGCGAGTCGGACTGATTGCCGGTGGCGATCGGTGTGTTCGCGCCGAGGCCGAGAATGTTGTGCTGGTCCACCCAGGTGTAATACGGATTCTCCGCCGCGCCGGCATCGCCCTGGAAGCCCGGTCCCGGGATCGGATAGAAAGCCCAGCCCTCCGGACACTTGTTGCCCTGCTCGGCGCCAGGTCCGTTGAGCGGACCTTTGCACTTGCGGCGGTCGAAGCTGCCGATGTGGCCCGAGTTCGAGCGGCACCCACACCACGCCGTTACGATCGATGTCCATGCCGCGGATTCCGAAGCCGGGGAGGGGGATCTTGTAGATTTCCGCGAGGGCGGTTTCGGTCGGGTTCGATCCCGGCGCCAGGCGCAGGATGTAACCAGGATGAGCCAGGTTCGAGCCCCAGACTGATCCATCGAGTGGTGACCAGGAAATCCCGTACATGCCGAATGCGATGCGGGTATCGCGACTGTAGTCCGGCGCGCGCCCGGGCTCATTGTAGCCTTCGTCGCGCTTGCCGTTGCCGTTGGTGTCGACGATGAGGGGCGTCCAACCCTGCGACTTCTCCTGGTCGCCGGTCTCCCAATACAATTTGGTATTGATCCAGCCGACCACGGCGAGATTGCCCTGGCTGTTATTGCTGAGCCAGAGCGTGTTGTTGGCATCCTCGGCGAAGTTGAGATGGTGCGTGCCGAAGCAGGTGTCGATGAACGAGAATTTCTTCGTCTTGGGATCGTAGACCGTGATCTGCCGCGCATTCTGCACGAACCCGTCGGGCGTCCCCGCCAGCGGATAGAGCTGCGCCGAGCGAAGCGCGGAATTCCGCTTGCAGTAATCCGGCGGATCCTTTGGCGAGCGGGTCTGCGCCGTGAAGTAGACGCGCCCGTCCTGATCCATCATCGGATTGTGCGCGTTGACCTGGGTGTCCCAGATCTGCTCCGTCCCCCAATACGGCGAGGGCGCCAGGACCGGATTGGCCAGCGCGGAGCTCGGCGCGTATTTGGGGTCCTTCACTGGCACTTTCATCGTGGTCTTGGTGTTTTTCACCGGATCGAGAATGGGCAGGTTGTCTGTGCTGAGCTCGGCTGCGCCATAGATCAGCCCGTAGCCGTTGACCGTCGGCTTGCGCTTGTCGGTGAGGGTGAGGTCATGAAGGTAGTGTCTAGGATCCGACCAATCCCGCACCGTGACGACGACATTGCGTTCCACACCGACCGGACGCGCAGGCGTTGCGCTCGGCAGTTCGCCCGCCTTGACGCGGTCAGTCCAGTCGGCAAGCGCCGCGAGGTGCCCGCCGTCCGGCGTCAGCACTCGCGCCATGTTGTTGACCATCACGGTGCCGGCCGGGCCGGATTGAATTCGACGCGCCCAGGCTTCGATCGAGGAGTTGAAGTGGCCGAGTGCGTCGGGGATGTTGCGCGTTGCGTAATTGCCGATCTGATGACAATTGCCGCAGCCATTGGTCTTGACGACGTCAAGCCAATCGCCCTGGGTCTTGAACGCCACTGGGATCCCGTTGCCGTTCGGACCGGTGCCGGGGAATTTGCTCTTGTCCGGCACGTGGATCATCGAGAACCAGTAGATCGCGGGATAATACTGTGCGGCTGCCGCGAGGCTCGGCGCGATGGTCGCCGTGAGATTCAGGAGCTTACCGGGCTCGCTCTTGACCTTGGGAGAGTCCACCAGGCCATAGCCGCGCACCCACACGTCGTAGCTTGCCTTGGGCAGATCCGGAATGACGTAGCGACCGACCTCGTCGGTTACCACCATCTTGGCGAAGCGCGTTCCAAACTCTCTGGTTTCCGCAATGACCCAGACCCCAGCTTCCGGCCCGAAGCGGCTGGTCACGACGCCGCCGATGTCGTCGCCGTCAATCTGCACCGCCGGCGATGCAGTTTGCGGGGCAGGGGGTTGCTGCGCATTGAGTTGCGCCGGTCCGCCGGCCGCGAACATCGCGATACCGAACGCGGCACTTGCGAAGAGGGCCTGTCTAGCGCTCACGTTTGCGTCTCCTGAGGGAATGGCTCGGTCCCGTTCACTTCGGCGATGCAGGCGGACGGGTTGCGGGCGGTTTCGCTTCTGGTCTCGTGCGCTCGAATATTGCTGCCCGCCACTGATTTCATGCTTTCGAATTGAGCGGCGAGGCAGCGATGATACTATACATCGGGCATCGGGTTCAGCGAGCCCTTCGGGTGAGTTCACACCCGGCACCTTGAGAAAACAAGTGCGGTCGGCGGACGGGAAGCCGGCTGTCACGGCAATCCGCGAGGGAGGAAACCATGGGCTTGAGAATCGGGATGACTGCCGCGCTCCTGGCTTTCCTTTGGCTCGGCACGGGCGCCAGCTTGGCGGCTGGAGATCCGGTCAAGGGCAAGGCCGCATTCATCCGGCAGTGCGCGATCTGCCATACGGTGGAGAAGGACGGTCCGAACCGGCTCGGCCCCAATCTTTTCGGCATTATCGGTCGCAAGGCCGGCGCGGCCCCGGGCTTCCAGTACTCACGGGCGTTCAAGGCCACCGCCAATTGGAATTGGATCGAGGATCTCGTGGGCGGATGGATTTCCGCTCCAGCGGTCATGATTCCGGGTACGGCAATGGGGGTATTCCAGGGCGTATCCGACAAGGACCGCGACGATATCGTCGGCTACCTGGCCGCTCAGAGGTAGCTCGGCGCGGGTTAACCCCGCGTTCCGGAATCCGCGCAAAGCGAGGGCAGACCCCAGCAATCGTCTTGCGCGTGCACCCAAAATGGCACAATCTGGGTTGTTAAAAGGCGGTCCCCGTTGTTTCGAGGGCGGCCCAAGAAAGTGCAGTTGGGGACGAAGCGCATGCGGAGAGGTGTCGGCCTACCTATGGCCGATCCCCGCCGACCGAGTGGTCACAGTCCGACGCCTTGGGCTGGCTTGCCTTCGACATACCCAACTCACCAACGAGTTGAGCCCATCCGAGATCGGTGCGCTTTGGCGCAAGCGAGTCGAAGTCTCAGCGATTTGGATATCGTGTGATGATCAATTTTTTTCAGCGCAACTTCGAGCCCATCGGAGTTTCGGTCGCGTTGATCGCGATTGCCACCATCATCATTCGATCGATTGATATCGCGTTTGGGCCGGAACATCTGATCCTGGGATATCTCATCCCAACGAGTTTGATCGCGTTCCGCTACGGTAGCCGGCCGGCCATGATCGGGGCGATCGCAAGCACGATATGCGCGGCTTTCTTTCTGTACGCACCGATCTTCAGCCTTTACGTCACCAAGTCTCTCGATCTCGCGGAAATGGGATTATTTTTGGTCTTGGCCATTGCGACGACGCAGTTCATTGCAGCGATTTCCGACAGGCCCAGGCGGAATATTTCGCGCTGAGAGCGGCGCCACCTCTCCGCTGGAATGGCTCACGAAAAATCTGCTACGGTCCGCCACACTTATCCGAGGGCGGCGACGCTTATGAACTTGGAGCGTAGACCATGAGCAAGGTCGTTTTGGAAACTACGGCCCCGTTTCAAGGACTTCCAGAACTGGTCGCCTATGACGAGGGGTTGTTCGAAAAAGAGGGCCTACAAGTCGAGTGGGCCGACCGCGACGAGTCCGGAGTCAAGAAGGCGGAAGGCCTGCTGGACACCCCGCGCGGCGTCGATCCCTTCGGCAGCCACGGCACCCTGTTCGAGCAGGGCAAGGCCGACATGTACAATGCCTGCGAGTGGGGCAACTACTGTCGCGTCGGCGCGACCGGCGTCGGCAGCCGCCAGGTCGGGCGGCGCGCCATCGTGGCCTATGCGGCCATCCTGGTGCGGCCGAATTCGCCGGTCTACACGGCGCAACAGCTTGCCGGGCGCACCGTCGGCGTGCCGTTCTTTGCTGGGACGCACTATCTTGCACTCCACATGCTGGAGGGGTTCCTCCCGCGTGATCAGATCAAGGTGGTGCGCGCGCCGAACGGTTCGCGCAACCGCTTCAACATGATGATGAAGGGGGAGATCGAGGCCACCACGCTCACCGAGCCGTACGTCACGCTCGCCGAGAAGAAGGGCTGCAGGGTCATCTGCTCGGCTTTCTTTCATGGCACCGAGGTGGCCTCGGAGCGGATCGATGCGGAGACTTATGCCGCGTTCAATCGCGCCGTGCGCGCGGCGGTGCGGCGCATCAATGCCAACAAGCGCACGTACCTGCATTACTTCATCGACTATCACAAGGCGAAGGATGCCGAGATCGGGACGCTCAAGGTCGAGGACCTGCGCGAGGGCCGTCTGGTGGTCTGCGATCCCGCTCCGATCCCGCCTGACGAAATGCAACGCACTTATGAGTGGGTGAAGAGCTGGGGCATGCTGGAAGAAACGGAGTCGCCGCTTCAACTCGTCAACATGGACGTCCAGGCGCGAGCGCACGCCCAGCCGGCCGCATGAGCGTTGCACCCGCAAGTCCGGACCGGCACCAGCTTGGATAGGAGATCGAAGATGATCCGGTTTTCACATGCCGCCGCGCTGAGTGCGCGTATCGCTGCCGCCGGCGCGGCTGGCCTGATCCTGACAGCCGCGCCCGCACCAGCGCAGTCGGTCGCCGACTTTTACGCGGGCAAGAGCATCAGCCTGCTGATCGGCTTCAGCACCGGCGGAGGTTACGACGCCTATGCGCGGTTGATGGCGCGCTACCTCGGCCGCTTCATCCCGGGCAATCCGAAAATCCTGCCGCAGAACATGCCGGGGGCCGGAAGCCTCAAGGTCGTCAACTATCTCTACAGCGTCGCGCCCAAGGACGGGACCGCCATCGCCCATTTCGCGCCGGGCGTGATGTTCGAGCCGCTGCTCGGCCGGCCTTCCGCCGAAATCGGGCAGTTCCAGGCGACGAATTTCACCTGGATCGGGAGCGTCTCGAAGGAAGTGAGCGTCTGCGCATTCATGGCCTCGACCGGCATCAAGACCTGGGCCGACATGCAAACGAAGAAATACATCATCGCGGCGTCCGGCGGGGGTGCCGAGAGCGACGTGTTTCCGACGGTACTGAAGAACATGTTCGGTCTCCCGCTGAAGCTCGTCACCGGCTATCCCGGCGGCAGCGAGATGACGCTCGCCATGGAGCGTCACGAGGCCGACGGCCGATGCGGGTGGTCATGGACCAGCCTGCTCAGCCGCAGCAAGGCGCTGCTCGATACGAAGCAGATCAACCTTACGCTCCAGATCGCGCTGGAGAGTGACCCCGACCCATATCTGAAGAATGTCCCGCTCATCGTCAACCTCACCGACGATCCGCAGAAGAAGGCGGCGCTCAAGGTCATCGTCTCACGGCAAGCCATCGCCCGTCCGTTCGCCGCGCCGCCCGGCATTCCGGCGGATCGCGCGCGCGCCCTGCGCGATGCTTTCGACGCCACGATGAAAGATCCGGACTTCATCGCCGAGGCTAAGAAGCTCAGTCTGGATGTGGCACCGACTTCCGGCAGCGCCGTCGAGACCCTCATCAAGGAGGTCTATGCCTCCTCGCCTGCAGCGGTGAAGCTGGCAGCGGACTCGATGAAGGAAATCAAGGAATAGGTTTTTTCGCGTGGAGGCTGGCTATGGCGGAGCCGCGCGAGCAAACGCCGTAGGTCTGTGCAAGACGCAATAGATGCTGTTCAGGGGACGCAGCCTGTCCACAAGCGGGACGCCGCGCGGTCTGGGGCCATCTAGGTTGCGCGGGAGCCCTGCAGGGAACGAGGCTTAATCGTGGCGTATTCGGCTTCAGCACCTACGTCTGAGCTCAGTTGGCATTCCAGCACATTACGCTCGTAGACCTCGGCCTCACTCTTGATGCGGTATTTCAAATCGGCCGACTGCTGCTCTTCCGGCATCTGTCGCGTAACCTTATAGAGTCCCGGTCTTTTCGCGCCGATTGGCATGTACTCAACGGCTTGCCCGACCAGAAATTTAAAAGACATTGTAACTCCTATTCGCTTCGAAGGTCTTATAGCAACCTTCGCAGATATTCACTCATATACCGTCATTGCCGGGCTTGAGGCTTGACCCGGTATCCATCGCCTTCGAGCGCCTTCGAGAAAAAGGCGCCTTCGCGAAGCGGATCGATGCCCGGTTCAAGCCTGGTCAAGCCAACACCACGAGGGCCGGGTGGGCCTTGTCCGTGGGGACTGTTTCACAAATCGCGGCACCAAGTCCCCTGCCGAGGCGGCGCCGCAATTATTTTGCTGCCATGACGAAAGGACCGTTAGAGATTGAAGCGCTGTCGTGCCATTTGGCAGGCTTCATCTCCAGGCAGGCAAGCTTTGCAGACGTCAGGCCTCACGGCGTAGATCGCGCAGGCCGTCGAGACGCCAACCTCCCCGACCAGGGCCGCGCAGCGATTGCCGTCGCAGCGCATACGCCCCTGTCCTTCGTCGACATACGCGCTCGGGATTCGATCGAGGTCGGCGTCATCTTCCAACGAGAACCGTGGCCAGTCCCGCGAAAACGAGCAGCACGCACCACAAGCCTGGCACGTGGCTGCTGCGTGCTCGCGGGATTGGCCCGACGAATCGGTCACTTGACCTTGAGCTTGACCGCGGACTCTTTCCCACGATTGCTCTCGATCTCGTACTCGACGGTCTGTCCCTCGTTGAGCGAATTCAGGCCGGCCTGCTCGACGGCCGAAATGTGGACGAATACGTCCTTGCCGCCGCCGCCTGACGGCTGAATGAATCCATATCCCTTGGTCGGATTAAACCACTTCACAGTACCCGTAGCCATTTCAGTCTCCAATGTTGAGTGCATACAATACACGGCGCGCCCAGGCGCGACCAGTCTGCTTATGGCTTTTTCCGGTTGACTGTTGCATTGCGACGCCGAGGGCTGAATCAGGGGGAAGCGGTCGTGCTTCCACCATGCTCGCACGAGGCAGTTGACCCACAAGAGATACGCGAAACGGAAAGCTTGCTTGCGGTAAGTCTACCTTGTCTGCCGCTTGGACTTGAAACTCCGCGCGCCGAGTTGCCCATGACTGACCGCTGTGTATGGCTCTCAGTCGACAATGGCAGACCGGCCGGCCGCAAAGGGTGCAAGTCCCTACGATGAATCCGCTGGATCGTCGGCCGGCTGCGAAGGCTATGCCACAAGTTGCGAGCCAGGGGCGTATCGTAAGAATGGGCGGCGAGCTCTTCCACCTCCACTGGCGGACGGTGTATCGTGACGACAAGTTGCTCTTGAGACGGGATGTTCCGGCAGTCCCGTCTGTAGTATTGCGCGGCAATATGCCAACGGAAGGCGTCGTCGACTTGATGCCGGTTCTTTCGGCGGGTGACGACGACGATCAGTTGGTGCGGCCGCCGTGCGCGCCAATAGCCGGTCTTAGGGAGAATGCTCATGCACTATCGAAGCTCGATCTGCGCAGTGGCAGTATTGGCTGCGCTGTCGGCGACCCCTTCAGTCGCCCAGGTGGTTGATTTTGGGAAGTATCCTGACTTCAAGGGTCAATGGGTCCGCGAGGGCAACCCGAATAATTGGCGCGCGCTTGCGGGCCCGGCCCCGCTTACGCCCGAATATCAGAAGAGATTCGAAGAGATTACGGCCGAATTCAAGGCTGGCGGGGTCGGCAATTGGCCGTCGACCTTCTGCACCCCGGCGGGCATGCCGGCGATGATGAGCTTTTATGATCCGGCGGAGATTATCGTCATGCCGGACATCACCCATATCCTGATCAGCCACAACGACGATTCGTATCGGCGGATCTATACCGACGGCCGCGAGTGGCCGACCAATCCCGAGCTTACCTTCGCGGGCTACTCGATCGGCAAGTGGATCGACGAGGACGGCGACGGCAAGTATGACGTGCTCGACGTCGAGACACGCTTCCTTAAGCTTCCGCGCAGTTACGACACCTCGGGTGTGCCGTTTCACGACGACGGTCAGGCCATCATCAAGGAGCGGATCTATCTCGACAAGACCGATAAGAATGCGCTTTGGGACGAGATCACCGTGATGGATCACGCATTGACGCGGCCGTGGTCCAAGAAACAGAAGGCCACCCGCAATCCCAATCCGCGTCCGGTCTGGCACTCGGACGTCTGCTCGGAATACAACACCTGGGTGAGGATCGGCGATCAGCCCTACATGCTCAGCGGCGATGGCAAACTGATGCCGGCCAAGAAGGACCAGCCGCCGCCGGACTTGTCGTATTTCAAGCAAACGAAGAAGTGACAACACGTTCGCCGAACGTGCTTGGCAATGGGACAAAGGGCGGCCTCCCGGCCGTCCCTCTCTGGAACCGCTGGACGAGACTCTCTCACTCCAGCCGTGCGGCCACCCGTTCAAGGCCGCCGATGTACCGCTGCCAGCCGTAGTGAGCGCCTCGGTAGTTCGCCTCGGGCCGGCCGGGGCGCTGAAAAGCTCATTGGGCGTGGGCGGCATGGCAAAATCAATAACTAACTAGTTATTAATTTGTCAAACTCGGGGTGTCGTGCGGGCGGCGAAAAATCTAATCCCGCCTTAAGCTTGAGTTAAACTCTATGAAAAATTTCGCCGAGCGTTTCAACCCGGAAGAAACGCGAGGAGAGTAGGATTAGCCCAAGAATAGATTCGTGGGCATGACTTCGCGCACCGGCGCGCGACTGCTGCCGCAGCAAGGGACTTCGCATAATGCTTCGCGGCATCCGGACACGGCTGCTGTGCTTGGTAATCGCCACCGTGGTTCCGTTCACCGCACTCATCGGGACAGGGCTGTGGACGCAATGGAGCGCCGATCAGGACCAGGCCCTCCAGAGCGCCCTTGGTGAAGCGCGTTTGCTTGCGGCGCAGGTCGACAATCAACTGGGGAATTTGCAGAACCTCCTGGCCGGCCTGAGTCCCGCCGTTTCGACCAATCCGGCGGATGCCGAGGCCAATGATGCCGTGCTCCGGAAGGTCAAGGAGGAGCTTCCTTCCTACGTCAGCAACCTGCTGCTCTCTTCGGTCAACGGCAGGAACATCGGGACCTCGGGCGGCTCGGCCGGCGGCCGCAGCTACGTCGGCGATCGCGATTTCTTTCGGTCGATCCTGAGCGGTGAACGCTTGGCGATCGGGGAGCCGATCCATGGCCGCTCGACCGGCAAGTGGGTGACGACCATTGCGCGCCCAGTGACCGATGAAAGCGGAGAACTGCGCGCCGTGCTTTCGGCCGGCATCCTGCTCGAACGTTTTCAGGATGCGCTCAATACCCACGCGCTGCCGGCCGGCAGCGTCGTGCAGATCATCAATGAGTTTGGGATTGTCGTCACGCGGAATGTCGACAGTGCCAAATGGGTCGGCCGGAATCTCAGCAGCGATCCCCGTGTCGCTCGTCACCGGGCGGCGAGGGAAACCAGCGAAGCTACGCGCTGGGCCGATAACGTCGATCGCATCACCGGCTCGGCAACTGCCAATCTCATTCCATGGCTGGTCTCGGTCGGTCTGCCGATCGACGTCGCATTGGCGAACGTCGTGTCGCGCCTCATTTGGGGCGCGACCGCCGGCATGATCGCATTGCTGAGTGCTCTCGGTCTGGCCTGGATCTTCTCCGGACGCATCATCATCCTGCTTCGACAGCTCAACACCGACGCGTCGGCTTTGGCGGCCGGTGACTTGAGCCATCGCACGGCGGTCAACAGCAACGACGAGGTGGGCGCTCTCGCCAAGACATTCAACACCATGGCAGCAGCGCTTCAGGTCCGTCATCAGGAGCTCAATGCGGCCCGCGAAGCGGCGGCGACGGAAGCCATCGAGCGGACCCGACTCGAAGAGTTGGAGCGGCAGGCCAAGGAGACGCTCGCAGCCGTCATCGACGCCTCACCGGTCGCCATCGTCTGCTCGGACATCGGCCGGCGGATCGTGCTCTGGAGCCGCGCCGCCGAGCAGATCTTCGGCTACAAGAGTGACGAGGTCTTGGGCCGGACGACCAAGCTGGTGCCTGACGAAGCCAAGGCTGAATTGCAACAACTGTTCGATCGGGCAGTGCGGGGAGAGGCCATTCGCGACATCGAAGTTCGGCGCCGGCGCAAAGATGGATCGATCGTCGATGTCGAGGTCGCCGCCACCGCCAGGTACAATCCGGATGGGTCGGTGTGCGGCGTCGCCTGGGCCTATGATGACATCACCGAGCGGAAGAAAACCGAACGGCAATTGAGTTACCTTGCGCACTAACGATCAACTGACCGGCCTGCCCAATCGCATCGCCTTGAAGACCGAGCTTGCGAAACTGATCGAACAACCCAACGCCGCTCCCACGACGATCGCGCTGTTCGACCTCGATGGCTTCAAGGATGTGAACGACACGCTCGGCCACTCCACCGGCGACCGGTTGCTCATGCAGGTGGCGCGGCGACTGACCGACGTGGCGAAGTCCGACGGCAAGGTCTGCCGGCTCGGCGGCGACGAGTTCATCGTGATCATTCCGCAGTGCGGTGATCTTCGCAAGATCGGGGAACTGGTCGAGGGCATGTTGAAACAGCTCTCGGAGCCCTTTGAGATCAACGATCACATCCTTCACATCGGCGGCAGCGCCGGCGTGGCGATCGCTCCGAATGATGGTTCGGTGGTCGACGAACTGATCTCGAACGCCGACCTTGCCCTTTACAAGGCCAAGACCGATGGCGGGCGCGTCTACCGATTTTTCATGCCCACCTTGCGGGCACAGGCGCAGATGCGGCGAGCGTTGGATCTGGAGCTTCGGCGAGCGTTCGCCGACGGCGAGTTCGAGCTCTACTACCAGCCGCAGATCAGGCTCGCGACTCATGAGATCGTTGGCGCAGAAGGACTATTGCGCTGGCGGCACCCGAGCCGCGGCTTGATCGCTCCCGGCGCGTTCATCGATACGCTGGCGGAGAGCTCCATCGCGCCGGAAGTCGGCCGCTGGATCATTCGTGAAGCCTGCGCCAAGCTGGCGGCCTGCCGCGCCCATGAGCTTGCGCTCGGGCGCATCAGCGTCAACCTGTTTCCCCGCCAGGCGCGTGACCCGGCCTTGCCGGACATCGTCGAGGAGGCACTGCACGATCACGGCCTGCCTGGGGAACTGCTCGAACTCGAAATCACCGAGAATGTCGCGCTCAATTACGACGACGCCATCATGCCGTTGCAGAAGGTGCACGAGAAGGGCGTCAAATTGACGTTCGATGATTTTGGCACCGGCTATGCGTCACTGAGCTATCTCACGCGATTCCCGGTATCGCGAATCAAGATCGATCGCAGGTTCGTATCGAAGATCGGCGACGATGCGGAAGATGCCGCGATCGTGCGCTGCCTGGTCGCGATGGCGCACAACCTCGGGCTCGGCATCACCGCCGAGGGCGTCGAGACGCAGGCGCAGGCGGCGTTCCTGCTCAACGAGAAGTGCGAGGAGGCGCAGGGCTATCTGTACGCCAAACCGCTGTCCAGTGCGGATTTCGACGCCTATCTGTCGGGACATCAGCTCGCGCAGCCGATGCAGGGGCCCCTCCCAATAAACGATCAGATCATGGCACCGCAGGCCGCGCGCTCCGGCCGCCGCCGGCGGCCGCGAGTTTAGGTGATCGGCCTTTCCACGCCCTGAGGAGGGCGCGTAGCGCCCGTCTCGAAGGAGACCGGAGGCGCGCTTGGAGGGCATCCTTCGAGACCCCGCCTCCCAAGTCGGCTCTAGACTGGGAAGTAATTGAGGTGAACCGCGCCGGCGACCGTAGCCCGCATGAGCGCAGCGACATGCGGGTTGTCAAAACAGGCTCAGACTTCAAAACAGGTTCAACCCCGGATATCGCTTCGCTCATCCGGGCTACAGCCGATCCGGGCTGCTTGCTATGTCAGGCAGGGGTTATTGCCGGAGGATCGGGCGGGCGACGTGAGGGAGTTAGGAAGTAATTCGAGCTAGTCCCTGGAATCATTGAAACATGATCCACCGGACATCATGGGCCGCGGGTCGTCCCCGCTTTCGCGGGGACGACCCAAGAGATGGCCCGCCGGTGCTTTGCGAGTCAGCTTTGATTGAAAGTCGGTACTACGGCTTTGCCGCCGGCCGCGGCACGGACGCGGTCGCGACCGGATCAGCATTGGGGTGGCTCTCCTCCCAATAGCTGAAATCAGCAAACAGGAACGGATCGAATTTGCGGTCGAGCGGAATGTCGCCGGTCTTCTGCAGCGTTTCGTAGATTCGCCGCAGCCCCGCGATATTAAGAGCCGTGTCCTTATCTTCCATGTCGTATTTCTCGACATCGCCCAGCATGCGCAGCGCCAGCGGGACCGTGGTCTTGAGTTCCTCGGCGGCGATCCTGGCGGACTCTTCCTGGTTGCTCCGCATGAAATCGCGGCCCGCCTGCAGTCCCTTCAGGAAGCGCACCACCACGTCGCGGTGCTTCTGCGCCCAGGTGTTGTTGACGTTGACGCAGGTGAACTGCCAGTCGGGAACGAAGTTGATGGCGGAGCCGAGATTGGTGAAGCCGGCAGCTTCGGCCTCGTAGCTGTTCGGGATCGGCTGCAGCCCGACGTCGATCTTGCCCTCCTTGAGGAGCTTCCAACGCGTCGGCGAACCGCCGACGACGCTGATCTTATAGTCGTTTGGTCCTAATCCGGCGGCCTTGGCGATGTCCTGCACGATGTAGGTCGTGCCTTCCTTTTCCGCGAGCACGCCGAAATTGGCGCCGCGCAGGTCGGCGAGCGTCTTGATCCGCGGCTGCGCGATGACGAAGTGCGGCAGCCGGCTCACGCCGCCGGCGATGACCCGCAGCGTGCCGCCGCGGTACGCGTCGGTCATGGCGGCTTCCGGCGAGCGCAGGACGAACTGCATTTCGCCGGTGCGCAGCATCTCGTCGGTGTGGCCGGCGTTGTCGAAGAACGTCACCTGCACGTCCAGGTTCTGGTCTTTCAGGAAGCCCCGGTGCATGGCGACCCAAAGTGGGACATAAAAGACCGTCCGCGTGATGGCGGCGAGTTTCACAACGTCGGCCGCAGCGTATGCCGGCAGGGATGCGCTCACCGCGGATGCCGTGCCGGCGATGAGAACGCTTCGACGCGTGATGGGGGTCGGCATGGAACTCTCTCCCTGACTACAACGTGCCCGCCTGTGACCCCTTGCTGTATAACTCCAAACCGAGTTTTAAGAAAACTTTAATTATTTGGATCACAGCCATCACTGCTGCTTATGCCGGAGGCTGCTGTGGCCGCCATCGCCATTTCGAGTAGCTGCAGGCAACCACACTCTCGCAGACCGCTGCATCACGCCGGCTGCGCGTTGGCGGACGCTCGCTTGATCAATTCCGGCATCGGCTGGATCGGCGGGAGCGCAACGTTGCGCCCTGCCGCCTGCAAGGCTTCGATGAACCCCTTGTAAGGAGCCAGCCGAAAATATTGATCCGCGAATAGTGCGACCGTCCGGCGGCTGCCATGGTCGGTCGCGAACAGATTGATGCCGTCGAGTGATCCTTCCATCAGGAACGCAGTCAGGGCCGGAACCAGGCTGACGCCAAACGCCGATCGCACCAGCCCGAGCGCGATTTCGTAAGTGCGGCAATGCGCGACCAGCCGGTGAGAGGGAAGCACCCGTTGATACCACTGCTGGACCCGCAGCGTATGTTGCGTGCCGAAATGAAACTGGATGCAACTGTTGAGCACGCGGCGCGCGTCGACGGGCGCGGTGTCAGCCTCGATCACACTTTCAAGATCGATCGAACTCGGGACGGCGAACACATAGGGGTCCTCGACGATCGGCACCTGTCGAAAGCCGATGCTCGACTTCGCCACCGAATCCGCGGCGATCAGGCCGATATGCGCCTGCCGGGCATACAGCATCTCGATCACTTCGCCGGGCGCCGCTTCATGGATATCCACTTCGAGCCCCGACGTTGGTCCGCCGCAGCGCGCGAGCGCGTCCGGCAGCAGCGCCTTGATCACCGAGTTGAGCCCGGCGACGCGGATGATGGCGCGCTTACCGGCGGTGAATTCCCGCAGGCCCGCTTCCGCTTCATCGACCTCCTTGAGCACGCTTTGGGCATGCCGCAGCAGCAACCGGCCGGCGTCAGTGAGGACCATGCGATTGTGGCTGCGATCGAACAGCCGGGTGCCGATGCTCTCTTCCAGTCCCGCCAGCTGCTTGGAAAGCGACGGCTGGGCGAGGCCAAGCTGCTTGCCGGCGCGCGTCAAAGTCGAGGCCTGCGCGACCGCCAGGAAGATTCGAAGCTGATGGAGGGTCATCAAGGCGAATTCCGATTATGGGCAAACGAAGCGAAGTTTCAATCATCGCGGTGTCGCCGCCGTTCGTCCAGGGCGGGATCGAACCTGCGTTTGCAAAAGTGCGCCGTTGCACGAACGAGCCATGACGGCGCATCGGTCAATCGCTATCATCGCATGCGACCAACAGAAAATAATCAGGGAGGTCTCGATGAAAGGCTTATTGTCTGCTTGCCTCGTGTTGCTCGCGACGCCGGCATTCGCGCAGCAAACCGTGCCTGAAATCGCCTTCGATTCGGTGCCGGACTACCCCACGCTCCCGCCGGGCATGAATTTCGGCGAGGTTCCTGGCGTGGCCGTGAACTCGAAGGGCCATGTATTCATCTTCACGCGCTCGAACAGCGCGCACGGCCCGGCCTACGCGCCGACGGCGGCGCAATTGCTCGAGTTCGACGCCAACGGAAATTACCTGCGCGAAATCGGCAAGGATCTTTATGGCTGGGCGTTCGCCCACAGCGTGCGGATCGACAAGGACGACAACATCTGGGCCATCGACAAGGGCTCGGACATGATCATCAAGTTCAACCCCGCGGGCCGCGTCGTCTGGGTGTTCGGCCGTCGCAAGGAATCCGCCGAAGCGGCAACCATGCCCTGGGAGCACGTCGAGCCCCCGCTGCCACCGCGGGAAGGGATGTTCCGCCAGCCCACCGACGTCGCCTGGGATTCCAAGGGCAGCATCTACATCACCGACGGCTACATCAATTCGCGCGTCGCCAAATACGACAAGAACGGAGACTGGGTGAAGTCATGGGGCGAGAAGGGCACCGGGCCCGGGCAGTTTCGCACCCCGCATGCCATCGCGATCGACAACAATGACAACGTCTACGTAGGCGACCGTGCCAACCGTCGCATCCAGGTGTTCGATACCGAAGGCAAGTTCCTGCGGATGTTCACCATCGACGTGCCGCCGGCGCCGGGAACCAAGGCGGTCTACGGCGACACCCCGACCGGTCAGCGTCTCGCGCAGGGAATTGGAGCACCCAACTCGCTCTGCATCACGTCCGGTCCCAATCAGGTGATGTTCGTCGGGGAATTGGTCTTTCCCGGACGCATCTTCAAGGTGACGCTCGAAGGCAAGGTGCTCGGCGTGATCGGCCGTTCGGGACGCAATCTCAAGCAGTTCTCCGGCGCGCACGCGCTCGCCTGTCCGTCGGAGAACGAGATCTACGCCGCCGAGACCGCGAACTGGCGGGTGCAGAAGCTGCTCCTGCATCCGTCGACGAATTAGAACCTGTTTTGAGTGCGTGCGGACCTCCGCGCGTCCCCGCGAAGGCGGGACCCAGACCACAAGCTCGAGCGCTTGCGCAAGCGGCCCCTTGATTCCCGCCTTCGCGGGAATGAGCGGGCGTGACGCTGCATCGGCTCAAAACAGAGCATAACTGAACTACAAACCGAGTTGTCAAACAGCCAACGCGGCGCCGCCCGTATTGTTTGGGTGGCGCCGGGTACGCCGTCTTCCGATCGTCCCTCACCGAAGTGAAGGGGGGAGGAGCGCCGAGAGGCGTCCAACCAACGTCCACGCCGTTGGGCGTGGCGCATCCCTTGCGATCGGGATGCCCGCCTCTCGGCGCTCCACCGCGGCATTTTTCGGATCCTCGGGCCGCGCTTCATCGCGCCGGCATACCGGCGGTCATCAGCGAGCTCCTCGCGCCCGGGCCGTAGTACCCAGGGGGGCGGAGTCCCGAGGCCGCCCGAGTGCGCGGGTCAACGTTCACCCGCGCCCGCAGGGGCCGCACCTCGCTCCATCCGCCGAACGTCTCCGGTTGACGCCCCTCAGCGAACGAGGTGGGTATATAGGATCATAGTCATTGCTTAAATGCAAGGATTATTTACTTATCGAGCGCGTTAGCAGGCGCCCCGGATGGCGCGAAGGGACTTCCGGCGCGGCGCTGCATTTAATTTCCACGGACGCGCTCGCGGCTCGGCCGTCCGGATTTAGCTGCGCTCAATCGCACACCCCGGGCTACAACCATTCACACCTTCGCCGCTTCCCGGCCTTTTGCTCCGCCGGCGGGTGATAGAGCCAGTAGCCCGGATGAGCGAAGCGACATCCGGGGGCGGCGCTGCAACAAATCTCAGCGCGACAGAATCAGCGCGAGAGAAAATACGGCACGGGGCGATCCCGGATGTCGCTTCGCTCATCCGGGCTACGTTCGCTACGTCGGCTCTGTCGCTCACTCTGCCGCCGTTGCCCTCTGCCCCGCGGGCGGATGATAAAGCTCCTCCTCCATCATCGACTGGACGCCTTCCTTCGCCAGCGTCTCCTCGTATTCCTTGCGCAGGAAGTTCCTTGCGCAGGAACGGATCCTCGAGCCAGCCAGCCAGCAAGTAGCCCGGATCGAGCAAGCGGAGTAGCCCGGATGAGCGAAGCGACATCCGGGGGCGGCGGCGCAACAAATCTCAGCGCGACAGAATCAGCGCGAGAGAAAATTTGGTACGGGGCGATCCCGGATGTCGCTTCGCTCATCCGGGCTACGTTCGCTACGTCGGCTCTTTCCGCTCACTCTGCCGCCGTTGCCCTCTGCCCCGCGGGCGGATGATAAAGCTCCTCCTCCATCGTCGACTGGACGCCTTCCTTCGCCAGGGTCTCCTCGTATTCCTTGCGCAGGAACGGATCCTCCAGCCAGTACGGGATTGCGGTGCCGCCCTCGGTCACATCGATCGCGCCTTCGTCGGTGTCCTTCTCGCCCGGCACGCCGGCCTTGTCCTTGCGATGGTTGTTGGGGCCGTACCAGCCGATCAGCCGCAGCGGCTCCTTGCTCACGCCAAAGTGGGCATGGTTCCACTCGCCGCCATAAGGCGCTGCGGTGACAAGGCCCACCGGTTCGTAGTCCTGCCGGTAGATGTTCTGCGTCTTGCCGTCCTTCCACGGCGTCATGCCGTCGGAGCGTGGCCACGTGTATGTGTAGCCCTTGCCCTTCAGGCAGACGAGAATCGCGGACGACATGTGCGCGTGCGCTTTCGAATAGCGGCCGGTCTCGTGCTCGCCGATGAAGCCGTAGAACACATTGTTGGCCATGCTCGGCTCGACCCGCAGATAGCCGGGCGAACGCCGGTTATCGAGATAGAGCTTGCCGTTCATGATGTCGGGAATGAGGTTCGACTTGCTCATGGCGAGCCCGCGCAACGGATCGGGCTTGATGTCGTCCTTGGGCTTGAAGAAGTCGGCGCTGCCGTCGAAGCGCGACGGGAAGGTGACCGGGCAATTGAAGATCCAATCGGTGTCGCGATAGAGGTTCATCACGTTCGGCGCAGTCGAGGCGACCAGGATCAGCGCCGGGCTCGACGCCGCGTTGACGATACGGTGCCAGCAGTTGAGCGGGATCGAGAACATCGAGCCCTGCTGCCATTCGAAAGTGTGCGGCTTCTTCTGGTCGTCGGTCCAGATCTCGGTCGTGCCGCGGCCCTCGACCACCACCATGATCTCTTCGTACATGTGGCGTTCGGGATTGAGCGCGCCGGCGCCCGGCACTTCGATCACGTAGCAACCCCATTTTCCTTCGGTGCCGTAGAGCTGGATGAAGGTGCCGTTGCCGCCCATCCGGTTCCAGCGCTTGAACGGCATGTCTTGCACGCGCTTGACGCCAATGCCGCGGAAGATCGGAATCCCCTGGGCCTCCATATAGTCGTCGTAGGGGGTATTCGGCCGCTTCCATGCCCCATAACCGGCGTTCTTCATTCCTTCCGGCTCGTGCCAGTGTTCGCTTGTCACTTCATGCATGGGGGGTCTCCGTTGCGGTCGCCGTTACCGAATGTTCTCAGGATTGAACGGGATGAACAAGCGGAAAGAAGGCCTCGCAAGCTGTTGGCCGGGTCGGGTCGGCTGCGCACGCCCACGGCGACACAAGCCGAGCGGTGAAAAATGAAGCACCCTGCGGCCGGACTTTGCACGGCGCTGCGGAGCCTGCGTCGTTCTCGCGCGCACGCTGTTGAAAATCATCAGCTTTGGCTGCTGGCATGCAATTCGCAAGTGCCCTAGAGTGAGGGGAAGCTTCGGCGGCGCGCTCACAAGCGTGGATAGGGAACGATGTCCTCGGCCCCAAAGCTTCGAGTGCAAGACGTCAGTATGAGCTTCAAGACGCCGGCCGGCGCCTTCGAAGCGCTCGCCCCGGTCACGCTGTCGATCCCGCAGGGCCGGTTCGCGAGCCTGATCGGTCCTTCCGGCTGCGGCAAGAGCACCATCTTCAACATCATCGCCGGATTGCTGGAGCCGACATCCGGCAAAGTCATCATCGACGGCACCGACGCAACCGGCACGATCGGCCGGGTCGGCTACATGTTGCAGAAGGATCTGCTGCTGACGTGGCGGACGGTGCTCGACAACGCCGTGCTCGGCATGGAAATCCAGGGCGTGCCGCTGCGCGAGGCGCGCGAGCGCACGCTGCCGCTGCTGCAGCGCTATGGACTTTCCGGCTTCGAGCATCTCTACCCGAACTCGCTCTCCGGCGGCATGCGTCAGCGCGCGGCGCTGTTACGGACGCTGCTGTTCGACACCGACATCATTCTGCTCGATGAGCCGTTCGGCGCGCTCGACGCGCAGACCAAGCTGCAGATGCAGGAATGGCTGCTGCAGCTCTGGAGCGATTTCGGCAAGACGGTGGTCTTCGTCACCCACGATGTCGATGAGGCGATCTATCTGTCCGACGAAGTCCATGTGATGGCGACGCGTCCCGGCCGCATCATCGAGACGATCCCGGTCGAGCTGCCGCGCCCACGCTTGCGGACCAGCGCGCTGACGCCGGAATTCATCGCGATCAAGGAGCGCTGCATGAATCTCCTTCATGCGGGGCCGGGCGCGCCGCCGCGGACGATCGGAGAGGCGGCTTGATGCGCCGGCGCGGAGGACAGCGATGACCGCCCAGGATATTCCGACGCTCGGCCCTTTGGCGGCCGCTGAGGTCAAGCCGGCCGTGCAAGCGCGCGCAGCGCGGCCGGTGCGTCGGCTCCCGGTGCAGAAGGACTGGCCGGCCTGGGCGATTCTCGGCGCACAGATCGGCATCCTGGCGGGCGCAATCGGATTGTGGGAGGCGGCGGCGACCAACGGCTGGATCGACGCCTTCTTCTGGTCGAAGCCGAGCGCGATCTTCGCGACCCTGCTGAAGTTCTTCGCCGCCGGCGACGCCTGGACCGATATCGGCTTCACCTTCCGGTCGACGATCTTCGGCTTCCTGCTCGGCACCACCGCGGGCTCGCTGCTGGGTCTTTCGTTCTGGTGGTCGCGGAATTACGCGGCCATCGTCCAGCCCTACATCATCTGCTTCGAGTTCGCTGCCGAAGCTCGCGCTCGCGCCGCTGGTGATCCTGGTGTTCGGGCTGGGACTGGCCTCCAAGGTCGCGATCGCCACCGCGCTGACGCTGGTAGTGTCGACGCTGACGACCTATGCCGGGGTGAAGGCGCTCGATCCGGACAGCGAGAAGCTGTTCTATTCGCTGGGCGCCAGCCGGATGCAGGTGTTCCGCAAGCTGGTGGTGCCGTTCTGCCTGCCGTGGATCATTTCGGTGCTGCGGGTGAACATCGGGCTGGCATTGACCGGCGCCATCGTCGGCGAATTCATCGCGTCGCAGCACGGCCTCGGACGGCAGATCCTCTATGCCGGGCAGACCTACGACATCGCGCTGGTCTGGGTCGCGGTCGGGGTGCTGTCGGCGTTGGCGATCGTCATGTACGCGACGGTGTCCTGGCTCGAGAGCGTCCTGCGCAAGGGCGTCAAACAGTCATGATGGGACGCGAGATCAATTCACTCCGTGCCGTCCCCGCGCAGACGGGGACCGTAGGCCGTGCGCTCGGGATTATTCACTGTCAGCGAGAAACTTTCACTTCGCAGGGTACGGGTTCCGACCTTCGCGGGGACGACTGTGTCCATCCTTCGGATTTCGCACCACAACCAGAGTGAGGATGTCATGAACAGGCGGAAATTCCTCGGTTCGACTGCATCACTTGGCGCCGCGCTGGTCGCGCGCCCCTACATCGCGAACGCTGCCGCCAAGGAGGTCCTGATTGCGGAACCGGTCCACAGCACCGGCTACCTGCCGCTCTACATCGGAATGGCCAAGGGGCTGTTCGAGGATGTCGGGGTCAAGCTCGTGACCATCGAAAACGGCGGCGGCCATACCAATGCGGTGCTGTCCGGCCAGGCCTTCGCCTTCATCGGCGGCCCGGAGCATGACGCCTTCGCCAAGATCAAGGGCGCCGAGCTGCGCTCGGTGGTCAACTGCGTCGATCGCGGCAACATCTATTTCTGCGCCGCCAAGGGCATGGAGCCGACCAACAAGGACTGGCCGGCTTACTTCAAAGGCAAGACGATCGTGATCGGTCCGTTCGGCGGCACGCCGAATTCCATCACCCGCTATCTGCTGAAGAAATGGAATCTCGATGCGAAAAAGGACGTGACGCTGGTCGAGACTGCGAACTCCGCCACCGTCGCGGTGGTGAAGGGCAAGCAGGCGCAGATCGGCGAAGCGACCGAGCCGTACGTCACGCAGGGCGTGCGCAACAACGTCTGGAGCGAGCCGTTCTTCAATGTCCCCAAGGAAATGGGGCCATACGCCTACTCGACCTTCAACGTTCGTCTCGAGACCATCCAGAAGGAGCCGGAGCTCGTGCGCGGCTTCGTGCGCGGCATGGTCACGGCCTTGAAATTCCTCTACGCCAACAAAGAAGAGTCGGCCGCGATCGCGAAGAAGCAATTTCCCACCATGCCGCTCGATGACCTCAAGGCGACGCTCGATCGCTCGTTTGCGGATGAGCTTTGGAGCAAGGATGGCCAGATCAGCCGCGGCTCCTGGGATAACGCCAAGGCCGTCGTCATGGGCGCTGGCATCCTCACGCGCGATGTCAAGTATGAGGAAATCATCGATATGAGCTTCGTCGACAGCATCAAAGCGTAAAGGCCGTCGTCAGTCCGGATCGCGGCGTGGCGGCGGGTCTGGATCGCGACTATGGATTCCGGGCTCCGGCCTGCGGCCGGCCGCGGAATGACGCATTCATGAGCCGAACCTAGTGATACGCTGATGATCCGATCAGCATAGGAGAGCATCACCATGTCCGAGCCTATCTGGAACCAGTTCCTCACCGAGCGCGACAAGGCGGTATTCGATGCGTCCGGCTATGGCGCGCGCGGCGGCTTCGGCAAGCGGCCGGCGCTCGTCATCATCGACGTGAACTGGGCGTTCTGCGGCGACAAGCCGGAGCCGATCCTCGAATTGATCAAGCGCTGGCGCAATTCCTGCGGCGAAGACGCCTGGATCGCGCTGCCCTATATCCGCGCCCTGATCGACAAGGCGCACGAGAAGGGCGTGCCGGTGATCTACACCACCGGCATCCGCCGCGCCGACAACTGGGACAGCGGCTCGTGGCTGTGGAAGAACGCGCGCGGCGACGAGGACAAGCGCGCGCCAGTGCCCAATATCGACGGCAACGAGATCGTCACTCCGATCGCGCCATCGCCGCAGGACATCGTGGTCACCAAGCAGAAACCTTCAGGTTTCTTCGGCACCAACATGACCAGCTATCTGACGCTGCTCGGCTGCGACAGCCTGATCGTCACCGGCACGACCACGTCCGGCTGCGTGCGCGCGACCGTGCTCGATGCATTCAGCCTCAACTACCGGATCGCGCTGGCCGAGGAGGGCTGCTTCGACCGCTCGCAGGCGAGCCACGCCATCAATCTCTGCGACATGAACGCCAAATACGCGGATGTGGTGAAGACCGCGGAGGCGCTGGCGTTCCTCGATGGGCTCGAAAGCGGGATGTTCGAACTGCCGAAGGGGTCGGCGCCAGCGCCGTCGCGGCCGAAGCTTGCGTCGAACTTTTAGCATGCGTTTGCCGCGGCCTGCGACTTTCCAACTCACCTCACCGACTGAATCGTTACGCGCTTGACCCCCATCGCCGATCTCTCAATAATTATAGGGCATGCCCATGGATAGTTGGTGTGGCCTCGCTTGGCCTCCGTTGCGTGATACCCACGCTTCGCACGCCGTTGGAATCGGCCTAGGAGGCCGACCGGCGCCGTGACCGTCCTTGCCGCGGAGGGTCCGGGCTGCGGCCGCGAACATGTTCTCTGCGAGGAGTGAACACACCATGAGGCGCATCGGCACCGTCGCGAAATTCGCCCTCGCCGCCCTCGGGATCACCTTGGCCCAGCCGGCGCTTGCCCAGGACAAGGTGATGAGGATCACGGCCACGGAACCGATGACGACCGACAATCCGTACGGGGATTCCTCGTCGCCGGTCTATTCGCTGTGGTGCCACACCTACGGCTGCCTCGGCCGCTACGACTACACGACGAAGCAACTCGTCGGCATCCTGGCGGAAAAATGGGAGGCCACCGATCCGCTCACCTGGCGCTTTACGCTGCGCAAGGGGCTCAAGCGTCAGGACGGCGGTCCCGGCCCGACCTCGGCCGACGTCGTGCACTCGCTCAAGCGCATTCGCACCGATCCGGAGAGCGTGCAGAATTCATTCATCGCGATGGTGAAGGAGATCGTTCCGGTCGACGACTACACCTTCGACATCAAGACCAAGTCGCCCGCGGTCAATCTCCCGATGGCGCTGTTCGATCGTTTCATCATCACCTCGGCCGAGCTTTATGCGAAATATGGACGCGAGGCCGACAAGAAACATGCGGTTGGCTGGGGGCCCTACAAGCTCGAGGAATATCAAGCCGACCGTCGCGTCGTCATCCGCAAGAACCCGGATTGGACCGAGCCGGACGGCGCCGATACCAAAAGTTCGCCGGATGTCGTGATCCTGCAGCAGATGCGCGAGCCGGAGCAGCGGGTGACCGCGCTGCTCAACGGCGAGGTCCAGGTGGCCCGTCTGGTCCCGCCGCAGCTCGTTCGCCGTCTCGAAAATCGCCCCGACGTGAAGATCATCAAGACCGGCGGGATCGAGGTGATGTTCGTCGCCTTCAATAACAAGATGGCGCCGTGGACTGACGTTCGGCTCCGCAAGGCCGTCGCCTATGCGATCAACCGGCCGTTGATCGTCGATCGTCTGCTCAGCGGCTACGCGAAGGTCCAGGACGGCCTCATCGGACCCAACCAGTTCTGCTACACCGGCAAGCCGGACCGCGCGAACTCCTACGATCCGGCCAAGGCCAAGGCGCTGCTGGCGGAGGTGGGCTATCCCAACGGCGGGCCGGAGATTGATTTCTACACCGCGGTGGGTCGTTACATTTCCGATCGCCAGATCGCGGAAGCAGTTGCTCAGATGCTCCGTCAGGTCGGGTTCAAGGTGAAGCTGCACACCCCCGAATACGCCAACTTCTGGGCCGACGTGCGCCGCGGCAAGACACCGATGTACTACATGGGCCGCGGCACGATCTACGACGCCTCCGACGCTGCCGGCCAGCTTTTCGGCACCGGCGGCTCGCCGCGCGTGCAATACTCCAATCCGAAATTTGATGAGCTGCTGGCGGCGCAGTACAAGGAAAGCGACCCGGAGAAGCGCTGCCAGATCTGGCGGGAGATGAATCAGATCCTGATCGACGACGTGCCGAGCCACTTCATGTGGACGCACACGCTGGTCACCGGGGTGCGGGCGAACATCACCACGACGGTGGACGCCTCGGGCGAGTTCTGGTTTCCCCTGGTCAAGATGAAGTAATCGAGCCGATCGGCTGGTGCGAGAGGGAAGAGGACACGGGATGCTCCGCGCCATCGCTCTGCGTTTGGCGGGTGTCGTGCCGGTCCTTGTTTTCGTGACGCTGGTGCTGTTCGTCCTCCTACGCCTGGCGCCGGGCGATGCCGCCGACCTGCTGGTTCCCGAGGACGCCAGCGACGCCGAAGTCGCCGCCATCCGCGAGCGGTGGGGCCTCGATCAACCAGTGATGATGCAATACTGGCGGTTCCTGACGAGCGTCATCCACCTCGATTTCGGCCGCTCGTACCGCTACGGCGAGGATGTCTTCCACCTCATTCTCAGCCGGCTGCCGGCGACCCTTGAGCTCGCGCTGATCGCGCTGATCATCGCAGCCGCCGTCGCCATTCCGCTCGGCATCCTGTCGGCGCTGCACAAGGGCTCGATCATCGACGGCGCGGTGTCCGTGGTGGCCATCACCGGCGTCAGCGCGCCCACATTCTGGCTCGGCATCCTGCTCGTCCTGTTCCTGTCGGCCGACCTCAATCTGCTGCCTTCGGCCGGCCGCCTTCCGTACGGCATCACGGTGCCGCATGTGACCGGCGTCTACACGTTGGACGCCATCCTGACCGGCCACCTCGGGCTGCTCAGGATCATCCTCAGCTACATCGCCTTGCCGGCGCTGACCTTGGCCTTCAGCATGGTGGGGATCATCACCCGCATCACGCGCGGCGCCATCATCGACGTTGCCCAGGAGGAATTCATCACCACCGCGGTGGCGAAAGGGCTGACGCGCGGGGCGATCATCCGGCATCATCTGCTGCCCAACGCGGCGGTGCCGATCATCACCATCATCGGGCTTGAGCTCGGCGTGCTGATCTCCGGCAGCATCATCGTCGAGGTGGTGTTCAGTTGGCCCGGCCTCGGCACGCTGCTCTACCAGGCGATCTCGGTCCGCGACATTCCGCTCACGACCGGCATCGTGGTCAGCTATACGACGCTGTTCATCGTGATCAACGCGATCATCGACATCGTCTATTTTCTGATCGATCCGCGCATCCGCGCCTCGCAGGCAGGCTGAGGCAGCGACATGCGGCGATTCCTCAATGCCAAGTTCATCATCGGGGCGGCCTGCCTCACCCTGGTATTGTTTGTCGCCGCGTTTGGCGATTTCATTACACCGCACACCGCGCTCGATCAGGATCTCCTGAGTTCGCTGCAACCGCCGCGGATCGATGCGGAGCGCTATTATCTGGGCACCGACCAGTTGGGCCGCGATATCCTGGCGCGCATGGTTTCAGGCGCCCGTGTTTCGCTGCTGATCGCAACCTCGATCGTGCTGGTCTCCGGTGTGTTCGGTGTGCTCTATGGCGCGTTGTCGGGCTATTGGGGCGGGCTGCGCGACGTGGCGATGCAGAAGGTGGTCGAGACATTCTGGGCGTTTCCGCCGATCCTGCTGGCGCTGGCCATTCTCGCCTTCTTCGGTCAAAGCCTGACCAACGTCGTCCTGGCGCTGTCGATCCAGCGCTGGATTCCCTACTGCCGGATCGCGCGCGCGCAGGCGCTCGTTCTGCGCAACAAGGAATTCGTTGCGGCCTCGCAGGTCATGGGCGGCGGTACGCGCTGGATCGTGACCCGTCACATCCTGCCCAATCTCATCGCGGCCGCGATCGTGATCGCTACGTTCTCGATGGCGACGGCGATCCTGGCCGAGGCAGCATTGTCATTCCTCGGCCTCGGCGTGCCGCCGGAAATCCCGACCTGGGGCGGCATGCTGTCGGAAGGGCGCTCGTATGCCGTGGGGGCGTGGTGGATCGCCGTGTTTCCCGGCCTTGGAATTTTTGTCACCGTGCTCGGCCTCAATCTGCTGGGCGACTGGCTGCGCGATCTGCTTGATCCCAAGAGCACGCTCAATCTGCGGTAGGAAGAAAAATCTGCGGTTAGAAGAAAGAAAGGAACGATCGATGTTTCTGCAGGAATACGGAGAACGATGGGTCGATGTCGACGGCATCCGCACCCGCTACTTCGAGGCCGGTGAGGGTCGTCCGGTCGTACTCGTGCATGGCGGCACCACGGGCGACGCATCGGGCGGCGCCAATGCCGAGGACTTTCACCTCAACTTCGGGGAGTTGGCTAAGAAATTCCGGGTGATTTCCGTCGATCGGCTGGGGCAGGGCTACACCGACAATCCCAAGCGTGACGAGGATTGGACCATGGGCGCGGCCTGCCGCCATTTCGCGGGCTTCCTCAAGGCGCTCCCGTATGCGCCGTACAACCTCGTGGGCCATAGCCGCGGCGGCTATGTGGTGGCGCGCACCACGCTCGATTATCCGCGGCTGGTCGAGAGCTGCGTGTTGATCGACAGCAACACGGCCTCGCCCGGGCCCGGCCGCAACGAGATCGTGTTCGCGCTCAATCCGCATAAAGCCGGCACGCTCGAAGCCTCGCGCTGGACCTACGAGAAATACTCCTGCACGACCCAGCACGTCACTAACGCGTGGATCGAGATGAAGCAGAAGATCACCGAATTGCCGAAGAACAAGGAAGCGATCCGCAAGATGAAGGATGAGGGTCTTCTGCACGTTCGCTTCTTGCCGGAACTGATCGAGGACAAGGACGACTTCTTCTCCCGCATCGAGAAGGAGGGGATGCAGCGGCCGATCATGCTGTTCTGGGGCTACAACGACCCGACCGCGCCGCTCGATCTCGGCATGGAGCTTTATGATCTCATTGCCCGGCGCCAGCCGCGCACCAGCCTGCACATCGTCAACCAGGCCGGTCATCACAGCTTCCGCGAGCGCGCTCCCGAGTTCAATCGCGTCATCGCCGAGTTCGTGGAGGGTGTGGCCAATGGCAACTGACACAATGACCAAACCAAGCGCTGCCGAAGCCGGCCGCAATTACTTCCCGGCGGCGAACGCCGACATGGGCGCGGAGAAGTGGCTCGACGTCGAGGGCATCCGCACGCGCTACTTCGATCAGGGGACGGGCGAGCGTATCGTCATGATCCACGGCGCGCAGTTTGGTGCCAGCGACGGCGCGAGCTCGGCCAAGACCTGGGCGCTCAACTTTCCGGTGCTCAAGAACTGGCACAATGCCATCGCTTTCGACAAGCTGGGGCAGGGCTATACCGACAATCCGAAGAAGGACTCCGACTACACGATGCACGCCATCGTGCAGCATGCGATCGGCTTCCTCGATAAGCTCGGCAAGAAGCCCTATCACTTGGCAGGCCATTCGCGCGGCGGCTACGTGGTGAGCCGGATTTCCCTGGAACGGCCCGACCTGGTCAAGACTTGCGTCTGTATTTCCTCAGGCTCGCTCTCGCCGGGAACGACGCGCACGCGCCTTGTCCACAAGGACCCGCCGCAGCCCCAGCTTACGCGCGAATTGATCCGCTGGTTCTGCGAGCGCTATTCGTACAATCCCAAGATCGTGACCGAAGACTGGCTCGACGGCAGCGTCGCCATCGCCGAGACCGAGAAGAACAAGATCGCGGTCGCGAAGATGCACAAGGACGGCCTCTCGCGAAAGCAGTTCCTGCCGCAGCTTGCCAAGCAGCGGGCGGAGTGCCACCGCTGGCTGTTGGAGCGGGGCATGCCTTGCCCAACGCTCGTGGTGTGGGGTTACAACGATCCCGCCGCCGACATCGCCAACGGCATGCAACTCATCGAGTTGTTCATGGAGAAACAGCGCGACACGGAGGTGCGTATTTTCAACAAGTCCGGTCATTTCGTCATGCGCGAGCATCCGGCGGCCTTCAATCGGCTGATCGATACCTACGTCGATGCGCACCGCTGAAGCGGCAAACGCTGAGACGTCTGCGGCCCAGCCGATTTTATCGGTCGAGAATCTAAGTCTTCACGTTCGAAGCGACGATGGCCGGCGGCTCAAGATCGTCGAGGATGTGAGCTTTCAAATCCTGCCGGGGCAGTTCTTCGCCCTCGTCGGCGAAAGCGGCTCCGGCAAGACCATGATCGCGCGCGCAATCATGCGGCTGATGCCGGACGCGGTGCTGGACATTGGCGGCGCGATCCGCTTCGGCGGGCGCGACCTCGCGCATGCCCGGGAGCGCATCCTGCGTCCGCTGCGCGGGGCGGAAATCTCGATGATCTTCCAGGAGCCGATGTCGAGCCTCAATCCGCTGATGACGGTCGAGCGGCAGCTCATGGAAGCGATCAATGCGCACGGCGAGTTGCGGGGGCACGATCAGCGGCAGCGCATCATCGAGCTGCTCACGCGCGTGCGCTTTCGCGATCCCGGGCAGGTCATGCGCGCGTACCCGCATGAACTCTCCGGCGGCATGCGCCAGCGCGTGATGATCGCGACCGCGCTCGTCAACGAACCCAGGCTCTTGATTGCCGACGAGCCGACGACCTCGCTGGATGTGACGATCCAGAGCCAGGTGCTCGACATCATCGCGAGCCTCGCGCGCGACTACGGCCTTGCTGTTCTGTTCATTTCGCACGATCTCTCGCTCGTTTACGAGAATGCCGACGAAATCGCCGTTCTCTACGGCGGCGTACTGATGGAACGCGGGCCGGCCCGTGCGGTGATCGATCATCCGGCGCATCCCTACACGGCGGCGCTGCTGGCCTGCGTGCCGCACCGCCGTGCGGGCGGCCGCCAGGAAGGAATTGAAGGCGCGGTTCCCAGCGTCTCCGACTGGCCGCCGGGCTGCCGGTTCGTCAACCGCTGCCGCTACGCGCAGGAGCAATGCCGGGCCGGGCCGATTGCGTTGACTGCGCTCCAGGACAGGGCGGTGCGCTGCGTTGCGCCGCTCATCGAACACGGATCGCCGTCGTGACCGCAGCAGGCGCATCCGCGATTTCGGCCACTGCCATGCCGCAGCAACGCGGCGCCCGGCCGCTGCTGGAAGCGAGCGGCATCTCAAAATCGTTCTGGAGCCGCCGGGGCGTGCTACAGCCGCGAGCCGAGAACCGAGCGCTTGACGACGTTTCGCTTACTCTCGCGCCGGGCGAGATCCTGGGTCTTGTCGGCGAGAGCGGCTGCGGCAAGTCGACTTTCGCCAAAATTCTGCTGGGGCTCGAAAGCGCCGACGCCGGCTCCCTCACCGTCGATGGTTCGACCGTGTTCGCGCCCGGCGCAAGGGCACTGCCCGCCGCGCGGCGCGGCATCCAGATGGTGTTTCAGGACCCCTACGGATCGCTCAATCCGCGCATGAAGGTGCAGGATCTGTTGGCGGAAGGCTTGCGCATTCGAGGCAACCTGTCGAATGCCGAGATCAAGGACGAAGTCCGGCGTCATCTCGCTCTCGTTGCGCTCGGTGACGATGCGCTGACGAAATACGCGTATCAGTTCAGCGGCGGACAACGCCAGCGGCTCTGTATCGCGCGCGCCGTCATCGTGCGCCCGAAGGTGTTGATCGCCGACGAAGCCGCTTCCGCGCTCGATGTCTCGGTGCAAATGCAGATTTTGAACCTGCTGCTCGATCTGCGGGAGCGGATCGGGCTCGCCATCATCTTCATCACCAGATATGGGCGTCATCGAGTATCTCTGCGATCGGGTCGCGGTCATGTATCAGGGCATTGTCGAAGAGGGGATGACCGCAAGCCCGTCGATTGCCTGCGCTATCCGCACACCGGCCACCT
>CAVPDS010000016.1:0-29989 GCA_963702695.1 uncultured Alphaproteobacteria bacterium | reverse complement strand
AACCGCTGCTCTACCACTGAGCTAATCCGGCAACATGGGCGTTTCTTGAATTCTCAGATTGTGTCCAGGCGGTCAGTACTGCTGGATCGATATCCTGTGGCAATTCGCACACCTCAAGTCGCGTCTAGATATCTTCTCGCCGACCTTTGTCCAACCCATTTGAGTCCCGTGAGCCTTGCGGCGGCGACAGGGGCTTTCTCCTGCCAAAGTACGTGCTTTTCGACAACGCCCAAGACACCGGAGCGTCGATCACGAGCAGCGCTGCGATTGTGCATCGCAATATTTTCTATTGCATTGCACAATCTCGATGCTATATGAGCCGCAGGCCATTAAGACACGAACGAGGTCGCAGATGACGAATAAGACCGGAACGAGATCGCAGATGACGAAGCCGATTTTCTTTCTCGCGTTGTTGGCCCTTCTGGGCACAATGGGGCTGCGTGCATCGGCCCAGGGCTCAGGCGGCGAAGCGCTTGCGCCGACCAAGGCGGAGTGTGAACAGAAAGCCGATGCCAAGAATTTCGGTATCCATCTCAGTGAGCGCCATCGGTTCATACTGCGATGCGTGGCCGGTCTGTCACATTAGGACGTTGACCTTTACGACGTTGACGTTTGACGCTTTTGCCCCGACGAGCGCTGCCTGATCATTCGTAAGCGCGAAGCTTGGGCGCAAGTGCTGCAGCCTGCCCGAATTAATTCTCATCGCCTGAAGTTAACATATTCTTAAATCGACGATGAAGGCTTGTGGCCCGCAACGCCCGACCTCCAGCCGGGCGCCGCGGATATCCCCATCCGGGGTGGGCGACGGAGCGTCGGCGTCACATTCACGCCGAGGCTTCATCTTGAAGGCGTGCAGGTTCACCGCTTATTGAAGGTTGGGCCCGCTACAAACCCGCGTACCACTGGTAGCCGCGGTCTTCCCAGAAACCGCCGTTGCCGCGGCTGATGTTGCTCAGGCGCTCGACCGCTTCGATGCGATTCACGTACTTCGCGTGCTTGTAGCCGACATGGCGCTCGACCCGCAGCCGCAACGGTGCGCCGTGCGGCACCGGGAGGGAGCCGCCGTTCATGCCGTAAGCGAGGATGGTCTGCGGATGCAGCGCGTCGAACAAGTCGATGCTCTCGTAGTAGAAGCCTTCGCGGCGGGGCGCGCGCACCAGTTCGTCCATGCAGTGGAACACGATGTAGCGCGCCTGCGGCAGCAACTCCGCCGCCTGCAGCACATGACTGAGCGGCACGCCGGTCCATTGCCCGATCGCGGTCCAACCCTCGTCGCAATTGTGCTGGGTGACCTGGGTGCGCGCGGGCATCGCCTTGATCTCGTCGAGCGAAAGCGACAGCGGTTTGCGCACGAGGCCGCCGACGGCGAGCCGCCAGCTCGCGAAGCCCGACACCATCATCTGGAAATAATCCATGCCGTTTGGCATCGCGGTGCCGTTCGGCGGAAAGTCCGGCGAAACATCCGCAGCCTTGTATTCGCGCACGAGCTGCTGGCGCGACAGCAGCAGGCGTTGCACGTGCATCGATGCCGCCTGGCCGAAATCGAGGATCCAGCGCAGCGACGATGATTCCGTGACGGGATCACATCCCGACAGCAGGCTCGCTGCGGCGGCCGAGCTTCCTGCGATCAGTCCGCGGCGGGTGATGAGACTATTCATGGCGCACCTTTCGTGCGGATGACATAGCGCCCGGTGATCATCGAGCGCATCAGGTTGAGCGGTCCCGCCAGCAGGACCTCGATGACGTGAATGAGCACGAACAGCACCAGCAGGTTCGCCACGATGAAGTGGATCGTGCGTGCCGACTGGCGTCCGCCGAACAGATCGAACAGAAACGGCGCGGCGGCGGTAACGGCCGGCGACATCGTCAGCCCGGTCAGCAGCATCAGCGGCAGCAGCACGAAGATCACGGCGATGTAGGCGAATTTTTGCAGCACGTTATAGCGCCGCGCCGCCTCGCCGCGCGGCGGGCGCAGCCGGATGTGATCCCAGACATTGGAGAGAATGTGACGCGGCCGAAGCTGATCGGCCTTCGGGATCAGATCGCGGCGGAAATGTCCCCTGAACAGACCGACCAGGAGATAGATCGCGCCGTTGATGACGAACAGCCACGCCATCGCGAAGTGCCAGTCGCGCGCGAGCGCCAGGCCCGGCTCGCCGGGGAGCGTGATCCACGGCGGAAACGCGCGCTGCACCATGGCGCGCTGCTCGGGGTCGTAGGAGGCGCCGAGCACGCCGGTGGTGATGAAATTCGTGCCAGCGACCTGCGTGATGCCGATGATCTGGCCGGTATTGGGATCGCGCGCCGCGCCCATCGCCAGAATGGAGGGCGCGCCCTTGTACCCGTAATTCCCCCAGTAGAGCGCCGGATGATAATTGAACAGGCGCAGTCCGCTCAGCAGCAGCAACGTCAGGCAGAGCAGGTTGATCCAATGCGCCAGCCGCACGATCAGCGCGTGGCGATAGATGATCTCGCGGGTTGACGACGCGGCGGGCGCAGCCGGCGGTTCAACAGGGGTGGGCTGCTCGGCAAGAGCCACTGTGATTGTTCCGACGCCGCTTGTGTCCGCGACGCCGGGAAAGGCTAGCACCGGATCGTGGGCAAGCAAACCGCTGGCTCAGAAGCCGAGCGCCTTCGCCATCTGCTCCACAAGGTCCGCCAGATCGTCGAGCCCGTTCTGGCGCGGCGAGCCGCCGAGATGCGGGCTCATCACGACGTTGTCGAAGCGCAGCAGTTCGTCGTCCTCGCGCCCCGGCGCTTCGTACAGCGGATCGAGGCCGAAGCCGCCGAGACGGCCGGACTTGAGCGCCTCGATCAAGGCCTCACGTTCCACCAGGTCGGCGCGCGAGACGTTGACGATGCAGGCGCCCGGCTTCATCTGCGCGAGGCGCGCGCCGTCGAGGAAATGCCGCGTCGCTGGTGACGTGGGAAGTTGCGGGATCACCCAGTCGCTCTGCGCGAGCAGCGTTTCGAGCGGCAGGTAGGTCGCGTGCAGCTCGCGCTCCTCGGCCTCGGGGAGCCGGGTGCGCTGGGTATAGAGAATGCGCATGCCGAACGCCGCCGCGCGCAGCGCGATCTCGGCGCCGATCTCACCGAGGCCGATGATGCCGATCGTGCTTTCGTTGAGCATGCCGATGCCGGGAATGCGCGCCCAGTTGCCGTTCGGGGTATGCCGGTTATCGAACGGCCGGTATGAATAGCCCAGCGCCGCGAGCCGCTCCGGGTTGATCCGGTTGAGCAGGCGGTTGAGCTTCTTCACCAGCGTCAGCATCAGCGCGAACGCGACCTCCGCGCAGGCGATGTTGGCGCGGCGGCGAAACGTCAGGACCTCGATGCCGCGCCCGGCGCAAGCGGCCGCGTCGATGTAGCGAAGGCGCGCGCCATATTTCTGCACCACCGCGAGATCAGTCCCCGCCGCCAATTCGTCCCGCCCGACCGCCAGCGATTCCACGATCAGGCCGCGGCAGCCGGGGAGCGCCGAGCGCATTTCCTCCTGCGTGTTGACGAACCGCACGTCCGCGGGGAACAGCGCCCCTGCGCGCTTGCGCGCGCCTGCGAGATAGTCGGCAAAATCCGGCTCGTCATGCGCGAAGAAATCCGCGTAAGCCGCCACGCGATCGAGCGTGGTGTTGGGATCAAGGATGATGCCGACGACGCGGAGGAAGCCGTCGTCCTCGACGGTGAGGGCGGTGCGCTGGTTGGGCAAGGGAGACTCCGCGTAGGGGATTTGTCATCTCGGACGGCCGATAGGCCGATCCGAGACCCAACGATCAGCTTGCTCCACGTTGGGTCCCGACTCTCGCTACGCTCGGCCGGGATGACAACCCGGCGATCGTGCGGGCGCGTATCTTACTCCAACTTGAACCCGGTCGCCTTGATCACCGGCGTCCAGCGCGCCAGTTCTTCGCTCACCAGCCGCGCCGCGGATTCGGGCCCGGAGTCGAGGATCGGCTCGAACCCGGACGCCGCCAGCACCTTCTGCAGGCCCGGATCGGACATCATCGCGCGCGTCCCGTCGGCGATTTTATCGACCAAGGGCTTCGGCAGGCCGGCGGGACCGAACAGCCCGTTGAAATTCGCCGCCACCATGCCCGGCAAGCCGGCCTCGATCGCGGTCGGAATATCGGGCGCGACGCCAAGCCGTTTGGTGGCGGCGATCGCAAGGATGCGCACCTTGCCGGCGCGGTGAAATTCAAGCAGCGGCCCGCCGACATTGGGCGTCATCATCGGGATATGGCCGCTGGCGAGGTCGGCGACGCCGGGTGCCGAGCCTTTGTAAGGGATGTGAACGATGTCGGGCGCGCCGATGAGATGCTTGAACAACTCGCCGGCGAGATTGGTCAGCGTGCCGGCCCCGGCCGAGCCGTAGGAGAGCTTGCCCGGGTTGGCCTTGGCATAGGCGATCAGCTCCTTGAGGGTGTGTACCGGCACCGATTCGTGCACCACGATCGAGGTCGGCGAATTGCACAGAATGTAGATCGCGGTGAAGTCCTTGACCGGATCGTAGGGCGGGTGGCTCGCGATCGCAGGAATGAGCACCTGCGTCGAGGTGTTGCCGAACAGGAAAGTGTGTCCGTCTGGCGCCGCGCGCGCGACTTCGCTGGTGCCCGGCATGCCGCCGCCGCTCGGCCGGTTCTCGACCACGACGGTGCCCAATGTCGGCTTGATCTTCTCCGCCCACAGCCGGCCGACCACGTCGGTCGCGCCGCCGGGCGCAAACGGCACGACCAGCCGCACCGGGCGGTCGGTGAAGATCGGCTGCGCCTGCGCCTTGGTCAGCGCCATGGTCGAGATTGAGGCCAGCATGGTCAGTACGTCGCGTCGATTTATAGCGTGATCCTTCTAGTCCATCGCATGTCGCGTCGGCGCGCAGACTGCGACAGCGCGTTTATGTTTACAATCGAGCGGGCTTGTAACGCGTTGCCGCATGCGCCGCACAGTCCCGCAAGCGCGCGCCCCTCACGCGTCTTGTCGCGTTCCAGAAATCCATGATGAGTCAAAGGCATGCCACAGTCGCACCGATGTGCGGGAAGCGCCGCACAAAGCCGCACAGGCGGTGCCGCACGGGACTGTTATGTCCGCTTCACGCGAGGCCCGGTTCGGCGCACACTTGTCACGACCTTGACACCTTTGCGGGGTCACTTCGCAACGCCCGTTCGCTTTTCCCGCGCCGACGGGGATGGAGGTCCACCCATGCTCGCGTTCGCCCGCGCCGGCGTCTTCGCCGCGCTCGCAACCCTTTTGTCGATCATCATCGCCGCTCCGGCCGGCGCCGCCGATAAGGCGTTCCGGCGCGACGATCTCGCCGATGCGGCGATCAAGCTTGAAGCCCAGATCAAGACCGAGGCCGGGCAGGTCACCAAGCCCGCCGCCACGCTGCGGCGCGACGCCGATGCCGCCTTCCAGCGTAACGATTTCCGCAGCGGGCTGGCGATCCTCGGGCAGATCGTGGTGGCCGCGCCCGACGACAGCGCGAACTGGCTGCGGCTCGCCAAGACCGTGCAGCAACAGATCCGCCCGGCCAATGACCGCGAGCGCACGACGCTGCTCGATCGCGCGGCAACCGCCGCCTACATCGCCTATCAGCGGACCACGAGCCCGGCGGAGGAAGCCGAGAGCCTCCTCGTCATCGGCCGCAGCTACGCCGCCGAACAACTCTGGCGTCCGGCGCTCGATGCGATGCGCCTGTCGCTCGACCTGCGTGAGGTCGCCGACGTGCGCCAGCAATATGAGCGCATGCGCGAAGACCACGGCTTCCGCCTGCTCGATTACTCGGTGGACGCCGACTCGGCTTCGCCGCGCGTCTGTTTCCAGTTCTCAGAGGAGCTTCCCGGCAAGCGTGTCGACCTTTCGCCGTTCGTGGCGCTTGGCGGCACCGACAAGCCGGCCGTCTCCGTCGACGAAAAGCAGCTTTGCGTCGAAGGCCTGAAGCACGGCGAGCACTACAACGTCACGCTGCGCGCCGGCATCCCGTCGGTCGTGCGCGAGACGCTCGCCAAGAGCGCGGACTTCAACATCTACGTGCGCGACCGCAAGCCGTTCGTGCGCTTCGCCACCAAGTCCTACGTGCTGCCGCGGACCGGGCAGCGCGGCATTCCGGTGGTGAGCGTCAACACCACGGCGTTGAAGCTCGAAATCTATCGCATCGGCGACCGCAACCTCGTCGAAACCGTGATCGGCCGCGACTTTCAGCGCGCGCTCGACCGTTCCGACCTCGAACGCCTCTCCGAAGAGCGCGGCGCGCAGGTGTGGAAAGGCGAGATGAAGGTCGAGCAGACGCTGAACGCCGACGTCACCACCGCGTTTCCGGTCGGCGACGCGGTCACCAACCTTGCCCCGGGCGTCTACGTGATGGTCGCGGAGGCCGTCGGCAGCACGTCGGACAACTACGACGATCTGGCCACGCAGTGGTTCATCGTCTCCGACCTCGGGTTGACCGCGTTCTCCGGCAACGACGGCGTCCACGCCTTTGTGCATTCGCTTGAAACCACGCAGCCCAAGGCGCAGGCCGAGGTGCGGCTGATCTCCCGTAACAACGAAGTCCTCTCCACCAAGCGCACCAACGACCAGGGCTATGTTCAGTTCGAGGCCGGGCTGGCGCGCGGGGAGGGCGGGCAATCACCGGCGATGCTCGTCGTCAGCGATACCCGCGGCGACTACGCCTTCCTGAGCTTGAAAGCTCCGGCGTTCGATCTTTCCGATCGCGGCGTCTCCGGACGCCAGGTGCCGGCCGGGCTCGATGCCTTCGTCTACACCGAGCGCGGCGTTTACCGTTCCGGCGAAACCGTCGAGGTGACGGCGCTGCTGCGTGACGGGCAGGGCATCGCCGCGCTCGGCGTGCCGCTCACTCTGGTGGTCGAACGTCCGGACGGCGTCGAATATCGCCGCACCGCGGTGGCCGACCAGGGCGTCGGCGGACGTGCGCTCGCGGTACCGCTCGTCTCCTCCGTTCCGACGGGCACCTGGCGCGTGCGCGCCTTCACCGATCCGAAGCGTCCGCCGGTCGGCGAGACGTCCTTCATGGTCGAGGACTACGTGCCGGATCGGCTGGAATTCGACCTGGCCACGACCGCCAAGAGCGTCTCCAAGGAGACCCCGGCTGAAGTAACACTCGACGGCCGCTATCTCTACGGCACGCCTGCCTCCGACCTGAACCTTGAAGGCGAAGTGCTGATCAAGCCAGCCGACAGGCGGCCCGGATTTACCGGCTATCAGTTCGGCCTTGCTGACGAAGAGATCGAGGCGACCCGCCAGCCGCTCGACGATCTCCCCGACACCGACTCCAACGGCAAGGCCAAGTTCCCGGTTGCGATCGACAAGGCGCCGGCCTCGACCCGTCCGCTGGAGGCGCAAGTGACCGTGCGCATGGCCGAGGCCGGTGGCCGCGCGGTCGAGCGCAAGCTCACGCTGCCGGTCACGCCCGACGGTCCGATGATCGGCGTCAAGCCGACGTTCTCGGGCCGCTCGCTCGGGGAGGGCGAGAACGCGACCTTCGATGTCGCGGTGGTCGCTCCCGACGGCGCCTCGCTCGCCCGCACCGGCATGCACTACGAACTGCTGCGGGTCGAGACCCGCTATCAGTACTATCGCCGCGAGGGCTCGTGGAATTACGAGCCGGTGAAGATCACCCGCCGCATCGCCGATGGCAATTTCGATATTGCCGCGAATACGCCGGCGCGCATTTCGATGCCGGTGCAGTACGGCCGCTATCGGCTCGAAGTCACGACCGGCGATCGCAATGGGCCGGTGACCTCGATCAGCTTCGACGCCGGCTGGTACGCCGACGCCAGCGCCGATACGCCCGACATGCTCGAAATCGCGCTCGACAAGCCGCAATACGCGGCCGGCGACACGATGACTGTCGCGGTGACGGCGCGCACGGCCGGCAAGGTCACGCTCAACGTGATCGGCGACCGGCTCATCACCACGCGCACGCAGGATGTGCCCGCCGGCACCGCCCGCGTGACCCTTCCGGTCGGCGCCGACTGGGGCACCGGCGCGTATGTCGTCGCGACGCTGCGGCGTCCGCTCGACGCCGCCGCCGAACGCATGCCCGGCCGCGCCATCGGCGTGCAGTGGTTCGGCGTCAATCGCAACGCCCGCACGCTCGCGGTGAACCTGCAATTGCCGCAACTCGTCCGTCCGAACACCGCGCTGCGCATCCCGGTGCAGATCGGCGGGCTGACCGCCGGTGAAGAGGCGCGCATCGTCGTCGCTGCGGTCGATGTCGGCATCCTCAACCTCACCAACTACAAGCCGCCGGCGCCCGACGACTATTACCTCGGCCAGCGCGCGCTCACCGCCGAAGTCCGCGACCTCTACGGCCAACTGATCGACGGCATGCAAGGTACCCGCGGCCAGATCAGGTCCGGTGGCGATGTCGCAGCCGCCGAGCTGCAGGGCTCGCCGCCCACGCAGCCGCCGCTCGCGCTCTATTCCGGCCTCGTGACGGTCGGCGCGAACGGCACGGCGGAGATCGTCTTCGACATTCCCGACTTCGCCGGCACCGCGCGCGTGATGGCGGTCGCCTGGTCGAAGGACAAGGTCGGCAAGGCGGTCGGCGACGTGACCGTGCGCGACCCCGTCGTGCTCACGGCGACGCTGCCGCGCTTCCTGCTCACCGGCGACCGCGGCACCATGCACCTCGATCTCGACAACGTCGAAGGCCAGGCCGGCGAATACCGGATCGAGGCAAAGAGCGAGGGGCTCAACGTCTTCGGCAGCGCTGCTCCGCAGACGTTGCGCCTCAACGCCAAGCAGCGCGGCTCGGCGACGCTCGCGCTCGCGTCGAACGCCGCGGGCCGAGCCAACGTCACAGTCCGCATCAGCGGGCCGGGCGGGCTGACGCTCGATCGCAACTACGTGCTCACGGTCAAGCCGGCGACGCAGATCCTCGCCCGCCGCACCGTCCGGCCGATCGCCAAGAACGAGAGCCTGACCCTGTCGAACGACCTGTTCGCCGACCTCGTGCCGGGGAGTGGGAGCGTCTCGGTCTCGGTCGGCTTCTCGACCGCGCTCGACGCCGCCGCACTGCTGGCCGCGCTCGACCGCTATCCGTACGGCTGCTCGGAGCAGATCACCAGCCGCGCGCTGCCGCTGCTCTATGTCAACGATCTCGCGAGCGAAGCGCATCTCGCGCTCGACACCGCGGTCGACCAGCGCATCCGCGATGCGATCGACCACTTGCTCGCGCGCCAGGGCTCGAACGGGTCGTTCGGACTTTGGTCGGCGGGCGGCGAGGATGTCTGGCTCGACTCCTACGTTACCGACTTCCTGACGCGGGCGCGCGAGCGCGGCTTCGTGGTGCCGGATGTTGCGTTCAAGCTCGCGCTCGAGCGGCTGCGCAATTTCATCTCCAACGCCGAGGAGCCCAGCAAGACCGGCGGCCGCAACCTCGCCTATGCGCTCTATGTGCTGGCGCGCAACGGCGCGGCCCCGATCGGCGACCTGCGTTACTTCGCCGACACCAAGCTTGGTGACTTTGCGACCACGATCGCGAAAGCGCAGATCGCGGCTTCGCTCGGCATGCTCGGCGACCGTACCCGCGCCGAGCGCGTCTATGCCGCGGCGCTGGCCTCGATCCCGCAGGTGCCGACGCTCGAATACGGCCGCGACGACTACGGCTCGGCGCTGCGTGATTCGGCGGCGCTGGTGACGCTTGCGTCCGAAAGCGGCGCACCACGTGCGACCATTACCGGCGCGGTCAACCGCGTCGAAGCTGCGCGCAACCTCACGCCTTACGTCTCCACCCAGGAGGAAGCGTGGATGGTGCTGGCGGCGCGCGCTCTCGCCAAGGATGCGGGCGGCATCTCGCTCGATGTCGCGGGCGAGAAGCAGCAGGGCGCGTTCAACCGCCGCCTGCGTGCAGGCGATATGCAGCAGCCGCTGCGCATCACCAACACCAGCGACGGAACGCTGCAGGCGGTCGTGACCGTCAACGGCGCGCCGGTCGTTCCGGAGCCCGCGGCCGAGAAAGGCTTCAAGATCGAACGCCTGTACTACACGCTCGACGGCAAGCCGGCCGATCCGACCAAGGCGAAGCAGAACGACCGCTTCGCCGTGGTGCTCAAGATCACCGAGCCGGCGCCGATGTTTGCCCGCGTGCTCGTCGCCGACTATCTGCCGGCGGGGTTCGAGATCGACAACCCGCGGCTCGTCTCCTCGGGCGACACCGGCACGCTGTCCTGGATCGAGGACGCTCAGGAGCCGGTGAACTCCGAGTTCCGTGACGACCGTTTCGACGCGGCGTTCGATCGCAAGGCGAAAGACCCCTCGGTGTTCACCGTGGCCTACGTCGTGCGCGCGGTCTCGCCCGGCCGCTACGTGCTGCCGCAAGCCTATGTGGAGGACATGTACCGCCCCGACCGCTTCGGCCGCACCGGCACCGGCACGATCGAAATCACCGCGGCGAAGTGAACGAGCGACGCGATGAGCGATACCTGCGACCATTCCGTTCGTCCCCGCGAAAACGGAGACCCAGGGCCGCAAGCTCGGCGGAGCAAGTGGCCCTGGATTGCCGCTTACGCGGGAATGAGCAGATGGATCGATTTTCGCCAAAGCAGAGGGCGTTTGCGGTGCGGTCTGCGAGTCACACTCGTCGCTGCGGTGCTGTTTCTCGTCATTCTCGGCGGCGCTTTCGCCGCCTGGGTCAGTTCGCTCGGCCCCGCGCCGCTGGGCGAGGGCCTGTCGTTTTCCACGCTTGTGGTCGATCGCGAGGGCCGGCTGCTGCGGCCCTACACCACCCAGGACGGCCGCTGGCGACTTCCGGCGACGCGGGAGAATGTCGACCCGCGTTTCCTCAACCTGCTGTTTGCGTACGAGGACAATCGCTTCCTCTCGCATCACGGCGTCGATCCGATCGCGCTCGCGCGCGCCGCGCAGCAATTGGTCTGGAACGGCCACATCGTGTCCGGCGCGTCCACGCTGACGATGCAGGTCGCGCGCCTGCTGGAGCCGCGCACGGAGCGCACCTTCGGCGCCAAGCTGCGCCAGATGGTCCGCGCCATCGAGATCGAGCGCAAGCTGAGCAAGGACCAGATCCTCGCGCTCTACCTGAGCCTCGCCCCCTACGGCGGCAATCTGGAAGGCATCCGCGCCGCCTCGCTCGCTTATTTCCGCAAGGAGCCGCGCCGCCTCACCCTCGGTGAATCGGCGCTGCTGGTGGCGCTGCCGCAATCGCCCGAACAGCGCCGGCCCGATCGCTCATCGGCTGCCGCGCGCAATGCGCGCGATCGCGTGCTCGACCGTGTCGCCGCTGCGGGCGTCGTGCCGGCGGATGAAGTCGCGCGCGCAAAACTCGAGCCGGTGCCGGATGGCCGTAAGCCCATGCCGATGCTCGCGCCGCATTCGGCCGATGCCGCGGTTGCCGAAGCGCCGGGCCGCAGCCTGCATCAGCTTACCATCGACGCGATGCTGCAGAAGAACCTTGAAGAACTCGCGCGCGAACGTGCCCGCGCGCTCGGCCCCAAGGTCTCGGTCGCGATCCTCGCCGTCGACAACGCGACCGGCGAGGTGCTCGCCCGCGTGGCCTCTGCGGATTACTTCGACGACTCCCGCGCCGGTCACGTCGACATGACGCAGGCGGTGCGCTCGCCAGGATCGACGCTCAAGCCCTTCATCTACGGGATCGGCTTCGAGGACGGCCTCGTCCATCCCGAGACCTTGATCGAGGATCGCCCGGTCCGTTACGGCGGCTACGCGCCGGAGAATTTCGACCTCACGTTTCAGGGCACCGTGACGGTACGCAAGGCGCTGCAGCTTTCGCTCAACGTGCCGGCGGTGGCGGTGCTCGACAAGGTCGGGCCGAGCCGCTTCACCGCGCGCCTCAGTCAAGCCGGCGGCGAACTGCTGCTGCCCAAGAACGAAGCGCCCGGCCTTGCCATGGGCCTCGGCGGCGTCGGCGTGAAGCTCAATGATCTGGTGATGCTGTACGCCGGCTTGGCGCGGCTCGGCACCACGCTGCCGCTCACCGAGCGCGTGGTTGAAGGCGCTGAGCCGCGCGTCCCGCATCGGCTGATCGAGCCGGGCGCAGCGTGGCTGGTCGATAACGTGCTGCTCGGCACGCCGCCGCCCGAGAACGCCGCCGGCGGCCGCATCGCCTTCAAGACCGGCACCTCCTACGGCTATCGCGATGCCTGGTCGGTCGGCTTCGACGGCAAGCGCACGATTGGCGTCTGGGTCGGACGCCCCGATGGCGCGCCGGTGCCGGGCCTGGTCGGCCGCGCAGCCGCCGCGCCGATCCTGTTCGACGCCTTCGCACGCACCGGCAAATTACCGGCCCCGCTGCCGCCGGCACCCAAGGGCACGCTCATCGCCGCCACCGGCAAGCTGCCGCCGCCATTGCAGCGCTTCCGCCCAGGCGGCTTGGTCGGAGGCGGGACCGAGCCGCAGCTTCACATCATGTTCCCGCCGAACGGTGCGAGCCTCGAACTCGCCCGCGCGGCTGACGGCAAGCCCGACCCGATCGCGCTCAAGGTGACCGGCGGCGCCGGCGCGCTCACGGTGATGGTCAACGGCATGCCGTACGCCGCCGCGGCCGGCCGGCGCGCCCTGTTCTTCGAGCCCGACGGTCCGGGCTTCGTACGCGTGACGGTAATGGACGCCAAGGGCGCGACCGACAGCGTCATGGTGCGGCTGCAGTAGAATTTTCCGCGCAACGGGTGCGAGCCCGCCCGCCGCTTTCCCAGCCACGGGCCTTTCTCTATGCTGCGCCGCAACTTGGCCTGGGACGGGATATGGCGGTGACGGCCGGCTATCGGCAGCGGGAAGCGGCGGTCTCGCGCGGGACGGGCTTGAGCGAAATTGTCGATTTCGCAACGCGGTCGCATGCCCGCGCGGTGGTCGCGCTGGTGCTGGTCGCGCTCCTCAACCTGCTGCCGGGGTTCTTCAGCATCCCGCCGACCGACCGCGACGAGGCGCGTTTCGCACAAGCCTCCAAGCAGATGGTCGAGAACGGCGACTTCATCGACATCCGCTTCCAGGACGAGGTCCGCTACAAGAAGCCGGTCGGCATCTACTGGCTGCAGGCGATGGCGGTGAAGGCCGGGGCCGCGCTCGGAAAGCCTCGGGCGACGACGACGATCTGGCTCTATCGGTTTCCCTCTCTCCTCGGGGCCATCGGGGGGGTGCTGCTCACGTATTGGGCGGCGCTGGCCTTCGTCACCCGGCGTGCCGCCGTCCTGGCCGGCATCATGATGGCGACCTGCGTCGTGGTCGGCGTCGAGGGCCGCCTCGCGAAGACCGACGCGATGCTGCTCGCGACGACGGTAGCGACCATGGGCGCGATGGCGCGCTGCTATCTGCCGGAGCAGCGCAAGCTGCTGGATGCCCGCCGCGGCTGGGCGGTGGCGGGGATTTTCTGGACCGCGGTGGCGGCGGGCATCCTGCTCAAGGGCCCGCTGATCCTGATGTTCGTCGTGCTGACTGCGGGCGTCCTCATCGCCATCGATCGCTCCGCCCGCTGGATCTGGGCGCTGCGGCCGATTCCCGGCATCGTGTGGCTCGCCGTGATCGTTCTGCCCTGGTTTCTCGCGATCACGGCGCGCTCCGGCGAGACCTTCTTCGCTGACTCGGTCGGGCAGGACCTTCTGAGCAAGGTCTTCAGCGGGCAGGAGTTGCATGGCGCGCCGCCCGGTTATTATCTTGCGCTATTCTGGTTCACGTTCTGGCCGGGTGCAACGCTCGCTGGTCTCGCGACGCCGGCGGTCTGGGCGGCGCGGCGCGAGCCTGGCGCGAAATTTCTGCTGGCCTGGATCGTGCCGTCCTGGATCGTGTTCGAGCTGGTGGCGACCAAGCTGCCGCACTACGTGCTGCCGCTTTATCCGGCGATCGCGATCCTCATCGCCGGTATCGTGGATGCGCGCATGCTCGCGCGCGCGCCATGGCTGCGGCGCGGGACGATGTGGTGGTTCGTCGTTCCGGTTCTGCTCGGCCTTGCGGGTCTGGTCGCGAACACGGTGATCGGCCGGCATTTCGGGTTCCTGGTCTGGCCGGTGGTGGGCGCGGCGGTGGTGATGGGCCTGCTGGCGTGGCGGCTGTTCGAAGTCGACGGCGCCGAGGCCTCCTTGCTGCGCGGCGCGGCCGCCGCGGTGCTGATCGGGGTCGCGATCTGCGGGCTCGTGATTCCGGGATTGCCGCAGCTGTTCCCGGCCGCGACGCTCGGACAGATCCTGCGCATCACCGGCTGTGAGAAGCCGCTGGTCGCCGCGGTCGGCTATCACGAGCCGAGCGTGGTTTTCCTTGCCGGCACGGAAACCCGCCTGACCGACGCGCCGGGCGCGGCCGAGTTCATGACCGGGGGCGCCTGCCGTTTCGCCGTGGTCGAAAGCCAGGACCAGAAAAGCTTCGGCTTGAATGCCGAAGCGGTCGGGCTGCGCTACTCGGCGTTCGCCCGCATCGACGGCTTCAACATGGCCAGCGGGCGCCCAATCTCGCTCATGTTGTATCGCTCCGAGGTGCAGCCGTGACCGCGGCGGGCGGGCTCAAGCCCGAGCTCGAGCGATCCGGCATCCGGGCGTTGGCGGCGAGGGTGATGGCGTGCTTGGCGCTGCTCACGCGCGCGCCGCGGTTGCCGCCCGGCGCGCACTTTGCCTGGCGTTCGCCGGCGCGCATCGTGCTGGGGGCCGCGGTTGTGCTGGTCGCCGTCGCGAGCGCGATGCTGTGGCTCGACGCGCCGGCGGTCCCGGCGATGCAGGCGCTGCCGCGCCCCATCATCGAGGCGTTCGCCACGATCACCGATTTCGGCAAGTCCGGCTGGTTCCTGGTGCCGATCGGGATCAGCCTCATCGCCATGGCGCTGTTCACGCCGCCGGTGATGCGACCCATCAGCGCGCTCGTGCTCGCCGCCGTCACGGTGCGGCTCAGCTTTCTGTTCACAGCGATCGCTTTGCCGAGCCTGTTCGACAGCATCGTCAAGCGGATGATCGGACGGGCGCGGCCGTTCGTGGGCGGTCATGCCGATCCGTTCACCTACATGCCGTTCGTCTGGCGTCCCGAATACGCGAGCATGCCGTCGGGTCACGCCACCACCGCGTTCGCGGCGCTGGTGGCGATCGGCCTCCTCTGGCCACGCCTGCGCGGGATCATGGCGATCTATGCGCTGGCGATCGGCGTGAGCCGGGTCGTCGTCCTGGCGCATCATCCGAGCGATGTGATCGCGGGCGCGGCGTTCGGCGCCTTCGGCGCGCTGTTGGTGCGCGACTGGTTTGCCGCGCGCCGGCTCGGCTTTGCACTCGGCGCCGACGGTACCGTCCGCACCCTGCCGGGGCCCTCGTGGGCGCGAATCAAAAGGGTTGCCCGCCGGCCTAACGCCCCATAAGAGACTGCGCGCTGGAGCATGAATTCCGTTGTTAGATCGTTGCCAGGCGATCGGGAATGCCGCCGCCGTAGCATCAGAGCGCATCCATGAGCGAACCGAGCCCGTCGCCGGCCGTGTCCATTGTCGTGCCGGTCAAGAATGAGGCCGGCAATGTTGCGGCGCTCGTGGACGAGATCGCGGCCGCGCTCAACGCGACGGCGTTCGAGCTGATCTACGTCAACGACGGTTCCACGGATGGCACCGATGCGGAACTGACCGCGCTGATGGCAAGCCGCCCCTGGTTGCGGCAGATCCGGCACGTGCAATCCTGCGGGCAGTCGGCAGCGGTGCGCACCGGGGTGACGCACGCGCGCGCGCCGGTCATCGCCACCCTCGACGGCGACGGCCAGAACGACCCGGCGTTCATTCCGCAGATGTTGCGCACGCTCGCCGACGGCGCCCCCGGCATGGGGCTGGTCGCAGGGCAGCGCGTCGGCCGCAAGGACACCGGCTTCAAGAAATTCCAGTCGCGCGTCGCCAACGGCGTGCGCAGTTTCGTGCTGCGCGACAGCACCCGCGATACCGGCTGCGGCCTCAAGGCGTTTCGGCGCGACGTGGTCCTTGCGCTGCCGTATTTCGACGGCCTGCACCGTTTCCTGCCCGCGCTGGTGCGCCGCGACGGCTATACCATCGGTTACGTCGACGTCATCGATCGTTCACGCCGCGCCGGTACGTCGAACTACGGCCTGTGGGATCGGTTGTGGGTCGGCATCCTCGATCTCGCCGGCGTGTGGTGGCTCATTCGCCGCAAGAAGCGCGTGCCGCAGGTGTTGGAGGCAAAGCGGAATGCTGATTGATCTCTCACAAGCCGTCGGCAACTACCTGCACGAGGTCTTCGTCCTCAAGCTCGATTGGTGGGTGCTGCTGGGCTTTGTCGCACAGGGGCTGTTCACCGCACGCTTCCTGGTGCAATGGATCGCCTCCGAGCGCGCCGGCAAGATGGTGATGCCGATCGCGTTCTGGTTCTTCTCGATCGGCGGCGGACTGCTGCTGCTGGTCTATGCGCTCTACCGCCGCGACCCGGTGTTCATTGCCGGCCAGGCGTTCGGCGTGTTCGTCTACGCCCGCAATCTCTATTTCGAGCTGCGCGACGTGAAGCGCCGTGGGGCCGCGCCGGCCGAGTGACGCGGCTTGAGTGCGCACGCTCTCCGCTCATTCCCGCGCAGGCGGGAATCCAGGAGCGCTTGCTCAAGCGGCGGAGGTCGTTGCCCTGGGTACCCGCGGTCGCGGGGACGAGCGGATGACCATCACCCACGCGCCGCCGCAAGCGCGGCGAAGCCGCGTTCGAGATCGGCGATCAGGTCGGAAACATCCTCAAGCCCGATATGAAAGCGCACGGTCGGCGCGCCCGGCGTCCAGCGGGTGGCGCTGCGCATCGACGCACAGTCGAACGGAATCGCGAGGCTCTCGTAGCCGCCCCACGAGGCGCCGATCCCGAACAGCGACAGTTCATCGAGAAAGGCGTTCACCGCCGCCTGCGGTGCCGGCTTGAACACTACCGCGAACAGGCCGCAGGCGCCGGTGAAGTCCCGCTTCCACAATTCATGCCCCGGGCAGCTTGCGAGCGCGGGATGCAGCACGCGTGCGATCTCGGGCCGCTCCGCGAGCCAGCGCGCGATTTTCAGGCCGGCGGCGTTGTGATGTGCGAGCCGCACCGCCATCGTGCGCAGCCCGCGCAGCGCGAGGTACATGTCGTCCGGGCCGGTCCAGATCCCGACCGTATGTGCGGTGTCGATGAGCTGCGGCCAGGCCGCCTTGGTCGCCGACACCGTGCCGATGGTGAGGTCGGAATGGCCACCGATGTATTTGCTGCCGGACTGGATCGAGAGGTCGACGCCTTTCTCGAAGGCGCGAAAGTAAAGCGGCGTCGCCCAGGTATTGTCCATCAGCGCCAGTGCGCCGCCGGCATGCGCGGCGGCGGCGATCGCCGGCACGTCCTGCACCTCGAACGATAGCGAACCCGGCGACTCCATATAGACGGCACGCGTGTTCGGCCGCATCAGCGCGCCAATGCCGGCCCCGATCATGGGATCGTAGTACGTGACCTCGACACCGAATCGCGTCAGCGGCCCGTCGCAGAATTTCCGCGTCGGCAGATAGGCGGTGTCGGCCATCAGCAGGTGGTCGCCCGCGCTGCAGACCGCGAGCAGCGCGGTCGAGACGGCCGCCAGCCCGGAGGGAAACAGCGCGACGCCGGCGCACTCCGGCCCCTCGATCGCAGCGAGCGCGTCGGCCAGCGCCTCCGACGTCGGCGTGCCCTTGCGGCCGTACTGATAGCGGCCGCGGTGGGCGATGTAGTCCTCAGCGGTGGGGAACAGCACGGTCGAGGCGTGATAGACCGGCGGATTGACGAAGCCATGATGCGCGGACGGATCGCGTCCGCCGGTGACCAGCCGCGTCTCCGGCTTGAGCGGAAGCGGCGCTCCGCCTTCGGTGGTCTTGGTCATTCGTTTCCCTCGCACGGCGCGGCGATGTTCGATCCACTGGGACGCACAATGGCGGGAGGCGGCGCGCGGCGCAATCCGCTGGATGAGGTCGCGGCAGCGAAGGCGACATAGGACGAAATTGAGCCACGTCGTCGAGGGGGCAATCGCGCCAGCAGTGCCGCGAAACCAATTGCCTTGGTCGGCAAGCCTCGCCTTCATTGCCTTAATATCGTCTTCCGTTCGACCAGTGTAACTACACCATTGGCCACGGCCGGCGGCGGAATAGAAGGGCTGACAATCCGATCAGTGTTGCGTTGAATTTATCGGGAAGGCTGGTGGCGATGCGCACCCTCTGCTCAGGCCTCCCATGAGCATCAACATATATCAGCAGCATCGCATACGACATTGAGCGCTCCGCTACCTGTCGGCGCCCGACGCATACATTGACGCCGCTGGCCTCTGCACAAAGCGCTTTGTTGTGACGCTTTGCACCAGCCGCTCTGACATTAAGCTATTCAAGGACGAAGGAAATCTTGGCATTGATACGATAATTGTTTATTTTGCCATCAGTGACAGTAGCGTCGAAGTTCTTGATATAGATTGACTTCACGTTGCGCACAGTCTTCGTGGCATCCGTAATCGCCTGCTGGGCCGCATCTTCCCAACTTTTTGTCGACTCAGCCAAGACTTCGATAACTTTCAGCATTGCCATGATATCCTCCAAATTTAGCTTTGGCGGAACGTTACGCCGAATTGCGCTTCGGTCTCTTGATTCATGTCAATAATTGTGAGCAACCCAGGTGGTCGCTGATTGCTTGGCCGCGCTCTTTCTTTGGAGAAAAAATGCGTGCATTGGCAAGTCTCCATCGCGGAACTCCGGCCTCCGCAAGAACTGACGCCGCGATCCGTGATCGCATCCTCGCCAAGGGTGGCAAACAAAGATTGGGTGTATACAGCCGTCGTTGACGTCGTGGTACACAACGGCATCGCGGATTTTTGGGGCCCCATTACCGAAGTAACGCAGCGAGAGGCACTTGTGGTTCTTATGCACTAACGGGTGAGGGGCCGGGTGGAAAACTCCAGCGCCGGCGTTCCATCACTTCCAGTGCTGCGCTCCAGGCCAAGCATCGCGCGCGCTTCCTTCGGTGTTGCCGGTTCGCCGCCGAGCGCGTTGAAGATCGTGACCGCCTTGCGCACGAGATCGGCATTGTTCGCCGCGAACACGCCCTTGTCGACGTAGAGCGTATCCTCCAATCCGACCCGCGCGTGGCCGCCGAGGAGGAACGCCTGCGCCAGCATCGGAAATGCGTAGCGAGAAATTCCGAACGCCGCCCACAGCGCGCCGGGAGGGAGGAGGTTCTTCATGTACATCATCGTTTCGACACTTGCGGCCGCGCCATAGCGGGTGCCGAGCACGATCTGAAAATAGGCCGGTTGGCCGAGCACGCCCTTGTCGAGCATCTCGCGCGCGATCTGCACGTCGCCGGAATCAAAGACTTCCAGCTCCGGCAATACGCCGGCGGCGCGGATCATGCCCGCCATTTCCGCGATCGTGTCGGGTGGGTTGATGAAGGCGCGGCTGCGGAACCACATCGTGGCGAAATCGAGCGAGCAGATGTCGGGCTTGAGCGCGATCACATGCGCGACCCGCTCCGCCGCCTTGCGCATGGTGGTGCCGGGGCCGCCGACGCCCGGATCGTCCTTGCCGGGATAGTACGACGCGCCCGGGCCGGTGGTGAGGTTGATGAGTACGTCGACGCCGCTGTCGCGAATCCGCTCGACCACTTCGCGATAGTACGCGAGCTCCATGCTGGCGCGGCCGCTGGCCGGATCGCGCACGTGGATGTGGACCGCGGTCGCGCCCGCCTTCGCCGCCGCGATCGATTGCTCTGCGATCTGCTTCGGCGTCACCGGAACGCTGGTATTGCCTTCGGCGACCGGCGACGAGCCGGTGACGGCGCAGGTGAGGATTCGTTTCTCCATTCCGGTGCCCCCTCGGTTGGCCGCGGTCACGCCGCGTAGGCGGCGAGCCGCACCGGCGTGCGGCGTGCGCCCCAGCGGCCGGGCGCTTGATCGAAGACGCCGGGCAGCGGCGTGCCGCAGGTGTTGCAGGTGCCGCCTGGGCCAAGCGACCATTGCGTGATCGTATAGCCGCGGCGGCCGATCAGCCGCTCGCCGCAGCAGCCGCAATAGGTGCTGGCGCGGCCGTGATCATCGACGTTGCCGACATAGACGTGGCGCAGTCCCTTCGCGCGTGCGATCGAGCGGGCGCGGATCAGCGTCTGGTGCGGCGTGCGCGGCTTGTCCAGCATCTTGTAGTCGGGATGGAAGGCGGTGAAGTGCAGCGGCACGTCGGGACCGAGGTGCTCGCGCACCCATTCGGAAAGCGCGTGCAGTTCGGCCTCCGAATCGTTCTCGCCGGGAATGAGGAGCGTGGTGATCTCGAGCCAGGTGCTGGTCTCGTGCTTGATGTATTTGAGCGTCTCGAGCACGTCAGCGAGCTTCGACGTGCAGAGCTTGTGGTAGAAGTCCTCGGTGAAGCCCTTGAGGTCGACGTTCGCGGCGTCCATGTGGCGGTAGAACTCGATGCGCGGCTCGGGCGAGATATAGCCCGCCGTCACCGCCACGGTCTTGATGCCGAGCGCATGGCAGGCCTGCGCGATGTCGATCGCATATTCCATGAAGATGACGGGATCGTTGTAGGTGAAGGCGACCGAGCGGCAGCCGGTCTCGCGCGCGGCACGCGCGATGGTCTCGGGGGAGGCGCTGTCGGCCAGCGTGTCCACCTCGCGCGATTTGGAGATGTCCCAGTTCTGGCAGAACTTGCAGGTGAGGTTGCAGCCCGCGGTCCCGAACGAGAGCACCGGCGTGCCCGGCAGGAAATGATTGAGCGGCTTCTTCTCGATCGGATCGATGCAGAAGCCTGACGAACGCCCGTAGGTCGTGAGCACGATGCCGTCGTTCTGCCGCGCGCGCACGAAGCAGAGCCCGCGCGCGCCCTCGGTGAGCTTGCAGTGGCGTGGGCAGAGGTCGCATTGCACGCGCCCATCGCCGAGGCGATGCCAGTAGCGGGTGGGGACGGTGTGGGTCATACCGGGCTGCCTTGCTGCGATTTGCGCTCGCGGCTTGGATAGCTACTATACCAGAACAGGGCCGCCGCGGGCCTCTCACGCCATGACATCGACGATGCTCCGCCCATCTGCCGTTGCTGGAACTTTCTACCCCGCCGATCCGGCCACGCTGGCGAACGTGGTGCGCGCCGCGCTCGACACCGCGATGGCGGAGCCAGTGGCGGCGAAGGCGATCGTCGCGCCGCATGCCGGCTATGTCTACTCCGGGCCGATCGCCGGCAGCGCGTTCAAGAGCGTCGCGCACCTCGGCGACCAGGTGACGCGGGTGGTCGTGCTCGGCCCCTCGCACCGCATGCATTTCCAGGGCATGGCGGTGCCGAGCGCGACCGGCCTGGTCACCCCGTTGGGAACCGTGGCGATCGATCACGCGGCGCTCGCGCGCGCGTTGAAGCTGCCGGACATCCGGGTGTTCGACCCGCCGTTCGACGGCGAGCATGCGCTCGAGGTCGAGCTTCCGTTCATCCAGGTGCTGTTTCCGCTTGCGAGCGTGGTGCCGATCCTGGTCGGAGAGGCGAGGGCGGAGGCGGTCGATCGCGTGCTGGCCGAACTCTGGGGCGGGCCGGAAACGCTGATCGTCATCAGCTCGGATCTCAGCCACTTCCACGCCTACGACGCCGCCCGCGCGCTCGACCGCAACACGTCGCAGGCGATCGAGCTGGCGGCCCCGGAAAAGATCGACGGCAACGGCGCCTGCGGTTTCCGCGCGCTTGCGGGAATGCTCGCACGCGCCGCCGCGATCGATCTGCGCGTCACCACCCGCGATCTGCGCAACTCCGGCGATACCCAGGGCGGCCGCGACCGCGTCGTCGGCTATGGCGCCTACACGTTCGAATACGCGCTGCAGGCGCAACTGACGCCGTTCCACCGCCGGCAATTGCTCGACGCGGCTTATACGACGTTGCGCTACCTTGGCGAAACCGGGAAAGCGGCCAACGTCAATGTGGAGTCGTTCGAGCTGCCGCTGCGCGCGCTACGAAAGACGTTCGTCACGCTGGAAGTCGACGGCCAGTTGCGCGGCTGCGTCGGTTCGCTGGTGGCGACGCAGCCGCTGATCGCGGACGTCGTCGGCAACACCTACAAGTCTGCGACACAGGACCCGCGCTTCAAGGTGATGACGCCGGAGGAAATTGGCAAGGTGAAGGTCACGATCTCGATCCTCAGCCACTTGCGGCCGATGAGCTTCGGCTCCGACGCCGAGTTGCTCGACAAGCTGCGGCCCGAGATCGACGGGCTCGTCATCCGCGACGGCGGACGGCATTCCCTGTTCTTGCCGAAAGTCTGGGATGCGCTGCCTGATCCGAATGACTTCCTCGGCCATCTCAAAGCCAAGGCGGGCCTCCCGGCCGCGCCGCTGTCGCGCGCTGCGCAGGCGATGCGCTTCAGCACCGAAACTTTCGCCGCGTAATCCCTCAGTCGGCGCGTTCTCCGCTCATTTCCGCGCAAGCGGGAATCCAACGCAGCCGGCACAACGGCCGAGATTGTCGCCCCTGGGTCCCCGCTTTCGCGGGGATGAGCGGAATACCGAATTTGAGTCCATTCTATCAGGACGTACACTAGGCTAACGTTCGCCAACATTTCCCAGACAGGACTTCGCATGACCCTCACACTCGAGCCGCTCCTCACCACCAGCGTCGGCAGCCTGCCGCGCCCGTCCTGGCTGGCGCAGACCGACCGCAGCCGCGCGACTTTCCGGCTCGAAGGCGACGCGCTGCGCGAAGCGCAGGATGACGCCACCGTGGTGGCGCTGCGCGAGCAGGAAGACCTTGGCATCGACGTCGTCACCGACGGCGAGCAGCGCCGCGAGAGTTTCGTCTACCACGCGCTCGGGAGTTGGGACGGCGTCGACATCGTCAACCTCAAGCAGAAGGACATCTATCGCAACCGCACGCAGCCGCGGCTGGTGCCGCGCATCGTCGGCAAGATCAAGCGCCGCGCCGCCGCGAGCCTCGGCGAGGTGCGCTTCGCCAAGGGCCACACGCAACGGCCGCTGAAGGTGGCGAACGCCGGACCGATGACGGTGATCGAACTCGACGCTCAACGAGGCCTATCGCGACGAAGCCGAGCTCGCGATGGACATCGCCGCCGCGGTCAACGCGGAACTGCGCGAACTGCAGGCCGCCGGCTGCGACATGCTCCAGCTCGACGAGCCGGCGATGACCCGCTACCACGACAAGGTGTATGCCTACGGCGCGCGCGCGCTCGACCGCTGCCTCGACGGCATCACGGTGCCGACCTTCGTGCATCTGTGCTTCGGTTATCCCGGCGGCGGCGCCCTGCAGCACGAATTCGCCTATCCAAAACTCCTGGACGCGCTGCTGCAGACGAAGATCAGCGGCTTCACGGTCGAGTTCGCGCGCTCGACCTTCGATCCCGCCCTGCTCGCGCCCTGCCGCGACCGTCTGGTGATGTTCGGCTGTATCGATCCGGGCAATACCCCTGCGCCGAGCCTCGACACGGTCAAGCGCCGTGTCGCGCAGGCGCTCGACCATCTCGATCCCCGCCGCGTGCTGCTCGCCCCCGACTGCGGCCTGATGACGATCAGCCGCGACCTCGCGCGGGCGAAGCTCAAGGTAATGGTGGATGTCGCCCGCGATCTGCGGCGGGGAATGTAATCGATCGGTCGGACGCGCCATCCCGCTCATTCTCGCGCAAGCGGGAATCCGGAAGGGCCAGCTCTGAAGGTAGTTTTTGTTGCCTTGGGTCCCCGCTTTCGCGGGGACGTGCGGAATCCCGAAGGTGCCAGGATTAACATCCGTCATCAAAGCGCTCGAATTGAGCCCGCGAATAAGCGCGTTCACTGCGGGAGGAAACCCAGATGAAATGCGCCTATTGTTTTGCGGCGGTCGTCATTGCGTGCGCCGTCGCAACTTCTCCATCCGGCGCCAAGGCCGCGGATCGATGCATGGCCTACGGCAACGAGAAGACCGATTTTACCTGGCGGCTATGCCCCGCCGGCGAAAAGTACGAGCGGCAATATCGTTACTTCGGCGTCTGGGGCGTTTTCTATCGGGTGAGCAGTGAGACGGGCGCCTGCCGGTGGGCAGCAGCCCAATCGAGCTGGGTTTGTCCCGAGCGGACGATTCGGTGCGATGCCAGGAGTTGCGGCGGCTAGAGTTTAGGAAGTAATTGCGGTAAACCGCGCCGGCGACCGTAGCCCGCATGAGCGCAGCGACATGCGGGTTGTCAAAACAGGCTCAGACTTCAAAGCAGGTTCAACCCCGGATATCGCTTCGCTCATCCGGGCTACAGTCGATCCGGGCTACTTTCTCCACTTCGGAGGGTATGGGTCCCCGCTTTCGCGGGGACGACGCAAGAGATGGCCCGCCGGTGCTTTGCGAGTCAGCTTTGATTGAAAGTCGGTGCTAGACTAGGTGGCGCGTGACGTGAGTCTTCGCTTCCTGCGAACGCTGGCCGATACTTCTGGATGATCCTCGAAGTACGCCTGGACAATTCTTTCATCCCCGCATCCGTGGTCATGTCGCTCCATAGCGGAGGACGCGAGATGTCGGAGAATCAAGAATTTCGCCAGTATTACCGGCTTTCGAGTGAGGATAAGCGCACATACAATCGCTGGCTGTGGGTCAACGCGGTCTTCGCGGTGATCGTGTTCACAGGCCTCCTCGCCATGGCCGTGGCGGGCGCATGGGTTCCAAGGAACGGCCCGATGCATCGGCAAGCGGAACAGGCCCTCCTTGGAGAGGGGCGCTAACGGGCTCACGCGTCAGCCGAGGATTTCGGTGGGTTGCGCTTTGCTCGAGTTGACTAAAACTCCTCCGGGCACGGATCGATCATCTCCCACAAGTCCGGCCCGTTGGTTACGTGCTTCATCTCGGGGGTGAGGCCGCCGTGCCGGTCGATCCATTTCTTCACCGCCAGCGGGTAATAAGACTCGAGGTCGGCGGTGCCGGACGCGCTCGTGATCTTGATGCCGAACGTGTAGCTCTTGTCGTAATAGGCCTGATGGAATCCGAGGCTCGCCCTCGGCGTCACGCAGATACGGTTCAGCGGGACAATACCAAGCACCAGCGTGCAGGCGGAGTTGCAGATGCCGTCGATGATGACCCGCTCGCCGCGATCGCGGATCTTGGCGTACTTCGCCTTGTAGTCCTCGACCAGCCCGCCATGATCGCGGGTGATTCGATAATCCGCCGCGCTCGCCGGCACGCTCCACAGAACGAGAATGAGAAACGCCAATCGTCGCATCGGTGACCAGTTCACTCTTCTGCGGCGCGAATCTCGGCGCGCGGCGGACCAAACGGCGACGCGGCGTCACTGCGCGCGATTGGTGGCGGACATGGCTTTCAGAGTTATTCCCGGTTTCATGGTAGCATCGCCAGCGCCCGAGGGAAGGGCCGAAGTGGCCTAAAATTGTCGGCAATCGGTTGGGCTTCGGTAAAGCCACAAGCCACTTTTATGCCGCAACGACTTGCGGTTGCGCGGCCGGGCTGGTCAGCTTTGCGTACGGAAAAAGACCGGATGCGGCAAGCAATCAACGCTCCAACCTCCGTAGGTCGCCATGCCCTCGCAGTTCCCTTCGGCCGTTGGCTGTCACAGTCGTGACACGCTTCTGCGCTCCAATCGCCGCACATGGACAGAGGAGGGGGTCATGGGAATTCTCATGATCGCTTGCCCTGCCACCGGCATTGAGGTGTCAACCGGGATTGAGGTGTCCAGCGTCGATGGATTGCCAACCGTAATCGCCACCATGCTGTGCTCTGCATGTGGCCGCGTACACGAATGGACGAAGGACGACGCCCGGCTCACGAATGGCGGTGAGCAGTATCGGGAAGCAGCATTGGTCTGCATCGGCGGCAAGAACGCGGCAGCATAAGTGGCGTGGGATTTGACGAAGGCGGTATGATCGGTCGCCCCCGCTTTCTCAGGGCCATCGGATCACTCCAGCCTCGTCCTCACTCCATCTTGAGGCCGGCCGATCTGACGATCGGCCACCACTTCTCTATTTCCGCTTTCTGCAGAGTTGCGAGCGCCTGCGGCGTCTGCTGGTCGGGCGGCGGGACCTGCAGCTCAAGCTCGGCCAGCCGTGTACGCACCGCCGGATCGGCGAGGGCGTCCTTGACCGCGGCATTGAGTTTGGCAATCACATCCGGCGGCGTGCCGGCGGGCAGCCAGAAACCATTCCATAGCACGATGTGCAGGCCCGCCATGCCCGCTTCATCGACCGAAGGGATGTCGGGCGCCGACACCAGACGCTTCTCGGCGGTGACGGCGAATGCCTTGACCCGGCCGGCGCGGATGTGCGGCAGCGAGTTCTGCACCTGGTCGAACATCAGATCGATCTGCCCGGCGATCAGGTCCTGCATCGCCGGCGCCGCGCCGCGATAGGGCACGAACGGGAAGTGTGTGCCGGTGACGTTCTGAAAATAGATGCCCGCGACGTGCGGGATGGTGTTGGCGCCCGGCGTTCCCGCCGAAATCTTTCCCTGGTTCGCCTTCACCCAGGCGATCAGCTCGACGAGCGTATTCGCCGGAACGGAATTCTTCGTCACCAGCAGGAATGGATTGCTCGGCAGCAGCGCGAGCGGCGTGAAGTCTTTCACCACATCGAACGGAAGCTGAGTGAGCGCCGGCACGATGACGTTGGTGCCGAGATGTCCGATCAGCATCGTGTAGCCGTCCGGTGCCGCGCGCGCGACCCGGCCGAGGCCGATCGTACCCGACGCCCCGGTGACATATTCGACGATCAGCGGCTGCCCGAGCGACAATCGCATCCGCTCGCCCATGATGCGCACGATCGCATCGGTCGGCCCGCCGGCTGGAAACGGCACCACCACGGTGATCGGCCGCGCCGGATAGCTCTGCGCCCGCGCGCCCCGTGCGAGCGCAGGCAGCGCAGCAGCGCCGGCGGCGAGTTGCAGGAATTTTCGGCGCGGAAGTCGCATGGCGGGATCGTCTCCGGAGAAGGAAATCTATTCGGCCTTGATGCCGGCTTCGCGGATGGCGCGGCCGTAGCTGTCGGATTGCTCGCGCACGTAAGTAGCGAATTCCGCGCCGCAGGTTCCGAGTGGACTGATCGACTGCACCGCGAGCTTCGATCGGACGTCGGGCGCCTTCACCGCGGCCGTGAACCATTGGGCGATCTGGCCGGTCGCGTCCGCCGGTGTCTTCGCCGGCACGAACAAGCCGTACCAGAGCTCGAGCTCGAAGCCCGGAAAACCGGACTCGGCCACGGTCGGCACCTCAGACAGCGCCTCGATCCGCCGGCGCGAGGCGGTGGCGAGCGCGCGCAGCGTGCCGGCCTGGATCTGCGCGACCGCCGCCGGATAGTCGACATGCGCCGCGTCGATGTGTCCGCCGAGCACCGCGCTCACCGCTGGCGCGGTGCCGGGGAACGGCACGAAGGTCAACTTGATGTTGGCGGGATGCGCGAACATCTCGAAGCCGACATTGAGGACGGACGAGGGGGCCGATCCGTAGGTCAGTTCGCCCGGCTTTTCGCGGGCGGCGCTCAACAGGTCCTTGAGGGTGCGGTAGGGCGAGGAGCTCTTGACCACGATGACCGTCGGCGTGCTTGCGAGGTTGCAGATCGGCTGGAGGTCGGAGAGCGGATCGAAGTCCGCCTTGCGCAAGTGCGGCGTGACGACGACCGAATTGTTGACGAGCAGCACCGTGTTGCCGTCGGGTTTGGCGCGCACGACGGCGTCCGCCCCGATCAAGGTGCCGGCGCCGGGCCGGTTCTCGATCACCACCGCCGGCCCCTGCGTGCGCCCGATCTGCTCCGCCAGGATGCGGCCGAGCACGTCGATGCCGCCGCCGGGCGGGAATGGAATGATGAGCTTGATCGTGCGCGCGGCCTGCGACCAGGCTTGCGGGGTGGTCAATGCCAGCGACGCCGCCACTGTGGCCAGCGCAGCAGCGCCCGCAATGAGATGCAGGCATGTGCGACGGGGAAGTTGCATGGCGGTCCCCCCTTTTGTCCGTGCCGCAGGACGATATCATATTTCGTCCCGATGATCACAGCGGTTGCCGTCCGCCCCGTGTGCCGGGGCATGCACATCTTTCTTGGCTCGGTTCGGAAAGCGCGTGTCCCGCGCGCAGTGCAGCGCGAAGCGGGGCACTACCAGTGTGGGACATCGGTTTCTGGCGACAGACCAACCGGGATCCCGATCATCACTTCCGGGATTTGCTGAAATATCTCAGGTCCGGCGGCGGCTGATCCTTCTTGGCGGGCATAAGGAAACCGTCCCCGCTCAGGTAGTAGTTCTCCCGGCCGATGAACACTTGCGCGTTGTATTCCGGGCAAATGGATTCCGGCCATTCGGCGCGCAGATCGGGGTTGCGGACGTATTTCTTGTCGACCGTCCACGGCCGCGTCAAAGCGTGGTCGAACACCGTGATTTCGTCATGCAGGAGGTTCGCATCGGCCTTGTCGAGGTAGATCCGCTCCTTGAAGATCGACTGATTGTCGTAGTGCAGCGGCAGCCCGGTGGCGTCGTAGACGCGGGGGCCCTTGAAGCCGCGGCTCTCAACCTCAAGCACGTCGTAGCGGCCGTCGCCGTCTTCGTCGATCCATTTTCCGATCGAATAGCCCTGGAACGTCGGCTCGAATTCCTTGGGCCAGTCGCGACCATCCGTGAACACCCGGCGGAAAGGGTCGTAGTCCGCGATCAGGATGTAGGTCGTCTCCGGCGTGACGACGAATTCCAGCGGCCGGAACGCCACCATCATGAACGGCATGCCGGCGGCGACGCAGCGGGCGTGGTCGAAGTTATTGCCGTGCCCGCCAGCGGCCTGATCGGCCAGGCTGGCCTCGAAAATGGCCTGGTATTCCGGCGTGAGCGGCGCCCGTTGGGCCTTTCCCCAGGACTTGGTCTGATCGAACGACGGCTGGCCGAACAGCCCCTGGACGGCAAACCGGTCCCATTGGCCCTTCAGGTTCGGGTACTTCGCGTCATCGGACGCCCAAGCGCTGCCGATAGTCATCAGCAGCGCCGCGGCTAGTCCACCTGCAACTGCACGGATCGAGCTCGCGTAAAGCATGGTCTGTTCTCCCTGTGACCGCGTTCTGGCGAGGCGAAACTGAGGCCGAAGCGGTTCGAGCCAAAAAAAGCGCTGGCTTTTTGAGAAGCTGATGCCTGCCGACGGCAATGGCGCTGCCACTTGAAAGCGGGAGTTCGGCACGTCCGGCTGGCAGCTCGCGGACCAGGCGAGAGTCCGTTAGCAAAACATACAGCGATGGTCAGGCCTCCGGAAGGGGAGGAACGCCAGGACGCATTCTAAACCTCGTGGACGGCCTCGCCGCCCGCGGGTAGGCTGATGCCAGCGGGATCATGTTGGAGGAGGAAGCCATGGCTGACGCATCGTCGCTCGGCGCGCTTGCTTCGCGCTTCGTCGAGACCGAGAAGCTGCCGTGGATCGAGAACGCGCCGGGGCACAAATCGAAGGTGATTTATCACGATCCGGCCACCGGCCTGTTGACCATTCTCTCAAAGCTCGAGCCTGGCGCCGGCATTCGCGCGCACACGCACGAAGATCTGGAGCAGACCTTCGTTCTCGAAGGCTCGCTGGTCGATGACGAAGGCGAATGCACTGCCGGCAATTTCGTCATCCGCGCCAAGGGGAGCCGCCACGCGCCGACAGCGCCCAAGGGCTGCACGATGGTCGTGTTCTTCCTCAAGCCCACGGAGGTGCTCAAGAAGGCGCTCCGCATACACGCTGAGCAAGCGTAGCCTGGATGAGCGCAGCGACATCCGGGAAACCACGCTGCAAGACAGACGGCTTTTGGCAAGCCGCGCCGACGCTCCTCCCGGATATCGCTTCGCTCATCCGGGCTACTCGCTACTCGCTCAAGAAGGCGCTCCGCATACACGCTGAGCCAGCGTAGCCTGGATGAGCGCAGCGACATTCGGGAAAACCGCGCTGCAAGACAAACGGCTTTTGGCGAGCCGCGCCGACGCGCCTCCCGGATGTCGCTTCGCTCGTCCGGGCTACTCGCTACTCGCTCAAGAAGGCGCTCCGCATACACGCTGAGCCAGCGTAGCCTGGATGAGCGCAGCGACATCCGGGAAACCACGCTGCAAGACAGGAGGCTTTTGGCAAGCCGCGCCGACGCTCCTCCC
>CAVPDS010000015.1:0-150577 GCA_963702695.1 uncultured Alphaproteobacteria bacterium | reverse complement strand
CCGGGCACCGACATTGAATTAGCTGGACTATTTCGCGTGTAGGCGATCCTTCCCCCGATCTAACCCCCGTGAAATCGCCCGGTGGCGCGCCCGTCACGAGGACAGAGGAATCTACGCGGCCCTGGCGCCGGAACGCGCCCCGGATGTGCTGGCGCGGCCTGCCCGGTGTCCTGTGGCCTGTCGCTGGCGGCGCGCTGTGGGGCTTCCCTGAGGGCCGGCCCGCCACGGCTCCCGGTCGCCTGCCGGTCGCGTCCCGGCTGCCGGTCCTCGCCGCTGCCTGCCGTTCGTCGTCGTCGTGATGATGGCGCGCGCCACTCCCCCGCAACCACCTGCGATAACGAGTGATCGGGAGCGCAGTTGCGCGACGCGCGTGACAAGACAAGTTGAAGCTGCGACCTTCCGTGCCTATCGGACTGAGTTCAGGCGTTGCATCCCGTCAGGTAATTGGGGGCTGTCGTGCAGACGTGGATCTTCCAGGGCAATCCCGACCAGTTCGACCTCGACGCATATCTTGGCACCTCACCGACCCAACTGCCTTGGCTGGTGACCCGCTACTCACAGCAGATCGAGGTGGGTGACCGGGTGTTTATTTGGAGAACACAGGGCAGCGCGAAGGCGGTGGCAGGTGTTATCGCGGAAGCCACCGTCGTGGCTCCAACCATGCCGAGGCCAGAGAGCGCTGACGCCGCTCCGTTCTGGCGTGACAATGCGGAACAGGCGGTGGAGGAGCGACCTCGCGCTCTTCTTCGGCTTAACCGGGTTGCCAGCACGAGAGAAGTCCTCCGGCGCGAATGGCTCGCTCATGACCCTGTTCTGAGCGACCTGCCCAACCTCAAGATGGCGGCAGGAACCAATTATCCTGTCACGCCGCAGCAGGCTGTTCGCCTCTATGCCCTCTGGAGCCGCACTGGGCAGGACTGGTTGCGAGATGAGAGCGTTGCAGGACTATGGGCATACGTGAGGACACTCGGCACTCCCGTATCTCGCTTGCCCGGCTCGCCTGTGGCAATCGGTTTCGCTGTTGATCGGGAGGCCGATCACGGGCGTATACAACAAGGTCATGAACTTCCGGTCTATCGACCCGAGGGATACCAGGGCCGGTCTTTCCGCGTCGGGAGCAACCGACGAGCGGGTGTGGAATGAGTTCTTTGATCCTGCCGCGAACCAGCTTCGAGAGGCTGACCTTGAGCAAGAATTCAACCGCCTATGGATGTCGACCGCTGGAAATTCTGAACCAGCCCTCGATGCGGAAGCGATGCAGGAACGTGCAGAGGTCGCTGCCCGAAGGTTGGAGGGGCAAGAACTGGACGACCTTCTCGCAAGGTATCATGCGAGCCTTGCCGTCCGGCCAGCGCGTCCGCGCGCTTCTTCATCGACCACTCGCGTGTACGAGCGTGATCCCTTGGTCATTGCTATTGCTCGCAAGCGCGCAGGACATCGGTGCGAGGTGCCAGGCTGCGATCATCCGCAGTTCATGGCGGCTGACGGCCTGCCCTATTGTGAAGTCCACCATGTGATCCCACTTGCCGAAGGCGGAGAAGACCGCATCGAGAACGCGGCGTGCCTGTGTCCTTCTCACCATCGGGAGGTTCATCATGGCGACCAGCGCAGCGTTCTCGAAGCTCAATTGAAGCAATTGAGGGCGGTCGGCAGCCCCGTACCGCATTTTCTCTCGCGCTGATTTTGTCGCGCTGAGATTTGTTGCAGCGCCGCCCCCGGATGTCGCTTCGCTCATCCGGGCTACTCGCTACTCGCTCAAGAAGGCGCTCCGTGTACACGCTGAGCAAGCGTAGCCTGGATGAGCGCAGCGACATCCGGGAAACCGCGCTGTGACAGACGGCTTTTGGCAAGCCGCGCCGACGCTCCTCCCGGATGTCGCTTCGCTCATCCGGGCTACTCGCTACTCGCTCAAGAAGGCGCTCCGCATACACACTGAGCAAGCGTAGCCTGGATGAGCACAGCGACATCCGGGAAACCACGCTGCAAGACAGGAGGCTTTTGGCAAGCCGCGCCGACGCTCCCGGATATCGCTTCGCTCATCCGGGCTACTCGCTACTCGCTCAAGAAGGCGCTCCACATACACACTGAGCAAGCGTAGCCTGGATGAGCACAGCGACATCCGGGAAACCACGCTGCAAGACAGGAGGCTTTTGGCAAGCCGCGCCGACGCTCCCGGATATCGCTTCGCTCATCCGGGCTACTCGCCTCGCTCAAGAAGGCGCTCCGCATACACGCTGAGCAAGCGTAGCCTGGATGAGCGCAGCGACATCCGGGAAACCACGCTGCAAGACAGGAGGCTTTTGGCAAGCCGCGCCGACGCTCCTCCCGGATGTCGCTTCGCTCATCCGGGCTACTCGCTGCTCACTTAGTAAATGTTGCCGGAAATGGCCCGTGAGTAAGCTGCCGAAAGGCGCTCTGGGGTCATGCCGGAAGCCCGCGCTATAACCTTGTGGGTGGCACAAGCCGCGTTCCAAGGCGCATGAGGTCGGTTTGGCGCGTGACGCCTGTTTTCAAAAAGACATTCTCAAGATGGGTTTTTGCCGTGGTCGCGGCGATTCCGAGTGACGTCGCGGTCTCGGCGAGCGTGCGTCCTTTAAGAAGGCTCGCAAGCACGCGCGTTTCCGCCGGTGTCAGGTCATAGGCGGCAGCCAGCGTGGCGGCACCGTCCTGTCCGTCGGGCATCGCGCCGATGAACACCGATGCGACTGCCGCCGGCTGCAACTGCGTGCGAAATTTCCCTCCCGTCATTGGCAGCACATGCGCGAATACGGGCGCCGAATCGGATTCGGTGAGGCAAATAGCCAGCCCGGTCTTTCCAATGGCGGCCTCGTCGCGCGCCGCAACTCGGATTGCAGCGCGCAATTCAGCGGCGGCGGACTGAGCCTTTGTCTGCAGGCGACCGCGAATTCCCTGGATGAGATTGCCTTCACGCAACATAAGCTCAGCCGAACGATTGGCGTGCAAAATTGTAGCGCGCTCGTCGGTCAGCACCACTCCGCATCGCAACGCGTCAAGCGTTTGGGTCATTCGCGCGCCTTCGATCTTGCTGACGTCCAAGGCATTACTGATCGTCACCGCGCGTCGCAGATGTGGCAGCAACAGGCTGCCGAGTTCGATCTCGCCGTCCGTAAAAATGCCTTGCCGCTCATGTCGGCCGAGGGCAAACCCCGCAAAGCGCGCCGGCGTGTGCATCAGGAAGTACGTTATGACGTCGCAGATACCATTCGGCTTCAGGCAATTTTGGATGTAAGGCGAAGTATTGACATAGGCGTGGGGGAGATGGCGCGAGATCAAATGCGGTTCGTCGACAGAAGGAAACGACGCGAGATCCTGCATCAGCCGAGTGTTTATTCCGACAGAATGTTCGTTAATCTGCTCCAGCCAATGCGGGGAGATCCCGACCGTCCGGTTAATCAGGACGCGATTCTCGCAAAGGTCGTTTAGATGCAGAATAGCAGTCAGGCCATCAAAAGCGCGCCTGATCTCGTCCAGCGTCTGTTCCCAACGTGAAGGATCGAGTGCGCAGTCGTAGATCGACCCGATCAGGTTCGAAAGTTCTTGCGGCGACAATGCAGCGGCGGCCATCGCTCGTTTGCTCAAGGGTTATGGGAAGTTTCGACGACAAGTGACAAACTTATATACGCTATTTGTCAAATTTTTCGCTGCGGAAGTATCAAAGTAAATGTTCGTGACCGCTGGCGCGACGCGATCGCCGATCATCCTCGCGGATAAGTCATTATTTTATCTATAATTTTTGATAATTGCATGCTGGTTGGCGGCTGGCGGTGCCTCACGAACGGCTCCTTTCCTGGTGCTGCCGCCGCCTTTCATTTTGTTGTTGCACCTCCTCCGAACGGAGGAGGAAAAAGTGGCAGGGCCGTGGGACAAAAGTTCTTCGGCGACGGTGCATTTTATATTCAATTCCCAAGGAAGACGGATCACTTCCCTTCCACCGGAACAGCCGAACCTGTTGCCAGCAAACGTGCCGAGAGGCGCGGCGTGCGTCGTTTTGTGTGAGTTCGTCTGAGCGTCATGGGATGAGACGGGAGGAAACGATGTTGTCGACAATGAGTTGGGCGAAAGCCGCTTGCGGCGCAGCCGCATGTGGAGTGCTGATGATGGCGGCAATGCCGGCCGCACTGGCCGATCATGACGGCCCCTCGGATGGCGACTGGACCATGGGGGGGCAGGATTTACGCAACCGGCGCAATCAGGACGATACCCGGATCACTCCGCAGAACGTCGCTAAGTTGAAGACAAAATGGATTTTCACCACCGGCGGTGATGTTACGGCGACGCCCGCCGTGGCAGATGGTGTGGTCTATTTTCCAGACCTGGCGGGCAACTTCTACGCCGTCAACGCCAAGACCGGCGCGCTGATATGGCAGCACCAAATCTCGGATTGGACCGGTGTCGCGGGTGACTTCGCTCGCAACGACCCGGTCATTCAGGGCGACATGGTGATCCTGGGCGATCAGGCCGGCAACAACGCGTTCTGGTCAAGTGCTCAGAACAAGATCATCGGCGATGGCGCAAAGGTCATGGCGGTCAATGCCCGTACCGGTCACAAGATCTGGGTCACCGAGGTCGAATCCTTTCCCACCGCGATGGTGACGAGTTCGCCCGTCATCTACAACGACGTCGTTTACGTCGGCATCGCTTCGGCGGAAGAGAACCTCGCCGCAACGCTCGGTGCGCCGTGCTGTGTTTCGCGCGGCAGCATGGTCGCCCTCGACCTCAAGACGGGCAAGAAGCTTTGGCAGACCTATATGGTGCCTGACAATCACGGTCACCTGAGCGAATACAGTGGCGGCGGCATCTGGGATTCGACGCCGGTCATCGATCCGCAACGGAACTCGGTCTACGTCGGCACCGGCAACAATTACTCCGTCCCTATTTCGGTGGAGGTCTGCTTCGCGCAGAACAACAACAACCCCAATTGCACCGATTCGAAGGATTATTTCGATTCCGTCGTGGCGCTCGATCTGAGGACCGGAAAGATCAAATGGGCAAATCGCGCCATGTATTACGATGCGTGGAACGTGAACTGCATCGAAACGTTCACGCCACCGTCGCCCATACCCGCGCCCACAGTGGGACCGAACTGCCCGATACCGACCGGGCCCGACTTCGATTTTGGCGGCAATGGCCCAAATCTGTTCTCGATCGCGGTTGACCGGAATCAGCATGGCGCTCGGGAGCATCATGGCGACCGGGAGCATCATGGCGACAAACGCCGCGATATCCTGGGGCTTGGCGAGAAGAGCGGAGTGTATTGGGCGCTCGATCCGGATGATGGCAGCGTGGTGTGGAATACCCAGGTCGGTCCCGGCTCGTCGCTGGGAGGCATCGAGTGGGGCACGGCAACGGATGGCAAGCGCATCTATGTGCCGATCTCCAATCTGTACGGCATTCCCTACGCGTTGATGAATACGGGCGCCGAGGTCAACGGCGGCTCGTGGGCTGCGCTTGATCCGGCGACCGGCAAGTTCTTGTGGCAAACCGCCACGCCGGGAAACTGCTCACCCATGATCCCGAACGTCGCCCAGGGGTGCATGGGGCTTGGGCCGGCAAGCGTCGCGAACGGGGTCGTTTTTGCGGCGTCGATGGATCTCAATCCTAACGCGCCGACCATGTTCGCCCTGGACGCCAAGACCGGACAGATTCTGTGGTCCTTCGTAGCCGGAAGTTCGGTCATTGCCGGCCCTGCGATCGTCGGAAATACCCTCTATTGGGGGGCAGGCTACGGTCGCTTTGGGCCGACCCTTGGCACGCCCAACAACAAGCTGTTCGCGTTCTCGATCGGAGACGACGACCATTGATCCTGCCGGGCCGGCCTTGGGCAGGGTCGTCCGCGCATTCGGGCAAACCGAATTGTCGGGCGCGGCAAGGCGTCGGTTCCCGGCGCCAGAAACAAACGGGATGCGTCGGCGACGCATCCCGTCAGCAGCTCAACTGATAAAACCGCCCGCTACCCCCGCGGCTGCGGCACGATCCGGATGTAAGGCTTCGGCGCCTTCCAGCCTTGCGGGTAGGTCTTCTTGGCATCGTCGTCGGTGACCGAGCCGGATATGATCACGTCCTCGCCGTTCTTCCAGTTCACCGGCGTCGCTACCTTGTGCTTGGCGGTGAGTTGGAGCGAGTCGATCACGCGCAAGACCTCGTCGAAGTTGCGGCCGGTGGTCATCGGGTAGACCAGGATCAGCTTGACCTTCTTGTCCGGGCCGATGACGAAGACGTTGCGCACGGTCTGATTGTCGGCGGCAGTGCGCGGCCCGTCGGCGGACGCGGCGGCGGGCAGCATGCCGTAGAGCTTCGACACTTTCAGATCGGGATCGCCGATCATCGGGAAGTTCGGCGCGAAGCCCTGGGTCTCCTTGATGTCGGCGGCCCAGCCGGAATGCTTGTCGACCGGATCGACCGAGAGGCCGACGATCTTGACGCCGCGCTTGTCGAACTCGGGCTTGATCTTCGCCATGTAGCCGAGCTCGGTGGTGCACACCGGCGTGAAATCCTTCGGGTGCGAGAACAGCACCACCCAGTTGCTGCCGATCCAGTCGTGGAAACGGATTTTGCCTTCGGTGGTCTCGGCTTCGAAATCGGGGGCCGTGTCGTTGATCTGGAGCGTCATCGCTCACCTCCGTCGTGGGAGCCAAAATCAAGTTGATGGATGCGGCTTATATAAACGGCTTTGCCGCACGGCAAACAGGTTGGGGCGGAAAGCACGGTTTGAGGTGCGTGTGGACGGCGGCGGAGAAAGTTTGAGTGGTGCGGCTGTAGACTTGTGGAAGATTATTCTGATTTCTGCATCGTAGTCTCGATGCGGGTCGAGCCCACCCGGCCCCGGTATGGGGTCGAGGGCGACTTTCATCGACGTCCAGAGCTTGCGGTGCCTGGGCCCGGAGCTTGGTCTATGCCGCCCGCGGCCCCGGAGGGTACAACCATACTGATAGGTTCCCTTGCCACGACAATTCCTTAGGGTCCGCCCAACCTCGGCCACGCCCCTGCCGCCGTTCGAAGCAAAAGTTGATTCGAACCAAATCGGGACACGAAGCGACCAATGACTGAAACAATTTTCACAGGGCGGACCGACGCACATTCGCAAATTCAGCGGATTGCCGGTCAAAAGCCTAGGTCAGGGGAGTTCGTCATGGTCGCTTCGTTTGCGGGAACCGCTGCCGATCAGCGGTCCTTGCGCCGGGCTGTTGCAACGTCGCCGATCATCCTGCGCCAGGTTTTCGCCGGCAATCTCGAGGCGTTGCTCGCCGATTGGGACGCGACCCGAAAATCTCCGGACATCGATGCGACGATCCTCGCCTGGCTCGCCAGCCATGCCCCGCGCCAGCCCCGCCGGCTGGATGCCTGATCTGCCAAGGGCTTAGTTAGCGCCTGGCGGTTTTTTCCGTCAGTCCCACGGTCCGCCCGGGAAACCCGGCCGCGTCAAAATAGCGCGTGTGTCCGACCTTCTGAAACACCAGGAGGGTGCGCAATCCGCTCGCGCTCGGCGGCGATTGCCGCAGCCGCGGCGTGAATCGCGGCTCCCGCCCGCCCGGCAGCGCTTCCAGCATGACGCGGCCGCTGAGCCGGCCCTTGTTCGGAATGGTGAGGCCGAGGATTTGCGCGATGGTCTTGCCCACGTCGGCGTTGCTCACCGGCGCCTCGTCGACGAACCCGGCCTTGAAGCTCGGACCCATCGCCGCCATGAAGTTCATGGTGTCGGCGCGGCTGAAGCTGCCGTGCATGCCCTGGCCCTGTTGCTGGGTCCGCATCGACGACCGTCACAGAGCACATCACCGGCTCCTCGCAACCGGTCGAGAACGACCGGAAATTGACCACGATCGAAGGCCGCGGCGTACGCGCACTCCCCACCAGATTGATCGCGGACAGCGGCAGCGTGCCCGGCACCGGGCCGAAGTCGTCATCGACGAAAAGCCCGCTGACATAATCCTGAGCCAGCAGCGCATCAACGACGCGCCGCACCAGAACGCGGTCCTTGGTCGGCAGATAGATGAGGTCCGAGCCGCCGTTCGCGGCGACCACGACGTCGGGCTTGGCCGGGTCTTTTCCAAGCAGGCCGTTGCCGCGGCCCTTCGGATAGGCGTTGTCGCCGACCGGCGCGTTCTTGCTGTCGGGATCGAACAGCGAAAGCTTGAGCGCTTTCGATAGATCAACCGCCATGAAGCCCGGCGGTAGAAATCCTTTCGGCACGTCGTCGTATTCGCCCTTGGCGGCGGCGCTGGTCGAGCTCTCTTTCGAGATGGTGGAGAACCCATGATCGGCGGAGACGATGATATCGGTATCGTCGGCGAGCCCGAGGTCGTGCAGCGCATCCTCCAATTGCTTGAGATTATCATCGACGTTCTTGACCGCGGCGGCTGACGTCGGGCCGTTGATCCCGGGCGTCACCGCATTGAGGCTGTCGCCCTGATTGTGCTGCGTACCGTCGGGATCGCGCGACCAGTACACCAGCAGGAATGGCTTGTTGCGCGCCTTGAGCATCGGCAACACCACCTTGGCGGCGACGTTGGCGAAGTAGCCTTGTTGTTGTGTGTTTGCCATCGTCGTGCCGGGCGTCTTGAAATTGCCGGTCTTGCCATTGTCACCGCGCGTGGGCGTAGCCAGCGGCAATCCCGCGGCGGTGAGTGCATCCTTCATCTCCTGAGACAACGGAATTCCGGTCGTGGTTCCGGTTGAGTTGTCGACCACAATGGTGCCACCGCCAGTGCGCTCGGTATGGTCGAACATCAACACCGGGCCGACTTTGCCGATCGAGGCAGTGGCCATTCCGTGCTCGCGTGCGGCGCGCATGATCGTTTCTTCATTCAAGAAGTTGCCGCCGAATTGCTCGTCCAGATTGCCGAGGACGGCGTCATTCTCGACGAACGGCGTGACCGTGTCCGACGGCGACACTGGACGAGCGATGTAGATCACGTTGCTGAACACTCCGGTATCGCCCAACCGGTGTCCGGTGGAGAGCCCGGATGAATTCGCCATCGTGAAGGTCGGAAACAGCGAGTGCGAGTTCTTGAAATTGACGCCCTTGTCCCGGATCGCGGCCATCGCCGGCGCGGACTGGGGTGTGACGGACAATGCGCGCAAGCCGTCGGGTACGAACAAGATGACGTTGTGTGCGCGGGGTTTTTCAGCGGCCTTGGCTTGCACCGCCAGCAGTGCGCCAACGAGCGCCAGCAGCATTCCCGATCGCACCATTATCCCCTCCTTCAAATTCGCTGGAAAACCGGTCTCCTAGACCGGCTCCAAGACGAATTTATTACAACGGCGGAATTGTCGCAGATCGTCGCGGCGGCGTCATTGACTTTTCAAGTTCTACACCGCAAAGCCGGCAATCTGCTCGCTCGAAGGTCGGTGGATGTTCAAGCGGATACTGATCGCCAATCGCGGCGAGATCGCGGGCCGCATCATGCGCACGGCGCATGCGATGGGCATCAAGACCGTCGCAGTCTATTCCGATGCGGACCGCGATGCGCTGCACGTCGAAATTGCGGATGAGGCGATTGGCATCGGCCCCCCGCCTGCTGCGGAGAGCTATCTCTCCATCGAAAAGATCGTCGCTGCCTGTCAGCGAACGGGCGCGGAGGCCGTGCATCCCGGTTACGGATTTCTCTCCGAACGCGCGGATTTCGCGCGTGCCCTCGCCGCAACGGGCATCACCTTCATCGGACCCAATCCCGATGCGATCGCGGCGATGGGCGACAAGATTGCCGCCAAGCGCACTGCCGCCAAGGCGGGTGTCGCGACCGTGCCTGGGCATCTCGGCGTCATCGCAGATGAGACGCAGGCGCTGAGGATCGCCGCGGAAATCGGCTATCCGGTCATGATCAAGGCGGCGGCTGGGGGCGGCGGCAAGGGGATGCGCATTGCTCACAACAAGGACGAGGTCGCGGAGGGCTTTGCGCGTGCGCGCTCGGAGGCGAAAAGCTCGTTCGGCGATGAGCGCGTGTTCATCGAAAAATTCATCGAGGACCCGCGCCATGTCGAGATCCAGGTGCTCGGCGACAAGCATGGCCACGTGATTCATCTCGGTGAACGCGAATGCTCGATCCAGCGCCGCAATCAGAAGATCATCGAGGAGTCACCGTCGCCACTGCTTGACGCCGCAACGCGCCACGCGATGGGTGAGCAGGCGGTAGCGCTGGCCAAAGCCGTCGGCTACGACTCCGCCGGCACCGTCGAGTTTATCGCCGGCCAAGACCGCAGCTTCTATTTCCTCGAAATGAACACGCGGCTGCAGGTCGAGCATCCGGTGACCGAGCTTGTGACCGGCATCGATCTCGTCGAGCAGATGATCCGCATCGCTGCCGGTGAGCGGCTTGTGCTGCAGCAGGATGGGGTGAAGGTCTCCGGCTGGGCGATCGAGACCCGCATCTATGCCGAGGATCCCACGCGCAATTTTCTTCCGTCGATCGGGCGCCTGTCGCGCTATCGGCCGCCGGCGGAAGGAAGCGAAGGCGGCATCACGGTGCGCAACGACGCTGGTGTGCGCGAAGGCAGCGAAATCTCGATCTATTACGATCCGATGATCGCAAAGCTCGTGACCCATGCTCCAACACGAGCGCAAGCGATTGCGGCACAGTCGGATGCGCTCGACGCATTCACACTCGATGGCATCCGGCACAACATTCCGTTCCTGTCGGCGTTGATGCAAAACGAGCGGTTTCGCGCCGGCAAGCTTTCGACCGCCTTCATCGCCGAGGAATATCCGCAAGGTTTTCACCTGATCGCGCCAACGGGGGAGGGCGCTCGCGTTCTTGCAGCGGTTGCTGCCGCGATCGATCACGTGCTCGGCGAGCGCAAGCGCCGAATTTCCGGCCAGCGCGCAGGAGCGGCGGTTACGCGCGAACGACGGCGCGTCGTCTGCCTCGATGACACCGAAATTGCGCTCGACATCGTGCGGAATGGACGGGAACTGACGGTGCAGTTTGCCGATGCCCAGCGCCATGTGCTGGTATCGGCCTGGAAACCAGGTGAGTTGCTCTGGTCGGGGCGATTTGATCAACGTGACATCTCGGTTCAGGTCCGCTCTTTGCTGAACGGATTTCAGCTCACGCACCGCGGCGCGTCCGCGCGGGTTTTTGTCTATACCGAGCGTGAGGCCGCGGCGGCGCGACTGATGCTGCTACGGGCCGAAACTGACAGCGGGAAGCTGCTGCGCTGCCCCATGCCGGGCCTGGTGCGGGCGATCAGTGTCGTCGAAGGCCAAGAGATCAAGGCCGGCGAGACAGTGGCGATTGTCGAGGCGATGAAAATGGAAAATGCGTTGCGCGCCGAGCGCGACGGTGTCGTGAAAGCGATCAAGGTGAAGCCGGGCGAGAGCCTCGCGGTGGACGCCGTGATCATGGAGTTCGTCTGATCGGCGTTTTGCGCCACATTCGACCGTCGCGCGGGCCGGGACCTTTTGCATTTGTTACATCGTTTCCATTTGTTCGCACCTGATAGGGCGGATTTATATTTTTCGCGGCTGCTGACGGTCTTCTTTTCTTTGTACCTTCGTGGGTGGCATTGTGCCCCCGCATGACTCTGCATTTCGCCTACGGCTCGAACATGAGCCCCGCGATGATGCGTGGCCGCTGCCCGACCGCGACCGCGGTCGGCCGCGCCACGCTCCCGGGCTGGGTCTTCATCATTACGCCTGACGGTGTCGGGTCGATCGTGCCGCGCGCGGGCGCATTGCTGCAGGGCGTGCTGTGGCGTGTCGGCCCGCGCGATCTTGCTGCGCTCAACGCCTATGAAGGAGTTGACTTCGGTCTCTATGTACGCCAAACGCTGCCGGTCCGCTGCGGCACGCGCCGCCTGCCGGCGCTCGTTTACATCGCGCCGCGGCGGGGTATCGGCCGGCCGCGGCCGGGCTATATCACGCTCGTGACCGAAGCCGCGCGCGAATGGGATCTGCCCGAGCGTTACATCGCTTCGCTCCGACGCTGGTCGCCGTCGCGCTGGCGCGGTGCACGCGCGAAGGATACGGGAGAATTGCGATGAGCGATCGCGCGATTGGTACGTCATGATTCGCGGCCGCGTGCAGCGGGTCGGATTTCGTGCCTGGACGGAATACACCGCGCTCGAGCGCGGGGTCGAAGGCTGGGTGCGCAACCGCCGCGACGGAACGGTCGAGGCGGTGTTCGCGGGGCCCGCCGAAGCGGTCAGTGCGATGATCGAGGCTTGCCGTGGCGGACCTCCGGGTGCGAGGGTCGAGGCGCTCGACGCGCGCGTCGGCAACGCGCAAGATCTCGCCCCGCGCCGGGCGGGGGAACTATTTTCCATGCTGCCGACGGTATAGGGTTGGCCGATGCGAATGGGCGTGATTATCGTCGCGATGCTGTGGGCGGCCACCGGCGTCCTGGCGCAGGGGCCGACGCAGCCGCCGGCGAGCGCTCCGCCGCTGGATGTGCCGACGGTCCACGATTACGGCGCAATCGAAAAGACGTGCCTGCGTTGGACTGATGGGTGTCGCACCTGCATCCGTGCGCCGGACGGCTCGTGGACCTGTTCGAATATCGGCATCGCCTGCCAGCCCGTCGCCGTTTCCTGTACGACGCGGCAGGAGCCGGCGGCGACACCCCCGAACTGAGATCAGCGCGCGGGTCCGGCCGCCCCGAATAACGGCTCGAATTCCCGCCGCAGGATCGCGTCCACCTCAGCCATGCTCGTGTCGAAGCCGAGATCGGCGAGGCTGGTGACCCCGTACCGCGCCTCGGCGACGCCGCAGGGCACGATCCCCGAAAAATGCGAGAGGTCGCAATCGATATTGAGCGCGATGCCGTGGAGGGTCACCCAGCGCTTCACGCGGATGCCGATCGCCGCGATCTTGTCCTCGTAGCCCGGCCCTCTCTCTGGCCGGCGGACCCAGACGCCGATGCGGTCGTCGCGTCGTTCGCCGGTTACGCCGCAGGCCGCAAGTGTACGGATGATCCACTCCTCCAGCGTGGCGACGAAGCGGCGCACGTCCGGGTCGCGCCGCTTGAGGTCGAGCATCACGTAGGCGATGCGCTGGCCCGGGCCGTGATAGGTGAACTGGCCGCCGCGGCCGCTGGCATAGACTGGGAACCGAGCCTCGATCAGATCCGCAGGCCGCGCGCTGGTTCCTGCGGTGTAGAGCGGCGGGTGCGCAAGCAGCCAGACCTGTTCGGCGCCGGTTCCGTCCGCGATCGCCGCCGCGCGGGCCTCCATGTCGGCGAGTGCGGTTTCGTAGGGTACCGGCGCCGCGCTCACCCGCCATTCGATCGGGGCGAGACTTGGCGGAACGGCCAGCGTCCGCAGGTCGTTGCGTGCGTTAACCACCCGGTAACCATACCATGGTCACTTCGAGGGGTTGCATTCGAAGTTGCGAGGATACAGTGGCCACGCTCGATAAGGTTTCGCTCGACATCCAGGTGGTGCTCGGGACCACGACCATGCCGGTTCATCAGGTACTGCGGCTCGGCCGCGGCGCCATCATCGAGCTCGAGGCCTCCGAAGACGACGAGGTCCACATCCTCGCCAACAATTTTGCCGTGGCCAAGGGCACCGTGGTGGTGAGCGGAAACCGCATCGCGGTCGAAGTCAAGGGGCTGCTCCCGCGGCTCGCGGACATCCGCTGAGGGGGATGGCGCGGAGCCCCGACGCCGCAGCTCTGCAAGACCGTGTGCCGCAGACCTTGTCGCGCCGGAATCGATTTGTTACACGAGCGCGGTCGCTCGACGCGGGCCTCCCAAGGCACGCGTTCTTCCCACATGCGGTCGTGGCGGAATTGGTAGACGCACTAGCTTGAGGTGCTAGCGGGGCGACCCGTGGAGGTTCGAGTCCTCTCGACCGCACCACCCCGCTGGGAGTGGTATATAATTCAATAGATTACTGAAAGTACTCGACATTTTCCGCAGTCGTAATACACTAGCCGCTACACATGGCCCGTGTAGCAACCAAACTCAGCCCCACCAAGAGCGGTGGCTTCAGCGCCCGGAAGCGCATCCCAGCCGACGTGCAGGCGGAATACGAACGCCTGTACGGGCTTCGCTGTGAAGAACGGTTCAATAGCGGTCATGTTGGGGTCATTCTGGCGCGGCAAAAACACCGCGAATGGCTGACCACGATTGAGGGCAGGATTGCCACCATACGCGCTGAGCGCAGCGGCGAGGGGCGGCCTCTGACCCCACAGCAAGCGCGGGGATTGGCGGGAGATTGGTATCAGCAGTTACAGCTTTTGAAGGCTTGAAGCGGGCCGCGATCGTGATGCATTTTGCGGCTGTGCGCTCAATTTGAGAGCGAAAGCCCTCTGTAGTATGTTCGAACCAGCATGCCGCGCAAGATATTCATAAGTTATCGTCGGGAGGACAGTGCTGCCAGCGCAATTAGCATTGGACAGTACTTGGAGAATGAATTTGGTCGTAAGAATGTGTTTCTTGATATTGATATGCGTGCGGGAACCCTTTTTCCGGCCGTCCTCGAACAGCGATTGGCCGAATGTAAGGTGATGTTGGTGCTAATTGGGCCGAGCTGGCTCAACGCCAAAGACGAAGAAGGCCGCCGCCGTCTCGACAATCCGCATGATTGGGTAAGGCTCGAAATTGAGCGCGCGTTGAGACGCAAGATCACGGTCATTCCAGTTCGCCTCAATGGAGCCGAGCTACCGGCTAGAGCCATGCTGCCGAATGATATTGAGGGTTTGCTCGATCATCAGGCGGCATCCGTTACCCTGTCGGGCTTTCGCCATGAAATGGCTGGACTTGTGCGAGATATCCGATCAATCCCCAGCCCTCCTTCCTGGCAGCGGTTCGGTTCCGTAGCAGGTGCGCTGGTGTTGAGTGCGTTGGTGTTGGCACTCGCCCAATCTTTTTGGTTTCCGAGCTTCCTTGAGAGAGTGGGCCTGGCACCGGGAAAACCGGGAAGCGCGAGTCAGGCCGCTGTTTGGAACAGCAAGCCGGGTGAGTGGGTATTGTATGCAACTAGCGCTCAGGGCAGCGCGTACTATTTCGAGCCTAGTTCGATCAAGACGTTTGGGGATGCAGTTGCCTATACCGCTCGCTACGCCCTGAATTTTGACAGTTCTGGTTCTTCGGGAGCAGCAAACCGCGCTGCCTTCGAAGACGATCGAACTGTATTAAGCTGCAAAAATTCGCTTGGATTGCTCGCCGAGCGGACCATTTACAATGTGTCCGGCGAGATCATTTCTCACTATAAGCGTGGTAATCCCAAGGAATTGGATTTGGCTGCGGGCGAAAAGCCAAGTCCTGGTAGCATTCTCGCTACCGCTCAAAATATAATGTGTAGCGAGCAGCTCAGAACGCCGCTTCTTTCGAAGGAACAGCTTGCCGATCTGAAGTTGAAGTATTTGACGTTCGCCCCAAACGGCGACGGCGATATGTTTTATGGTCCGGTCAAGACAATTTCTGATTCAGGCTATTCCCTTGAACTGTTGCTGGTAATCAGATTTCAAAAGATACATGGCCTATCCGAGCTATTTCCGGCACAGAAGATTGTTGGAATTCCATTCAGTGCTCGAACTCTTGTCGACTTGGTCAACGTAAACTGTGCGGAGCAAAAGAAGGTTATCGTGCCGAAGTTCGAATACTTCGATCCTGAGGGAAATTTGGCTTACGTGGTCGCCGCTTCCACACCCGCACAGCCCCTCGACGTGAAAGACGCATCTCCATTCGCTCAGCTTGTGAGCGAGGTCTGCGGTCCCAACGTTGGAGGAGTTTATGAGGGCACAAACAACACAACTTACAAAGCAGGAGGAGAGGCAGAACAGAAGATCACAATCACCACAGTACAGACGGGTGACAACTTAAAAGTAAGCTTCGTGACCGCTAGCGGAGGGCAGGGCCAAGGAGATGGAAGGCTCACAGGCAACCGCGCGCAATCAATATCATTGCGGAACACGACTCCAGAATGTCCGGGCGAATACAATGCGTCATTAGAATTCAAAGGCGATATCGTTAGTTGGTCTTATACCGGGCAGGACTGCGGCGGCGCCGTGGAAGGTCACGGGAAAGCCCAGCGAACTACGACCAAATAGGCACGTGACTTCCGAAATATTTTGAATGCGAGCTTGGTCGCGTCTGGCCGAAAGTAAGTCAGCGCTGACTTATCACCGTTGACGTTTGCACCGGGCAAAGCACGTTTCTGGTGTCAATCCCCCCACATAAAATAATCAACGCTCACTGAACGTTGCTAAACTCGTGCGCTTCTTACCCGGAACGTGCGTGACGGTTGACTATCAATGCGGATAGTTACTACGAAATTCACTCCGAACTGGCATTTTGGTCCGTTGGAAATATCAACAAAATCAATGTGAAACGAGGATAGCGGCGGTTTCCTCTCGACCGCACCAGTTTTCAGAATGGGTCAGCCTTCTCGGCGTGCTGAGCCTGGCGCTTGGCCGTTCGCGGCGCCGTCGACGGCGATTTTTTTGTTAATTCACGGGGGCCGGGAACAAAGCCCGCGGGAGATCGTTGTCGATTGCCGCGCAAAGACGGGGGAAGGCGGGGGTCGGCGGATGCCAAGCGCAGAGTATTATCGCCGTCAGTCAGAAGATTTATTCGCGCTTTCGTTGCGCTCGAGCAGCCCTGACGTTGCGGCTCGGTTCCGAAAAATGGCCGACGAATATCGGACCTTGGCCGAGAGCCTTGGCGCCAAGGACGCCGCAACACCAGCGCCGGAAGCGCCCGAGCCAGAAGATCCGACCAATTGGGACAATTTGGAGCCCGGATGACAGACGAGAGGCCGGTATGATAGGCCCTCGCGGTGTCCGCGCTGACACCATGCGATCCCTCAATCCAGCAAGGCCGTCGGCTTTCCGATCGATAGCTGGTGACCGACCGGCGCGCCGGGGGCAATAAAGCCCTTAGGCGGTCGCGGAGCCGCGGCATGCGTTTCCCCCGAGCCGGTCGTCGCCCGCTTGCGACCCGGCAGCGGGGGCAGCGGCGTCTCGTGTGCGGTCGGCGCGACCTTGCCGCCGCTTCGGAATTTCAACTTGTGCGCGCCCTTGGTAGCAGCGACAGAGGCGGTTTTCGGCCGCCAGACGTTGGAATAGCGAAAGTTCACCGCCGCGGGAGCCGGCAACTCGCCCGCATTCGGTAATGCAACGAGCCGGATGCCGTGCGGCCAAACCGCGAGCGGGGACAGCGCCGCTTCGCCAGGCGTCGCGTGCGGCTGATCGGGATTCATCGCCAACGCCTTGGCCAACGGCTCCTGCAGGGAATCGGCGACCCCGAAGCTCGCGGGACTGGGAGCCCCCAACATCACCGAAGAGGAATCGTCGAGGCCGACGACGGGCACGGGAGTCGGCCAGATCCCGGGCGTGTGGTGAAGCACCCATTGCTCGGGCTCGGTCGGCGTCTTCGGGCGGTCGGGCCGGGCCGGAACGACCTGGACGATGTGATAGCCGCGCGCCTTCAATTCCCGCAGCAGGTCCGGCAGGCCGGCCGCCGTTGCGGGCTGAATATCGTGCAGCAGCAAGATACCGCGCCCCTTGGCCTCGATCCGGTTGATGGCGCGGCGGACGATCTCGTGGGCCGGGATGTGGGTCCAGTCGTCGGCGACGAAGTCGACGCTCCACACCATGACATCGCGCTGGGTCAAATAGTTTTCGACCGAGGCCTGACGCAGCAAGCCTGGGATGCGGAAGAACGGGGCGACCGCGTTCGGATCGCCGAGGACCGTCCGCAGCGAGGTGAAGCCGTCCTCGATCTGCTTCGACGCTGCGTCGATCGTCATCTTGTGGAATGTGAACGGATGGGTCTGGCTGTGATTGGCAATGGTGTGCCCTTCTTCATAGACCCGGCGCACCACCGACGGATAGCCGCGCACCATTTGTCCGACCATGAAGAAAGTCGCCTTCACGCATTCGGCGGCGAGTGCGTCGAGCACACGGTTCGTGTGCGGCGGCAGCGGGCCGTCGTCGAATGTCAACACGATCTCATGATCGTTGAGGGGAAGGGATTCGCGGTATTGCAGCCCGCCCAGCAGCCCGTGCTCTGAAGGGTCGACCACCAGCGTGCGGCTGGTCCCGAGCGCATTCGGATGGCCCGGGCATTCCGCGGCGGACGCCGGACTGATGGCGATCGCGGCGGCAAATGCACAAAAGGCGGCGAGGATGCGCATACCAAATCGACCTTTTGGACAAGCCCGGAATGACGCCCGGGAACTGAAGTGTACACTCTATCGCAACACTATTGAGGCGCAACTTAACGGCACATTAACCGGTGCTGTTTTGCAACCTTAATCGGGACCTGTGACGCGCCAGCCACGTTCGCAAACACGTCGCCCTGAGGACGCTGTCACTTGGCCCGCGCAGCGCCCGGCGCAACCGTGTGCACGACACGATAACCGCGACGCGCAAGCGCGCGCAGGAAAGCCGGCAGCATCGAGGCTGTCTGCGCCTTGGTGTCATGGAACAGCACGATGCCACCCCCGGTCGCGTCCAGGCGCCCCACCACTAGCCGCAACTCCTGATCGGCCGACATGGGATTCCAATCGCTCGCCCAAAGGTCGGCCCCGAATGTGACGATTCCACGACCCGCCAGGTGATCGAGCAGGGCTGGGCTGGAAGCAAATCCGGGAAAGCGGAAGAACGGGGTCACCGGAGCCGATCCGGCATGACCATAGAGCGCATTGTCGATGGCGGCGAAGCCGCGGTCGATTTCGGCTTCGGCGGCTGTGAGCTGCATCCGGTTGAGCAGCGGATGCGAGAACGTGTGGTACGCGACCGTATGGCCGTCCGCGAGTTCGCGGCGCGCAAGGGCGGGCGCGGCGACCGTGTTGCGTCCGAGCAGGAAGAAGGTCGCGTGGACGCACTCGCGCTTGAGCGCATCGAGCACCCGCGGCGTGGTGGTTGGCCACGGGCCATCATCGAATGTGAGCACCACCTCTTTGGGCGCCAGCGCGAGCGTCTGTGGAAAATGCTTGCGGCCAACCCGCAAAGTGGTTGCGGGATCGACCGTGAGGACGCGCTCAGTCCCGAGCGCGTCGGGATTTCCGGGGCACGGCGCGCCCTGCGCCGGATTCGTGATGACGGACAGCGCGAGCATCGTACTGAGAATTCCAAGCCGCATGTCTGCCGGTCCTCCTGTGCCGCCCGCGATGAATCCGCGACGCGCGGCGTTGTTTGATTGCCTCTCCATCGGGCCGAGCGTACAAGCGGCGATATCCCGCTACTTCCGTGCAGGCCCGGCATGCTCGACGAAAAAGACATGACCGTGACGGAGTTGTCCGATGCCCTTCGCGCTGAGGACGGGACGCTGCGCGCGGACTATGTGAAGCGCGTCGCCACCGCGATCGCCGAAAACGATGCGGCGACGCTGCGCGACCTTGCCGGCGATGTGCATGAAGCCGACCTCGGCGCGCTGATCGAAGCGCTCGATCCGGATGATCGGCCGCGCCTCGTCGAATTGTTGGGGCGCGACTTCGATTTCTCGGCGCTCACCGAAGTTGACGATACGGTCCGCGAGGAAATCCTCGATGAGTTGCCGGCGCAGACCGTCGCCGAAGGCGTCCGCGACCTCGACACCGACGATGCGGTCGCAATCCTGGAGGACCTGCCGAAAGCCGAGCAGGCCGAGATCCTCGAGCAGCTTCCGGTGCCGGAGCGGATCGCGCTCGCGCGCGGCCTCGACTATCCGGAGGATTCCGCCGGCCGGCGCATGCAGGACGAGTTGATCGCGGTCGAGCCGAATTGGACCGTAGGACAGACGATCGACTTCCTGCGCGAAAGCCCGAATTTGCCCGACCGCTTCTATCAGCTCTACGTCGTCGATGCCGGCCGCAAGCTCAAGGGCGAAGTCGAGCTCGACCGACTGCTGCGCACGAAACGTCCGGTCCCCGTCGAGGAACTGGTGAACGAGGATCTGCGGCGGGTGCGCGCGACCGACAACCAGGAGGACGTCGCGCGTCTGTTCCAGCGGTACGATCTCATTTCAGTGCCGGTGGTCGACAAGAACGACCGGCTGGTCGGCATCATCACCATCGATGACATTGTCGACGTGATCGAAGCGGCGGCCGAGGAGGACATCAAGGCGCTGGGCGGCGTGCGCAGCGAGGAAGAACTCTCCGACCCGGTCTGGACGATCGCCAAAGGGCGGTTCAACTGGCTGCTGGTCAATCTCGCGACCGCCTTCCTCGCGTCTTCGGTGCTGGGATTGTTCGAAGGGGAACTGCAGAAGATGGTGGCGCTCGCGGTCCTCGCGCCGATCGTGGCCAGTCAGGGCGGCAACGCAGCGACGCAGACGATGACGGTTGCCGTGCGTGCGCTCGCCACCCGGCAGTTGTCGGATGCGAACGCGGGGCGGATCATCGTGCGCGAGGCGCTGGTCGGCCTGCTCAACGGACTGGCGTTCGCGGTCATCACCGGCGTTGCCGCTGTCGCCTGGTTCAAGATCCCCGATCTCGGCATCGTCATCGGGCTCGCAATGATCTGCAATCTGGTCGCCGGAGCGCTCGGAGGAATTCTGATCCCGTTGATCCTGCAGCGCTCGCGCTCGGACCCGGCGGTGTCTTCCGGCGTCTTCGTCACCACCGTCACCGATGTTGTGGGTTTCTTTTCGTTCCTCGGCATCGCCACGCTCTGGTTTGGGCTGAGATAAGCCGGTCCAGGAAGTTCACCGCTTTTTCACCATCTCCCGTTAACCTCGCTTTCCCGGGTTTTGCCTCTAAACCGTTGGATATGCGTGGGGTTTTCAGTGGAGTTTGGTAAAGGCGCCGAAGCGCCGAGCAGCCTTTCGCGGGCGCTACTGGCCTGGTCCGGCCGGCATCCCGATCGTCCGCTGCGGCTGCGACAGGGCGAACCGGCCATTCTGCGCCTGGTCGCCCCGCTGGCGCTCATCGTTGTTGCCGCCGTCATCGTCTGCACGGTCCTTGGCTTCGTGCTCGCGCGACAGGCCGATGATTTCGTCGAATCGGAACGCCGGCAGGCCCTGCAGGGCGCCATCGGAGCGCTCCATGCGGTCTCCCCGCAACTCCCCGACGTCGAGCCAAAGCTGATCCACATCCTCGCGCGCGCCTCCGGTCTCAAGGATCTGCGGTTCGAGACCGAGCCCGCGGCCGAGGGGCAGAACATGCAGTCGCTGCTCGATCAAAAAGGCCGCATCGTCGGCTGGTTCCAATGGGAGCCTGAGCGGTCCGCAACCGCGATGATGACGCGGCTGTTGCCGCTTGCGGTGCTGATCGCGGTCGGCGTCATCGGCTTCATTGCGCTCGTGATGTGGCAGCTCAACCGGCTCGGCTTTCTGCTCGCAAACAGCGAGCAGACCGTGCACCGGCTCGAATATCACGACCCGCTGACCGATCTGCCCAATCATCGGGATTTGCTCGACCAGTTCGATCGGGCGCTGGCGGAGCGGCCGCCGGCTCGGACGCTGGCTTATGCGAGCATCGATCTCGATGGCTTCGATGAGGTGAATGACGCCGTCGGCCACGCCGGGGGCGACGAAGTCTTGACCGAAATCGGCAGGCGCCTGCGCGCTGCCACGCCGAGAGACGTGCTGGTCGGACGTGTCGGCAGCGACGAGTTCGCTTTGATCATGGGGGCGAGCGACGCCCAGGCGGCGCTCGCTGCCACCGAGGCCGTGCGCGACGCCATCGCCCGTCCGATCTGGATGGACCAGGTCGTCCAGGTGAGTGTCAGCGCCGGCTTCGTGGTGGCGCCGCGTGATGGAACGAGCCGGGATGAACTCATGCGCCGCGCCGACCTCGCTCTGCGCGCGGCCAAGCGCAAAGGCCGCGGGCTCGTGGTCGAATTCGATGCGCTCATGGAAGCGGCGCTTGACGAGCGGCGCTTCATCAAGCGCGACCTTGCGCGCGCGCTGGCGGCGCGGGCCTTCGAACTTTACTATCAGCCGATCGTCAAGTCGGAGGGCGGCGCGATCGTGGGCGTCGAGGCGCTGCTGCGCTGGAACCATTCCTCGCGCGGAATGATCCCGCCGTCGGTGTTCATCCCGATCGCGGAAGAGGCTGGGTTGATGGACCAGCTCGGCGAGTTCGTTTTGCGCCGGGCGCTGGCCGACGCCGGGCGCTGGCCCGAGCTTTACATGGGCGTCAATCTGTCGCCGGTGCAGGTCCGCGACCGCAAGCTCGTCGCTCTCGTATCGGACGCGCTCACCGAGGCGAAGATCGAGCCGGGGCGGCTGGTCTTGGAAGTCACCGAGGGTGTGCTCATTGATAATCCGGAGGCCGCCAAATCGCAGCTCGAAGCGCTGCGTGCGCTGGGCGTGCAGCTTGCGCTCGACGACTTCGGCTCCGGCTATTCGAGCCTCACCTATCTGCGCCAGCTTCCGTTCGACAAGCTCAAGATCGACCGCGGCTTTGTCGCGGCGCTCAATCAGTCCGCCAATTCGGGCGTGATCATCCAGGCGATCGTGGCGCTCGGCCGGGCGCTCGGGCTCAATGTCGTCATCGAGGGCGTCGAGACCGAAGAGCAGCGTGTGCTGCTGCGGCTCGCCGGCTGCAGCGAGATGCAGGGCTACCTATTCGCCAAGCCGACGCCGCGGGAGGACATCGATCGTCTCCTGGCCGAGGCCTTGGGGGCGAGAGCGCCGTTGCGGGCAATCTCGTGACTGCGACTCAAAAATCCAGCGGTGCGCGAACGGAGGCTGAGATGTGGAATGCCTTGGCCACGTCGGGGGAATCGCATACGCCTAAAGTCGCCATGATGCGGGTCAGACTCAAGGCGGACGGCCGGATTGTCGAAGTCCTCGCCGACGGGAGCGAGCGGGCGCTGACCATGCTCGGCGCGCAGCCGCTGCCAGCGCCCGAGGTGCTCGCCGCTGAAAGCGACAGCGGAATCGCCGACGCCGCCTATGCCAAGGGCGTGCGCGCGCGCACCAAACTCACGCAGGCTGAGTTCGCGGCGCGCATCTGCGTCCCGATCGAGACGGTGCGGAATTGGGAGCAGGGCAAGCGCTCACCGCGCGGCCCCGCGCGCGCCCTGCTCAAGGTGATTGACAAGGCGCCGGAGGTTGCGTTCGCCGCTCTCGGCGGCGCCAAGGTCGCGCGCTGATCAGGCCGCGGCGCGGACCGGATGCGGTGGCGCCGCGATGCGCGCCAGGATCGCCATGACCACGAGCGTCGCCAGATAGGCGATCAGTTGCAACTCGCTTGGACGGTCGTTGTAGCCGATGAGCGTGTGCAGCAGCTTGCCGAAGATGCTGTCTTGCGACAGAAAGCGCGAACTGTCCCACACTTGGCTGCTGAGCACGTCGATCAGGCCGGCGGCACTGAGGAACTGCACCGACTGCGCGGCCATGCCCGCGGCCAGTAGCGCGATCAGCATGGTCGTGACGCTGAAAATGTACCGCGGCGGGATCGCCAACAGTCCGTAATAGGTGAGGGCGGTGAACGCGGCGCCCGCGGCGATGCCGAGTGCGCCGCCAGCGAGCAGCGACGATGCCGACGTGCCGGTCGCGACGATGCCATAGAGGAACAGCACGATCTCAGAGCCCTCACGCAGTACCGCCAGCCCGATCACGACCGCCAGCGCTGTCATCGGCCGCGTGCCGGCGCTGACGCCTTGGCCGATCGCGCGCATCTCGGCCGCCATCTCGCGCCCGTGTCGCGCCATCCAGGCGTTGTGCCACATGAGCATCACCACCGCGACGCCGAGCACGCTGGCATTGAGCAATTCCTGGCCGGAGCCCTCGAAGGCGTTGGAGATCTGCGCGGCAAACAGCGCGACCAGGGAAGCGCCGAGGATGCCCGCTCCCACCCCAAGCGCAACCCAGTTGCCGCGGCCGGGAACGTCGCGCGTGGCGGCAAGCACGATGCCGATGATGAGGCCGGCTTCGATGACCTCGCGAAAAACGATAACTGCTGCGCCCAACACGATGCCTATTCCTATTCTGCGCTGCTATTCCGCAATCACCACGCCCTTGGCAGTATCCTGATGGAAGTCCCCGAAGAAATCGTAGCGGCCGGCGATAAGCGGCCCGATCCGCACGAGTCCCTTGGATTTCCCGGGGATGATCTTCTCGACCTTGAGCGAATTGCTCTCGAACTCCTCCGGCGTGGCGTCCTCGTTAGTGATGTAGATCGTGACGCGCTTGCCCGCCGGCACCCGCAACTCGGCCGGCTCGAACTTGTTGTTGCGAATGCTGATATTGATCTCCTGCGCAGTCGCCGCCTGCGGCAGCGCGGTGGCGCCGAGGATCGCTACCATCAAGGCCAGAACAACTCCGCGCATGGCTCGGTCTCGCAAGGGACGCCCCCCAACATATGATCAAGACCAACAAATGTGACCATGCAAGTGCATTTTTCTTTGTTTGAATTGTTCTAAGATGAGAAGCGCGCTCAAAGGCTTGGCTGCTGATGTGGCGATGCCGAATGAGCCTGTTTGGAATTCGCTTTAAGTGCCGAGCAACTGGCGAGTAGGCGAGTTTCTGCGCCCCCGGCAAACGCGGACGGTTTTGCGATGCTGACAGTCGATGTCCACGACGCACACATTCCGCTGGTCGGGTTGGGCACCTGGGAGCTGCGGGGTCGCACCTGCGCGCGCATCGTCGAGCAGGCACTCCGGCTCGGCTACCGTCACATCGATACGGCCGAGATGTACAGCAATGAGCGGGAAATCGGCGAGGGACTGCGCGCGTCCGGCGTCAAGCGCGACGCGGTGTTCCTGACCACGAAGGTTTGGCCCTCGCACTTTGCACCGCGCGAATTGGAGCGGGCGACCAAGGAAAGCCTGATGAGGCTGCGGCTTACCGAGGTCGACCTGCTCCTGCTGCACTGGCCGAACCCGCAGATCCCGCTCGCCGAGACGCTCGGCGCGCTCTGCAAGGTCAAGCGGATGGGATTCGCCCGCCACATCGGGGTGTCGAATTTCACGATCGCGCTGATCGAGGAGGCCGTCCGGCTCTCGTCGGAGCCGCTGGTTTGCAATCAGATCGAAATGCATCCCTTTCTCGACCAATCGAAGGTGGTCCGCGCTTGCCGGTCCCGCGGCATGGCAATCGTGGCTTACAGCCCGATCGCGCGCGGCGATGCGAAGAACGACGCGGTTTTGCAACGCATCGGTAAGATCCACGGCAAGACTGCCGCGCAGGTCTCCCTGCGCTGGCTGGTGCAACTCGACATCGTGGTCATTCCGCGCACCAGCCGGATCGAGCGGCTGGAGGAGAACCTTGCGATCTTCGATTTCGCATTGTCCGAAGCCGAGATGGCCGAGATTGCCAAGCTTGCGAGCCGGGATGGCCGCATCGTCGATTATGCCTATTCCGGTTCGCCCAAATGGGATTGACGGGCCTGCCAGTTGCGACTTCCGTTTCCTCCGCTGGCCGAGCCTAGGCGCACCTGCTATCCCGGCGCGGTCATTTGTCTGCGGGAGGCCCTTCATGACGCCAGCGCTGTTCGAGACGCTGCGCCACATCACCACCGGCACGATCACGACTGTGCTGCTCAAGAAGGGCATCCGCCGCTGCTGGATGAGCGGGCCGACGCCGCTGGCCGGCAGCGGCCGGCGGCTGGTCGGAGCGGCCTTCACGCTGCGCTTCGTGCCGGCGCGTGAGGACCTTGCCACCCCGGAGAGCTGGTCGAAGCCGATCTCGACCCGCGGCGCGATCGAGGAAATGCCCGAGGGCGTTATCGCAATTGCCGATGCCATGGGCGTGACCGGCGCCGGCATCTTCGGCGACATCCTGTGCATGCGTATGGTCCGGCGCGGCGTCACCGCCCTCGTCACCGACGGCGTGGTGCGTGACAAGGGCGGCGTGCTCGCAACCAACCTGCCGGTCTGGTGCGCGGGGGTGGCGGCACCGGCATCGGTGAACGGTCTCACGTTCGTGGGCTGGCAGGAGCCGATCGGTTGCGGCGGCTGTGCGATCTTTCCCGACGATATCATCGTCGCCGATGACGACGGTGTTGTGGTGGTCCCGCAAAACCTCGCGAGCTTCGTTGCCGAAGAAGGGGCGGAGCACGAGCGGATGGAGACGTTCATCGTCGAAGAGGTCGAGAGAGGCGCGAGACTGCCGGGCCTCTATCCAATGAACGAGGACACCAAAGCTCGGTACGAGGCCTGGAAGAAACATAGCTGAGGACACTACGCGCTGATGTTCTTCGTCCTTTCAAAAATCCTCGGCTTTTTTGCCATCCCGTCCAACCTGGTGATCACGCTCGGGTTGCTCGGGGCGCTGGTGATGTTCACACGGTATGCGCGAGCCGGGGTGCAATTTGTTATCGCGAGCCTGTTTATCTTGGCGGTGCTTGGGCTCTCGCCGGTCGGGAACGCGCTGATCATTCCCCTGGAACAGCGCTTCCCGCCTTGGGATGCAACACGCGGTCCACCTGATGGTTTCGTTGTCCTCGGTGGCGCCGTCACACCGGATGTGTCGGCAGCGCGCAACGAAGCCGCGCTCAACGAGGCCGCCGAGCGCATGACCGAGACCCTTGAACTGGCGCGCAAGTACCCGCACGCGCGGATCATCTTTTCCGGCGGCGTCGGCACTCTGTTCGAGGTCGGCGCGACCGAGGCCGAGATCGCGATCAAGTTTTTCGAGCGTCTCGGACTGCAACGCGACCGCGTCATCGCCGAAAATCAATCGCGCAACACAGTCGAGAACGCACAATTTTCCAAGGCGCTGGCCAACCCGCAGCCGAACGAGCGCTGGCTCCTTGTTACTTCGGCCTATCACATGCCGCGGGCGATAGGTGTCTTCCGCAAGGCCGGCTTCGCGGTCGAGGCCTTTCCAGTCGATTTCCGCACCCGCGGTCCCGAGGATGCGCTACGCCCATTTCCGACCATGGGTGATGGATTGCGCCGCACCGATACCGCCGCCCGGGAGTGGGTTGGGTTGGCGATCTATTGGCTGACCGGCCGCTCGTCAGCGCTGTTTCCGGCGCCGAAGTAACGATCGCTGCTGTTGTCTTATTCTCCGGCGACGGCCTGATATGAATCCGAGGCGAATTGTCGCCGCCACATCACCACCACCGTGGCCAGTGTCGTCAGCATCAGCACGATCGGCCCGAGAAACCAGCCGAGATAGCCGAGCGCGAAGAAGAACGAGCGCTGGCCACGGTTAAAGTGCCGTCCCGCGGCGGCGAACAGCCGCGACGTGCGCCGCACATAAATTTCGGCTTCGCTGGTGTCCTTCTCAGACGCGAACGGCATTCCCCCCAGCAGGATCGCAACGTAGTTGTAGAGGCGGTAAGACCACGCGAACTTGAAAAACGCGTAGACCAGGATGAGCGTCAATCCCATCGCTTTGGCTTCCCACATTGGGCGCGTGGTGTGAATTCCGAACGGAAGTTCGGAAATGACCGCGACCATCTCGTCGGTCGAACGGAGCACGGAGAGCGATCCGCCGATCGCTAGCAGCGAGGTCGAGGCGAAGAACGCGGTGCCGTTCTGCAGTGCGGCCATGATCTGCATGTCGACCATCCGCATCTCGCGCGCGAGCATGCGACGCATCCAGGTTTCACGATAGCGGTTCATCCGCGCGTTGAGGCTCTCGCGTCCGTGCCGCGTCCATTCGACCAGCACGGAATAGCCGAGCCAGGCGCCAATGAAGCCGGAGAGAGCAATGAGATCGAGGATCGAAACCAGCTTCATGGCGAATCTCCGCGTACCGGGCCGATGCTGCCAAGGGCGCGCGAAAGAAACAATGCACCGAGCACGATCACGCTGAATTCAATTTGCGCTTCGCCGGGCGGCCGTGCATATCGGCGCTCATCGAGGGCGACGCGATGGCACTCACACTCCTGATCGGCAACAAGAACTATTCGTCATGGTCGTTGCGCCCCTGGATCGCCATGAAGACGCTCGGGATTCCCTTTGAGCAGGAGGTGATCAACCTGGATGCGCCGGATTTCCGCGAACGCGTGACCAAAATCTCCCCTACCGGAAAAGTGCCGGCGCTGGCCGATGGTGATGTCCGGGTCTGGGAGTCGCTTGCGATCCTCGAATACCTCGCCGAAACCTTCCCGCAAGTAGGCCTGTGGCCGGCCGATGCAAAGCCTCGCGCGCACGCCCGGGCGGTGGTGTCGGAGATGCATGCCGGTTTCGTCCCGCTGCGCCGGCTCTGTCCGATGAACATGTGGCGGCCGCCGAAGGTACTCGACCTCACTCCCGAGGCGTCAGCCGACGTGCGGCGGATCGAAGCGCTCTGGACCGAGTGCCGCGAGCGGTTCGGGGAGGGCGGCCCTTTTCTGTTCGGCGCGTTCGGGGCGGCGGACGCCATGTATGCGCCCGTGGTGTCGCGCCTTCACACCTACCAGGTCGCCGTCGGTCCCACGGCTCGCGCGTACATGGTGGCCATCATGGCGCTCCCCGCATTTGTCGAGTGGCGCGCGGCCGCCTTGGCCGAACCATGGGTCCTGGCGCGCAACGAGGTGGACTGGCCCGAGGTGCCGCGGATCAAACCTGCGTGAGCGGGCAGCAAAAAGCCCGGCGCGCGCCGGGCTTCCTGGCCTCCACATGATCATGATGATGCGGACTTATTTTCCGCGGATGGCGTCCTTGAGACCGCCGACCGCATTCTGAATCTTGCCGGCGGCCTTGTCGGCTTTGCCCTCGGCCTCGAGCTTGGAGTTGCCGAGCACTTTCCCTGCGACTTCTTTGACTTTGCCTTTGGCCTGCTGGGCCGAGCCTTCGATCCGGTCCTTGTCCATTTCATTGCCTCTCGTGCGTGTGACTGTGGGGGACAACGTTGGAAGCACTCGAGAGTTCCGGCGCCCTTCGCACTGCGAACGACAAGGCCGACGACGGGCCAAAACCGGTCCGGGGTGGGGAGGTGTGACTTTTGGCTTCACCCCTTGCAAAAAAATCTCCTGGATGTGTATTGATTCCTCCGGGGGGGACGAAAACGATCCCCCATCCCTGCGCACCCCCTTCCGCGGTGCTAGCGGGTAGGGTTTTCAACAGCGGGATTACCTGCTCATCGCCGGAGTTAGTCGCCATGCGATATCGATTTATCGCCCTGCTTTCGCTCATCCTCCCGGTTCTTGCGCTGGCCGGCCCTGCCGCAGCGCAAGACACCAAAAAGAATGATGTCAAAGGACTCTTCCTGCTGACCGACTATCCAGCGGTCAGCCTGCGGCCGGGCCAGACCTCGACCATCAATCTGCGCCTGCAGAACTACGCCATGCCGCCCGAACGGTTGGCGCTTTCAGTGGCCGGTGTGCCGCAGGGCTGGACCGCAACCCTGATGGGCGGCGGCCAGCCGATCGCCGCGGCGCTGCCGGCAACGGACGCCAGCGTGTCATTGGAATTGCGGCTGGATGTGCCCAAGGAAGCCCCGATGGGCACCACCAACCTGACCATCAGCGCCAAGGGTGCCAACACCAATCTCGACCTTCCGGTGGCCGTGACGCTGGCGAAGGATCTGCCGGCGAAGCTCACGCTGACGCCTCAGCTCCCCGAGTTGCGCGGAACGTCCAAATCGACATTCGAATATCAGCTCAGCATCAAGAACGACAGCGGCAAGAAGCTCACCGTTAGCCTCGCCGCCCAAGCGCCGGATAACTTCGATGCCTCGTTCACCGAGCAGTATGGTAGCCAGGAACTGAATGCTGTTCCGATCGATCCGGGCCAGTCTAAGGATGTGAAGCTCAAGGTTCGGCCGCCCAGCACGGTTGGCGCCGGCAAGTACAAGGTCACCGCGAACATCTCCGCCGAGGATGCCAAGGCCACCGCGGACCTCGGACTCGATATCACCGGCCAGGCAAAGATCGACATCAGCGGCCGCGAGGGTCTGCTGAGCTCGCGGGCGATTGCCGGCAAGGAAAGCTCAATTCCACTCGTTCTGACCAATACCGGCACCGCGCCGGCCGAGGACATCGAGCTTTCGGGCACGGCGCCCAGTGGCTGGAAGGTCACCTTCGACCCAAAGACCGTCGACAAGATAGCGCCCAACGAAAACAAGGAAGTGCAGGCGCTGATCACCCCGACTGACAAGGCCATCGCCGGCGACTACGTGAGCACGCTGCGCGCCAACTGGCGTGGTGATTCGGCGTCGCAGACCTTCCGCGTGGCGGTGACAACTTCGACCATGTGGGGCATCGTCGGCGCCGGGCTTATCGGTGTGGCGCTCCTGGTGATGGTAGGCGCAGTGGCGAGGTTCGGACGGCGATGAGTGAAAATGTCATCGAGGTTCAGAACCTCACCAAGCGTTATAACGGTCAGGCCGTCGTCAACGGGATCTCGTTTTCGGTCGCCGCGGGGGAGATCTTCGGGGTCCTGGGCCCTAATGGCGCCGGCAAGACCACTACGATTCTGATGCTGCTCGGCCTGAGCGACATCTCGGACGGGCAGGCGCGCGTGCTCGGTCACAACCCGATGCGCGATCCGCTCGCGGTCAAGCGCCAAGTCGGTTACATGCCGGATCAAGTTGGCTTCTACGACAACCTGACCGCGGCCGACAATCTGCACTACACCGCGCGCTTGATGGGGATGATGCGGGCCGAGCGCGAGGAGAGCATCAAGGCCTCCCTGGCGCATGTCGGTCTGCAGGACGTTGCCGACAAGCGCGTAGCGACCTTCTCCCGCGGCATGCGCCAGCGTCTCGGCCTAGCCGAGATTTTGATGAAGAAAGCGCAGATCGCGATCTTGGACGAACCCACCTCCGGTCTCGATCCGCAGGCGACCGTCGAACTCCTCGACATTATCCGCGCGCTGAAGACGCAGGGCGTGACCGTGCTCCTGTCATCACACTTGCTTGAGCGCGTGCAGAGCGTGTGCGATCGCGTGGCCCTGTTCAATCAGGGCAATATCGCGCTCATCGGCACGGTCGCCGACCTCGGCCGCCAAGTGCTCGGTGCCGGCTACTATGTCGAGGTCGAGGCGGAAGGGCAGGGGCTCGCGGACCGGCTCCGGGGCCTTCCCGGAGTCCAGTCGGTCGAGCCGGCGGGCCCGAACCGGGTGCGGCTATTCGCCGACCGAGATGTGCGCCCGGAAGCGGCTGCTGCGGTAGTCGGAGCAGGCGGCCGGCTGTTCCGGCTCTCGATCGAGGAGCCCAGCCTCGAAGTGATCTACACGAACTACTTCCAGAATATGCCGCGAGAGGGAGAGCGCCATGCAGCGTGAAGGCTCGCCCTGGCAGGGCCTCGGCGTCGTCACCATGAAGGAGTTGTCGGACCACCTGACCAGCGCACGCATGCGCGTGCTGGAATGGCTGGTCGTGCTGATCGCGCTTGCCGCTCTTTTCGGCGCGATCCAGCAGATCAAGGACACGACCGCCGAAGACCCGTTCTTGTTCCTGCGGTTGTTCACCACTTCGCGTGATCCGCTGCCGTCGTTCGTGTCGTTCCTGAGCTTCCTGGTGCCGCTGATCGCGATCGGGCTCGGGTTCGACGCCATCAACGGCGAGCACAATCGGCGAACGCTCTCCCGCATCTTGTCGCAGCCGATCTACCGCGATGCGCTGTTGTTCGGGAAGTTCATCGCCGGACTTGCCACGCTGGCGATCAGCCTGATCGCTCTGTGGATCCTGGTCATTGGGCTCGGCCTCGTCTTGATCGGCATACCGCCGGGGACGGAAGAAATGGCGCGTGCCTTCATCTTCCTGCTGGTCACGATCGTCTACGCTGGCGTGTGGCTGGCGCTGGCGATGCTGTTCTCGATCGTGTTCCGCTCCGCCGCCACCGCCGCCCTGGTCACGCTGGGACTTTGGCTCTTCCTCACGCTGATCTGGCCGGCGCTGGCTCCTCTGGTCGCGAGCCTCGTTTCCCCCCCGAGCCGCAATATCTGGCGGCCGGACTGCCCAGCCCCGGGACGTCAGAGTGGGAGACCATTCTGGCGCGGTTGTCGCCGAGTACGCTTTATGGCGAGGTCGTGCTTGCGTTGCTCAATCCTTCGACCCGTTCGCTTGGGCCGATCTATTTGAGCCAGCTCCAGGGCGCGGTCCTTGGAGCGCCGCTGCCGCTGAGCGAGAGCCTGATGATTGCCTGGCCGCAGATCGTAGGCCTGGTGGCCGGCACCATCATGCTGTTCGTGATCGGCTATGTCGTCTTCCAGCGCCAGGAAGTCCGCGCCTGATGGAGCTCGCCGCGACGAGGTTCAGATAAATAACGGCGGCCTTTCGGCCGCCGTTATCACTTCAGGGTGAAGAGGCGGCGTCAGACTTCGACCACCGCGACGATCTTCAGGCTGCCCGGCTCTACGATGATGATCTCGTCGTTGTAGACGAAATACATGAAGCCGCGCCATTCCGGGTGAACGTCGACGAGCACCTCTGGCACAGCGACGACGTGGACACTCTTTGGGACCGCCGTTCCGACACGAATGTTGAAGTCCACGTGGCTCACGCGCGGCGCGGTGCTGCCGCGCAGAACCGTTTCGCGGATCTTGGTGCGCTGCTCGGTCGTGAACGAAGCGGAGCCGCCCGAGTGGTTCTGCTGGGATTCATTGCGGCTGGGCTGTGCATTCTGATCGTGCTTCTGCGTAGTCTCTTCGCGCTGGCCTTGGCCCGAAGTGCGGTCAGGCTCGCCCCTGGGATTCCGCTCGCGCATCTGGCGCTGACCATTGTCGCGTTCACCCTTGAGGTTCTGCTCCCGTTCGCCTTGGCCTTGGGTTTGAATTTGCCCGCCTTTGGCACCCTTCTCCTCGCGTTGGCTGTTGCGCTGGACCGGCTGCTTTTTCTCCTGCGCCTGGGACGCACCCTTGCCTTGCGGCGTGCTCTTTTCCTGAGCTGCGCCGGCGGCTGGTCCCTGGTGCTCGGTCTGTGCCCCGGCCGACACCGTGCCCGCAAGCAGGGCGGCGATGGCCGAAGAAATCAAAAGTCTGGTTCGCATTTGCAGTCGCTCCTCTAAAGCTCTCCCATGCTGCCGAGCTGCTCGGCTTGAAGGAAGAACAATTGAACCGGCGGGAGGTTCCTGCGATGCGCGCGACGCGGCTGTGAAATGAATCAATTCACGAGTGGAGATCGCGCGAATAGTTCCTTGCTGAAAATCGAACGCTGAAAATGAAGCTACGTTCAGCCGGCTATCTTCTTCCAGCCGTCGCGCGCTAGTCCGGTGAGGCTGTCCAGGTTCTTGCTGACGACGTCCCAATTCACCATCGGCTTTGCTGTCGTCGCCGATGAGTTCGAGCACATAGGCGCCGCCGATCGTGAGCGCGATGCCGATGATGATCCCGATGAACATGCGCATGTACCTCTCCCTCTCGGAACCCTCTTGGAGCGTTGCCAGCCGGTAGGCAACGATCGCGGCGTGAATGTGATCGCAGCGTGTTCGTGCAACCGCGACCCGGCGTCGGTATGGGCGAATACTCTGCAGCGCGCAAGAGTGGCACTCGCCATATGCGTGTGCTGCGAGGCCCTCATCGCCGTTTGTTAATGCGCCCCACGAAGGGTCAAAACATAGCCTGTGTTGCTGCAGCGGAGTGCAGCGTGAGCCGAGAATGAGCTCAAAGCGAGCTGCGTAATCTATTGAAATTATGATATAAACAAAGTCCGTCAGGGCACTCGTTCGCGACTGCAAGATTTTCCCGCATGTGGCGGACGAACTGCTATATTGTGGCGAATGAATGAAGGTTCAGGAGGGCACGAGTTGTTGAGTTCCAGTGAGTTGCGTCAGGAGACGGCGTTGAAAGAGCACAAATTCCGGATTGGGCAGACTGTCCACTTCACCTCTCGACCCATCGGCCACATGGCGGCCAATGGCATCTATCAGGTCGTGAAGCTGCTTCCCTCCGACGGCGAAGACTATCAGTACCGCATCAAGAGCAACGAAGAGGCATTCGAGCGCGTGGCGAAAGAGAGCCAGCTCGATCACTCCCGCTGACGGTTGTCGCGATCATCGTACCGCCGAACCGCGGTTTTTTCCCCGCTCCAGGAGTTGGCAAAGCCTGCAAGGCTGCGGCATAATCCGCGACCGTAAGGTCGCGTGGGGTGCGTATCATGCTCGACATTCTTGCGCGCTGGCTGCCGGCATTTGACCCGGTGACCGGCACCGTAGCGTTGCCGGTATGGGCGACGGCGGCTGCCGCAACCGCGTTGATCGGACTTATCTGCCTGTTCGCCTTCACCCGCGCCGGCCGCGAAGGTTCGATCGGGGCGCTCGCCCGCTTCGTACTGATGGGGCTCGTAGCGCTCGCGACCTGGATCGGACTCGAAAGCTATGGTCGCGATGCCTCGGCGGAACGGCGCGCTCTCGACGCGCGACTGACCGAACTCACAGCGCGGGCTTTGATGCCGGGCTCACCGTTGGCCTGCCTCGATGCCACCGCCGGCGACGCGGTCGAAGCCTTGTGCGAGAAGTCCGTGTTCGCGACGCCGGAAGCGACGGCCGCTGCGGTGTCCTATGTTTCCGCCGAGCTTTCGCTGCTGGCCGACGCGACAGAGTACGTCCGGCTCTCCGGTGCGAGTTACGACGCGTTGACCAATCTGCGCCATGCCGCCGAGCTCGACCGCTTCGGCCTGGTCGCCCGCGTGCTGGCCGTGCGCGATGGCTGCACGCCACAGCAATGCCGCGCGTTTGCCTTCCTGCATGACCCGAGCCGGGTGCGCGCCAATCTCGGCACCGGGACCTATGATCTGTACGTCATCCGGCACTTGGCGAACTGGCCGGCCGTTCCCGGTTCGCCTGCCGCCACGGCATCGGCCGCACCGAGCGCGCCCCCAGGATCGCCGGCCCCGGTTCAGCCGACCACGGTCGCAAGCACCGTCGGCTCGGTCGGCACGGCCGCGCCGCCGACCAAGATGCCCCTCGCGAGCCTGTTCTTTCCCTCGTCGGCCTCGATCCCGCCGATCAACATCATGAATCCAGAGCCGACCGGGCCGGAAAGCAAGGCGGCAGGCGATCAGTCGGGCAAGACGCCAGCGTCGTCGCGGAAGCCGGCGGCGGCTGCCACGGCCGCTCATCCGCCGGTGCCGCCACCGCGACGCCCGCCGCTCCCGCCGCCCCTCGACACTACGGGGGGGACCCAGGGCGCGGCCCCGGCGAAACAATAGACATTGCGCGACTGCTTGAACGCCTGAGGATAAGTCCGCGCTGCGCATTCGTGGAGCGCAGCAGCCGCTAAGATGTCGCCACATTGGCGTGGGCAGTTCGTTGGCCGTGGCACTGCATCTCATCAAGCTCTGCGTCGGGTGTGACTCGGTCAAGGATCTCGAAGACTGGATCCGCGAGAAGCTCAAACAGCGCAAGAAAAGCCGCCAACCGCGCGAGCATATCCACACGACTCGCATGATGCCGAAGCGCGTCGACGATCTCCTCGGTGGCGGCTCGCTGTTTTGGGTGATCCGTGGCCAGTTGATGTGCCGGCAGAAGCTCATCGACGTGCGCTCCTTCGTCGACAAGGAAGGCGTCGGTCGCTGCCGGTTGGTGCTGGAGCCGAAGGTGGTGCCGGTGCAGCCGCGGCCGTGGCGCGCCTTTCAGGGCTGGCGTTATCTCGAAGCCAAGGACGCCCCGCGCGATCTGGACCGCGCCGCTCCCGGCGCGCGCGACATGCCGGAAACGCTTCGACGCGAATTGCGGGACTTGGGACTGCTTTAATTGGGAATGAAGTAACGCCGCGGGCGGGTGCGCTCACACGGCCATGTTATCGATCAGCCGTGTCTGCCCGAGCCGCGCAGCGAGCAGGAGGCGCAGCGGGCGGTCGTTGCCCGCTTGAACGGGTTGCAGGTCATCAGCCGCCCGCAGTTCGAAATAATCGAGCAGGAACCCCGCGTGCTCGATTTCCGCGCTGCCTTCGATCAGCACGCGCGCGGCGGCTTCCCCTTGCACGATCCTCGCAGCACTCTCCTTGAGCACGCGGTGCAGTGTGGGGGCAATCGCGCGCTTGTCCGGCGCGAGGTAGGCGTTGCGTGAAGACATCGCGAGGCCATCCTTCTCGCGCACGGTCGGCGCGCCGACGATCTTGACGGGAAGATCGAGATCGGCGGCGAGCCGGGTGATCACCCGAAGCTGCTGATAGTCCTTCTCGCCGAACAGGGCGAGATCAGGCGCGCATTGGGTCAAGAGCTTCGTGACCACGGTCGCCACGCCAACAAAAAAATGCGGGCGGAACCGATCTTCAAGTCCGACCGCGGCCGGACCTTGCAGCATGATGCGGGTCGCAAATCCCGGCGGATACATCACCTCTTTCGTGGGCGCCCAGATCAGGTCGACGCCCGGTTCTGCGAGCTTTGCGATATCGCTGTCGAAATGGCGCGGGTAGCTCTCAAAGTCCTCGTTCGGCGCGAACTGCGTGGGGTTGACGAAGATCGAGACGATCACGCGATCGGCTCGCCGGCGCGCAAGCCGAACGAGTGAGAGGTGACCGTCATGCAGCGCGCCCATCGTCGGCACCAGCGCGACCCTTTCCTGGGCGGTGCGCCAGCGCGCCGCGGCGCGTCGTAGATCGGGAATGGTGCGGGCAACCCGTGGCTTGGAAGGCATAGGATCGAAGCTTTGTTTAGCAACAGGGCGACTTGGACGAGCGTAGCAAGCCCGATGGGCGGGCCCAAATGGTTAATTAAGCATGAAGCCAACCGTAATGGCGCCGCGTCTTGACCCTCGGCCCCCCGTCGCTACGAATGACTGCCAGTGAGGTGGCACCATGTTACAGGCGACTACGCGCGCGTCGGCGCATGTCGTTGTTATCGGCAATGAGAAGGGCGGTTCCGGCAAGTCAACCACGGCGATGCATGTCGCGGTGGCGTTGATGAATGTCGGGCAGCGGGTAGCAACGATCGATCTCGACTCCCGCCAGAAAAGCTTCACCCACTACATCGAAAATCGTCGTGCCTGGGCCAAGCGCGCCCGGCTTGACCTTAAGCTTCCGATCCATTTCTGCGTCGCGCGCGGCAACACGCTCAAGCTCGACGAGAACGAGGCGATCGAGTTCGCCGGCTTCGCGGACGCCGTCGCCTCGGTCGAGAAGTCCCACGACTTCATCGTCGTCGACACGCCCGGCACCGACAGCTACCTCACGCGGCTCGCCCATTCCATGGCCGGACACGCTGATCACGCCGCTCAATGACAGCTTCGTTGATTTCGACGTTCTCGGCACCGTCGACCCGACCAGCTACGCGGTGACCGGCGAAAGCCATTATGCCGAGATGGTGCGTGAGGCGCGCCGGCAGCGCCGCTTGATCGACGGAGCGCACATGGATTGGATCGTGGTGCGCAACCGCCTTTCGGTGCTCGGCTCGCGCAACAAGCGGCTGGTCGGCGAAGGTCTGACGGAACTGGCGATCCGGCTAGGCTTCCGCTGCGCCGACGGGCTGGCCGAGCGCGTGATCTACCGTGAGCTGTTTCCCCGTGGCCTCACGGCGCTCGATACCCTCGACGAGGCGACGCTCGGCGCCCGCCCCAACATGGCCCACGTGACCGCGCGCCAGGAGGTCATGACGCTGATCGAGCACCTCAAGCTCCCGCTCGACGAACGCGGCCAGCGCCGCGCCGCGGCTCGCGCCGAATGGTTCTCCGCCCAAAGGACCCCCCTGGAACTGCACGACCTGATCGAGGATTAGGGCGTCAGCGGTACGGCATTGCGCTGGCCGTGCGCCGGGGCCACTTTATGGGCGTCCTGCAAGGACTGCCCAGGGGTGCGCAATGGCGCAAGATGGCAACGAAGGAACACCGGCCAACCGGCCGACAGAGCCGGCAAGAGCATCCTCGCGCCCTGAAATCGACGCCTTCCTCGACCGGGTGAAGTCGCTCACTCCATCGACCGAGGCGGGCAAGCGCGGGCGGTTGATATTCGCGCTCGACGCCACGATGAGCCGCGAGCCGATGTGGGATACGGCATGCCGGCTGCAGGCCGACATGTTTCGCGAAGCTGCTGCGATCGGCGGACTTGATATCCAGTTGCTCTACTATCGCGGCATCAGTGAGTGCCGCGCTTCGCGCTGGGTTTCGCAGGCCGATCGTCTTGCCACGCTGATGTCGGCGATCGACTGCCGCGGCGGGCACACCCAGATCTCCAAAGTGCTTGCGCACGCCAAACGCGAAACGCAAGCGACCAAGGTGCAGGCGCTCGTGTTCGTCGGCGACGCCATGGAGGAGAAACTCGACGGCCTCTGCGCATCGGCTGGCGAACTGGGCCTGCTGGGCGTCCCGGCTTTCATGTTCCAGGACGGCCACGATCCGGTCGCGGAGCAGGCGTTCCGCGAGATCGCGCGCCTCACTAATGGGGCTTACGGCCGCTTCGATCCGAACGCGGCACATGAACTGGCATCGCTGCTGCGCGCTGCCGCGGCCTATGCCGCCGGCGGAAGGCGGGCGCTGGCTGATCTCTCGGCGCGCCGCGACCCCGGCGCGATCAAGCTCTTGGCGCAAATGAGATAGCGACAACGATGGTAACAATCATCTTCGGCATCGTGGTGCTCGCGCTGCTGCTCTATGTGATGCAGGCGTTTGCCAATACCGATCCGCGCAAGCTGGCGCCGGCGGTGAAGTATGCCGGCGGTTTCGGTGCGCTCGGCGGCGCTGCATTTCTCGCCGCGCGCGGTCAGTTCGGGCTTGCGGTTCCACTTGGCTTCGCGGGTCTTGGCCTGCTCGGCTGGATCCCGTGGCGCGTGGCCGGTTTCGGCGCGCGCACGCAGAAGAGTGCAGGGCAGGTTTCGCGGGTGCGCTCGGCGTTCGTCGAGATGGAACTCGATCACGATACTGGCGCGATGCATGGACGGATCCTGGCCGGCCGCTACGAAGGCGCGAACCTGGACGCGCTCGACATCGGTACGCTGACCGGCTTCCTCAACGAGATCGATGCCGAGAGCCGCGCCTTACTGATGGCTTATCTTGACCGCCGCTCGTCCCGATGGCGCGAGCACGTGAAGGGTGATGCGGCATCGGGGAGCGGACGCGCGGCACCCTCCGGAAAAATGACGGACGAGGAGGCTTATCAGATCCTTGGCCTGCAGCCGGGGGCGACCGCCGAGGATATTTCCAGGGCGCATCGCGCTCTGATGAAGAAACTGCATCCCGACCAAGGGGGGTCGACGTACCTCGCGGCCCGCGTCAATGAGGCTAAAGAGGTCCTTCTGCGCCGCCATCGCTGATACTCCTCAACGCGACATTACTTGGGCGGCTCCGGTCTCCTGTTAGAACGCTTCCCTGAAAGCGGCCTCAGTTCCTGAGGGTCATGCAGTCGACGTCATTGCGCTTGAGATATTTGCAAGCGGCTTCGGCCTGGTCCTTATCGAGCCCGGCGAAGCGAGCGCGATAGAGGGTCTTGTCGCCCTTGGACACAGTCTCGGTGAACGCGTCGGCGGAGGCGAGCAGGCGCGGCGCCTTGCTCTTGACCGTGCTCAGCCGTTGTTTGGCTTCCTGCTCCCCCGGATAGGCGCCGACTTGGATCATCCAGCCGCTGTGAATCTGCTTGGCCGGGGAGGGGGATGAAGCCGTGGCGGCCGGCAACGGCTCGGCCAGCGGAGCGGCTGCGGCCTCGGGCACCGACCCGGTGGCCGTGTTGTGCGCTACGAGCATGCTGGCAGCGCCACCGCTGCGGGCAACTGCTGCTTCTTTCGCTGTCTCGGCCGCGTAGGCCTGGGCCGGCACCGGCGCGGGCCCGGCGGTCTTGAACGTGAGTGTCTTCACCATCACGGGGCGGATCGGATCCGCAGAGCCGCGGCGGAGGGGAACCGCGGCCGGTGGCGCCGGATGAGCTGCGGGTATCGTGGCGACCGCAACCGGCCCGGAACGCAACGGCGCGGGGACCGGGATCGATACTGCACTCGCGACCGTGAAGCGCTGACTGCCGGCGGCCTTCGGCTCAGGCGCCGCGACCGGCTTCGCAACCGGCCGCTCCGCGACCTTCTCGGCATTGGCGACTTCCGCCACCATCGGTGCGGAGCGCCGCGCCGACGCTGCGGGGATATACTGCGCAATCAGTTCGCGCATGCGGGCGTCGCGGCTGCCAGCGCTCGATCCGCCCATCACCACCGAGACCAGATAACGACCGTCGCGGTGCACCGACGTGACGAGGTTGAAGCCCGAGGCGCGGGTGTAACCGGTCTTGATGCCGTCGATGCCGTCGACCTGCCCGAGCAGGTGATTGTGATTGCCGATCGACACGCCATGGTAATTGAACACGCGGGTCGAGAAATAGCGGTAATAGCGCGGGAAGCGTTCCTGGATGGCGCGGCCGAGGATCGCTTGGTCGCGCGCGCTGGTCACCTGCTCGTCGTCCGGCAGGCCCGACGCATTGCGATAGACGGTATGGCTCATGCCGAGCGCATGCGCCTTCTGCGTCATCAACTCGGCGAAATCATCCTCGTCGCCGGCAATGTTTTCGCCCACCACCACAGCCACGTCATTGGCGGAGCGGGTGACGATCGCCTTGATCGCGTCCTCGACTTCGATGGTCTGGCCCGGTTTGACGCCGAGCTTGGTCGGTGACTGGACGGAGGCGTGCTCCGACACCTTGAGCGGGCTGTCGAGCTTGAACTTGCCGGCGTCGAGACGTTCGAACAGCAAGTACAGCGTCATGATTTTGGTGAGCGATGCCGGGTGGCGCAGCGCATCGGGACTAGCCGAATGCAGTACGTTGCCAGTGTTGCCGTCCACGACGATCGCCGAGTACGCGGGCGAATATGATTCGGTGACGTGGCGGCTTGCCGATCTGGCGGCGGATCGATGATGACGGTGGCCGCGCGCGTTCGACGTATCGATCGACGCCGCGACAAGAGCGACACCTGAGATGAGGCCAAGCAAGCCAAAATGAAGCCCGCGCGGGGCTCCGCGATGCGCACGAAACATACAAACCCCCGTCCCCGTTTTCGCTAAGGCGCCCCCACCCGGAGCGCTTACCCCTGTTCGTGCTTTTGCGGCGAATTAGGAGCGTCAAAAAAGGCGAAAATCGGATCGTCCACAGCCTCCTGAGGCCCACTCCAGTCGCGATTGCCTCGCGCCGTTGCTGCATCAACACAGTCCTACACGCTCCTACACGCTAGGGGAGCGCCATTGCCAAACCGTTAAGCCCGGGGTCGCGCCAATATTGCACCGCAAAATAGCCATTGACTTTTTGTGCACTGCAGCATAGGTTTGCGATGACGCCGGAAGTCCGGCGGGGCCGTGGGGCCAGTGAACCGGTGAGACCGGGAAAGGTGGCAGTAATGGTGAAGAATTTCGAGGACGTGCAAAAGCTCGGCAAGGACAATCTCGACGCGACCATGCACTCGTTCGGTGCCGCATCGAAGAGCATGCAGGCGATCGCAGTAGAGGTGGCTGAGTACTCCAAGAAGGCGTTCGAAGAGAGCACGGCCGCGGCGGAGAAGCTCATGGGCGCAAAGTCGCTGGACAAGGTCATGGAAGTGCAGTCGGCCTACCTCAAGAGCGCTTACGAGGGTTTTGTCGCTGAGGCGACCAAACTGGGTGGCCTCTACGCCGACCTCGCGAAGGAGACCTACAAGCCGTTCGAAGGCTATCTCGGCAAGGTTGCGGTCGCGAAATAACGAGAGCGTCTGCCTCTGAGTGCATTTTCGTGGCCGGGACTCCTCCCGGCCATAAATTTTTGCGTGCCCCAACTCACAACGTTCGCCGTGGTCGTGGCGCTTCGGCACAACCGGCATAATGAAGGCCAGTTAACTTGACTGCCTACCGCTGCGGCGCAAGGAAAGTCTTGCGCCTGACAGCCCATGCGGACCGCCTTGGCGCCTTGCCGGATAAGTCAACGCCGAGGGGGTGCTGATGACGACGTTCGAGCGGGATGCTTCCGCGCCGGAGCCCATCAAGGCCGAGACTGGCCGAAGAAGCAGCAAACTCGTATGCGCGATCTCCGGCAAGGAACGACCTCGCCGGGACATAGTCTCGCTCGACATGGTTCGCCCGACGCTTGCGGAACGCATTCGGCGCGATCACCCGCAGCTTGCGCCGGACGCGTTCATCAGCCTTGCCGAACTCGCTCACTATCGCACGCTCTATGTGGAGGAGTTGCTCAAGGAAGAACATGGCGAGTTGACTGAACTCGATCGCCAGGTAGCGGAGAGCATAGCCAAGCAAGAGACGCTGGCCGAGAACGTTGACGAGGAGTTCGAGGAAAAGTGGACCTTGGGCGAGCGTCTGTCCGATCATCTTGCCAGTTTCGGTGGCAGTTGGTCCTTCATCACTATGTTCGGCGTCGTTTTGGCGGTGTGGATGGCTTTCAACATCTTTGCGATCGAGGCGGATCGCTTCGATCCCTATCCATATATTCTCCTCAATCTCGTTCTCTCGACGCTCGCTGCGATCCAGGCGCCCATCATCATGATGAGCCAGAAGCGCCAGGAGGCGAAAGACCGATTGCGTTCACAGAATGACTATCTGGTGAATTTGAAGGCAGAGCTCGAAATCCGGCATCTGCATGAAAAGGTCGATCATCTCCTGTCGCGCCAGTGGCAGCGATTGGCCGAGATCCAGCAAATGCAGCTCGAACTCATGCAGGATCTCAGCCACGGAGGCGGCAGGCGGAGGTGACGAAACTTAGATTGCCGCATCTGGCTTCAGCGGCGCACCTTTCGAGCGCCGGGCTTTGGTCTGCCGTGCGCAAAGGCCGGCCGATACCTGGCCCTGCGAATGTGAGATTGAGCGGCGGACAACAGGCACGCTCGATCAAATCGAAGGGAACAATCCCAGACGCAAAAGCCCCGGAGTTATTCCGGGGCTTTTCAGTGTGTGCCGAGCATGAACGACAGCTTGGAGGTGGAAGTCCTCTATCCAGCCTGATGACGGCGAAGGATTAGCGAAGCGCAAGGGCGTCACCGCGAGGTGGGGTGTGAAGGAAGCGTGGAGCAAAGCCGCGGCCTGATGGACAAGAACCGGATAACGAGGCCTATGTGCGCAGCCAGAAGGCGGGCGAGCGGGTCATGGCTGGCGTCGAGAAGTTCCTGGCCAAACGGCTCAAGCTCAAGGTCGACAAGGCCAAGAGCGCGGTCGCCAAACCGAGCGTCCGCAAGTTCCTGGGCTTCAGCTTCACCGGCGGGAAAGAAACGCGGCGGCGCATTGCGCCGCCGGCCATCGCCCGCTTCAAAGCGAGAGTTCGGGAACTGACCCGACGCACGGGCGGCCAAAGTCTCGCGCAGACCATCAAGGAGTTGTCCATCTACTTGATCGGTTGGCGCGGCTACTTCGGCTCCTGCCAAACTCCATCAGTGTTGCGCACACTTGATGAATGGATCAGGCGGCGGTTGCGCGCCATCGCCTGGAAGCAATGGAAGCGCGGCCGGACCCGCTTCGCCGAGCTGCGACGCCGCGGCGTCGGTCGCGACCTGGCGGCCAAAACCGCCGGCAGCCCACATGGCCCTGGCGGCTCGCGAACAGCCCCGCGCTCACCATTGCTCTGCCAAACGGCTTCTTCGGTTCACTCGGTCTGGCGCCCGTCGCGGCCCCCCCGGCACGCCTAATTCGCCGAACCGCCGGATACGGACCCGTATGTCCGGTGGTGTGGGAGGGGCGGAGTCGCGAGACTCCCCCCTATCCCGATTCGTCGCCGTGACCCGCGCCGGTTGGCCTACTTCGCGATGCGAAGTTGCGAGAGCGCGGTGCCGATCTGGTTGAATGTGGTGAGGATCTGGTTGGCTGATGTCAGCAGGAAGAACTTGCTTGAATTGCTCGCGCAGTTCTGAAGCAAAGTGGAAGTGGGGTCGCCGCCCGTGTTCACCTGCACGGTGTAGAGCGTGATCCCCGCCGCCTTGATGTTGCTGCAGGTGATCGCTTGGCGATTGTCGATCGAGGTCTGATCCGTGTACCAGCGATCCTGGGTGTTGAGGCCGTCCGTGAGCAGAATGATCGCCTGGATATACTTATAACGGCTATCCAGCGCCGGCGGGGTAGGGAAGGGGCCGCCGCCGACGAGCGACATCCAGCCGAGCTGCAGGCCGAGGGCTTGGTTGGTATTGCCACCGGGGGACATGGCATTGACTAGCGTCGCCATCGCCGACCAGTCGTAATTGAGCGCCATGACCTGTTGTGGACAAGGCGAATACTGCTCCGCCGGGTAAAGCGTGGCGGAGTTGGTCGTGGTCGGGGCGGCGACGTTGGCGTCATAGTTGCCGGAATTCGGACCCGTCGAGTCGCCGCGGTCGGCGGAGCAGCCGTTCCAGGTGCTGTGGTTGTTGGCCGTCCAGGTCGCCGGCGTCCAAACGCCTGCCGCCCAGACGCCCGCGGTCCAGGTGCCGCTATGGTTATTGCAGCTGTTCTGGGACGTATATTGCGATTTCGAGCACACGCCCGCTCCGGTGCAGGTGCTCTGAGAACTATAACCCGAGATGCTGCACGCCGATGCCGAGTTGCAGGAGCTCTTGGACGATTTTCCCGAAATGCTGCAAGTGCCCTTCGCGGTGCAGGCACTGCGCGTGCTGGCGGACGAGGGGCTGCAGGTTCCGTTGTTGGCGTCCCAGGAATTCTGGTCGGATTGCGATGGGTCCTGAGCCGAATTCCCCCAATAGATCCAGTTTGAATTGTAGTTGGTTGCATTGAGATTGACGTCTTTGACGAACGGAACGATCGAAACGTAGACGTCCCCCGGATTGGTGACGGCGTTTTGCAAGGTCGTGAGCAGATTCTTGGTCGCGCTGATGAGCGCCGTTATCTTGCCGGCGTCGGCCATCGATCCGGTATTGTCGAGAACGAGCGCGACCCGCAAACGGTTGTTACCCCACGATGCCGTCGCAGTGCTGTTGACCGCGAGCTGGCGGAAGCCCAACACCTTCATGAAGTTCGTCGTCATCATCGCCGAGCCGGTGATCGTCAGCGACGAGCCTTCGGTGGTGTTGTAGGTCGCGGTGACGGTGACGCCGGTTGCCTCCGGACGGGTGAACAGCGCCTTGAAGTAGGCTTCGGATTTCGTCTGCAGGTCAGGGGCGCTCAGCGTGCCGGCGGTCTTTGACATCGCCAACGCGGTAGCGTCGAGAGAAGCCTGCAGCGCGGCCTTGATCGAATTGGCGTGGCTGTAGTCCACCGCCGCACCGACGAAGCCGACCATCGGAATGGTGGCAAGGGCAAAGGTCACGACGACATTGCCGCGCTCGGCCGCGCGGAACCGATGCCATCCGCGAATCAGCTTCTCGATGAATGTGCGGGTGCTCATGGCTCTCACCGTTGGTTTTTTCCGCGCCGAGTTGTAAACCAGAGGTGTGAAAGCGTCGTAAAGCTCTGAGCCAAATCCGAGTTAAAAGCAGATAAGAATTTAAGTGTTTTTGGAAGGTCTTGGACCTTTAATTAAAGCTAAGGCTGTTTTGGCTAAAATGGATTGAAATTGAAGTAAACGTTGAAGTGGAATTGACGATAAAGTAATGGCGATACGGCGTATCTTTTCAGCTGTAATGTTTCGGAAGCCTCAACCGAGACGCAACGATTGCCCATGTGAGGCGAAACGATCTCTTAGGCATAGCCGCGCAGCGAAATGCCATGAAGGCGGCGAAATGTCATGCTCCGCCGCCGCGTTTCTCCGTCGTTCACTTGGAGAGATGCAGCTTTGCGATCGCGGTGCCAATCTGATTGAACGTCGTCACAATCTGGCTGGACGACGTCAGCAGGAAGAACTTGGTTGAGTCGCTTGCGCAGTTCTGCAGCAAGGTCGAGGTCGGGTCGGCATTATTGATGTCGACTTGCACCGCGTAGACCGTGACGCCGGCATTCTTGATGTTGGTGCAGGTGATCTGCTCGCGGGCGTCAATCGAAGACGCGCTGCTGTACCAGCGATCCTGGGTGTTGAGGCCGTCGGTCAGCAGGATGATGATCTGCTGATACTGATAATTGGGGTCGATGGCGGGCGAATTGAGCGGTGCACCCTGTGTCAGAGACTGCCAGCCCCAGGCGAGGCCGATCGCCTGGTTGGTGTTGCCGCTGGCGGTCATGGCGTCGATCCTGCTGTTGAGCGAGGTCCAGTCGTAGCTCAAGCTCATGACCGAAGCTGATGGGCAGGAGGAATATTGCTCGGCTGGGAACAGGGTGCTGCCGGTCGTCGGCGTGGTATTGTTCGTGTCGTAGTTCTGGTCGCGGTCGGTGACACAACCGTTCCAGGTATTGTGGTTCTTGTGCGTCCAGGTTTTGCTGTGCGATATGCAGGTGTTGTAGGTCGTGTAACTGCTGCTGCTGCAGGTGCCGTTGGCCTGGTCCCAGGCAGTCCAGTCGATCCAAGTGGCATTGTAGTTGCTTGGGCCGGCATTGACGTCCTTCACGAACGGGACGATGGAGACATAGACGTCGCCGTCGTGCTGGGCCGCGTTCTGCAATTGCGTGAGGAGATTGTGCGACGCGGTTTTCAGCGCCGCGATCTTGCTGTTGTCGGCCATCGACCCGGTGTTGTCGAGCACGAGGGCGACGCGCAGCTTGGCGTTGTTCCAGTTGACGGTGGCGCTGCTCGTGATCGGGATCTGCGAGTAGCCCATCAGGCCCATGAAGTTGGTGGTGACCGTCGCCGAGCCGGTGACGGTGACGGTGAAGCCGCCGGTTCCGGTCGTGTAGGCGGCGCTGACTTGGACATTCGACGCTTCCGGGCGGGTGAAGTTCGCCAGGAACATCGAACTCGCGGACGCTTGGAGCTGGTCGCTGCTCAGGGTGCCGGCATTCTTCGCGAGCTGGAGAGCGGTTGCATCGATCGAATTCTGCATCGATGTGCGCACGGTGCTGGCGCGGCTGTAGTCGACCGCAGCGCCCACCGCGCCCATCAGGGGAATGATGCAGAGAGCAAGCATCGGGGCCACCCCGCCCTTACAGTCGTTCAGAAATCGGGCAAACAGCATGGCTAAGGTTCCACTCCAGGAGAGGGACCCGGGGGAATTGTCCCCATCAGGGTTTCCACGATCCTGACGGGCGGTTTTTGAAAATTTGTGAGAGAAAACCCGCAGATTTCATTCGAATTCGCCGCGAATTGTCCGCAATTGCGTTGCGATCGTTACGGCCGGGGCCGGCCCAGTGGCTGGAAAGCTTGCCGCCCGGGATCGTTTCGGCAGCGATTCCGGGGAACTGCAGCGGTCTGGAAGGTTGCCCGCACTGCCACTATGATGTGGCGGGGATCCTCCACTATCGTGGTCTGGCCGGCGGCCTTAGCAAAGTAACCATGCCTTCAAGAACCCTTGATTCACATTGGGAACTGCGTGTCGACTTCCCGCCGCGCCTTGCCGACGACGACCGCAAGCGGCGTACGCCCGGCCAGCCGGGCACCGCGGTCATCACCAAGACCAAGCCGCAGACCAAGCGGCCAAATCTCTATCGCGTGCTGCTGCTCAACGACGACTACACGCCGATGGAATTCGTCGTTCACGTGCTCGAGCGATTTTTCAACAAGGACCACGAGGCCGCCTACCGCATCATGATGCATGTGCACCAGCATGGGATTGGGGAATGCGGGGTCTTCACCTACGAAGTCGCGGAAACAAAAGTGACGCAGGTTATGGACTTTGCCCGCAAACACCAGCATCCTCTGCAGTGCGTGATGGAAAAGAAATGACGGCAGAAACGGCCATGGAAAACGGGAAACGCCGAGGCCATATAAGCGTTGGAACAGAGACCTGACATGCCAACTTTTTCACGCAGCCTCGAACAATCCCTGCACCGCGCGCTTGCGCTGGCCAACGAGCGGCATCATGAATATGCAACGCTCGAACACCTCCTGCTCGCCCTGATCGACGACCAGGACGCTGCCGCGGTCATGCGCGCCTGCAACGTCGACCTCGAAAAGCTCCGCCGTAGCCTCACCGCCTACCTCGAATCCGAGCTGGAAAACCTGGTGAGCGAGGGCAACGAGGATTCCAAGCCCACCGCCGGGTTCCAGCGCGTGATCCAGCGCGCCGTGATCCACGTGCAGTCGTCGGGCCGCGAGGAGGTGACCGGCGCCAACGTGCTGGTTGCAATCTTCGCCGAGCGCGAGAGCCACGCCGCCTATTTCCTGCAAGAGCAGGACATGACCCGCTATGACGCGGTCAACTACATCAGCCACGGCATCGCCAAGCGGCCGGGGATGTCGGAATCCCGACCCGTGCGCGGCGTCGAGGACGAGACCGATACCAAGGGCGGCGACGAGCCGAAGAAGAAGGGCGATGCGCTCGACGCCTATTGCGTCAATCTCAATAAGAAGGCACGCGAAGGCAAGATCGATCCGTTGATCGGGCGCGAGGCTGAGATCAGCCGCACCATCCAGGTGCTCTGCCGCCGGCAGAAGAATAATCCGCTGTTTGTCGGCGATGCCGGCGTTGGCAAGACCGCGATCGCGGAAGGGCTGGCGCGCCGGATTGTGCATGGCGAAGTCCCCGACGTGCTCAAGAATGCGACGGTGTTCGCCCTCGACATGGGCACGCTGCTTGCCGGAACGCGTTACCGCGGCGACTTCGAGGAGCGCCTCAAGCAGGTGATCAAGGAACTCGAAGCCTATCCCGGCGCAATCATGTTCATTGACGAGATCCATACCGTGATCGGCGCCGGCGCCACCTCCGGCGGCGCTATGGATGCGTCGAACCTGCTCAAGCCGGCGCTCGCGTCGGGGACGGTGCGCTGCATCGGCTCGACCACCTATAAGGAGTACCGGCAATATTTCGAGAAGGATCGTGCGCTGGTGCGCCGGTTCCAGAAGATCGACGTCAACGAGCCGACAGTCGAGGATGCGATAGCCATCCTCAAGGGCCTCAAGCCGTATTTCGAGGATTATCACAAGCTCAAATATACCGGTGAGGCGATCAAGGCGGCAGTCGAACTTTCCGCGCGTTACATCCATGACCGCAAGCTGCCGGACAAAGCGATCGACGTGATCGACGAGTTGGGCGCGGCGCAGATGTTGCTGCCCGAGAGCCGTCGCAAGAAGACGATCGGCATCAAGGAGATCGAGACCACGATCGCCACGATGGCGCGAATTCCGCCGAAGACCGTGTCGAAGGACGACGCGGCGGTGCTGCAGCATCTCGATCAGACGCTCAAGACCGTGGTCTATGGCCAAGACAAGGCGATCGACGCGCTCTCGGCCTCGATCAAGCTGGCCCGCGCCGGCTTGCGCGAGCCGGAGAAACCGATCGGATGTTACCTGTTCTCAGGCCCGACCGGCGTCGGCAAGACCGAGGTGGCGAAGCAACTCGCCGTGTCGCTCGGCGTCGAGCTGATCCGCTTCGACATGTCGGAGTATATGGAGCGCCACACCGTCTCGCGGCTGGTCGGCGCGCCGCCCGGCTATGTCGGGTTCGACCAGGGCGGCCTGCTCACCGACGGCGTCGATCAGCACCCGCATTGCGTGCTCCTCCTCGACGAGATCGAGAAGGCCCACCCGGACCTGTTCAACGTGCTCCTGCAGATCATGGATCACGGCAAGCTGACCGACCACAATGGCAAGCAGGTCGACTTCCGCAACGTGATCCTGATCATGACCACGAATGCGGGCGCCGCCGACTTGGCGCGCGCGGCCTACGGGTTCACGCGCATCAAGCGCGAGGGCGACGACACCGAGGCGATCAACCGCATGTTCGCGCCCGAGTTCCGCAACCGGCTCGATGCGATCATCACCTTCGCGCATCTCTCACCCGAGATCATTGCGAAGGTGGTCGAGAAGTTCGTGCTTCAGCTCGAAGCCCAGCTCGGCGATCGCGACGTGACCATCGAGATGTCCGACGAAGCCACCAGATGGCTCACCGTTCACGGCTACGACGAACAGATGGGCGCCCGGCCGATGGCCCGCCTCATCCAGGAGACGATCAAGAAGCCGCTCGCCGACGAGGTGCTGTTCGGCAAGCTCAAGGCCGGCGGCCACGTGCGCGTGATCCTGATCAAGGACGAAGAGGGCACCGAAAAACTCGGCTTCGAATATCTCGACGGGCCGGTGACGCCGAAGCCTGAAAAGATCCCGCATGCCAAGCCGAAGCGAAAGCCGCCCTCGCCACGGCGCAAGCCTTCCGGTCCTAAGGATGACGGCGGCGGCCCGCCGAGCCCGCGCGGCTCGGTGCCTAAGGTGCCGCTGGTGAAAGTGTGAGGCGGATCGCGGTGACGATGGCTCGCGCGCGCCCGCGACACGGCAACAGCTAGGGCGCCAAGTCGCTAGCCGTGAATGCCGAATTGGCGAAGTTGAATTCCTCCGCGGCAGATTTCCTCGCCGGTCTGCGTGCGGCCAGCCGCTCGGTGCTGAATCTCGTACTCTTCGGCACCTACGTGGGCCTGATCCTCGGCGGTTGGTTCCTTGGTCGCTGACGCTCTATCCGACCTTCTGCACCCAGAATTGATACATGCCGACGAACAGATACGGGTTCTCGATTTCGAGCCCGTGCCAGCGGTCGAGATCGGCCAGCGTCCGCTCGTCGGGATAGCGCGCGCGATAGGCCTGTGACGGCTCGCCGGCAAATCCGATGAAGGCGAGACCATTGTCTTGCAGGAATGCCTTGATCTGCGGGATCGTCAGTTGATGCTCCTGAACGTGGAACAGGAGGTCGCGGCAGTCGCTGGTGCTGAAAAAATCGGAAAATTTCGTCACGTTCCGCAGCGGCGTTCCCTCCGCGAATCCGAGGATCTCCTGCCGGCAGCGGCGGATGTCGTCGGCGCTGCGGCCATAGCCGCGTTGCGCGATGAACGCGCGCGCGGCGCGGATGTCGGTGCGCGCCGATGCGCTGTAGAGGCCGATGTTCATGAGACCGCCGGGCCGCAGCAACGAGACGAGCACGCGCCAGCCCCGCGCCCAGTCGGCGAGGTGGTGCAGGACGCCGCTCGACTCGATCAAGTCGAAGTTCTGGCCGAGTTCGCCGAGCCCGAGAATGTCGGCCTGCGCGTAGTGGATGTTGGTCAGCCCAAGCGCCTGCGTGGTCCGTTTGGCATAACTCAGGCTGGTAAGACTCAGGTCGATGGCGAGTACGCGTGCGCCGGCAAAGCGGCGCGCAGTCTCGATCGAGTGCTGGCCGGTACCGCAGCCGGCGATGAGGACGTCGAGCGCGCCGTGTTTTCCGAGGTTGCGGAACGGTGCGGCGGGAAACTGGTTGCGCAGATACCAGTCGATGCTGGTGGGCTTGCCGGCCGGCGCGGTCTTGACCCAGCGCGGATAGGGCATGTCCTCGTATTGCTCGCGCACCGCGACCGAGATTTGGTCATCGATCGTGGCGATCGCAGGGATGGTGAGGCGGATGGTTCGCTCGGCTAGAGGCTCGCGCACTTGCTGATCGAGGAGCGCGCTGACCGCCGGGGGCCAGGCCCGTTGCAACAGTGCTTCACACGACGTCAGCGCATGGAGCGGATTGTAAGCGGCGAGCGCGGCCAACGATAGCGCCGACACGGTAGCGCCCGCCGCCTCGTTGTCGATGAATATTCGTAATTGCTGCGCGGCTTGCCGTTCGCCGTCGCTCTCGGCGAACACATATTCATTGATGAAGCACTGGCGCGCGAGCGCACAGAAGAAGCTGATCACTTCGTCGTCTGCATACGTTTCTGCAGCGTGAGCTGAATCAAGCAACGCGGAGCGTACGGCGGTCAAGAAACGTTCGAGCGCGACGTCGCGCACCGGCGCTGAGACGAGGAGCGCACGCAGCAGTGGGTCGCGGCTCACCGCGGAAAATTCGCCGCTTGCGAACAATGCCTGGGCTGAAACGCCCGCCGCTGCGCGCGCCATGCATGCGGCGCCGGTGGACAGCTTGAAGATCTCCGCCGCGAGCGGTGCAAGCTCGCTCGGCCGGCTCCAGCCGTCCGCCAAGGCCCGGGCAATCAAAGCCGTGAGCTCGGCATCAACGGCAGCCGGCGGCATCTGCTTTACGCACTGCACGAAGAATATCCGCGCCTCCTCGGTGTCCTTCACCGCGAGCGCGCGGCGCGCGAGCGCGAGTGCTTGCGCCATGCCGCCCTGGGCCAGGACGATGCGGCCGAGGTTGCGGTACACGTCGACGAGATCCGGCTTGAGCGCGAGCGCGCGCTGATATTGCGCGGTGGCGCCCGCCCAATCGCCTTTGGCAGCCAGCACGATCCCGAGATTGTTGCAGGCCTCGGCGAAATCCGGCTTGAGCGCCAGCACCCGGCGATAATGCTCCTCCGCGGCGTCGTTGCGGCCCTGCTGCATGAGCGCATTGGCGAGCCCGTAGTGCGCCGGTATGAAGCGGGGGTCGAACACCAGCGCCTGCTGATAGCGCGCGCAGGCCCCGGCAAATTGCTCCCGCTGCACCAGCACATCGCCGAGGGCGACGTGCGCCGCGGGGTAGTCACGCTTGAGCGCCGCTGCTTGCGCGAGGTGCGTCATCGCTTCGTCGAGCCGTCCGAGCGCGCGCAGCGCCTGCGCCAGATTGAAATGGCACTCGGCGTTGTTGCCATTCACCGCCACCGCTCGCCCGATCAGTTCCGCCGCGCCGTCGTGGCGGCCGATCTGGAACGCGATGACGCCGAGGAGATGCAGCGCGTCGAAATGATTTGGTTCAACCGTCAGGATATCGCGGCAGCACTTCTCCGCTTCGCCGAGTTGGCGGGCACGGAAGTGGTTGACCGCTGCCGCGAACAGGCTCGCGGTCATTCCGCGCGGCGACGGGCCCGCACCGGGAGAAAACGACGGACCAAACGGTCCCGCCGGTCCACCCGGACCTTGGCTTTGCTTGCGCGAAGCGCGCCGGTCCTTCCGATTCATGGCATCCGTTCGCTTTGCGGCCGGTCAGGCGAGCGCGGCCGCGAGCTTCGCCGCCTGGTCCTTCAGCACCGCCGGGTCCTCCTTTACGCTCGCCGGTGGCTTGAGCGCGATCCCTTCCTTGCGCGGGATGACATGGACGTGCAGGTGGAACACGACTTGGCCGCCGGCGCTTTCGTTGAATTGCTGCACCGTGACGCCATCGGCGCCGAACACCTCGACGCTCACCTTGGCAATCCGCTGCGCAGTTTTCATCACATGGGCGAGATCGTCGGGCGTAACATCGAGGATGTTGCGCGCCGGCGCCTTTGGGAGCACCAGCGCGTGACCCGGCGCGCGCGGCATGATGTCGAGGAAGGCCAGCACCTTGTCATCCTCGTAGACCTTGTGGCACGGCAGTTCGCCGCGCAGGATTTTCGCGAAGATGTTGTTCGGGTCGTAGGCGGGCATCGTGTCCTCCCGTCGGGATGCCTTCGATTGCAGGCGAGGGCAGTGGGGTCAAGTCTCTTATGCGGCGGATCGGCGTCGACGCCACCAGCGGATGACAGCGAGCGCGCTCATGACCATTGAAAGCGATACCGTGATCAATGCGGCGAGCCACTTCGCCTGCGTCCAAAAACTCGCCGATGCGACCATCTCGCCTGATACAGCCGGTCCGACAGTAAGCATCTTGGCGATGAAATCGTTCTCCATATAGTCGCAGCCGGCGGTGATGAACGGTAGCAGCGCAAGCGCGGCGCGCGCAGTTGGCGGCAGCGGCCGGTTTGCAATTCGGCCGGGCTTCGTGAGCCAAATCAGCAGCAGAGCGCCTGCGAGCGCATAGGTCGCAGGAAACACCGTGTCGAGTCCCAACTGCACATTCAGATAATAGTCGCGGCCGATCTGGCTCAACGCCGTGAGCAGCGTGCGGGCTTCGTCCGCTTCATAGCCTCTGAGCCGCGTGTCGAAAGGCTCGAGCCCGCCAGCGATTCGACGCAGGTAAGCGACGGGCCCGAACGACATCACCGCGGCGAGGCCAATGCTCACCATCAGCGTCACAAATACGTGGACGCCGCGTGGAAATTGAGCCCAGCCTTTTGTGATCGCGCCTTTCGCCATCGGGCTCAGCCTTTGCGAAAGGGGGCGGCTTCGGCAAATTCCTCGATCTCGGCGGCGACGTGCGCGCGCTCATGCTGGAGAAAATCCTCGATCGCGCGCCGCAGCGCGCGGATCGACGATGTAATGGGAGGAATAGGTCGTAGTCGGCATGTAGCCGCGCGCGATCTTGTGTTGACCCTGCGCGCCGGCCTCGACGCGCGGCAGCTTCTTTTCGATCGCGAATTGAATGGCCTGATAGTAGCACAGCTCGAAATGCAGGAAGGGGTGATACTCGGTGCAGCCCCAGTGGCGGCCGAACAGCGTATCGGAGCCGATGAAATTGATCGCACCGGCGATCCAGCGGCCGTTGCGCTTGGCCATCACCAGGAGAATGCGGTTGCGCATCTTCTCGCCGACGAGCGAATAGAACTCGCGGGTGAGATAGGGCCGGCCCCATTTACGCGATCCGGTCTCCATGTAGAAATCGAAGAACGCATCCCACACGCTCTCGGTCAGGTCGGAGCCGGTGAGCCAGTGCACGGTGAGGCCGGAGGCGAGCGCATCCTCGCGCTCGCGCCGGATCACCTTGCGCTTGCGCGAGGCGAGCACGCCCAGGAAGTCATCGAAGGTGGCGTAGCCGGCGTTCTCCCAGTGAAACTGACGGTGTGTGCGCTGCAGGTAGCCGCGCGCGCCGAGGAGCTGCCATTCCGGCTCAGGGAGGAAGGTGACGTGGACAGAGGACGCGTTGGAGCGCTTGCAGAGATCGGCGAGCGCATCGGCCAGCACACCGCCGACCGTCTCAGCCTGCGGCCCAGGGCGCGTCAGCAGGCGGCGACCAGTTGCGGGCGTGAATGGCACCGAGACTTGCAGTTTTGGGTAATAGCTCCCACCGGCGCGCTCGAAGGCGTCGGCCCAGCCATGATCGAAAACGTATTCGCCTTGAGAGTGGGATTTAACATAGCAGGGGACCGCTCCGAGGAGCTCGCCGGAAGCCGTTTCTGCAAGCAAGTGCATTGGTTGCCAGCCGGTCCGTGTGCGGACCGATTTCGAAAGCTCAAGTGACGAGAGAAAAGCATGAGATATAAATGGATTATATTGATCTGCTAATGTTGATACTTGTGACTTCGGAGCGTTCTCCGCGGGTTCCTGAGATATTGGTTTGATCTCGCCGTCGAAGGCATTCGATTCTTGCGTATTCGTCCGCGGATACGCGCAGGCGTCCCACGCCTCCGCCGAGACGGAGCTGATCGCATCGGCAACCCGCAACTTGATTTCGAGCGTGGCCATGAAGCGTGATTGGACTGACTGACGGTGCGATTTTAAGGCCGAAACCCCTCGAAAATCATCTGGTCGGCGTAGCGGGTGGCGCGGCGGCGGTCGTCCTCGGTGCGCACCGTCCAGGTAAGGACAGGCAGGGCGAGTACCTTTCGTGCCAGCGTCGGGATGACAGCGGGCAAGTCACTGACCGAGTAGGCGATGAATTGCGGACGCGTGCGCAGCGCATGTCCGAAATAGGTCAACGCGCGCTTGGTCGATGCCGATAGTCCAGGCCACTCCGATGTGCGGTAGCGCCGTTCCGCGACCATCCCGCGCGGCAGGCTCGGTGCGAGCGTACGCAGCCGGGCGATTTGTGCGGGATCGAATGACATCGCCGCCGCCGGCCCGCGATAGGCCGACAGCACCTGCGCCGCCCGGGCGACGAGCCGCCGTTCGCCGTCGAACCGGCTCTTGACTTCCACCAGCAGCGTCACCCGGCTAGCGACCAGATCGCACAGTTCGCCAAGGGTGATCATGCGGTCGGCGGTGCCCTTGAACGGCACGCGTTTGAGGTCGGCCGCGGTTATCGCGTCGAGCCGGCCGCTGCCTTCGGTAAGGCGGCCGAGCGTCTCGTCGTGGTTCACGATGGCCTCGCCATCGGCAGTGATCTGGACGTCGCACTCGATCGCGTAATTCGCCGCGGCGGCGGCTGCAAAGGCGGAGGGGGTGTTCTCGATGATGCCGTGCTGCGCGTCATGTAGGCCGCGGTGCGCCACCGGCCGCGCGGTAAGCCAGTCGAGAGCGGACATTCGACGTCACGAGACTTCGAACAAGCCATCGACCTCGACCGCCGCATCGGAGGGCAGTGCCGCGACGCCGACGGTGGTGCGGGCATGGCGACCCTTATCGCCCAAAACTTCGACGACGACGTCAGAGGCGCCGTTCATCACCTTGGGGCCCTCAAGGAAGGTTGGGGCGGAATTGATGAACCCACCCAGCCGCACGACGCGCACGATACGGTCGAGGTCGCCGAGCGCGGCCTTGACCTGGGCCAGGATGTTGATCGCGCAGGTGCGCGCGGCGCGCTGGCCGTCCTCGATCGAGACGTTGTCGCCGAGCTTGCCCTTGGCGACGAGCTTTCCGTCAGCGCCAAGGCAGACTTGGCCGGACACAAAAAGCAGGTTACCGGTGCGTACCGATGGAACGTAGTTGGCGACCGGATTCGGCGGCGTGGGAAGGACGATCCCGAGTGCCTGCAGCTTGCTTTCGATTTGCGCCATAATGTTCTCCTTACGCCGACTGGCCGCGCGTTCCAGGATGCCGCGGCACCTTGCACGCAATTTGCAAGGGCTGTCTTCGCCCATCGGGAGGACATGCGCAAGGCGCGATGGGCTTACAAGTCGGGGAGGGAAGGCCACCCGCGGTTGCGGGGGTGCTGACACATCCCTATGTTTGTCGACATGGCCGGGAGCGAGGAGAATCGAAAGATGAGCGTCGGGCATCGCTTCTGGGTTGGCTGCGCAGCGGTCGCGGTTGCAGCGCTTCTGACGGCCGATTTCGGCGTGCGTCAGGCGACCGCGCTCACCCCAGGCGGGGAGCTTGCAGCACATCGCGCGATCTATGAGCTGAAATTGGCCCAAACCCGAGGCAAGTCGACCGTCGGCGCGCGCGGCCGCATCCTCTACGATTTCTCCGGCAGTGTCTGCGAGGGCTACGTCCTGGAATTCCGCCAGGTATCGGAACTCGACAATGGCGAAGGGCGCCAAACGCTCTCCGATTTGCGCTCGACCACCTTCGAGGACGCCGCCGCCAAGACGTACCGTTTTCACTCCCAGAACTACCTCAATCAGCGCCTCATCGACACGGTCGACGGCACCGCCGAGCGCGAGCAGAACGACATCGCGGTCAAGCTCACCAAGCCGTCGGACAAGACGCTCGATCTGGAGGCCCACATCGTGTTTCCGACCGAGCATGTGCGGCGGATCATCGAGGCGGCACGCGAAGGCAAGACCATCCTCGAATTCCCGGTCTTTGATGGTTCCGAGACCGGAGAGAAGGTTTACAATACGCTGACCGTCATCGGCCGCGCGATCGAGTCCGACAAGGTCCCGGATGACGCCGCCGCCGGGCAGCAGGCGCTCGCTGGAATGAAGCGCTGGCCGGTCACCGTCAGCTATTTCGACAGTAGCAAGAAGGGCGGCGAGCAGATCCCGGTCTACGCGATCAGCTTCGAGCTGTATGAAAACGGCATCTCGCGCGCTCTGCTGCTCGACTACAATGATTTCTCGATCAGCGGCGAGTTGAAGTCGCTGGATATCAAGGATACCAAGCCCTGTCCCTGAGCACGGCGTTTGCTCCGCTCCGGCCGAACGTGTCCTCCCGCGACGCAGATATCAGGCCGAACGGTCAAAGATCTCTCGCGATGCGGAGGCCGTCCGTATAGAACTGATCGTCCTTGGATCCCCCGGTGCGGGCCGCCGAACGAAGTTCAACTTCACTATCTTCCCACGATCCCCCGCGCACGACACGGCCTTCGCAATTGCCCTCCATCCAGGCTGAGCCGTCTGTCGGGATGTTGGCTGTGTACTCGTCGCGCCAGCAATCTTCTACCCATTCAGAGACATTGCCATGCATGTCGTGAAGGCCAAACCCGTTGGGCGGGAAACTCCCGACCGGGATCGTGCTCTGCCGATTCACATCCGACGGGCCCGACCCGTCGACACTGCCGTTGTAGTTAGCGTTGCTCGGAGAAAGGACGTCTCCGTGAGAGAACCGTGTTGCCGTACCCGCCCGCGCCGCGTACTCCCATTCCGATTCGGATAGCAGCCGGTAGGGCTTGCCGGTCTTGCGGCTGATCCAGTTCACATAGGATTGGGCATTCTCCCAGGAAATGTTGATCACCGGGCGATTTCCACGTCCCCAACCCTCGTCATCCGGCTGGTAACTGCCACAACCGCCGTCGTTCAGGCACACATCCCATTCGTCAAAGGTAATTTCGAATTTGCTGACGGCGAAGGGCGACGCGATGGTAACGCGATGCTGGGCCTCCGCTTGCTGCTCAGAGGGCGGCGAACCCATCGTGAATTCACCGGCGGGGATGATAACCATCGGCGGACAGTCGGCGCAGTCTTTGAACTCAGTAAGGGCACCGGGCACCCTCCAGACAACGGGTGGCGCGGAAAGGCGCTCTTGCGCCGACAGGGCATCGAGGCGCGCTCGCGCGGAGGCAACGAGGGCTGCCGTGTCGGCTTTGATCTGCGCGATCCGGGGTTCCAACGTCGGCTGGGCAGCACCGCCCACAGCCTCGCCGTACGCTTGTGGCGCAGCAGAGATCATCGCACAAGCAACAATTGCCGGAATACGGCGTTGGGTCGTCATGTTTCGATTTCTCCAAGGTGAAAATTAGAGTTGATGATTTTGTCGTAGTCAATCCTCCTCATCGGCATCGAAGGCGCGGCCGGTGACGATCGCCTCGTCGCCGAATTTCTTGCGCAAGCGATCGACCGCATGCTCGGCTTCGGCGGTGCGGCGGTCGAGGAGGTCGCCGCGGTCCGCGTCCTCGGCGATCGTGAGCGCCGAGGCGCCGATGCCGATCAGGCGGAAGGCGGTACCGTCGGTCTCGTGCGCGAGCAGTTCGCGGCCAGCGGCGAAGATCAACGCGGCAAGCTGCGTCGGATGCGCGAGCGTCTGCGCGCGCGTGCGGATGTGGAAATCCGCGGTCTTGAGCTTGAGAGTCACGGTCGCGCCGGCGAGTTCCTGGGCCTTGAGGCGGGCTGAAACCTTTTCGCACAGCCGCCACAGCCGCTGCTCCAGCGGCCGATAGTCGGCGGTGTCACGGTCGAAGGTGGTTTCGGCCGAGACGCTCTTGGTCTCGCGGTCGGAACGCACCGGCCGGTCGTCGAGCCCGTGCGCGAGCCGCCAGAGCCGCGTACCTTCGCCGCCGAAGCGCCGAGCGAGCGTTGCTTCGCCGGCGCGCTGAAGGTCGCCAACGGTGCGCAATCCTTCGCGTGCAAGCCGCGCCTGTGCAGCTTTGCCGACGCCAAAGATCTGCGTGACCGGCCGGGGCGAGAGGAAAGCGGCGGCCTCGCCGCTGCCGAGCACCTTGAAGCCGCGCGGTTTGTCGAGATCGGACGCGATCTTGGCGAGAAACTTGTTGCAGGAGAGTCCGATCGAGATCGAAATTCCGATCTCGTGCTCGATCCGCGCGGCGAAGCTCGCGAGCGTCTTGGCCGGCGGCATCTTGTGCAGGCGCTCGGTGCCGGCGAGGTCCATGAACGCCTCGTCGATCGACACCGGCTCGACCAGCGGCGTGAGGTCATACATCAGCGCGCGCACCTCGCGCCCGACGCGGGCATATTTCTCCATGTCCGGCCGCACCACGATCGCATCAGGGCAGAGCCTGCGCGCCTTGAACATCGGCATCGCGGAGTGGACGCCGAAGGTGCGCGCAACATAGCAGGCGGTGAGCACGACGCCGCGCTGGCGGCCGCCGACGATCACGGGCTTGTCGGCGAGCGAGGGATCGTCGCGCTTCTCGATCGTGGCGTAGAATGCGTCGCAGTCGACATGCGCGATCGCGAGGCGCCCGAGTTCGGGATGGCACAGGAGCCGCGGCGATCCGCAAGCCGGGCAGCGGACCGCACCGTCGGTCACGTCCTCACGGCAGTCGCGGCAGAAGCCGGGCATGGCCGCAGCGTGCCGCTCCGGGCTCACGGCTCGAACGGCTCGCCGGCGAGCACGTTCCGCGCCCGCATCACCTCGGCCGGGTCGATGTCGTTCTCGTTCGCGAAGGCGATCAGCAGCGTCTCGTCGCCTGCCAAATGATCAAGCACACCGAGCAGGAAGCTCGGTTCATGCGCAGCCGCGCGAATCTCGCCGGGACCGATGCCGGTCAGCGCCAGGAAGCGGCTGAAACGCTCCTGTTCGGCGGCTAGAAAAGTGAGCGCGGCAATGGCGAGCGAGGTCGCCGCCTCCTGCCCCGCCGCGGTGTCGACCTTGCGTGGGCCGGATGGCCGCCGTGCCTGCATCGCAATCCTCGCACCTTTGACGCACATCTTAGCGTGTCGCGAGCGGCTTTTCGCGGGCGACGCGCACAATTGAACTCCGCCGAGGGCGGGGATACCCTCCGCGCCGGCAACGCAGACTGGGCACTAGGCAAAGCTCGGCAATCAAAAGGGGAGGAATGCATGACGATCCGGCGTCATTGCGCACTGTTGGCTTGGGGTGTGTTCGGAGCGTGTGTACTCCTGACGAGCGCCGCGCAGGCGGTCGATCATCCGGATCAGTTCCGCGCCTGGTCGCCCGACTTTCCCGACAACGGCATGCTCACCGCAGACAACGCGTCCATGGGCACCAGCCCGCGCGGGCCATGGGCCTGCGGCGGCAAGAACATTTCACCAGCCATCTCATGGTCTGGCGCGCCCGCCAATACCAAGAGCTTTGCCGTGATCATGGACGACCCGGACGCCGCCAGCGGCCGCGGCGGCAACCATTGGATCACCTATGACATTCCGGTGAACGCGACCGGAGTCGCCAGGGGCGACGCTGACAAGGCCGGCAAATTCGTCAACGGCAATTCTGGCCGCGACAATCTCGCCTATCACGGCCCGTGCGCGGAGCCCGGTGCAAAGCCGCATCACTTCATCTTCTTCGTCTACGCGCTCGACATCGCGCCTGGCACGCTCAAGCCGGGCCTCACCAGGGCCGAGTTCATCGCGCAAATCCAAGGCCACAATGCTGCCGAAGCGAGCGTCAGCGCTCGCTACCAGCGCTCCGCCGACGGCAAGGCGATGAAGAAGCCGAAGTAAACGTCGCTCGTTCTCTGCAAGCTGAGCCATCGCGCTGTCCGACTTCGGACAGGCGGTCAACAAACAAACGCAAGGGAGAAAGACAATGCGCAAGCCAAGTCTCGACACGCTGATCGTATGCGCTGCGCTGATCGCGGTGCCGGCGATGATATCGAGCGTCGCCATCGCACAGGCGCCGGCGCCGACTCCTGCGCCGGTGATGCCGCCATCGGTCCCGCCGAGTCATGTGGTCAACTTGATGACCAACGAAGGTTCCGCGGCATTCGGCGCGCATTGGAAGATCATGGACGTGAAAATCGTCGAGGTCCCGGCGGCGGCTGGGCTGATGCCGCAGTACAAGACGACTTACTCGATTGAACCGCAGGCCGGCGCCAGCAATTTCGATGACTCCAAGTGGCCGATGATCGAGGCCAAAGACCTTGGCGCGCGCCGCAGCGGCGGCCACGTGGCTTTCCTTTGGTACCGCGCGCAGTTGACCATTCCGGAGAAGATTGGCGCCTTCGAGACCAACGGCGCGCAGGCCGTTGTCACAATATTGGTCGATGATTACGCCGAAGTATGGGTGAATGGGCAGATGCCACGCAAGGTCGGCATTCCGAGCCCGGCCACGGTCCAGGGCTTCAATATGCCGAACCGGGTCGTGCTAGCCACCTCGGTCAAGCCGGGCGATAAATTCCAGCTCGCAGTTTTTGGGATCAACGGGCCGATTTCGGTCGCACCCGCAAATGCGGTCTGGTTCCGCGAGGCGCAGGTGGAGTTCTATAAGTAACGATCGCTTACGCCCGTCAGGGCCGCGAAAGCCCCTGCAAGCTGCATTGCTGACATGCCGGTGTAGGTCCTATGCGCGATTTTCGCGCATAGGAATACGCATTTTATCGGCTACCAACGGGGACCTGGCGATATCGACGCAGGGCTCTCTCAAGGTTAAGGAATGCCCATCTTGTGCCGTTGAATTAGACTTTCTGTAACATATCGGGTCTAGGGTCCGAGCCGATGCCCGAGCGCATCGGGATATGAATCCTGCGGTCCCTTGGGTCATTGGCTGGAACGCTCGGGATTGCTGAAGAGGCGCGGGGGATGGCCAAGACCGTCATGATCGTGGAGGACAACGAGCTCAATATGAAGCTCTTCCATGATCTCCTGGAAGCGCACGGTTATGCGACCGTCGGCACGCGCAACGGGATCGAGGCGCTCGACCTCGCGCGCCAGCATAGGCCTGATCTCATCCTGATGGATATCCAGCTTCCGGAGGTCTCCGGCCTCGAAGTCACCAAGTGGCTCAAGGAGGATCCCGACCTTGCTCACATCCCGGTGGTCGCTGTGACCGCCTTCGCGATGAAGGGCGACGAAGAGCGCATCCGCGAGGGCGGTTGCGAAGCCTATCTTTCGAAGCCGATCTCGGTCGGCAAGTTCATTGAGACCATCCGGCATTTCCTTGGGACCGCATAGGGGAGCCTGTCGATGACCGCCCGCGTCCTTGTCGTCGACGATATTCCTGCCAACGTTAAGCTGTTGGAGGCGCGGCTGTCGGCGGAATACTTCGACGTGGTCACGGCGGCGAGCGGACAGGAAGCGCTGGCGATCTGCGAACGCGCGGAATGCGACGTCGTCCTGCTCGACGTCATGATGCCCGACATGGACGGTTTCGAAGTGTGCCGCCGTCTCAAGTCCAGCCCGGCAACGCACCACATCCCGGTGGTGATGGTTACGGCGCTCGATCAGCCCTCCGACCGGGTGCGCGGCCTCGAATCCGGCGCCGATGATTTTCTCACCAAGCCGGTCTCTGACGTGGCGCTGATCGCGCGCGTGCGCTCGCTGTCGCGGCTCAAGATGATGACCGACGAGTTGCGGATGCGCGCGGTGACCTCGCGCGACATCGGCATCGAGAACCCCGAGCGCGAAGCGATCGCCGAGGCCGGTCGCCATGGGCGCATCCTCGTGATCGACGATCGGCCTGCGCTGGCCGAACGCTTGGTTTCACTGCTCTCGACCGATCATGAAGTCGATCTGCAGACCAATCCGGCCGAGGCGTTGTTCCGCGCGGCCGAAGGCAACTACGACCTGATGATCGTGTCGCTCTCGTTCGAGAATTTCGATGGGCTGCGGCTATGCAGCCAGGCCCGCTCGCTCGATCGGACCCGCTATGTCCCGATCCTCGCCATCGCCGAGCCGGAGGGCAATGCGCGGCTGGTGCGGGCGCTCGAAATCGGCGTCAACGACTACATCTCCCGCCCCGTCGACAAGAACGAGCTGATGGCGCGCGCGCGGACGCAGATCCGCAAGAAGCGCTACACCGAGCGCCTGCGCGACAACGTTCAGATGTCGATCGAAATGGCGATCACCGATGCGCTGACCGGCCTCTACAACCGCCGCTACATGGAAACCCACATCGGGACGCTGGTCGAGCAGGCGGCCGCGCGCGGCAAGCCGCTCACGGTGCTGGTCCTCGACATCGATTATTTCAAGTCGATCAACGACACCCATGGGCACGATGCCGGCGATGACGTGCTGCGCGAGTTCGCGATCCGCATCCGCAAGTCGATCCGCGGCATTGATCTCGCCTGCCGCTATGGCGGTGAAGAATTCGTCGTGGTGATGCCGGAGACCGATATGGGCGTTGCGACAGTGGTGGCGGAGCGGCTGCGCCGGCGCATCGCCAGCGAGCCGTTCCCGATCCAGCAGCGGAGCCGTCTGGTGGAGGTCACGATCTCGATCGGTCTCGCCGCGCTCGGCAGCGACGATACGGCGGCGACAGTGCTCAAACGCGCCGACCAGGCGCTCTACCGCGCCAAGCGCGACGGCCGCAACCGGGTGGTGCCGGACGCCGCATAACGCACGATCATTCCCGGAAGGTTGTCTTTCGGGCCCGATTGGGGCGTGCGGTGCAAGTCAACCCTAATGCTTTAGGTTGACTGAATTCTCCAAGCTATCCATCCCGTCAAATGTTGATTTCGTCCGTCGTTGCGATAACGTCGCATTGGAAGCGGGTTGCCGACGCCACCGCGGCGGTGGGCGCGATGGTTAAGCCAACTAATCAGCATTTTGTCGTTTCTATTTGATAACCCTACGGAATGCTCAGGTCCGCCGCATCTCCTGGGTCCGTGGGGTTCGGCCGGTCCGGGAGCGGTACGAGTGGCCTCCTCATGAAGCCGTTCCCGGCCGGCCACCATTTTCTGGCGCCGTCGGCCTCATAACAGCGGGAAATAGTTAGCCACGGAAATGCAATGGGCGCCCGATGGCGCCCAAGCTGTCCGAGCGGGCGACCCCGCAAATTGCCGCGGCGCTACTTGATCTTGGCCTCGCGGAACTCGACGTGCTTTTTCGCGACCGGATCGTACTTCTTCTTGCTCAGCTTCTCGGTCATCGTGCGCGAATTCTTCTTGGTCACATAATAGAAGCCGGTGTCGGCGCTCGACACCAGCTTGACCTTGATTGTGGTGGCCTTGGCCATGGGAAACCTCTTGGTGCTCTCGCGCCGGCAATCTCCGGGCAGGTCGGGCGGAACGTAGCCGCTGCGGCCGCAATGTCAAGAAAACGCGGCCTGGTTTTCGGTCGGCCGCTGGTCATTGCCGCTTCCCTTGCGGTACAACCTGGCATCGGGACCAGTGGTGGAGGCGTGCGTCTGGTTCGAGCGGCGCTCGCCATGGAAGTCCGCCTCGCAAATTTTCGTTCCATCGCTCTCAGCGCGGTCTCGACCACCACCCAGATCTTCCGCAGCGGATGCTCTTTCGGCATGCGCTTCGACGTCCACATGGCTAAACAGCGATCCAGTCCGTTGTCCGATCCTCGCATCGCCGCCCTCTCGAATCTCCTCCGAGAAGTGAATCACGGTCCTACAGTCGACGCGAGCAGGCTTTTTCAACAGCCTGCTAGCGCGCAGTACGCCGCTATACCCGTGTTGCGCTCTTTGTGTATCGTGCGCCAAGGTCAGGTGAGAGACACCCGTGATGCACAGGAAAACCATCATAATATCACTGATTTTTATTGTGCTGATATTATTTTCAGTCGGGGAAATGCTCGCTGTTACGAGCGCCATATTTAATCCCTGCGTTCCCGGGATTCTAAAGCATAGACAAATATTCAAAGACATTCGCCGCGCTCGATGGAATAGTTGATGTTGGAGTAAAGCTCGCGACTACCTTGGCGGGCTTCGGTGCCGCAATCCTACTAGGTCTAAAAACAGGATTAAATCTCAGCATCTGGGTTCGTGTAGCTGTTCTCATTGCAACTCTTCTGTTCGCTGAATCGGCATTCTATGCACTGTGGTGGCGTTTCGGTCTCGCCGAAATATGGCTAAACGAATGCCTCGATCTCGTCACCGCTCCACGTTTTCAGTTGCGTTTTCAAGCGCATTTCATCTTTTTCTTTTTCGGACTTGTATCTTTTGGTATTGTTGCAGTTGTGGCAGCGCTGAGCACGCCGACTTCAAAACCGGGTGAAAACTCATGAACATTTATCATATTTTTGTTCAGATAATCGCTGCGATCGCTTTCCTAGGGGCTTGTGATTCTGCGTTCGCACAAACGTCTCCTCAATTTGGTATAGATGCCACCATACAGAAGTGGCAGCAAGACAGCAGAGACTACGTCACGCCAGCCGCACGACGCTCCCTGGCTCGCACACTAACATTGGATGGCAACATCGGAACTATAGTTGGTAATGGGTATTACGCTGAGCTTAAACGAGACGACAAGTCCTGGTTAAAGGAGGTATTCGGGGCACTCGATAGCTCAGTGAAGAAAGATCTTCCTCATCCTATTGAAGCTTGTGTGCAATCAGCTACAAATCCAACAACGTGCGAAAACAGAACCGTACCAACCGATCATTTGCAAGCTTCGTTCACCGGATTTTCTTTTTTCTTGTTGCAAAGCTATCCCACTGTCCACGTGGTAGTCGATCCAGTACCCCCAAGAGACTACAAAGTGAGCATAAATGGCGACGATTGCCCGCCGACTGAGAAGGGAGTTTATAAGGTGCCATCCGGAAACGTCCAAGTATCTGTTACGCGACCAAACAAGACCCCTTGCTCCTGGACAGGCAACCTATCTGACGGCCGAGAACAACTCATCCAATGCAGCCTTTGATTAATCCGGCGCAGATTCTCTTCGACTTCCAAGAGCGCCGCCGGCCGGCTTTTCCTCACAACAACTCCCGCACGAAGTGGCGGTGGAGCATCTGATAGAACGGCACCGGCAGATCGTGCCCGAAACCGTGCGCGACCCGCGCCGCCAGCTCTTCCAGCACCACGCCGGTGATCGTCGGCATGTCGAGCTTGCGTGCCTCCGTCAGCGGCATCCAGACCAGGTCGACGAGTTCCGCATCCGGGCCGATGATGCCGTCGATGCGGTGCGCGATCGTCCCCGCGTCAGCGGCGAAAAAGCGGGCGTCGAAGCGCTTCGGCCGGCGCGGCGGCGTGATCGCGCGGGCGATGAAATGAATGGCGCCGAGATCGGGCAGGATTTTCGCCTGCGCGAACATGGCCCAATGCCCGGACGGCATCGTTGGCGGAGTCTCCTGGGGAACGCCCATGATCAGGCCGGTTTCCTCAGCGGTTTCCCGGATCGCCGCGAGTGCGAGCGCCCGCGCCTTGGCGGCGCTCGGATACTTCATCAGTCGCACCAGGCGGGCCTCGGCGCCGGGGTCCAGCCCGCGTACGACGGGAACCTGCCTGTCAGCCGGCTCCAGCCCGCCACCCGGAAATACATACTTTCCCGGCATGAACTTATGACTGTGGTGGCGCTTCCCGAGCAGCACCTTGGGGACCGGCCCGGAGCGGTCGATCAGGATCAACGTCGCGGCATCCTTCGGCCGTAAATTCGGGAATTTGAAGTAGTTCTTGTCGGCGAGAAGCTCCTTGCCCAGCGCATTCATGCGGGCGAGGCCGGCATGATCGGTCTTCATCTGCGCCGCTCGAGGACGGGTTCGGCGACCAGCGCGGGATCGCCATGGACGCTGTCCGAATCAAAACCATGCATCCGGTTGGCCCACTGCAACGCCACGATTGCGCCCTTCACAACGGGGAGCAGAAGGAGGCTCAAGCCGAGCGTGACCGGCCCCCAGGTCACGAGGTGAACCCAGTAGGGCGGAGAGAACGCTGTCTCGATCGCGAGCGCGATCGGCACCACGAGATGCCCCACGATCAAGATCACAAAATAGGCCGGCGCATCGTCAGCGCGGTGATGGTGCAGTGCTTCGCCGCATGCCGGGCATTGGTCGGCGACTTTGAGGTAGGCGCGAAACAACCGGCCCTTGCCACAGTCCGGGCAGCGTCCCAGTGCACCGCGCTGCAGGGCGAGCGTGACATCGCGTTTGTTGTCATTTGTATCCATGGGATTCGTTTCTGCTGATCAATGTCGGCGGGTGTGCTTGCCCGCACGGCGGTTAGGCTTCTTGCGATCCTTGGTTGTGCGTTCCTGGGTCTTGCGATTGTTAGCCGCTGTGTCTTTGGTGCGTCGTGGAGCCTGATAGCGCCCTGGCGACAAAAGCTCAAACCGGAGCGCGCCTGCGACCGGCGCGGCCTCGACCAGCCGAACCGTCACCGGATCGCCCAGCCGGTGCGTGGTGCCGGTATCCACGCCAACCATGGCGTGGCGATCCTCCTGGTAGCGGAAATATTCCGCGCCGATCGCGCGTGCCGGGATGAATCCGTCAGCGCCGGTGTCGTCGAGCTTGATGAACAGGCCGGCACGCGTGACGCCCGAGATGTGGCCTTCGAAGGTCGCGCCCACGCGGTCGGCGAGAAAGTGCGCAAGCAGCCGGTCGAACGTCTCACGCTCCGCTTTCATCGCCCGCCGCTCGGTCGCCGAGATCGTGGCGGCGATTTCGCCGAGCGTGCGCACATCCTCGTTCTCGGGCAGCGCGCCGTCGCCAAGCTTCAGGGCCCGGATTAGACCGCGGTGGACGACGAGGTCCGCATAGCGGCGAATCGGCGAGGTGAAGTGCGCGTAACGCCGCAAATTGAGACCGAAGTGCCCGTAGTTCTCGGAGGCGTATTCGGCCTGTGCCTGCGTGCGCAAAACCACTTCGTTGACAAGTTTTTCGGCCTCGTGGCCCTTCACCCGATCGAGGATGCGGTTGAACTGCTCTGCCCGCAGCGCTCCGGCCTTGGGCAGCGAAATGTCGAGGCTCTGCAGGAATTCGCGCAGCGCATTGACCCGCTCCATATCGGGCTCGTCGTGCACGCGATAGATCAGCGGCACGCGCGCGCGCTCAAGCGTCTCGGCGGCGGCGACGTTGGCGAGGATCATGAACTCCTCGATCAGGCGATGCGCATCGAGGCGCTCCGGAGTCACCACCCGGTCGACGGTGCTGTGTGCGGTGAGCACGATCTTGCGCTCGGGGAGATCGAGGTCGAGCGGTGCGCGCTCGGCGCGGGCGCGCTTCAAGGCGCGATAGGCAGAGTAGAGAGGCTCGATCACGGCGGCGAGCAGGGGGCCGGTGGTGTCGTCGGGCCAGCCGTCGATCGCGGCTTGCGCCTGCTGGTAGGCGAGTTTCGCCGCCGAGCGCATGAGCACGCGGTGGAAGGTGTGCGAGCGCTTGCGCCCGTCGGCGCCGATCACGATGCGCACCGCCAGCGCGGCACGGTCCTCGCCCGGCTGCAGCGAACATAAATCGTTCGAGATGCGCTCCGGCAGCATTGGCACCACACGGTCGGGGAAATAGACCGAGTTGCCGCGCAGGCGCGCTTCACGGTCAAGCGCCGATCCCGGCCGCACATAGTGCGCGACGTCGGCGATGGCGATGCGCAGGACGTGCCCGCCATTGTTGTCGGGATCGCTGTCGGGCTCGGCGTGCACCGCGTCGTCATGGTCCTTGGCGTCGGCGGGATCGATGGTGATGAGCGGCACGATGCGCCAATCCTCGCGCCTGGCGAGCCACACCGGTTGCGCCGCGTCCGCCTCTTTCAGCACCACCTGCGGAAAGACATTCGGAATGCCGTGCGCATGGATTGCGATCAGGCTGATCGCGCGTTCACTCTTGAGCGAGCCGAGCCGTTCCTGCACGCGCGCTTGCGGCAAGCCGTAGCCGCGCGGGCGAGCGACCTCGACCGCCACCAGGTCGCCGTCTTCGGCGTCAGCGGTCGCGCCCGCCGGGATAGCGAGCTCATGGCCGAGGTTTTTCTTGTCGATCGGGGCCAGACGCCCGCCGCCGCCCGGCTGCGCCCGGAAGATGCCGAGCAGGCGCCGCTTGGCGCGGTCGATCAGCTTGATGACGCGACCGCTATGGCGGATCGAGTCTGCGTCCTCGCCGGTCTCCTCGACGCGGAGGAGGGCGCGGTCGCCGACGCCGGCAACTTCGCCCGGCCGCGCGCGCCGGGGCGTGCGGACGCGGATTTTTGGCGGCGCGCCATGCGCGTCCTCGTCCCATTCGGTCGGGACCGCGATGAGATCGCCGTCGCTATCGCGGCTGCTGATGTCGGCGAGCACGACCTCGGGGAGCTTGCCTGGATGCTGCAGCTTCTTGCGCCGCTTTTCGACGTGGCCTTCGTCCGCCAGCTCGCGCAGCATGTGCTTGAGCGCGGCACGATCGGCGTTCTTGAGCCCGAACGCGCGCGCAATCTCGCGGGTCCCGACCTTGCCCTTCTGCTCGCCGATGAAGACGAGGATGTCGTTTTTGGAGGGGCGGGGGGATGTGGTGGTGGGTCGTTTCACAAAAGGTGTCCGCGAGGGGGAGCTCGTCGGCAAATCTATCCAGTTCCTGGAACCGACATAAGCATCCTCGCGCAGTTTCACCAGCCTCAGGTCTTGGCTGACTTCGCCTTGCGCGCGGGCTTGGGTTTGGTCTCCGCCGCCGCCTGCGTCGGCGTCCGCGCCTTCGCTGCCGCCTTCCGCGGCGCGCTACGCCGCTTGGCGGGGGCTTTGCCGCCGGTACGAGCGGCTCGCGCCTCCAGCAGGGGGAGTGCTTCTGCGAGCGTAATCGTCTCCGGCGTTTTGTCGGAGGGCAGTGTAGCGTTGACGCCGTCGTGGGCGACATAGGGGCCGTAGCGGCCGTTCTTCACCAGCACCGGCCCACCCTTGTCGGGATGGTCGCCGAGCGAGCGGCCGGGGTCGGCGCCAAAACGGCCCTTGCGCGGACCCTTGGTCTTTTTCTCCTCGATCAGCGTCACCGCCCGGTTGAGCCCAATGGTGAGCACATCATCGCCGGCTTCGAGATTGGCGTAGGTCTTGCCGTGCTGGACGTAAGGGCCGAAACGCCCGATGCCGGCGAGGATAGGCTCGCCATCGTCAGAATGCGTGCCGATTTCGCGCGGCAGTGAGAGCAGGCCCAGCGCGCGCTGCAGATCGAGATCATCAGGAGAGAGTCCGCGCGGAATGCCCGCGCGCTTCGGCTTCTCGCCGTCGACCGCTTCGCCGAGCTGCACATAGGGACCGAACCGGCCAGAACGCAGCGTGACTTCGAGTCGGGTTTCCGGGTCTTCGCCGAGCTTCTTCATTCCGCCATCGGGCGCGCCGTTGGCACCGGCCGAGGTGGCGAGCTGGCGGGTGTAGCGGCATTCCGGATAATTCGTGCAGCCGATGAAGCCGCCGAACTTTCCGAGCTTGAGCGACAAACGCCCCGTGCCGCAGTTCGGGCATTGACGCGGATCGGTGCCGTCGGCGCGTGGCGGGAAGAGATGCTGACTGAGCATCTCGTCGAGCGCGTCGATCACCTGCGCGATGCGCAGTTCCTTGATGTCGCCGACGGCGGCGATGAAGTCGCGCCAGAAATCGCGCAGCAGCTCGCGCCATGCGATCTCGTTGTTGGAGATGCGGTCGAGCTGCTCTTCGAGATCGGCGGTGAAGCCGTATTCGACGTAGCGCGCGAAGAAGCTTTCGAGGAACGCGGTGAGTACGCGCCCCTTGTCCTCCGGATGGAGCCGCTTCTTGTCGATGCGGACGTAGCCGCGATCCTTGAGCACCTGCAGGATCGAAGCGTAGGTCGAGGGGCGGCCGATGCCGAGCTCCTCCATGCGCTTGACCAGCGAGGCTTCGGAATAGCGCGGCGGCGGCTCGGTGAAGTGCTGGGACGCGTCGATCTTGCGCTTCTCCAGCGGCTCGCCCGCGCTCATCGCCGGCAGCCGGCCGCCTTCATCATCGGCCGCGTCGTCCTCGCCTTCCTGGTAGAGCGTGAGGAAGCCGTCGAACTTGATCACCGTGCCGGTAGCACGCAGGTCGAGCAGGCGCTTGTCGACCTTGGCCGAGATCTCAGCGGTGGTGCGCTCGAGCTCAGCCGATTCCATCTGGCTTGCAATGGTGCGCAGCCAGATCAGTTCGTAGAGGCGTGCCTGGTCACTATCGAGGAACTTCCTGGTCTCCCCGGGCCGGCGCGACAACTCGGTCGGACGGATCGCTTCGTGCGCCTCCTGGGCGTTCTTGGCCTTGGTCTGATATTGGCGTGGCGCATTTGGCAGGTAGCGCTCGCCATAGTCTGCACCGATCACCTGTCGCGTCGCGGTAATCGCCTCGGGGGCGATCTGTACGCCGTCGGTCCGCATATAGGTGATGAGGCCGACGGTCTCGCCGCCGATGTCGACACCCTCGTAGAGCCGCTGCGCGATCCGCATCGTGTGCGCGGGTGCAAAGCCGAGCTTGCGGCTTGCCTCCTGCTGCAGGGTCGAGGTCGTGAACGGCGCCGGCGGATGCCGCTTGGCAGGCTTCGCCTCAATCGAGGCGACCGCAAAGACCGCGGTCTCCAACGCCCGTTTGAACGCTTCCGCGTCAGCGCCGGAGCCGATGTCGAGGCGCTGAATCTTCTGGCCGTCGGCGCCGACGAGGCGGGCCTCGAACGTATCTCCGCGCGGGGTCGCGAGCATCGCAACCAGCGACCAGTATTCGCGGGTGACAAACTTCTCGATTTCGAGTTCCCGGTCGCAGACGAGCCGCAACGCCACCGATTGCACCCGCCCCGCGGAGCGCGCGCCCGGCAGCTTGCGCCACAGCACCGGCGACAGCGTGAATCCGACGAGGTAATCGAGGGCGCGGCGGGCGAGATAGGCGTCGACCAGCGCGCCGTCGATCGCGCGCGGGTGCTTCATCGCGTCGAGTACGGCCTGCTTGGTGATCGCGTTGAACACCACGCGTTCGACCGGCATCGCCTTGATCGCGTTCTTCTCCTTGAGCACTTCGAGCACGTGCCAGGAGATCGCCTCGCCTTCACGGTCGGGGTCAGTCGCGAGGATGAGCTTGTCCGCGCCTTTGACCGCCCTGACGATGTCGTTGAGCCGCTTCTGCGCCTTGGCGTCGACCTCCCAGACCATCTTGAAATCGTGATCGGGATCGACGGACCCGTCCTTTGCCGGAAGGTCCCGGACATGTCCGAATGAGGCCAGCACCTCGTAATCGCGGCCCAGATATTTATTGATCGTCTTGGCTTTGGCGGGGGATTCGACAACGACGATATTCATGCAATTCCATATATTTAGCGGAAGAATGTGCGGCGCGGCCGCAGCCCGCCCGGGGCAACGGCCGCCGCGAACATGGTGAGATCGCTCCCCGCTGTCAAATCAGGGCCTACTGTTTGGGATGCCCGGAACCGTCCCAGAGCAAGGGAATGAAGAGCTGCAGCGGCATTTATGCGACCACAACTAAAACATGTATATAATTTATATACTCCTAATTATATATATTAAACTTCGGTGCGGCGAATTTCATTGCGACCTATGCGGAACTCGCGGGGGGTGGCCCAAGCGCACCATCTCGATACGCTTGCTTATCTGCCTGAGATGGCAAGGCTGGAGGCTGAAAGCGTTGCCCAAGCCTTGGGCCGTCGCAACTGACTGCATGCGCCGATTGTTCATCGTGCGGGTGGTAGTTGCTTGCGTCGTGTTCAAGTTTCTTCCGAGCGTCGCCGATCTGCGGTAGCATGGGCTCTGGGGAGCAGGTCGACGGGGAATGGGATGCAGCGCACGCGGTTGCCGACGAATCCGGCTGTCTGGCTGGCGGCTGCGCCGAGTCCGTTTTCGCCGGCCGCGGTTGCCCGGGCGCTGGCGACATTTTCGAGTCCGCCGAGCGTCTACGTGTTCCAAGGGCCCGGGCTGTTGATCCGCGCCACCGGTGTCGATGCCTCCGGCAGACGGGCTGCGGCCTACGGTGGCGGCTACTGGGCCGACGCCAGCATCCTCACTCAGATCGACGCGAACCTCGACCGCTTCGTCGGGTGGCTCACCGCGAAAGAACTGGCAGACGCCAAGCGCAGACACTTCCGCTCGCTCACGGCGATTTGCGAGGACTGGAATGATTTTTCCGAGTTTCACCAAATGGAGATTCCCGAGGGCGAGGTGTTCGAAGCGCTTGCGGGGCCGATCAGAACGCAACCGCTGCAATCGAAGCTCGATCCAAATTATCGCAAGACGCCGATGCTGCAGGGCGGCTTCGATCAGATTTTTCTAAAGGTCCGAAATCCGTTCTGGATCTGGCAGACGATGCCGCTCTGAATGCCCGCGGCGTCGCGTCAGCTCAACGACACCAGTCCGCCGCCGTGGCGATCGAGCCGGCCGGCAAGTTCGAGTTCGAGCAGGACCGTGCGCACAACCCCGGGCGGGCTGCCCGACAGCCGCACGAGGTCATCAAGGGTGACTGGCGTCGGCCCAAGCAGCGAGACGATGCGGGCGCGATCGCTGGCGGCAGGTTCGGTCGGCGGCGGGCCGGCTGGTTCCGGTTCCTCCGCCAGAAATTCGCCCGCCTGTCCCAGGATCGGTTTGAGTACCGCGATCACGTCGGCTGCCTCGGTCACCAGCGTCGCCCCCTGTTTGAGCAGACCGTTACTGCCTTCGCAGCGCGGATCGAGCGGCGAGCCTGGGACAGCGAACACCTCGCGGCCTTGTTCAAGCGCAAGCCGTGATGTGATCAGCGAGCCTGAGCGGCGCGCGGCTTCGATCACCACGACGCCAACGGCAAGACCGGAAATCAACCGGTTGCGGCGGGGGAAATCGCGCCCGCGCGGCTCCCAGCCCAGCGGCATTTCGGCCAGCGCCACGCCCTCCGGCAGGATCTGATCGACGAGGCCCGCGTGCTCGGGCGGATAGATACGGTCATGCCCGCCGGCGAGCACGGCGATGGTTCCGCTCGCAACACTGCCGCGATGGGCGGCGGCATCAATCCCGCGCGCGAGTCCCGAAACGATGCCGAAACCGGCCGTCCCAAGATCGTGCGCCAGCCGCTCGGCGAATTTCACGCCCGCCGCCGACGCGTTGCGCGAGCCGACGATCGCGACCGTGGAATGCGCCAACGCGGCGAGCTTCCCGCGCACGCCGATGATCGGCGGCGCATCGTCGATCATCCTGAGCCGCAGCGGGTAGTCGGGCTCGCCGAGTGTGATCAGACTTACGCCGAAGGCCCGTGTGGCGCGCAGTTCGCGCTCGGCTTCAGCGCGCGAGCAGATGCGGGTGGTCGCCTTTCCGCCGCGGCGCGCCAGCGCGGGTAACGCTTCGAGCGCCGCCCGGGCGCCGCCGCAGTGATTGATCAAGGTGCGGAATGTGCGCGGCCCGACATTCTCGCTGCGGATGAGGCGCAGCCAGTCGAGTCGCTGCTCGTCCGACAAATGGAATCCGTCGCTGGTCTCGCTGCTGAGCACTATGCGCCCCCAGGTTGCGGCCACAGCATCGCCCGGCGTGAGGGCGGCGACAATAGCGGGGCGATCGAGCGGCTAGGTCCGCAAGGAAACTACGCCGGCGAGCCCTTCGAGGACGCTCCGATCTTGCCCTCGGTCCCGTTGAGCAGGCGCGAGATGTTGTCGCGATGCCGAAGCCAAAGCAGCGCCGTGAGCGCGAGAATGAGCAGTGCTTCCGCCGGCCCCTGCAGCAGCCACAGCACCGCGGGCGTCGCCGCGCTTGCGACCAGCCCCGCGAGCGAGGAATAGCGGCTGAGCGCCGCGACCGCGAGCCAGATCAGGCAGAAGGCCAGCGCCGCTGGCCAGGCGAGCGCGAGGACAATACCGATGTAGGTCGCGACACCCTTGCCACCCTTGAAGCGCAGCCAGACCGGGTAGAGATGCCCGAGGAATGCGCCGAGCCCCGCCACCAGCGCGAGGTCGCGCCCGAATTGCGCGGCGACGGCCACCGCAAGCGTACCCTTGAGCGCATCGCCGAGCAGCGTCGCGGCCGCAAGCCCTTTGCGCCCGGTGCGCAGCACGTTGGTGGCGCCGATGTTGCCGGAGCCGATCGAGCGGATGTCGGTCGTGCCGGCCATGCGCGTGAGCAGCACGCCGAACGGGATCGCGCCCAGCGCGTAGCCGAAGATCAGCGCCACGGCGCAGGCGAGCAGCGAATGCAACCAATCGAGCATGATGTGCTCAGGCGCCGGTTACGGGTTTGATTTCAGCCGTTCGCGCGCCGCCTGCTTCGACGCGGGCGCGTGGCGGCGAAAATGAAAGCCAGCGGCGATCGCGTCGGGCTCGGTCGCAAACGCGACGAGATCCTTGAAATTATTCTCGACCTCACGCAGCAGCACCGCGGCGTCGTTCGCGTACCACTTGTTCTTTTTGCTGGCGCCGACGAACTCTTCGATGTCGTTGTCGCAATAGACGCAGCGCAGCTTGCATTCCGGCGGCGTGTCCCCGGTGAGGAGATGGAACCGGTTGCGGACGTAGGGACGTTCCATCGGCTCGTGCACGATGCAATTCTTGTTGGCGCAGGAGATGCCGATATTGCGCGGCTGGTCGTAGAGCGGAAATTTCGGCTTCTCGAAGCCGCCTTCGAATTTATGCAGCGACTTGCCCTTGAGCCCCAGCAGCAGCGAGATCAGCGCCATCCGCACCGGAACGCCATAGGCCGCCTGCTGGAAATAGACGGCGCGGCTGTCGCTATCGAGCGCGACATCGAGCTCGCCAACTCGCGGCAGCGGATGCAACACACTCGCGTCGGAATATTTCGGCTCCTTCAGGAAGGTCTTGTCGATCCGCGGATAAGCCTGGTCCTTGTCGGCCCAGCGCTCCTTCTGGAAGCGTGTCACGTAGACGGCGTCGATCTTCTTCTCGCGCACCCTGGCGGCGAGCTCAAGCTCGGTGCCCGAGAACAGCGACTGCTGATGCGGCTCTTCCGGCGTCACATAGAGCGCATCGATCGAAGCTTCCTCGCCTTGGCCCTTTGGTCCGGTAATCATCTGGCAGCGGAATTCCTCGCGCAGGCGGCGGTCGACGTGCGCCGGCAGCCCCATCCCCTTGGCCGGCATCGGCATGATGGTCGCGCCGAAGCGGGCGAGCGCATAGACGAAGGAATGGATGGTGCGGCTGCCCCGCAGATCGCCGGAGATCGCGATCTTGAGGTTCTTGAGCTGCTTGTTCTTTTTCTTGAGCGTGAACAGGTCGCACAACGTCTGCGTCGGATGCTCATGGCTGCCGTCGCCGCCGTTGATCACCGGGATCGGCGAGTAATCGGCGGCGAGCCGCGCCGCGCCGTCGCGCGGGTGGCGGATCACGATCACGTCGGCGTAGTTGGCGATGACGCGCACCGAGTCCGCGATGCTCTCGCCCTTGGCCGCCGACGAGGTGGCAGGGTCGGCGCTGGTGATGGTTTCGCCGCCCAGACGCAGCATTGCGCTCTCGAACGAGAGCCGCGTGCGCGTGCTCGGCTCGTAGAACAAGGTGGCCAAAATAAAATCCGCCGCGATCTTGGTGCTGCGGCCGATCCGATAGGGAAACCGCCGGTCCGGCAATTCGTCGAGGAACGATTGGGCGAGCTCGAAGATCGCGTCGATATCCTTGTTCGACAGGTCGTTGATCGAGACGATGTGGCGGGTGGTGTGTGCTTTCGACGCCATGAATCGCCCTACAATAATTGCTCGACCAAATTGGCCGGTCCGGCCGCGCGCGCTTCGCCTAGCGTGAAAAGTCGCCCGGCCCGAGCCAGTTCCACCGGCTGGAGGCAGGAGCGAATTTTGCGCCGATGTCCATTAAAGCGGCACCTATAGGGAAACTCAGGCGCGCGGGCAAGGCCGCGCCGCGGAAGGTCCACACCGATCGGCGCCGAAGGACGCGGTGTTTTGAAGCGCAGCGCTGCATAGGTAGCATGGGAGTGACAGGAGTGCGCCATGGCCGGATGCTTCGACACGCATGAGGTTTTCAACCAATCGTCGCCTTACGAGGACGTCGACCTGTTCATGAGCGACCGGCCGCTGCGCGACGCGGTTGCCGCCTACGGCGCGGGCGAAGACGCCAAGGCGCTCTCCGCCTTCGGCCAGCGTTGGGGTCGGGCCGAGATGTTCGAACTCGGACGGCAGGCGAACGAGAACCCACCCAGGCTCAGAAGCTTCGATGCCAAGGGGTTCCGGCGCGACGTTGTCGAATTTCATCCGGCTTATCACCTGTTCATGACCGAGAGCATGGCGGTGCGGCTGCACACTTCGACCTGGCGCGCGGACGGGAGCGCGGCGCCGCCGCCGGCGCAGGTCAGCCGGGCCGCGCGCTTCTACATGGCGGCGCAGGTTGAGACTGGGCACCTCTGCCCTATGACAATGACGCGCGCGGCGGTTGCTGCGCTCGCCGCTGAGCCCGCCCTCGCCGCGACCTTGATGCCGAAGATCGCGGCGCGCGAATACGATCCGCGCTTCGAGCCGTGGTGGGAGAAGAAGGCCATCACCCTCGGCATGGGGATGACCGAGAAGCAAGGCGGCACCGACGTGCGCGCCAACACCACGCGCGCCGAACCGGCCGGCGACGGTTATGCGATCACCGGACACAAGTGGTTCATGTCGGCGCCGATGTCCGACGCGTTCCTGGTCCTGGCGCAGGCGTCGGGCGGGCTCACCTGTTTCCTGCTGCCGCGCTTCCGGCCTGATGGCTCGGTCAATGCGCTGCGGCTGCAGCGGCTCAAGGACAAGCTCGGCAATCGCTCGAACGCTTCGGCCGAAGTCGAGTTCACAGATGCCTTTGCGTGGCGCGTGGGCGACGAAGGCAGGGGAGTGCACACCATTCTGCAGATGGTGCAACTCACGCGGCTCGACTGCGCCATCGCTTCGGCTGGCCTGATGCGGATCGCGGTTGCGCACGCGATCCATCATGCGCGCCATCGCCAAGTGTTTGGGGCGCGCCTCGCTGATCAGCCGATGATGCTCAAGGTCCTCGCCGAGATGGCGTTGGAAGTCGAAGCGGCGACGGCCCTGGTGATGCGGCTGTGCCGCTCGTTCGATCTTGCCGGCAGCGATCTGCGCGAAGCTGCCCGCGCGCGCTTCCTGACGCCAGCGGTGAAGTTCTGGGTTTGCAAGGGCGCGCCGACGCTGATCGTCGAGGCGATGGAGTGCCTCGGCGGCAACGGCTATGTCGAAGAAAGCATGTTGCCGCGGCTTTATCGCGAGGCTCCGGTCAATGCGATCTGGGAAGGCTCCGGCAACGTGATGTGTCTCGATGTCCTGCGCGCGCTTGCGCAAGCAGGGCCGCGCGACGCCCTGCGCGCGCTCTCGGAGGAAGCAGATGGACTTCCGGGTGCGGCTGAGGCCGTTACTGCGATCGAGTCCGCCTTGTCGGATGCCGATGCGGAAGGCAACGCCCGCGCCGCAGTCGAGCGCTTGGCGATGCTGGCCGCAGCCGCGGCCTTGCGCGCTACGGCGCCCGCCGTGGCTGAAATGTTTGCGCGCATGCGTCTCGCCGTGTCCGGCGGGCGGATGTTCGGCACCTGCGCCATTGCTTCCCAGGAAGCCGCGGCAACCCTGGAACGTTCGCTTCCAGCCTAGACCAATAATATAAATTATATATAAAAATATATTATAACTATTTATGATGGTGACCGGTTGGGCCGCCAACCATCCACAATCAGGGGCATTTTTGAACCGCTAGACGGCAATTTACATCATTCCATGCTTCCCGCCCTGCTTCCTGAGTCGGCATAAACACCGTCATATCAAGTCATAAAAAGTCCATAAATTTACTTGATCTATGTGCCCGTATGAGTCCTACTTAGCGCCTAGGCCAACGAGGCCGTCCAAGGAGGAATTCATGCCCAACCGTATCGCTCTGTTCATCGGACTTGCGGGAGCCCTCGCCCTGGCGACGGCGACCGGCGCCGTTGCGAAATCGCACAAGGCTTCGAGCGCCGCCGTGCAGGCCAGCGCCTCCACCGCGAATGACGTGCCCAACGCGCGCGTTCCCGTGCCGTCGTTCACGATGCACAACTACCGGCCCGGCCAGTGCTACTACATTGTCGATAGGGGCCGTGAGCTCGGCTACTGGAAGGATTGCCCGGCCGGCAAGATGGGACCCCGCCCGTAATATTCGCTACGCCCACGATTGAATCGCTCCCCAAGCGGGTCGTGGGAACTGACGGGCGCGCTGTTCGGCTGAGCCGATCAGCGCGCCCGCTGTTCGTTTGCGGGGGTGGGCGAACCGCCAAGCCGCGCCAGGCGATCGAGCGCCCCCTGCAGGATGAAGCTCGCGGCATGCTGGTCGATGACTGCCGCGCGCTTCTTGCGGCTGACGTCCGCCGCGATCAGGTCGCGTTCGACGGCCGCGGTCGAAAGGCGTTCGTCCCACAACGCAATCGGCAACTCGGTGATCTTTGCGAGATTGCGGGCAAAGGCGCGCGTCGATTGCGCCCGCGGCCCCTCGCTCCCGTCCATGTTGATCGGAAGACCGAGGACGAAGCCCGCGGCCTTGCGCTCCGTGGCAAGCCCGATGAGGCGCGCGGCGTCGGCGGAGAAAGTCTTGCGCGCGATCGTTTCCACGCCCGCTGCCAGCCGCCGGTCGGGATCGCTGGCGGCGACGCCTACCGTTTTGGTGCCGAGATCAAGTCCGATCAGCGCCCCGCGGGCCGGCAGCAGCGGAGCAAGGTCGACGAGGGGCATGACAGGCATTTGCGGGGGCCTAGCATGGACCGCATCGGCCGGGCAAAGCGAGTGCGGTTGATCTTCCGGGCGTGGGGTCTATCCTCCGGCGTCCTCCCACAGAGCGACGGATAGAATCCATGCAGATTACATGGTTTGGCCATTCCGCATTCCGTCTGGATTTCCCGGGCCATGCAGTATTGATCGATCCCTTCTTCACCGGGAATCCGGCCTTCGTTTCCGACAAGGCGGCGGCGACCAAGGGCGTCTCCCACATCGTGCTCACCCACGGCCACGGCGATCACGTCGGCGATGCGCTCGACATCGCCAAGGCCAACGGTGCGACCGTTACCACCAATTATGACCTGGGCATGTGGCTGGTTTCCAAGGGGCTGGAAAAATTCAACCCAATGAATACGGGTGGCACGACCGACCTCGGCGGCTTCACCGTGACGCTGGTGCGCGCTGACCATTCCTCCGGCGACATGATGGGCAACACCCCGATCTATCTCGGCAATCCGTGCGGCGCGATCATCAAGGCCAAGGGTGAACCCACTGTCTATCACATGGGTGACACTGACATTTTCTCCGACATGGCGCTGATTGCGGAAATTCATCAGCCAAAGGTGGCGATGGTGCCGATCGGCGATCGCTTCACGATGAGCCCCGCAACGGCGGCGCTCGCGGTCCAGCGCTTCTTCAAGCTGGACACGGTCATCCCGTGTCACTACGGCAGTTTCCCCATCATCGAGCCGAACGCGGACAAATTCGTTGCCGCGATGAAAGGGCATTCGACCAAGGTCCTGGTCCCGGAAAAGGGCAGGGCGGAGAATGTGTAAGCGCGCTTCCACCCCGTCGTTCACCGCTTCGTAACCATCGCCTTTGTCGCGATCTTAATCGCGATCAGCCACCTTGCCGGCAGAGGGTACGAGGTGGGCGATGCAGCACGACGATGTGGATTCCGCCTGGCTGCTGTTCGGGATCAACTGGATTCCGATCGCCGTGATGAGCGCGCTGCTGGCGTCAGCCACTGCGACGACCGCGTTTTCGATTGAGCCGGTCGGCCTCGCCGTCTCGCTTGGTTTTGTTGCGGTCTATGCGGGCTTCGCCTATGCGAATGCTTATTCGCGCGCGCGGCGCGATCCGCAGGTGATGTTCGTGCTCGGCTCGACTGCGCAGATCGTGCTGGTGACGGTGGTGATGTCGCCGCTCACCTATGTCGCGGCGGCCGCAAATCTCCCGCTGCAGGACGCAAACCTGCTGGCGCTAGATCGCGCATTGGGCCTTGATTGGGGAGGCTACATTCACTTCGCCAACGCGCATCCCTTGCTGGCGGACTGGCTGAGCTACGGCTACACCATGATCCGCTGGCCGCTGTTCGCGATCCCGGTGGTGCTCGCGGCCGCGTACCGCTATCTGCGCCTGCAGGCATTCACGCTCGCGTTTGCGCTTGCGTTGATCGCGACGACGATCGTCTCCGCGCTGGTGCCGGCGATCGGCGTCTACCAGGCGATCGGGCTCGATCCCGCCGGCGTCGCAAACCTGCATCCACAGGCCTACCTCGACCAGGTGCGCGATCTCGGGCCGGTGCGCGACGGCGCGTTGCGCCATCTCGATCTGTTCGCCCTTGCCGGCATCGTGACGTTCCCGAGCTTTCACGCGGCATCGGCCGTACTTTACGCGTGGGCGCTGTGGCCGGTGCGCTGGATCAGGCCGATTGCCGTCGTTGCGAATGCCGCCATGATGGCGTCGACGCCGATCGACGGCGGGCACTATTTCGTGGATTTGATCGCGGGGGTGAGCGTTGCAATCCTTGCGATCGTCGCGGCTTGCGCGGTCACGAAGCGCGTTGCCGCAGCCCGCTCGGCGCAAGAGATGTCAGCGCAGCCAGGGGAGCAGCCGGCAGCGGTGCTTTCTGCAGCCGAATAATTTGTAGGTCCAAAACTTCGCGGCGGCGCAAGCGGGAATCCAAGGGGAACTTGCTGGGACGAAGCAACTCGTGGCGCCGCGTCCCTGCTTTCGCTTTTCGCGGAGACGAGCGGAGTGCCTCGCCTAAGCCGCAGCGCTGCGTTGCCGGTCTTCCGCGATCTCCTCGATGATCTTGGCCGAGAACGCGTCGAGGTCGCCCGGGTTGCGCGAGGTGATCAGGCCCTCGTCCACAACGACTTTCGAATCCTCCCATTTGGCGCCGGCATTGATGCAGTCGGTCTTGATCGACTTGTAGGAGGTCGCCTTGCGGCCCTTGATGATCCCGGTCTCGATCAGCAGCCAGGGCGCGTGGCACACCGCGGCCACGATCTTCTTCTGATCGAAGAAGGCACGGATGAATTTCAGTGCCTTGTCGTTGACGCGCAGCAGGTCCGGATTGACCTGCCCGCCGGGCAGCACGATCGCGTCATAGTCGTTGGCCGATACCTCATCGAGGCTGCGGTCGACCTTCACCGGCCGCCCCAGTTCCTCAAGTCCCAGCCTTTGATCTCGCCTTTGTCAGGCGACACGATCTCTACCGTGGCGCCCGCTTCTTTCAACTTGTTGCGCGGAACCTCAAGTTCCGATTGCTCGAAACCATGGGTGGCGAGGATCGCCACGCGCTTGCCGGAAATCTTCATCGTTCGTCTCCGTTACTTTGTCCGGAAACCCCGGGGGTAACGGGCGAGCAAAAGCGATGTTCCGCAAGCGCGCCGATCTAGCTGGCGATTTGCGCTTTACGCACCCGGCGGTGGTGCAAAGAAGCAGCGGCGCGAACCGTCCGGGCGCTTGCAGCGCCAGAACGCGCCGTCAGGGCTCGGCTGTGCTTCCGAGAAGGGTATCTTCTCGCTTTCGAACAGCACATAACCGTCGCCCGTCATCCTCACCTTATCGGAGGGGATGATGAAGCAGTCTCCTTCGCCGCAGCACCACTCGCCGGCGGCGTTGCGCTGTTGCTGCAGGTTGATCCAGATGTCGTGTGCATACGAGTTGGGAACGAGGAGAACGAAGCCAACAACGACGAGCCATAGCCGTACAAGGCATCCGAACATGGGAAGACCCCTTTCGTTTGTCCCGGCGTGTCGATCAGTTCACTGGCTCTTCTTGGACTCTCCTCCACCACGTTATCGAGCGCTCGAAATTCCATCGAGCGCGACTTAACACTGACGATTAAACTATAGACGCGATTATTTGCGCGGCAACGATAATCTTTGCAGTGCAGCATTGTGGGTGGCTTGCTGTGGCTTCTGCGCCGCAGCGATCAGCGCGCCCAGATCAGTCACGCCGCAAGATGAGTGTACTGCCGCGGGCTTTTTCTGCAGGATAGGGGCGGCGGCCGGGATGATGCTTTATGCTCAGGAGCCTGCAGTGCAGCGGGTTGGTCCGGGCGGCTTCGCCTGCCATGATAGGGAACAAGCCGGACTGAAGCCGCAAGGCCGGTCAGGCCTTCTTGCAGCCGTCATGCGGCAACCAGGATCGTGAGCGCGATGACCGAACCGCGGGCGCTGTTTTTTGACGTTTTCGGAACGGTGGTCGATTGGCGTTCCGGCGTCGCGCGCGAGGCCGGGCGGCTGCTCAAGCCGCTTGGCTTCAGCTTCGATCCGCTGGCTTTTGCCGATGCGTGGCGTGCCGAGTACCAGCCGGGCCTCGACGAGGTCCGTTCGGGACGGCGTGCTTTTTGTAAGCTCGATGTGCTGCATCGGGAGAACCTTGAACGCATCCTGCCGCGCTTTGGCATTTCCGGGGCGAACGAGGAGGTGCTGGGCGACCTCAACCTCGCCTGGCACCGGCTCGATGGCTGGCCGGATTCCACACCGGGGCTGATGCGGCTCAAGCGCAAATTCATGCTGGCCCCGGTATCAAATGGCAACATCTCGCTGATGGTCGGGATCGCGCGCCGCAACGGCTTTCCCTGGGACGCGATCCTTGGCTCGGAGACGGCCCGCGACTACAAGCCCAAGCCGCGCGTCTATCTCGCCGCCTGCGAAGCCTTCGACCTAGCACCGGGCGACTGCATGATGGTCGCGGCGCACAGCAACGATCTCTCCCACGCGGCCGCCAACGGGTTGCGCACGGCGCACATCGCGCGGCCGAACGAGCACGGTCCGGGCAAAGGCGAACCGGTGCCGAAAGTGCCGGTCGATATTGCGGTGGGCAGCTTGGAAGAGCTGGCGACGAAGCTCGGCGTTTGATCAACCACTGCATGACGCGCCGATTTTTCTGATGGTGCTTACAAAACCGCGCGGAGCGCGAGGTGGGCGCCCAGCACCAGCAGGCCGGCGAAGAACAGGAAGCGAAACAACTCCGGGCGCGCCCGGGTTCGTACGATCTGCCCCGCCCACATGCCGGCGAGGGCGGGGATCAACGCGAGCAGCGAGGCGCCGGCGACCGAGACTTGCATCGCGCCTTCGCGTGCAAGGACTACGGCCAGCGCCAGCGCCGAAACGGTGAACGACAGACCGAGCGCCTGCACCAGTTCTTCCTTCTCCAGGCCGATGGCCTGCAGGTAAGGCACCGCCGGAATCCCAAACACTCCGGTCGCGGCGGCGACGATCCCGGTCGCGACCCCGATGATCGGCGAGAGCCAGGTTTCCATGCCGGCGGCGACTTTGAATTGGACCGCGCTCAGACCTAGAATTGCGTAGAGCACCAGCACGCAGCCGAGCGCAACGCTGGCGCCTTTCGCGTTGCCGCTGGTGAGGACGCCGCCTCCCAGATAGGTCCCGACACAAATGCCGAGAAACATCGGCCACAGCCGCCGCAGCAGCGAGGCCCGGTAAGGTCCGACCGCGGCCTGCCAGATGTTGGTGACGATCGTCGGCACAACGAGCAGTGCCGCGCCTTCCGCCGGCGGCATCAGCAGGCTCAGCAGCCCGATGCCGATCGTAGGCAATCCAAGGCCGATCAGGCCTTTGACGAAGCCCGCCAACAGAAAGATGAAGGCGACGGCGACAATCGTCCAGGGTTCAGCCATGCGGCCGAGCCCGGCCGCAGACAGGGCGGCACATCAATAGGGCCGCACCGTTCCCTTGACAGTGGTGCGCAGCATCAGCCGCCGCTCGGCGGTGGGAAAGTCGGTGCGCGCATGCGTCGAGCAGCGGTTGTCCCACAACAGCAGATCGCCGAGCCGCCAGACATGCTCGTAAACGAATTCGGGTTTCTCCGAATGATCGAACACGGCGTTGAGCAGCGGCTCGCTCTCCGCTTGCGGCATGCCATCGATGCCGACCGTCATCAGCCGGTTGACATAAACCGCCTTCCGGCCGGTGTCCTCGTTGGTGCGGAAGGCCGGATGGATGCACTGGCCAAACGCTTCGGTCCCCTTGCCGTCGCCTTTCTGCACCGAGCCGTAATTGTAATGGTGGATGGCACGGCGGCCTTCGAGCTTGCTGCGGGTCGCCGGATCGAGCGTGTCGTAGGCGGCGTAGCCGCTCGCGAACAAAGTGTTGCCGCCAGTCGAGGGGATCTCGACTGAGTAGAGCAGCGTTGCCTTGCTTGGCACCTCGGCGTGGATCATGTCGTGATGGAACATCATCTCGCCGTCCGGCAGGGCACCGATCGGCTCGCCGTTCTCACGGATGTTGGAAATCAGCATGATGCCGGGGAGAAGCCTCGCGAAGCCCTTCGGGTGGTCCTTGCTCGGACGGGAAAGGCCGCCGTTCTCGCCGAAGAAACTGGTCGCCTGCAGAAGGTCTTCCTGCGAGAGTTTCTGACCGGGAAAGATGATGACGAGGTGATCGAGCCAGGCTTGGTAGATCGCCTTGATGGTGTCCTCATCGGGCCGCTCGCGCAGGTCGATGCCGCGGATTTCTGCGCCGATATGTTTGGTGAGTGGGACGACCTCGAGTTTCGTCTTGGTCTTGGCCAGAACGTTCATGGCGGTTCTCCGCTTCATACTGCAAGAAAATGACGATTGGTTGCGAGACTAGACAGGTGGTCCCGCCGGCGCAACTGCGGCGTTTGCAACGCCGCCGGGTGAGTTGACAGGGGATCGACCGCTGCCATTATCGGCGCATGACTCGACCGGGCAGGAGACTTCTGATCGCGGCGCTCGCTGCCGCTACAATGGCTTCGCCGCGGCCGGCGGCGGCACAGCCGGCCGACGCTTTCTTCAAGGGCAAGACCATCAATTTCTACATCGGCTTTGCATCTGGCGGCAGCTACGACTTCTACGCGCGGATGGTCGCCCGCTTCATCGGCAAGCACATTCCCGGCAATCCGACGGTGGTGCCGCAGGCGATGCTGGGAGCCGGCAGCCTTCAGCTCGCCAATTTCTTGTTCTCCAGCGCGCCACGTGACGGCACGGCGATGGGCATCGTCACCCAGACGGTCGCGATCGAGGATGCGCTGCATTCGCCCGGCGTGCGTTACAAGGCGGCCGAGTTTACTGCGATCGGGCGGGCGACCGCGATTCTTGAAGTGGCGGTCGCCGGACCTTCGGCCAAGGCGAAGTCGATCAGCGAGGCCAAGGTGATCGAAACACCGGTGGCCGGTACCGGCGCCGGCTCGCCATCGGAAGGCTATCCGAAGCTGCTCAATGAGCTCGCCGGCACGAAATTCAAGGTGATCTCGGGCTATACCAGCTCACCGCAGGGCTTGTTGGCAGTCGAGCGTGGTGAGGTGGACGGTTCGTTCACCTCCTGGAATACGCTCAAGCGCACCAAGCAGGACTGGCTGCGCAACCACGTGATCAGCGTGCTCTATCAGTGCGCGCTTGAACGACATCCGGACCTGCCCGATACGCCCACCGATATCGAGCTCGGCTTGACGCCGGAGGCGCGGCAGATCCTGACCTTCTACACCAGCAGCGCTGCGGTCGGTCGCTCGATCCTGGCGCCTCCCGGCATTCCGGCCGATCGCGTGAAAGTGCTGCGCACGGCGTTTGACGCCACCGTCAAGGATCCGGAATTCCTTGCCGAGCTCGAGAAGGCGCAGCAGGAATTCCAGCCGGCCTCGGGCGAAGAATTGCAGAAGCTGATCGAGTCGACCGCCAGCGTACCCGCCCACATTGTCGAGCGGACCGAGGCGATCTTGCGCGGCAAGTGACGGCATTGGTCACGTCCCATTAAGCGCGACACGGGACATGATCGATGTGTAAGCCGCGACGGAAAAGCGCGATTTCAGGTGCGCGAGGATTGAATGACGACTCCAACCCTTGCAACGATTCCGGTGACGAGCATCTGCGCCGGCGGGCTTCTGGACTACACGATTGCGGCGGGCGTGCGTGCCCGCGCGTTGCGAGACACCTGCGTGGCGTGGATGCCGGCGCCGTCGCGGATGATGCTCCCCGTCATCGACGCTCTCACACGCAAGTGGCTGCTGCGCTCGCACTCGCCTTATCTCGCGGAGGTGGCGGCGATTGCGGGCGCGATCGACGTGCCCGGCATCTGGTTTCTCAACGGCTGCTACCAGTGGGGCTGCACGGCGTTTGCGCGCGAACAGGACGGCGCGCCGTGGCTTGCGCGCACGCTCGACTGGCCGTTTCCCGGGCTCGGCCGTCACATCGAGATCGCGCGTATGCGCGGCAAGGCCGGCGGCTTCGACAACGTGACCTGGCCTGGCTATGTGGGCACGCTTACGGCCTCCGCGCCCGGACGTTTCGCGGCATCGATCAATCAGGCGCCGATGTACCGTCGGACCAAACGCCCCTGGCTGCGCCCCTACGATCTTGCAGCCAATCTGCTCAAGACCTGGCGGATCGATTTCATCCCGCCCGACCATCTGCTGCGTGAGGTGTTCGAGACTTGTCAGAGCTTCGCCGAGGCGCGCGCACGCTTGGAAACCACGCCGATCGCGCGCCCGGTGATCTATACACTCGTCGGCACTAATCGCGGCGAGCGCTGCGTGATCGAGCGAACCGAGATCGGCTTCTCCAGCCGTGACGACAACACCGCCGCGGCCAATGACTGGATTCACAGCGCCTTGCCGTGGGAAGCGCGGGTGCCGAGCGACCTTGTGCTGACGCGGACTTCCGAGGAGGCGCGCGCCAATAGCCGTACCCGCCGCGAGCAAGTCGCCAACTGGTCCGGCCGCTTCGGAAATTTCGGGTGGGTGACGGAGCCGGTGCTCAACCGCTTCACCCGAATCGCGGTCGAGCTATGCCCGGCGCGAGGCGTCTTACGCCTCGTGGGCTATGAAAAGGTCGAGGGCAACGCGTTGCCGGTGCCGGTGACGCTGCCGTGCGAACTGATGCCTTTGGCGGCGGCGTGACAACACGATCTTCGTCATAGCCGCGCTTGTTCCGGCAATCTCGTTACTCTGCCGCCACCATCTGCTTCTCGGCCTCGATGATGTGCACCGCTTCGCCGGTTTCCAGCGCGGCGAGGATTTGCGCCACCAGTTCGCGCGCGGACTCTGCGCTCAATTCCACCGCCACCCGCTCGCGGCCGCCTGCGGCTTCATTGACGAAATCGATGGCGAGCGCGTGGTCGAGCGGCGCATGGAAGGGATGGTCGAAGTATACGTTCGCCGTATCGACGCTCATCCAGCCCTTCGCGCCCTTGGCGCTGCCGACGAGCGAAGCTCTTTTGACGATATAGGAGCACATGGTGACCTCTCTGGTTCAACCAATGTTGGAAAGATGCTTGTCGTAGAAGGCGAACACCTTCTTCCAGGCGTCGTCAGCCTGCGCCTGCCGGTAGCTGGCCGCATGCCAGTTGAAGAACCCGTGGCCGGCCCCGTCGTAACGATGGAATTCGTAGGTCTTACCCATGCGCTTGAGCACCTCTTCGGTCTTGTTCACGTCCGCAGGTGAAGGGGCCTTGTCGTCGTTGCCGAAGATGCCGAGCAGCGGCGCGGTCATCGTCGCGGTGAGGTCGATCGGGGCGACCGGCCGCTTCGGCGTCAGCGCGGAGGGATCATTCACCACCACCCCGCCGCCCCAGCAATCGACCGCGGCGTTGATGTTGGGAATCGTGCACGCGGCGAGATAGGTGTGCCGGCCGCCGGAGCAGAAGCCGATGACGCCGAGCTTGCCGTTGAAATTCGGCTGCGCGCGGAGGAACGATATGGCTCCCATGGAATCGCCGATCACCTCGGCGTCCGATGCACCGCCGGCCGGACGCGCGCGGGCGGCGACGTCGTCGGCGCTGCCGTCGCCAAAACGCACGAACAGATTGGGCGCGATCGCTGAAATCCCGTTGTGCGCGAATTTGCGCGTGACCTCGGTCGTCCATTCGTCCCAGGCGATGATGTGGTGGAGCACCAGCACGGCGGGAAATTTGCCGGGGCGGCCGGGCCGCGAGTAATAGGCTTCGGATTTGTAGCCCTGGTGACCGGTGAAGTTGATCACCTCCGTCTGCAGACCCTGATAGATCGACATGTTGCCCTCCCGCTTTTCTGGGTCTCAAGGGAAGGACAAGGTAGCACGCCCGCCGGGTTCAAGTCAGCGCGGCGCCGTTCCCTCGGTCTCCGGGCAGCGATGCAGGACGGCGCTGTAGACGTGGTCCTGGTCGGTGAAATCCACGGTCTTGTCATCACGCAGGGTGAAGGTGACGTCGCCCAGTACGATGTTGCCTCCCGCCCCCTGGCATTCCACCTGGATCGCAAACGTCTTGCCGTCCTGGTTCCGGTTGAGGATCGAACAGAGGCCGAACCCGGAGTGGATTTCCTTCGGTGTGATCTTCACGCGCGGCGCGACGGAACCGGCGGTGCAATCCTGGTTTTCCACATAGGTGCCGGCGAGCGGGAAATCGTCCTCCCCGAACGCCGGCGCCGCAGCAACAACAGCAGCGATAAGCACATAGCTCGGGACCTTGATTTTCACCACCTGCAGATCTCCACCCGCTCCCCATGTCGGACCGTGGCCGGACGGCAAGTCTAGTGAAAGGGCTCGGTCTTTGCCACCTCGTACCGCATTGACCGGGCCTAAACTGCGTCGATTGCGCACAGGAAACCGGGGCGGCCGCCTCCCTGCTCATTTCATGATCACAACGGTTCACGATTGCGCTTTCCCCCTGTGCAAACGGCCGGCCGCCATGCTACCCGCCACGCCATGACCTCGGGCTGGATACTCTGGCGTGACAACCGCGGCCGTCTCTCGGCGCTGCGCGTGATCGCGCTGGCCTATCTCCTGCTGCCGATCGCGCTCGCGGTCGCGGCCGCGTTCACGGAGGAGCGGTTCGGGGCGCGCCCGGTGAACGACCTGATTCATCGCGCCGGCTACTGGGCGCTGCTCTTTACGCTCACCGCGCTGGCGATAACGCCGCTGCGGCGGATCGGGCGCTTCAACCAGCTGGTGGACGTGCGTCGCATCATCGGGGTCGGCGCTTTCTGCTACGCCGCGGCGCACATCCTGCTGTTTGTGGTCGATTCGATGTTTGACCTGCTCAAGGTCGGCAGCGAGATCGTGCTGCGGCTTTACCTCACAATCGGTTTTACCGCGCTCACGGGTCTCTTCGTGCTCGCGGCGACCTCGACCGACGGCATGGTGCAGCGGCTGGGCGCGCAGCGCTGGCAGCGGTTGCACCAGCTGATCTACGTCATCACCATCCTCGGGCTCATCCACTTCTTCCAGCAGACCAAGCTCGACGTCTGGGTGCCGACGCTGGTCGCCGGGTTGTTCACCTGGCTGCTGGGTTATCGCGTGCTGATCCGGTGGTGGGGCAAACGCAAGGGCGAGCCGCCGACGTGGGCGATCCTGGCGCTCGCCGTCGTTGCTTCGATGCTCGATTTTCTGGGCGAGGCGATCGGCATCGCCATCGGCTATCGTGTGTCCCCGCTCACGGTCCTGAGCATGGCGTTCGATTTCGATCCGGACACGATCCGTCCGGGCTGGTTCGTGCTCGCTGCGGGATTGGTCGTCGTCGCCATTGACCTCGTGCGTTCCCGGTGGGGCACAAAGGCCCGCCCGCCATCGGTCAAGCTCACGTCGGCGAGGGTGTCCGCGCCCGCCGCTCAGGCGCGCGAGACGGCTTGAGATCGGCGCAATTGTCCCCTCAATTCCGGCTGAGTCGCAAAAGCAGGAGACCAGGATGGCCAAGCTTACGCTCTATCACGCCTCGCCGTCGCGCTCGTCCATCGTCCTCTGGATGCTGGAGGAGATCGGCGAGCCCTACGATCTCCAGCTCTTGAGCCTGAGCAAAGGCGACCAGCAAAAGCCCGACTATCTCGCGGTCAATCCGATGGGCAAGGTGCCGGCGCTCAAGCACGGCGATACCGTGATCACCGAGGTGGCGGCGATCTGCACCTATCTCGCTGACGAATTTCCCAACTCGAAGCTCAACATTCCGGTGGGCTCGCCGCGCCGCGGCACGTATCTCAAGTGGCTGTTCTTCGGCCCGGGCTGCATGGAGGCGGCGATGATCGATCGCGCCGCTCCGCGCAAGGAGGAGCCGCGCCGCGCGATGCTCGGCTATGGCGATTTCGACACTACAATGAATGTCATCGCCAAGGCGGTCGAGAAGGGGCCTTTCCTGATGGGCGATCAGTTCAGCGCGGCCGATGTCGTGATCGGCTCCAACGTCCGCTGGGGCACGATGTTCAAGTTGATCCCGGAGCGGCCCGAATTCGTAGCCTATGCTGCGCGGCTTGCGGCGCGCCCAGCGGCACAACGCGCGGAAGCGAAGGACAAGGAGTTTGCGGCGACGTGAAGGGGCGGCCGCAAGACGTTAAAGCAGCAGATCGCCAAACTCCGGGTGCTTGCCGATGTAGGCGGACACGAAAGGGCACTTAGGCACCACTTTGAGCCCTTGCGCGCGTGCGGCTTCGAGGACGCCGCGCACGAGCCTGGAGCCGATGCCCTGCCCCCACAGCGCCTGCGGCACCTCTGTATGGGTGAATGTGACCACGCCCGGCGACATCCGGTAATAGGCAACGGCGGTCCCGCCATCGAGATCGAGCTCGAAGCGCTGCTGCGCCGTATTATTTCGGAGCTCATTGTCCATGGAAGTAGCAGTCATCGATCTGATTCCGGCCGCCCCCGCGTTGCGTGGGTCAGCAATGACCCATGATATCACCCATCGCGTGACGAGGTGATGGCGGCAGCCGATCGCACCATGCTGCACCGGATCGCGAAGGGGTAGTTTATGCCAGCCCGAACCCTGGCAATGCTCGTGGCGCTCATAGCGCTCTTTCCAGCTTCGGCGCGCGCCGAGTGCATCTATAAGCCGTTCGAATACTTTCCGGAGAAAAACGACGGCGTGGTCGTTGAATTGATCGTCAAGTCGGGAACGACCTGCGCGCATAATTTCAAGGAAGGGCCGGGCTACGCCTTCACCAGCGTCACCTTCGAGCGCTCGCCCGAGCACGGCTCGTTGGGCAAGGCGGGCGCGCTGCGGTTCATTTACCGTCCGGCGCGCAGCTTCAAGGGCAAGGACGCCTACATGTTCAAGATATGCGCCACCAAAGGCGGCCAGAAGGGCTGCTCCGCTATCGCCTTCGTCGCCACGGTGCAATGACGCCGCCCGATAGCGCCAGAGTTCGCTGCACGGCCAGCGCCGGCGGCTGGCCACTATTCCGCGGCCTTGACCAAGAGATCCCTGAGTTCACCTGCGAACGCATCGTCAGCACTGCGAATATCTTCGATCATCCAGCGGCCGTGCTCGCGCGCGAAGTGATAGCTGATGATGTTCTCGTCCGGTGACTTACGCAGCCACGGCGTCTTGGCCGTGAGCTCGACCACGATGGTCGCGTGGTTTGCGTCCCGCTTCACAACCTTCTGCGTGAATGACCCGACCTCCATGCCCTGCGAATTGGTGGTGACGTCCCAGTCGATCGGCCCGGACTCGCCCGGCGGGATCTTAGCCTCGGCCTTGGTCCACAAGGCATCCAGCGATTGCGTCAGGTATTTCCGCCGCTGCTTCCGGACGAGCCCGAAGGCTGCCCCGGTCTCTTCGCCATTGCCGGCGGGACCATAAATCTCCGCGACGATGGCGGCCGGATCGCGCACGCGTGGCGCTGCATCTACCGCGGCGGGGACGAGAGAGAACGTCGCGGCGGAAATGATGAGGGCACGGCGGGTGATCACGGAGCTCTCCTTCAAGCGCGAGGTGGATCCGGTCTCTGCTGCAATTCCGCCACAGCCAGGGACCGACTTGCTGGGCCGTTGAACCATATCGGGGCTGGCGAAACCAATGTCCAAGGGGGGCGATCCCCCGCAGGCAAGGGGCCGTCCATGACGATAGCTTTGGCAGCGATTTTTGTGGCGGGAACGATCACGCTTCTCGTGGCCGGCTGGTTCAGTACGGTGGTGGAGGACTGACCGGGCTTTTCGCCCCGAAGGGCGAGCCCGGATCGCAGCGGATCCTGGGATTCCGTGCGTACCTATTCGTTCCGACGCCCGAATTGAGTCACGGCTCCCGAGAGGCCGAGGCTCATCCCAATAATCAGGAAAACGCCGGCCACTCCCATCGCCGTCGCGATCAGACCGGCGCTGAACGGAATGACGAACTGTCCCATGCGGTTGCCCATCATGCGCAGCGAGTTGGCGGTGCCGCGGGTCTCGTCGGTGGCGATTGCCAGCAGTGACGCGATGCTCACCGTGATCGCGTTGCTGAGCGCAAAGCCGGCGGTGGCGATCACCGCATACATCAGGCCAATCGGCATCGGCACCGCGAGCGCGGCATAGACCACGGCGCTGACGAAGGTGCTGATCGCCATCAGCCGCCAGCGTCCAACCAGCGCATTCAACCACGGATAGAAGAGCCGCGACAGCATCGACGCCGCGGCACGGGCGGCGAGCAGCATCCCGATGACGTCGACGGCGATGCCGCGCTCGGCGCCAAGTGCCGGCATGTAGACGACGATGAGATCCTGCGCCGCCACGGTGATCACGCTGACCAGGAAGATTGGCTTGAGCCCCGGGATGTTGATGATCTCGCTGATCGGAACCAGCTTGCTACCTTTGGGTTTGGGCGGCCGCGGCGGGCTGGGCGGCAGGGCTAGGGCGCAAAGAAGCACCATTCCTGCGAAACCAAGACTCACAAGATAGAGAAAATGCGTCGGCGGGATGCTCGCAGAGCCGCCCGCCCAGCCTACCACCGAGGGACCGAGCGCCTGCCCGACCGCATTGGCGACCATGTAGTTGCCGACCATCCGGTCCACCGCGCCCTGGCCACCGTGCTGCGCGCACATCACCTGCTGGGCGATCACCAGCATCATGTGGGCGATGCCGAGGATCGCGGTGAACATCAGCAGCGCCGGCAGCGATTGCCACACTGCAAATCCGGCGCAGGACAGCGCCATCAGGCCGCAACCGATCCATACGGTGCGCGAGTCGTTGCCGCGGTCGATGAAGCGGCCGATCTTCACAGCGAACAGCATCGGCAGCACCGCGAAGAACGCCGTGATGACGCCGAGCCAAACCACCGACAGGCCGAGCTCGACCGCCCGGTAGGAGGTCGTGATGCGGACGATGGTGGTGACCGTCTGTTCGAAGAACGCGGTCAATAGGAGCGGAACGACAAAGCGGAGGTTCATCAGGCCTGGATGGGGCGGGGATCGTTGCTGCCAAGCTGTAGCATGCTTCAACCGCCACCGTCGCGGCTTTGCCCAACCTACAGGCTGACCCATCTACGAATTAGGGATCGCGGTCGCGTTCTCCCGGCGCCGCCGGCGCCAGCGCCATAGATCGCGGATCAGGAAGATGAGTCCGGCGATTGCAAGGATGGCGGGCAAGCCGGTGAACAGGCTGACCATGACGACGCCGAGGCCATAGCTGCCAAGGGTCTCGTAAAACGGGGAGATACACTGCACCGACCCTTCGTCGAGCCGCAGACAGCCGCCCACGTAGGTGACGTACACCATCGCGGCGATGCCGCTCGCCACGAACGCCAGCGCCAGATAGCAGATGAGTCTGATGATGATATTGATGATGTACATGACGTGATGTTAGCACGGAGCGCGCGTGAGGGAGGAGATGCGAGCCGCGTTTTGGGACGCCAGGCTCGGATGCTGCTTCGCTCGATTCAACAAGGCTTGCCGTGATTCGGCGATCTGGAAGGACATCATCCCATGAAGACCATATTCTATCTGCTCGGCGCCCTCCTGATCATTGTCGCGGTCGTGTATTTTCTGGTTCCGGCCAACTCGCTGCCGAGCTTAATGCCGGGGCATGAGGATGGGCTGGCGCGCGTTCGCGTGAAGCACGGCATGGCGTCCGGCGCCGCCGGCGTGATCCTGTTCGCCATCGGATGGTTCATGGGACGTACGCGCGGTTAGGCTGCGAACACCCTTCGGCGGGCGCTGGCGACTCCCAGATGGGGGGAACTGCTTCCCTCAGGTAATCGAGAGCACCACCCCGCCGTCGGCGCGCACCGGCGAGCCGGAGATGGCGCCGGCTTCGCGCGACACCAGGAACGCGACGACGTCCGCGATTTCATCCGGCTTCGCCAGCCGCTTGATGATCGAGGTCGGGCGGCCGCTGTCGATGAAGTCGCGTTCGGCTTTTGGATCGTCGAGCGATTGGCCCATCGAGCGGAACATCTCCTCCACGCCTTCGGTGCGCGTGGGGCCGGGCAGCACCGCGTTGACCGTGACGCCGGTGGCGGCCAGTGCCTGGGCGAAGCCGCGCATCAGCGCAAGATCGGCGGACTTGGAAAATCCGTAGTGGATCATCTCGGTCGGGATCTGGATGCCGGATTCGGAGGAGATGAACACGATGCGGCCGAAGCCCTTGTCGCGCATGCGCGGCCCGTAGTGGCGCGTGAAGCGCACGCCCGAGAGCACGTTGGTCTCGAACATGCGGGTCCACTCCTCGTCCGGAATGGCAAACGCATCCTTGATTTCGAAAATGCCGACGTTGTTCACGAGGATGTCGACGTCGCCGGCCGCGCCTATGATGGCTGCGATGCCCTGCGCCGTCGCGGCGTCGCCGGGCGCGGCGACAAGCTTTATCTGCGGCACACGGGCGCGGACTTTTTCGATCGCGGTGGTGACATCGGCAGCCTTGCGGCCGTTGATCGCGACCTCGGCGCCGCTTGCGGCGAGCTTTTGCGCGATCGCGAATCCGATGCCCTTGGTGGACCCGGTGACAAGGGCGCGGAGGCCGGAGAGATCAACCTGCATCGAAACCTTCCGATCGCTGTGAATTGACCGAAAGGTGGCAACGTGGACCGGGCGCGACAAGCACCGCGTGATCACGGATTGGCGATGATGCGGTGGCGAAACCGGGCGAGCCCGGCCCTCAGGCCGCGGCGGTGCTACCGGCAGTCCGCGTCGAACTCGTTCTGGAAAGCGCTCAGTTGTGCCTCGTCTTCGTCAAGCTTGTTCTGCAGGGTCTGCAGCCGATCCTGGGCCTGTTTGATGAGCTCGGGCTTCGCTTGCTGACTTATCAGTTGCCGAATGAAATTGTTCTGCGCGGTAATGCTCTTGCCGTCGGTGACGATGTCTTTCTGAAGTCCCTTGATGCCGCTTTGCAGCACGGCGCAGAAGCTCTGGTGCGGAGCCAGCACCTTCGCTTTCGCTTTAGCTTTGACCTTGGCTTTAGCTTTGACCTTGGCTTTAGCCATTCGAGCCTCCCGATGAGCACTGTGGAAGTCGGCTGCGTGCGCTCCCTCCTCGTCGGGAGGCGCCGCATTCGCGCACACGAAGATGCGGTGAAATAATACTACGCGCAAGAACTGTGACAAGGGAGCTAATGGCCCTGCATTGAGCGATGGGAAAGTTTATCGCGGGCCGGCCGAAAGGCCGAAGCGGGGGCTCCATCCGGGACACACTTGCTTCGGCGTCAATCCACCAGTCCTCTGCGGCACCGGAAGATGAACGCTTGCGTTCGCCTCGGTTCGCCAACTGTCAGTCCGCGCTGACGAGCAATCTCGACACATTGCTGATAACTTCGCGCCAACTTCACTCGCGGCACAGGCTTTGCCGTCTCGGCCAAAACCTGCGTCGTCAGCGCTGTAATGGACAAGGCCGCCGGACGGGCTTTCAGCATTGTCAATTTCCCAGAGGCCTCTAATGATGCGACATCATGACACAGTCGCATCGGTCCTGCAACCGAACCGAGGTCACTGACTGGTCACTGACTTGGGTTCGCTCAAGAGGTGGGGTGCCCGCTGCTCGGTCCGGGCGCAGCTCCATCTTACGGGCTTGCGCCGCGATGGTTTCGCGGCACAGAATGAGTGGAAAAGGCTTGGCAATCCGCCATCGTGCCCAGGGAGACGATCATGACACCTGTCACATCATTCTGCCGCGCCGCGCTGCTCGCCGCGGTTGCGTCGTTCGCCGCGCTTCCGGCGCAGGCCGCCGACATCACCACTGAATGGGCAAACGTGAAGATGCCGCCGGCGCCGCAGCTCAAGCCCGTGACCGTCGACCCCAAGACCACCGCGCTGCTGGTGCTCGACATGATGAAGGGCAATTGCGGCGTGCGGCCGCGCTGCCCCCCGACCGTGGCCAACATCAAGAAGCTCATCGATGAAGCGCGCGCGCACGGCATGATGATCGCCTACAATCTGACCGGCCAGAACTCGACGGCCGCGGACATGGCCGACCCCAGCCTGGCGCCGCGCCCGGGAGAGTTCATGATCAAGAACGGCCGCGGCGGCGACAAGTTCATCCGCTCCAACCTCGATCAGGGGCTCAAGGACAAGGGCATCAAGACCGTGATCGTGACCGGCACCTCGGCCCAGGGGGCCGTCGCCACCACCAGCAACGGAGCGACCGGGCGCGGCTACCAGGTGGTCGTGCCGGTCGACGGCATGTCGTCGGAAGACGCCTTCAACGAACTCTACGCGACCTGGCACCTTGCCAAAGGCGGCCCCGCCGCGCTGACCGACCACGTGACGGTCACGCGCAGCGATCTGATCAAGTTTGGTGGGTGAGCAAAGGGAGAATTGTAGGGCGGGGTTAGCCGACGGTCTAACCCGCCCTTACGGCTCGCGGATGCGCTTGCGGATGTCTGCGAACGCCCGGCCGGCGATGCGGCCGATCCGGCTCGCCGTCGCCTCCGGCTCAGTCTTCGTGTGGACCCGGCCGGCCTCGAAATCCGCGAACCAGGCGCGGAACCTGGCGAGCTCGTGGGGCGAGAGCCGCAAAATCGCTTCTTCGATATCTTCGGCTGTCATGCCGTATGGATAGCACGGCACGGCCGGAACTTGAACAAGCCATAGAGTGGGCAAAGCGAAGCGTGCCCAGCAGATTCCGACCTTCGGACAGCACCCGCGGGTAGGGCGCTTGCGCACCTTTGCCACCCTGCGTGGCGCCAAGCACGACTGCGTGCTATTTTTTGAATGCACAGAGCAAAAAAGCGGGCGGCCGTTATCGGCACGACTCGCGGTATCGGCCGGCAGCCCACGACGTTGTCGCCGCGGGAGGACAACATGTTTGATCGAAAGCGAGAGCGACGTCTGACCCTTGCCGTCGCGGTCACGATAATGGCGACGGCGGCAGCGCCGGCGTTGGCGCACGACGAATCGAAATACCCGGACTGGTCGGGCCAGTGGGCGCGCACCTACGGCGGCAACCCGCGCTACGACCAGACCAAGCCGATCCGCAAGCAGGAGGCGCCGCTCAAGCCAGAGTATCAGGCGCGGTTCGAAGCCAGCATCGCCGACCAGGATCTCGGCGGGCACGGGCTCGATCGGGGCTATAGCTGCCTGCCGCAGGGTATGCCGCGGCAGATGTCGGGCGTGTCAATGTTTGAATTCCTGTTCTCGCCGAGTGTCACCCACATCCTGTTCGAGCGGACCGAGTTTGCGCCGCGCCGTATCTATACCGACGGACGCGACTGGCCGCAGACCGAGGAGACTTGGTTCACCGGCTACTCGATCGGGCAATGGAGCGATACCGACAGCGACGGGCGCTACGACACGCTCGACATCGAAACCCGCCGCGTGCGCGGGCCGCGCGTATGGGACCAGTCCGGCATGCCCATGGCCGACGATCCCGACGGCATCATCAAGGAGCGGATCTATCTCGATAAGAGCGATAAGAATCTCCTGCGCGTCGAGATGACCACGATCGACAATTCGCTGACGCGGCCATGGACGGTGATGAAGGTCTTCAAGCGCCAGGCCAAGGTCTGGTGGTCCGAGGACGATTGCATCGAGGGCCAGGCCCACGTCACCATCGGCGATCAGGTCTATTTCAAGAGCGCTGACGGCACCATCATGCCGATGAAAAAGGACCAGCCGCCGCCGGACTTGAAGTATTTCAAGCAGGGGAAGAAATAACCCAGTCGGGGTTGATGAGTTGTCGTTGTAGCCCGCATGCGCGCAGCGGGAACGGTGCCGCGCGCGATAGGATGCGGCGCTTACTGATTCGCCCGACGCGCCAAATTGAGATTACCCGACAGAGAAATCCAATCATGAAGTCGGTAGGGTGCCACCATGAGAGCCGTGGGCAGAGCCAAGGATTTCGTCTGCTCCAGCTACCGGAAGTCCAATAAGCCGGGCCTGAAATCAGTGGCGGCGGCCGCAAAATGTTAATGCGTCGTTGCGACGCGAGGGCGGATCACGCTTCGTTAATCCGCCCTCGCTACGTGCTGCGCTTGCTTAGCGAGTAGCCCGCATGAGCGTAGCGCCATGCGGGAACGGCAGAAAGGACGAACCCGGATTTCGCTTCGCTCATCCGGGTTACGCTTGTTCGCTTAGCCTATGCTCGCCCGTTACAGCCCCGCCAGATAGTGCGCCATGGCGTCGCGCTCGCTGTCGCTAAACATCTGCATGATTTTCGGCATGTCGTCGTTGTTGGTCCTGTCGCCATCGGCGAAGGCGCGCATCTGGGCGGCAAGGTATTCGTAGCTCAGCCCGGCCAAGCGCGGCCACGACACGCCGCCCTGATTATTCTGCTGATGGCACGGCACGCACGTGGCCATACCGGCGGGCGCCGGTGTTGTGGGGGCCGCAGGATGCGCCGGCCAGGGCTTCGCCGCGAAATAGGCGGCGATGGCGCGCAGATCGGCCTGCTGGAGGCCTTTGGCGATCGGCGTCATGATCGGGTTGTCGCGCATGCCGTTTCGGTAGTTCATCAATTGCTTGAACAGATAATACGGCTGCTGCCCCCAGATATTCGGCATGGTCTTCGGGTCGGTGGGCACGCCATTGGCTCCGTGGCAGGCGGCGCAGACCTGCACCTTGGCCTCGATGTTGTCCTGGGCCTGCACCGGCACGCCGGCGAACGCAAACATGACCCCCGCGGCGATCGTGGTCGACAAGAAACGTGTGAACATGGTCCCTCCCTCGTGAGCGCTCTTGGCTCCGATGCCCACGACTATCCGCATATGATGGGTGAGGCGCAATACCCGTAGAGCGGGTAGAGCGAAGCGCGCCCACTGGCCGGGCAGGCGTTTTCACTTCACGGCGGCCACGGGCACGGCGCGAAGCCGCGCCTTGGCCCACCCTACGCCAGCTTGCGTTGCACCCGCTCGTCGAAGCGCGCGACGCTGACGACGACGCGCTGGTGCGTGCCGCCGCCGATCGGCTCACGCTCGTCGCGGGCCTCGACCCGGAACGTGATCGTGCGGCCTTCGACGCTGATGACCTCGGCGGCCGCGGTGACCCGCAGGCCGACTGGCGTCGCCGCAATGTGACTGACGTCGAGATGGATGCCGAGGCTCTGATGCCCCGCCGGCAGGAGATGCTCGACCGCCTGAAGCGCCGCGGCCTCGATCAGGTTGATCATCACCGGCGTCGCTAGCACCGCGATCCGCCCGGAGCCGACGAACGGTGCCGTGTGTTCGGCCGCGACCACGAGGTCTGCCGTGCCGACCAGACCGGGGTGGATGGGGGAGAGGTCGAGCATGACGGGACTGTAGGGTGGTGTTGAGCGAAGCGAAACCCACCGGCGAGCCGGTAGCCTCGGATGAGCGAAGTGAAATCCCGGAGCTGAGTTTCCGATTGAGAGGTTGCCCCGGATGTCGCTCCGCTCATCCGGGCTTGCTGCGCTCGCTTGTTCCGGCTCGCGGTTACGCGGATTGCTTTGCCATTCCGAGGGTGATCCAATGACAAACCAATCGTTTTCAGGAGGAAACTGATGAACCGATTTTGCACATTCGTGGCAGCCGCAGGCCTTGCCGCTCTTACCAGCGTCCATGCTTTGGCGGCCGATGCCGTGCCGACAGAAACCCACAGGGTTCTGACCGTCGAGCTTGCACTCGAAGCCGCGCAGGCGGCGTACGCGACATGCAAGGCCCAAGGCTACGCCGTGACGGTCACCGTCGCCGACCGCAGCGGCCAGCCGAAGATCGTGATTGTTCGGGACGGCCCGCAGGGGGTGGGCCGAGAGTCCACCCGCCGCAAAGCCTACACGGCCGCCATGCAGAGGGTCACCACCGCCGATTTTACCAAGCGGATTTCCACGCCCGGCGCCTTCAATCCCACCCAGTTCGACCGTCAGCTCGCGACCGGGCCCGGCGGCGTGCCGATCAAGTTCGGCGATGAAACGATCGGTGGCATCGCCGTCGCCGGCGCCCCCGGCGGCGACAAGGACGAAGCCTGCGCCAACGCCGGCGTCGCCAAGATCAGCGATCGGCTGAAGTAGCGGGGTGCGCTTTAGGCGAAGTGAGATCGCAGGACCGTCGTCTTGCCGAGGCGCCGTAGGGTGGGCAAAGCGAAGCGTGCCCACCTCTTCGTCGCGACCGCGGGAAAGGCGTGGGCACGGCGCGAAGCGCGCCTTTGCCCACCCTACGTCGGCGCAACGTTGCTATGATGCGGAATGTCACGCTACCGGCGCGCCAAGATCGAAGGCGGATTGTTCTTCTTCACCGCCACGCTCGCCGACCGATCGAGCGATCTCCTCGTGCGCGAGATCGACCGCCTGCGGCGGATGTACAAAAAGGTTCAGGAGCGTCGCGCGTTCGAGACCGTCGCGATCGTCATTCTTCCTGACCACATCCACGCCATCTGGGCGCTCCCTCCCGACGATGCCGACTATTCCACGCGCTGGAGCCTGATCAAGAGCGGATTTTCCCGCGGGCTCGTCGCCGACGCGCCGCGCTCAGTCAGCAAACTCATCAAGCGCGAACGCGGGCTCCGGCAACGGCGCTTCTGGGAGCACGCCATCCGCGACGACGCCAATCTGGCGCGGCACGTCGATTACATCCATTTCAATCCGGTGAAACACGGCCTCGTCACCCGTGTCCGCGATTGGCCCTACAGCAGTTTTCATCGTTACGTCGAGCAAGGCGAATTGCCGGCCGATTGGGGCGGCGACATGGACGAAACCAGCGGCGATTTCGGAGAGTGAACGCGCCGACATGCGCCACGTAGGGTGGGCAAAGCGAAGCGTGCCCACCCTACGTGGCGACCGCGGGAAAGGTGTGGGCACGGCGCGAAGCCGCGCCTTTGCCCACCCTACGCTTGCTCACGACTACAAGCGGAATGGCACCACCACCGTGTTCGCCGCGCTCCACGTGATGGACGGCCACGTCATCGGCCGCAGCATGCAGCGTCACCGCCACCAGGAGTTCATCCGCTTCCTCAACGTCGTCGAGGCCAGGGCGCCAGCCGGCAAGCTGGTGCACGCCATCGTCGACAACTACGCCGCCCACAAGCACCCCAAGGTCATCCAACGGCTCGGCCGCCATCCGCGCTGGACCTTCCACTTCACGCCGACCTCGGCATCCTGGATCAATGCAGTCGAGGGGTTCTTCGCCAGGCTCACCAAACGGCGCCTGAAGCGCGGCGTCTTCCACTCCCTGGTCTTGCTCCAGGAAGCCATCAACCCGCTCCGTCGCCGAGGCCAATACCGAGCCAAAGGCCTTCCATTGGGCCAAGGACCCGGACACCACCATCATCGCCGCCGTCAGACGCGGGCACCAAGTATTGGATTACTCGGGATAAGTCTCACCGCCGTCCGGCGTCGCCTTGTGGAAAAGGATGAATGCCAGGGGGTTGCCGGGCTCGGACATCGCGTCGCTACGCTGGCCCGTTATCTCTCCGGCCACGCTGCTTGTATATTCCGCAACCACTTCGCCGAAACTGTTGCGCTGGATGGCCACCTTCTGTCCGGCTTCGACCTTGTCGTTGAGCTTGACCAGATGCTCGACGAGCCCGCCCTGGGTTGCCAGGATCGGGAACGCACTGTTGCCGATGAAAACACCTACGTCCTTGCCCGTGCGTCCCATAGGCCCGGCAAGGATGCCGTGATGCTTAAGGACGTTCATTGTGCCTTCCACGAACAGGGAGATCATCTCGAGGTTCAGAACGCGTGCAGCGCCGACCTCCGCGCAAAAGGACGGGATGCCCACGTCGACAAACGCATTATGCAGGACCCCGGGATACACATGATTGTCGAAGATCTGGCCGACCGGGTACAGTTCCACAATCGCCTTGATCTCGGGCACATCCATGCCGGCAATATTGAATGCGGTGACATCGAATCCGGTTGTCCCGGTATGGAAGTCGATCGCGGCGTCGGCGTTCGGCCGCAGCAGCCGGTTGAACAGGAGCCCGGCGTGTCGGCTGGGCGCGGTGATACCGTTCTCGTTCCCGGGCCATTCCCGATTCATATCGATCAGATCATTGCCCCTGCCGAAATTGGGCCATCTGCGTTGCATGCCTTCTATGGCCGGTCGGGCCACGTCCGTGACTGCCATCACCGTGCCCGACATCTGCGCCGGATCGAGCTGGTTCATCACGGTCTGGACCGTATGGATGGAACTCATCTCGTCGCCATGCACACCGCTCACCAGGACGACGCGCTTGCCCGGCATTGCCCCCCTGGCGACCGTCACGGACACATACCAGTGCTGTCCGGTCGGCATCTCCACGCCCTGAAAATACAAAAGGTGCTTCTGCCCGGGCTCCAGGTCGTTGACGTCGAGGGCGCTGACGACCTTCTTCCCCTGGATTGTATCGCCGGTATAGATCGTTGCTGATGGCGCACGCGGTGCCGGGCTGACAGAGGAAGTCGCTGAGTCCTGGGCGTTCGCAGAACCAGCATTGGCCACGAGAGCAGCCGATGCGCCGATCGTTGCAATTGATGCGATCATGAAGTCGCGGCGATCGAGGCGTTCTTCTGGCGTGTTTGACATGATGGAGGTCCTAACCGCGTGAAAAAAGATGTTTCGGACACCAGCATACACGTTGATTGTAGATCGTTCCGCTAAATGCGTAAGCGCTGCCGACCTTGCTGGCTTGCGATTTTGCCGCGTCGTTCGGCAAGGCCCGTAGAGGGCGCGAATACGATCTTGATAAACGCGAGGGTTGACCTTTCCGGCCATTGGATAAGCTTGGGCTGAGTGTCTCGATATGGCACTCAGCCCATGCGGATGTAGCCGGCCTGCTATGCTAACTCTCACCCTCCTGCGACCTTCCGCGAGCCGGAAAGTGGTCGCGGGCGGGTACCAAGCGTTTAGACTGTAATAGTTCAATTGTTCAAAAAATTGTTGTTGATGGGGCCACTGGCGTTAGCGGCATCGAGCATGGATTTTAGCTCGTGGTCCTGTACCGTCCGCTGCCCAATCAGTATGGGGACACTGCTCCACATTCTACTCTGCCGCCTCGACCCGCTTCTTCTTTCCGCTGTCGATCATGCGCCGTTCCAGCACCGGCTTGAGGAATTGCCCCGTATAGCTCCGCTTCACCTTCACCACCTCCTCCGGCGGCCCACTTGCGACGATCTCGCCGCCGCCGTCGCCACCTTCGGGGCCGAGGTCGATCAGCCAGTCGGCGGTCTTGATCACTTCGAGGTTGTGCTCGATCACCACCACGGTGTTGCCGGTCTCGACCAGCTCATGCAGCACGTCGAGCAGTTTCGCCACGTCGTGGAAATGCAGCCCGGTGGTGGGCTCGTCCAGAATATACAAAGTGCGGCCGGTGGCGCGCTTGCACAGCTCCTTCGCTAGTTTTACGCGTTGCGCCTCGCCGCCGGACAAAGTGGTCGCCTGCTGGCCGACATGGATGTAGCCGAGGCCGACCTGCTGCAGGGTCTGCAGCACGTTGCGGATGCGCGGTACCGCCTGGAAGAACTTCGTCGCCTCGTCGACGGTCATGTCGAGCACGTCGGCGATCGATTTGTTCTTGAAGGTGACGTCGAGCGTCTCGCGGTTGTAGCGCTTGCCCTTGCAGACGTCGCAGGTGACGTAGACGTCGGGCAGGAAGTGCATCTCGATCTTGATGACGCCGTCGCCCTCGCAGGCCTCGCAGCGCCCGCCCTTGACGTTGAAGCTGAACCGCCCGGGCTCGTAGCCGCGCGCCTTCGCCTCCGGCAGGCCGGCGAACCATTCGCGGATCGGGGTGAACGCGCCGGTATAGGTCGCCGGGTTGCTCCGCGGCGTGCGGCCGATCGGCGACTGGTCGATGTCGATGATCTTGTCGATGTGCTCGAGGCCCTCGATGCGGTCGTGCGGGGAGGGGCCTTCGCTGGCGTTGTTGAGCTTGCGTGCGACCGCCTTGTAGAGCGTGTCGATCAGCAGCGTCGACTTGCCGCCGCCGGAGACGCCGGTGACGCAGGTGAACAGGCCGAGCGGGATCTCGGCGGTGACGTTCTTGAGATTGTGCCCGCGCGCGCCGACCACCTTGATGGTGCGGCGCGGATCTTTGATGCGCCGCTCCGGGATCGGGATTCCCAGTTCGCCGGTGAGATATTGGCCGGTGAGCGATTTCGGGTTCGCCATGATGTCGGCGGGCGTGCCCTGCGCGACGATGTGGCCGCCGTGGATGCCGGCCCCGGGGCCGATGTCGAACACATGGTCGGCGGTGCGGATCGCGTCTTCGTCGTGCTCCACCACGATTACGGTGTTGCCGAGATCGCGCAGGCGCTTGAGCGTTTCAAGCAGCCGCGCGTTGTCGCGCTGGTGCAGGCCGATCGACGGCTCGTCGAGGACATAGAGCACGCCGGTGAGGCCGGAACCGATCTGCGAGGCGAGGCGGATGCGCTGGCTCTCGCCGCCGGACAGCGTGCCGGAGGCGCGCGCGAGGGTGAGATATTCGAGGCCGACGTCCACAAGAAAGCGCAGCCGCTCGCGGATCTCCTTGAGCACGCGCAGCGCGATCTCGTTCTGCTTGGCCGTCAGCTTGGCCGGTAGCGTCGAAAACCATTCGCCGGCGCGTTTCACCGACAGTTCGGAGATCTCGCCAATATGCTGTTCGCCGACCTTCACGCACAGCGCTTCCGGCTTGAGCCGGTAGCCGTGGCAGGCTTCGCACGGCACGTCGGTGAAATACTTTGAGATCTCCTCACGCGCCCATTCGCTCTCGGTTTCCTTGAAGCGGCGCTCGAGATTGGTGATCACGCCTTCGAACGGCTTCCTGGTCTCGTAGGCGCGCAGGCCGTCGTCGTAGGTGAACTTGATCGCGTCTTCGCCGGAGCCGCGCAGCAGCACGTCCTGCGTCTTCTTGGGCAGGTCCTTCCACTTGGTGTCGAGCGTGAACTTGTAGTGCTTGCCGAGCGCGGTGAGCGTCTGGATGTAATAAGGCGAGGACGAGCGCGCCCACGGCGCGATCGCGCCGCGCTTGAGCGTCGCCTCCTTGTCGGGGATCACGAGATCGGCGTCGATGTGCTGTTCGATCCCGAGGCCGCCGCACTTCGGGCAGGCGCCGAACGGGTTGTTGAACGAGAACAGCCGCGGCTCGATTTCGGGGATGGTGAAGCCGGACACCGGGCAGGCGAATTTCTCGGAAAAGATCAACCGCTCGGCGGTTTCGTTGCGCCCTTTGTTGGCCTTCGCTCCGCCGACCGCCGCGCCATCGGCGAATTCCGCGATCGCGAGGCCGTCCGCGAGCTTGAGCGCCTGTTCGAGCGAATCCGCGAGCCGCGTTGCGATGTCGGGGCGCACCACGATGCGGTCCACTACCACGTCGATGTCATGGGTGAACTTCTTGTCGAGCGCCGGCACCTCGGCGATCTCGTAGAACTTGCCGTCGACCTTGACGCGCTGATAGCCCTTCTTCAGGAACTCGGCGATCTCCTTGCGGTACTCGCCCTTACGGCCACGCACCACCGGCGCCAGCAGATAGAGCCGCGTGCCTTCCGGCAGCGCGAGGATGCGGTCGACCATCTGCGAGATGGTCTGGCTCTCGATCGGCAGCCCGGTCGCCGGCGAGTAGGGGACGCCGACGCGCGCCCACAGCAGCCGCATGTAGTCGTAGATCTCGGTCACGGTGCCGACGGTCGAGCGCGGGTTCTTCGAGGTGGTCTTCTGCTCGATCGAGATCGCGGGCGAGAGGCCGTCGATCTGGTCGACGTCCGGCTTCTGCGTCATCTCCAGGAATTGCCGCGCATAGGCGGACAGCGATTCCACATAGCGCCGCTGGCCTTCCGCGTAGATCGTGTCGAAGGCGAGCGAGGATTTGCCGGAACCCGACAGCCCGGTGAACACCACGAGCTGGTCGCGCGGTATGTCGACGTCGACGTTCTTGAGATTGTGCTCGCGCGCGCCGCGGACCGCGATCACGCGCATGTCGGGACGGCTGCGATGCTTTTCGAAGAGGTCAGCCATGATTCTCTGGGGTCGTCGCCGTGCGGCCACCGCGCGCGGCCGCCGAACGAGAGGCATGTTAGCGACAGGCATTTAGCCTGGGACGTAGGGAGAACAAAGCGGTTTTGCCAGCCCAGCGCCAGCGGTTTGCGGGCGCGCCGCTTCACAGCGCCCGAATTTCCCCAAAAAAGAGAAAGGCCGGCTCGCGGGCCGGCCCCCCGGCGCCCAGTCCCGGCGTCGCCGTTCAATATCGCGCTGTCACCAGTGCGCCCCGGCTGGAGCGGTAGTTGATTGTGACAGGGAGGCGGAAAAGTAACGCAAAAAAATGGCCCGGCGATGAGGCCGGGCCAGGTCGAGAGGAAATGTGTCGAGAGTTACGCGCTGTGCAAGCTCAGTAGGCCGCGACCACCGGTCCGCCCCAGTTGAACTTGTAGTTGATGCCGGCCTTGACGGTATGAGTCTGGAACCGCATGTTCGTAGCGGTGAGCGCGGAGCAGTTGCCGAGCCCGCAGCTTTCCTTGCCGAGATCGACATACAGGTATTCGGCCTTCACGCTCCAGTTCGGAGCCATTGCCCCCAGCATCCATTCGACGCCGCCGCCAGCGGTCCAGCCGACGCGAATGTCGTTCTGGCCCGCAAAGACTGCCAGGGCCGGATCGCTGGTAATGCGGGCGCGCGCGTTGCCGAACGCCGCGCCGCCGGTGATGTAGGGCATCCAGCCGCCCGGAGCCGCCCATCCCAACCGGCCGCGCGCCGTGGCGAGCCAATCGTTCTCGGTGGCGCAGGTAAAGCCGGTGCCGCCAGCCGCGGCCGGGCCGTTGCAAACAAATCCGCCAACGGCAGGAGCCGTCGGGCGATTGCTATTGGTGCCGCGGATGTTGGTCCAGTCGAGGTCGCCTTCGATGCCCCAGACCACCGCGCCGCTCTGGACGTTGAAACCGATGGTGCCGCCGGCCATGGCGCCGTTGATGTCAAAGTTGCCGGTCGTCGTGCCGGAAGTCGTGAAGTCATAGCGTGATCGGCCCCACGCGCCGCCGCCGTTGATACCGAGATAGAAGCCGCTCCAATTCGGCGCCGCAACGATCGGCGCCATCGGCGCCTTCGTGTAAGGTCGAGCGGGCAAATCGGCAGCAGATGCAAGCCCTGTTCCCAGAGCCAGAATGCCTGCGGTAGCCAACAGCAAATTCTTCATGAAGCCTTGCCCTTCAATGGAAACAACTGGCGCGCTTATATCGCCGTATCACTGAAAAGGCCGTCACATTAATGCAACAGCGAGCGTCGTTCTCATTGCACTGATGAGTGTCGGGAACTTCGCTTTGGAACAGCGGGAAGTATTATCGTGCTGACCGGAATAGAATCGGCCGCGTATGAATTGTTGCAGCCGATGGTATTATCCTACGAAATAGGGATTCAAGCTCGATGCGGGGAGATTCCGCCAGGATAGCCTGGCCGGTCCATCGAAGGATCACCGGGAACGGTGAGTCAATCATCTGCGCGGGTTGGTATAAGATGGTAGCCAAGCTCCAAACAGAGCGGCGCGGGAGGAAAAGATGATGACAGTGGCGAAGGGCTTGGCGGCCGGGCTTGCGTTGATCGTTTCGACTATGGCTGCAATGGCGCAGGAGGTGGTCGTCCGCGCGAATATCGAATACGCACAGCACGACGGGACCAAGCTTTCCGGCGACCTCTACCTTCCGAAGGGCCGGGATAAAGCGCCGGTCATCATCGCAATTCATGGCGGCGGGTGGCAGAACGGCAACCGCAAGTCTTACCAACACTGGGGCCAATTTCTCGCCAAGCACGGTTATGCGCTGTTCGCGATGACCTATCGGCTCGGAAAGCCGGGAGTCTATCCCGCTTCGGTGTATGACGTGAAGGCGGCCATCCAGTTCGTGCGGGCGAAGTCCGCCGACCTGGGCGTGGACCCCGAGCGTATCGCCCTGATGGGCGACTCCGCCGGTGGCCATCTGGCCGCCCTGGTCGGGCTGGCGGCCGACCAGTTCACCTCGGAGTATCGCGATGATCCGAACGCCGCCACCTCGGCCAGCGTCAAGGCCGTGGTCGGCTTCTACGGCGTGTACGACATGCTGGAGCAGTGGCAACACGATCAGGTCGCGCGGCCGCGCGATCAGATCACCGAGAAATACCTTGGCAAGTCGCCGCAGCAGAACAGGAAAATCTATTTCGATTCATCGCCGATGAGCTACACCACCGTCGACCGGAACCGGACCCGCTTCTTTCTGATCAACGGCACCGCCGACGATATCGTCAGTCCATCGCAGACCCCCGCATTCCAGAGTGCGCTCAACCAGGCCGGCATCTTCGTCCGCCGCGTCTCGATCCCGGGCGCCGGGCATTTCTTTGCCTCGGATCCGTTCGAGAACGATCCCACCAGCTACAATGCAATCGTCGCCCCGCGGCTGCTGCAGTTCCTGGCGGGGGCGCTCTGACCGCCGCGCGCTGCCGCGCCATCTCTTGCCGAACTGACGAACAAAACCCGGAGCGCACCGCTCCGGGTTTTGTCGGCGACCGAGCGATCAGTAGCGCGCGGTGATGGGTGCACCCCAGTCAAACTTGTAGTTCAGCGCCCCGCGGACGACCTGGACGTCCGCCGTCGAAGAGGTGGTGCGGCCGGCGAGGGGGAAGGTGTAGGAGAGCTTGTCAAAGCCCATGAAGAGGTACTCCGCCCGCGCCGTCCAATTGGGCGTGATGCCGACTTCCACACCGCCGCCGGCGGTCCAGCCGACCCGCGTGTTGTTCACGGTCTCGACGGTGCCGGCAGTGGCAGCATTGACGGCGCCGAAGATCTGCGTACGAGTTCACCTGTCCTTCGCTCCAGGCGACGCCGCCAGTGGCGTAGAACAACCAGTTGTTCGCCGCATAACCGAAGCGGGCGCGACCGGTGCCGAGAGCCTCGAGCTTGCCGTCGTGACGGTTCGATCCGTCGAGCGACAGGACGCTGTTCTTGTCGCTGACCCAATCGCCGTCCGCTTCGACGCCGCCGACCCAGTTGCCGCCGAACATCCAGTTGAAGCCGATCTGGCCGCCGACCAAGAACCCCGACGTGTTCGTCGTCCCAGTCGTTATGACCGCTCCAGTTGCCACATCGGTCGTGGTCTCACTGTTTCTGGTCCAGACGCCGCCGCCATTCGCGCCGAAGTAAAGTCCACTCCAGTTGTAGGCCACGGGCGCCATGACCGGCGGGGCCTTATACGGCGTGGGCGCCGGCAGATCGGCGGCGCGGGCCGGATAAGATGCAATCAAGGCCGCCATCGCGGCGGCTCCAAGTAGTAGGTTCCTCACGGCGGGACACTCCCTTGATGGTCTCGCGCCGCCCCCCTTCGATTTCGCCCCGCAGGTTCATAGCAGCGTACAACCCTAAAGGCTGTTGTCGGCGTGCCACAACGAGCCAGCAAATCAACAGCTAAGTCCCGTAAAATCGGCCACTTTTCGCCTGCGAACGCTTGCCATTAGCCAAATTCCCCGCTAGAGAACAAATAAGGAACATGCGGCACCTTCCGTCCGGCGTTGTTGACAAAAGCGCGAAGGCGCTTGTGACAACGCTGGACCGCACTAGGTTGTTGTCAGACCGTTGAGCAGGAGAGTTTCATGGCAGGGTCCGTCAACAAAGTCATTTTGATCGGCAATCTTGGCGCGGATCCGGAGGTTCGGCGGATGCAGGACGGCCGGCCGGTCGTCAACCTTCGGATCGCCACCTCGGAAAACTGGCGCGACAAGGCGACCGGCGAGCGTCGGGAAAAGACTGAATGGCATCGCGTCGTGATCTTCAATGAGCAGATCGCCAAGGTGGCCGAGCAGTACTTGAAGAAAGGCTCGAAGGTTTACCTGGAAGGTAGTCTGCAGACACGGAAATGGACCGACCAGCAGAACATCGAGCGCTACTCCACCGAGATTGTCATGCAATTCAACAGCCAGCTCACGATGCTGGACAAGGCACCGGGCGGCGGCGCCGAGATGGGCGGCGGATATGACAATGGCGCGGGCGAGTTCGGCTCGCCCGGACCGACCGCGCGCAAGCCGGCACCGGCGATGGCCGGCGGCGGCGGAAGCGCGGCGACCTCGACGACGAGATTCCGTTCTAGCTTCCACGCGCGCCCGCGTTGCTGGACGCGAACTCACGGCGGTCAAGAATGTCGATGCTCGCCGGGCGATGAGGGACCATGCGGGTGCTGGTCACCGGGGGCTACGGTCTCATCGGCTCGGCGATCCTGGCGCGGCTGCAGCGCGAGGGGCATTCCCTCGTCGGTGCCGGCCGCTCGATCGAGCAGGCGCAGCGGCGCTTCCCCTATGCGCGCTGGGTCGAGGCGGATTTCAGGAAGCTTACCAGCGCAGATGCTTGGGGCCCGCTGCTCGACGACGTCGATGCGGTGGTGAATTGCGTCGGCGTGCTGCAGGACAGCGGGCGCGACGATACGCGGCGCGTCCATGTCGAGGCGACCTGCGCCCTGTTCGACGCCTGTGAACGCGCCATGACCAGGCGCGTCGTCCACCTCTCCGCGATCGGGGCGGAACTGGCCGCCGCGACGAAATTCGCGCGCACCAAGGCCGAGGCCGATGCGCATCTTGCGAGCCTCGATCTCGATTGGGTCATCCTGCGGCCGGCGCTGGTGATGTCACCGGCAGTCTACGGCGGCAGCGCGATGCTGCGTGGCCTTGCTGCCTTCCCTTTGATGACCCCGGTGATCCGCGCGGAGAGCCGCATCCAGGTCGTGAGCATCGACGATGTCGCGGAGACCGTCGCCTTCGCGCTGAAGCCGGGGGCGCCGGCGAAGGTGCGCTGGGAGCTCGCGCATCCGCAGATCCTAACGCTCGGGGAGATCATCACCAGAATCCGGGCCTGGTCAGGCTTCCGCCCGCGGCCGCTCGTGCACGTGACGACAATCGCTGGCAAGATCGTGAGTGCGGTTGCCGACGGCCTGGGCTGGCTCGGCTGGCGCAGCCCGGCGCGCTCGACCGCACTGGCGCAGCTTGCCGCGGGTGTTGTCGGGGAGCCGAAGGCCTGGATGGCGGCGACCGGCATCACGCCGCAAAGTTTTGATCAGTTTCTGGCCGCGCATCCCGCAACCGTGCAGGATCGCTGGTTCGCGCGGCTCTATCTGATCAAGCCGATCGCGATCCTCGCGCTCGCGCTGATCTGGATCGCGCACGGGGCGTTCGGTCTCGCGGCGATCGGAGGCAGCGGGCTGCGCGTGATCTTTCAGCAGGGCGCGCTCAGCCTGATCTTCCTCGCCGAGCCGCTGCTCGCATTCGCGCTCGGGCTCGGCGTTCTCGTCCGCTCGACCGCGCGGCCCGCGCTGATCGGGATGATCGTGCTGTCGGTGCTGCTCTCGTCGCCGTTCGCGGGCGGCCCGTGGGTGCAGGTGCTCGATACGCTGGTCGCGGTCGCGGTGAACATCTTGCCGCCGGCGTTGGTGCTCGCGATCCTGGACGATCGATGATCGAGCTTCAGTTCGCGCTCAAGCTCATCCATGTGTTGGGCGCAGCGGTGCTGTTCGGCACCGGGCTCGGCATCGCGTTCTTCATGTGGATGGCGCATCGCAGCCGCGACGCTTTGATGGTCGCGCATACCGCACGCCTGGTCGTGATCGCCGATCTGCTGTTCACGGCGAACGCGGTGATTGCGCAGCCGGTCTCGGGCGGCCTGCTCGCCTGGATGATGGGATATCCGGCCTGGGAGCCTTGGATCGTCGCGTCGCTCGCGCTTTACGTTCTGGTCGGACTGTGCTGGCTGCCGGTGCTCGGCATCCAGCGCGAGTTGCGCGACCTGGCCAACGCGGCCGCGCAAGCGCACGCGCCTTTGTCCAGCCGCTACGACCGGCTGTTTCGGATCTGGTTCTTGCTCGGCTGGCCGGCGTTCCTTGGGACGATCGGCATTTTTGCGCTGATGATCTTCAAGCCGCGCTTATGGTGAGGCGGGACACCGCTAGGCGATCACGTTGACGGTCGTGCCAGTTGTGGCGGTCGCGCCCGAACTGGCGCCGGAGTTGCTGTCGGCGTGATGGTGATGATGATGGCCGTGGTGGGCGCCTTGGCTCTGCTGGGCGCTCTGGCTCTGCTGGGCCAATGATGTCAGCGCCTGTTGGGCACCGGAAATATCACCATTCTGAAGCGATTGGCCGATCTGGTTCAGAGCCTGCGCGAACGGCGAGTTCGCGCTGACCGACGGGCCTTGGCCGTTGCTTTGCAGTTGCGTGAGTGACGAGTAGGCCTGCTGTGCGCCTTGCAGGTCGCCGGCTTTGATCGCCTTCGCCATTTGCGTGAAGTCCTGGCGAAACTCGTTCACCGAACTGTTCTGATAGTTGTTGGTAGATGAGGAAGAAATACCGGAAACGGCCATGACACATCTCCAATCCGGATCCTGCGGACCCGCATGGGTTGTGTCGCCCCGCCGCAGTCTTTAGGGAAACTTGTTTAATGGTTACTTAAGACGCTGGTGTTTCAGCCTTGCAGGACGACGCGCGCGCCATCGATAACGAACTGCACGGCGAGCGCGGCCAGCAGCACGCCGAGCAGGCGCGACAACACCACATTGCCGGTAATGCCGAGCCAGCGCTCGATGCGGTTTGCGAGCAGGAAGCAGCCGAGCGCGACAGCCATCACGATCACGATCATCGCGAGCAGCCCGGCGAGTTGGAGCAGCCGTTCACCGGCCTGGCCTGCCAGCAACAGCGTCGCGGTGATCGCGCCCGGGCCCGCCATCAGCGGGATCGCCAGCGGAAACGCGGCGATGTTGTGCACGCGCTCCTCGACCGCGTCCTCCACCTCCTTCGATTGGCGCTCGATGCGTGCGCCGAACACCATCTCGGAAGCGACTGCAAACAGCAGCAGCCCGCCGGCGATTCGAAACGCTGACAGGCTGATGCCGAGGACTCCCAGAAGCTGAGCGCCGACGAGGGCGGTGCCGGCGAGAATTGCCGCCGCGATGATCGACGCGCGCACGGCGATCCGGCGGCGCACGTCGCCCGGCAGGCCAGTAGTGACGGCCAGGAACGCTGGCGTGAGGCCGACCGGATCGACCACCACCAGCAAGGTGACGAGCGCGGAAACCAGATAGTCGAGCGGCATCGGTGCGGACCCTGCGCCGCACCGATAGCAGATTGCCGCAAGATTTCGTCGGAAGAATTCGGCCGGCGGCTGTGCCGCATTCGGGCGCGGTGTAGTTCGAATACAGCGCCATGGCGGCGGCGAAAGCCACGTCGACTCAGGGACTTCACGCAATCGCCTGGGACGCGTTCCAGGGACTTTGCCGCCGCGGCCCCCGGGAACTGGCCACGCTTTGCAGGCTTGACGATAACTCGCTGAATTCCCATATGAAAATAGCCCGGTACAACAGGGTCGCGCGACTGGCGCGGGGCGATTGAATTGGTTACTCCTGCTTTTCCAACCCAGGGTATTTTTTTGGCCGACAGCGACGATCAGAAGCCGGGGGACGGCGGTCCTTCCGATATCCGCCCCGTGTCGATCACGGAGGAGATGAAGCGCAGCTACCTCGATTACGCGATGAGCGTGATCGTGGCGCGCGCGTTGCCGGACGCACGCGATGGGCTCAAGCCCGTGCATCGGCGCATCCTCTATTCGATGCACGAGAACGGCTACGAGTGGAACAAGCCGTACCGTAAATCGGCGCGCGTGGTCGGCGACGTCATCGGCAAATATCACCCGCACGGTGACCAGGCCGTCTACGACGCGCTGGTGCGCATGGCGCAGGATTTCTCCATGCGCCTGCCGCTGATCGACGGGCAGGGCAATTTCGGCTCGGTCGACGGCGATCCGCCGGCGGCCATGCGCTACACGGAGGTGCGGCTCGAGAAGGTGGCCAACGCGCTGCTGGAAGATCTCGACAAGGACACCGTCGCCTTCCAGGAAAACTACGACAGTTCCGAGCGCGAGCCGGTGGTGCTGCCGGCGCGTTTCCCGAACTTGCTCGTCAACGGCGCCGGCGGCATCGCAGTCGGCATGGCGACCAATATCCCGCCGCACAATCTCGGCGAGATCATCGATGCCGCCATTGCGCTGATCGCCAATCCGGCGCTCGGCATCGACGAGCTCAACGCGATCGTGCCGGGACCGGACTTTCCGACCGGCGGCATCATCCTCGGACGCGCCGGCATCCGCGCCGCCTATCATCTCGGCCGCGGCTCGATCATCATGCGCGGCAAGGTCGAGTTCGAGGCGCTGCGCGGTGACCGCGAAGCCATCATCGTCAGCGAAATTCCCTATCAGGTGAACAAGAAGACGATGGTCGAGCGCATCGGGGAACTGTGGCGCGACAAGAAGATCGAAGGCATTTCCGCGCTGCGCGACGAGTTCGACCGGGAGGGCTATCGCGTAGTGATCGAGCTCAAGCGCGATGCCGTGCCGGACGTCGTGCTCAATCAGCTCTACCGTTACACCCCGCTGCAGACGAGCTTCGGCGCCAACATGGTCGCGCTCGACGGCGGCCGTCCGCAGGTGATGAACCTCAAGGATTTCCTGCAGTGCTTCCTCACGTTCCGCGAGGAGGTGATTTCCCGGCGCACCAAATTCCTGCTCAACAAGGCGCGTGACCGCGCTCACATCCTGGTAGGGCTCGCCATCGCCGTGACCAATATCGACGAGGTCATCAGGCTAATCCGCGCTTCCAGGGACGCCAACGAAGCGCGCGAGGCACTGATGGCGCGCGACTGGCCGGCGACCACCGCCGCTTCGCTGATCGCTCTGATCGACGACCCACGCCACAAGGTCACGGCGGACGGCACCGCGCGGCTCTCCGCCGAGCAGGCGAAGGCGATCCTCGACCTGCGCCTGCAGCGGCTCACCGCGCTCGGCCGCGACGAGATCAAGGCCGAGCTCGACAAGCTCGCCGACGAGATCGCCGACTATCTCGACATCCTGCGCTCGCGCGCGCGCATCCAGCGCATGGTTAAGGACGAACTCCAGGCCGTGAAGGACGAGTTCGCGACGCCGCGCCGCACCATCATCATCGACCAGGAAGGTGAGATGGAGGACGAGGACCTGATCCAGCGCGAGGACATGGTCGTCACGGTCTCCCACCTCGGCTACGTCAAGCGCGTGCCGCTCTCGACCTATCGCGCGCAGCGCCGCGGCGGCAAAGGCCGCTCCGGCATGGCGACGCGCGAGGAGGATTTCGTCTCGCGCCTGTTCGTGGCCTCGACCCACACGCCGGTGCTGTTCTTCTCCTCGCGCGGACGCGTCTACAAGGAGAAGATCTGGCGGCTGCCGGAGGCGACGCCGCAGTCGCGCGGCAAGGCGATGATCAACCTGCTCCCGCTCGAACAGGGCGAACTGATCACCACGATCATGCCACTGCCCGAGGACGAGAAGACCTGGGGCAATTTCGACGTGATGTTCGCGACCACGCGCGGCACGGTGCGGCGGAACAAGCTTTCCGACTTCGTCGACGTGCGCCGCTCCGGCATCATCGCCATGAAGCTCGACGAGGGCGAGGCGTTCGTCGACGTGCAGATCTGCACCGAGAAGGACGACGTGCTGCTCACCACCGCCGGCGGGCAGTGCATCCGCTTTGCGGTCACCGAGGTGCGGGTGTTCCAGGGCCGCACTTCGATGGGCGTGCGCGGCATCGCGCTCGCCGATGGCGACAAGGTGATCTCGCTGTCGATCCTGCGCCATGTCGAGGCGACGCCGGCCGAGCGCGCCGCCTACCTCAAGCAATCGAGCGCGATCCGCCGCGCCGCCACCGGCGAGGAGGCCGAAGCCGAGGAGGCGACGGTGGTCGAGGCCGAGGACGGCGTCGACCAGGACGACGTGTCGCTGCCGCAGGAGCGCTATGCCGAGATGGGCGCGGCTGAGCAGTTCGTGCTCACCGTCACCGAGATGGGCTTCGGCAAGCGATCGTCGTCCTATCAGTTCCGGGTGTCGGGACGCGGCGGCAAGGGCATCCGCGCCACCGATCCAACCAAGCTCAAGGAGATCGGCACGCTGGTGGCGGCATTCCCGGTCGAGATGACCGATCAGATCATGCTAGTCAGCAACGGCGGTCAGCTCATCCGCGTGCCGGTCGAGGGCATCCGTTTCACCAGCCGCGCGTCCAAGGGCGTGCGCGTGTTCAACACCGCCGAGGGCGAGCGCGTGGTCTCGGTCGAGCGGGTGTCGGAAGAGAGCGACGAAAACGGCAACGGCGAGTGAGCGATCATGGCCCAGCAACCAACAAGCCCGGCACCCGCGCCGCCGCCGACGGTGCCGCACGGCATGCCGGTCACGCTCGAGCAGGCGCGCAAGGTCGCGGCTGCCGCGGAGGCCGAGGCGCGCAGGAACGGTTTCGCGATGGCGATCGCGATCGCTGAGCCGACCGGCGCGCTGGTTTACTTCCTGAAGATGGATAACACCCAGTACGGCTCGATCAAGATCGCGCAGGCGAAGGCCGAGACCGCAGCGCAGTTCCGCCGGCCGACCAAGATGTTCACCGATGCGCTCGCCGCCGGCCACATGTTCTTCCTGACCTTTCCGGGAATCTCGGCCGCGCCCGGCGGGTTGCCACTCATCGCCGACGGCAAGCTCATCGGCGCGATCGGCGTCAGCGGCGGCAGCGGCCATCAGGACGACGAGGTCGCGCAGGCCGGTGTCGCGGTGATGAAGTGATACCGAACCCAGCTGATTGAGTTGATTTGGTCATTCCGGGGCACGCCAAAGGCGCGAGCCTGGAATCCATAATCCCCGGATCGATTTCACCCCGGCTCCATGCCCTGCGCCTTGATCACCGGGACCGCCGGGCCTTTGAGAAACTTGATCAGCTCGCGTGCGGCATCGGGCGCAGCGGACTTCGTGCTCACCGCGCCGGAGAACACGATGTAGGACTGCAGTTCCGGCGGCAGCGGACCGACCAGTTCAACGCCCGGCGTGGTGAGGATTCTGAGAAATGTTGACCATGCCGATTTCGATCTTTCCTTCCGCCACCATCTCCGACACGACATCGTCTACCGGAAGGATGAGCTTGTCTTTAATGGTGTCGGCTAGCCCGATTTTCACGAGCGCGGCGGCGGCCATCGCGCCACTCGTTCCGATCTTGAGATAGCCGACCGATTTGGCATTGAGCATCGCGCGCTTGAACGCGTCCGCCGTACTGATGTCGGGCTTCGGTGCGCCTTTCTTGACCTCGACACCGATGCCGGCGCGGGTGAGATCGGTGCGCGTGTCGGCGATCAGCTTCCCGTCCTTGACCAGGCCGTCGATCTGATTGGGCGCCGCCACCGCAATGTCGAAAGCCTCACCGGAATTGACCCGGCGCGTCACGACCGCGGCGAGATCGACGCTCACGGTGATCTTGTGTCCGGTCGCGCGCTCGAATTGCGGGCCGGCCTCGGCCAGCACGGTCTGGATCGCGCGCGGTGCCATGATCTTGATCTCGGCGGCGCTGGCGGGCCCGATCGCGAACAACAGGCCAATGCCGACGGCCGCAGAAACCCGCGCTTGCTTGGTCATGATCGCCTCCCCGGGGATGATGTCCATCCGGTTGGACAATGAGATGCCGGTGGTCCAGCCGCAAGACCTATCGCGGGCGCTATTCCAGCGTCACGCCGGCGGCCTTGCCGACCGTGCCCCACTTCGCCCGCTCGGCTTTGATCGCAGCGGCGAAATCCGCCGGTGAGCCGGGAGCGGCTTCGCCGCCGACATTGGCGAAGGTCTTCTGCATCTCCGGGGAGGAAATTCCGGATTCGATTGCGGCGTGGAGCTTATTGACGATGGCCGCAGGCGTGCCGGCCGGTGCCACCAAGCCGAAGAAGGCGCGCACCACGAAATCGGGATAGCCGCTCTCGATCATCGTCGGCACATCCGGGAATTCGGCGAGCCGCTTCGGGCTCGTCACCGCCAGCGCCTTCAATCGTCTTTGGTCGACCAGCGGCTTGACGCCGGCAATGCCGACGAAGGTCATCTGCACGTTGCCACCGAGCACGGCGGTCACGGTTTCGGCCCCGCTGTTGTAGGGAATGTGCACCATGCTGATGCCGGCGCGGGCTTTGAGCATCTCGCCGGCGAGATGCAGGATGTTGCCGACGCCGGCTGACGAAAAGCTGACCTTGCCCGGATTGGCCTTGGTGTAGGCGATGAAATCCTTCAGCGTCGTGCCGGGGACGGAAGGATTGACCAGCAGCACCTCCGAGGTCTCCACCAGCTTCGCAACCGGTGCGAACGCCTTCTCCGGATCGTAGCCGGCGGTGCGCGAGAGCGCCGGAATGATGGCGAGCGTACTGGTATTGCCCAACAGCAGCGTATAGCCGTCGGGTTCGGTGGCGGCGACCATCTTGGTCGCGATCACGCCGCCGGCGCCGCCGCGGTTCTCGATCACGACGGTCTGCCCGAGCGCCGTTTGCAGCCGCTGCGCCACCACCCGTGCCAGCAGATCGGTCGGGCCGCCTGGGCCTTGCGGCACCACGAGCCGGATCGTGCGCTCAGGATAGTTCTGCGCGTGTACGGGCGCGACCAGGACGGCGGTAGCGATGGTGGCGATCAGCAGGCGGCGTGTTGGCATGACTTCGTTACTCCGCATGCGATGATTTGGAATTTTCACTCCGTCAGGGCCGGCGTTATGTCGGCACCCACGTTTTCAGCGCCGCGAGCGAAGGCGTCGGCGGCATCGCAACACGGGCCTGCCCGAGTTGCCGGACAAAAGTTCGCAAGCCGGGTAGACCCGACTTGCGATGACAAGCCCGGCCATGACGGGGAATCATTTCGCGACTCAATCCGTCTGCAGGTTGAGCGACTTCACCAGTGGGCCCCATATGGCGAGATCCCCCTTGATCATGTTGGCGAGTTCCCGAGGCGGGCCGCCGACCACCTCGGTGCTCAGCTTGGCGAGCGCGGCCTTGAACTCAGGCGTCTTGATGGCTTCGTTGACCGCCGCATTGAGCTTGTCGATGATCGGCTTCGGCGTCTTGGCGGGAGCGAGCAGTCCGGTCCAACTCGTGGCCGCGAAGCCCGGAAAGCCGCTCTCGATCATGGTTGGAAGCTCCGGCATTTCCGGGATGCGCGTCTTGCTCGGGGTTGCCAATGCCCGGAGCCTGCCCGCCTGGATTAGCGGGACCAGCACGCTGGTGCCCTCAAAGGTGAATTGCACGTCGCCCGCGACCAGGCCGTTGATCGACGGTCCACCGCCCCGATACGGAACGTGCACGACGTCGATCTTGGCCGCCGATTTGAACCATTCGCCGATCAGGTGGGGCAGCACGCCAACTCCGCCCGAGGAGAAGTTGACCTTGCCGGGATTGGCCTTCGCGTAGGCGACCAGTTCCTGCACCGTCTTGGCCGGCACCGAAGGATTGACGACCAGGATCTCCGTGCTCTGCCCGACCAGCGCAATCGGCTCGAAGCTCGTGATCGGGTCGTAGCCGGCGTTCTTCTGCAGCAAGGGGGCGATCACGAGCCCGCTGGAGCTTGAATAGTGCAGCGTGTAGCCGTCGGGATCGGCGAGGGCGGCTTCCTTGGAGCCGATCGTATTGCCGGCGCCGGCACGGTTGTCGACGACGACGCTCTGGCCGAGCGTCTTGCTGAGGCCATTGGCGACGACCCGCGCGACGACATCGACCGGGCCGCCCGCGGGCGTCGGCACGATGATCCTGATCGGCCGGTTCGGATAGGTCTGCGCCTGGGCGCCGCTCGCGGCGCTTTGCGCCAGGAGCGCAGCGGCGATGAGCCAGAGTGCCTTGCGGTTCACGAGCGTTCTCCTTCGATAACCGTTTGTTTGTTTCAATCGAGCTTGAGGCCGGACGAGTTCACGACCTCAACCCATTTCGGCGATTCTTCGGCGAGCAGTGCGCGGAAATCCCGCGGCGTTCCGCCAAGCGGCTCGCCGCCGAGCTTGCGCAACGAAGCTTGCATGTCCTCCGCCCTGAGGCTGTCGTTGATGGCGCGGTTGAGCTTGGTAACGATGTCCGCCGGCGTGCCCGCGGGCGCCGACACGCCGGTCCACGACACCGCGACCACGCCGGGCACGCCGCTCTCGCCCATCGTCGGCAGGTCGGGAAGTTCGGGATTGCGCGCCCGGCTCGTCACCGCGAGCGGACGGATCGTTCCCTCGCGCACATGGGCGAGCGTGACCGAGGTCGGCTCCAGCACCATGTCGATCCGGCCGCTGATCATGTCGTTCATGGCGGTCGCCGCGCCGCGATAGGGCACGGTGGTGAAGTCGATGCCGGACTTCAGCTTGAACAGCTCGCCGACCAGCAGCGGAGTAGCGCCCGCGGGCGCGCCGAAGTTGAGCTTGCCGGGATTGGCCTTGGCGTACGCCACCAGTTGCTGCACCGAGTTGATCGGCAACCGCGGGGCGACGATCAGCACGAACGGCGTGCTCGACACCATGGAGATCGGCACCATGGCCCTGGTGGTCGCGGCCTCCGGTCCCTTCATGACGGCGGGCACGACGCTGATCGTCATGGTGCCGCCGAACAGCAGCGTGTAGCCGTCGGGGTCGGCGCCGGCGACCGCCTTCAGGCCCACCGTGCTGCCGCCGCCGGGACGGTTCTCGACGATCATGGTGCCGAGGCTCGCCGAAAGCTTTTGCGCCAACAGCCGCGCCATCACGTCGATCGGCCCGCCCGGCGGGAACGGGACGATGAGCTTGATCGGTCGGCTCGGATAAGATTGCGCGACGGCTGGGTTCGCGGTGCCGAGGGCGGCCAGGAGTAATGCGAAGGCGGCGAACACGGCACTCCGTCGTCGCCGCCTTCGCGGGGACGGCGGCTCGAAATGTTTGCGCATTTGGATCATTCCGGCTGCACGCCTGCAAGCTTGGCCATGGTCGACCACTTCGGCGTTTCCTTGGTGATGAAGGCCGCAAATTTCTCCGGCGTCCCGGGGTCGGCGATCGCCGCGAGCTGCTTGAATCGCGTCTGCATGATCTGCGACTTGAGGCCCTCGTTGATGAGCGCGTTGAGCTTGTCGACGATCGGCCGCGGTGTTCCGGCCGGCGCCATGATGCCGGTCCACGAGCTGGCGGTGAAATCCGGCACGCCGCTCTCGATCATGGTCGGCACCTCCGTGAGATCGGGGAGGCGCGCGGCGGTGGCGACGCCGAGCGCCCGGATCTTGCCGGCGCGGACATTGCCGAACGTCACCGAGGTCGTCTCGAAGCCGAGATCGACCTGCCCGCCCATGAGATCGGTGATAACGGTGGAGGCACCGCGATAGGGCACGATCACGATGTCGGTCCCGGTCACGCTGCGGAACCAGGCCGCCAGCATGTGCGGCGGCGCGCCGTTCGGGACGCCGAAGTTGAGCTTGCCCGGATGCGCCTTCGCGTAGGCGATCAGCCCGGACAGCGTCTTCGCCGGGCCGTCCACGCGCGTGATCATCACGTAGGGCACGCTCGAAACGAACGCGATCGGCGCGAAGGATTTCGCGGGATCGTAGCCGGCGTTGGGATAGAGCGTCGGGCCGATTGCGAGCGTCGCCGAGCTGCCGACGAGCAGCGTGTAGCCGTCAGGATCGGCGGTCGCGACCGCCTTGCCGGCGATCGTGCTGCCGGCGCCGGGACGGTTCTCGACGATCACCTGCTGGCCGAGCGCCGGCGATAGCGTCTGCGCGACCAGGCGTCCCATGACGTCGACCGGCCCGCCGGCGGGAAACGGCACCAGAAGCTTGACCGGGTGGCTGGGATAGGACGGCGTCTGCGCCTGCACGCCGGTGGCGGACAACGACAGGCCGACCGCGAGCGCGGCCGCAACAAAAACTCGCATGAATCGCTCTCCCTGAGGGCGTCTATGTTTTGCGGCCGCTGGCCGGTTCGATGACCTTGATCATGTCGGTGTAGTGGCGCGAGCGCGCGTAATCGAGCGCAGTGCGGCCCTGGCGATCCTTGATGTCGACGTCGGCGCCGGCCTTCACGAGCGCCTCGACGACTTCGATGTGCTCCTTGCTGCCGTTGCCGAGCGCGATCGCGGTGATCAATGCGGTCCAGCCGAGCGAATTGACGTGGTCGAGCGGCGCTTTCGCCTCGATCAGCGCGCGCACGACCTCGACGTGCCCGAGATGGGCGGCCGAGATCAGCGCCGTGCTGCTCGAGGTGCCGGTGACCGCGCCTGCGTTGGCGCCATTGGCGAGCGCGAGCTTGACGAGTTCCATGTCATTGTTGACCGCGGCGATGGTCAGGATGTCGTAGCCCTGCACGTCGCGGGCGTTGACATTGGCGCCGAGCTTCAGGAGCGCGGCCGCCGCGGCGTGTTGCTTGCGGAAGGCGGCGACGATCAGCGGCGTGCGGCTGCTGGCATCCTGCAGCTCGAGCTTTTCGCCATCCTTGACGAGCCGTTCGATCTCCGCGACGTCGCCGGTCGCGGCGGCGGCATGCAGGCCGGCATAGATGTTCAGTTCACGTTCGGTCGGAGGATTTTGCGCCAGCGCCGGAAGCGGCGCGGCGAGCAACGCGATCCCCGCGGCGGCGGCGGCGCATGCAAGTGCAAGGCGTCTGGCCATCGGCATTTCCCGGATGAGCGATATCCCAACCGGAGCGGATCGTAGCACGGACCGTTCACGGCCGGGAGGCGGCCGGGTCAAGCATCAGCGCGGTTCGGGCGCGCATGCTGTCGCAGGGAAGGGGAGGTCGGCGGGTGACGCGACTTATTTCCCGGCCGACCGATCGACGCTGATGAGACGGATCGCGCGCGTCTGGCTCGCGGTCGGGGTGCGGTCGCGCAGGCAATCGGTTTCGAAATAGGGCCAGGCCTTGGCGCAGGAGGGGGCGGCGAGGTGGATTGGGAGACGGTCACCCTTGCCGCTCGAGAGCGCCATGCCGCTGCTCGACGGGAAGCCAGCCTCGACGTCGGGGCTCACGCCCGGAAACACGAGAACCGCCGCGGCTCCCAGAGCCGCAGCCGCAATGCCGGCAAGAATCCTGAAGAGCATCCACGCTCCCTGTCCGCGCCTGCTCCGGGGCCTGTTCCAGGCCCTTGTGGTCGTTGGTTGCGGCAAGACACAAAAGGTTCACCACTCCGCCGCAATTCGCGGGGGAGGGGACCGGCGTTGCCGTCCCGGGAGGCGGCGCTCTTGCGGTTCCGGAACCCACGGGCTAGACCCCCGCGCATGCCGCGTACCGCGCTTTTCCCGGGGTCGTTCGACCCGGTGACCAACGGCCACCTCGACCTGGTGCGCCAGTCGGCGCGGCTGGCTGACCGGCTGGTGCTCGCGATCGGCACCCACCCCGGCAAGGCGCCGCTGTTCAGCACTGAGGATCGGCTCGCGATGCTGCAGGAAACCTGCGGCCCGATCGCGCAATCCGCCGGCCTTGAATTGCGCTGCACAACGTTCGCCGATCTCGTCGTCAGCGCCGCGCGGCGCGAGGGCGCGACCGTGCTGATCCGGGGGCTGCGCAGCGCCACCGACTTCGATTATGAGATGCAAATGGCCGGCATGAACGGCGCCATGGCGGCCGACGTGCAGACCGTATTCCTGCCGGCGTCGCCGGCCGTCCGCCCGATCACCGCCACACTGGTCAGGCAGATCGCTGCGATGGGTGGCGATGTATCGAGCTTCGTGCCGCCATCGGTGGCGACACGACTTAGAGCCAAATTTGCTTCAAAGCCAGTCGCCGGCAAAGCCGGTCCTTAAATCCCGGGAGCTTCCATGATCCGCATCTTCGCCCTCTTCGCCGCCCTCGTCTGCGCGGCGCCCGCCCTGGCCCAGAAGCCGCAGTTGCCGGCCGGCGCCGATCCGCAGAACGCAATCGTGATCGACACCACGCAGGGCCGCGTGGTCGTCAAGCTCCGACCCGATATCGCGCCCAAGCATGCCGAGCGCATCAAGCAGCTCGCGCGCGACGGCTACTACAACAATGTGCCGTTCCACCGCGTGATCGCGGGCTTCATGGCGCAGACCGGCGACGGCACCAACAAGAACGGCACCGGCGGCTCGAAATATCCGAACCTGCAGGCCGAGTTCTCCAGCGTGCCATTCAAGCGCGGCATCGTCGGCATGGCGCGGGCGAGCGATCCCAATTCGGCGAATTCGCAGTTCTTCATCATGTATGCCGACGGCGCCTTCCTCAACGGCAAGTACACGGTGGTGGGTGAGGTTGTGTCCGGCATGGACGTCGTCGACAAGATCAAGAAGGGCGAGCCGGTGCCGAACCCGGACATGATGACCAAGGTCCAGGTCGCCGCCGACATCAAGTAAGGCGCATCACCATAGGCCTCGCATGAGCATTTTGCGCGCAGGTCTTGTATCAACCGGCCTCGCCGCTCTGGCGGCGGGGAGCGCGCTGTTCGATGCAAAGCCCACGGCGGCGCAATGCAGCGTGTTCGACCGCCATCCGTGCAATCCTTCGAACTGCAGCGTGTTTCAGCGCCGGCCGTGCTTACCGGAATTCGAAAACCCGATCGGCGAGGATTTGCGGCTGACCATCGAGAGCGCCTCTGACAAACCCGCCGTGGTCGGGCCCGACAACAATGGCCGGGGCGGCGACGACGCCGCCGACAAGCGCGAGCACAAGCTCAACACGATCATGCAGATGTTCGACGCGCTGCGCACCTGCTGGGTACCGCCGCCGTCGGACGAGGCGCGCTACGGCATGCAGATGACGGTGCGGCTGTCATTCAAACGCAGCGGCGAGTTGATGGGGGCGCCGCGCGTGACCTACACCACCCCCGATGCGCCACACGATGCTCGCGACCTCTATCATCGCGCGATCACTGAAGCACTCACGCGCTGTACGCCGATGCCGTTCACGGCCGGACTAGGCGGCGCGGTCGCCGGGCGTCCGATCAACATCCGCTACGTCGATAACCGGAAGCTGCAGCAGTGACGCCGCGCGCCGCTTTGACGCTTGGCACCACGGCGCTCGCCGCAGCCCTGCTGGCTTCAGGCGCGGTGGCGCAAGCCCCGCCGACGGAACTCAATACCATCCGGGACGTGTTCCTGGCGCTGCGCGCCTGCTGGGTCCCGCCGCCGCTTGACCAATCGCGCCCGGGCATGCAGATCACCGTGCAACTCAGCTTCAAGCGCAACGGCGAGATTTTGGGCAAACCGCGCATCACGTTCGAGACTACTGGTGCGACCGACGACGAGCGGCTCGCCTATCGCACTGCGATCGCGACCACGCTCAAGCGTTGCGCGCCGCTGCCATTCACGGATGCGCTCGGGAACGCAGTGGCCGGACGTCCGTTCAACATGCGTTTCATCGATCAGCGAAAACTCAAGCAAGCAGGGAACTCATGACCACCGAAAACACGATGATCCTGGAAACCACCAAGGGCAATGTCGTCATCGAGATGAATCCGGCGCTGGCGCCGGGCCATGTCGCGCGCATCAAAGAGCTGGTGCGTCAGGGATTCTACGACGGCGTCGTCTTTCACCGCGTGATTGAGGGCTTCATGGCGCAGACCGGTTGCCCGCACGGCACCGGCACCGGCGGCTCGGGCAAGAAGCTCAAGGCCGAGTTCAACAAGGAGCCGCACGTGCGCGGAACCGTCTCGATGGCGCGCGCGCAGGACCCCGAATTCCGGCGACAGCCAGTTCTTCATCTGCTTCGACGATGCGACTTTCCTCGACGGCAAATACACCGCCTGGGGCAAGGTGACCGAAGGCATGGAGAACGTCGACAAGATCAAGCGCGGCGAGCCGGTGTCCAATCCCGACAAGATCATCTCCGCGCGCATGGCGGCAGACGCCTGATCGTTGCGCGGATTGTTTGTTAGAGCGCTGGCGAGACTACGCGACAGGCCTCCGGCGGAGGCCCGCATTCGTTTGCGTTTATAGCTCATAAGAAGAAAATTTCCCGCTCTTGCCGGAACAACCCCGGACGTTGCGCGTTGCCGCCGACGCAGGGTCCACAGAAGGGGCGGTACATGCCAAGAGCTCGGCTTGAAGACGAAGTCGGAACGCCCGATTTTCTCCCGTGTGTCAGTGGCAGGGGCTATGTCCTCGAGCGCAGCGGCGGTCTCTGGACCATTCATTTCGACGGCGAGAAATTCGGTCCCTACAAGACCGAACGCGAAGCCATGCTGTTCGCCATCGATGCCGCCCAGAAGCTCGGCCAGCGGGGCGAATGCACGCAGGTGCTGGTGCTGGAGGAAGATGGCGCCGTGCGCCCGGCCTGGACGTTCGGGGATTCGTATCCGCCGCAGGGGTGAGGGCGCAGGCCCGCTTTTTGTTGAGTAGATTGTGTCAGTGAGTTCGTAGGCGTACCCGTTGAAAACGCGGATCAAGATCAAGCGGCGCACAATACGGTGCACCGAAGTTGAAATGCGCCTATATGGGTGGCCCGAAAGCTAGTCCGGCCACATGCGCACCGATCTCTTCGACTTTGATCTTCCGCCTGAGCGGATCGCTTTGCGTCCCGCCGTGCCGCGCGATGCGGCGCGGCTGCTGGTCGTCACACCGGCGGCCGCGCGCAAACTCGATGATCACGTCATCAGCGATCTTCCTGCGCTGCTGCGTCCCGACGATGCGCTCGTGGTCAACGACACCAGGGTGATCCCGGCGCGGTTGCGCGGGCGGCGGATCGGTCGGGGCGATGCGGAGCCCACGATCGAGGCGACGTTGCACCGTCGGCTCGACGGCTCGCGTTGGCGCGCTTTCGTGCGGCCCGGCAAGCGGCTTGCTGTCGGCGACGTCGTGCGCTTCGGCGAGGAGGGACGCGTCTGTTTCCTCGGTCAGCTCGACGCCACGGTCGAGGAGAAAGGCGAGGGCGGGGAGGTCACGCTGTCGTTCGCGTTTCACGGCGCCGTGCTCGACGAGGCGATCGACGAACGCGGTGCGATGCCACTGCCGCCCTATATCGCCTCACGCCGCGCACCCGATGATCAGGACCGTGCCGATTATCAGACCGTGTTCGCGCGCGCGGAGGGATCGGTGGCCGCGCCGACCGCGGGCCTGCATTTCACCGACGCGCTGATAGCGGGCCTCCAGACGCGAGGCGTGTCGGTGCACGCGGTCACGCTGCAAGTGGGAGCGGGGACCTTCTTGCCGGTGAAATCGGACGACACCGCCGCGCATCACATGCATGCCGAAACCGGCAGCGTGAGCGCGGAAACCGCTGCGGCACTCAACGAGGTGCGCCGCGCCGGCGGACGTATCGTGGCGGTCGGCTCCACCTCGCTGCGGCTGCTCGAAAGCGCCTGCGATGAGGACGGCGTGCTGCGTCCGTTTGCGGGCGACACTGCCCTGTTCATCACCCCCGGCTACCGGTTCCGCGCCGTCGACGTGATGATGACGAATTTTCATCTGCCGCGTTCGACGCTGTTCATGCTGGTCGCGGCGTTTTGCGGGCTCGACCTGATGAAGCGCGCCTACGCGCACGCAATCGCCGCAGGCTATCGGTTCTATTCCTACGGCGACGCGTGTCTGCTGTTCCGCGATCAGTCGCGCGCCGGGTAGCGCTGGATTTCGATGGTCAGGTGCGAGATGCCGGGCAGGTCGGAGAGCCGGTCTTTGTAGAATGCTGCCGATTCCGGCTGCTCGGAGGTGAGTCCAACGATGGCGGCCACATGGCCTGGGCCGACCCGCCAGACGTGCAGATCGTAGATGCGTACGCCATCGCGCTCGATCCGCTCCGCGATCTTCCGCGGCAGCGCCGGATCCGGGCACATGTCGAGCAGGATCGCGCCCGCCGAGCGCACCAGGGTCCATGCCCAGGTCGCGACCACGGTCGCACCCAGCAGGCCGATAACCGGATCGAGCCAGAGCCAGCCGAGCTCGCGCGCCGCATACAGGCCGGCGATCACCAGCACCGACACGACTACGTCGGCAGCGACATGCACGAAGGCGGCACGCAGGTTATTGTCGCGCTTGTAGGCAGCGTGGTGGTCGTGATCGTGATGGTCATGGTCATCATCGTGCTCGTGATCCTCGTTCTCGTCATCGTGGTCATCGTGCCCGTGATGATGATGGTGGTGATCGTCGCGCAGGAGGAAGGCGCTCACGAGATTGACCCCGAGGCCCAGAAACGCGATCGGGATCGCCTCGTTGAACGAGATCGGGACCGGGTTGAACAGCCGGGTGATCGAACTCGTAGGCGATCAGCAGCGCGACCATCGCGAGCACGGTCGCGCTGGTGAAGGCGGCGAGGTCGCCGAACTTGCCGGTGCTGAACGAGAAGCGCAGATCGGCGGCGTGGCGTCGGGCATACGTATAAGCCAGCGCCGCGATTAGCAGCGCCCCGGTATGGGTCGACATGTGCAGCCCGTCGGCGATCAGCGCGACCGAGCCGAACCAGATGCCGCCCAGGATCTCGGCCAGCATCATCGCGCTGCAGAGCGCGATCACGAACCAGGTCTTGCGCTCGTTGCGGTCGTGGGTGTCGCCGAGGAAGAAATGGCTGGGGCGAAACTCCTCGACCGGGTCCGCGTGGAAGGAAGTCTGCATCAACAAGCTCCTGCGCCAGGGAACTGACCACTCGGAGGCGATGGTCAATTCCCGGGACAACGTATACGAGGTTTCGCCGACCAATGCCTCCCGATCAACCCATCCTTGGCGATGCCCGAGAATTTCTCTTTCCGCCTGCTCGCAACCGACGGCGCGGCCCGCCGTGGTGAGATCGTGACCGTGCACGGGCCGGCCGCGACGCCGGCCTTCATGCCGGTCGGCACCCAGGCGACAGTAAAGGGGCTGGCCCCTGAGACGGTGCGCGCGGCCGGCGCCGACATCGTGCTCGCCAACACCTACCATCTTATGCTGCGGCCCGGCGCGGAACGGATCGCGGCGCTCGGCGGCCTGCACCGGTTCATGAACTGGCCGCACGTCATCCTCACGGATTCGGGCGGATTTCAGGTGATGTCGCTGTCGCAGTTGCGCAAGCTCGACGAGCGCTGCGTGACCTTCCGCTCCCATCTCGACGGCGCGATGGTCGAACTGTCGCCGGAGCGGGCGATCGAGATCCAGCGCCTGCTGGGCTCCGACGTCGTCATGCAGCTTGACGAATGCATCAAGCTGCCGGCGCCGCGCGCCGAGCTCGATCGCGCCATGCGGCTGTCGCTGCGCTGGGCCGAGCGGAGCAAGCGCGCGTTCGAGGGCGCGCGCGGGGGCGCGGCGCTGTTTGGCATCGTGCAGGGCGGTGATGATCCGGCGCTACGAGCGCAGAGCGCGCAGAATCTCGCCGACATTGGGTTCCATGGCTACGCCATCGGTGGGCTCGCGGTCGGGGAGTCGCCCGAGGTGATGCGCCGGGTCATTGCCGAGACCGCGCCGGCGCTGCCGGACGACCGCCCGCGTTATCTGATGGGCGTCGGCACGCCGGCCGACCTGCTCGACGCCATCGCGCACGGCATCGACATGTTCGACTGCGTGATGCCGACCCGTAACGGCCGTCACGGCGTCGCGTTCACGCGCTTCGGCCCGGTCACGCTCAAGAACGCGCGCCACGCCGACGATCCGCGCCCGCTCGACGAGGCGAGCACCACCCCTGCGACCCGGAGCTATTCCCGCGCCTACCTCCACCATCTCGCCAAGGCCGGTGAAATGCTCGGTGCGATCCTCTTATCGGAGATCAACATCGCCTATTACCAGGAACTCATGGCCGGGGCGCGCGCCGCGATCGAAGCCGGCCGGTTCGAGAGTTTCTGCGCTGAAGCCAAGGTGGGCTGGGAACGGGGCGACCTTCCGCCGCGGTAAGAAAGCGCCGCGCCCACCCTCGACGCCGCCACGCCGCCGACGCAAAATGCAATCACTCTCATTCACCACGGCGCAGCCCACGCTGGCCGCTCTCGCAAGGAGACGCCATGGCCGTCCGCTTGAAGGTCAACGGCGCGAGCCACTCGGTCGAGGCCGAGCCGGACACGCCACTGCTCTACGTACTCCGCAATGACCTGGAGCTGAACGGCCCGAAATTCGGCTGCGGGTTGGCGCAATGCGGCGCCTGCACCGTGCTGGTGAAGGGCAACGCGACTCGCTCCTGCATCACGCCGATCAGCGCGATCGGCGACGCCGAGGTGACCACCCTCGAGGGACTGGGCACGCTCGACAAGATGCATCCGCTGCAGCGCGTATTCCTGGACGAGCAGGCCGGGCAATGCGGCTACTGCCTCAACGGCATGATCATGAACGCCAAGGATCTGCTCGACAAGAATCCGCACCCGAGCGAGGCCGACGTCCGGCAGGGGCTTGCGGCGATTCTCTGCCGCTGCGGCACCCACAATCGCATCGTCCGTGCGGTGCTGCGCGCCTCGCAGGCAATGGGGAGGTCTGCGCTATGAACGCTCCACATCTCACCCGGCGTGATTTCACCACCGCGCTCGGCGGCATCGTGCTCTCGTTCAGCCTCGCACCCAGGCTCTCGCTCGCGCAGCAGCCGCCGCCGCGGCTGCCGGGCAGCCTGAACACCAACCGCATGCTCGATGCCTGGATCCGGGTCGCCGCCGACGGCGGCGTGACCGTCTTTACCGGCAAGGTGGAGCTGGGGCAGGGCACCATCACGGCGCTCGCTCAGATCGCGGCCGAGGAGCTCGACGTTTCGCTGGAGCAAGTCACCATGGTTCCGGCCGATACCGGCCGCACCCCCGACGAAGGCCAGACCGCCGGCAGCCAGTCGATCGAGAACAGCGGCACGGCGCTGCGCCTCGCCGGTGCCGAAGTGCGCGCGATGCTGCTGGATCTCGCCGCCAAGAAGTTCGGCGTCGAGGCCAGTGCGCTCAAAGTCAGCGATGGCGTCATCAGCGCCGCCGACGGACGCAAGGTGAGCTATGGCGCGCTCGCGAGCACGGCCGACCTGCATCGCGAAGCGACCGCCAAGGCGAAGCCGAAGCTGCCGGCGGAGCACAAGATCGTCGGTAAGCCGATCCACCGCCGCGACCTGCCGGCGAAGGTGACCGGCGGCGCGGCCTTCGTGCAGGACCTGCGGCTGCCCGGGATGCTGCACGGCCGCGTGGTGCGCCCGCCGCGCGCCGGCGCGAAACTCGACAGTTTCGACGAAGCCGCCGCGAAGGCGATGCCGGGCGTCGTCGCGGTGGTGCGCGACGGGAATTTTCTTGGCGTCGTGGCGCAGCGCGAGGAGCAGGCGATCAAGGCTCGGGCCGCGCTGATCAATTCGGCGAAGTGGTCCGGTGGTGATGGATTGCCTGATCGGGCAAAGCTTTACGAGTATCTGCTCACGTTGAAGACCGAGTCCAAGGTCATCAGCGAAAAGCAGGCTGCCCAGCCTGACGGCGCGAAAGCGGTCGAGGCGACCTATCACCGACCCTATACGGCGCACGCCTCGATTGGGCCGTCGTGCTCGGTCGCCGAGTTGAAGGGCGGCAAGCTCACGGTCTGGACCCATAGTCAGGGCGTATTCCCGCTGCGCGGCACGATCGCGAAAGCGCTGGAGATGCCGCCGGCGAACATCCGCTGCATCCATGCCGAAGGCGCCGGCTGCTACGGCCACAACGGCGCCGACGACGTCGCCTTCGACGCCGCCATTCTCGCGCGCGCAGCCGAGGGGCGGCCGGTCCGGCTGCAGTGGATGCGCGACGACGAGTTCAAGTGGGAGCCCTACGGCCCCGCGATGGTGATGTCCTGCAAGGGCGCGGTGAAGGACGGCAGGATCGTCGACTGGAGTTACGACGTCTACAGCAACACCCACAACATGCGGCCCGGCGACCCGAGCGGCATCAACCTGCTCGGAAGCTGGTACACCGCCAAGCCGCACAAGATGGCGATCCCCAAGCCCGCACCGCAGCCGAACGGCGCCGGCGACCGCAACGCGATCACGCTCTACGACCTGCCGCGGCAGCGCACCACCAGTCACCTGATCATGGAGATGCCGCTGCGCGTCTCGGCGCTGCGCACGCTTGGGGCCTATGCCAACGTGTTCGCGATCGAGTCCTTCATGGACGAGTTGGCGGCGGCGGCCGGCGCCGATCCGGTCGCGTTCCGGCTGACGCATCTGAGCGACCCGCGCGCCAAGGCCGTGGTCGAAGCGGTCGCGAAAGCTGCCGACTGGAAGCCGGGCGACAAGGGCCGCGGCACCAGCGGCCGTGGCATCGCGTTCGCCAAGTACAAGACCGTTGCGACCTACTGCGCGGTGATTGTCGACCTTGAGGTTGATCGCGCCACCGGGGTGGTGAAAATCCCGCGCGCGTTCGCGGCGGTCGATTCCGGGCAGATCATCAATCCGGATGGGCTCACGAACCAGATCGAAGGCGGCATCATTCAGTCGGCAAGCTGGACGCTGCACGAGGCGGTGCGGTTCGACCAGAACGGCATCCTCACCCACGACTGGGAGACCTATCCGATCCTCACCTTCCCGGAAGCGCCCAAGGTCGACACTGTGCTGATCGACCGCCCGACCGAGCGCTCGCTCGGCGCCGGCGAAGCCTCGCAGGGGCCGGCGGTGGCGGCGATCGCCAATGCCTTTGCCGCCGCAACCGGCAAGCGGCTGCGCGAGTTGCCGTACACACCCGACCGCGTGAAGGCGGTGCTGGCGTAGTCAGGCAAGGCGGGTTGGATGTTGAATTGTCATCCCTGACGATCCGAAGGATCGATCCAGGACCCAGCGTGCCGCGCGCCGAACCGTGGTCCCGGATCGCGCCTTGGCGCGTCCGGGATGACAATCCTGCTGTGAACGCACTGACACTCACCTGCGACAAAAGCTCCTTGTCGATCCCAGGCCCCCCGGTACAAATCCGCGCTATCGTGCGCGTATATCGGAAAGAACGCGCGCTGATGAGTTCCATCACGGCGCGTGCTTAGTACAGGGAGAGGGTGCTCATGACAGGGAACGGTTGGATACCGGTGGCTGCGGTGATGATCGCCGCGATGGTTTCGCCGGCGCTCGGGCAATCGCCAAAGGTCGGCGATCCGCCTGAGGCCAAGAACATGCGGCTCGTCGGCTACAACGATCTACAGGAGCGCAGCGCCTATCAGCCGACCGTTCACAAGCAGGGAAATCGCTACATCCTCTATGTCGGCCATCACGGCGGCACCGAGTCGGTCCCGAAGCCGATGAACAAGCTCACCGGCCAAAACGAATTCAACGGCACCTCGATCGTCGACGTGACCGATCCGAAGAATCCGAAATACCTGAAGCACATCCCGGCGCAGGAAGGTTTGGGCGAGCAGGGCGGCGCGCAGATGGTGCACGTCTGCGACGGCAAGGGGCTGCCCAAGGGCGATCCGAACAAGGTCTACCTGCTGCGCACCTTCGGCGGCCAGGGCCACGAAATCTGGGACGTGACCAAGCCGGAAGACCCGACGCTGGTCTCGCGTCCGAGCTGGGGCCTCAAGGACACGCACAAGAGCTGGTGGGAATGCGATACCGGCATCGCCTACCTCGTGTCAGGTGTGCAGGGCTGGCGCACCAAGCGTATGACCGAGGTGTTCGACCTCAGCGATCCCGCGCATCCCGTAAAGATCCGCGATTTCGGCCTGCCCGGGCAGCAGCCCGGCTCGACCGGGGCGGTGCCCGCCGACCTGCACGGCATGATTTCGCTCGGCCCGCAGACCAACCGCATCTATTTCGGCTACGGCACCAACAAGGGCGGCGTGATGCAGATCATCGACCGCGACAAGCTCATTCACGGGCCGAAGGAGCCGACGCCCGAGAACCTGCGCTATCCGGTGGTCGGCCAGCTCGACATGACGCCGGTCAACGGCGCGCACACCGTCTATCCGATGCTGAAAATGCCGATCAAGGAGTTCGCCAAGGACAAGCAAGGCGCAACACGCGACATCGCCATGATCGTTGACGAGCAGATCATCAACGAATGCGGCGAACCACGGCAGATGGTGTGGTTCGTCGACATGACCATCGAGTCGCATCCGATGGTGATCTCCAATTTCCAGGTGCCGGAGGAGATGGGAAACTTCTGCGAACGCGGCGGCCGCTTCGGCTCGCATTCGCCGAACGAAAGCATGGCGCCGGTGTTCTTCAAGAAGCTGGCTTTCATCGCCTACTTCAATGCCGGCGTGCGTGCGGTCGATTTGCGCGATCCCTACCAGCCCAAGGAAGTCGGTTACTTCATTCCCTCGATCACCGAAGCGACCGAAAAGCGCTGTATCAAGGTCGACGGCAAGGATCGGTGCAAGGTCGCCATCCAGAGCAACAACGTCGAGACCGACGACCGCGGCTACATCTATCTGGTCGACCGGGCCAACACCGGCCTACACATTCTCGAAGTCACCGGCGAGGCGAGAGCGATAGCCGGGTTGCCGTCAGTGCAGTGAATTTGAGCAAGACGTGTCCCGGCCAGGGAGCGCGCAGCGCGAGCGTCGAGCCGGGACCCGGGAGAGAAGTGACGGCCGTAAGGCCGTCCCCATAATGGGCTTCGCTTAAGTCTTGCGCCGGGTCTCGGGGCAAACCCGGGACACGATAAAGGCGACGTAGTTACTTTGCGTTCGGGTCGCGCAGGATCCAGATGCCCCACTTGTCGTCGTCGGCGTAGATGTAGCCGCGCGTGTCCTGCGTGACGTCTTCCATCCAGTTGGTCGGCGCCTCGTGCGGACCTTCGTGTTTCGGCGCATCCGGCCGCTCCGGCGGGATGAAATAGCCGATGTCGGTCGGCATGTAGGGATCGCTGATGTCGAAGACCCGGATGCCGGCGTTGAACCAGGTGATGTACATGTGGTCTCCCTGGCGGTGGACGTCCGGATTGTGCAACTCCATCACCGTGTTGTGCGGGCCGAAGCGGCCTTCCTTGTCGCAGAAGCTCTTGTAGGGCGCGTCCTTCGGCGGCTTCGGTGGCGGGAAGATCGACATCAGCCGCGGCTTCGCGGGGTCCTTGTTGTCGATGAAGCCGGCCCAGTTCAACCCAGTCGTGGCGCAGCCCCATTGGCTCGCCTCCGAGCTGGCGTAGAGGATGTTGCGGTCCCACAACGGCAGCACCGTGTGCACCGACTGATTGCCGGCGTACATGAATGGCGGCGTCATGGTCAGGCGGCCGATCAGCTTGGGGTGCGCCGGGTCGGAAATGTCGAGATTGATGATGTCGGGCGTGAAGCCCATCGTCGCCATCTTGCCGTCCGGGCTGATGTTCGCTGGGCCGTGGAAGCCCGGCCGGACGGCCGGCAGCGTCTCGCCGTCCTTCTGCCCGGGCTGCGCCCACACGCCGGTGAGCTTAGGCTCCGCCGGATTGCTGACATCGAGGATGATGAATTCGTGGCCGTTGCCGTGATAGCCGGGCGCGAAGGCGGAGAGATAGGCGTATTTGCCGCCCGGATAGGAGTTGCGGTGCGAGCCGCCTTCGGCGCCCCTCCACTGGCCGATCTTCTTCGGGTTCTCGGGGTCGCTGATGTTCCAGATGATCAGCGTTGGGTCGGTGGCCGATTTCTTGTCGATCGCGGTGATGAGAATGTCGTCGTGCAGGGTCAACTGCGCGGTGAGCACCTCTTTCTCCGGGGTCTGGTAGGGGATGAACTTGACGTAACGCGGGTTCTTCGGGTCGGTGACATCGATGATGCTCCAGCCCTGATCGAACGAATGCCCGGCGTAGAGATACCAGTGATCGTTCTTGGCGTGCTTGATCGCGAGCTTGAAGGCGCCGGGCTTGCCGTTGAGCCCGGTGAAACCGACGAGCTCGAGATTGGAGGCCACCCAGCCGGGCGGAGCCGGATCGGCGCACGCCGGCAGCGCCGCGCTCATCCCCCATGTCGCGGCGGCGCCGAGCGCCGCCGTCGAAGACCGCAGAACCCGCTTGAACATGATCGGCGACGTCATTCTCGTTCCCTCCGTTGGCGCACGATTTCCGGCATTGACCTATAGGCTATGCCGGGCGTCAAGGCGGCCATTGCGCGCGTATCGCCTACCTCGTGTCCCGGGCTTGCCCGGGACCAGCCTAAGACCTATGCGAAGCACACCATATGGAGACGGGCTGCGGGCGTTACTTCTCTCCTGGGTCCCGGCTCGGCGCTCGCCCTATGCGTTCGCTGGGCCGGGACACGAATTCCGAGTTCGTGTCGCGGCCCCCTCTTTCGAGCGCGGCCAAGCGTGTATGCTGGGCGGACACAATCACCTCGGGAGGAACACGTGAAAATGCGGACTATCAGCGCCCTGTCGCTTGCCTCGACGGCATTCGCCGCGCTCGCGCTTGGGTCGGCGACATTGGCCCAGCAGATGCAGCATTCGCAGTACGCGCCGAAGATCGGCGATCCGCCCGATTTCGCCAACGTGCGCCTGGTTGGCTACAACGACCTGCAGGGGCGCAGCTCCTATCAGCCGATCGTCATCCATCAGGGTAACCGCTATCTGGTCTACGCGGGCCATCACGGCGGCGCTGCCGATCTCCCCCAGCCGATCAATCCGATGACGGGGCAGGCAGAATTCAACGGCACCTCGATCATCGACGTGACCGATCCGGCCCATCCCAAATATCTCAAGCACATTCCGGGCGCGCCCGGCGGCACCGAAAGCGGCGGCGCGCAGATGGTGCGCGTGTGCCCCGGCACCAAGCTCGGCAAGGCCGACCCGAGCCATTACTACATGCTGCGATCGTGGGGCGGAAAAGGGCACGAAGTCTGGGACGTGACCGATTCCGCCAATCCAGTGCGGCTCGCGACCATCGGCGGCAACTACACCGATACGCACAAGAGCTGGTGGGAATGCGACGGCGGCATCGCCTACGTCGTCTCCGGGCTGCCGAACTGGCGCACCAAGCGCATGACCGAGATCTACGACCTCAGCGACCCCGCGCATCCGGTGAAAATCCGCGACTTCGGCCTGCCCGGCCAGGAGCCCGGCTCGACCGGCGCAATCCCGACCGAACTGCACGGCCCGATCTCGATGCCGGGCGTGAACCGCGTCTATTTCGGCTACGGTAGCTCGAAGGGCGGCATCCTGCAGATCGTCGACCGCGAGAAGCTGCTCAAGGGACCGAAAGAGCCGACGCCGGAGAACCTGAAATATCCAGAAGTGAGCCAGATGGTGATGTATCCGCTGGTCGGCGCGCATACGGTGTTCCCGATGCTGGGGATGAACATCGACGAGTTCGCCAACGACGGCTACTCCAAGCGTGACATCATCATGATCGTGAACGAGGCGACGCAGAACGAGTGCAAGCCGCAGGCGCGCGAGATGGTCTGGTTCGCCGACATCACCGTCGAGCAGCACCCGATGATTGTCTCGAATTTCATGGTCAAGGAGGGCACCGGCCACTACTGCGAGCGCGGCGGCCGCTTCGGCGCGCATTCCTCGCAGGAGGACATGTCGCCAGTGTTCTACAAGAAGCTCGCCATGGTCGCATTCTTCAACGCCGGGCTGCGCGTGCTCGACGTGCGCGATCCGTTCTCGCCGCGTGAAGTCGGCCACTACGTGCCTTCGATCACGGAAGCGACCGACAAGCGCTGCATCCGCGTCAACGGCGAGCAGAAGTGCAAGGTCGCGATCCAGACCAACAACGTCGACACCGACGACCGCGGCTACATCTATATCGTCGACCGCGCCAACACCGGAATGCATGTGCTGGAGCTCACGGGAGAGGCGCGGGCGATCGCGGGACTGCCGCCGTTGAACTAACGGAACGTCTTCCGTTCATTCCCCGCGCAAGCGGAAATCCAGGGGTAACATGCATAGACCGCGTACCGTGTGCCCCTGGGTTCCCGCCTTCGCGGGGACGAGCGGAGGAACCTTGACGGGCTCATTCAATCAGGAACCGGTGCTCAAAAAGCTGGTCCGACCACGGAGGAAATGAACATGAAGCACTTAGCTTGCATCACTGCGCTTGGAATTTTCGCGCTGGCGACGTCCGCTCCGGCGCTCGCTCAGAACAATTCCGGCGACGTGAAAATCACCTGGATCGACACCGAGGGCGGCGCGGCGACTTTGATCGTCACGCCCTCGGGTGAATCGATGCTGATCGATACTGGATATCCGGATGCCGACCGCGATGCGAAACGCATTTTTGCGGCGGCCCAAAAGGCCGGTCTGCAAAAAATCGACCATGTGCTCATTAGCCACTTTCATGCCGACCACGAAGGCGGCCTTGCAGCTCTCTCCAAGATGATTCCGATCGACAAGTTCTACGACCACGGCGACGTCGTCGACCAAGTCGATCGCGGGCGGCTCAACGATTACAAATCTGTTGCCGGCAACAAGCGCACGATCATAAAGCCCGGCGACCAGATCGAGCTCAAGGGCGGAGTGAAGGTACTAGTGATCGCTTCGGAGGCGAAGTTCATCGACAAGCCCGTCAATGGCGGCGGTCCCAATCCGCTCTGCGCCGACGCGCCCCAGATGTCAAAGGCGGGAGGTGAAAATCAGCGAACCGTCGGCGTGCTGGTGTCCTACAACAAATTCACTTACCTCAATACGATCGACATCGACTGGGCGACCGAGATGGAACTCGCGTGTCCGCTCAACAAGCTCGGCCAAGTGACAGTGTTCCAGAGCGGCCGCCATGGCGCGGGCGATGGCGCCAATGCACCGGGGTTCATCGGGGCGATCAAGCCGCAGGTCGTGGTCGTGAACAACGGTCCGCGCAAGGGCTTTGGGGCGAGCGACGACCGCGTAAAGCCGATTTCGGTCCCGGGCAAGACTTTTACGCCCTACGAAAGGGTTACTTATCTGCGGTTCGCGAAGCTGCCGGGGATCGAGGGCATCTGGCAGCAGCATCTGTCGCTGCTCGACAAGGATCCGGCCCACAACACTGCGCCGGACATGATCGCCAACACCGAAGAGTCCGCCGAGTGCCAGGGCCACGAGATCACCGCTTCGGTTGCCGCCGACGGCAAGTTCACGATGACCAACGCCCGCAACGGTTTCAGCAAGACTTACGCGGCGCGCTGATGCACCTTCGTGATTGCCGGGCTTGTCCCGGCAATCACGATCAAAGAGTGCGTGGCGGCGCCTCTGCCATCTCACCCGCCGCCATACAGCCACGCGACGCCGTTGTACGACTGCTCCGGCGTGCGGCCGGCGAGCATCTGGTTGCGCAACTCGGCCGCCGGTCCGCGCGCGTGGTAAAAATCACCGTAGACGCGCGCCATGATCTGCACCCGCGCCGTGCGCAGATAGCGCTGCTGCACATAGGCGCGGAATGCCGATGGAAGATCGTCCGGATGCGCTGCGGCCTGCTCCGCGAGCACGACCGCGTCCTCGGTCGCCATGCAGGCGCCTTGCGCGAGATATTGCAGCATCGGGTGGGCGGCATCGCCCAGGAGCGCGACGCGGCCCTTGGTCCATTCCTTCACCGGCTCGCGATCGCAAAGCACCCACATGCGCCAAGTCTCGATGCGCTCCAGCATGCGCAGCACTTCCGGACGCTGGCCCGTGAAACGCGACCATAGCTCGTCGGCGTCGGCTTCCGCGTTCCAGCCTTCGACGTAGCGGTCGGAATGGAACACAGCGACGAGGTTATAGAGTTCGCCGCGCCGCAGCGGATAGTGCACAAGGTGCGTGCGCGGCCCCGCCCACAGGATCACGTCGGGTTGCCAGAGATCAGCCGGCACGTCCTCGCGCTTGAGCACGGCGCGGTAGGCGATGTGGCCGGACACGATCGGCTTGCCGTCGCCGACGATGTCGTCGCGGATTCTTGACCACATCCCGTCGCAGCCGATCAGCGCACGGCCGCGTACCTGCTCGCCCGACCCAAGGGTCAACGTGACGCCTTCGGCGTCCTGGCTGAAGCCCTCGACCGTGCGGTTGTTCTCGAGCGAGACTAGGTTGTCGCGCTCGCAGGCGTGCAGGATCGCCGCGTGGATATCGGCGCGGTGGGTCACCGCGTAGGGCTGCTGGAAGCGCTCGATGAAGCGCGGGTCGTCGAGCGGGATGCGGGTCACGCGCTCGCCGGACAGCGCGCAGCGCATTTCCATGGCCGGAGGCCGATGCGCGTCGGCGAGCACGGCATCCTTGAGGCCGAGCTTGTCAAGCGCGCGGAAAATGTTGGGACCGAGCTGGATGCCGGCGCCGAGTTCCTTGAACTCCGGCGCCTGCTCGAACAGGCGAACCGGAAATCCTTCGCGCGCCAGCGCATAGGCCGCCGCGAGCCCGCCGATGCCGCCACCGGCGATCAGGATCGGAAGCTCTTCTCCGTTCTTTGATGTCATCGTCTCTCCTCGGCCCGCGCACGGGTAGCCGAGGCAGAGTTTTAGCGGCTTTCAAGCCGCAATCAATTTCTGGCGTGCTGGCAAAGCGGCGCACCGCCATCTTGCCTTGGCATCTTGTCTTGGCATCTTGTCTTGGTTGATGCTTGTGGCCGATCAACTCGGCATCTCGCTCGACGGCGAGGCGCTGCGGCTGCTTGCGCTCGGACGGACGCCATATTTGACCGACGTCCGGAACGCGTAGCCGCACTCCTCGCAGCACCACATGTGCCGCACCCAGCCGGCGCCCGCGAAGGCGGCTTTGGCTGGGGCAACGAGCCAATCTCCGCATTGCGGACAGGTCGGCATCGCAAAGCGGTGGCCAATGGCTTTTAACGCGGCGGTCTGCGAACGCATTGGGTACTCCTCTCCTTGTAACCCCAAACCGCCCAATCCCGATTTCGTTCCCGCCTGTGATGCCTTCTTTAGCGGACCGTCGTGGCATCGGCGCGACGGCTTCATGATACTGCCGTGACCATCCACAGGAGGGCCTTGACCCCCTTGCCGAGCGGCGCGTGCCGCAATGTGCGGTGATATGGCTCAAGGGACGGGAAAGCGACGTTGCCAGTTGAACTTGCTCGACGCAGGGCGCCACCTTTACGGCGCTTACCGTCCGACTGCGTCCGGTTCCGCTGCCATTTTATGGTTAATATTGTCTCCGCCGTGTGACCTGCCGATCACACCCGTTAGGCGGGCGCGGTGCTATAGAAATCGGGAGCAGTTGTGTGTGTGCGTATCAGGAGTATCCGCGTCGTGAAGAACATATTCCTTGCAGGTATTGCACTTGTGGCCCTAGTGGCGGGTCGTCCCGCTCAAGCTGCCGATCTGGGGGTCGAGCCGGTCAAGGCGCCGGTCATGATCCCGGCCTACTATAATTGGAGCGGGGTCTATGTCGGCGCCAATGTCGGCGGCCTGTGGACCACGGCCAAGGGCACGACGACCGACGCGATCACCGGCGCCGCCATCACCACCGATACCAACCACAACTGGGGAATCCTCGGCGGAGGTCAGATCGGAGTCAATTTCCAGGTGAGCCCTAATTGGGTGATCGGCGCCGAAGGCGACGGCGATATGCTCAGCAGCACCGCCCGCTCGCTCTCGCTCGACGGCTCCAACCGGCACGACAGCAGGTTCGAGGCGATCGCGACCGCTCGCGCCCGGTTTGGATATGCAGCGAACAACTGGCTGTTCTACGTGACCGGCGGCGGGGCCTGGAGCGAAGCTCAAGTCACCCGCACGCAGCTCTCTGGCACGGTCAACGCCGCCACTCAGTTCACCCAGGAGCGTCTCACCAACAACCGGTTCGGCTGGGCGGCCGGCGGCGGCATCGAAGTCGGTCTCAACGACCATTGGAGTATGCGGGCGGAAGCTCTCTTCCTCGACCTCGGCAAGCTCACCTACACGTTCCCGTTGGCGCAGCGAAAGACCACCGCGACGCTTGACATGACGGTCGCGCGCGCGGCGTTGAACTACCGGTTCAACTGGGGCGGGGCTCCCGTCACTGCGCGCTATTGATTGCCCGGCGGCTCCCCGGGCATAGTTGCACCACCGCTGGCAAGCGTCTTCGCCAAGGGAGCGGATGACGCTGGACGGGCTTTGGGCACGACCGCGAGGAGCCATCATGGGTTGCCGACGATCATGCGGCGTGATGGCGCTTGTGGTCCTCCCGTGGGCCTCCGCGACGTTGGTCGTTGCCATTGCCACGCCGGCCATCGCCGCGGCGTTCAAGTATCCCGATTTCGAAAGCCAATGGCGCAATCCCGCGGCCGGCCGCGGTGGCGATCCCTGGGACATCACCAAGCCGATGGGGCTGGCGCAGCAGGCGCCGCTGACGCCCGAATACCAGGCGATCTTCGAAGCCAGCGTGAAGGATCAGGCCAAGGGCGGGCAGGGCAACAATTACCAGAGTGACTGCGTCCTCTCCGGCATGCCGCGGATCATGAGCCTGGTCGCACCGATGGAGATTCTGATCCAGCCGACCACCACCTACATCATTTTCCAGAATAACTTTGCGCGCCACATCTTCACCGATGGGCGCGCCTGGCCGGCGGATGAACCGCCAGCCTTTCAAGGCTATTCCATCGGCCAGTGGATCGACGAAGATCAGGATGGCCGCTACGACGTGCTTGAAGTCGAGACCCGCAACTTCAAGGGCCCGCGCGCGCTCGAGTCGACCGGCCTTCCCCTGCACAACGACAATCAGACCGTGGTGCAGGAACGGCTCTATCTCGACAAGAATGACAACAACGTTCTGCACGACAGGATCACGACCATCGATCATGCCTTCACCCGTCCGTGGACGGTCGAGAAGGCCTACGTGCGCGAGCGCAATCCGCGCTGGGGCGAATACAATTGCCAGAAGGCCAGAGATCATGTCCTCGTCGGCAAGGACCACTATTTGCTGAGCGCTGATGGCAAGCTGATGCCGTTCTATCGGGACCAGCCGCCGCCTGACTTGCGTTACTTCAAGCCGCCGCAAAGGGTGCGATGATCCGTTGGGAGGTCGTCATGCTGAGAAGGATGGTGGCGGGCCTGACGCCCTTCACCGCGCTGGTGGCGGTGATGATCGCGAGCACGTCCGCGCCCGGTGCTGAGATGAAATACCCCGCCTTCGAAAGCCAATGGCGCAACCCGACCGCGGGCCGCGGCGGCAATCCTTGGGATCCGACCAAGCCCATGGGGCTCAAACAGCAGGCGCCGCTGACCCCCGAATACCAGGCCCGCTTCGAGGCGAGCCTGAGGGAACAGGCGAAGGGCGGGCAGGGCAATAGCCGCGGCGCGACGTGCCTTTTGCCGGGCATGCCGAAGGCGATGAATTTTTCCGAGCCGGTAGAGATCATCATCCGGCCGAATCTGACCTACCTCGTCCCGATGCAATATCCAACACGCCGCATCTACACCGACGGCCGCGACTGGCCGACCGACGCGCCGCCGACGCTCGGGGGCTATTCCATCGGTCGCTGGCTCGATGAGGACGGCGATGGCCGCTACGACGTGCTTGAAGTGGAGACCCGCAACTTCAAAGGGCCGCGCGTGTTCGAATCGACCGGCCTGCCGCTGCACGAGGACAATCAGACCGTCGTCAAGGAACGATTCTATCTCGATCAGAACGACCGTGACGTTCTCCATGTCGACATCACGACCATCGACCATGCCTTGACCCGGCCGTGGACGGTCGCGCGCACGTATCTGCGCGAACACAAGCTGCACTGGCTGGAAAAGAGCTGCTTCGAGGACAACAGCCATCTGGTCATCGGCAGCGAGGAATATTTCTTGAGCGCCGACGGCAAGCTCATGCCGGTCCGAGCCGGTCAGCTGCCGCCCGACCTGCGCTATTTCGGAGCGCCGAAAAATTGACGGCTGTCGTGGCTGTGCTCGATGGCGCCTTCGGCGCCGCGAGCGAGGTCGAGCCCTCCCTAAGCGGCTAGCTGCGGTTGGAACACCACATCGGCAAAGTAGTTGGCGGCACTGAAGGTGCTGGTCGGGAAGATGCCGGCGGTGTTGGTGCCGCCGTAGGAGTAGACGCCGTTGCCGCCGGGAGTTGTGGTGGACGGTGCCGTCAGCGGGCCGCTGGTGACGGCGGTGGTGAAGAAATTGTCGGTCGCCACATACAGGCCGGTCGTGTGGTACGACGCGATATAGGTCGTATTGGCGTTGATGTTGACGGGCGTCGCCAAGGGCACGGTCTGCCAGCCGCTCGCCGTCGTGTTGGTGAAGGTCGCGCTGGCGAGCTTCGTTCCGGTCGCGGCCCACAGGTCGAGCAGATCCGAGCCGGCGTCGCCCGGGCTGCGGTAGAACTTGAGGGCGGTGATCTGGCCGGCCGTTGAGGACGTGAACTTCACGCCGACTTCCAGCGGCGTGCCGTCATTCAAATTGGTCTGCGCCGGTGTATTGGACGCGCTGAAGAGGCTCACCGTCGCGGGGGGCGCTGTCGTCGTCACGGAGATGTTAAATGTCTCGTTGGCGGCGAGGCCACCGAGATCGGCGGCCGAAGCCCTGATGCTGAGCGTGCCGACGTTCGCAGCCGTCGGCGTGCCGCTGAAGGTCCGTGTCGAAGCGTTGAACGTCAGCCATGAGGGAAGCGGCGAGCCGTCGGCGGCGGTTGCCGAGTAGGTGAGCGTGTCGCCGGAATCGACGTCGGTGAAGGTGCCGGCGGGCAGCACCAGCGAGAATGCCGAGCCGACGACCGCGCTCTGGTTGGCGGTCTGGGCCGCAAGCACCGGCGCGTCATTGGCGCCGTGAATGGTGACCGTGAGCGTCGTCGTGGATGTGGCGCCGGCCGTATCGCGCATGGTGTAGTTGAAGGCATCGGTGATCGTATCGGTCGATTGCCGCAAGGCCTGCACGGCGGCATCCGTCTCGTTGACGGTGTAGGTAAAGGCACCGGTGGCATTGAGCACGAGGCTGCCATGCGCGCCGGCGAGCGCCGTTCCAAGCGTGCCAGCCACTGCACCGAAGCTGACCGCGGTGACGGTCTTGGTGTCGCCCGCATCGGGATCGGTGTCGTTGGTGAGGACATTGCCGCTGCCGGGCGAGCCGCCCGAGCCGTTGGCAATTCCACCCTTCTCGGTGGCATCGGCCGTGTCGGCGACTGCCGTGGGCGGCGTGTTGCCGCCACCGCCACCCGAACCGGCGGCGAACACCACATCAGCCCAGTAGTTGGCGGCACCGAAGGTGCTGGTCGGGAAGATGCCGGCGGTGTTGGTGCCGCCGTAGGAATAGACGCCGTTGCCGCCGGCAGTCGTTGTGGACGGTGCTGTCAGCGTGCCGTTGGTAACGGCGGTGGTGAAGAAGTTGTCGGTCGCCACATACAGGCCGGTCGTGTGGTACGACGCGATATAAGTCGTGTTGGCGTTGATGTTGATGGGCGTCGCCAAGGGCACGGTCTGCCAGCCGCTCGCCGCCGTGTTGGTGAAGCTCGCGCTGGCGAGCTTCGTTCCGGTCGCGGTCCACAGGTCGAGCAAGTCCGGGCCGGAGTCGCTGGCGCTGCGGTAGAATTTCAGCGCAGTAATCTGACCTGCAGCGGAGGACGTGAACTTCACGCCGACTTCCAGCGGCGTGCCGTCATTCAAATTGGTCTGCGCCGGTGTATTGGACGCGTTGAAGAGGCTTGGCCCCGAAGAGCCCCCGACGCTGATGCTCACCGCGGCGGGGCTCGACTGTAGATTGACGCTGTCGTCAGTAGCGCGCGCTTGGATAACATGTGTGCCGGAGCCAGAAGCGGTCCAGTTGTAGCTCCAGTTGGTCGTCCCGGTTGCAGGGTGCCAGGTCGAACCGCCGTCGGTCGAAACTTCGATGCCGGCAACACGGCCGCCGACGTCCGAGGCGGTCCCGGTAATGGTCACCGTCTGGCCCTGGTTGACGGTCGTGCCGCCGGTCGGAGAGGTGATCACCGTGGTCGGCATGGTGTGGTCGGTGGAGGCCTGGGCGATTACGAGACTGGCCTGCAGCGTCGCAGGCTGGACGCCCATGTCGGCGAACAGGTTGACCATCGCCTGTTGCACGGCCGTGCTGACCGGCGCGGTGAGCCCCCTATAGGGTGCGTACTGGTTCGACAATCCCCACGACCACATGACCGTCCCGGAGCCAAAGACCAGGGCTCCGCTCGTCGTGTCGCGATAAAGTGTAAGGCTATGCGTTGCCGTGCCTGGACCTGTGGTCGCCCCGTTGTCCAGCAACAGCGTGTTGACGTTCCTTGTCGTCGACGACATGTCGATCAATCCGGCTGGCCGGGAGCCATTGTCGAGGTCGCTGTCCCACTCGTAACCGAGCAGGCGGGTCAGCGTGCCGCCGTTGCCGCTGGCAACGCTGGTGTTTCTCCAGAAGCGGAGTTGCGACATGCTGGCGGGGATGGATATGTTGTCGAGCGAGCCAAAATCGTCCACCGTGAAGATCGTTCCGGACAGCATATTTTCTGGAGTTCCGGGTCCGTAGACCGGATCGCGAAACAGCCCCGCTCCGCCGTTCGCCGTCCCATTCGGGTCGAGTTGCGTCCCGTTCCAAATGTCCTTGTATTCCACGATCGTTCGGTTGGCCGTTTGGCTGGAATCGAAACTCGGTGCAAGCTCGACATCCCAGTAGATTTGATTGCCGCTCAGGAAGGCGAGATCGACACCCGCGTCGGCCGCAGCCGTTACATTGGCGAATTGCGATTGCGACCAATATTCGTCGTGGCCGACATCGATATAAGCGTTGGTATTGCGTAGCAGCCCGGCATTGGTCGCGGCATCGATGCCGGAGATGTAGCTGACATCGTAACCGTTCTGCTCCAGCCAATAGATCGCGGCGTATTCCTCGCCAAACAGGAAATCCTGTGGCCCGGCCAGGTTGGACGTGGAATTCATGGCGATGGGGCGATTGTAGCTGACCGCATAGGCGCGGTCATTCTGCCCGCCCGGACCTTGATACAGATTATATCCGCCCCAGGGATTGTAGGCTTCCCAGGTCGTGTCGCTGGTCTGGAACAGAATGTCCGAGGTCGTGCCGTCGTTGCGGACGATGAACGGAATCATGTTCTGGAAATTACCAGTATCCGTCGTCAGCTTAGCGAAGTAGACCCCCGAGACGGCGGTGCTGGGGATTGTCCATGAATCCGTAACCGACCAGTTTCCGGCGTCGACAGTGTTGGTCGAGTCATTGAAGATCGGGTTCGGCTGATCAGTCGCTCCACTGTGGTGCATGGTCGCGACGCGGCGCGCGCCGTTGCCGCCATAGTAGCCAAGCCGATAGATATCGAGGTTGTAGCCGCTCGAAGCCGTATCGATCTTGAAAGAGACGGTTTGTCCCGCGTTAACGCTGATTTGCGTCGCAAAGCCCTCGATCTGCGAGTCGCCCTGGTTGGCGATCGAGCCGTGGATCGCCCACACGCTCTTGGCCGTGCCTGCCAGCTGATTTTCCGTTGAGATTTTATTGGGCGCATCGCTGAACGTCGTGATCGCGGTCTGGCTGTCCGAGGTGGCAGTGACCTGCAGCAAGGCGCCGGTGGCGCTGCCATTGGCGGGGACTTGCCATTGAGCGACGACGGTGCCGTTGGCGAGGCCGTCAGCATCGCCCGCGCCACCATCTGTGACACTGAACGGGACATAGACGTCAACAATGCCGTTGATGCCGGGCTCGCTGGCCAAGTCGGAGATCCGGAACGTGACCGCGCTTCCGGAATTGATGCCGGCCACGGTGAAGGTCGCCATGCTGCCCGGCGCGTAGTCCGCCTTGCCGGTCGTGACGGTCATCGATTCCGTTGCGGACGAAGCCGTACCCGGGCCACTGCCCGCTTCAAAGGAGAGCAGCGACGCCCCGGTCGCAGACCGGTCGTCCGCCTGCAGCGACGACGGTCTCGCGCCGTCGTGCGCCGCCCCGCCGGCCCTGGCGGCGGCGCCACTGCCGACGCCGACAACTGCTGACAGCGACGCGTGACTGACGTCGACGCCGTTGATGCCACGCTCGCTGGCAAAGTCGGCGAACTTGAATCCGACCGAGCTTTCGGAATTGATGCCGGCTGCGCCGAAGGTTGCCATACCGCGCGGCGTGAAGTCCGTCTTGTCGGTGGTGACAGTCATCGATGCCGCGGCTGGAGACGTAGCCGCTCCGTCCTGCGGCGACGACGGACTCGCATCGTCGTGTGCCGCCCCGCCGGCCCCGGCGCGACTGCTGACGCCGACAGCCGCCGACGGCGACGCGTGATCGACGCCGACCGGCAGGTATGCGCTGTTCGTCACGGGTTTGGACCGCCTCCCAAGAGGCGTATTCGCGACCGTCGCGTCGGCAAGCGCGCGGTGCTCGTCTCGCCGGTGTATCGGCCTCGCCGGCGCGCTCAGCGAATGTTGTTCGCGGTCGTCGTGCGTTGCCTCGCGCAACTCCGTTTCGGCGTTGACCGGCAGCCTCTCGGCCGCCGATGCGTCCCACAGCAATGACCCGACACCTAACAAACGATGATCATGATCCATGACATGACCCGCTGGCGGCGTCGCCATTTAATTTTGGCGGCGATAGCGCTTAGTTATGAGCCGCAGAGTTAAATAAGACAAGAATAATTTTAATATTTACATATCGCCGGGCGTTATTGTTCTCCAACCGGTCCGGCTTGCCCGAGCACTCTGGCTTGATCAGAAACATCCAACGGGCTGTGGATCCGCATGCGGTTCGACCCCTCGCACAACCGCCTGCCACCGCCAACGAGCGTCCTGTTTGCAAGGTGCCTTGCCAGATCGGAGGCTTTTCAGGAATCTATACGCACACGCGCATATTTATTTAAAATTTATTTTTAATTTGACATTTAAAATTAAATATAGAAGAGTTATTGAATATCTGATTTTAGACAAGTGGGCTCTTCATGTTCAACCAGAGCTCAATCTCTTTGATTGTCTCCGAAAACAGCCTCGCGGCACTTATCGGTATCCCGGAACCCCGCGATACCGGCTTCGCTTTGTCGGCCTTGACGGCGAGGGTGGCGGTTCCGCTGTCCAGCGGCACGGTGCTGCTTGCCGACGGCGTGACGTCCTTGATCTTAGGGCAGGTTCATCACCGTCGCGGCGGCGCCTGTGGCGGTCGAGCGCCGCCAGCGGCGGCAACGGCGTTTACGCCTATCGCGGTGCTGGCTCTTCCCCACAAAAGCTACGCGGTCGACGTCCTCTTCAAGGCTCAGATCGCAGCATAGGAACGGACGATGCACGCCGAACTCTACACGGACGGAATCGAAGAGATCACGGTCACCGGCACGATCGTGCGTGTCGACCTTGTGACTCTCTCGCCGACCGAACGCGACGCAAACAACCAGCCCAAGAAGGTGTTCCGGCAACGGCTCATATTTTCCGCCGAAGGCTTCGCGAATTCGGTCGATGTGATGCAGAACGCGCTGCGAGGGCTGGTGGATGCCGGCGTCATCACGCGCGCCCATCCGCGGCTGGCGGCAACGACGCCGAACCCGGCAGATAATCGGGTGGCACCCACCGTTCCCAGCGATTCCGGGCTGCCGAATGTCTCTCCTAATTTCCGATGATCGCAAAGCGGGCGACGCAGCCGCTTCGGAGGAGCGTCCTCCGGAGCCTGTGGTGTCGCAGCCGCAGACCGCGCTTCAGTGTCTGGTCAAGGTTGCGGCGCATCACGGCGTCGATCTGACGGTCGACCGCCTGCGCCACGCCTATGCGGTCGGCGCGGGAGCAGTCTCTCAGACGCTCGTGCTGCGCATGGCGAAGGATTTCGGTCTGCGCGCCCGTGGTACGCGGATGACCTGGGATGCGCTGTGTCAACTGGGCCAAGCCTATCCCGCTCTCGCTCAACTCGCCAATGACAACTGGGTTCTTGTGCTCGCGGCTGGCAAAGACGCGGCGGGGAACGACGTCATCAGCCTTCTCGATCCGGCTGCGGAACGGCCGGAGCCTCTGGTCGTCGACCGGGACAGGTTCTGCGGCAACTGGCATGGCGACGTTATCCTGGTCAAGCGCGGCCAGTCGTCGGCGGCAGCGGAGCGGCCGTTCGGCTTCCGCTGGTTCGTTCCCGAACTTCTCCGCGAAGGCCGGCTGTTCGTCGATGTCGCCGTGGCCGCGATACTACTTTATGCGTTGGGCCTGATCCTTCCCATCTTCTTTCAATTGGTGATCGACAAGGTCCTGGTGCATGAGAGCTTCATGACGCTCTATGTCCTTGTCGCCGGTGCCGCCGTGGCGCTGACGTTCGACGCGGTTTTCAATCTCCTACGCCGCTATCTGCTGATCTATGCGACCAACAAGATCGACATCCGCGTCGCGACGAAGACGTTCGGCCATCTCCTCGGTCTGCCGATAACCTTCTTCGAGAACATCTCTGCGGGGGTGCTGGTCAAGCACATGCAACAGGCGGCGCGCGTCCGCGAATTCCTCACCGGGCGGCTATTCTTGACAATGCTTGACGCCTTGTCGCTCCTGGTCTTCGTTCCCGTCCTTGCCCTCTACAGCGTGAAACTCACACTTTTGGTGCTCGCCTTCACCGGGCTCAGCGCTCTCGTCGTGACGCTGCTCATTGGGCCGTTTCGGCGGCGGCTGTACAGTCTTTACCAAGCCGAAGGCGAGCGCCAGGCGCTGCTGGTGGAGACCGTGCATGGGATGCGGACGGTCAAATCACTGGCCATGGAACCGTTGCAGGGCAGAAA
>CAVPDS010000014.1:0-13309 GCA_963702695.1 uncultured Alphaproteobacteria bacterium | reverse complement strand
GTCGCCCGGTGGTCCTGGCCCTGGCCGCACATGGCGGCCGAGCTGTTCAAGATGCTGACCGGCGGGCCGGTGCCTGATATTTATCCTTTGGGGCCACCACAAAGGAGGCGGTCGTGTCCATCAAAACCGATCTCGATGCGGTCAATCCTCTCACCAGCCATACACGGCGCTGGGAGATCGGGTGGCTGTTTGTAACGTGGGGCACGGTGGCGGGGATCATCATCGGTCTTCTGTACCTCGCCAGTCTTGCTTCCGGGGATTAATCAAGATTTCCGGCGTTACGTAACGCCCGATGCTGGCCGTTGCCGTTTGTCCTGGCCCTGGCCGCTCCGGCGCGCTGCCGGGCTTCCTGGCGGGCTTCCCTGGCCGCCTGCCGCTCGCGGCTTGCCCCGGCAGATACGCACGCTTGGCCGCCTGAGCGCTGATGGTGGGCGGGCCGCTGTCCTATAGCCCTGCCGCGTCGGGCCGCTGTACGGCCTTCCTAATCGTCGGAACTTATCATTGGGAACTGTCGCCGCGTCGTGCGTGCTGATCGGCCCGTGCCGTGCTGCCTGTCGTCGTCGTGGCGATGCCGATGCGATGCGAGGTGACGACGACGCTGGCGCGCTCGCGCGCCTTGTCCGCGCCCGGCGCGATGCCGCGATGCCGCCCGCTGTCGGTCGCCCTGCCGGCCGGCGCGCCTGCCGCCTGCCGCCTGTCCGCGCCCGCCTCGCGCCGATGGGTGCGCGCCGCCTGCCGCCTGCCCGTCGCGGGGACGACGCTCGCGATGGTGATGCCGCGGTGCGCGCGAGCGCTGGCGATGGTGCCGCGCGCGAGCCGCTGGCGCGCCCTTCCGCAGGATGGCGGGCCCCTCCGCAGGATGGTGCCCCGTCAAGGTACTGTGGGGGCCGACGGATGGTGCGGGGGCCGCGGGACCCCGAAGTTCAATCGTATTGGCAATCGCGAAATCCGTGGTGCCGGTAGCTTGTCATGCCGCAGTAGTCGGCGGCAGATTGGCGCGCTGGCTGAGACGCGTGAGGGAAAGACGATGGCAGATGAACCGGCGGGGACCGTCAGCGCGGCGCAAGCCATGATGCTGTTGCTGCTGGAGCCTGCCGATCTCAAACGGCTTGAACGCGCGGGCGCAATCAGGCCGATCGCGCCGGGCCGCTATGGGCTGGTCGAGCTGGTGCAGGGCTATGTGCGGCACGTCCGCAAGGCGGATGGCGCGGTGTCGTCGGCGGCGCTGGCGCAGCATTTCGATTGCGTGCCTGCGTACATCCGAAAATTGGTCGACCGGGCTGTGATCCAAAAGCGCGCCGATGGCCGCTTTGATCTTGATCGGTGCCGATCGAAATATCTCGCGCACCTGCGCGCCGAGCGGAAGCTGTCGCCGAAGTCCGCGGCCGACACCGAGTTCACGGCGGCGAAGACGGCGCTGATCAATGCCCGGCTCGAAGAAAAGCGCCGGACGCTGGTCCGGCAGGAGGATGTCGATGCGCTGATTGACGACCTCTGCGGCACGGTGGTGACGGCGCTGTCGTCCTTGCCGGCGCGGTGTGCGCCGCGCGGCGATTTGCAAACACGGCGCAACATCGAGCAGTGCGTGCGCGAGGTCCGCGCCGAATTGGCCGCTCTGGCGCAGAAGAAGGCGGACGAATTCAGCGAGCCATTGGAGGACGCCGCATGATGCCCGGCGAGATGACCGACGACGAAGTCGCAGCGCAGATCGCGCGCGCCGATAACTTCATCGCCGCGTTTCGCCAGATGGTCGCGACGGCGGTCGTTGATCCGGCCAGCCTGTGCGCCGACGAACAGCGCCGCGGCCTTGCGCGGATCGCTGCGACGATCGACGCGGTCGAGTACGTGACATGGTGCAATCTGGCGAACATCAACGCGGCGATGCGCGGCGGATTGCTGGAAGTGATCGAGGTGCGCCTGATGTGCGTCGGTGCTGGTCCGACGCTGGACTATGCCGACGCGACGGCGTTCCTCGCCGGGTTCGATCCGGTGATCGAGCAGGCGCGCATGCGGATGCTGCAATGACCGGCGCGAGCGGGCGGCGCGGTTTCAAACAGGCGCGGAGGGCAATCAATGGCAGATCGAATGCACAGCCCGGCCTATGCGGCGCTACGGGCATCTTCGCGGCGCTTGCTTTTGTTTGTCGAGGGCGAGCTGGCGCGAGCAGGCGGCGGCAGCGTGACGCTCTATGCCGATCAGCTCGCCGTGGTCGGCTCGGTCAGGATCGTGTTGCCCGGCTTGCGGGAGTTGCATGCGCTCGGTTTTCTGGAGGTGCAGCGGCATCCAAAGCGTCACGCTTGCGCGCTGTCGGATCGCTGGCGCGCGGTGCAGACCGCAAAGCAGGCGGCGAGCATTTCGGCTCGCGCGCGGGATCAGCGCATGCCGCCGCAGCCGATGCCGTCGCAGCCGTCGGCGACCTCGGCCAACGCTCAGGCTTGATAAGCGCGTTCGCGAACTTCCTCGCTGCGATTAGGACAGCAATGTTGTCGGAGCGCTGAGCGCTCCATGCGCGGGTTGGCGCGTGACATCCGCAGGCTGGCAGAGATGAAGGCGAGCGGCGAACGCGAGGGCCAAGGTGGTGATCGGAAATCAAAGTCACCCGAAGTTACTTTGATCCAACCTCAGACCCTCGCCGACATGGGCATCAGTAAGATGCAATCGTCGCGCTGGCAGAAACTGGCCGCGCTGCCGAAGGATGGCTGCTTATCTGCCGCCCAAAGCCGATTTCACAACCGACGAAAAGACCATCCGCAACGACACTGCGGAAAATTCCGCACCCGGCGGGAAAAAGAATAGCAAAACCAAAGGGGGAAAAACTGCGGCTGCGGAAAATTCCGCACCCGGTCTTACCGGCGCTGATGCCGCCAAAACCCTTCCGACCACGTGGTCGGAAGGGTGCGGGTGTGCCGTTCCCTGTCCCGGTTCAGCCAGGTTGGCGGACGCAAGTAAAATCATGAAATTTCATTGTCCCCCGCCGATCGAGCGGAGCAGCGCGCTCGCCCTCAGCTTCGTCGTTTCATTGAATGTGAAGCGCCGCAACCTGCGCGCCTCACAGCGCGCAATGGCAGCGGCAGAGGCGTGGAACATCGCCGAGAAGAACGGACAGGTTCGCGAAGGTGGTAAGGGTGGTGACCGGCGTAGTACCAATGTACAAAATGTGCATTGGATCAAGCAACCTCGTGATCACTTCGCAAGGCTATTCGAAGTTGGTGCCGTCTACGTGCAGCAAGCCCGCGTGGTGCTCGCCGAGAAGAACGGACAGGTGCAGGAGGGAGCGGGGCGACCGGCAAAATCTGCACAAAATGTGCACATTATCCGCCAGCCTCGCGACCACTTCGCGAAGCTGTTTGAGGTCGGCCACGCCTATGTCCAGCAAGCTCGCCAAGTCCAGCGCTGAGAAAAATGGTGAAGTCGGACAAGGCAAATGAACTTCGCCCCACAATGGGCGGAGGTCGGTAGATCACTTCGCAAAGCTTTGAGGGTGGCGGCGAGCTTCTGCGCGCGCACTGAGCGCTTCTTATCGACGCCGATTTCTTTGAGGGTGGCAGGCTCATCAATTCGCGGTACCCCTTTAGACCCGCGAGTTTGCCCCTTCTTGTCGCGACCGATGACACCCTTCGCCTTCGGCAGCCTGATCAGTTCGCCGCCGATCCGCACCTCGGCGTTGACCCACACCTCGCCCGCAGGGCGAAGCTGGCGCGTTTTCGGGGCCGCCCCGTTTGACGCACCAGTCGCCGTCCTGGAGGGTTTCTGCCCGCGCAAAAGGTCACTGGCTTTCCTGCTGCTGCCGCTGCGCCTGTTCCGCGGCGATCGCCTTCTGCTTCTCGGCCGCAACGCGCGCATCCTCTTGCTGCATGGTGTTCATCGCCGCCTGCAAATAATTCAGTTGCCCGTTCATGTGCAGCGGATCGACCAAGCTCAGCGTCGTCGTGGTGCCCTGGTCGCTCTGCTCATAGACGCAGGCGGCGCAACCGAGGATTTTGCCGTCGAGGATCAGCGACGGCGAGCTGACGCTGTAATACTCGCCGGCTTTCCAGACATCGTCGCTCTGGTTCTGATCCTTGAACCATCCCTGCACCGTGAGCTGCAGCTCGAAGAAGCTGCCTTCGGTGAAGACCTTTTCCATCATCGCGCGCCGCTGCACGCCGTGCATGCCGTCGGCGACATCGTTGAGCACCACCAGATAGCGATTGCGCGTCGATGTCCCCGGCTGGAAGGCGATCTGCTTGTTCTGGCTGTCGCCATACGCCCTGTCGCTGCCGTTGGTCTGGCCCAGCGCATAGATTTTTTTGTAAACCTTGTCATCGCTCGTCACGGCGCTGGCGCGCAGAATGTTCACGCCTTCGATCAGGTAGCCGCGCGAAAGCGCTGCGTGCTCGCCGATCGCCAGCAGGCCGCCATTGGCATTCGATCCGATGACGATGTTGCGCGGCTTGGCATACCGCTCCAGCGCCATCATGATGGTCTCGCCGGGCTGTATCTGGATATTCTCGAACGGCGTGTTGTCGACCGCACCCACCTGCTTCAGGCCGATGCCCAGATGCGCCATCAGGTCCATCGCGAGGTTCGACCACGACTTGCCGTCGTGACCGTTCAACTGCTCGATCGGCACCGATGAACTGGTCAGGTCGACGGTGTCGCCGCAGCCGATCAGCCGGATGCCGTGGTTCTTTTCATCGAACCCGACGTGGCGCTCGGTGATGTAGCCGAACACGGCCGGCACACCGCCGACATAAACCCGCACGATGTCGCCGGGGACGAATTGCAGCGCATCCCACACCTGCGGCAGCGGGCTTTCCTCGGTGCTCTCGAACTGAAAGACCGGGAACGGCTGGGTGACGCGCTGCTCGACCCGCACGCTGGTCCAGTTGGTGAACAGCCCGCCACGCACTTCGAGCGTGGCGATCTCCTTGCCGGTGTCGAGCCGCTGCGGCTGCGGCGGACTGCCGTTGATCGTGACCTGCGGCGGCGGCTGGTCCTGCAGCGCCGACCAGCGGTCATCGAATGTCGGGCCGGTCAGCTTCAGGGTCGGGCCGTCAATGATCGTTACTGCCATGTCACACCTCGTTGGGTTGAGAGAGGGCGGGATTTCTTACAGGACCACGGTCCCGCCCTCCCGAGCCAGCACCACGCCGCGGTGCCTGCTCTCTCGCACCCGATTTTGGAGCCAACCAAAGCGGCTGCGAGGTTCGGCGCGGGGATGGCGCTCGACAGCCGCCCCGCGCCTCGTGCCGACCGCCCTGGGGACGGACACCCCCCGGCGGCTTGCACGATCTCATCGCCGTCCGCCAAGGGCGACATCCCAAGCGTGCATAAGTTTCGACCCATTGATCCGTTTGTCGGCGAGACGGCAACCAATCGCACGCCAAGAATTGCTTGCGGTGCGCAGTCGCTGCGGTGCTCGCACGGGAGATTTTCGCTCTGCGCGCGCCATACCAACGTGCTTTCGTCGCGCTCGACCGCAAGCAGATCGCCCATCACCTCGGCTTCGCGCTGCTTTCTCACTTCGGGGCTCAGCGCGGCCGCGTCGTCGCTCTCGCTGTCGATCTCGGCACTGAGCTTCGCGATGACTTGATCTTTGAAGGTCCACGCAAACAAAGCGACGGCGTCGGGTATCTCGGCGAAGCCAAGCAGCCGTCGCTCGCCGTGCACCTCCGATGTGACGCGCTGCGTTTGAAACTGGATCTTGCGGCCGTGCTCGACCAACAGCGAGACATCGGGCGCGCCTTGCATCGCAAGCGCCTCGATCTGCCCGTGCATGCGCTGCTTGCAGTAGGTCGATGGATAGGGCGCGCTCGCAACGCGATGGTGGTCGGCGCGCAGCTCGCGCACGCGTCGGCGCAAGCGCTCGATCGCGTCGGTGACGCTCTCGCCCTTGTTCAACTTCGGCGGCTCGATCTCGACCGCTTCGAGCGTCGTGTTGCCGGGCCGGCCGCTTTTCAGCCATTCCTTGACCGCGGCTTTAGCCTGCGATGTCGCTTGCCACGCCGTCAGCCGCGCTTCGCCGCGCTCCTTGAGCCGTCGCAGATCATCGCTGAGCTTAGCGACCAGGGCCTGTTGCGCGACGACGCGAGCGTCGTCAGGTGCCAAGTTGAAGCCGAAGTCTTGAGGGTGAGCCTGCAACTGCTGCAGCCATTTGCTGGCCACGATTTGCGCCGGTCGCCTCCTGCAGTTCCGCATGTCCGACGCAAACAGCGTGCACATCGTCGGACCTCTGGCGAAGTTTCCGAACCGTTCCTGCGCCGCAGGCGGCAACGTTTCGAGCACGTCGTGCACCGGCGCGATGTGTGGGGCACCAGATAACACCGTCGGTCTGGTGACAGTTTCAGCGGGAGCGGCTGGGAGAGTTTCTGTCGCCATGGTCTCGCCTCCGATCTCATCAGATGATGATGGTCGAGCGCGGATCACATCCCAAGCGGTGGGCCATGAATAGGGGCACCAGCGCGCGCCGGATCGTTCGCTCGCTCACCACTCGGTCGGAGCATTTCAGCAGGCACCACATCAACGCATCGATGCGCCCGGCAAGCCTTGGTGGACACAGCGCCTCGGCTCGGTCGCGCCGCCATGCACCTTCCCGGTACCGAGCAGCCTGACGCGCAGCATCGCTGCCGCCGCGCGTCTGCACGACCCGGCATTCCGCGGAAGAAGGTTCCGCAGCCTCTCGGCAGAAAACGTCGCGCTCGTTAAGCGCGAGCATCGTTGCCGGCGAGCGATGGCCGCGACCAAACACTTGATGCCGCAGTGGCCTCACGACGCGCCCTCGGCTGCGAAGTAAGCGCCGGGCAGCGCCGCTTGCAGCGATTTCAGTGTTGCTTGCTCCAATGCCGGTAGCGGAAGCTCGGCGCACGCGACGCAGATGCCGCTGACGCTGGCCGATACTGGCCTGGCGACGGCCGGCGTCGAGAGCAGCACAAGGCCGACACTGTCCGCGCTCCAGAGCCACTCGCTGCAGACGATGCAACTTCGAACCTTAACTGAGAGACCAGCGAGCCAATGGCGGCTGGCGCGCTGCAAAAGCGGCACCGCGCCGAGCCGGCCATCGCCGGGCTCAACAAGGAAGGTGGTCAACCCGACGCTCGCTTCTCGACGGAAGCGCGACAATTCCGCCCGGCGTTCGTGGCGGCTGTTCACAGCGATGCTCCCTCGCGGTGATGTTGGATCGGTTGCGCTTAGCTCGTTCAGTTCCGCGCCGTCCTGCCCGTCACGTTTTAGGACAGCCCCCGCCGGCCAAAGCAGGCCGCAAATCGCCCTGGGGGGCCGTTACAGCGCGTTTCCATTGTTCGAAGCTCTCTGGTAGCCCGGCGAGCAAACGAGCCGTCTCTGCTCCTACGCCCTTTTCGCGCATGCACCGCGCGAGCACGTCCTTGCTGCAGACGAAAGAGACCGCGCCCAGGGACCGGCGCGGCGCGTTGGCGCATCAGCATCCACTGCACGCCGTCGCTCGCCAGCGCCCACTCGCCTTCGATCGCGAATACTCGATCAGTCATCGCTCATCCTCCAACTTTCCGCAGGGTCGGTTTGTGCTGATCGAGACCGGCGTGGCCGGCCGCCGCCCGTGCGGCTGCGTCCTTCGCGTTGTTGCCACGCCAAAGACCGCTTTCGACGAATTGCGCGAGCGTTTTGACTTTGGGCTGAAATCCGCTGGTCACGCGCTCGGCGGCAAACGCGGCGTATCGCCGAGCGCCATAGCGCAGCAATCCGACCGTCTGGTGAACGTCGGCGCTGGCGCGCAGCGCAGCGAAATACGCGAGCCGCGACCCGGCTTCATCGGCCGCGTTCGGGAAAATTTCGCGGACAAACTGAAACTCGGTTTCGGGTTCGACCGGCGGTGCCATTGCCGCGCCGCCCGCCGAACCCGCGCCGTTCGCGGCGGCAGGACCTATGGGAGTTTCGGGATAGACGCGGGAAGGTTGCGTTGTGGCACGCTCTGTCCGCGCGTAAGCGCGCGGGGCGGGTTTCAGAGGTGCGACATTCGGCGGCGGTTTTTGCCTCCGTTAGAGTCATTCCCTCTACTAGGAACATACTCACAGCAGAGCACGCCGCCTTCGGCGGGCTCTTTAGTACCCTCTTGGAGTCCTTATTAAGAAGGGGCGACACTGGTGTCGTGTTGAGATGACAGGAATGTCGTGTTGAGCGGTCACCAGTGTCGCCTTGGCTGAATAGGCGACATGGATGTCGTGTTATCGTCCTCAATAGGCGACATGGATGTCGCGTTGGCCTCACCGATCCAATAGGTGCTTGCCCGGTTCGGCCCATGCCCCGGCGCGACGTTCAAGCCAAGCGGCCTCAGAACATCGATCATGCGTTGAACCGATCGGACGGTGACACCCCCGAGATCGTTCGCAAGCGTGGTTTGCGACACGAAGGTGCTGCGGCGCTTGAGGTCCATGCGGCCGAAGGCGAGCACCCAGGCGAGCTTCGATGCGAGTGCCGGAATTTTCGGCGCATTAGCCCGCCGCGAGAACTGAGCGCGCAGCCGGTTGAAGTCCTTGCCGTTGTCGCTCATGGCGCGGCCCTCATCCTTGCGTGGATCGGGCACGGGCGGCCCGACTTGGTCCGCTCGCGATAATGATCGGCGGTGGCAAAGCCGAAGTGCTTGGGAGGTTGCGGCGGATCGGTTTCTTGAGTATTGAGCATCGCGTCGATCCATTGCTTGCTGGTGGTGGAAACGAAAATTGAAAAGGGCGGCCGTGACCTGGTCGCCCTTTTTGCTGGGGTGTCAGTCGACAGGGCGCGCCGGACGATGTTTCGCCTCATGGCGTGTCTCCGGTTAACTTCGCCGCGACCGCCTCAACCACATCACGCCATTCACGGTCGGACTGCTGCTTGAACAGCTTCGCGGTGTCCCGGGCGAGCTTCGCGCCGTCCGGCGTCTTGATCGCGGCAATGGCTGCGGCGACCTGATCGTCGAGCTTGGCCTCGCGCAGGATGCGTTCGGTGATCGCCGCGCGGACCTTGCTCTCGATCCGCTCGGCCAACTCCTGCTCCAGCACGTCCGTGCGGCGGGATCAGCTTGCCGCTGCCGTACTCGGCCATCTTCTCGTCGAGCCAGTCGATCAATTGCGGCGTCGTCATCGCGTTCAATTCGACGCGATGGGTCTGCAGCCAGTCGTCCCAATAGTCGCCGTCGTCTCGCTCGCGGACGTAGTCGGCAACGGCTTCTGGCGCTTCGTCGTCCTCCACGGTCTCGACCTCAAGCCCCATCGTCGACCGCCTCCCACGGCTCCAGACCGAGATTGATGATCTTGATCTTGCGCGCGCCGCGCGCCTTGCGTCGCCTCCTGCAAGGTCTGATAGATCATGGTGCCGGATGCGTCGGCATCGTGGACGCAGAACACCTCGACCGGCTCGTCGTGCTCGACCAGCTTGTCGATCAGGTCGCGGGCGGCGCGCGTCGAGAAGCCCTTCGACGACATCACCGCGCAGTCGTGCCGCTCGCCCCAGCGCTCCTGCTTCAGCGCCTCCTGCGCACCTTCCTTCTCGATGTAGAGCAGCTTGTTGAAGGTCCACGCCGGGCGCTCGTATTCCTCGACCATCAGCGTGCCGAGCGTGATGGTCTCGTCGCGGTGCGGATGCGTGATCGAGCCGCGCGGCTCGCGATACATCAGCGGGATTTCGCCGTGCTCGGCCTCGTAGTCGGTGATGATGTCCGTGAAGTTGCGCGATCTTCAGTTCCTTGCCGGTCTCGTCCATGACGATGGGCCGCAAGGCGTAGAACAACTGGCGCGCGTTGAACCGATAGCCTTCCTCGCCGCTGACGGCGGCGATGACATCGTCGAGATTGTCGAGCACGACATCCTTCTGCGATGTGCCTTCGGCCTTGGCGTCGGGGCGTCGCGCCTTGCGCACCGCCTTCGCCACGGCGTCGCTGATCGCATCGAGAAACGGTCTGAGGTCCGGCTCCTTGCCGTCCGACGTGATCGGCATGTAGGGCGTCGTGATGTTCAGCCGGATGTCGAAGTTCTTGTCCTTCGGCGCTTCGGCGACGGTGTGCGCGAGCCCGCATCCGAACACGTTGATCTCCCGCTTGTCGCGAGCCGCATGGATGTCGCCGGTAACCGGCGTGCGGTTGACGCAGGCGACGAGCCGCATGTCTCGGCACTCTCGGCGGCCCAAGCCTCGACGACGAAGGGAATTCGGCGGCTGCGGTTCGATGCCGAACGACGCTTCTCCGCTCGACGTGGCATAGGCCCAGTCGGGAAACAGTTCAGGACCGACAGCGCCGAGCCGCTTCGGCTTGACCGCGCGTGCATACTCCCGCGCGACCTTCAGCAGCGTGTCGGACTGTGCGCGGCTGATGTCGGCGCAGGCCATGCGGGCCAGCCCGGCTTCGGCAACGATCTCGCCAGCGCGCCCGCCGGTGCAGCCATCGAGGTTCGCGACCAGTTCGCGCACCGGCACGTTGCCGCTCGCCGACAGCAGTTCGTGGAACTGCGGGGCGTCGTACCACCACGGCGACGACTTGCCGGCGTAGGACTGCCCTTCGCGCCATCTCGATCGCGACGATCGCCCAGTCGAGCGCGTCCTCGTCCTCTCGGGATCGCCGGGCCGAAACCGATCTCGATGCGGGTGCCGACCGGGAACTCGACCGGCTTCGCGCTGACGACGGTCGTGGTGCCGTCGCGCTCGGGGCGCAGCTCGATCCGGCGATTGCGGGTGTGACGACGAGGGAGCCATCCGAGGCGAGGACCGCACCGGCGACCACGCGCAGGCCGTTGCCGAGCGCGCCGCGCGTCGGCAGCCGCAGCAGCTTGGTCGAGATCATCGGTCGGGCGATGCTGAACAGGCGGGCGATCTCTTCCGGCGTGCCGTCGATGCCGCCGCCGTCGTCCTCGATGAAGTAGCCGCCGTCCGGCAGTTCCCCGATGCGGACCCTGGCTCCGGTGTCGAGCGCGTTGTCGGTCAGCTCCTTCAGCACCAAGACGGCGCAGCTTGTCCGCCGGGACGCCGGCCTTCTGCTGCAGCCCCTCGACGGTGCGGAAGCTGGTCCAGTCGGCTCGCTCGAATTTCAAATGTTCAGGCTGCGGTTGGCTTGCTGAACAGGCCCTTGGAATTTTGAAAGTCTGTCATCGGGCCTCCCCTTGAGGTGGAGGCCGGACACTTGAAGCGAACCGCGCGCTGGGCGTACTATGGTGGGGTTGTTTGCTGCCACCATAATCGCCGGTGCGCTGGTGCTTCTCAGCGCCCGGCTTTTTTATTTGGCGTTTGGATTGGGCACGACCGGCGGAAGCTCGTTGAACATCGCGTCGATGCTGTCGAGGTCGACCAGCGTCCGGGGGCCGAATTTGTATGCCTTGACCCGCGCCTCGTTGATCAAATTGTAGAGTTTGCTGTGGCCGAACTTGCCGTACTCGCACGCCTCTTTGATCGAGGCGAGCCGTCGGGGCGTAGCATTGCCGCGCGCTGCTTGCAGCGGCGAGGCGGCGGACGATGTGGTGCTGGATTGGTCTGACATGACTGAACCTTCCGAGCTTCCGCGTTGTGGGGAAACTTCCGTGCTGCTGCGCACGGTCGGACGGTTCAGCCAGCCCGCGTTCTGTTGCTGGGCCCCGCAAGCCGCTAGTTCATCGGGCCGTTGGCCCTGATGCATTCCGCGTAGGATCGACCAAGGCGGTTGGGAGACAATGCCCCTGCTGTCCGTGGTCATCCGCCGCGATTGCCGCGTACACCAAAGTACATCGATCAATCGCATCGATCAAGCAGGGACGAATTGTTCCCTCATAGAAAAGCCGCCCCGAAGGGCGGCTCAGCGTCAACGATCCGGGGAAGATTTTTAGACGACCAGCCGGAGCCGGGCCTTTGCCTCGCCGCCACCGCGCATGGCGTCAACCTTGTCGGCCCAGAACTGCATCAACTCGATGCGCTCAGGCAGACGGTCGTCGCGGTCATAGACGGCCCGGGTCGATCGATCGAGGCGATCCTGCTGCATCTCGACCAGCTCGCGCTCGAACCGGCGGCGGCCGTTGATGCGCTCGCGATTGAGCATCGTCGAGGCGCTGGAGCGGAAGCCGTGCGCGCAGTGAATGCCTTTGTAGCCCATCGAGTGCAGCGCGAAGTTCAACGTGTTCTCGCTGATCGTGCGGCCCGCGCGCCCGGGGAAAAGATATCGCCCGTCGCCCGTGATCTTGTGCAACTCGCTAAGCAGCGCGAGCGCTTGGCGCGACAGCGGGATGATGTAGTCGTCCTCCGACTTGCCTGCCTCCGTTCGCTCCGTCGCCATCTTCAGCCGCTCAAACGGCACTACCCACATTGCGTCCTTCAGATCGAACTGCACCCACTCGGCATTCTGCACTGTGCCCGGGCGCACGAACGTGAGCGCCAGCAATTCAAAGGCGTAGCCGGTCAGGTTGTCGCCGCGCCCTTCGAAGGTTTCGATCTTTCGCAGCAGCACGCCGAATTTGACGGGGTCGGTGATCGCCGGGCGGTGCTCCTGCTTGTGCTTGGCGAAGCCCGCGCCGAAGTCGATGTCGGCAAAGGGCGAGGGGCGATGCTTCGGCCAATCGCCATGGACCTTGGCAAAGGCGATGATCTTGCGCGCCGCCGACAGCAGGCGGACGCGGGTGGGATGATTGACCGCCTTGAGCAGCGGCGAAAGATGGGCGAGGTCGACCTGATCCATCGGTACGCTTGCCGAAGCCCGCCGCCGTTCCCTTGCCGTCTTTGAGGTAGCCGACCATGCGGGCGTCGCGGGCATAGGTTTTCGACTTCGCTGGTCTCGCCGGGCACTTCCTTGCCCGGGCGGGTGTCGAGCCATTCGTCCGCGACCTCACCGAAAGGGCGGAGGCGGCTCTCGGCAAGCAGTTGCTGAATTTCTTGACCGACCTGCGGCCCGACCTGCCGGTCTGTGCTGACACCGGATCAATCCCGGCCTTCACCAGCGCTCTGGCTGCTTCATGCGCGTCGATGGCCTGCGCCAGCGAGACGGTAGGGAACTCGCCCATGGGCAGCGTCTTGCGGGTGCCGACCTTGTAATCGTAGCGCCAGAGCTTCGAGCCGTTGGGCTGGATCAGCAGGTAGCGGCCGCCGCCGATGGTGATGCGGTGGGGCTTCGCTTTGGGCTTCGCTTGAGCAGGGTTTGATCGGTGATGCGGGCCATGGGGCCGTCCGATTTACAGTACCGATTGGGCGGCGGGCGGGATTTACAGGTCTCGGTACTGTAACCGGTACTGTAAATCGGCGCGGGTTGCCCCGGATGGCGGCGGATGCCGCTGGACGGCAGAATAGGCCGAACCCCCTGCGAAATAAAGGGTTCTGCCGGTATTTCGGATGACGACGGATGGCGGCGGATAAGGAAAAAGAGGCGTCTGGC
>CAVPDS010000013.1:0-206473 GCA_963702695.1 uncultured Alphaproteobacteria bacterium | reverse complement strand
CCTATGGAAGTCCATGCGCGGACCATGGATGGTCCATCGGGGGTCCATGTCGCTTTTGTCTGTATATCCATGAAATGGAATAGTAGTCCGGTTCGCTCCCTCGCCCGCCGGGCATCCATCGACGCCCTGCCCCGAGTCATGTAAACACTCTTCACATGAGATGGTCGAGACATGGCGGAGATCCCGGGTCAGGACCGCGCAGCTATCACCACGGCAATCTCAAGGAGGCATTGCTGCGGGCGGCGCTTGAACTGATTGCGCAGAAGGGCACGGGCGGCTTCACGTTCGCCGAGGCGGCGCGCTCCGCCGGCGTGAGCCCAGCCGCGCCGTATCGGCATTTCCGCGATCGCGACGAGCTTCTAGCGAACGTGGCGATGCGCGGTTTTGAGCAGTTCGAGGCCTCGCTCGCGCGCGCCTGGGAAGGCGGGAAACCCAGCGCTTTCAGCGCGTTCGAGCGGGTCGGCAAGGCCTATCTGGCGTTCGCCCGCGCCGAGCCCGCCTATTATTCGGCGATGTTCGAATCGGGCCTTGCGCTCGACGCCTATCCGGAGCTGCAGCAGGCCGGCGAACGGGCTTTCGGCGTGCTGCGCGGGGCCACCGAAGCACTGATTGCGACGCTACCGGCGAAGAACCGCCCGCCGGTCCTGATGATGGCGCTGCATGTGTGGGCGCTCTCTCACGGCATTGCCTCGCTGTTCGGACGCGGGGACGCCGCACGCCGCGCGCTGCCAATGGCGCCGGAGGAATTGTTGGAGGCCGGCGTGCTGATCTATCTGCGCGGCCTCGGGTTGCCTGAGTCCGGCATCGGCGGTTCAAACCAATGACACCGGACCAGCGTCAAGCGGCGGTCCAACCTCGGTCATTCCGGCGCGCGCCGAGGTGCAGGCCCGGAACCCATGATCCGACTCTCAGCGGTTTGCAGGCCGTGCCACCTCGATAGGACGGTCGCTATGGAATTCCGGGTGCGCTGCCTCTCGGCGCCCGGAATGCGACCGGAGAAGGTTGCAAGCGCGGCATCGCAACCAGCCAAGCATCTGAAATTTCTGCCGAACTAGATTCTGCGCCGGCACTTGCCGCTTCACTCTTGACAGCCCAGCCCAAGCGATTTAGCTATGTAAATGTAATTAACATTCACACGCGAGGCCATCATGCCAATAGCCGCGAAACTGGATGAATGGGGACTGCCGGCCTGGATCGCACTGATGATCCTGAGCTTCTGGGTCTTCTGGCCGCTCGGCCTGGTGGTCCTCGCCTTTCTCATAGGGAGTGGACGGATGGGGTGTGGTCACCACCGCATGGAGCGTTGGCAGAACAAGATGGAACGCATGCAGGCAAAGGTGGACCGCATGCGGGGCTATATGGAGCAAGGCGGCTCCGGACGCGGCGGCTGGTGGGGCGGCCCGCCGTCGAGCGGCAACCGCGCCTTCGACGACTACCGCGCCGAGACCTTGCGGCGGCTCGAAGACGAGCAGCGCGAATTCCGCGAATTCCTCGAGCGCCTGCGCTTCGCCAAGGACCGGACCGAATTCGAGCAGTTCATGTCCGAGCGCCGCGGCCGCAGCGGTCCGGCAGACCCCGGCGGTCCGACGCCGCAACCGCAGAACTGAACGACGATCTCAGCAAGTGCGATCTCAGCAAGTTCGACGGGCCGTCCGCCTTCAACAGGCGGGCGGCCCGTTTCCGTCTGGGAGGCCGCGGCGGGGGGCCGTGCCGCAGGCACCGGTAACCCGGCATTAACGACAAGCAGCGCCTGTTAGCCGCGGGGGACCAACCGGTCTCACGCCCTAGTTTGGACACGTTGGCGCGGAATCCGTGGCCATTGCCGGGTGGTGGACGGCTGGATTTCTCGCGCAGTTCTGGGTCTTCGGCCGAGCACCAAGCCGCTTGCCGCGCTCTTGGGTCCACGCGACGGCGCATCTGCAATTGGGAAGGCCCGAGGCTTGCAGTCGTAAAGTCCAGGACCCCGGAGGCAAACGCCTCCCGAGTCAGCAGGCCTGAAGCCGAGAGGATCGTTCATGAATCCCACGGACCTGCCGCAGGTCGGGCTGAGCTCTTCCGATCTTTCGCTGCTGACCCTGTTCCTGCAGGCGCATTGGATCGTCAAGCTCGTGATGCTGGGACTGCTTGCTTGTTCGGTCTGGGTATGGGCAATCGCGATCGACAAGACCTTGCTCTACGGCCGCATGCGCCGGGCGATGGACCGTTTCGAGCAGTCGTTCTGGTCGGGGCAGTCGCTGGAGGAGCTTTATCGCACGGTGAGCGCCACACCTTCGCAGTCGATGGCGGCGCTGTTCGTCGCCGCGATGCGGGAATGGAAGCGGAGCTTGGAAGGCCACGCCCGCTCGTTCGCAGGCCTGCAGATGCGGCTCGAAAAAGTGATGGACGTGACCATCTCGCGCGAGATCGAGCGGTTGGAGCGCCGACTCCTGGTGCTCGCGACCGTCGGGTCGGCCGGCCCGTTCATCGGCCTGTTCGGCACGGTCTGGGGCATCATGACCAGCTTCCAGTCGATCGCGGCCTCGAAGAACACCTCGCTTGCCGTGGTCGCGCCGGGCATCGCGGAGGCGCTGTTCGCGACCGCAATCGGCCTTGTCGCCGCCATACCGGCGACCATTTTTTACAATAAGTTTTCGTCCGAGGTGAACAAGCAGGCGCAGCGGCTGGAGGGGTTCGCCGACGAGTTCTCGGCGATCTTGTCGCGGCAGATCGACGAACGGGGTTGAAGGGTACGATGGGGGTCAACGGCGCTGGTTCAGTCGCGTCCGGGCGCAGGCATCGCCATCGGCGCGGGGTGATGAGCGAAATCAACGTGACGCCGATGGTCGACGTCATGCTGGTTCTGCTGATCATCTTCATGGTTTCGGCGCCGCTCCTGACCGTCGGCGTGCCGATCGACCTGCCGGAATCACAGGCCAAGAGCCTCGACCAGAACAAAGAGCCGCTGACGGTGTCGGTCACCAATGGAGGCAAGGTGTTCCTCCAGAATACCGAGATCGCGGTCGAGGATTTGGTTCCTAAGCTGCGCGCCATCTCGGATGCGCGCGGGCCGGGGATGGAGGAACGAATTTATGTGCGCGGCGACCGCAAGGTGGATTACGGTACCGTGATGAAGGTGATGGGACGGCTCTCGGGGGCGGGTTTCCATAAGGTTGCGCTGGTGACGGACGTCGAGCAGGGATCCTGATCGGCCAATGCGAGCATGAGGACGGGTCTCACCATATCGTGCGGCGCGCACGTGGGCGTGCTCCTTTGGAGCGTGCTGACGTTTGCGGCGCAGCCGTATGAGGTGCCGCCGGTCGAGGCGCTTCCGGTCGATATCATCTCCACCACCGATTTCACGCAGATGACCGCCGGGGCCAAGAACGCGGACCAGCGTGAAAAGCCGAAGCCCGTGGCCCAGAAGATCGCTGAGGCAACGCCGACGCCGGATCCGCTCGCGAAGCTCGACAAGAAGGAAGTCAAGGCCGCAACCGACACGCCGCCGGTCCCCAAGCCGCCGCCCGAGCCCAAACCGAAGAAGCAGGCCGAGCAGAAATCGGACCCGATCGCCGATGCCCTGAAGAAGGACGACGCCAAGAAGCCCGATCAGAAGAAGGCGGAGACCAAGACCCCAACGCCGCCGAAGCGGCCGGCGATGCCCGCGCCCGCCTTCGATCCGAGACAAATGCAGGCGCTGCTCGACAAGCGCGACCCGACGCGCGTGGCGGCGGCGGGCGAGACGATCAACAACACCGCCTCGCTCGGCACCTCGAACGGCACCGCGGCGCAGTTGTCACAGACCGAGCTTGATGCGCTTCGGCGCAGAATCAGCGAGTGCTGGAATCCGCCGGCGGGGGCCGACGCTTCCCTCAGGCTGCAGGTCGTCCTCCGAGTGCTGTTCAATCAGGACGGGACGGTCGCGCGACCACCCGATTTGGTCGCAGGGACGCCCTCGCCGCTTGGTCCGGCCATGGCCGAAAGCGCCAAGCGCGCCATCCTGCGGTGCCAGCCCTTCAACATGCTCAAACCGGAGCATTACGATCAGTGGAAAGACATCGAGATCACCTTCGACCCGCACGACATGCTCCGGGGTTGAAAGCGAGCGATCTCCCAATCGAGCAAACGATGGATAGAGTTCAGTTTCAGAAAAGCAGCGGCGGATTCAGCGTCAGCCGGCGGCGTGTCCTGGCTGCGGGTGCGAGCCTGGCCGCGGGCGGTCTGGTCGGCTTCGCGTCGAGCCCGGCGGATGCCGTGCTCCGCCTCGACATCACGCAAGGCAACGTGCAACCGCTGCCGATCGCCATCCCCGATTTCATGGGGATCGGCATCCCCGATCCGGCGATCGCCCACGGTGTGACGCAGATCATCGCCTCCAACCTGCAGCGGTCGGGCCTGTTCGCGCCGATCGATCCCGCCGCCTATATCGAGAAAGTCTCCAACTTCGATGCCGTTCCGCGCTTTGCCGACTGGCGCGCGATCAAAGCGCAGGCCCTCGTCGTCGGACGCATCTACCGGCAGCCGGACGGGCGGCTCGGCACCGACGTTCGCCTGTGGGACGTGTTCGCCGGCCAGCAGCTCTACGGCCAGCAATTCGCGACCACGCCCGACAACTGGCGTCGCTTTGGCCACATCATTTCCGACGCGGTCTACGAACGGTTGACCGGCGACAAAGGCTACTTCGACACGCGCATCGTCTTCGTCGACGAGTTCGGGGCCGAAGGAGCGCCGGGTCAAACGCCTCGCGGTGATGGATCAGGACGGCGCCAACGTGCGCTACCTCACGCGCGGTGACGACCTCGTGCTGACGCCGCGGTTCTCCGACACGCCCAACGTCATCGCCTACATGTCGTACGGCCAGGGCGACCCCAAGGTCTATCTGATGAACATCGAGACCGGGGCGCGCGAGATCGTCGGCAACTTCCCGACCATGACCTTCTCGCCACGCTTCTCGCCCGACGGCCAGCGCGTGATCATGAGTCTGCAGCAGCGCGGCTACTCCAACATCTTCGTGATGGATTTGCGCTCGAAGGCGACGACGCGGCTCACCGACACCCCGGCGATCGACACCGCGCCCTGCTACTCGCCGGACGGCACGCGCATCTGCTTCGAATCCGATCGCGGCAGCAAACAGCAGATCTACGTGATGGGCGCGAATGGCGGAACGGCACAGCGCATCAGCTTCGGCGACGGCACCTATGCCACGCCGGTGTGGTCGCCACGCGGCGACTACATCGCCTTCACCAAACAGGCGCAAGGCAAGTTCGCGATCGGCATCATGAAGCCGGACGGCTCTGGCGAGCGCATCCTGACCGAAGGCTTCCATAACGAAGGCCCGACTTGGGCGCCGAACGGCCGTGTCGTCATGTTCTTCCGCGACCCGAGTGGGAATTCCGGTCCGTCGCTCTACACGGTGGACGTCACCGGGCGGAACGAGCAACGCCTGCCAAGCCCGAGCTACGCCTCGGACCCCGCGTGGTCGCCGCTGCTGCCGTCGTAGGCGCGGCTGCGTAACGGCGAGTTGGCCGATTTCTCGATCGATCATCTCGTCGGGGAGTTGAATGCTGTCGATAAGCGCGTCGATCTGCAAGTGATTCCCGACGCTGCTGTCAGCTCGACGTGGTCGGACGCGGACCTGACAGAACCTGCGCCAGCGACATGCGAGCTGTTTCCCGTCATTCAGTACATCTTCCCGTCATTCAGTACATATCGCATCCGAAATTGCTGCTGATCGAGACGCTCAGCGGCTTCGCCGACGGCAACTGTGCCTCATTTCTAATCAAGAGGCCGCGGCAGATAGCGGGGACGCGTCAACCCATAATCAGCACTTCGAGCAGGCAGGCTTCGGCGCGCTGCTGCGGAACTAAGACAGCACTACTGTCCGGCATCGCCAGCACTCTGGTCCGCCTTCCGACCGTCCTTTCAGCCCCGAAGCCGCCGCATTCATCAGGCATTAACCACCTCGATCGGTTTGGGCACAAATCTCGCTTTTGAGTGACCTCTGCAAGGCTCCGTCAAGGTTGACGGAACCTTCGCTTAACCAAGCTCCTGCTAGACCCTGGGGTATGTCCAGTAACGAGAATGGAGGCACCGGGATGAGGACTGAGACGCGCTGGATCCGCGCCGCGAAGCTCGCCGGCTTCATTGCCGCCGCGCTAGCGATCGCGGGTTGCGCCAAGAATCCTATCGACCCGAACAATCCAGCACTTGCCAACGCGAGCGCCACGACGCCGGGCAGCCAGCAGGACTTCGTCGTCAACGTCGGCGACCGCGTGTTCTTCGAGACCGATTCGACGGACCTGACACAACAGTCGGTCTCGACCCTCGAGAAGCAGGCGCAATGGCTGCGCGCCTATCCGCAATACACGTTCACCATCGAAGGCCACGCCGACGAGCGTGGCACGCGCGAATACAACATCGCGCTCGGCGCCCGCCGTGCTCAGACCGTGCGTGATTATCTCGCTTCGCGCGGCGTGCAGGCGGGACGCATGCGGACGATTTCATACGGCAAGGAACGACCCGTGGCGGTGTGCGACGACATTTCCTGCTGGTCGCAGAATCGGCGCGCGGTCACGGTGCTCAACGCCAGTTCCTGATCGCGACGGGTTACGTGGGGGAAGGGGAATAGCCGGCGCCACAGGGGCGCCGGCTGTTTTTTTCTACCGGGCGCCGCGGCGGCGAGGACACATTTTGGTCCCACTGGCCCAGCTATGCTACACACCCTCCTTCACCTTCATTCGAACGTCTGGCGAATGACCATTTTCCTCCGTGCTCTTATGGTGCCGGCGATGGCGGCTTTGCTGGCGAGCGCCGGCACTGCCCTCGCCCAGGTCTCCCCGGCGGCCGTTGACGGAGGAGCGCAGAGTTCCCCGGATCGGCCGTTTGGCCTCCTCGACCGACTTTTCGGCGGCGAGGAACAGCCGCCCGCGCCAGGCCCGCGCAGCGTTGCCCAGGCGAACGGCGACCTCGTCTTCCGGCTCGACCGGCTGGAAGCCCAGATCCGGCAACTCACCGGTCTGGTGGAACAGCTCCAGTACCGGAATCAGCAGCTTGAAGCGCAGGTCCGGCGCTCGCAGGAAGACACGGAATATCGTCTGCAGGAACTCGGCGGAAAGGGCTCGCCGCGCCCACCAGTGAATTCACGTTCGACCACCGCGTCCCCGGTATCTCCAACGGCACCGGTCGTCCCCACGACCCCCGGTCGCCGGAGCGACGTGTTCGATCCGACGCAAAATCCGAATGCGCCGGGCGCGCCGCGAACGCTCGGCTCGATCCCTACTGATCCGTCGGCGACGGGCCCCGCGCCCGAGGTCGCAGCCGAGGAACCGCCGCCGCAAGTTCCCGGCGGGCGCTTTGCCGGTACGCCGCTGGACCTGTCGACGCTGGCAGGCCCGTTGCACGACCCGGCCGTTGTGCCGCCAGGCTCCATCGATCAAGGGCCGCCGCCACGCCCCCCGCGCAATCCCGAGGGCGCGAACCCGCAGGTCGCCACCTTGCCGCCAGCCGATACGCCGCGCGATCAGTACGATCTCTCGTACGGTTTCGTCCTGCGGAAGGATTACGGGCAGGCCGAGGAGGGCTTCCGCATTTTCTTGAAGAAGTATCCCAACGACCGGCTGGCGCCTGATGCCCAGTATTGGCTGGGCGAAAGTTTGTACCAGCGCCAGCACTGGCGTGATGCGGCGGAATCTTTCCTCAACGTCTCGACCAAATACGAGACCACGGCGAAGGCACCCGACGCGCTACTGCGCCTTGGCCAATCGCTCGCCGCCCTTGGCGAGAAGGAAGCCGCCTGCGCCTCGTTCGGTGAAGTCTCGCGCAAATATCCGCGCGCCTCGGTCGCTGTGAAGCAAGGCGTTGAGCGGGAACAGAAGCGTGTCCACTGCTGACGAAGCAGTTCCCGTCTCTGCCGCCGAAGCGAATGCGCTGTTCGCCGACTTAGCTCCCGCATCCGCGCTTGTGCTTGCCGTTTCCGGCGGTCCGGATTCGACGGCGCTGCTCGTGCTTGCCGCACGCTGGCGCGCCGCCCGGAAGCAGGGGCCGAAGCTTCTCGCGGTGACAATCGATCACGGCTTGCGGTCCGGTTCCGCCGCCGAAGCGCGTGCGGTGAAGAAACTGGCGGGCCGGTTCGGCGTCGAACATCGCACCTTGCGCTGGCGTGGCGAAAAGCCCGCGAGCGCAATCCAGGCGGCCGCGCGGGCGGCGCGTTATCGCCTGCTCGCGGCCGCGGCCAAGGCTGCAAAAGCCCGCCACATCCTTACCGCCCACACACTCGACGACCAGGCTGAGACCGTGCTGTTCCGCATGGCGCGCGGCAGCGGGCTGACCGGTCTGGGAGCGATGGTACCGGCCCGCAGGCTACCCGCCTTTCCGCAGGAACTTCGGTCGTCCCGTCCGGCACGAGGCTCCCCTCCCCTCGCCCACGACGGCGAACCATTGCTGATTCTGCGTCCCCTGCTCGGCATGGCCAAGGCACGGCTCGTCGCCACCCTTGCCGCCGCCGGCGTCTCGTTCGCCGACGATCCCTCCAACCGCGATCCACGCTTTGCCCGCGTTCGCGTGCGTAAGCTCCTGCCGATCCTGGCGGCCGAGGGGCTCGACGCACGCCGGCTCGCGCTGCTCGCACGCCGGCTGCGGCGCGCCGACGCCACGATCGAGCTTGCCGTGGATGTGGCGGGAGCGGCGGTATCGCTGAACACCTGGACCAACCGCGGCCCAATTCGATTCGATGCCGAAAAATTCCTCCGATTGCCTGCGGAAGTGGCGATCCGGCTCCTCGGCCGCGCGATCACGCAAGTCGGCGACGAGGGTCCGGTCGAGCTTGGCCCGCTGGAAACGCTCTACGAGGCCATTATCGCCACAGCGGCGACCGATCGTGTGCGCCGGACGCTGGCAGGTGCGCTCGTGATGCTGGCTGGCGAAGGTCTTGCGATCGAACGCGCACCGCCGCGCTCGACCCGGTCCGGTGCCCACCCCTTAACCACGCACCGACGTCGCCGCCGCGCCATTCCGAAACCGCGGTAGGCTATGAGAAAGCTGGGTCCTTCCCTTGGCAGGGGGCGGCCCGACACATAGATTGTGATCTGGGATGGACCTGAATCAGCCGCAAGTCATTATTATGAAGGGGTTGCCGGCACTGTCGGCGCAATTAAGGAACCCAGGATGAACGCGAATCTGCGCAATTTCGCTCTGTGGGTGATCATCGTTTTATTGCTGCTCGCGCTCTTCACCCTGTTCAACAATCCGGGGCAGCGTCCGCAGTCGCAGGAAATTTCGTTCTCGCAACTCCTCAATGAGGTCGACCAGGGCCGCGTCCGCGACGTACTGATCCAGGGGCCGGATATCCACGGCACCTTCACCGATGGACGCAGCTTCCAGACTTACGCTCCGAACGATCCGACGCTGATCGACCGCCTCTACAAGAAGGGCGTTTCGATCACGGCGCGCGCGCAGCAGAATGACGTGCCTTGGTTCCTGCAGCTCCTGATGTCGTGGCTGCCGTTCATCGCGCTCATCGGCGTGTGGATTTTCCTGTCGCGCCAGATGCAGGGCGCGGGCGGCAAGGCGCTCGGCTTCGGTAAATCGCGCGCCAAGCTGCTGACCGAAGCGCATGGCCGCGTCACCTTCGAGGACGTCGCCGGCGTCGACGAGGCCAAGCAGGATCTGCAGGAGATCGTCGAATTCCTGCGCGACCCTGGAAAATTCCAGCGCCTCGGCGGCAAGATCCCGCGCGGTGTGCTCCTGGTCGGGCCGCCCGGCACCGGCAAGACCTTGATCGCGCGCGCCGTCGCCGGCGAAGCCAACGTGCCGTTCTTCACCATTTCGGGTTCCGACTTCGTCGAGATGTTTGTCGGCGTCGGCGCCTCGCGCGTGCGCGACATGTTCGAGCAGGCGAAGAAGAATGCGCCTTGCATCATCTTCATCGACGAGATCGACGCCGTCGGACGCCACCGAGGCGCGGGCCTCGGCGGCGGCAACGACGAACGCGAGCAGACGCTGAACCAACTGCTCGTCGAGATGGATGGCTTCGAGGCTAATGAAGGCATCATTTTGATCGCCGCCACCAACCGTCCCGACGTGCTCGACCCGGCGCTGCTGCGCCCCGGCCGCTTCGACCGTCAGGTCGTGGTGCCGAACCCGGACGTGGTCGGCCGCGAGCAGATTCTGAAAGTTCACGTCCGTAAGGTGCCGCTCGCACCCGACGTGAATCTCAAGACCATCGCGCGCGGCACACCGGGATTCTCGGGCGCCGATCTTGCCAACCTCATCAACGAAGCGGCCCTGATGGCGGCGCGGCGCAACAAGCGCATGGTCACGCAGTCCGAGTTCGAAGACGCCAAGGACAAGGTGATGATGGGGGCCGAGCGCAAATCGCTGGTCATGACCGAGGAAGAGAAGATGCTGACCGCCTATCACGAAGGCGGGCACGCCATCTGCGCGCTCAACGTCAAGGCCACCGATCCGGTGCACAAGGCGACCATCATCCCACGCGGGCGAGCCCTTGGCATGGTGATGCAGCTCCCCGAGCGCGACAAGCTCTCGATGAGTCTCGAACAGATGACGTCGCGCCTGGCGATCATGATGGGCGGGCGCGTGGCGGAAGAACTCGTGTTCGGGCGCGAGAAGGTCACCTCGGGCGCCGCTTCCGACATCGAGCAGGCGACCAAGCTCGCGCGCATGATGGTGACGCGCTGGGGCCTGTCCGAAACGCTCGGTACCGTTGCCTATGGCGAGAACCAGGACGAGGTCTTTCTGGGTTACCAGGTCTCGCGTCAGCAGAACATCTCCGAGGAGACCAGCCGCAAGATCGACGGCGAGATCCGGCGCCTGGTCGAGGCAGGCTACGCCGAGGCCAACAAAATTCTGCAGGAAAAGCGCGGCGATCTCGAAACGCTCGCCAAGGGTCTCCTGGAATTCGAGACGCTCTCCGGCGATGAGATCAAGGACCTGCTGGACGGCAAGCGCCCGGTGCGCGAATCCGTGATCGAGCCGGTGACGCCGCGCGGCTCCGCCGTGCCACCTGCCGGCAAGCCGCGTCCGCGTCCCGACGCTGGAACCGGCGGGCTGGAGCCACAGCCGCAGTCGTGACGGCTGCCTTCTGAGCATCCTATTCGAGAACCGCATCCTTATTCGAGAACTGCATCGCCCGCGCCAGCGGGCGATGAAATATTGGGCCAGCGCCATGCCGCTGCAGAATCGCGTCTCTCCGTTCGGGGAACTGTTCGCCGATCCAGCCCGCGGCCTGTTCATGGGCAACCGCGGCGGCCGCTTCCACACGGCCGAGCGCACACTGTCGGCGCGGCGGTGGGTGTCGCGGGCTTGGATTTGCTGCCGGCTGCACTTCAACAACCGCCATCGCCAGGTTTGGAAAACCGGTTACACCGAGCTGTTCTTCCTCGACGAAGCCACCGCGCTCGCCGCCGGGCATCGGCCGTGCTTCGAGTGCCGGCGCAAGGATGCGGAAGCTTTCGCACAATATTGGCAACGCGCTTTCGCCCTTGCCGAGCGCCCGCGGGCGGCCGAAATGGATCGGCTTCTGCAGGGCGAGCGCCTTGACGGCCGCGAGCAGCGACGCCACCGGCGCACCATCGACGACTTGCCGGACGGCACGTTCGTCGCGATCGAGGATCACGCTTTCGCGGTGAAAGGCAATTCGCTCCTGCGCTGGACGCCGGCCGGCTACGACGCATACCGCGAACGCGCCACCGGGACTACGATCGATTTGCTGACGCCGCCCGCGATCCTCGCCGTGCTCAGGGCCGGCTACCCGCCGGCTTGGCATCCGAGCGCCGAGCGCGTCGGCGGCGTTTCTTAGTCCCCGCATGCCTGCCAGGAAGCGGGTGGCATTGTCGCCGGACGGCGCTTTTGCTAACGACCGCGCACATTCGGCTTTCCCATGACAACAAACCTCGACACGCGCGACGCCCCGCCGCATGGCTCGCTCGCCGGCTTCAGGCTTGGCCTGCGGCTCGCCCTTCCGGTGCTGCCGGGCATGATCGCGTTCGGCCTTGCGGTCGGCGCGACTGCCGCCGGCAAGGGATTCGGCTTCATCGACCACATGCTGATGAACATCTTCGTCTATGCCGGCATGTCGCAACTGGTCGCGATGGAAGTATGGCCGGACCAGTTCACGGTGGCAGCCATGGCTGGCTTGGCGCTGCTTTGCGCCACGGTGAACGCGCGGCTGCTGCTGATGACGGCGGCGCTGCAGCCCTGGCTCGGACGGATGCCTTCCTCGCAGATCTACCCGGCGCTGCATCTGCTCACCGATCCCGGGTGGCTCATCGCGATGCGCTATCGCGCCGAGGGCGGCTCGGACACCGGGCTGTTCTTCGGCGCCGGCGCGATGCTCTTCATCGCCTGGCAGTCCGCGGTCGCCGCCGGCTATCTCCTCGGCGCGCTGATCGCCGATCCGCGCCAGGTCGGACTCGACCTCGTGATGCCGGTGTTCTTCGCCGCCATGCTCGTTCCACTCTGGCGCGGACCACGGCCGGCGCTGGCATGGGCCGCCGCCGGCGGGGTCGCGCTGGGGGTGCAGCATTTCATCGGCGGCTGGTGGTTCATCGTCGCCGGCGCGATTGCCGGCAGCGTGTTCGGGGGCTGCATCGATGATTGCGAGTGACGGCGGATGGGGCACGCTCACCGCGATCCTGGCAATGGCGGTTGCGACCTACGCGATGCGCGCCGGCGGATTCTGGTTGATGGGCCACGTGCCGCTCACCAGGCGCGTGCGCAAGATGCTCGAGGCGCTGCCCGGCTCGGTGGTGGTCGCGACCGTGCTGCCGATCATCGCGCGCGACGGTCTCGCGGCGGCGCTGGCGATCGGCGCCGCCGGCGCGGTGATGCTGATCGCGCGCAACGATCTCCTTGCCGTGCTCACCGGGATGGGCGTCGCCGCCGCCGTGCGCGCGGTGGGACTTTGAGGCTTGCTGCGCCGTGCAACGCCCGCCCGGGGCCGCCGCCAACTGAAACACGTCGTCGGCCTTGCCGAGGGTGAGGCCGAGCGACCTGGCAAGTTGCCATCGACGATATCGGTATCGAATTCCCCATCGTCCTTGAAGCAGGACCAATTGTAGTTGTTCGGATCGCAATAGAACAACGTCTCCGCCGCTTTGCTGTTGCGCAGGCGCGCGCCGATGCGGAATTTGTTGTCGTCCTTGCCGTCCTTGCGGAACCAGATTGCAGCGACCGACTGCAGGACAACGCCATGATGGCGATCAGCGAAAGCGCAACGCTGCGGCCCATTCCAAGCATGGCAAGCCTCCCATTCGAGCTTAGCCGCGCGATCGCAGCCCCCGGTTCAGCGTCGGGGCCGTCAGTCGGCCACAGTTCTGGGGTATGGTCAGGATGGGTGGGTAAACCAGCGAATCGGTCAGGACATGGACAGCAGCCGTGCCGCGGCACGGCGGTCGTGGGGAGGCTTGGGATGCGGCGGACGGACAACGTTTTCCGGACGGTTTTTTTGACGACATCGATGCATCGCGTGCCGTTGGCGCTCCTGCTCGCGACGGTCATGGGCGGCACCGCGCTCGCGCAGGCCGGCGCGCCGGGGCCCAAGGCGAGAGTCGCGGCCCCGGCCGCGCGGCCCGCCGCCACCGAGGCGCCGACGGCCGCGGCGATCTCAAAATCACCGATTCCGACCTTCGACGAAAATACCGTCCAGCGCATCTCGGCGGCGATGCTGAGCTATTCGACGATCGAGGTGCGCGGCGGCTGGCCGACGCTGCCGGCGAGCGTCGCCAAGCTCGCGCCCGGCCAGAGCAGCCCGGATGTCGAACTGCTACGCCAGCGGCTCGCCATCACCGATGACCTGCCGCCCGAGAAGGAAGCCGGCAGCACCTACGATGAGGCGCTGGTCGCCGCGGTCCGTCATTTCCAGGCCCGCCACGGCCTGCCCGAGACCGGCAGCTTGGGACCGAAGACGCTCACGGCGCTCAACGTGCCGGTAAAGAAACGCATCCACCAGCTCGCCGCCTCGCTCGACCGCCTCGCGGCGATGGATTTCACCTTCGGCCAGCGCTACGTGGTCGTGAACCTTCCGGCGGCCTTCGCCGAGACCGTCGACGGCAGCAAGGTCGTGCGCCGCTATGTGGTCGTGGTCGGCAAGACCGACCGACCTTCGCCGACGCTCACCGCGATGATCTCGGCGGTCAACCTCAACCCGACCTGGACGGTGCCGCTCTCGATCGCGAAGAAGGACGTCATTCCCCGCATGCGCAAGGACCCGGCCTATCTCGCCCGCATGCACATGCGCGCGCTCGATGCCAACGGCGGCGAGATCGATCCGCGGACCATCGACTGGAATTCCGACCATCCCAATTTCACGATCCGCCAGGATTCCGGGACCTGGAACGCGCTCGGCGCGGTGCGCCTCGACATGCCGAACCCGCACGCCGTCTACATGCACGACACCAGCCACAAGAATCTGTTCAGCAACGACTATCGCTTCGAATCCTCCGGCTGCACCCGCGTCGCCGAGCCGCGCGATCTCGCCGCCTGGGTGCTCGAAGGCGTTCCCGGCTGGGGCCGGCATGAGATCGATGCCGCGATCGCCACCGGCCAGCGCACCGACATCCGGCTGCCGCACAAGATTCCGGTCGCCTGGATCTATCTCACGGGCTGGGCGACCCGCGACGGCACCATCCACTTCCGCGACGACATCTACAGCCTCGACGACAAGAAGCCGCTGATCGCCGATGCCGGCCGCGTGCTCACCACCGCGGCGCGCGCCAACGGCTTCGTGCTGCAATCGGCCGACCCGCAGCCGGTGCGCGTGAAGCAGGTGTCGTTCATGGATAGCCAGTGAGCGCAGCCTTGGCACGCATGAGCGTTTGCTCCGGCGTGCCGGACGCGTCGATCCGCGTCCAGTCGAGCGCGCCCAGGTCGTAATCCTCCTGCGCGCGCGCAACCGAAGCGCCGGCATCCGACGCATCGTGCTGGCGCCCGCGCACGCGCTCGATCCGCGTCACGAGATCGACTTCAAGGAACAGGCCACGAAACCGCACGCCGAGGACAGCCGCGGATTTCGCCACAACCTCCCGCTCATGCGGCCGCGCGAACACCGCGTCGACGATCGCCGAATGGCCGGCCGCGATCGCTCGGCGCGCTTTGTCCACGATCACGGCATAGACCTGCGCAGTGGCTTCCTCGGTGTAGGCCTCAGGCGGCAGCGGCTCGGTCTCCGCCTTGCCGAACAGCAGCTTGCGTTCGACGTCGGAGCGCAGAACCACCGCGCCCGGCGCAGGTGTGAGTCCGGGCGCCAGCGCGCGGGCCAGGACTGATTTTCCGGTGCCTGACAATCCGCCGACCGCAACCAGAACGGGCGGCGCCGGCGCAATGAAGCGGCACGCCCAGTCGAAATATTTCTTCGCGTTGCGGGCGATGTCGGCGTGTTCCGATTCCTCGGCTTGCTCGAGCCGCGCCGCAGTGACTTTGGCGCGGATCTGCGCGCGCATGGATAGGTAGAGCGGAAGCGCTGCGAGGGCATCGAGATCCTCCGCACGCCGGCTTTCAATCAAGTAACGGTTGAGCACGATGTTCGCGGCGTTCCCAAGCCCGCGCTCGCACAGGTCCATCAGCAGGAAGGCGAGATCGTAAAGCACATCGCCAGAAGCGATCAGCGGGCTGAACTCGATCGCGTCGAACAGCACCGGCTTCCCCGCCAGCAGCACGATATTGCCGAGATGGAGGTCACCATGGATGTGGCGCACCAGCCCGCGCGAACCGCGATCGACGAGCAAAGGATGCACGCGGTCGTAGCGCGCGCGGCTCGCCTGCGCGAGCGCCGTCACGTCAGCCGCAGGAAACAAATCGGGGGTCTCGCCGAACGCCTCGACATGCTCGCCGATATAGGCGCCGATCGCCTCGATCCAGGGGCCCGGATCCACCGCCGGCGCCGCCGCATGTGCCGCGGCCACCACGCGCCCGAGCGCATCGGCAAGCGCGGCATCGATGCGGCCCTTGTCGGCGAGATGATCGAGCGTCTGCGTCTCGTCGAAGCGGCGCATCTCGACCGCCCATTCGACCGGCTCACCGTTTGCGCCGATGGCAAGCTTCCCATCCGCCGCGCGCGTGACCGGCACGACGCCGCGATAGATGTCCGGCGCATAGGCGCGGTTGACGTCGATCTCGGCCTCGCAGGCCGCCCTGCGCTTGTCCAAGGTTGAGAAATCGAGGAACGGAAACTTGACCGCGCGCTTGACCTTGAGCACGCGCTCGGGCGTGAGGAACAGCACCGCCGCATGGGTATCGACGCGCTTGACGTCGCTCCCGCCGTGCGTCGCCGGATCGGCGAGCAGCGCGAAAACCGGCTCTTGCGTGTCGGTGACGTGGCTCATTCAAACTCGATGGCTCGACGCGATCAGCAGGCTTCCAGACAGGGTCAACGATCGTATCTCAGAACTGTTCAGCATGCGTGACTACCCGCCGAAGGCTATTGACCCGCCTCTCCGCGCGCCCAAAGATTTCTCCGCACATCAACGCCCATCGCAGGAGGACAGCGTGCTCGTCGACGTTCGGACGTATCGGATCAAATCTGGCAAGACAGCGGCTCATCTCGACATCTATGCCAAGCACGGCTTTGCCGCGCAGGTTCGCCACATCGGCGCCCCACTCTGCTATCTGCAGTCCGAGAGCGGCGAGCTCAACACGCTCGTCCATCTGTGGGCCTACGACGACATCGCCGACCGCGCCAAGAAGCGCGCCGCGATGGCCGCCGATCCGGAATGGCAGAACTACCTGCGGCTCACCGCCGACGCCGGCTATACGTTGTCGCAGCAGAACAACCTCATGGTCCCCACGAGCTTCGCCCCGCTCAAGCGGTGACACCCGGCGGCGTCCGGCGTTGTCGTCCCGGCCGCCGCGAAGCGGCGATCCGGGATGACAATTCCATGGCTGTGCCGGCGCTCACGCGTTCCGCTAGACTGCAAGATCAAACGGAGACCCCCATGCGCGCGAATGACAATCTGCGGACCGCGGCCGAGGTGCTGGTCGATCAGCTCGTCCTGCACGGCGTACGGCATGTGTTCTGCGTGCCGGGCGAGAGCTACATCGCCGCGCTTGACGCGTTCCATGACCGGGCGATCGAGGTCACGGTCTGCCGCCAGGAAGGCGGCGCAGCGATGATGGCAGAGGCAGTAGGCAAGGCGACGGGCCGGCCCGGCATCTGCTTCGTCACGCGCGGGCCGGGCGCGACCAATGCCGCGGCGGGGCTTCACATCGCGCGCCAGGATTCGACGCCGATGATTTTGTTCGTCGGCCAGATCGCGCGCGACATGCGCGAGCGCGAAGCGTTCCAGGAGCTCGACTATCGCGCGGTGTTCGGCTCGATCGCCAAATGGGTGACCGAGATCGACGATCCCGCGCGCGTGCCCGAATTGATCTCGCGCGCCTTCTATGCCGCCACCAGCGGACGTCCGGGACCGGTTGTGATCGCGCTGCCGGAGGACATGCTGGTCGAACGCATCGCTGCTGCCGATGCGCCGGCGTTCGAGCCGGTCGAGACTTCGCCCGGCGCCGCCGACATGGCGCAACTGGAGAAGCTGCTTGCGGCGGCGGCGCGGCCGATCTTTCTCGCCGGCGGGAGCCGCTGGTCGGAAGCCGCGTGCGCCGCGTTGGCGCGCTTCGCGGAACGCTATGCAGTGCCGGTTGCGACCTCGTTCCGGCGTGCCCATCTGTTCGATCCGCTGCATCCGAATTACGCCGGCGATCTCGGCATCGGCGCGAATCCTAAATTGATCGAGCGTATCAAGGCATCCGACCTCATCGTACTGATCGGCGGCCGGCTCGGCGAACTGCCGTCGCAGCGCTACACGCTGCTCGACATTCCAGGTCCCAAGCAAACTTTTGTCCATATACATCCCGGCGTGGAGGAACTTGGCCGGGTCTACCGCCCGCATCTTGCGATCAACGCGGCGCCGACCGCGTTTGCCGCCGCGCTCGACGCGCTTGCGTCGCCGAGCAACATTCCCTGGCGCCACGAGACCAAGATCGCGCATGCGGATTTTCTCGCCTGGACCGACAAACCGTCAAGCGTCCCCGGCCGAGTCAATCTCGGCGAGATCGTCGTCGGCCTGCGCGACAAACTTCCGGCCGACACCGTAATCTGTAACGGTGCCGGCAATTTCTCGATCTGGGTGCATCGCTATTGGCGTTACCGCCACTACGGCACGCAGCTTGCGCCGGTGTCGGGCTCCATGGGGTACGGCCTGCCGGCCGCGGTCGGGATGAAGCGGCTCGCGCCGCAGCGCACCGTCATCGCGTTTGCCGGCGACGGCGATTTCCTGATGACCGGGCAGGAATTCGCAACCGCGGTTCAGTACGAACTTTCCATCATCGTCATCCTCGTCGACAATGGCATGTACGGCACGATCCGCATGCATCAGGAGCGCGAATACCCCGGCCGCGTGATCGGCACCGCGCTGCGCAATCCCGATTTCGCCGCAGTGGCCCGCGCCTATGGCGGCTTCGGCGCGACGGTCGAGAGCACCGAGGAGTTTGCGCCCGCGTTCGAAGCCGCGCAAAAATCCGGCAAGCCGGCGCTGCTGCACGTGAAAGTCGACCCTGAAGTGATCACGCCGGCGACCACGCTGGCGGCGATCCGCAAGAAGGCGCTGGCGGAGCAGACTTGACCGGTTAGTCAATGGCAGCCGTGGCTGGCGCGATCTGCATGCCCTATCGGCGCACCGAGAACGTCGTCCGCAAACTCGCCGCCCGCGAGCACGCGATCCTTGCGGCGGCGCGCGCGCTTGCGGCCGAGGGCGGCATGGCCGCCGTGCAGATCGCCGCGGTCGCCGCGCGCGCCGGGATCGCGGCCGGCACGGTGTATCGTTACTATCCCTCCAAGACCGAACTGGTGGCGGCGCTGTCCGCTGCGCTGTCGGCGCAGGACATGGCGGCGCTCGCCCGCATGGCGGACGCAGCACCCGGCCCCTTGTCGGCGTTGGCCGCTATGTTCGCCACGTTTGCCGCGCGAACATCGGCGCAGCGCCCGCTCGTCTTCGCGATGATGGCCGAGCCGGTCGAACCGGACATCGACGCCGCGCGCGCGGCCTACCGTGCGGCGCTGGCGGCCGAGTTCGAGCGGCGGATTCGATCAGCACTCGCCGGCGGACACCTGCCGGATCAGGACGCCGCACTCGCCGCCGCGGCATTGATCGGTGCGCTGATCGAAAGCTTGACCGGTGCGCTCGCTCCGCCGCCGGCCGCGGACGCCGAGACCTCACGCGCGCAAATCCAAGCGCTCACGTTGTTCGCGCTCCGCGCGCTTGGCGTCGGCGATGCCCGCGCGCGCGGACTGGTGGTGCAGACACCGCTGCCGGGGCCGGATGAAACCTAACACCCGGGGTCCACGCCGGCGCGCAAGCTTCACTGCGGCGGTTTCATCCCGCTGGCTCGATGGATCGTCGCCAGCTTGACGCGCTGCTCCTCGATCAAAGCGGCGTAGTCGGCGGCAGTGCCGGCGCGCGGGATAGTCCCTACATTAACCAGGCGTGTTCGGAACGCCGGCTCGCTGACGAGCGCGGTGACGTCGGCCGCGATGCGGCTCTTGATCTCGGGAGCGATCCCGCGCCAGCCGAAGATGCCGACGACGCTGTCGAAAACCAGGTCAGGGTAGCCCGCCTCCGCGGCGGTCGGCACCTCGGGCGCTTGCGGCGAGCGCTCGCGATTGGTCACGACCAGGATCTTTGCCGTGCCCGCCTGGTGGTGCGGAATGAGTGCGGGCAGCCCGGTGCCGATGAGATGCAGTCGTCCGGTATCCACGTCCTGATACGCCGGCGCGAAGTCTCGGTACGGCACCTCGACGAGGTCGATTCCCGCACTGCGCTGCAACGCCTGGATGGTGTAGTAGGGCAGTCCCGGCGTCGCCGCCCAATTGAGCTTGCCCGGCTGCGCCTTCGCGGCCTTCACGAAATCAGCGAGCGTGTCGACCTTGAGCGTCGCCGAGACCGAGAGCCCGAGGAAATTGTCGATCACCGGCACGATCGGCACGAGGTCGGTCGCCGGATCGTAGGGCAACTTCGCGTGCAGGAGCGGGTTCATCGAGATGATGCCGGCGAACGAGAGCAGCAGCGTGTGATTGTCGCGTGCGCCGAGGAACGTTGTCACCGCGGGAATGCCGTCGGCCCCCTGGCGGTTCTCGACCACGACCGGCTGGCCCCAGCGTTCGGTCAGGCGTTCGGCGAGCAACCGGCCGGAAATGTCGGTCCCGCTCCCCGGCGGCAGCGGGATGATCAGCCGCACGGCGTGCGTCGGCCAAACTTGCGGCGGCGCGGTCTGCGCCGCCGCGGGCGGCGTCAACGCCACCGCGGCAAGCAGAACGAAGACGCGAAACAGCACATTCGTCGGCATGGCGTGTTCCTGGTCTCGCGATCAACGTGCCGGCGTCAGGCTTCCGCTTTCGACGGCACGCGATCCTTGCGGATTTCCTCATAGCCATTCTGCGAAATGTCGAAGTTATTCCCGTCCGGATCGATCGCGCGATATTCGGCATATTGCCGGTCGGCCGGCCGCTTGAGCGGCGCGCGATAGCCGAACTTCTCGAACCGCTCGGCGATCTCCTCGTTGTCGTCGACCTCGAAGCCGAAGTGATTGAAGCCGGACGGCTTGCCATCCATCTTGTTGGTGTGGATCGAGAAGTTCAGGTAGCCATCGGTGAGCGAGATGCCGCCATTCTTGGCGCGATGCACGATCTTCAAGCCCATCACATCGACATAGAATTTCGCGAGCCGCTCGACATCGGTGGTGTGGAACACAATGTGACGAATCCTGGCCATGGGTCCTCCTGATGCTCGCCCTCGGTGGGTGCGGACAAGACTAGTCTCCCGCCAGCCGCAGCGCTATCGTCTCGCACGTGAAAATCCGGGATCCATCTTCATGATCAGGCTGTTGAATGCCGCACTCGCCCTCTTCTGCGCATGCGCGCTGCCGGCTCAAGCACAACCGGCCGATGCTTTCTACAAAGGCAAGCAGATCAGGTTCATTGTCGGCACCGCCAGCGGGCAGGACTACGACCTGTGGGCGCGGCTGATCGGACGGCACATCACGCGCCATATTCCCGGCGCGCCGACGCTGATCGTCGAGAACATGCCGGGCGCCGGCCATATCCTTGCGACCAATTATCTCTTCAACGTGGCCCCACGCGACGGCACCGTGATCGGGATGGTCTCGCGCAACATGACCGATGCCGCGGTCATGGGCCTGCCGAACGTGCGGTTCGATCCCGCGAAATTCAACTGGCTGGGCAGTCCCGAACTCAATCACCGGGTGATGTTCGTGAGCACGAAGGCGGGGATCGACAAGGTCTCCGACCTGTTCGAGCGCGAACTGATCATTGGTGCCCCGGGCGGCGCGCAGGGCGTCACCGCGGCGCCGCTGCTGCTCAAGAACCTGCTCGGCATGAAGCTCAAGGTCGTCCAGGGCTACCGCTCGCCCGGCGACGTGGTGCTTGCCCTCGAGCGCGGCGAAGTCGCGGGATTTGTCAGCAGCGTCGGCGGCCCGGAAGGCACCCGCCGGCAGTGGATCGCCTCCGGCCTGATGCGCGCGCTGTTCAACATGGAGCGCGAGGCGGTGCCCTGGCTCAACGCGCCGACGATCTTCGATTACGTCAAGACCGAGCAGCAGCGGGCGGTGCTGACTTTCTTCGCCGGCAACCAGGAACTCGGCCGGCCGCTGATGACGACGCCGGCGGTGCCGGCCGATCGCGTGGCGTTGCTGCGCCGGGCGTTCGACGCGACCATGCGGGACCCGGCGTTCGTGAAGGAAGCGGAGGGCATGGGCTTCGAGGTCGCGCCGCGCTCCGGCGAAAAGATCGCTGCGCTGGTCGCGGATGAAATGGCGACGCCGAAGGAGATCGCCAAGCTCGCTCAGCATGCTTCGTCGGGGGATTGAGCCGAGAGAGCCTGGGAGTTGTCATCCCGGCCGAGCGCAGCCCGGACCCCGACGTGCCGCACACTCAGCGTCATGAACCGAGCGCGGCGCGTGCGGCCTGTCGGGTCTCGGATCGACCCTTCGGGTCGTCCGGGATGACAAGCACCGAGCGCGTGAGCGCAGCAGCCGCTATTCCGTGATGATCTTCACCTGATCGCCGGGGCGAAGCACGCCGGTCGGCCCGAGCCCATTGAGCAGGCGCAGCCGCTCCACCGGGTGGTCGCTGATCGGCATGCGGGCGGCGAGCCGTTCGATCGTGTCCCCGGGTCCCGCGGTCACCACGTGGATGCGCAGCGGCTTCGCCGCGTTGCTCTCCGCGATGCTCATGCGGCGGAAGCTGCTGACCGACTCGCGGAACGCGCGATCGGCCTCAGGCGTGCGCTGCTTGGCCGCGAAGATGAAGCGGTAGACGTCGCTGCCGTAGCGTATCGCGAACAGCCGGAACGCCCACTGGTCGCCCTTCGCTGTCGCCGTCGCGCCCTGGAAGCCGCTGATGGTTATTGGCTCGACGCTCTTCGGATCGATGTTCTCGATCCAGCCGGAGGTGAGATAGTCCGTCAGCGCCTGCTCGGCCGGCACGCGCACGGCATCGAGCCGCAGAGCCTGGCCGCCGCCTTCCTTGACGCCCAGGATCGCCTGCGCGGTGTTGTCGAGGATGAAGCCTTCCGGCGCTACGAAGGTGAAGCCGAGCTTGGGATGCAGGAAGCGGCGGCCGCGCACGAATCCTTCGCTCGGATCCTCGCCATAAACCATGCCGTCGACGCCGTAGAGATAGTCCTCGCGATCGCGCCCGCCGCCGCCGGGCGCGGCGAATTGGCGGGCGGTGGTCTGCGCGTTCTTCACGCGCTCCGGCGTCGCCGGATGCGAGGAGATGAAATCGGGCGCACGCGGGTCGATCGCACCGGACTGGCGGGCCGCCTTGAGATCGGCGTTGCGTCCCATCGCCGTGAGGAAGCGCGCCGCGCCGTAGGCGTCATAGCCGGCATGCGCCGCAATCTCGACGCCGATGCCGTCGGCCTCGAATTCCTGCTGGCGCGAGAAGCTCGCGAGCTTGATCTTGGACTTGGCGAGCGCAAGCGCGCCGGTCTCCGAATCGGTCAACAGATTGTTGACGACACGGTCGATCAGTTGCGCCTGCTTGACCTCCTCCTCGCGCGTGTCGGCGTGGCGCGCGATCACATGCGCCATTTCATGCGAGAGCACGGAGGCGAGTTCGGACGAATCATTGGCGAGCGCGATCAGCCCGCGGGTCACGTAGAGCTGGCCGGTGGGCAACGCGAACGCGTTGATGGCGGGCGAGTTGAGGATGGTGACCTTATAGTGGAGGTCGGGCCGCTCGGAGGCGGCTACCAGCTTTTCCACCATCTGGTTGACGGAGCCTTCGAGCCGGTCGTCCTCGTACGGCCCGCCATAGGCGGCGAGAATGCGCTGATGCTCGCGCTCGACCGCGGGCGGGGTCGCCTCGGCCAGCTTCTGCTTCGGCGGCTCCGCCAGCGAGCCGGCGGCCTGCGGCGGGATGGACGCCACGCAGCCGCCCAGGATGAACCCCAGCACGGCGAGCGTCGGCGCGGCCCGGCGGAGCATTTTCAGTTGGAATTTGGCGGCCATCGGCATGTCAGTTGCGTTCGGCAAATTCGATCTGCTCAGGGTGGGTGGCCTCGATCGACGGGCCATTCCGCTCCTCAACCCAACCGCGGACGCGCACCAGACGGTTGGCAAGTCGTTTGGGCTCGAGTCCCGCCGCCGAGAAGATGCGCGCGTCTCGTTTCAGAATCGTGACCGTGAGCGCGTCAGCCCAATGACGCCCGAAATTTACGTAAATCGTGCCGCCGCTCTCGCGCACCGACACCACCCGCCCCTCGACGATCGCGAAACGACCGCGTTGGGCCAAGAGCTCCTGCCGACCCTCGGCCCCCAGAACGACATAATATGGTTCGCGCCAAAGGCCAAGCTTTTGCGCGCGCGCCGCCTGCTCGCGGGCCAGGAATTCAGCCGCGCACGCCTTGTCCCCGATCTGTGCCGAGACGCGGGCATAGCCCTGCGCCAGCAAGTCGTCGCCGGCGGAGTGCTCCGTTCCATCGTGGAAAAAATAGACGTGGGCAACGAGACGCCCATAGCGATCGGAGGCTGCAACCTGCTGACGAAGCTCGACGGTCTGCCCGGCGATGATCGCTTCGAGCGCGCTTCGCGCCGCCGCGCCGGCCGCGGCCCAGGCGCCGGTTTCGCCGGCTGCCGGTAGCGGAGGAACTTCCAGCCCGGCAAGCCGGACCTCACGGCCGTCATCGAGGGTGAAACTGCGGCCATCGCGGACCGCGACGACCTTGCCGCTGCCGATCAAATCGAAATGGCAGGCCGACAGCGCGTTTTCGGCGCCGTCGGCAGCAGACGCCCCCCCGACGAGCAACCCGCCGGCCACCAGCAACACCCAACCGCCCATATGGTTAACGAACGGTGAGAATGGGGCGTTACTGCGGCGATTCCGCAGGATGCGCCCGTTATTTAACCGTCAGCGAAGGAGATTCCGAGCGCCGGGCCGGAAATTCCGTGGCGCCCTGGGCTGCGGGTGTCGCCGCGGCAGCAAGCTGGAGGGGCTAGGCCTCCGGCTGCGGCACATCCTCCATCCGCGCGCCCGATATTCCGGTGATGAGACGGGCACCGCGCTGGAACGTCAGATAGCTCCAGAGCCAGGTCAGCGCCACGATGATCCGATTGCGAAACCCGATCAGGAAGTAGATGTGGGCGACGCTCCAGAGCATCCAGGCGATGAAGCCGGAGAGCTTGAGCTTGCCGATCTGGGCGACCGCGCGCTTGCGCCCGATCGTCGCCAGCGAGCCAAAGTCGCGATAGTGGAACGGCCGTATTGCTTGTTCGCGCAGGCGCGCCTTCAGCGACCGCGCGACATATTGGCCCTGCTGCTTGGCGACGGGCGCCACTCCCGGGAGCGGCGTGCCGTCCGCGCCGATCACATAAGCAACGTCGCCCACGACGAAGATGTTGGGATGGCCGGGCACCGTGAGATCGCCGCCGACCAGCACGCGTCCAGCGCGGTCGCTCTCGACGCCGAGCCATTCGGCGACCGGTGACGCCTTGACGCCGGCAGCCCACATGATCGTGCGGGTCTCGATGCGTTCGTCGCCGATCGACACGCCGCTGTCATCGCAGTCGGTGACGCCGGCGCCGAGGCGGACCTCGACGCCAAGCTGTTCGAGTGACCGCTTCGCCGCTTCTGACAGCGACGGATCGAAGGGCGTGAGCAGGCGCGGCGCGGCTTCCACCAGAATGATGCGGGCGAGGCGCGGGTCGATGGACCGGAAATCCAATGCCAGCGCGCGCTTCGCCAGCTCGGCGATCGCGCCCGCCATTTCCACGCCAGTCGGGCCGCCGCCCACGACCACGAAGTTCATGAGCCGGCGCTGCTCCGCCGGATCGGGTTCGGTCTCTGCGCGCTCGAAGGCGAGCAGGATGCGCCGGCGCAGGTAGGTCGCGTCGTCGACGGTCTTGAGGCCCGGCGCGAAACCGGCCCAGTCGTGGCCGAAATAGGCGTGCTCCGCACCGGTCGCGAGGACGAGGAAATCGAACGGAATGCGGCGGCCCTCCGCGATCACCTCCCCGCTCGCGACGTCGACACCCGACACCTTGGCGAGCACGACGGTGGTGTTCTCCTGACGGCGCACGATTCCGCGGATCGGTGCTGCGATATCAGCGGGCGACAGCGCGGCGGTTGCAACCTGGTAAAGCAGCGGCTGGAACAGGTGATAGTTGTGACGGTCGACGATCGTAACGTCGAACGCCGTCCCGGCGAGCGCCTTCGCCGCCGACAGCCCGCCAAATCCCGCGCCGACGATGACGACCCGCGGGTGGCGCGGCGTTCCTGGCTGGGTCATGGAACGTGCTCCTCGGTTGCGGCCGTGTCCTGAGTTAACAGCGCCCGCCGGCCGAATGAAATGCCGTATCCGCGTCGATACTTCGAGGCCAACCTAGATCGCACAGCCACAGTTCGAAGCTCTGCTGGGTAAGGTTACATCGGCCATTTTCTGCCGTCGCAAAAAATCACCGGACACGTATTTGCTGCAATTTCCGTCCAGGCTATGAGTACTTGTAACGGCGGCCATTAAACACGCGCGGCGGATTAAGCTCGCAGTCGCCCTTTGTCACAAGGCAGCAAGACCATGGCTCTCGATCCCAAGGGGGCGGCGCTCGCCCTGCACCGATTTGGCTTCGGCCCGCGTGCCGGTTCGATCGCTGCGATCGCGTCTGATCCGCGCGCGGCGCTGCTTGCGGACCTCGAGCGGCCGAACATCGGCCTCATCGCCGACGCGAGCCTGCGCGGCAGCGGCGACGCCAATCGCGCGGTCTTCGAATTCAACGCCGAGCGCAATGCGAAGCAGCGGCTCGAACGGATGCGCAAGGAGGCCGCCGCCAATGCCGGTGAAAATGACGGCATGGAAAACGCGATGGCGCGGCCCGAGGCGCCAGCGACCCCGGCAACGCCGCGCGAGGTCCCGCTGCCGCGGCAGATCTTCATCGCCGAAGCGCAGGCGCGTTTCCTCGCCGCGATCAATGCCGAGATCGGCTTCGTAGAGCGGCTGGTGTGGTTCTGGTCGAATCATTTCTGCGTCAATGCCGACTCGACCGTGATGGCCGGCGGCTATGAGCGCGAGGCCATCCGTCCGCATGTGCTCGGCCGTTTCGCCGACCTGCTGCTCGCCGCCGAAGCGCATCCGGCGATGTTGCTCTATCTCAACAACGCCCAGTCGATCGGGCCGGACTCGGTCGCCGGCATCAACCGGTCGCGCGGTCTCAACGAAAATTTCGGTCGCGAAATTCTCGAACTGCATACGCTCGGCGTGCGCACGGTCTATGACCAGACCGACGTCACCAACTTCGCCAAGGTCTTGACCGGCTGGACCATCCTGCCGACCCAGACCAATCCCGATCATGGCGGTGAGTTCGTGTTCAACCGGCGTCTGCATGAGCCGGGACCGCAGACGATCATCGGCAAGAGTTATCCCGACACCGGAATCGAGCAAGGCCGCGCGGTGTTTGCCGATCTCGCACGCCATCCGGCGACGGCCAACCACATCGCGAGCAAGCTCGCGCGCCATTTCATCGCCGACGACCCACCGCCGGCGCTGGTCGAGCGGTTGACGAAGCGTTTCCTCGACACCGACGGCGACCTGAAGGAAGTCGCCAAGGCACTGGTGACCGCGCCGGAGGCGTGGGTGGGGAAACGGGCCAAGATCAAACGCCCAGGTGAATGGATCATCGCGACGCGGCGCGCAACCGGGCTGCGCGGCGACGTTCCCCGCACTCTGGGGGCGCTCAACCTGCTTGGCGAACCGCTGTGGCGGCCGCCAGCGCCGAAGGGATTTTCCGACGACAACGCCGCCTGGCTCGACAGCCTGACGCACCGGCTCGATGTCGCCAATGTCTATGCGCAGCGGGTGGCGGACCGGCTCGATACCCAGGCGGTGGCGGAGACAGCGCTCGGGCCGCTCGCTTCGCCCGACACGCGCAACCTGATCGCGCGCGCGGAGAGCAAGCCGCAAGCGCTCACGTTCCTGCTGATGTCGCCCGAATTCCTGCGGAGGTGATCATGTCGGCCAATCTCCATGCGCCGTCCCGACGCGAGCTGCTGCTCGCCTCCGGCGTGCTGTTCGCCTGGGCCTATGTGCCGCGCATCGCGCGCGCCGAGGGCCGCGATCCGCGCTTCCTCACGATCGTGCTGCGCGGCGCGCTCGACGGGCTTGCCGCGGTCGCACCGGTCGGCGATCCCGACTGGATCAAGCTGCGCGGCAACCGGGCGCTCACCCTCGCAGGCCAGACCAAAGCGCTGCCGCTCGACGGCTTCTTCGCGCTCAATCCGGCGATGCCGAACCTGCACCGCCTCTACCACGCCGGCCAGGCGACGATCGTGCACGCGGCGGCGACGCCTTATCGCGAGCGTTCGCATTTCGACGGCCAGGACGTGCTCGAAAGCGGGCTCCCGCGTCCGGGCCGCGCCGACACCGGCTGGCTCAATCGCTCGCTCGCCGCGCTCGAACCTGGCGGCCGGGTCAATGCGCGGAGCCGGCGGGCGTTCGCGGTCGGGCCGATCACGCCGCTGGTCGCGCGCGGTCCGGCCCCGGTGCTCTCCTGGGTGCCGCCGCGGCTGCCGCCGGTGAGCGATGAAACCACGATGCGACTGCTCGACCATTATCGCCACAACGATCCCGCGCTCGCCCGCGTGCTGGAGGATCGTCTCGGGCTTGCGGCGATCGCGCGCGCAGGCGGCATCGCCGCCAAGCCGAACGAGCAGGGCCCGGTGATCCAGGCCGGCGGCATCGCGCAGGTCCGCACCTATTTCGCCGAGGCTGCCGGCGCGGCGGCGAAATTCCTCGCCAGCGACGAAGGCCCACGCGTCGGCGCGCTCGCGCTCGACGGCTGGGACACGCACGTCAACGAGGGCGCGATCAACGGGCGGCTGGCGGCGCTGCTCGGTGCGCTCGATGGCGCCATCGCGGCAATCGAGACCAACATGGGCGCGGCGTGGCGCGAAACCGTGGTCGTGCTGGTCACCGAGTTCGGCCGCACCGCCCACGTCAACGGCAACGAAGGTACCGATCACGGCACCGCGACGGTCGCGCTCCTGGCCGGCGGCGCGCTCAAAGGCGGCCGCATCGTCGCCGACTGGCCCGGCGTCAAGGAAGCCGACCTCTATCAAAACCGCGATCTCAAGGCGACGACCGATCTGCGCGCGGTCCTCAAAGGACTGCTGAAGGATCATTTGCGCGTCGAGGATCGCGTGCTGGCGGAGAGCGTCTTTCCCGGCAGCGCCGCGATCGCGCCGATGCCGGGATTGTTGGGGTAACGCCAACGGTGGGAATTGACCGATGTGGTCATTGCCGGGCTTGTTCCGGCAACCTCGACAACGGGTGCACGGCAGCGCCCTTGCGATCGAGATGGCCAGGACAAGCCCGGCCAGGACGAGTTGGTCCCTGAATAGCGCTTAGAGCATGATCCCGAAAAGTTGCAGACTTTTCGGATCGGATCATGCGACCAATCAAAGAGAAGCGGAGCATGATCGCTTCAATCTGAAGCGATCATGCTCTAGTTTTACTTCGCCTGCGCCCAGGCGGCGAACGCCTGCTCGAACACGCGCTCGCCAGAGACGCCCTTCTCGACGGCGAGGATGGCGCGACGACCGTTGTTGTAGACGACCGGAATGTCGAGCCAGGCGCGCTCCTTCAGCATCTGGATGTTGCGTTCCTTCTCGGTTTCCACCGCCGAGAGGCCGATCAGGAAATAGCCGTTCGTCACTTTCGCGGCCGAACCGGCAAGCGGAATGCCCCGCGTCTGCTCGGCAGGCTTCATCAGGATGCCGGGAACATTGGAGATGCCGCCGGCCGGAAAATCGGGCGGCAGCCGGAACGTGATCTCGATCGTATGGCTCGCCGGCAGCACCTGATCGGTATTGCGGCGAAGCACCCATGTTACGCCGAGCTTTCGCTCCGGCACGTCGATGTCGGCGCGGATCGCAAGCTCCGGCGATTGCTTCGGCGCCGGCGACACCACCTCGGTCCGCCAGATCGCCGAGCCGGTGAATTGCTTGCCCTGCGGATCGTTGGGGTCTTCCTCGTAGAGCACGACGCGCTGCGCCACCGCTGCCGCAGGAGCACCCGCCGGCGGCGGGGCGACGATCGCCTGCTGCGTGCCTTGCTGGCTGGGCGTGAACCGCTCATTGAGCTTCGGCGAGGTGTTGGTCGCCGCTGGCGGCGGAACCGTCGCTGTTTCCTTCGCCACTTCAGTCGAGGGCGCGCGAACCGACCGGTAGAACTCGACCATGTTGCGCCATTGCGAGGCGACTACACCGCCGACGCCGGCGAGCAGCACGACCGCGATACCGACCTTGATCAGTTCGCGATAGGAGCGCGCGGGACGGCGCGGCTTCGTCTCCTCGTCGTCGGACACCTCGGATTGCGCCGAACGGCCGCGCAGCGCGCGTGGGCGCGAGTTGTCGACGGCAAACGAAGATTCGAGCATGTCGGGCGCGTATTCGCCCATCGACTGGCTCCGCGCCGCGTCCTCGGCCGACTCCGGCGCCCGCAATTCCGGCTCGTCGGTCACGGCGGCCGCGGCCTTGGCGTCGCGCGCGGACTTCGCGGTGCGGGCCGTCGCGGTGCCGAGTTCGCCGGCCTCGGCGACCGTGCTGCGCAAGCTCTTGAGCCCCGCCTCTGACGGCGACGGCACCCGGCGCTCCATGCTCAGTCGCGTGCGCGCTTGCGGACGCGGCTGCGGCGCAGGCGCTGCTGGCGCGTCCAGAGCCTCGGACGGCGAGTTTGACTCCGACGCCGACGGCGGCTGATCAAAGATCGTGTTGGAATGGCGCTTGTCGCCACCAGGCCCGGGTGGTTGCGGCCGCGGGCGGCGCGGCGGCGACACAGTGGGCTCCGCGTCATAGGCGACCGGGGCTTCCGAGCGCCGGCTCTGCGGCATGAGCGAGGCGGCGGGCGCCGCAGCGGCGCCCGGCGGCCGCGCGAGCTCTTCCCATCGCGAAGGATCGGGCCCGCGGACCTTGGGCTTCGGCTCCTGCCGGTTCGCCTCGAGCCGGTTCTGCCGTGCCGATTCGGCCTCGACCTTGCGGATCGCCTCTTCCAGCGCCAGCCGCTCGCGCGTGATTTCCGACTCGCTCAGCGCCGGCTCGGTGCTCCGCAACTGCGCGATCAGCGCCGTGCGGGCGCGCTCATAGAGCGCACGACGGCCATCCCCGGTGTTCTTTTCAAGACCGGCAACGGCACGGGCTATGAGCGGATGATAGTCGGCCATGGATTCCAGTCTACCCTATCGGCCCCCCGAAAGCTTCTAGTCTTCGAACGGGTTGCGCATGAGGATCGTGTCCTCTCGCTCCGGGCTGGTCGACAGCAGGGTCACCGGGCAGTCGACCAGTTCCTCGATGCGCCGCACGTATTTGATCGCCTGCGCCGGCAGCTCCGCCCAGGAGCGCGCCCGCGCGGTCGGTTCCTGCCAGCCTACCACAGACTCATAAACCGGCTCGACCGCCGCCTGTGCATGCTCGCCGGCCGGCAGATAGTCGATGTCGCGTCCCTCAAGCCGGTAGCCCACGCAGACCTTGAGTTCTGTCAAGCCATCCAGGATATCGAGCTTGGTGAGCGCCAATCCATTGATTCCGCTCGTCTTCACGGTCTGGCGCACGAGCACGGCATCGAACCAGCCGCAGCGCCGCGGCCGCCCCGTCACCGTGCCGAATTCGTGGCCACGCTCCCCGATCAGCCGGCCGATCTCGTTGGCCTGCTCGGTCGGGAATGGGCCTTCCCCGACCCGGGTTGTATAGGCCTTGCAGATGCCCAGCACGTGCCCAATCGCCGCAGGCCCGAGCCCCGATCCGGTGGCGGCCTGGGCGGCCACCGTGTTCGAGGAGGTGACGAACGGATAGGTGCCGTGGTCGATGTCGAGCAGCGCTCCCTGCGCCCCCTCGAACAGGATGCGGCGGCCTTCGCGCCGCTTCTGGTCGAGCAGTGACCAGACCGAATCCATGTAGGGGAGGACGCGCGGCGCAATGTCCTTGAGCTGTTTCGAGACCGTGCCGACCGCAATCTCATCGAGGCCCATCCCGCGGCGGAGCGCATTGTGGTGCGCCAGCAGACGCTCGATCTTGCGGTCGAGTGTCGGCAGGTCGGCGAGGTCCATCAGCCGGATGGCGCGGCGGCCGACCTTGTCCTCATAGGCCGGGCCGATCCCGCGCCGGGTGGTCCCGACCCGGGTCAATGAATTCGAGGATTCGCGAATGGCGTCGAGCTCCTGGTGCAGCGGCAGGATCAGCGTGGCGTTCTCGGCAATACGCAAAGTTTGCGGCGTGACCTTGACGCCCTGCTCTCCCAGCCGCGCAATCTCCTCCAGCAGCGCGCGCGGGTCGAGCACTACGCCGTTGCCGATCACCGACAACTTGCCGCCCCGCACCACGCCCGAAGGCAGCAGCGACAGCTTGTAGGTGGTTCCATCGATGACCAGGGTATGGCCGGCATTATGCCCGCCCTGGAAGCGCACGACGACGTCGGCCTGTTCCGAGAGCCAGTCGACGACCTTGCCCTTGCCTTCGTCGCCCCACTGGGCGCCGACCACGACCACGTTGGCCATGCGCTGATCTTCCTCCGTTTAGCCAGGAATTCCTGCGACTGAACAGAGGCTTGTCGAAGCTCCGTTCGTCCTGGCATTAACGGAACCGGCGCGGTGAGGCAAGGCGACTGAATGGGCAGCGCCGCGCTACAGACCTGGCAGGGTGTTCGCTTGCGGTCGCAATGAATACTCAGAAGGCATTTAGGAAGGCCGGCCTCTTTAAGAATGCCATTGGCGGTAAACTTTGATCTTAAGTGGCGATCAACCGCTAATGGGCTCTCGTTCTCGGATTCCACCAGATTTCGTGATCGCCGCGCCCTGCCCGCTTGAATTTCATAGCTGGCTTCTTCAGCAGACGGATCACATCTCGATAGAAATCTGCCATCATGGACTTGCTATTTCAATTGTATCGGCTTCCGTCACAAGCCCATGGAGGTCCTTGGTGGTCGCAACCCAGACCCGCCTCCGGATCCCAATCGGCATGAATGACAATCGGCCCAGCCATGCCTGCATCTCCAATCGCTTGCCGCACGCATGATAGCCGATTGCCGGACAAACTGGCAGCCCAATCACTCAGAACTTCAGCGGCTTGGCCTGCTGCACCTGCGGCAGCGCGCGGACCTTTGACAGCACATCGGCGGGGAGTTCCCCGTCGATCTCGATCAGCGCGACGGCGTGGCCGCCGGGCGCTTCGCGGCCGACGTGGAAGGTCGCGATGTTGATGCCGGCGTCGCCGAGCGTCGACGAGAACCGCCCGATGAATCCGGGCTTGTCGAGGTTGGTGATGTAGATCATCGACGGCCCGAACTCGGCATCCATGCGGATGCCCTTGATGTTGACGATGCGCGGGCGTCCATCGGCGAACACCGTGCCGGAGACGTTGCGGGTCTGCTGCTCGGTCGTCACGGTCAAGGTGATCAGGCTCTCGTAGTCGCCTTCGGCCTCGCGCGTGACTTCCTCGACCACGATGCCGCGCTCCTTGGCGACGACCGGCGCGGAGACCACGTTGATGTCCTCCAGCATCGGCCGCAGCAGGCCGGCGATCGCGGCCGAGGTGAGCGCCTTGGTATTCATGCTCGCGACCGCGCCCTCGTAAGCGAGCTGAACCTTGGTGATGCCGGTGTCGGTGAGCTGGCCCGCGAACGAGCCGAGCTTTTCGGCGAGCATGACGAACGGCTTGAGCCGCGGCGCTTCTTCGGCGGTGATCGAGGGGAAATTCACCGCATTCGAGATCGCGCCGGTCAGGAGATAATCGGACATCTGCTCCGCGACCTGCAGCGCCACGTTTTCCTGCGCCTCCGTGGTCGAAGCGCCGAGATGCGGCGTGCACACCACGTTGGGATGGTTGAACAGCGGGTTTGCCGTCGCCGGCTCCTCGACGAACACATCGAAGGCCGCGCCCGCGACCTGGCCGGAATCGAGCGCCGCCCGCAGCGCCTGCTCGTCGACGAGGCCACCGCGCGCGCAATTGATGATGCGCACGCCCTTCTTCATCTGCGCGATCGCCTTGGCGTCGACGATGTTGCTGGTCTTGTCGGTCAACGGAGTGTGCAGCGTGATGAAATCGGCGCGCCGAAACAATTCCGCCAATTCGACCTTCTCGACGCCGAGATCGCGCGCGCGCTCGGGCGACAGGAACGGATCATAGGCGATCACCTTCATGCGCAACCCGTGGCCGCGGTCGGCGACGATCGAGCCGATGTTACCGCAGCCGATGACGCCCAGCGTCTTGCCAGTGATCTCGACGCCCATGAACCGGTTCTTCTCCCACTTGCCGGCTTGCGTCGAGGCGTCGGCCTGCGGGATTTGGCGCGCCAGCGCGAGCATCATCGTGATCGCGTGCTCGGCGGTGGTGATGGAATTGCCGAACGGCGTGTTCATCACGATCACGCCCTTCGCGGTCGCGGCCGGAATGTCGACATTGTCGACACCGATGCCGGCGCGACCGATCACCTTCAGGTTCTTCGCCCGCTCCAGCACCTTTGGCGTCACTTTGGTGGCGGAGCGGATCGCCAGCCCGTCGAAATTGCCGACCAGCTCGGCGAGCTTCTCTTTGTCAGCGCCGAGCTTCGGCTGGAAATCGACCTCGACGCCGCGATCCTTGAAGATCTGCACGGCAGCGGGAGACAGGGCATCGGAAATGAGAACGCGGGGCGCCATGGTGGTCTCCGTATTCGCCGCCTGCGAAACCTCCCTCCCCTTGCGGGAGAGGGGCGCACGGCAGCGCGGGTTCAGGGGTCTCATCGATGAAGGATATGGCCCTTCACCCGCCTCGCGGCTGCACCGCTCGGCACCCTCTCCGGCAAGGGGAGAGGGAAGAAAGAGTCACGCCGCTTGTGCGAGCGCGTCCTTGCTGCGCGCGAAGGCCCAATCGAGCCACTGCGTCAGCGCTTCGAGGTCGCGCGCCTCGACCGTCGCGCCGCACCAGATGCGCAGCCCGGGCGGCGCATCCCGATAGGCGTCGATGTCGTAGGCGACGCCTTCCTTCTCCAGCGTCGCGCCGAGGTTCTTGACGAACGCCGCCTGCGCCTCCGGGGCAAGCTTGAGCACCGTCGGATCGACGACCTTCAGGCACACCGAGGTGTTGGAGCGGATCGCCGGATCGGCGGCGAGGAAGGCGATCCACGGCGTGCGCGCGACCCAATCCGAAATCACCTTCGTATTGGCGTCGGACTTCGCGATCAGCGCCTTGGCGCCGCCGAGCGATTTCGCCCACGCGAGCGTGTCGAGGTAATCCTCGACGCACAGCATCGACGGCGTGTTGATGGTCTCGCCCTCGAAGATGCCTTCGATCAGCTTGCCGTTATTGGTGAGACGGAAGATCTTCGGCAGCGGCCACGGCGGCGTGTAGCCGGTGAGCCGTGCGACCGCGCGCGGGGACAGCACCAGCATCCCGTGCGCGCCCTCCCCGCCCAGCACTTTCTGCCAGGAGAAGGTCACGACATCGAGCTTGGCAAAATCGAGGTCTTGCGCGAAGCAGGCCGAGGTCGCGTCACAGATCGTGAGGCCTTCGCGGTGCGCCGGGATCCAATCGCCGTTCGGCACCCGCGCGCCGGACGTGGTGCCGTTCCAGGTGAACACCACGTCGGTCGCGAAATCGACCTTGGTGAGATCGGGCAATTCGCCGTAGCCGGCCTTGAGGACGGTCACGTCCTTGAGCTTGAGCTGCTTGGCGACATCGGTCACCCAGCCTTCGCCGAATGATTCCCACGCCATCATGGTGACCGGCCGCGCGCCCAGCAGCGACCATAGCGCCATCTCGACCGCGCCGGTGTCGGACGCCGGCACGATGCCGATGCGGTAATCCGCCGGTACGCCGAGAACTTCGCGGGTGAGATCGATGGCGCGCTTGAGCTTGCCCTTGCCGATCTTCGACCGGTGGGAGCGTCCGAGGACGGCGTCGCTGAGGGCTTGGAGAGTCCAGCCAGGGCGCTTGGCGCAAGGGCCGGAGGAGAAGTGCGGGATGGCCGGCCGCACGCCGGGCTTGGCTTCGATCATGGTCTATCCTTCCAGATAGGCGCCCCTCGGTGGGGAGGGGTGTCCCACCGCCGGACTTAAGGAAGGAGAGGAGCCGCGTCAAGCGGCGAATTGCGACCGATGGTTTTTCCGCGTGCGTGAGGACCGCGCGCGGCAGCGGACCTCAGAACTTGATGCCCGCGCCGACGCGGCCCGAGACGATGGCGGCCTTGATGTCCGAGACCGGGGCGAATTGCACATACTCGACTTCGGCCCGCACGAAGGCATTGGGCATGACCATGATATCGAGGCCGGCGCCCGCCGACCAACCGTAGACGATCGCGCCCTTCTTGGTTTCGCTGCTCGGGAAGTCGAAGACCGCGCAAGTCGGGTGTGCGGCTCCCGGACACTGGCTCGCATCGAACGGGAAGAACTTGTTCTGGATCCCTGACACCTCGGCGGTGCGCGTGAAATCAGCTCGCCCCGCCACGGCGCCGACGCTGACATAGGGCAGGAAACTTCCCACCACCCAGCCCGCGCGCGCCCGCGCTTCCACGTAGTCATAGATGTGCATCGCGCCGCTGCCGGTCAGGCGAACGTCGTACGAATTGCCGCCGGCCGTGGTCGCGATGCCAAGCGGGTTGACCGGCGCGACCCCCGCGACGCCTACGCGGTTATAGGAGGCCTCGATACCGAGGATCAGGTCATCCCACTGGCTGTTGTAGCCGACGAAGCCGCCCATGCCGATGCTGGAGTTCGTCGACTTGCCGAGCACTTGCCAGGCCGAGACGGTCTGCTCCTGCTCGAGCGTCAATTGGCGCAAGCTGTATGAGATGAGCGACCGCGTCGCATTCGAGAAATCGAAGAACGTGCTGCTCTTGCTGAGGTCGCCACCGAAGTAAAATCCGCCCCAACGGGTAAAGGCGGGTGGACCCGGCACGAATGGCTCCGAACCGCGCAGCGTCGGTAGATCGATGTCATCCGCCAATGCCGGCGTGATGAGCCCGAGCAGCGCAAGACCAGCAAGCCAGCGACGCATGACGACCTCTTTGTGACGGGGATTCGGATGGCGCCCGTCGCAAATCATGAATGATTAACCTTAATGAGCGGTTAGCTTGCCCCTGCCGGAACCCGCTGGATCGGTCCAGCGCTTCGCTCGTCCCGCGAAAAGCGGGCGGGGCCGGGCTGGTCCGGCCGTCTCGATTGCATCGCGCCCTGGATTTCCGCCTGCGCGGGGGTGAGCGTGCGGACCGCCTTCAACACGCGTGCTCCACGATCACGGCGCACAAATGAAGACGGCGCGGGATCGCTCCCGCGCCGTCGTCTCGCTGGGGTGTGCGCTGCGTTCTTAGCCGCGGCGCATCAGGGGCGTCGGGGGCGGCGCGTAAATCGGGGTCGTGTCGGGTGCGTTGAGCATCCAGCGCAGTCCGATCTTGAAGTCCTGCGAAGTCATGTTGTGGAGCGTGTAGAATGCGCGCGGGCCGCTGCCGGTACCGCAACCGCCGCCGCCGCACAGGACTTCGGCGGTCTTGATGTCGCCGAGGCTCAGGAAGCGGTAGGCGAAGTCAACCTTGAAGGTGTTGCTGACGTTGTAGGTGAGGCCGGCATGAGCCGCCCACGCCAGATTCCACTGCGTCTGGTCCTTCTGGGTGTAACCCAGCGCGGAGATCGGGAACACGTTCACCCCGTCAGAAGCCGTGCCGATGCCCTGGTCGGTCAGCCCGGTGATCTTGTTGAAGGCAGCGCCGACGCCGGCGCCAATGTAGGGCGTGATGCACCACCAGGTGCCGAGATCGATATAGGCGTTGGCGAGGAAGACGGCCGAGGAGTGCATGCCGTCATACTGATCGAAGCAACGGTCGCCGGGGGCGCAGAATTCGGTGTAGCTGCCGACCGCCTTGAACTTCGCCTTGGCGCGGTATTCGCCAGTCACGTCGAAGCGGAACCAGTTGTTCCAGGCATAGCCGACGCCGAACCCGACGAACGACGTATCGCCGAGGTCCTTCTGGTCGATGCGCCAGCTCGCCGGCCAGAGCGCGCCCGAGGCCGCGTTGGTCTGCGTGAAATCAAAGGACTTGAAGTCCTGCATGCCGACGCCGACGTCTCCGCGCAGATACCAGCCGCCGTTATCGACCACCGGGACCGGCCGCACCAGCGGCGGCATCGGAGGAGGCAACGACAAATCCGCCGCGTACGTCACCGTGCTCAACAGTGCAAATGCACCCGCGAGCGCCAGTCTCTTCACACCACCCATGACAATCGTCCTTTTCGTCCGGCTGGGGCAACACGCCCCACGGGGATGAACCAACGATGCGAGGATGCCAGCGAACGGTTAAACGGAGCTTAACCTTACTTTTTAACCGCGTTTTTTAACGAACCGCGCCCCCGACACGGTATTCCGCTGCAGCAACGAAACGCCGATTACCTGGACAAGCTCCGGGTTCACGCCTAGAGCGACTGATCCGGCGCGCTTTGCGAATCATGGCTGCAACAGACACGAACCAGATCGATCTGGCGCCGATTCGCGCGGCGGTGCGCGCGCTGTGCGCCGATTTTCCGGGTGCGTACTGGCGCACGCTCGATCGTGAGCGCGCTTATCCGGCTGAGTTCGTGGCCGCGCTCACCCGGGCGGGTTTTCTCGCGGCGCTGATTCCGGAACAATTCGGCGGCAGCGGGCTCAGCCTGCTGGAAGCCGCCGCCATCCTCGAAGAAATCCAGGCCTGCGGCGGCAACGGCGGCGCCTGCCACGCGCAGATGTACACGATGGGCACGCTGCTGCGGCACGGCAGCGACGCGCAGAAAGCGCGCTGGCTGCCGAAGATCGCCAAGGGTGAGCTACGCCTGCAGGCGTTCGGCGTCACCGAGCCGACGTCGGGTTCGGACCTGCTCGACCTGCGCACGACCGCGGTGCGCGACGGTCACGATTACATCATCAACGGCCAGAAGATCTGGACCTCGCGCGCCGAGCATTCCGATCTCATGCTGCTGATCGCGCGCACGACGCCGCGCGAACAGGCGACATCGCGCACCCACGGCCTCTCGGTGTTCCTGGTCGACATGCGCGAGGCCAATGGACTGACGATCCGTCCGATCCGCACCATGATGAACCACGCCACCACCGAATTGTTCTTCGACGGCCTGCGCGTGCCGGCCGCAAACCTGATCGGCACGGAAGGCGAAGGATTTCGTTACATCCTCTCCGGCATGAATGCCGAGCGCATTCTGATTGCGGCCGAATGCATCGGCGACGCCAAATGGTTCATCGAGAAGGCCACCGGCTACGCCAAGGAACGCCGCGTGTTCGGCCGCGCCATCGGGCAGAACCAGGGCGTGCAGTTCCCGATCGCACGTGCCTATGCGCAGATGCGCGCGGCCGAACTGATGGTCCGTGACGCCGCGCTCAAGTTCGCAACCGGCCAAGAGAGCGGCCAAGACTGCGGCGCCGAAGCGAACATGGCGAAACTTCTCGCCGCCGATGCATCGTGGGCGGCGGCCGAGATGTGCGTGCAGACTCACGGCGGCTTCGCCTTCGCTGAGGAATTCGACATCGAGCGCAAATTCCGCGAGACCCGCCTCTATCAGGTCGCCCCGATCTCGACCAACCTGATCCTCTCCTACCTCGCCGAGCACGTGCTCAGCTTGCCGCGGTCGTATTGAAATTCGGCCTTGCCGCCGGACGCCGGCGCGTGGAAATGATCGCGGCGAGGAGCATTGCGCGTGAATTCCATCCTGCTTGCGGATATCGGAGGCACCAACTCGCGGTTCGGGCTGGCGACGCTCGGCGGCCGACCCGAGCGCATCGAGATCCTGCAGAACGACACCATGCCCGACCTCGAAGGCGCCATCGCGCACTATCTCGCGCATACCGGCGCGCAGCCGCGGTCCGCTGTGCTCGCGATCGCCGGCCCGATCGGCGGCGGCGATGAGGTCACGCTCACCAATCGTTCCTGGCGGTTCCGTCGCAGCGCGCTGGCGCGGCGCTTCGGCTTCGAAGCGTTGCGCGTGATCAACGATTTCGAGGCGATCGCCTGGGCGCTGCTGCGCCTCGATCCACCCGACGCACGTCCGCTGGGACCTGCGATCGCGCCGCGCGATGGCGTCAAGGTCACGCTCGGCCCCGGCACCGGGCTTGGCGCCGCCGCCCTCATGCCGGTGAACGGACGCTGGCACGTTTTGTCGAGCGAAGGCGGCCATGCTGCATTCGGTCCGCAGGAGGCCGACGAGTTCGAAGTGTTTGCCCGGTTGCAGCAGACGCACGGCGTCGTCAGCGTTGAAACCATTCTCTCCGGCCCCGGCCTGGTCCGGCTCATGGCCGCACTCGACCCGGCAACGCATCTGCAGGCGCCGGAAGCGGTGGTCGCGGCGGCGCTCGCCGGAGACGCGTCCGCGCGCGCGACCACGCAACTGTTCGTGCGGCTGCTCGGGCGATTTTCCGGCAGCCTCGCGCTCACCTTCATGGCGCTGGGCGGCGTCTACATCGCCGGTGGCGTCGCCTCACGGCTGGGGTCGCTGATCGACGAGACTGCGTTCCGCGCCGCCTTCGAAGCGCATCCGCCCTACAGAAAACTGATGAAAACCATTCCCTCACTGCTGATGAGCCGCACCGAGCCGGGTTTGCTGGGCTGCGCCGTGGTCGCGGAGGAGTTTATCGGGCAGTGATGATGATCGGCAAATCCGGATGAATTTCTCCATCGTCCCCTGCGAAAACCGTTCGCGGAGACGACGGAGAACTAAACGAACCCCAATTCCGCGAACGCGGTCTTGTGATGCTCCGCCGCGGCCGGTGCAAAGCAGCAGAACACGACGCGTTGTAAGCCGCGCGCGTCGTTCGCGATCTCGGCGGCCACCGTGCCGACGGCGATGCGCGCCGCGCGGTCGGCCGGGAAGTGATAGATCCCGGTCGAGATCGCCGGAAACGCGATCGAGCCGAGGCCGTGATCCGCGGCAAGCCCGAGCGAGGTACGATAGCACGCTGCGAGGAGATCGTCCTCGTGCGCGCGGCCGGCGTTCCACACCGGTCCGACCGCGTGGATTACGTGCTTCGCCTTGAGCCGATAGCCGCGCGTGATCTTGGCCGAGCCGATCTCGCAGCCATGGAGCGTGCGGCATTCCGCCAGCAATTCCGGCCCCGCCGCGCGATGGATCGCGCCATCGACGCCGCCGCCGCCAAGCAGCGAGCGGTTCGCCGCGTTCACGATCGCGTCCACGTCGAGCGTCGTGATGTCGGCGATGCAAATGTCGAGCCGCGCCGCGCCGATCTCGGCCGTGAGAAGGATTCCTGGTGCGTCAGCCATGACACGAATGGAAACGCCGCCGGCATCGCAACGTCAAGCCGCTTCCACGATCACACCAGCTCCGCCTGTACGTCGGGCCGCAGCCCGATCGTGCTGCGGCTTCCGATGTCATCGAAGTGATCATCGAGGAAATGTCTCGCCGCCCGATCGCCGAGCGCGCGCAGCCGTTCCAAAAAATCGAAGTCGGTATTGAGCTTGCTGCCGAGATCGAAACTTTCACCCGCTTCGTTGAGCACGATGCGATGAAAGCGCAACCGCCGGTATTCGCCCGCGCCAACGCCGCGCGGCAGACCGCCCTCTTCGATCATGCGGCCGGCCAAGTCGAGCGCGCGCAGCTCGGCGAGCAGCGGGGCATTGAAAGTGATCTCATGCACGCGGTTGCGGATGTCGGGCGCGGACACCGGCTCTTTGCGGCGCTCGATCGGATTGATCTGCACGATCAGCACATCCTCGGTCGCGGTCGCGCGCAAAAATGGACAGAGCGGCGGGTTGCCGCTGTAGCCGCCGTCCCAATAGGCCTCGCCGTCGATCTCGACCGCACGAAACAAAAGCGGAATGCAGGCCGACGCCGTGACAGCGGAAGCGGTGAGGGTCTTGCGCGTGAAGACGCGCAGCTTGCCGGTGCGCACCTGCGTGGCCGCCACGAACAGTTCGTGCTCGCCATGCCGGATCAGATTGAAATCGACGAAACGCTCGATCAGGTCCTTGAGCAGATTGATGTTGAGCGGATTGAGATCGTAGGGCGACCAAAGCTGCGACAGCGCGCCGAGCCACGGCGACCCCGCGCGCGGCATGAACGAGAACAGGCGCTCGACTGCGCCGCGCTGCAGCGGCGGCAGGTTCCCGCCCAGGCTGGTCGAGTGCCAGAACTCCGCCAGCCGCGCCTTCGCGACCTCCGCCCCGCCGCGTTCGAGCCCGTCCGCGAGCACGACCGCGTTCACCGCACCGGCGGAGGCGCCGGAAATACCGTCGATGGCCAGCCGGCCGTCGGAGAGTAGCGCGTCCAGCACGCCCCAAGTGAAAGCGCCATGCGCGCCGCCACCCTGCAGGGCAAGGTTGATCGTCTTTGCCCCCTCCGCCCGCCGGTACGGACGCGGTAGCCGTTTGCGGTACCGGCGGCGCACCGATCCCAGCGCGGAGAAAGCCTTGTTCAACAGCAGAGGAACCATCACATCCCATCCAATGGACGGCTCCACCCCACACCGAAAGGGACAAAAGCCGTTGCGACTGAAGAGCGTGCCGCAATCTGGGGACGGGACCGCTGCAATGCAATATAAAAATATTGCGTCGCAGCAATGACATAAATCGGTGCGAAAAAGGCTATGCCTTGTCCATGAAAGCCCGCGTTTGGCACGATCGAGCACCCAGCGCCGGTACGGCGGTGTTCCCATCGCCAGGTCACGACCACGCGCGCTGCTCCACTGCGGCGATGGCGCTGGCAGAGGCGCAGTGCGTGCGGCGCGGCCAACGGCTCACGCCGATCCGGCGCGAAGTGCTTTCCGCGCTGCTATCGAGCCATCAGCCGCTCGGCGCCTACGAGATCATGGAGCGGCTCGCGCCCCGGGGGCCGCGGCCGGCGCCGATCACCATCTATCGCGCGCTCGATTTCCTGCGCGACAACGGTTTCGTGCACCGGATCGAAAGCCGCAACGCCTTCATCGCCTGCGGGCACTCGCACGCCGAAGGCGACCTCGTGGTGTTCCTGATCTGCGAGCGCTGCGGCATGGTCGGCGAAGCATCGTCGGCCGAGGTGGCGACCACGCTGAAGTCAGCCGCGCACGCCGCCGGGTTCACGCCGCGGTCGCCGGTAATCGAAATTTCGGGCGTGTGTGCGCATTGCAGATAACGTCCAGCAACGTTGACGCCGGGGGGCCGCTCTGGCACTTCCTGCCGCATAGGAGCTAAGGCATGAACGACGCAGGTCCGCAGCAGCGGCGAAATTCGGTGGCGGTCGATGTCGGCGGCGTGCTGGTAGGCGGCGCGGCGCCGGTGGTCGTACAATCGATGACCAACACCGACACCGCCGATGTCGCCGGCACCGCGGCGCAGGTGGCGGCGCTGGCGCGCGCGGGCTCCGAGATCGTGCGCATCACGGTCGATCGCGACGAGGCCGCCGCGGCCGTGCCGCACATCAAGGAGCGGCTGCTCAAGCAGGGCCTCGACGTGCCGCTGGTCGGCGACTTCCACTATATCGGCCACAAGCTGCTCGCGGATCATCCCGCCTGCGCCGAGGCGCTCGACAAGTACCGCATCAATCCCGGCAATGTCGGCTTCAAGGACAAGAAAGACCGCCAGTTCGCCGCGATCGTCGAGACCGCGATCAAGCACGGCAAGCCGGTGCGCATCGGCGCCAACTGGGGCTCGCTCGATCAGGAACTGCTCACCCATCTGATGGACGAGAATTCGCGCTCGAACGATCCAAAGGACGCGCGCGAAGTCACCCGCGAAGCGATGGTGCAATCGGCGCTGCTCTCGGCTCAGCGCGCCGAGGAGATCGGGCTCGCCCGCGACCGCATCATCCTCTCGGCCAAAGTCTCGGCGGTGCAGGACCTGATCGCGGTCTATCTCGACCTGGCGCAGCGCTCCGACTATGCGCTGCATCTCGGCCTCACCGAGGCCGGCATGGGGAGCAAGGGCATCGTCGCCTCCTCGGCCGCGATCGGCATCCTGCTGCAGCAGGGGATCGGCGACACCATCCGCATCTCGCTCACGCCGGAGCCCGGCGGCGACCGCACCGTCGAAGTGAAAGTCGCGCAGGAGCTCCTGCAGACGATGGGTTTCCGCACCTTCGTGCCGCTGGTCGCGGCCTGCCCCGGCTGCGGGCGCACCACCTCGACCACGTTCCAGGAGCTCGCGCGCGACATCCAGAATTTCATCCACGTCTCGATGCCGGAGTGGAAGAAGCAATACCCCGGCGTCGAGACGCTCAACGTCGCGGTGATGGGCTGCATCGTCAACGGCCCGGGCGAATCAAAGCACGCCGACATCGGCATCTCGCTCCCCGGCACCGGCGAGGCCCCGGCCGCGCCGGTGTTCATCGACGGCAAGAAGTCGGTGACGCTGCGCGGGCCCACGGTGGCCGCCGACTTCAAGCAGATGGTGATCGATTACATCGAGCGGCGGTTCGGGCACGCTGGCGCTGGACGGACGGCGGCGGAGTAGCAGCGCCGTGCGCCAAATCTCCTCGAAACTCACCTTCTACTACAAGCGGATCTTTCCGATCATCTGGTTCGGGCTGCTCGTGGTTTTTCTAGTGATGGCCGTGCTTGGCATAACAAGCACGAATGACTCGTTTCCGGCAATGCCCCTGATTGTGCCCATCGTCATGGCCGTGGTGGGCTACACTTTCATGAAAAAGCTGGTGTTCGATCTTGTCGACGAAGTATTCGATGATGGCAATGCGCTTGTCGTCAGGAATGGCGGCAAGGAGGACCGCATCGCGCTCTCCAACATCGTGAATGTGAGCTATTCGCCATACGTGAATCCTCCCCGGGTCACGCTGTCGCTGCGGAGGCCGAGCGTCTTTGGAGAGCGCATCAGCTTTTGCGCGCCGGCGCGGTTTATCCCGTTCGCGTCGAGCCCGGTCATCGACGATTTGATCAAAAGGGTCGACGCGGCGCGCAGGTCCGATCGGAGGCCGTGAATGAAAATGCGCAGCTCGTAGGGCGGATCAGCGCCGCGTATTCCGCCCTTCCGACGCGGAGCGGCGAATTACGCCTCCGGCTGCTCCGCCCTGCGCTACTGGGGTTGAATATTGAACCAAAAATTATGGTCGAATGCCTCCGGCTCGGAGGAGCCCGTGACGATTTCGACCTTTGTCAGTCCCGACACCCTTCTTAGACAATAATCCGGCATTCGCCATGAGCCTGCGAGGTCAGTGGGCTTATAGGAGTTGCGGAAGTCATCAGCCAGCGTCCGTCCATCCAGGAAATGCTTTGTTATGCGAAACGTATAAGCATATTCCATCCCTCCATTGGCACTGTTGTAATGATTGATTACAAAGCAATACCCGCTTTGATCGGGCACGTTGATCTGCCCGTTCTGGGGGATGACGACATAATTCTTGTAGACATAGCGTGACTGAGAAGCCGTGGTCGCGTTTTTGTTGAGAGCTATGGTTCCATATCCGGTCTTCTCCTGAAAATCGTCTCTTGAATTGAATATTTGCTCCTGGGCGCTTGCGCTCTCAGTCAAGACCGTGAGCACAAGGGCCGCGCAGAACAAAACTCTCATAGACATGGAAAACCTCCGCTATTTATTTGGAATCGGATCCTTGATCTAATTTCGGCAGCGCAATGAAGGTCGAGACCATCGTATACAAGATCAGCAACAACGGGACTGTCGGCTCATAAAAGCCAAAGAAGAAATCCTTCAATCTCGCCGAGTCGATTGACACGGCCCACAAAAGAAACCCGGCCGAAACAAAAAGCAAATACAAGGGAGACCGGATCTTGTAGAAATATATGTATATTACCACGTTCGCGACCAACAGAATGACCAGGAAAATCAACATCGCGAAATCGTATTTCGTGGGATCGCCGAAGACCTCCCGCGCTGCCAAGAAGGCGCCGGTGACCTCCGCGGGAAACGCCATTCTGAGATTGTTCAGTCGGTCGTCCATCCCGCCCCCCGCCTTGAATTTGATCCGCCACCGCTAATAGTCCGGCTTCGCACAAGATAAATCGCCTTCATCCTGCCAGCAACCACCGATTGTCTGTCCTTTAGGCAGCAGCCTGCATGAGTGAGCGTAGCCCGGATTGAGCGGAGCGAAGTCCGGGATTGGGCCGCTGCCTCTTCGGCGGGAGATTAGGTTGCGAGGTATTGGACGATCAGCGCGTTCCCACGGTGTGATCGCTGCAGACGCGCACGACCAATCAATAGGGACCGGCGGGAAGTTCGTCCACGCACCCCGCGCGTTGAAGCGTTAGAGCATGATCCCGAAAAGTTGCAGACTTTTCGGATCAGATCATGCGATCAATCAAAGAGAAGCTGAGCATGGAAGCTGAGCATGATCGCTTCAATCCGAAGCGATCTTGTTCTAGCTGTAGGAACGCTTCGCGTTGCCCACGCTGGGCTCGACCGGTTTACTTCTTCCGCGGCAGCGCTTTCACCAGATAATCTAAAATCTGCCTGCGTTCACCATCGGTGAACATCGCGCCGTAGCTCTTCATGTCATCGAGCGTGCCGTCCCAGTCCTCAGGGCTCAAGCCCCCGGTGTCGGTGAGGTTGCCCAGTTCGTGGCATGCGCTGCAGGTGTGCACGACCAGGTCGCGATTGGGACCCGGCGGCAGATCGACGTCGGCGACGGCGCGCATGCCCGTGGCCGCCAGCGCGGCGGCAATAACGCCAACGAACAGCTTCGCATTGAGCATTTGTGATTGTCTCCCAACCCAGCCCTGCAAGATTTGCCACGATTAGGCCGCGCCGTCACCCTTTTTTCACCGCATGCGAAAGTTGCAAGCGATACGATCGCCGACCGTCCGGAACCCAACGCCTACAGCGGCGCGTCCTCGCCGCCGGTGCGGCTCACGATGGTCTGTTCCTCGAGGTCGAGTTCCCGTTCGATCCGGCGGCGCGATTCGTCGGTGATCTTGCCATCGCGCAGAAGTTGATAGAGGAAGCGGCGCTCGGTCTCGATCAGGTCCATGCGCAGGCTGGCGTTCAGCGCGGCCTCATCCACCCCTTCGTTCGGGCTTTTCGGCAGCAGGCTGCGGCGATGATTCTGCCGCCCTTGCAGCAGCAACGTGACCTCGTCGGAGAGGCCGCGCTCGCGCGCGACTTCGTCGAGCCGGCGCGCGCCCTCGTCGATAGTGTCGTAGCGGGCGGCCAGTTCGGCCGCGCGCTCGCGCAGGCGTTCGTCCTTGCTGTCATGGCCGAGGCGCAGCCAGCGCGCCACCGAGGGGAGCAGGAGCCCGAGCCCGACCAGCGTGATGAGAATGACGCCGAAGCTGACGATCAGGATCAGGTCGCGGTTGGGGAACGGCCGCCCGTCCGCGAGCGTCAGCGGGATCGCGAGCGCAGCGGCGAGCGAGACGACGCCGCGCACGCCGGTGAAAGCAAGCACGAACACCTGCCGCCACGGCGGCGACGGATCGCGCCGCGCCAGCCGCGGATTGATCCAGCGCGGAACATAAGTGCCCGGAAACACCCAGAGGTAGCGCGCGATGATGACCATCGCCGTGGTCACGCCGATGGCGATGAGAACGTCGCGCAACGAGGATGCGTGCATGTCTTCGAGCAGCGTGCGCGCCTGCAATCCCGTGAGCAGGAATACCAGGCCCTCGATCACGTAGATGATCAGGTCCCAGAAGAAGATGCCCTGCAGGCGCGTGGCCGAGGGGATCAGCAGCGGCCCGTTCCAGCTCACGTACAGCCCGGTCGCGACGGTCGCGAGCACGCCCGAGCCGCCGAGATGCTGCGGCACCCAATAGGCGAGGTACGGCGTCATCAGCGACAGCACGATCTCGACGCGGGGCTCGCGCGCCCAGCGCCTCAGCCGCAGGCTCAGCCAGCCTACCCCGATGCCGTAAGCAATCTCGCAGACCACGATCGCCGCGAAGGTGCCGGCGGCCTTGGCGGGCGAGAACGCGCCGGTGGTGATCGCGACCACGGCGAAGCGGTAGAGGATCAGCGCGGTCGCATCGTTGGCGAGGCCCTCGCCTTCGAGCACGACCAGCAGGCGGCGCGGCAGCCCGATGCGGCGCGCAATCGCCAGCGGCGCCACCACGTCGGGCGGCGCGACGATGGCGCCGAGCAGGAAGCCCACCGCCCAGTCGAGCTTGAGCACGTAATGGGCGGCGGCGGCGACTGCGACCGTCGTGAACACCACGCAGCCGAAAGCCAGCAGGATGATCGGCCGCAGACTGAAGCGGAACTCGCGCCAACTCATCGAAACACCGGCGGAATAGATCAGCGGCGGCAGGATCACCAGCAGCACCATCTCCGGCGCGAGCTCGATTGCCGGCAGCCCCGGCACCAGCGCGAGCGCGACGCCGGCGATCACCAGGAGAATCGACGGCGCGGTATTGAACCGGCGCGCCGCGACCGCAACCACCACGAGGACGGCGAGCAGCAGCAGAAGTATTTGCAGCGTTGCAGTCATACCCCCGTCCGGCGGCGCGGCAGCCGCCGGCCCGTGTTGTGGATCACAGCCCCTGATGCTCTGGTTCTTGCCGGGCTGGCAAGGGGGTAAAGGTGTGCCGCCTGCCGTGCAGGCGCACGGAAACTCAAACGACGCGCCCCGTCATGGCCGGGCTTGTCCCGGCCATGACGATAGAAGATTCGCGGCGCGCGCCTCATCGGCCGATGCGGGCCGGGACAAGCGCGGCCGTGACGTGAGTCGGTCATAGGCCCCGCGCGCTGTCAGATCGCACTCGCCCCGATGTTCACCGCCAGGGCCACCAATGCGACGTTGAAGATGAACGACACGATCCCATGCGCCGCGACGGTGCGGCGGATGCGCCGCGAACTGACGCTGACGTCGGAGACCTGCGAGGTCATGCCGATCACGAAGGAGAAATAGACGAAATCCCAGTAGTCCGGCTCCGGCGTCTCGGGAAACGTGAGGCCGCCGCCCTTGCCGGCGTTCTCGTCGTAAAATTCGTGCGCATAGTGGATGGCGAAAATCGTGTGCGTGAACGCCCAGGACAGCACGATCGTCAGCGTAGCGTGAATGAGCTCGACCGGGCTGCGTGTCGCCGCGTTGTCGTTTCCGAGCAGGGCGATGATCGCGCCCAGGCTTGCGAGCGCGGCGCACGTGGTCAGCACCAGGATCGCGAAGCGACTTTCGTCCTGGACGCAGGCGCGCAGGCGCACGTCGCGGGTCGTCGAATTGACGAACAAATAATAGATCAGCACCAGATGCAGCCCGGTTGCGAAATTCCAGCCGATCAAAAGCCTGGTCGCGAGCCGCCATTCGCTCGGCAGAGTCAGAATCACCGCAATCCCGATGGCGACCGAGATCATCAAGCGCGGGCGCGCGCGAATGACGCGCACGAAAAACAATGAGCGACGGGGTTTCGGGGCGTTGTTCGTGTCCATGCGGATCTTTCTTCTCCCTCTCCCCCTGGGGGAGAGGGAGTGCGCCTCACCAAGACCACGCTTTGCACTCAACGCGCGCTGTCGAACGCGCGAATGATAATAAACTATCGTCAACTGCAATTCGCTTAGTACATGCCATGCCGACCAGCGACGAATGAGATCAGTGCGCGTGATCGGCGAACGTCTCCTTGAACAGCTTCGTCCACTTGTCGCCCTCGTCGAGGAATTTCGGCAGGTCGACGAAGATCAGGTCCTTCGGCGCCGGTCTCACCTTCGTATTGGTCGGCACGGCTTCGCGATCGGCCAGGATCTTCTGGGCGTCGGTGAGATAGAAATCGAGCATCAGCAAGGCCGCGTGCGGATGCGGCGCGCGCTTGAACACACCCGCCCCGGTCGGCAGCGCCACCACCGGCGGCAGGTAGAGAACGTCGACCGGCGCGCCCTCGTTCTTCATCTGCTCGACCCGGTAGCTGTAGACGGTGAGCGCGAGCGGCACTTCGCCGGAGCCGACGAAGTTCGCGAGCAGCGTGTGGCCCTTGCGGACCGACATGCCGTTCTTCGCCACGATGTCGCGGAACAGTTTCAAGCCCTTCTCCTCGCCCATGCTTCCGACCACGGAGAGGAACCAGTTGGCGTCGTCGGTTTCGATCCCGAGCTTGCCCTTCAATCTCGGGTCGAGCAGGTCCTGGTAGGTCTTCGGCGCGTCGGCGGGCTTGATGATCGTGGTGTTGTAGGCGCCGACGAAGACGCTGAGCCGGGTCGCGTACCATTCGTGATGCTTGAAGGTCGCCTGCGGAATGAGCTCGGCCGAGATCGGCGTGTTGACCGGCTGCAGCAGTTTTTCGCGGACCAAGGCCTCCATGTCTGGGCCGGCGGTCTCGGCCACGTCGACGTCGTAGCGGCCGGCGCCGTACTCGGTCATGGCGCGGTGGCGGATGTCCTCCGAGCTGCCGCGCCACTGCTCGACCTTGATGCCGTACTTGGACTGGAACGCCTTCGCGATCGCGGTCTGGTCGGCGATCGTGGCGGAGGAATAGAGCGTGACGGTGCCTTCCTTCTTGGCGCCGTCGATCAGCCGCTGGGTGCGATCGGGACCGGAATAGTTCGCCAAATCCGCGAGCGACTGCGCCCTGGCCGGGAGAGCGGCGAAAATGGCTATTCCCAGCACGACCGCGCCGGCGCTCAGCCGACTCGCAAGCCTCGTCCGGACCATGCGATCCTCCCGAAGTTGATTGCGGGCGCGAAGGCGCGCTCCGCCGTTAGTATAGCCGGTGCGGGTGCCAGGCGCAGTGCGGCATGAAAGGCTGCGCCGTCGGTTCAGCCCCTCAGGCGGCCGCGACCTGCGGCGGCAGGTTCGGCAACTCGGCCTCGTAGACCGCCTCCATGCGCGAGGTCAGGCCATGCTTGGCGAGCGCATCGGCAAACATCTGGCGGACGGCCGCCTTCTCGTCGGCATAGTCGATCTGGGTGCCGCCGAGCCGCTTGCTGATCCAGGAGATCGGCACGCCCTGGCTGTTGCGCGGCGAAGCATGCTTGAAGGCAAGATAGCGCGCCGGCGTCGGACCGGAATTGAAATGCTGGTGGGTCCAGGCGTTGGGCGGCACGATCAGCGTGCCGTATTTCCACTCGTAGCGACGCGGCTCCTCGCCCTCCGGCCACATCAGCGAATAGCCCTCGCCCGAGAGCACGATGACGTGCGCGCCCGGCCCGTGCGCATGCGCCTTCTTGTAGGTCGCAACCGGGAATTGGGAGATGTGGCTGGCGATCGAGCCCTTGGCCATGTTGAAGCGGATGTGGCCGCCGCCGGCGCCGCGCTCCTTGGCCGAGATCAGCGGCAGGTTGATCGCATCGGCGACGAAATTGGTGTTGAGCAGGAATCCGACCTGCTCGCCCTTGGCGGTGAAGTAATCCGGCTCGCCGGAGAAGCGCTTGGTGAAATCGAACGGGTTCTTGAACACGAAATCGAGGTCATCATAGAGATTGAGCACGGACGGGCAGTTGGTCACCGCGACGAACCGCACCACGTCCTGGCCCGAACCGTTGAAGTGCTGGTACCAGCAATTGAGCGGGATCGCGAAGATCGAGCCGGCCTTCCACTCGAAGGTGACGCGCGCGCCGGCATTGTTCCAGATCGTGGTCGAGCCGCGGCCCTTGAGGATCAGGATCATCTCCTCGAACACATGGCGGCTCGGCTCGAGCTTCTTGCCGGGCGGGATCTCGCAGACGTAGCAATCGTTCGAGGCGCGCGAGGCCTCGTGGTTGATCATGACGCCGTTGCCGCCGCGCCGTGGCCACGGCTTGAGATCGACGGTGGTGAGGTCCGGGACATACTGCGCGCTGATGATGTCGAGGCCTTCGTCACGCACCCATCGGGTGTAAGGCGTTTCCTTCTCGGTCTTGAACTTGTCGGCGATCTCTTGGGAAACGATGAGCTTCTCGGCCAACGGGACCTCCCTGCACTGCCAATAGGGCCCGGAAAACGGGCCGCGTATGATCGGATCAAGCTTTTGGTTTAGCAGCGTTCGCCGCCCGACGGCAATGGCGGCTCGGCGGAGGTGAAACGGCGCGGATTCCGGCCAATCCGGTTCCCGAGGGTCACGGATCCCGGCTCAACAGGACTTCAGGATCGGTCGGCCGATGCCCCATCTTGAGCTCGCCGCTTTCGCTCCACCAGGTCGCGCGCGGGCGATCGCAATACAGCTCGACGCCGTTCTGGTCGGGATCGCGCAGGTAAAGGGATTTGCTGACGCCGTGATCGACCGCGCTTTCGATGGCGATCCCGGCCGCCTTCAGCCGCAGAAAGGCGGCGCGCAGGTCAGCGCGGCTCGGATACAGGATGGCGAGGTGATAGAGGCCTGTCGCCCCTGGCGCCGGAGGCGTCCCGCCCAGGCTTTCCCAGGTATTGATGCAGATATCGTGATGGTAGGCATCATAGGCGAGAAACGCCGCCGCATCGCCGATCCGTTTGGTAATCTTGAATCCGAGCACGCCCTCATAGAACGCCAGCGAGCGGTTCAAATCTGCGACCTTGAGATTGACGTGGCCTATCCGGACGCCGTTATTTGCGGACGGCGACGAGCCCGCCGGTTCTGTCATGCCATGCTCCTTTTGCCTGGGATAGCGACGAATACATGTGCCGGCCGGCGGGGCTTTCCAAGGCCGAACCGGGCCCGGAAATTTCAAGTTCGACGCTCGTTGCGCCCCCTAGCCTTGCCCGGAGCGATCCTCTATAAGCCCTGGCATTCCAACACATTCCGGTGCCCGGACAACAGGAGTCCCTTACGATGGCCGTCCCCAAGCGAAAAACATCTCCATCCCGGCGCGGGATGCGCCGCTCGGCGGACGCCCTCAAGAAGCCGACCTACATCGAGGACAAGGATTCCGGCGAGCTGCGCCGCCCGCACCACGTCGACCTCAAGAGCGGGATGTACAAAGGCCGCCAGATCCTCAAACCCAAGGCCGAGGCCTGATTGTGCCGGCGCCGCCGCGACGGCTGGCGCGGCAATGCGCATTGTGATCCAACATTGTGATGCTGGCGTTGTTTGACTTGGCTCAGGCAAGCACGAGGAGGCTCGGCCGATGTTCCTGATCGCTTTCCCTCTGCTGATCATCCCGTTCGCGCTCTACAACATGATCGCGTTCCTGCTGAACATGCAGTTCCACGACGATGTGTTCACCATCCCGATGCTCTCGGGCGAGCGCATGGCGGTGAGTACCGGGGACGTACTGGTCCTGCTCGGGGTGCTGCTGCTCTATGTCGAGATCGTCAAGGCCACGCGCTTTTCCAACAAGGCGATCATGGATCACGTGCTCTCGCTGGTCCTGTTCATGGTGATGGCGATCGAGTTCATCACCGTACGGAAGGCGGCGACCTCGACCTTCATGATCATCACTGCGCTGAGCTTCGTCGACGTGATTGGCGGCTTCTCGATCACCATCCGCACCGCTCAGCGTGACGTGAACATCGAGGGCAACGAGCGGATCATGCCTCAACACTGAGGTGTGGCCGCCGCCGGCGGCCCTTGGCCAATCCCTCCGCGTAGATTGTCCGCGCCACCTCCGGCTCCGCCCGTCGACGCGCCCGGCACTGCGGCAGTTGCTGGGCATTGGCGATGAGCTGGGTGACAAACAGCGCCGAGGCACGCGGCGAGATGTCGTTCCGGTGTAAATTCTCGGCACGCTGAACGACCAAGGTCCGTCCCGGGACGTGCGAGCCATTTCCCTCGTCGCCGATCTGGTCCACGTGACGCCTCCTGTACCGGAACGGGACAAAACCCCTTTCCTCACAGCCACCTCGCAAGCAATGTGCCGCTGGTTTCAACGCCGAGCCCAGCCTGCGGGTCCCTTGCGAAGGCGCAATTTTTTGTAGACGCGGACAGGAAGAGGCCCGCCGTTCCCGTGAACCCGCCTCCACGATTTCCGAATCATTTAAGGTTGGCCCGTAGCTTGGCGTGAAATTGCCAATCGCGGCCGGTCCCCGTTCCGCGGTGGCGGGCAGATCCCGAGGCGTTCGTGGCCAATGAACGAAGCGACCGCGCCAGCCGCGGCTATGTCGACGGGCAGGAGCCCTGCGTCTTCCAACAGCCGCAAGCCGAGCCCGGCGCGCCGGTCCAAGCCATCCCCGCGGCCGTCGTCGCGCGCGCTCCCGAGCTGGATCTGCACGAGATCCTCGCCGCCGTCGGCGAGGCGCCCTACGTCTGGCGGCTCGACACGGATGCGCTGACCTGGGGCGCGAATGCCGCCAACGTGCTCGAGGTCGCCGATGCCGCGGCGCTGGCGTCGGGAGCGGGCTTCGCCAAACTGATCGATGCGCAGACACCGCAATCCCGCGTCGATGCGGTGATGCGGTCGAGCGAGCATGATCGCGGCGCCGGCGTGCCCTACCAGGTGCAGTACGCGCTGCGTCCGCCCGGCCGCGACCTCCAGCTCTGGGTCGAGGACAGCGGCCGCTGGTACGCCGGATCCGACGGCAAACCGGTGCGCGCACAGGGCGTCGTGCGCGTCATCAACGAACGGCATGCGCATGAGCAGCAACTCGTCCAGCTCGCGCGCTTCGACCCGCTCACCGGCGAGATGAACCGCTCCCATCTCACCGAAGTGCTCGGCACTGTGATCGAGGAAGCGGTCAAGCTGCGCTCGTCCTGCGGCTTCCTGCTGGTCGCCCTCGATTATCTCAGCCGCATCAACGACGCCTATGGCTTCGAGATCGCCGACGAGGTGATCGCGGCGGTCGCCAAGCGCATGCGCTCGCAATTGCGCGGCAAGGACCATCTCGGCCGGCTGGCCGGCAACAAGTTCGGCGTCATCCTCAACAACTGCACCGCCGACGACCTGCTGATCGCCGCCGACCGCCTGCTCGCCTGCGTGCGCGACGACGTGATCGACACCAGCGCCGGCCCGGTCGCCGTGACCGTCACGATCGGCGGCGTCACTGCCCCGCGCCATGCCCGCACCGTGCCGGAAGTGATGACGCGGGCGCAGGATGCGCTATCGAACGTGCGCATGCGCCGGCGCGGCTCGTTCCAGATCTACAGCCCGAACCTCGAGCGCGAAGTGCAGCGCCGCGAGACCTCGCGGGCGACCGACGAGATCATCACCGCGCTCAACGAGCGGCGCATCTTCCTGGTGTATGAGCCGGTGGTTGCGGTCGCGACGCGGCAGCCGGCGTTCTACGAATGCCTGATGCGGGTGCGCCGTCCCGACGGCAGCCTGCTCGCGGTCAACGAGTTCCTGCCGCTCGCCGAGCGACTCGGGCTGGTGCGCCTGCTCGACCATCGCGTGCTCGAACTCACGCTCGAACAGCTCATCGCGGCGCCGAACCTGAAGGCGAGCGTCAACGTTTCGGCCGCCTCGACCACCGACCCGGACTGGTGGGCGGCGCTCGGCGCGATGCTGGGCACGCATGCTGGCGTCGCCGAGCGGCTCACCGTCGAGATCACCGAGACCACCGCGATCCACGACATCGACGAGACCCGCGGCTTCGTCGCGCGCGTGAAGGATCTCGGCTGCCGCATCGCCATCGACGATTTCGGCGCCGGCTACACCTCGTTCCGCAACCTCCGCAAGCTCGGCGTCGACATCGTCAAGATCGACGGCGCCTTCGTGAAGAACCTGAAGAACTCCGAGGACGACCGCGCCTTCGTGCACACGCTGATCGATCTCGCGCGCCGGCTTGGCCTGGAGACGGTCGCCGAGTGGGTGCAGGACGACGACGCAGCCGCGATGCTCACGGACTGGAGCTGCGATTATCTGCAGGGCGCGCTGGTCGGGCTTGCCTCGGAGCGGCGACCGTGGGTGGCCGCCTCAGGCACAGCGAAGATCTCCGCTTAGCGGCGGGACGCAATCGTTGGATATCCGGCCGTTTCAAACAACCTGACCCGGCAGAGACAGAACTCCGTCACCAAGCTTCGCATCATTGAAGCAGTACCTCAGTCCTGGTCCCGCCATAAGGATTTTTTATGCCGAAAAATGGCGAAAAGTTCATATCCAACAAAGCCGTAGGGTGAAAAGCGCGCCTTTGTGCCGGTCCAGCCGCCGATCCATTAGGCTGATTTACGGGAGCGACGCATCCCGACACAGTCCTAGGCGCAATTCCACCGCCTCGGATTGACCACGCGCTCGGTCATCTCAACAGGTGCGAATTGCCCGCGTGATGATGCGCAAACTTTTCAGACCTTACGCAAACTAATTCGCGGAAGCTCTACGGAGGATAATCGGATCAAGCGCGCCACCTCCTCAACACTTCAACTGGGAGTGCCTACTGGGGCCGAAAAGGTTTCCAAAAGCCCCGTTCAGAGGAGAAAGCCATGAACCGGAATTTCGTAATGACCACCTTCGCGTTCGTGCTCGTTGCGGGCCATGTGGTCCCGCTCAACGCAGCACTCGCGGCGCCCGCCGACGATCAACCATCGCAGGGTCGGCTCGTCTCGGATTGGAGCCACTTCGCGCCCGCTGATCGAGCGATCTGCCTGAAAATGACGGGCGCCAGCGGGACCTACACCGGCCTGCTGACGTGTCTCAGAGAGAAGCGGGCCGCGCGCGCCGCCCAATGAATTGGGCGCGGACGGCACGTCAAATCTCTTGGTAGCACTAAATCTCTTGGTAGCATTCCCCCGACACGAATGTTCGGCGGCTATGGCCTATGAAGAACTATCACAACAGAGGCTCGGTCGCTCCTGACATCAATGGCGACAAAGCGGCCGACGTGTCGGTGCTCGAATGTGACCGGTATTTCGCCCACGGATTTTCGGAGCCGGCCCGACGTTGTTGGAAGAATTGAACCAGCTTTCGCTCCTGGGTGAGCTCACTCCTTTTTTTCCTTCCCGCCCAGCCGTTCGAGCTGCTTCTGCATCTCTTCCATCTGGCGCTTGAGATCATCGATCTCGCCGCCGCTGGCGGGCGGCGGGCTCTTCCCGGATTCGGCCGCGGCCGCGGCCTGGCCTTCGCGCCGCGCGAACGGGGCGAACATCGCGAAGGCGCGCTCGAACATTTCCATGTTCCGCCGCACCTGCTCCTCGAGCGGGCCGAACGGCATGACGCCGAAGGCCTGCGCCATCTGCGCGCGGAATTTCTCCTGCTCGCGCGACAGCGAGTCGATCGAGACCTCCAGATAGCGCGGCACCAGCATCTGCATGGAGTCGCCGTAGAAGCGGATGAGCTGGCGCAGGAACGTGATCGGAAGCAGGCTCTGCCCTTCCTTGTTCTCCTGCTCGAAGATGATCTGCGCCAGGACGCTGCGGGTGATGTCCTCGCCGGTCTTGGCGTCGTAGACGACGAAGTCCTCGCCCTTCTTCACCATGGTGGCGAGGTCTTCCAGCGTCACATAGGTGCTGGTGCCGGTGTTGTAGAGCCGCCGGTTGGCGTATTTCTTGATCGTAATCGGTTCGTCCGACTTAGCCATGGCCTGCACGCTCGATAATGATCTGCTTGAGTACCAGGTGCGTGATGTCCGCGCCGCTCGCGGCATCGCGGATCACAAAATCCTCATCGTCTTCGACCATGTCGGCGAGGTCGGCGAGCGACACGTAGCGGCCCGCGCCCGGGCAATAAAGCCGAGATTTGGCGTATCTCTTGATCAGGACCGGTTGCGCGGATGTGGCCATGTCGGTTGAGTCAGCCCTTCCCCGGGAACCAGCATAACCCGTTTCGTCGCGCGCAAGCCACCGTTTTATCGGGTCTTCCCGTGGGGGCGCCGGATCACCATGTGAGTGTCGGTCAGGATGCGGGACGGTCCGGCGGTCCTTGCAATTGACACGTTGATGGACGGCATCAAAGGGCATTAAAGGATGGGGTCCGAGCGGCTGGGATCGCGTAACTCCGGCCGTGCCATCGCCATGTTGGTGTCATGCCATGTTGCCGTCATGCCATGTTGCCGTCATGCCACGCTGCGTTCATGCCATCTGGTGCCCTGATGCGCGGCGGTGAGGAGCCGGTTGCCGTCCAGCCAGACACGAAAGGATTTGTGAGATGAAAGACGACGTTGTCATCGTCAGCGCGGCCCGCACGCCGGTCGGCGCCTTCAATGGCGCGCTCGGCTCGCTGCCGGCGCACGAGCTCGGCGCGGTCGCGATCAAGGAAGCGCTCAAGCGCGCCGGCGTCGAGGGCGGCGAGGTCTCGGAAGTGATCCTGGGCCAGATTCTCACCGCCGGGGAAGGGCAGAACCCGGGCCGCCAGGCCTCGATCGCCGCCGGCATTCCAGTCACAAGCCCGGCATGGCTGGTCAACCAGCTCTGCGGTTCAGGATTGCGCGCGGTCGCGCTCGGCTACCAGGCAATCCTCAACGGCGATTCCGACATCGTGATCGCGGGCGGCCAGGAATCCATGAGCATGGCGCCGCATTGTGCGCATCTGCGCACCGGCGTGAAGATGGGCAATTTCGACATGGTCGACACCATGATCAAGGACGGCCTGTGGGACGCCTTCAACGGCTATCACATGGGCAACACCGCCGAGAACGTCGCGCGCCAGTGGCAGATCACCCGCGGCCAGCAGGACGAGTTCGCGGTCGCCTCGCAGAACAAGGCGGAAGCCGCACAGAAGGCCGGCAAGTTCAAGGATGAGATCGTCCCGGTGACGGTGAAGACGCGCAAGGGCGACGTGGTCGTGGACACTGACGAATATCCGCGCCACGGTGCGACGCTTGACGCGATGACCAAGCTGCGTCCGGCGTTTTCGAAGGACGGCACCGTGACCGCCGGCAATGCCTCCGGCATCAACGACGGCGCCGCCGCCGTGGTGCTGATGACCGCGAGCGAAGCGGCCAAGCGCGGCAAGATCCCGCTTGCGCGCATCGTCTCGTGGGCGCACGCCGGCGTCGATCCCGCGATCATGGGCTCGGGCCCGATCCCGGCTTCACGCGCCGCGCTCAAGAAGGCCGGCTGGAACACCGGCGACCTCGATCTGATCGAGGCCAACGAGGCATTCGCGGCGCAGGCCTGCGCCGTCAACAAGGACCTCGGCTGGGACACCGCCAAGGTCAACGTCAACGGCGGCGCGATCGCGATCGGCCACCCGATCGGCGCGTCGGGCGCGCGCGTGCTGGTGACGCTGCTGCACGAGATGGCCAAGCGCAACGCCAAGAAAGGCCTCGCCACGCTCTGCATCGGCGGTGGCATGGGCATCGCGATGTGCGTGGAGCGGTAGCGGCTCGCGCTCACCTTCGCTGCGGCGTCATGGCCGGGCTTGTCGCGGCCATCCACGTCCTTAAGCTGTCGTCAACAAGGCGTGGATACCCGGCACAAGGCCGGGCATGACGCGACCCATAGGAGGAACGAATGTCACGCGTTGCGGTGGTGACGGGGGGAACGCGCGGGATCGGTGAGGCGATTTCAAAGGCGCTGAAGGCCGCCGGGTACAAGGTCGCGGCCAACTACGGCGGCAACGACGAGGCGGCGCAGAAGTTCAAGGCCGACGCCGGCATCCCGGTATTCAAATGGGACGTGTCGTCCTACGATTCCTGCGCGGAAGGGCTCAGGAAGGTCGAGGCCGAGCTCGGACCGGTCGAGGTGCTGGTGAACAATGCCGGCATCACGCGCGACACCATGTTCCACCGCATGACGCCGGACCAGTGGGGCGCCGTCATCAACACCAATCTCAATTCGCTGTTCAACATGTGCCGCCCGGTGATCGACGGCATGCGCAACCGCAAATTCGGGCGCATCATCAACATATCGTCGATCAACGGCCAGAAGGGCCAGATGGGCCAGACCAACTATTCCGCCGCCAAGGCCGGCGAGATCGGCTTCACCAAGGCGCTGGCGCAGGAGAGCGCGCGCGCCGGCATCACCGTCAACGCGATCTGCCCCGGCTACATCGCAACCGAGATGGTGAAGGCGGTGCCGAAGGAAGTGATGGAGAAGAACATCCTGCCGCTGATCCCGCTCGGCCGCCTCGGCGAACCGGAGGAGATCGCGCGCTGCGTCGTGTTCCTCGCCTCGGACGACGCCGGTCTGATCACGGGCTCGACACTCACCGCGAACGGTGGGCAGGTGATGGTGTAGCTAGCCGGGCTTCCATCCCATCGGCGCCAGCTCGAAGCCGGCGAATTCAAATCCTGGCGCGACGGTGCAGCCGACCAGCGTCCAATCGCCGAGGCTCTCGGCCGCCTGCCACGTATGCGCCGGCACCACCGCCTGCGGCCGCTCGCCGGCCGCAAGATCGGGACCGAGCGTCATGCGCTCGATCGGGCTTTTATCACTTCGTGCGATTTCGAGAGCGAGCGGCGCGCCGGCGTAGTGGTGCCATACCTCCGCCGCGTCGACGCGATGCCAGTGCGAGCGTTCCCCGCGCGCCAGCAGGAAATAGATCGCCGTCGACGCCGCCCGGCCGCCTTCAACGGTGCGGGAGTCGCGAAACGTCTCGCGGAAATGCCCGCCCTCCGGATGCGGCTTGAGATCGAGCAAGCGGATGATCGCGGCGGCGGCGAGACTGCCGCTCATCAGAACTTGTTCTTCCGCTCGCGGATCTCGGCGAACACTTTCCACGCCGGCGCCCCGGCCAGCCCGACCGCCTTCGCCACATCCGGCACATCCGCGCGCAGGAACGGGTTCGCCGCCTTCTCCTGCCCCAGCAGGGAGGGGATCGTCGGCGTCTTCTCCGCCACCAGGCGCTTGACCTCGAGCTCGCGCGCCGCCAGCACGGCGTTGTCCGGCTCGATCGTCTTGGCGAAGCGGATGTTCGCCGCCGTGTATTCATGGCCGCAATAGACGCGGGTGTCGTCGGGCAGCGCGCGCAGCTTGAGCAGAGAATCCCACATCATCTCGGCATTGCCCTCGATCACGCGCCCGCAGCCGATCGAGAACAGCGTGTCGCCGGCGAACGCCAGCTTCTCATCCGGGAACACGTAGGTGATATGGCCGGCGGTGTGGCCGGGCGTCTCGATCACGCGCGCCTGCAGGCCGCCGACGCGCACGGTGTCGTTCTCGCGCACGGTTTCGTCAACGTCGGGGATGCCGTCGGCCTCGGCATCGGGCGCGACCACGCGGCAGCGATGCGCCTCCTTGAGCTCCTCGATGCCGCCGGTGTGATCGTGATGATGATGCGTCACCAGGATGTCGGTGAGCTTCCATCCGGTGGCCCGCAGCGCCGCCTCGACCGGCCCCGCCTCGGGCGCGTCAATCGCCGCGGTCGCGCCGCTTGCAGGATCGTGCACCAGCACGCCGAAATTGTCGCTCAGGCACATGAACAGGCGCGTTTGCGCGGGCATGTCGTCTCCTTGTCGTTGCGTGCCGGGCGCCGCCGGCGCTCGCCAAACCGCACGCGATCACCAAATAACAATAACAACATTCGTGCTATTTTAGTCCCATGTCCATGGACGTCGTCGATCTGCGCAACTTCTACGCCCAGCGGCTCGGCGTGGCGGCGCGGCGCTTCATCGGACGCGGCATCCGGACGCGGTTCCCGGATCTGCGCGGGATGCGGCTGCTCGGCATCGGCTATCCGACCCCCTATTTCGGGCTGTTCCGCGAGGAAGCGGAACGCTGCCTCGCCTTCATGCCGGCGGTGCAAGGGGTGATCAAATGGCCGACCAGCAGTCCCAGCCTGTCCGCCCTGGTCGATGAGTTCAAAATGCCGCTCGGCGACGCCGCGGTCGATCGGCTGTTGTTGATCCACGCGCTCGAAATGACCGACGACGCGCCGGCACTGCTGCGCGAGGCGTGGCGCGTGCTCGCGGCCGGCGGACGGCTCCTCGCCGTGGTGCCGAACCGGCGCGGGCTGTGGGCGCGCACCGACACGACCCCGTTCGGCCATGGCCGGCCGTATTCGCGCTCGCAGATCATGCAACTGCTGCGCGACACCTGGTTCACGCCGATGGGCTACACCGAGGCGCTGTATGTGCCGCCGATCCGGCGCGGCTGGTTCCTGGGCTCCGCAGTCGCCTGGGAGCGCGCCGGCGCCACCATCAAGGCACCGTTCGCGGGCGTGCATATCGTCGAGGCCACCAAGCAGGTCTACCGCGCCATTCCGGCGCGGCGCGAGCGGGCGCGACTGATGCCGGCGCTGGAGCCCGCGCTGGCGCCCTCGCCCGGAGGGTAGGGCGCGATGTTTACTTCGCCGTCGATGCGGATCGGCGATCTGATACCGACCTTCGCAGACATTGACTCACGGGTCGTCGACTCACGAGTCGTTGAACTTCACGGGTCGTCATTGTCGGCTTGACCGGCAATCCATCGGCTTCGAAAAAAAGCCTTTTACGAAATAAACACATGCCCGGGTCAAGCCCGGGCATGACGGATCCGTCTTTATGAACCTTGGTATGAACTATTCGCCGCGCCGGGACTCATCTACCTCGCCGCCGGCTTGCGGTGCGTTCGACAGGTCGGGGCGCGGGCCGCGATGACGGCGGCGGCGGCGATGCAAGGGAAAGCGATCGCCACCCTGGTTGTCGTGGGGCGCGTTGCCGCCGTTGGAACTGAAGCCCTGCTGTGACGGCGCCGGCTGACCCTGCTGCGGCTGCTGGCCGCCGCCGGTGATGAACGACGGCAAGCGTTCGATGTCGCCGCCGGCTTGCGGCGGGTTGAACGGCGCACGCTCGCGCGGGGCGAACTGCTGCGTCTGAGGTTGCGGCTGCTGCGGCTGTGGCTGCGGCGGGAACGGCTGCGCATCGGGAGGCAGGTAAGGCTGCGGCTCGCGCGTGCCGAACGGAGTGTCGCCGCCATTGCCGGCCATCGGCTGCGGTTGCCCGGCATCGTCCTCGTCGCCCTCGTCGTAGATGTCGTCGGCGGCGCCGCGCATTTCATTTTCCGGGCGGGTGAAGTGAGGATTGCTCTGGCGGAACTGTTCCTGCGCGGTGGCAATGAGCCGGAAATAATGCTCGGCATGCTGGTAGTAATTCTCGGCCGCGACCGGATCGCCAGAGGTGTGCGCATCGCGGGCGAGCTGCATGTATTTTTCGGCGATGTGGGAGGGAGTTCCCCGGATCTTGACGTCCGGGCCATTCGATTCGTAGACCCGCGTCATCGGATTCTGGCTTTTGCGGTGATTGTTGTTGTTGTTGTTGTTGCGTCCGCGCATGCGTTGTTTGTTTTGACCGTTCCTCATGACTCGCCTGTTTGCCAACCCCATGCTTACGGCGGCGATGGCCGCCTTGCTTCAGCGAATGCTCCGGGCATCCTCGGGCGCGGCAAGCGGTCAAGACCACCGGTCACGACCACGTCCTCACCAAATGAGCGCGAAGCCAGTGTGCGGCGCCCTTCGCCGCGAAAGTTTCCTGCCTCGAAGCAGCAACCCCAAGACCGCGATCAAATCGCGGCGCTGCCCACCTCTCGTCATGCGCAGCCCTGCATCAAACGTTAGTCATCAAACGTTGTCGCGGTCTGCGCTTAACCGATGAAGCATCTCGTCCCGATGCTGCGAACTATCCGCCGGATCACCCCAGCTTCACGTGTCCGCGTCCGCGCCTCTGGCACTCCGAAGTTTCCACAAGGCTTTGCTGCGAGGCCTCGTTCGGCGCCGGTTCGGGTCGATTCCGTGCGCGAAACCTAGTCGGTATTGCCTGACAATCCAAGTGCTTTTTTGCGGGCCTGAATTGTGGACAACTCATGGCGGGACTTGACCACAAGCGCACGAGCCACACCCGACAGATCGTGACGATGGCCCGCCGGCGCAAGCCCCGACTCCGTTAACATTGAGCTGACGGAACCGAGCTGCCCGGTCCCCAATTCGAGCACCAAGATGCCCTCCGGCGCAAGCAGGCGGCGCGCGTCGGCGGCGATCGCGCGATAGGCGTCGAGACCGTCCGGCCCGCCATCGAGCGCGCGGCAGGGATCGAACCCGCGGACTTCGGGTTGCAGGGTGGCGATCTCGGCGCGCGTCACGTACGGCGGATTCGCGACGATGAGATCGAACGGGCCGGACAGCGCCGCGCCATAGTCGCAACAGACGAACGCGCTGCGTGAGGCCAGGTCATGGGCCTGTGCATTGGCGCGGGCGCAGGCAAGCGCGCCGAGACTTACGTCGGTCCCGATCCCGCGCGCCAGTGGACATTCGGTGAGCAGCGCCAGCAGCAGCGCCCCCGATCCGGCGCCGAGGTCGGCGAGGCGAATCGCGCGAGCCTGATTCGCACCGAGCGCGGCGAGCGCCGCCTCGACCACGGTCTCGGTCTCGGGACGCGGCACCAAGGTGTCGGCGTTGAGGCGCAGATCGAGGCCCCAGAATTCCTTGCGGCCGAGAATGCGCGCGACCGGTTCATGCGCGAGCCGCCGCGCCGCCAGCGCGGTGATCGCGTCGCTTTCAGGAGCGCACACGATCCGACCCGCCGCGGCGGCGAGCGCGGCATGGTCGAGGCCGAGCGCATGGCCGATGAGAACGCGCGCATCGAGCTCGGGCGTGTCGAGGCCGGCCGCGCGGAACACCTGTGCCAGCGCACGCCGCGCCGCACCGATGCTCACGCCGCCGAAGTGATTCAGATGCGGCGAAGGCGCCGCCGCCGTCTGCGCCGCGCATGCGTCACGCGTGCTCACGCTGCCGTTCCCTCGGCCGACAGCAGCGCCGCCTGGTGCTCGGTGACGAGCGCATCGACGATCTCGCCGAGCGCCTCGCCCTCGATGATCTGCGGCAGTTTGTAGAGCGTGAGGTTGATGCGGTGGTCGCTGACGCGGCCCTGCGGGAAGTTATAGGTACGGATGCGCTCGGAACGGTCGCCGGTGCCGACCTGGCCGCGGCGCTCGGCGGCGCGGGCGGCGTCCACCTTCTGGCGTTCGAGATCGTAGAGCCGCGTGCGCAGCACCGCCATCGCCTTGGCGCGGTTGCGATGCTGCGAGCGGTCCTCCTGCATCTTCACCTCGATGCCGGTCGGAAGATGGGTGATGCGGATCGCCGAATTCGGTCTTGTTGACGTGCTGGCCGCCGGCGCCGCCGGCGCGCAGCGTGTCGATCTTGAGATCGGCCTCGTTGATCGTGACGTCGACATCCTGCGCCTCCGGCAGCACGGCGACGGTCGCGGTCGAGGTGTGGATGCGGCCCGACGCCTCGGTGTCCGGCACGCGCTGCACGCGATGCACGCCCGATTCGAACTTGAGCTTGGCGAAGGCGCCGCGGCCCTTGATCTCGGCGATGATCTCCTTGTAGCCGCCCATCGAGCCTTCGCTGGCGGAAATCACTTCGACCTTCCAGGCCTGCTTCGCCGCGAAACGCTCGTACATGCGGAACAGATCGCCGGCGAACAGCGCCGCCTCGTCGCCGCCGGTGCCGGCGCGGATTTCGACGATGACGTTGCGCTCGTCCATCGCGTCCTTGGGCAGGAGCGCGACGCGGATTTTTTCTTCGAGCATGGCGCGACGCGCTTCGAGCGCAGGCTTTTCATCGGCCGCGAGCGCGCGCATGTCGGCGTCGGTCGCGGGATCATCGAGCAGCGCCGCAAGGTCGGCGATTTCGCTGGTGGTGCCGCGATAGGCCTTGATGCTCTCGACGATCGGCCCGAGCTCCGCGAACTCGCGCGAGAGCTTCACGTAGGTGTCCCTGTCGAGCGGATGGCCGAGCTCGCTCTCCACCATCCGGTGCCGGGCGAGGAGGCCGTCGAGTTTCTGTTCAGGGAGCATTTGAACCTGACGCCGATCGAGTGTGAACTCGTCATGCCCGGGCTTGACCCGGGCATCGATCCCCCACCCTACCCTCCCCCGCGGCCGGGGGAGCGATTGGTAGGCGGGAACGCCGGGTCAAGCCCCGCAATGACGGAAATATAGTCATATCTGCAGCCCCTCCTCCGCCGCGAACGCCGTGAGCCGGTCGCGGATCGAGACGCTGCCGGTGGGGCTGTCGATCAACGGGGTGATCAGCGCTGCCGCCTTGCGCACTTCGAGGTCAAGCAGCAGCCCCTTCACCGGGCCGATCGCGGACGGCGTAAGCGACAGCGACCGATAGCCGATGGCCGCAAGCGCCAGCGCGCCGAGCGGCTTGGAGGCAAGCTCGCCGCACACCGTCACCGGCTTGTCGTGCGCCTTCGCCTTCACCACGATCTGGCGCAGCGCGCGCAGCATCGGCGCCGAGATCGGATCGAAGCGCTCGGCGACGCGCACGTTGCCGCGGTCGACGGCGAAGAAGAACTGCATCAGGTCGTTAGAACCGACCGAGAGGAAATCGGCACGGCCGAGCAGTTCGTCAAGCTGATAGAGCAGCGAGGGCACCTCGACCATGCTGCCGACATCGACCCGCTCGGGCAGCTTATGGCCGTGCCGGCGCAGATGCGTCAGCTCGCGCTCGACCAGCGACTTCGCCTGGTCGAATTCCTCGACCGTCGCGACCATCGGGAACATCAGCTTGATGCCGCGGCCGCCGCCGGCGCGCAGCAGCGAGCGCACCTGGCTGCGGAGCAGGCCCGGCCGGTCGAGGCCGAGCCGAATCGCGCGCCAGCCGAGCGCCGGGTTCTCTTCCTCCTCGTTGCGCATGTAGGGCAGCACCTTGTCGCCGCCAATGTCGAGCGTGCGGAAGGTCACCGGGCGGTCGCCGGCGGCGTCGAGCACGCTGCGGTAGAGCGCGAACTGATCGGCCGCGCGCGGCAGGCTCGCCGCCACCATGAACTGCAACTCGGTGCGGAACAGGCCGATGCCGGCCGCGCCGGTCTCCTCGAGATGCGGCAGATCGACCGCAAGCCCGGCATTGATCATCAGCGTCACCGGCTCGCCGTCCTTGGTGACGCTTCGGCGGGCGCGCAGCGCGAGATATTGCAGTTGCCGCCGCGCGCGCAGCCGCACCCGCTCGATATACGCCGCCTCCATTTCGGGCGTGGGCCGGATATGGACGTCGCCGGTGGAGCCGTCGACGATCACGGCATCGCCGGGATCGACAATGCCGGTCGCATTGGCGACCTCGCCGACCGCCGCGATGCCGAGCGCGCGCGCCACGATCGCCACGTGCGAGTTCGGGCCGCCCTCCTCCAGCAGCAGCCCGCGCAGCCGGCGGCGGTCATAGTCGAGCAGGTCGGCCGGCCCCATGGTGCGGGCGACCACGATCGCGTTCTCCGGCAGCCGCTCGCGCGCCGGCGCGTGATCCTGGCCGAGGAGCTGGCGCATCAGCCGGTTGGCGAGATCGTCGAGATCGTGCAGGCGCTCGCGCAGGTAGGGATCGGTGATGCGCAGCATGCGCGCGCGGGTGTCGGACTGCACGCGCTCGACCGCGGCCTCGGCGGTGAGCCCGGTGCGCACTGCCTCCTGCAGGCGATGCTCCCAGCCGCGGTCGTAGGCGAACATGCGGTAGGCTTCGAGCACGTCGCGATGCTCGCCGCCGTCGGCGATCTCGCCGCGCTCCAGCATGACGTCGAGATCGGCGCGCAGGCTCTCGAGCGCGGCCTCGAGCCGGAACAGTTCCTTCGGTGCATCGTCGGCGATGAAGTTGGTGATGACCACGCGCGGCTCGTGCAGCACCACGTGGCCGAGTGCGATGCCGTCGTTGAGCGCGACCCCGGTGAGGCTCGCCGGCCGCCGCGCCGCCGGCTCCGGCGCGCCTGGCCGCGCCAGCGCGGACAGTTCGCCCGAGGCGATCATCTCCGCCAGCACCATCGCGGTGGTCTGCAGCGCTTCCTCTTCCTCTTCGGAATAGGTCCGCCGCGCCCGGTTCTGCACCACCAGCACGCCGAGCGTGTTGCCGGCGCGCAGCACCGGCACGCCGAGGAACGAGTGGTAGATCTCCTCGCCGGTCTCCGCGCGGTAGGAGAATGCCGGATGGTTCTGCGCTTCCGAGAGGTTGATCGGGTTCGCCTCGCTGGCGACCAGGCCGACCAGGCCTTCGTCCGGATTCAGCACGGTCTGGTGCACCGCCTCGCGGTTGAGGCCTTCGGTGGCGTATAGCTCGAGCGTACCGTCCACGCGCAAAACGTAAACGGAGCAGACTTCCGCCACCATGTTGGCGGCGATCATCATCACGATCTTGTCGAGACGTTCCTGCGCGCTGACCGGCTCCGCCATCACCTCGCGAAGCCGGCGCAACAGCACGCGCGGACCGCCCAGCGCGCCACGCATCGTTCTCAGCCCGTGTTTGGCCGGGAAAGAGCCGGCTCTGGTCCAATAGGAAATAGCGTCCGCCGGCGCCGGCCACCTGCAGCTACCACCTCAGGTGCCGTATAGCGAATGCAAGCTCCGGGCCGCAAGGGAAGTCGCCCGATTTGGGTGACCCGGGTTGAGCGCAGCGACACCGGGGGCGGCGTCGCGTCTGAGAACGGTCACGCCGCAAGGACGGCGGTGCCGCAGCGCGGGCATCGCGAGCGGGCTACGCCTACCACGCATAGCTGGCCGAAATCCGCCCGCAGGCGGCGCGGAACGCGTCGGTGTCGATGAGCGCGGCGTAGAGGTCGCGCACTGTTGCTTGCGCAGCGAGGTTGAGCGCCGGCGGCGGCGCATCGGTCCCGAAGACGCGCTCGCCGGCACGCGCGAGGTCCTCGGCCGCGGCGGGCCGGTCGAGGTCGGCGGGCGGCAGGTCGGCGGTGAGGAGGTCGAGCAGGAGCCTGCGCTCCAGCACCGGCAGGTGGGTCATCGCGGCGGCGGCCAGCAGGGTCGCGAGCTTGTGATCCGGGTGCACCGGGTCGGCGAGCGCGGGGCAGGTCTGGTTGAACTGACGCGTGCCCGGGAATGCCGTAGGCGCGGTCTCGAAATGCCGCGCCAGCTCGGCCGCCTCGTCGGCCACATAGTAGCGGTTGAGGCTATCGAAGAACGCGAAGCGGTAGCCGTGCTGCAGCAGCAGCGGCTCCCAGGCTTCCCAGGCCGGTGCGAGCGTGGTCGGCGCGAGCGCCTCGGCCACCACGATGTGCGGCCGGAACCGGTCCCAGTCGCCACCGAGCAGCACGTCCTTTTCCGCCCCCTCTACGTCGATCTTGAGGAAGTCGATCGCGGCCGGTGCGTGGGCGGTGCAAAGCGCCCGCAGCGTCGTCACCGGGACCACGCTCGCGTCCGCGTCCTTGCCGAACTCGGCCTGCGCGGCCCGCGCGTTGCCCTCGATCATGGTCGAAAGGCCATGGAAGTCGCGCACCCGGTAATAGGTCGCCGACCCCGGCGCCGCGCCGACCAACGCCTCGACGTGCTGGTCGCGCGGGCGCACCGCGCGCGACAGCCGCGCCAGCCAGGGATTGGGCTCGACCGTGATGCCGCGCCAGCCGCGCAGATAGAACGCGAACGAGACGTTGTCGTAGACCGGATGCCCCGCGCCGATGTCGATATAGAAGCCGTCCGCCCGCTCGCCGAAGCAGCGCAGGAGATAAAGGTCCTCGAAACGCTGGGCGTAGGACAGGGGCATGTCGGAAGTGGGCATGATCAGGCCGGCATCAACGAAACGGCGGGCCTCGCGACCCGCCGTGGAGAACGCACCCCGACGTGCGGCGTTCCGCCGCGCCCGGAAGCTTCAGGCTCCATCCGCTCATTCCCGCGCAAGCCGCAAGCGGAAATCCAGGGGCACCTGCTCCGATTCCACCCCGCCGTGCCGGCGTCCCCGCCTGCGCGGGGACGAGCGGAGGCTGGACCAACGCCGTGTCTAGTCTTCGACGAAGACCTCGTCGCGGCGTTGGCGGATCTTCGGCATCGCCGCGATCACCAGGAGGAAGATGGCGGTGATGAGCAGCGTCGCCGAGATCGGCCGGGTGAAGAACACGGTGGCGTCGCCGCGGGCGATCAGCATGGCGCGGCGGAGGTTCTCCTCCATGAGCGGTCCGAGCACGAAGCCGAGCAGCAGCGGCGCCGGCTCGAAGTCGTGTTTCACCAGCCAGTAGCCGATCACTCCGAACAGCGCCGAGATGCAGACGTCGGTCGGCGAATTGTTGATCGAGTAGATGCCGATGCAGCAGAACACGATGATCGAGGGATAGAGCAGCCGGTAGGGCACCCGCAGCAGGCTCACCCACACGCCGACCAGCGGCAGGTTGATGATGACCAGCATCAGGTTGCCGAGCCACATCGAGGCGATCATGCCCCAGAACAGATCGGGCTGCTTGGTCATGACCTGCGGCCCCGGCACGATGCCGTGGATGGTCATGGCGCCGACCATCAGCGCCATCACCGCATTCGGCGGGATGCCGAGCGTAAGCAAGGGGATGAATGAGGTCTGCGCGGCAGCGTTGTTGGCACTCTCCGGCGCCGCCACACCCTGGATCGCGCCGCGGCCGAAGCGCGACGGGTCTTTCGCGATCTTCTTCTCGAAGGTGTAGGCGGCAAACGACGCGATCACCGCGCCGCCGCCGGGCAGGATGCCCAGGATCGAGCCGAGGATGGTGCCACGCGCGATCGCACCGGAGGAATTGATCAGGTCCTGGCGGGTCGGCATCAGGCCGGTGACCTTGGCGTTGACGATGTCGCGGCTGTCGGCCGGCATTTCGAGGTTGCGGATGATCTCCGCGAAGCCGAATACGCCCATGGCGATGTTGGTGAAGCCGATGCCGTCGGCCAACTCGGCGATGTCGAAGGTCATGCGGCCGGCGCCGGTCTCGAGATCGGAGCCGACCATCGACATCAGCAGGCCGAGCAGGATCATCGCGACCGCCTTGAGCACCGAGCCCTTGGCCAGCACGGTCGCGAAGATCAGACCGAGCACCATCAGCGAGAAATACTCGGCCGGGCCGAACAGCAGCGCGATCGAGGTCAGCGGCCCGCCGAGCGCCGCCACCAGCACGGTCGAGACGCAGCCGGCGAAAAACGAGCCGATGGCGGCAATCGCGAGCGCCGCGCCGGCGCGGCCCTGACGCGCCATCTGGTGGCCGTCGAGACAGGTGACCACCGAGGTCGCCTCGCCCGGAATGTTCACCAGCACCGAGGTGGTCGAGCCGCCGTACTGGGCGCCGTAATAGATGCCCGCGAGCATGATCAGCGCGCCGACCGGAGGCAGGCCGAAGGTGATCGGCAAGAGCATCGCGACGGTCGCGACCGTGCCGATGCCGGGCAGCACGCCGACCAGTGTTCCGACCAGCGCGCCGAGCAGGCAGAACGCCAGGTTCTGCCAGACCAGCGCGACTTTGAATCCGAGAGCGAGATTGGCGAGTAGTTCGGTCATGATATCAACCCAGCATCACCGGCCAGCAGCCGGCTGTTACTTCGGAACGGCAGGGAGGAACGGACTGATCAAATCATGGAGCTCGCGCCCCAAAAGCTGGAGCGCATTATCCGGCGGCCAGAGCTGGAACGGCAGGTTGAGCAGATAGACGAACAACAGGACGCACATGAGAGTCATGAGGGCGCCGGCGATGATGCTTTCGATCCAGCGCATCTCGGTCGAGCCCATGATCGACAGGATGAACGCGAGGAAGGCCGAGATCACCAGCCCGAGCGGACGGATAAACATCGCGAACATCAGAATCGATACGATCACATAAGCCGGTCCGCGGATCCGGTAGGCGCCGATCGCCTGTCCGTTGGTGAACACGCCGGAGATCGCCACCGCGCCGGAGACCGCCGCCAGCATGCCGGAGAACAGCCGCGGCGCGGTGCCCGGACCGAAGGCGAAGCCGCGCTGGCCGGGCAGATCGGCCGATGCGATCAGCGCCACGGTCGCCACGATCACCAGCACGAGGCCGCCGAAGAAATCCTGCGGGCTGCGCACCGGGATGAAGCCCGCCGCCGCGCCAATCCCGAAGATGCCGACGACGATCGCCATCAGGCGGGGGATGGTGGGACTCGGGATGAAGAAGGTCCAGCCCAGCAGGGCGAGCGCAAGCAGCGCGATCACCAGGCCGCTTATGAAATGATGTGACGTCCCTGCCGTGGCACCGGGCCCCGGTTGGGACGTGTTGACGTCCTGCGACATGGTCCTCCCCTTTACTCACCCCGCGGAGGTACCGCCGCCCTCTACGCGACAGTACGGTGAATGTTGCGTAGCACACTCCCAGGGGCTACGGGAAGCGCGACAATTTTGCCGTCAGCCGTTTGAGCGGTCGCGCTTTCCGCGGAAAACCGGCGCCCGTTTTTCCTGAAAAATGCTGCGATCAGATCGCGCCGGCGAGCCCGAGCAGCGCGGCGACCACGAAAATCCATAACGGGTTGATGCGCGTGCGCAAGGTCACGGCCGCTGTCACGACCGTCACCGCCACGGCGCGCCAGTTCAGCGCCGCCGCCTGCGCGATGATCAGCGCGCTCGCCGCGATCAGCCCGATCGACACCGGCAGGATGCCGGCCTGGATGATGGCGCGCCACGGCGCATCGCGAAACCGGTTCCAGGCATGGCTGACATAAAACGCGAAGACGCAGGTCGGCCCACACATCGCCAGCGTCGCCACCGTCGCCCCGGCGAGGCCGGCGACGTGATAGCCGATCAGCGCCACGATCAGCACGTTGGGCCCCGGCGTCACCTGCGCGATCGCGAACATGTCGGCGAACTCGCGGTCGGTCATCCAGTGCCGCACCTCGACCGCGAGCCGGTGCATCTCCGGCAGCGCGGCATTGCCGCCGCCGATCGCGAACAGCGACATCAGCGCGAAGTAGCCCGCGAGCGTGAGCAGGATTCCGCCGCCCTCCTTCATCGCGGCCCCGGCCCCTGCCCGCCCGCCTGCCGCCGGCCCCACCAGGCGAGCGCGATCGAGAGCGGGATCAGCACCGCCAGCACCCAATAAAGCGGCCAGCGCAGCACCCCGACGCCGAGGAACACCGCCGCCGCGATCGCGGGCGCCACGACCGCGCGCTCGTGCAGGATCGGTTTCGCCATCAGGAGCGAAGTCGAGATCGTGAGCCCGGCCGCCGCCGCGGCGAGCCCGGCGAACATGCGCTGCAGCGGTGCAAGCTCGCCGAAGAACGCGTACAAGAAGCCGATGAACGTCACCAGCGCGAACGGCGGCCCGAGCAGGCCGGCGAGCGCGACGAAGGCGCCGGCCGCCCCGCGCATCTGCCGCCCGAACACGACCGAGAAATTGATGACGTTCGGCCCCGGCAAGAAATTACACAGCGCATAGGCCTCGTTGAACTCTTCCGCGGTGAGCCATTTGCGCTCGTCCACCATCATCCGCCGCGACCAGTACAGCACGCCGCCGAACCCGCACACCGCGATGATCGCCCATGCGACGAAGAGCTGAAGGAGCGTCGGCGGCGTGACGGAATGATGGGGGGCGGCAGGCGCATCGGCCGACGGCGCGGGCATCGTCTCGGACATGCCCAGGGAATTAACCCGGGCAGGTACGCGCGAACAATCGATTTATCGGCATGGAAGCGATGCGCGCGCGCCCGTAACCGGAGGGAGAGACGGCAAGTGCCTGATCCGGGAATGCGATCGGCGCCGGCGCTTCGGACCCGTCTCGATGCTTCAAGCGGCCTTTTAGGAAAATGCTTTTTTTAACTGAGTGAGTATCATCAGTTTTAGACGTTAATACTTACAGGAATCATTCCGACCGCCGCTCGGGGATTACCACAGTTCGGGCGCGGTCGCAGTCCCTAATGGCGCTCCCGCTAAGCAGGAGGCCCCCATGGAACATCAGGGATCGGGATCGGGAACGGGAACGGGACAAGCCGAAAGGGTTGCTGCCTTCGGGCAGCGGAAGGTCAAACCTCGCGTCTGCGTCGCCGATGGCAAGCGACATATCCGGGCGTTCCTCATGGACGCGCTGGAAGAGCTGGACTTCATCACTTGCGAATGCGCGCAGGTCGCAGAGCTGGGCGCGATGCTGGATGCGCGGCTGCCCGATCTTGTCGTCCTCGGGCTATCGGCAGGGGGGATCGAGGCCTGCGAGACGCTGCGGCAGCTCGCCTTCAAGAAATTCGACGGCAAGGTCCTGCTGCTCGGCCCGCGTGTTTCACCCATGGTCGGCGCCGTTCAGGAATTCGGCGAGTCGCTCGGTCTGGCGATGCTGCCCATTCTCGGCACGCCGTTCGACAACAAGGGTTTGCGCGACGGCGTGGCTTGCCTGCTCTCGCTCGGAGCCCCGCCGAACCCGCCGATCGATGTTGCGGAGGCGCTCTGCGCCGGCTGGCTCGAACTCTGGTATCAGCCGAAGATCGACGCGCGCACGCTCAGCCTCAGCGGGGCGGAGGCGCTCATCCGCATCCGGCATCCGACCTGGGGCGTCGTGCCGCCGGCATTTTTCATTCCCGATGACAGCGATCCGCACTTCCGCGCGCTGACGGAGTTCGTGATTGCGCGAGCGATGGAAGACTGGCGCGATTTCGTTCATCAGCACGGCCACGTCGAGATTGCGATCAATTTGCCTGGCTCCTGTCTTCAGGATCCGGAGCTGGTGGCGAACCTCGGCCTGCAGGTGCCGGATCACCCGGCTTTCGAAGGCCTGATCATCGAGGTCAACGGCATCGAGGCCATTCGAAACCTGGAACTGTTGAAGGACGTGGCCAAGCAGCTTCGGTTCCACAAGATCGCCGTCTCGATCGACGATCTCGGCGCGGAGTGGCCATCGCTCATCGAAATTCGGGACTTTCCCTTCGTCGAGATCAAGGTCGACAAGAAATTTGCTTCCGGCTGCGCGGAGGACCGCTTGAAGCGGTCGATCTGCCACCGGATTCTCGACCTCGCCGACGGCTATGGTTCGCGCACCGTCGCGGAGGGCGTGGAGAGCCGGGCCGACTTTCTCGCCGTGCGCGAAATGGGTTTCAATCTCGTGCAGGGCTTCCTGTTCGCCAAGCCGATGGTGGCCAAGAAGTTCGCGCGCTCCGTGCTCGGCCGCCCCCCCACCGTCCCGCAGTGAAGCGACCCGCAGTGAAGTGAAGTGAAGTGAAGTGAGAAGTGAAAGGCGGCGTACGCGCTCGCTCCATCTGGGCTACGGGCGGCCCGCCGGTGCTTTGCGCGTCAGCTTTGATTGAAAGTCGGTACTGGGAAGTAATTGCGGTGAACCGCGCCGGCGACCGTAGCCCGCATGAGCGCAGCGACATGCGGGTAGGCTTCAAAACAGGCTCAGACTTCAAAACAGGTTCAACCCCGGATATCGCTTCGCTCATCCGGGCTACAGCCGATCCGGGCTACTTGCTAGGAAGTAATTGCGGCGAACCACGCCAACGACCGTAGCCCGCATGAGCGCAGCGACACGCGGGTAGGCTTCAAAACAGGCTCAGACTTCAAAACAGGTTCAACCCCGGATATCGCTTCGCTCATCCGGGCTACAGTCGATCCGGGCTACTTGCTGGGAAGTAATTGCGGCGAACCACGCCGGCGACCGTAGCCCGCATGAGCGCAGCGACATGCGGGTAGGCTTCAAAACAGGCTCAGACTTCAAAACAGGTTCAACCCCGGATATCGCTTCGCTCATCCGGGCTACAGTCGATCCGGGCTACTTGCTAGGAAGTAATTGCGGCGAACCACGCCAACGACCGTAGCCCGCATGAGCGCAGCGACATGCGGGTAGGCTTCAAAACAGGCTCAGACTTCAAAACAGGTTCAACCCCGGATATCGCTTCGCTCATCCGGGCTACAGTCGATCCGGGCTACTTGCTGGGAAGTAATTGCGGCGAACCACGCCGGCGACCGTAGCCCGCATGAGCGCAGCGACATGCGGGTAGGCTTCAAAACAGGCTCAGACTTCAAAACAGGCTCAACCCCGGATATCGCTTCGCTCATCCGGGCTACAGCCGATCCGGGCTACTTGCTAGACTGGGAAGTAATTGCGGCGAACCACGCCGGCGACCGTAGCGGGTAGGCTTCAAAACAGGCTCAGGCTTAAAAACAGGCTCAACCCCGGATATCGCTTCGCTCATCCGGGCTACAGCCGATCCGGGCTACTTGCTTGCTTCGCTTCGGAGGGTATGGGTCCCCGCTTTCGCGGGGACGACTCAAGAGATGGCTCGCCGGTGCTTTGCGAGTCAGCTTTGATTGAAAGTCTCGGGCGCATCTCGATCAGGCCGCCCGCTCCAGCCGCGCCAGTTCCTCATCGAACGCGAAGCGCAACTGGGCTGCCTCTTCATCGGGCAGCCAATTCGTCATCTGCGGGAAGATGGTGCGATAGAGCGATGCGCGATTCTCGTCCCACGGCATGGTCTGCGCCGCCCGCGCCTCGGCGAGTATCTGGTGAAGCTCGGCGCGCACCTCGTCCGGATCGGCGCGATAGACCGGCGTCTCGTGATCCTCGTCGAACAGGTCGCTCTGTTCGTCGTCTTGAAAAAGGTCGCGTTGATGGGAAGAGGCCATGGCTCACACGGTTCGGAAACCTGATCGCGTGCATACGGGAACGCGCCAGTGCCTCAGCTTCCTTTCGGATGCTCCCTTCGCACGCCCTTAAATTTCGTACCGTCCTCCTTCACGTCCACGAACTGACCGCTCTTGGTATCGCGCTTCACCCATTGCTCGGTCTTGGGATTGAAGGTCTGCGACCGCTGACGCACTTCACCTTGCCGACGATTGTCACCCTTGGGCGGATTGGTGGCCATTGGCTCCTCCAACTTACCGAAGAACAAACAAAGAACATGAGTCGTCTTGCAAGTCAACGCTTTTCCAAGCGCATCGCCTCGACGATCGTCATCGTCTCGACGCTCACGCGCGTGACGCGCTTGAGGAGGTCGATCACCTTCTCCTTGTGGTCCGCGAAACGATAGGTGTTGAATTTCTCGCGGATGGTCGGGTCCTTCGGTGTCTTCTCCTTGTACTGGTCGAGAATCCATTCGAGCGCCGAGCGGTTGCCGAGCTTGTAGGTCCACGACTGCGGCGGCACGCCCGTGAGCTGCGTCTCGCTGTCGAGCTGGATGTTGCCGGTGTCCTTGTTCGCGCGCAGCATCACCTTGGGCGCGAGGCCGGCGTTGCTCGATTTCTCGTCGGGTACGTCGATGCGCTCCAGCGGCCAGGGCTCGACCGTCTCGTAGCCGATGTGGAGCGCCATCAGCGTCTCGCCCCACTCGGCCCAGCGCCAGAAGTCGGCGTAGAATGGAATGCGCGGGAACTCGCGCTTGAGGTTTTGGGCGTATTTCTCGCGATAGATCGGATCGTGCAGGACGCCGTATACGTAGTAAAAGATCGCATCTTTGGTAATCGGGCGCTTCGTCCTCTTATCCGTCTGGTAATGCGCGTCGAATCGCGCCAACGCCCAATCAGTGATGTTATCGAGACGAGCGCCGTCTGAATGATATAGCCACCTAGTGTCATGATCGACAAATCATTTACATTCTTGCGACTTGACGCAAGGAGGCGGGAATGGCGAAGGGTCGTGCGGTGGCGATCGTACTGGAAGCCGCGGAGAAGATCGAATTGACGGCGCTGACGCGCAGGCACGGCGCCCCACAAGCGTTGGCGGAGCGGGCGCGCATCGTTCTGGCTGCGGCGGCTGGGCTCAACAACAAGGAGATCGCAGGCAAGGTGGGTGTCTGTGCCGCAACTGCTGGCACATGGCGCAATCGCTTCGCGGAGAGCCGGATGGATGGTCTCTACGACGAGCCGCGTCCTGGTGCGCCGCGCGCGATCGGCGACGATGAGATCGCGACCACAATCCGCAAGACGCTGGAAACGCGTCCGAAAGGCGCGACGCATTGGAGCTTGAGGAGCATGGCTAAGGAGATCGGCCACGCGCCCTCGACCGTGCACCGCATCTGGAGCGCCTTCGGGTTGCAGCCGCACCGCGTCGAGACCTTCAAGCTCTCCTCTGATCCGTTGTTCGTGGAGAAGGTCCGTGACATCGTCGGACTTTACTTGTCGCCACCGGAACGCGCCGTTGTGCTGTGTGTCGACGAGAAATCCCAGGTACAGGCGCTCGACCGCACGCAGCCGCTGCTGCCGCTGCGGCCCGGCCAAGTCGAACGGCGCACGCATGACTATTAATCGGGCCATAAGTAAATTCGCGATCACGCAGCATATTTGAGTGATGGCTTTTGGTAGAAGGATCGGATTTTTTCCGGGTCGTTCTGCAATTGTCGCATGGATGCTCTGACCTTGATTTTGAAATCTTCCTTGCCGGTGATTGCCATGCGGCCAACAGTGTCGGCCTTGAGGTGCTTCCAGACCAGTTCATCTGGATTGCGGTCGGGCGAATAGGGTGGAAGATAAAACAGCCGCAGTCTGCCGTTGAGGCTCGCGACAAAGGCTTTTGTCTTTTTTGCAACGTGTGCGGGCCCCCGATCAACGATCAAAAAGATCGGCCGCTTGGCGCCGATCATCATGCGTTTGAGAAACTCGATAAAGACCGCGGCATTCACTCCGCCTTTTTCCTTGATCATGAACCGCATGTGGCCGCGCGATGTAATCGCCGAAATCAGGCTCATGCCATGGCGAGCGCCGGTGGTTTCGACGACTGGCGTTTCGCCCTTCTTACCCCACGTGCGACCCGAATGATGATCGGAGCGCATATGGGCCGCATCACCAAAGAAGATATCGGCCTTTTCTCGCTGAGCCAGCGCTCTGATTCTCGGGTATTCCTTCTTGAGCCAATGCTCGATAAGAGTCCCGTCGCGCTCCTGTGCGCGGTGCAATGGCTTCTGACAAGTGATGCCGAGTTGCGCCAGCAACCGACCAACCGAATTGACGCTCAGCACTGTACCAAACTTGTCCTTGATCAACTTCGCTACCATATCGCGCGTCCACAGCGCGAAGGCGAACTTAAGTTGCAGGGGATTCTTCTGCGTTATGGTGCTGTAAATCCATTGCAGGGCGCGTGCATCCAATTTGCGTGGCCTGCCGAAAAGCGGCTTGGCCTTCAGTGCGCCCCAGCCACCTTGACGATACTGCGCCAACCACCCGTATATCGTACGGCCACTGATCCGTAAGGACCGGGCAACAAGGTCGGGGCGTTCGCCAGCCTGTACACTACGAACGGCGCGGATGCGCATCGCTTCCAACGTCGCGTGATCTAGCTTGCGAGCATCATCCGGCTTCATGCCGCATCAGAATCAGATCACAATCAGCGCGTCAAACAAAATATGAATCTACTTATGGACGGATTAATACAAGCGGCACGGAACGACATCTCTGTTCGCGGCGCTCAACGTCAGGGCCGGGACCATCGTCGGCAAATGCATGTCCCGACACCGCTCCACGGAGTTCCGCAAGTTCCTTGACGAGGTCGAGCGCAATGTGCCCACCGATCTCGATATTCATGTCATCCTGGATAACTACGGCACCCACAAGACCAAGCTCATTCGCAACTGGTTCGCCAAGCGCCCGCGCTGGCACGTGCACTTCACGCCGACATCGGCCTCATGGCTCAACCAAGTCGAACGCTTCTTCGCGCTCCTGACTGAACGCGCACTCAAGCGCGGGGTGTTCCGCTCAGTTGCCGATCTCGAAAGCGCTATCAAAACTTACATCGAGGCCACCAATGCCGACCCCAAACCCTTCCGTTGGACCAAGACCGCTAACGACATCCTGGCCAGCATCCAACGCTTCTGCCTGCGTACCCTCGCGGCAAACGCCTAGAATGAAACGGATTTAGGAATCAGGACACTAGCTACAGACTGGGTGGCGCCATTCCCTTGCTTAAGTAGGCAATAATCGAACAAGCCTTCTACAGCGAAGGCAGCGAGCGGCCATGTTGAGATGATACTGAGAAATGCGATTATCTTATTTTTTGACCGCTTCGCTTCAACAAATTCCGAAAGCTTATACCAATCTTCATTTAGCTCCCAACTGAAATAGGCGTAGTTCCTTACAAAGGGACGGTATTGGGCACCAACAATCTTGTCCGAGACAAATTTAATTGGCTTGCCAGCGACAAGTTGGTTTTTCAACTTTCTTGTCCATTTTATTTCGTAGTCGACAATGTCGGCGACGTTATCTGAAGTTACAGACTTGCCAAATTTACGTCGCTGAAGTTCGTAACTGGCAATTAAGTATTTGGTTCGTTGGGCAACATCTGCTTTCAAGAATCCATACACCCATTCGTCACGGTTCGTTTTCAATCCTTGAGAATAGAGCTTGAAGATTGCTCTCTCTTGGCCAACAACGTTGGTTTGCTTTGTACTTCGGTCACAAATTGGCATGAAGCTATCGAAGTCGTTCTTCGTAATATTGAGCCAGTTTTTCTTAGCGTCTGGCCTTATGGTCTCGAATGGCAAAGACTCGAATTTTGTGTTTGCTAAGAATGAAAGTTTTTCCTCCGCAGTTTCTAGTGGCGGGCGCCGCGTGTAATGAATGTAATGTAGCTTCACCTTGGCGCGCTTGACCATGAAGCTGATAGCAACGCCGGTTTGTATCCTAAACACATTGTGCTTAGTGCCAGAAAGACGCGGATCTGCGCGCACATCGCCGCCAAGATCGACGACGTAAATATCATTAAAATCTTCCGCAACGATCTTCCTAAATCCGTCGAAGGTACGGCTTTCGATAAAGCTGCGATTAGTGATGAAGGCTACGATACCATTTTCGTCTACGCGATCTGACGCCCAGCGAAAGAAACGGGCGTACATATCGTACAGCTTGGTCTTCTGCGCGTTTGAAGCCTCGATGTACGTCGCCTTGATACGCCGGTCGATCTCAGGATATTCGCGGTTCTTGTTATTCTCGTTCTCATTGAGCTGATTGGCGTTGTAGGGTGGATTGCCGATGACGACGCTGATCTTCTTCTTGTTTTGGCGCTTGATGCGCTTGACGTTCTCCTCGCTCACGCCGCCGAACAAATCGCCGACATGCTGGTTCTTCTGAGCTTTTAACGCAGCGGTGTTGTCAAGCGTGTCCACGAAGCAGAGGTTCGGAAACTCTTCGAATCCGCCGGTGAGCGCGGCGTAGGTCGCCTCGATATTAAGGTTCGCCACATAGTACGGAAGGATCGCGACCTCGTTGGCATGCAATTCCTCCAGGTATTTGTGTCGCAGCTTCGCCGGCTGGCCGCGGAAGTGCTCGATCAACTCGACAATGAACGTGCCCGTCCCGACGGCAGGATCGAGAATTTCGACATTCTTGTCGATGAGCGCCTTGCCAAAATGCTTCTGGCACAGCCAGTCGGCACTCTCGATCATGAAGCGCACGATCTCGTTCGGCGTGTAGACGACGCCGAGCCGATCGGCCTTCTTCTTGTCGTAGACCTTGTAGAAATTCTCGTAGATCGTCTTGAGAAACGTCTGCTTTTCGAGGTGGCTTGGGACGAGCGCGGCCGAGCTCTTGATCGCGGCATAGTAGGAGCGCATGCCTGCAAGCGTGTCGTGCTTCACCTTGCCGGTGAAAAACGTGCCTTCCAGCGCATAAAGCTCCTTCGCGACGTTGTTGTGGTGGTGAAAGTCGCTGTTGTCGAAGATTTGGGAGAAAATCTCCTCGGTCAGGATGTGCTGAATCAGCATTTCCCGCACGTCGGCGGCGGTGACGTTCGGGTTGATCGTGTCCTGGGCGTGCTTGAGGAATTTGACGGCCGCCTTGCGGAAGGCCGGATTGTCGCTCTCCTCCCGGCCGATCATCGCGCGCAATGCTTCGAGCACGGCCGGCAGGTCGGTCTTGAACTGCGCCACCGCCTTCTTGAAGTCGGCGATCTCCTCGCGTTCGTGACCGAAATAAAGATCGAGGAGCTTGCCGAGGGCGTCCGCGTCATCGACACGGCAGCGCATGACGAACTTCTTGTTCTGGAACAGCACCGCCTCGCGCGAATCCTCGAAGACGATGTTGTCTTGCGGATAGCCGCGCCGGAATTTCAGTTCGATCTCGTCGTCGAGATTGTCCTTCTCGTCCTTCGCTTCCCAATAGCCGAACGGCAGACGCAACTGCGAATAGACCAGCGCGCCGTCGACATAGCGGCGGTCCTTGGTCAAGGTGTCGAGCTTGTATTGCGGGATGAAGATCAGGTCTTTCTGGCGGCCCCAGTCCTTGAGCAGCGTCTTGAAGGCCTCGCTGACGATCAACTCGCGCGCCTCGCCGGAGACGCGGCGCAGCGTCTGCAACTCGTTGAGGTAGTGCTGGATGAGGAGTTGGCTCATATGGCTCGCTCACACGGCTCCGTGGAATTTCAGCGAATACGCGAATCGCTGTGGCCGGACAATCGCCGGTGTGGGCAACTTAGACACCACCCGCTTCATAGAGTTCGCGAACCCGGCATCCACCCCGACCCCCATGCGGCGTCGATGCGCGAAAGCATGGACTCTGCTCGGGCCCTATGCCGTTTTTTCCCGGCGTCTACACCCCGGGTCTAGGAATTGTTTCACGTGAAACATGCGCGCCCCTTTCTTTCCGGCCGGGTTTCGCCTATATTCCCCCTGCCGGCGCAAGCCGGCTATGGCGATAAACGGGCGTCGTAATAAACCTTTCGGACCCGGGGGCAGTACCCGGCGGCTCCACCAGCAGGGATCGCAGGACGACCCTTTCTGGGGGGGCCGAAACAGGATCGACGAGGGCGTAAAGGACGTGCTTTTGCCCGGCATGGTTCCGCCGTTATCGGGCCGTTTCATAGTTGCAAACGACAACTATGCTCCGGTTGCTCAGGCTGCGTAAGCGGTCTGAAATACCGAACTGAAGTCCTGACGGGATAAGCTCCGGCAGGCGGGGTTCGGAGGCACCTGGCAACAGAAGCCTCCACTTATTATGTCCCGTGGGAGCGGGGGAATTTGGCTCCTTTCGGGGACGGGGCGTGTAATGACGGTCGATCATATCCGGTACGATCTCCTGACGCAGGAGGCGCTGCGCGGCGTGCTGCGCACCGTGCTGACGGACGCCGCCAAGAACGGCCTGCCGGGCGATCACCATTTCTACGTTTCATTCGCCACCGGCGCCGACGGCGTTGAGCTGTCCGCGCGCATGCGCGCGCAATATCCCCAGGAAATGACGATCGTCCTGCAACATCAGTTCTGGGATCTGATCGTGCGCGAGGAGGTGTTCGAGGTCGGGCTTTCATTCGGCGGCGTCGCCGAACGGTTGCGGGTGCCGTTTGCGGCGGTGACGCGGTTCTACGATCCGTCGGTGCAGTTCGGCCTGCAGTTCGAGGAGATGCGCGAGGACGCCGATGACGCCGCGCCGGCGAAGGAAGTGCCGGCGAAGAAGTCGCCACGCCCGCCCGCGGAACACAAGGGTGGCCCACCGACGGTCGCGGCGCTGCCCACCCCCGCCAATCCGCCTCCGGGCGGCGATCCGGACAAGCCCGCCGGCGGCGCCGACGTGGTGCGGCTCGATCGCTTCCGGAAGAAATAGCCCCGCGGCCTCTGGCTCCCCGACCCCGCGATTGCCATTTTTGCCTCGGGAATCAATGAGGCAGCCATGGCCAAACGGTCGAATCCCAGGGCGAACACACGCATCGAAACCGACACCTTCGGCCCGATCGAGGTGCCGGCGGACCGCTATTGGGGGGCGCAGACCGAGCGCTCGCGGCGGAATTTCCGCATCGGCGACGAGCACATGCCGGTGCCGCTCATCCACGCGCTCGCGGTCATCAAGCGCGCTTCGGCCGAGGTGAACCGCGAACTCGGCCTTATCGACGCGCGCCGCGCCAAAGCGATCACGCGCGCGGCGCAGGAAGTGATCGAGGGCAAGTTCGACGACCATTTCCCGCTGGTGGTGTGGCAGACCGGCTCCGGCACCCAGAGCAACATGAACGTCAACGAGGTGATCGCCGCCCGCGCCAACGAGCTGCTCGGCGGCAAGCCGGGTGCGAAAGCGCCGGTGCATCCGAACGATCACGTCAACATGAGCCAGTCGTCGAACGACAGCTTCCCGACCGCCATGCATATCGCCGCGGCGGCGGAGATCACGCAGCGGCTCATTCCCGCGCTGGCGCATCTGCAGCAGGCGCTGCAGCGCAAGTCGAAGGCGTTCGCCCGCATCGTCAAGATCGGCCGTACCCACACGCAGGACGCCACCCCGCTCACGCTCGGTCAGGAATTTTCCGGCTACGCCGCGCAGGTGACACTCGGGCTGGCCCGCGTGCGCACGGCGTTGCGCGAGCTTTATCCGCTAGCCCAGGGCGGCACTGCGGTCGGCACCGGGCTCAATGCGCATCCGCGCTTCGCCAGGCGGGTGGCGAAGCGCATCGCGGCGCTTACCGGGCTGCCGTTCGTGAGCGCCGCCAACAAGTTCGAGGCGCTCGCCGCGCACGATGCGATCGTATTCGTGCATGGCGCCCTGACCTCGGTCGCCGCCGGGCTGTTCAAGATCGCGAACGATATCCGGCTGCTCGGCTCCGGCCCGCGCTCCGGGCTCGGCGAACTGATCCTGCCGGAGAACGAGCCCGGCTCCTCGATCATGCCGGGCAAGGTCAACCCGACCCAGACCGAAGCCCTGACCATGGTCTGCTGCCAGGTGTTCGGCAACCACACCACGATCAGCATCGCCGGCAGCCAGGGCCACTTCGAGCTTAACGTCTACAAGCCGGTGATCGCCTACGACCTGCTGCAGTCGATCCGGCTGCTCGCCGATGCGGCGGTGTCCTTCACCGACCATTGCGTCACCGGCATCCGCGCCAACGAGCCGCGCATCATGGAGCTGATGCAGCGCTCGCTCATGCTCGTCACCGCGCTGGCGCCGAAGATCGGTTACGAAAAGGCGGCCGCCATCGCCAAAGCCGCGCATGCCAACGACACAACCCTGCGCGAGGAGGCGCTCCGACTTGGTTTCGTGACGGCGCAGGATTTTGATCGTTTGGTGCGGCCGGAAAAGATGACTCGGCCCGGATAAGTCCGAGAAGTTGATTTGCGGATTTGTCAACAGGCAAAATTATGTCCTTATAGTGGTGACAGGGTATGGGTCAACGCATAAGTAGAATTATAATGTTAATTTCTCGTCATAATTGCATCACCTCGGAATCCCCGCATGGCAGGAGACATAGTGTAGTAGATATTTCCGATATTTCGTGTTAAAATCGAAATTATCCTCCGATAACCTAAGGTTTCTAGATTTACTGCTGACGAAAACGGCCCCGCGATTCGGCACTTTTACGCAAGATTACCAAACCTCTATTTGTCCATAACCGAATCATCTTGGACAATTAATGCGCCTTCACTGGCAACCTGCCTGGCTTTTATTTGTGGATCACATAAGTGTTTTTTGTAAAAATTCCCGCAAAAGATGTATCCTGGTACTAATTGTTTACATTCGCAGTACCCTCCACCGACAGATGTAAGTGGGCCGCCACGGTAACGGCATATTTGACGCAGAACCCTTGGGCTCGAAAGAGCCGGACCCGACCAACAAAACTCCGGTAGCATCGAGCAATAGGAATGGGCGACATCGTCAGTTTTCGAAAGGCGCAGAGGCGAGCTGGGCGGGATCTTAAGGAAAAGACGGCAGCACAAAACCGTCTTCTGTACGGCCGCAGCAAAGCCGAACGTACCCTCGAAGCCGCCCGTAAGGCGAAGGCCGACCGCGAGCTCGATTTCAACCGGATTGAAACGGGAGACGAGCGATGAAATCGCCGGTTGTTAAGCGCTCTATCGTTATCGCTGGCCACAAGACCAGCGTCAGTCTCGAAGATGCGTTCTGGAAAGGTCTCAAGGAAATCGCGGGCGAACGCGACATCACCTTGTCGGACCTTGTCGCCGCGATCGACTCGGAGCGGAAGCACGGCAATCTATCGTCCGCGATCCGCTTGTTCGTCCTCAACCACTATCGGCACCAAGGCGGCGAGGACAAGAACAATACCGATCCTGCCACCGACGTCCGCGCGGCGGCGTTCTCGGTGGCGCCTGCCCTTCGGGCCGACTGACAGCGTCGGCCCGCGCTTCGAGCAAAATTATTGTCGCGCCGGCGGCCCTTCTGCGTGCGGCAAGCGCGTGGTGGGCGGCCGCAAATCGAGCGGTGCCTGTTCGGCCGAGGGCCGCGGCCGTGTCGGGCGTGGCGTGGCGGTGCCCGTCGATCCGGGGGCCGTGCCCGTGAGGCCCGTGCGCGGCTGCGGCAACGGCTTCGGCACCGAGGCCGGTGCCTCCAGCTTCGGCATCGGATCGGTGTGGCCCGACTCCAGTGCATCAAGACGCTTGGCCTGCTGATCGACCGCGCGCAGCGCAAGCCAGCTTGAAAGCACCGTGACATCGAGCGCACGTCGCGGCCCATCGAGCGGGCCCCTGAGACTCAATCCGATCTCAGGCCGTCCGCTTCCCGGCGCACCCGCCCCCATCGGCCCGATCAGGATGACCCTGCCATCCAGCCCGCCGCCGGTGAGGTCGATGCTGCCCATCACGGCGAGATCGGCCCCTTGCGCATGCACCGTCGTGTTGCCGACGCGCGCCTGACCGTTGTTGATGCTGATTGCGCCTTCCGCCAGCGGAACCGTCAGGGCGCCATTGGCGAGCGCTGATTCGATCCGGTCGCGGATGCGGACGGTCTCGATCGGCAGGCCAAGATCGACGCTGCGGATGACGGCATCGAATGCCGCCGGATCGAGCCGTGCGATCCGCCCATCCTGCAGTGTGAAGGTACTGCTGCCTTTGAGCGATCCGATCACCGCGAACGGGCTGCGTCCGGCGCCGTCGAGTTCGGCATCCAGGGTCAGCCGCCCCGCGAGCGGCGAGTGGCCGTCGCCCGGAGCAAGCTCCGCAATATCAGCGCCCGCGATGTGGATCGACGCATGCGAGGTCAACTCCTCGCCGTCGCGCTGGAACTGCAGCGCGCCTTGGACCCTCCCGCCGGCGATGGAGCCATCGAGAGCCTCGAAAGACGCGGTGCCGGAATCGATCGTGAGCACGCCGCGGGCATCCTGCGCGACGAGCTTGGGCGTCAGCGCGACGCGTGCCGAGCTCACCTTGATCCGGCCTTGCACGGTCGCCAGCAGTCCCGGCTCGAACGGATCGGATGGCCAGACCGCGGCCGCATTGCCGGCCTTCGCGGGAGCGCCGATCACGTTGGCGACGGCGGCCGGCAGGTCCACCGATCCGAGCTTGATGTCGCCGTCGATCGCGGCCGGCTGGGTGAGGCCGATGGTCAGCCGTCCGCCGAAGTCGGTGCCGGCAACTTTGCCCACCAGCTCGCTCAAGGTCGCGACGTTGTCGGCCAGCGCCAGCCGCGCGGTCAAGGTCGTCGGCAGCGTCTGCCGCGAGGTCCGCACATTCGCACTCGCCACCTTGAGATCGAGGCTTGCGTTCGCACCCTGGCCGCCGGCGAGCCGAAGCGTTCCGCTCGCGCCCACATCGAGGCCTGGCGCCTGGATCTGCCCATCGACAGCGAGGCGACCGTCGAGCGGGCCGTTGGCGGTGAGGCTGATATGACCGGGACGCCCCTTGTCGACCGACAGCAAGCCATCGAGCCCGATCAGGGCGACCAGCGCGGTCGCATCCGCGGCTTCGAGCCGGCCGCTCAGGTTGGTCTCGACCGTCGCGAGCTTGGGCAGATTGCCCGGCGCCAGTGCATCGCTCACCAGCCCGGCATCGGTTTGCAAGCTGACCTGGAAGGCTCCCGCAGTGCCATCGACCTTGAGCTTGGCGCCAACCGGCGTGCCGGCGGTGCGCGCCGCGTTCGGGTCGAGCGCCAGCGACAATTGCAGCTTCGCCGGCACGAATTTCTTCGCGGCGCGGCGGATCTGTTCCGCTGCCGGCGGCGAGAATTTTTCCATGACGGTCGCAAGGCCGTCAAAGCCGCGCGCATCGAGGTCGACCGTGATGGTGCCGCGCGGCGTGAGCGTGCGGCTGTCGATGCCGCCTTTGGCCGAGATCGCCGTTCCCCCGAAATCGCCGATCGCGAGCCGCTGGATGTCGATCCCCCGCTGATCGAAGCTCAGGTTCACGTCGGCGCGCTGCGCCTCGACGCCGGCAATCGAGGCTTTGTCGACCTTGAGCGCGAGCTTGCCTTCGCCGGGCCATTGGAATTCGGTGTCGGCAAAGATACCCCGCGCCAGCGCCGCCGCGCGATCGAGATCGATTTCGGCCGCGTTGAGCGCGGCCTCGAGGCGCGCCGGTCGATCGCCGCTCGGCCACGCATAAGCGAGCCGGCCTTCGATCGCCATGCGATCGACGTCGGCCTTGAGACGCTCGACCGCGATGGCCTCGCTGCCGAAATTGACGTCGCCCTCGGCGCGCAGCGAGCCGCCGGCGATTCCCTGGGCGTCGCTGCGGTCGGTGAGCCAGGCCACCAATGCACGGGTGTCGCGCGATTCGACCTTGGCCGGTCCGGCGAAGGCGACGCCATGGGGCGTGACGTTCAGTCGCCCGCTCAGGCGCACCTGGGTAGCGCCGGGCGCCCGGAAATCAAGCGACTGGACATCGACGCTGTCAGCATCGCTGCGGATGTCGCCGCTCACGCGCTGTAGCGTCGCGCCGGCGAGCACGAGATTCTCCACGCTGATCCCGAGCTTCACCGGCAGCGGCAGGTGCGCACTGGTCAAATAATCCGCAAACGTCCGTGTGGCGACGAGCGGACGGCGGCGCGTCGCCTCCGGCAGAGCGAGCACGCGGTCAAGATCCACCTGCGGCGAGGACAGCACGCCTTCGATCTGCGGCGTGGCGCCGAAGTTCAAGCGCGCATCGCCGTGCAGCTTGATGGCGCGATCGTCCGGGCCGTATTGGAACTCGACCTGCTCCAGCACCGCGGCGGCACTATCGCCTTTGATCTTGGTGGTGACGCGCCAAGGCTCGGTGATGAGGTCGGGCGCGCCGGCGGCCGCGCGCCCGACCGGCCGCGCCAATTGCAGGCTACCCTCGAAGTGCGGGATGCGGCCTTCGGTCCAGACCGTCGCCTCGACGTCGGCGGCCACCGGACGATCGATCGGATCGACATTGAGCCGCACCCGCAGGCCTTTATCCTCGCCCATGCGGCTCGCATTGATGCGATAGGGATAATGCTGGCCGGCGACGTAGAAGGAGCCTTCGCCCTTGATCGCACCGGCGAGCGAGCGCACTTCGCCCTTGAATTCGAATTTGTCGAGCACCAGCCGCGACCCGCTCGCCGCATCAGAGAGAACCGCGCGGCCGTCGACGATGTCGAGCTGCTGAATCGAGACGGCGTCTGCGTCGAACGTAACGGCGGGCGCGGGCCAGTCGACCCGCCCATCCTTGTCGAGCGAGATCAGGACATCGGGGCCTTCGAGCAGGACGTCGTTGGCGCGCACTTCGCCGCGCACCAGCGAATTGAGCGCGAGTTCAAGCCCGAGCTTCTGCGCGCGCATGGCGCTGGCGTCGCCGGGGCGGCTGATCTCGACCTGCTGCAGAACGAGCGTCGGCGTGGGCAGGAGGCGGACATCGATCGGACCCGCCACCTTGACGTCGAGCCCGGTCATGCGGCTCGCCTGCGCTTCGAATTCCGCGCGGTAGCGGCTCCAGTCGACAAAATGCGGCCCGACCAACGCTGTCACCAGCGCCAGGATCATCGCAATCGCTAGGCCCAGCAGCGTTGCTTGCACGCCGTCTCCAAAACCGGATTTCCGAGGTCCTTCGCACCGGAGCGGTCATGCACGGACCCGGGAAGTTCCCAGCGCCGCCAGATGAGCACGATTCGTGCCACCGGACCATGCCCGGCAGTGATTTGGCGCGCCGACGAAATCCCGTCGCTCCACCCGCCCCGGATCGTGATCCTCTGATCGGCTTTGGCGGCGAATTTATGTCGGGCAGTGCGCGGCCCCAAGTCGGTGGAAAGCGCGGTCAACAAACAGGATTAACGATTTTGCCCGGATTCATCAGGCCTTGCGGGTCGAGCGCCCGCTTGATCGCAGCCATTGCGACCAGCGCAACCGGGCCATGCTCGGCCTCGAGGTATTTCATCTTGCCCTGACCGACGCCGTGCTCGCCGGTCGAGGTGCCGTCCATCGCCAGCGCACGGGCGATGAGACGCTCGTGCAGGGCGCGGGCGCGGGCGACCTCGTCGGCGTCGGCCATGTCGACCAGCAGCGTGAGATGGAAATTACCGTCACCGACGTGACCGAGAATCGGCGCGATAAGCCGGCTCTCGGCGAGGTCGCGCTGCGTGGCGGTGACGCATTCGGCGAGCCGCGAGATCGGCACGCAGACATCGGTGGCGAACGCCTGCGCGCCCGGACGCAGGGCGCGGCCGGCCCAATAGGCGTCGTGGCGCGCCTGCCAGAGTTTGGTGCGATCCTCGGCGCGGGTCGCGCCCTCGAACGGGCCGCCGCCAAGCTCGTATGCGATCTCACGGAACTGCTGCGACTGCTCCGCAACGCCCACCGCGCTGCCGTGGAACTCGACGAACAGCATCGGCCGCTCGGGCAGCGTGAGCTTCGAATAGGCATTGCAGGCGCGCACCTGCAATTCGTCGAGCAGTTCGATCCGCGCCACCGGTATCCCGGACTGGATGGTCTGGATCGTCGCGTTGCACGCCGCCTCGACCGAGGGGAACGGACATACACCGGCTGCGACCGCTTCGGGAATGCCGTGGAGCTTCAGCGTCAGCTCGGTAATGACGCCGAGCGTCCCCTCCGAGCCGACGAACAGGCGCGTGAGATCGTAGCCGGCAGAGGATTTCTTCGCCCGGTGCGCGGTCGTCATCACCTCCCCGCTTGCGAGCACGATTTTCAGCGCCAGCACATTGTCCTTCATGGTGCCGTAGCGCACCGCGTTGGTGCCCGAGCAGCGCGTCGCCGCCATGCCGCCGAGCGAGGCGTCGGCGCCGGGATCGATCGGGAAGAACAGGCCCTGGTCGCGCAGGTGCTCGTTGAGCGCCTTGCGCGTGATGCCGGGCTCGACCACGCAGTCGAGGTCTTCGGGATGCACCGCCAGCAGCCGGTTCATGTCGCGGAAATCGATCGACACGCCGCCATGGGGCGCATTCACGTGGCCTTCGAGCGAGGTCCCGGCGCCGAACGGGATCACCGGCATGTTGTGCGCGGCGCAGATGCGCACGATCGTCTGCACATCCTCGGTGCCCTGCGGAAACACCACCGCATCGGGCGGCTGGTTCGGAATCCAGGTGAGCGTGTGTCCATGCTGCGCGCGCACCGCCTGCGAGGTGACGAGCCGGTTGCCGAATGCTTGTGCGAGCGCGGCGACGGCGACGTGCGCTTTGGCGCGCTTGGGTCGTACCGGATAGTCGGTAAGCATGAATGACCTCCCGTCGCGGACCAGCGAGCGTCCATAAGCGCGTTGAAGCGTGTCTCCGACGCACTATGGTGCGAGCGCCGATCGGGGAGCCCGCGGAACGCGACGACGCACGCCGTCTCGATTCTAAAGCAGGATGGCATCGATGCGCCAACGGGGCCGGATGCGGACTCAGGCTAGTGTCCTGATTCCTAAATCCGTTTCATTCTAGGCGTTTGCCGCGAGGGTACGCAGGCAGAAGCGTTGGATGCTGGCCAGGATGTCGTTAGCGGTCTTGGTCCAGCGGAAGGGTTTTGGATCGGCATTGGTGGCCTCGATGTAAGTTTTGATAGCGCTTTCGAGATCGTATTAGCCGGAACTCGATCTGACAGACGGCACCTGGTTGAGCGATCGGGTTTTGATGTCCGATGTCGTCAGGCGGCGATCATTTTCTCCTTTGTCATTGGCAATGCATCAAGGAAGGTTTGCATCGGTGTCTTGCCAAAGCACCAACGTCCCTGATGAGGTCGTGCTTCGTTGTATTCACAGACCCATGCATCGAGATCGGCCTGCAGCTCGTCGATCGCATGATACACCTTCTTGCGGAACGCGACACGGTAGAACTCGTTCAGCACGGTCTTGTGGAAGCGCTCGCAGATGCCGTTGGTTTGCGGGCTCTTGGTCTTGGTGCGGGTGTGATCGATGTCCTCGACCGCGAGATAGAGTTCATACTCGTGCCGTTCGGGATTGCCGCAGTATTCGCTGCCGCGGTCGGTCAATATCCGCGTGAGCTTCACGTCGTGGCTCTCGAACAATGGGATCACGTGGTCATTGACGAGGTCGGCCGCCGTGATCGGCGTCTTGCGATCGTAAAGCTTGGCGCAAACGACCTTGCTGTAGGTGTCGATGAAGGTCTGCTGGTAGATGCGCCCGACCCCCTTCATGTTGCCGACATAGAACGTATCCTGGGCGCCGCAATAGCCCGGGTGCTCGCTCTCGAATTCGCCGTGCGTCTCCTTCTCGGTCTTGGCTTTCTCCAGCGCGACGACCTGCGCCTCGGTCAGCACCAGGCCCTCCTGGGCGCTCTTGGCTTCCAGCGCTTTGAGCCGCTTGTTCATGGTCTCCAGATCGTGGCGCAACCACACGCAGCGCACGCCAGCCGGTGATACCGTCAGCCCGCGCTTGCGCAATTCGTTGGCGATGCGGACCTGCCCGAAGGCCGGCTGCTCGACCGCCAACGCAACGATGGCGTCTTCGACATCCTGCGGTACGCGGTTCTTCAGCACCGGCTTCTTGCGGCTGATCTCGGTCAGCGCCAGTTCGCCGCCTTTGTCGTAGAGCTCCTTGAAGCGGTAGAAGCTATCGCGACTGTAGCCCATCATCTTGCAGGCCTGGCTCACGTTGCCCAGTTGTTTGGCCAGCTCCAGCAGTCCGACTTTGGCGCGGATGATCTTCTGTTCGGTGGTCATGGTGGTGGTCTCCAATCCGCCGAGGCGGGGCGCTTCGCCACCCCGACCGCTCCGCGCCCCGCCTCGGCTATCGTTGTGCCAGGGGGCCAGGACACCACTGCAAGATTAAGTCTTAGCTAACGCAACCTTAGCCATGCTCCTCAAGCTCCAATGCGTCGCGCCTTTCGGACGCGTTTCCAGCGTCTTGCGGATTGTGGTCGCGATCTCATCGTCGCCGATCGCGCGCGGCGCACCAGGACGCGGCTCGTCGTAGAGACCGTCCATCCGGCTCTCCGCGAAGCGATTGCGCCATGTGCCGGCAGTTGCGGCACAGACACCCACCTTGCCTGCGATCTCTTTGTTGTTGAGCCCCGCGGCCGCAGCCAGAACGATGCGCGCCCGCTCCGCCAATGCCTGCGGCGCGCCGTGCTTGCGCGTCAGAGCCGTCAATTCGCTCTTCTCACCGGCTTCCAGTACGATCGCCACCGCACGACCCTTCGCCATTCCCGCCTCCTTGCGTCACAGTCGCGAGAATGTAAATGATTTGTCGATCAGGACACTAGGACCGCGATTTAATCGGGCAGATATGCCGGAAAAGATCTTGCAGAGACCTTCAAGGCCCGCGGCAGGGTCTCAGAGGAGCGACGCAAATGCAGATAGTCATTCGGCTATTGCTCTGCTTGGCCAGCTTGGCCGCGTTTGCGGCGACGGCCTGCGCCCAGGGACCGATTGCTTCGCCGAGTGCATCCGTGGTCGATACGGCAAAAGACAGCGAATGGCCCTCACCGGATGGGGAATTTGCCTTTCTCACATCCTACGGAGAGGACCTGCACACCATCGACCTGATCGACAGGAAATCCGGGAAAAAGTTGCAGCGGATCGGCGAGGAAGGTTCGAGCCAGACTTATTGGCACGTGCTCTGGGCGCCCGATTCGAAGCGGTTCGCCTTGATGACAAGGTTGGGACATCCGGCTCAGATCGTGGATTTTTATTTTCGAAACGCAGATACGTTTCGGAAGATCGAGCTTGACCTGCCCGCGGCGAGCATCCCGGAGAAGCTCAAGCACGATAAGAAATTTCACGGCAAAAAATTTCCGCATTACGCCAATATTAACTGGAAGGAAGCGAGCGAGTGGAAGAACGATGGCTCGCTCGTGGTGACCATTGACACTATGATCGACGGAGAAGGCGCTTCGATCACGGCGACGCGCACGGTCGTCCTCCGCTTCGATCGGGCCGGCAAAGCGAGGATCGTGAAATCGACGATCAGATACGAGACGGATTAGGATTCCATCGCTCCTGCGTTGACCCGGGAAGTTGCCGGGCCGGCGCTTGGCGAAACTGAGACGCTACCCAAGAGACATAGAGCGCATGTAGGAGAGCAATTTCATGCGGATGACAGCTTTCGCTTTGGCCCTCAGCGCCGTCCTCGCAGCGACCGTAGCCCGCATGAGCGCAGCGACATGCGGGTTGCCAAAACAGGCTCAGACTTCAAAACAGGCTCAGTCCCGGATATCGCTTCGCTCATCCGGGCTACAGTCGATCCGGGCTGCTTGCTCAAGGGGCACCACCAGCGCCGCCGGGCTATCGGCCGCGCGAGCATAGGTTCCTTTTGGCGCGGTGATTCCCCCCACGCAAAGAGGAGCGCCCGGCGAATTCCTGGAGGGGTTGGGCAATGGTTGGGGCGTCGAACGTGCCGAAGTGAACCAAGCGCAGCGGCATATAATATGGCGCGCCATTTCTTCGGGCCGCTACCGAGGCTTCGTGCTTCACCGGATTTCCGATTCGGCCCCTCGCCGATTTTCCTAAATGGAGAGCGAGAGCCGCTCGTGGGCAAGCGGCTCTCGTCTCTTGGAGACAAGTCAAGTCAGACTGAAGCTTCACCGATCAGTATCTGGCGCCTGCGTTGAACAGGTAGTTGAATCCCACCTTCACCATTTGGACGTTGCGACCGCCGCTCGTAAAGTTGTCGCCGACCAAGAAAGGAGAACCAACCGGCACAATGAAGTTCCGCCGGCTGATCCCGAGATAGTCGTACTCGGCCTTCACCGTCCAATTGTTGGTGATGGCGTATTCAACGCCCACCCCGGCGAGGAACCCAGTGTTCGTGTGGCCATTGGCCCCGATAATGGAGTTGCCCGTCGTCAGGTTGGTGACGGTGACATTGCTGGTGCCAACCCAGCCGCCGCCGGCCTTGCCGTAGAAGAGCCAGTGGTCATTGGCGATGCCGAATTGCGCCGCGACAGTGGAAATCCAGGTACTGTTGGAACTTGCCACGATTGTTCCAACACCAGGGACGATAATTCCGGTGCCGTTACCATTGTTGCTCGAAATTCCGTCGATGTCCCCCTCGACGCCGAAGACGAAGTTGTTGACCTGATAGTTATAGCCGATCTGGCCACCACCGATGAACCGCCCGTTGCTGCTCTGGGCAAAGCCCAAACCGCGCGTGAGATCGGTGATGTTCCGCTCACCCCACGCCGCTCCGATGTTGCCTCCTAGGTATAAGCCGGTCCAGCTAAACGGCGGAGGCGGCGGAGGCGGCAGAGCCTTCACCGGCATATCAGCCGCCTGGCCGACGCTTGACAGTCCAATCACCGCAAGCGCGGCAGTTGACAGCAAAAGCCACTTTTTCATTTTACAACCCCTCCAATGTATTCAGGTCCCACCTGAGTATTCAGGTCCCACCTGAGTATTAAGGTCCCACCTGACCTGCGCCCCAATATACGTCTCTGAACCGCACATCTCGATGGTAAAAGCTGGAACGCCTAGCAAAATTCGGCAGAATGTGGCGAAAATAACACTCTAATTTTGCCAAGGTCGCCGTTACGCTGGTGACCTTCGGGAGCCTGGCTCCGTGGCGGTCGGCGATTGAAACCTGCCTCATCGCACTACGGCAGCAAAACTCGACGACTTCCTCTCGCGCCATTCGGCCCACGATTTTCGCTTGCTCTTCCTGCGACAAGGTCCAGTTCGCGACACGGGTATTCGCCGCCGGCGCGTGGCCCGTCTAGATATATTGCAATATAGCGGCACCCAGGCCCATTCGGTTGAAGGCTCGGTTCATGAATATTGCTATCCTAGACGACTATTTCGACACGCTGCGCACCCTTCCGTGTTTTGGCAAGCTCGATGGCCACGCCGTTACGGTTTGGAACGACCATGTTCAGGATGTGGACCTGCTTGCCACGCGTCTACGGGATACCGAAGTCCTCGTGTTGATTCGGGAGCGCACGAAAATCCTGGCGCCCTTACTCGAACGCCTGCCAAATTTAAGGCTCATCAGCCAACGCAGCGTCTATCCGCACATTGACCTTGATGCCTGCACCCGGCAGGGCGTGATCGTGTCATCAAGCCAGCATCTTGGCACGCCGTCATACGCCGCGGCAGAGCTAACGTGGGGTCTTGTGATATCGGCGATGCGACAGATTCCGCAGCAGATGTCGGCACTGAAAGCGGGCCAGTGGCAGATCGGCGTCGGCTCAACGCTGCGGGACAAAACGATTGGAATCTATGGCTACGGCCGGATCGGAAGCGTGGTGGCCGGTTATGGCCGGTCATTCGGAATGAATGTCCTCATCTGGGCGCGCGAGGCAGCGCTCGCGCAGGCGCGGGCCGATGGATACGCAACGGCCGGCAGCAAGGCTGCGTTCTTTGAGCAATGCGATGTCATTTCATTGCACATGCGGCTGGTCGATGCCACGCGCCACGTGGTCACCGCGACCGATCTCGCGCGGATGAAGCCGACGGCGCTTCTCGTCAATACCAGCCGCGCGCCGCTGATCGAGCCCGGCGCACTGGTGAATGCGTTGCGCGCGGGGCGGCCCGGGATGGCGGCAATCGACGTGTACGAGGACGAGCCGTTGCGCGACACCAGCCATCCGCTCCTTAACATGGCCAATGTCGTGTGCACGCCGCACATCGGCTACGTGTCGCGCGACGAATACGAAGTCCAGTTCACCGATATCTTCGACCAGATCACAGCCTACGCGGCCGATGCGCCCATCAATGTGGTAAATCCGGACGTGCTGCGAACCGTGCGGAAGAGCCGTGCATGAAATTGCCTGCCGCGAGGCGGTCTAACGGCGGCCACGTCCGTTGGATCAAAGGCATCGTTTCGGCCGCGCGCCAGCCATGCCCGCTTTGACCCCGATGACCGGACTCTTCTGAAGCCGATCACCTCGTCCGGGTCGGGCCTTTAATCAGTGCAGGATCGTCACGCTGTCGGCTTTCGCCGGTCCCGGAAGGCTGCTCACGTAAGCGTAGACATCAGCGAGTTGCGCGTCGCTCAACACCAACGCGGTATAGGGAGGCATGACGTTGGCTGGTTTGCGAACCTGCGCCGCGAAGCCTTCGTAGGGTATCGGGTTCGGCGCGAGCCTCGGACCGGTGCCGCGCGAGCCCTGCCCGACCGTCCCGTGACACTGGTAGCAGCCGTCGGCCATGTACAGCTTCTGGCCTTTGGCCGCATCGCCGGCCGGCGCCGGTGATTGCGCCGACGCGAGCCCGCAGGAGCCGATGAGAGCGATCGATAAGATCATCATTCGCATGATTGTGCCTTAACGTCCCTGTGTGACGACATCGACCAGCACGGGCTCGCCGGCCTTGACGATCTCGACCGCCTTTTTAAGGGTCGGTCCAAGATCCTTCGGATCGGTGATCGGCCCGAACGACGCGATGCCGAGACCTTTCGCCATGGTGGCGTAATCGATGAAGGGATCACGCAAGGTCACGCCGATATGAGTGCGGTCGATCCCACGCTGGCGGCGGTTTGCCATGCGCTGGATGCCCATGATCTCCTGATGATAGGCGCGATTGTTGTGCATGACATAGAGGATCGGCAAGCGGCTGTTGGCCGCCGTCCAAAGGATGCCGGGCGAATACATGAGATCCCCGTCGGGATTGATCGATATGGTGATGCGGCCGTGCTTCTTGTTTGCGACCGCTGCGCCCGCCGCTGCCGGAGCGCAATAGCCGATGCCTGAGCCTCCGGCGGCGCCGGTGTTGTGGTAATGCTTGCTCATGTCCCACAAGCGTTGCGGCCAGCCGCTGAGGAAATTGCCCGTCGTCGAGGCCAGTGACCAGTCCTCGTTTCGGACCGCCTCAAAGATCTCGGCGCAGAGCCGGCCGGTTGCGACCGGGCTTGCATCCCACGCGAAGAGCGCCTCCTCTCGCGCGTGTTGCAGCGCCTGCTTGTGCGCGGCTGCGAGCTTTTCGCCGCGCGCCTCGAACTTCGCCTTCATGTCGGCGTTCATGCACTTGCGCACCGCTTCTGTCAGATAGGGCAGCGACGCTTCGGAATCGGCCGGGATGGACAGGTCCACCGGCTGGTAGCGCATGAAATCCTGATAGTTCGCATGGCTGAACAGGTCAGCCGAACTGATGCTGACGAGCTTGGCGTCCTTCTTGATGGTGGACTTCGACCAGCTCTCGATATTGTCGTGAAACGCGTGCGTCGTATTGTAGGGGTCGGTCAGTTCGAGGCCGAGAATCAGATCGGCGCCGGCAATCAATCCTCGCCCGCGCTCGCTCATGTTGTAGCGATGCCGCGTCGGAAAGTTCATGCGACTGCCACGGTCGACGACCGGCACATGCAGGGCTTCGGCGAACTCGACCAGCCGGTCGATGCCCGCCTGCGTGCGCGTGTTGCGATCGGCGACGATCACCGGATTTTGCGCGTTGACGAGCATCTGGGCGAGCTCTGCCAGCGCATTCTGGTCGCCGGCGACCGGCGCCATGCGCGACAGCTTGGGAATGGGAGGCTTGCCGTGAGGAGGCAGCGGCTCGTCCTGCATTTCGCTATCGAGGATCAGCAGGGTCGGCGCCATGGGCGGCGTCATGCTGATCTTGTAGGCGCGCACGGCCGAGTCCGCGAAATGCCCGAGCGACATCGGCGCATCGTCCCACTTGACGAAATCGCGCACCAGCGCAGCCGCATCCTGCACCGAATGGACCCAGACCGCAGCGCTCCCGCGCTTCGTCGCGTCGAACGTATTGCCGGCCATGATGTAAACCGGAACGCGATCGCAGTACGCATTATAGATCGCCATGGAGGCGTGCTGCAGGCCGACGGTGCCGTGCGCAAGAACGAGCATCGGCTTGCCCTCGATCTTGGCGTAGCCGTGCGCCATTGCGACCGAAGCTTCCTCGTGCGTGCAAGTGTGCCATTCGAGGGTCGAATAATTGATCAGCGATTCGTGCAGCCCCCGAAAGCTCGTGCCTGGATTGGCGGCGATCTGGGTGATGCCAAGACTCTGGATCACATCGACCATGTAATCAGAACTGGCGGAGCCCTGCAGAATGGGCATTTCCGGCGGCACGCCCTGCTCCATGCGCGGATTGGGTCCCGGCGTCACGGGGCCGACTTGGCGCGGTGGCCCATCGGGCTGCCCCGGCGTCTGCGCTTTGGCGGCCAGCGGCGCACCGACAGCGGCCGCGCCGGCAAGGCCGGCTCCTTTCAGCAGGCCACGCCGGCTAAGTTTGGAATCGCTGCGAGCCTTGCGCATTGTAGCCTCCCTTATCGGTGACAGGTTCTACACCTGAACTTGCAACGAGCGCCCCTAGGTGAAACTTGCGAGTGTTGGTGAAGTGCAGCGACTTAGCACATTCGCAGGAGGTGGTCACGGTTCACGCGTCCAGCTCATTGGGGTCCTATTCGGGTCGAAAGCCCGGATTCGCGAAGTCCGCGCCTCATCCGCTTGGCTCGATAACTTGCAGGGAGGCGGACCCACGAGATCGGCAGCCCAGGGCCCATTTTTCGGACGTCGTGTTAGGTCTCGCCTCGCCCGCCGCTACTGGCTTGAGCCGGACGACAGTTGGCAGATGGAGGGCTCGGACCACGACTCGCAGCGGAAGCAGTTGGACATGCGGCACGCCGCAATGGTGGATACCGGTCCGCCTGCGAGGCCGCAGGGACAACTATCGTCCGGGCTTCCTAGCTATCCAAAAAACTGCTATCCGTTTCACTTCAGTTTGCGTCTCGTCGTGGAATCTCGACCTCGGAAGCAAGCTGTACCGGACCGTCCTTTCCAACCACCGGAGTTCCAGAATGAACGACGACTCGGAGAAGAAACAGCAAGACATCGCGCGCATCGCCAAAGAGCTGAGCGACAGCAAGCTTTCGCGCCGCGGCCTGCTCGATCGGCTGAAGAGCGTTGGTGTCGGCTTTGGAGCAGCCTTCGTGTTGGGTATGAAGCAGTCCGACGCGCACAGCGCCCCCGAGGCGACGGCGAAACTGAAGTCCAGCAATCCTGCGCTGAACAACATCATCGGAGAGGACTCCGCGGTCGAGAACCTGGGTGCGGCCGCGGCCGAGGGGCGCCCGATGCAGAGCGTTGCCTATCTCCGGGGCTTCCGCCGCGTCTTTCGGCGCGTCTACCGCCGCTTCTAGACGCCGAACGCGCTGTGCCATCGGCGGCTCCATGTTCACGTCTCGATGCCGATGAGACGTGACGGCGGATGGCGATGCAGCCCTGCGGTGCGCCCTGCTCGAACGCATCTTGCGGCACGCGCGCCTCAAGAGAGACGGATGAGGTATGCAGAACGCTGACACTCCTGCCGTCGCTCTGCATCCCACCGCAAGTGCGGCTGATGTTGCTTCGGTGATTGCTCGACCGCCTGTGTTCACCTTCGTGTTGGTCAAGCTCGCGTCCCGTTGCAACATCAATTGCACGTATTGTTACTGGTTTCGCGACGCTGAGGTCTACAACAAGCCGCCCGTGCTCACGATGGAGGCCGAGGACGCTTTCTGCCGGCGGCTCGAGGAGCACATCCGAAATTTCAAGCTCCCGCAATTCCTGCTGGTCTTTCATGGCGGCGAGCCGCTGCTGTTTCCCAAGCGCCGTTTCGCCGAGCTGCAAAAGAAATTAAGCGACATCGCACGGCGGACTGACTGTCGGATCGAGCGCTGCGTGACCACCAATGCGATCCTGATCGACGAGGAGTGGGCCAATCTGCTCAAGGCGGAAGACATCAGTGTCACCGTCAGCCTCGACGGCCCGCCAGAGATCAACGACAAGTATCGAGTGGATTTCAAGGGCCGCGGCACGCTCGCCGACACGTTGCGCGGCCTCGCCTGCCTGCGTGCTGTCGGCATCGACCCTGGCCTGATTTCGGTCTGTAATCCGGCCACCGATCCCGAGCGGGTCGTCGCCTTTGTGGTCGAGGAACTCGGCATCAAGCAATTCGATATCCTGCCACCGGACGCGAACCACCCCGACAATCCGCCCCCGATCGCTGACTACTTCATCAAGCTGTTCGATGTCTGGTTCGATAAATATGCGGAGCGCGGCGTTCGCATCAGCACGCTCGATGCGATGATCCTTGGCTTGACCGGGCGGCTCTCGTTGTCGGACACGATCGGCCTCGGACCGATCGACACGGTGACGCTTATGACCAACGGCTCGCTGGAGGCGCTCGACGTGTTACGGATCGCCGGGGTGGGCAGCACCGCCTCGAACATGAACGTCGGCAGCAACGCCCTGCAGGACGTGCAGAACGATCCGATCTGGCGCGAAGCCTTCCAAGCCAGTCTCAATCTGTGCAAGACTTGCCAGAGCTGCGAGTTCCTGGATTCATGCGGCGGCGGCCACCTCGCACAGCGCTGGTCGCCAGAGCGCCGCTTCGACAATCCCAGCGTTTATTGCGAGAGCTGGAAGCGCATCTTCACGCATATCTGGAAGCGTATCGCGCCAACGCTGGACCTCGAAGTCCAAGCCTCCAGCCGCCATTGGCACTAATGGATCGCGTCTGAAATTTGAATCGCGGAGGGGATTCCCCAGCGGGCTGGACGCATGCGAGTTTGGTGCCTGCGAACCGCGATTTCAATTACGCTTACGCCCGCCGATCGCCGCTGTCTGAAGGTCCTGGCACGGACCATTGCAGCAGGTCGTGCTGAATGCCGGCGTTCGTGCCGCTGTGCTCTCGCTCAGGCCGATATTCATTGCGTCTCGTGTGGCGATCATATAAATTATCATTATGGGACAGTAGAGGTGCGTATGATGCCGGACAGTCAAGCCACCGAGTCGTGGCGTCAGGAAAGAGAAGCCATCGAACGCGAGATGGATGTAGTCCTCCGGTCACACTCTCCGGCCTCCGAAATGGATCGCCGGGTTCGTCAAATGCAGTTTGCGGCTCTGATCGAGCGCCGCAATGCGGCAGCCCAAGGTTTTCTGAAAGCCGCAAGACCGGCTGCAAGCCTCGTTCCGGCCGACCAATCGCCGGTCGGCAGCACTCTCCCTCAGGAAGACGAGTCGGCTACGCTCGTCCCCGGCGCCCCCGAAGGGGAAGGCGGCGTCGTTGGAGATCGACCCGACAACGCCGACAGTTAACTTACCTTCAGATTGACGGCAGACTGCTTGCCGCTCTTGCGGTCCGTTTCCAGTTCATATTCGACGGTGGCGCCTTCGTTCAGCGACGACAATCCCGCGCGCTCAACGGCTGAAATGTGAACAAACACATCCTTTCCGCCTCCACCCTGCGGCTGAATGAACCCGTAACCCTTCGTCTGATTGAACCACTTGACTGTACCGCGCGCCATTGTCGCCCTCTCCACGTTGCGGAAACGATGATACCGTGAAAGCAGAGACATTCAACGGACGTATTGCCGGAATCCTTCAAACTATCCCCATTGAATCTCTCATATGCCCTCGCACACGCTCCCCGCGCGCATTCTGCTGAGACTTCCGCCCGACTGGAGGTCGTTGCTTGCGCGGGTCAGGGCCGAGGTGGTCACGCGCGGGATGAGCGGCGCGCGGGTCTGGCGCCTGCGGACGCGGCCCGCCCGCTATCTCAAGGTGGCCGATGGTTCGGACGCGCCACTGCTCCGCGAGGAGATCGCGCGCACCCGATGGCTCGGCGCGAGCGGCATCCGCGTCGCGCGCGTCGTTCGCGCGCACTGTGACGCCGGCTTTGCGGCGATGATGACGGACGCCGTTCCCGGGATTCCGGCTGACGCGATCGACGCGCCTGCCGAGCGCTTGCTCCCGGCGCTGGGCCGAGGCCTGTCCCAATTGCACGCACTCCAGGTGCAGGACTGCCCGTTCGATGAACGCCTCGCTGTGCGGCTGGCGCGCGCGCGTGCGGCGATCGAACAGGGGTCGGTCGACCCCTCGCAGTTCGAACCGCGCAACCGGCGCATCGCCCCGAGCGTGTTGCTGGCGCGGCTCGCGGCGCGGCTGCCGCGCGAGGACCTGGTGGTTGCGCATGGCGACGCCTCGCTCAGCAACATGTTCATCGATCGTGACGGCACCGTCTGTTTCATCGACTGCGGACATGCGGGCCGGGCGGACCGCTACCTCGATCTAGCCGTCCTCGCCGCCGAGGTGGCCGGGCACTTCGGTCACGACGCAGTGCGGATCGTGACGCGGGCCTATGGCATCCGGCGACTGAATGCGTCAAAGGCTGCCTATTATGCCGATCTGTATGAGCTTTTCTGAGCACGCGCAGATCGGCCCGAGTCAACGTTGCGGGCCCTCTGCTGATCCACCTGCGCCCATCGATCTGAGGCGATTTGAATACATGGCTTATTTCGCTGAGATGCATCGCGTACGCGTCGGGAGGAGCCGGTGACCAGCCAGGTCACTGTGGCGAGCCGGGGGTCGCAGGCACCGAAGGTCCAACCCATTTGTTGTTGATCATCACGACGGCGCAGTCGCGGGCATTCGGTGCCGTTCCGCACGCCTCAAGGGCACGCCGCTTCGCCTCGTCGATCGTCGGAGCGCCGGTCGTAATTGTGCGCGAATGGGCCGTGGCCGATGTCACCCAGACTTTTGCGCCGGGCGCGGACAGATAGTTTTCGACTACGGTCCGGGACGGCGCCTCTGATTGGAGGCGACGCATCACCAGATCCACGTCCTCCGGTCCCCAGTCGTCGGCTCCAATCGCGAAGGTCCTGCGCAATTTGCCGCCCGGGCCATAGAACCCAAGTGACGGCGAGCCAGTATCGGCGAGCCCGAATATCATGCGCGCGTTGTGTTCAGCGTCGTAGAGTCCCACCGAGGGCATGTCGTTCTTCCCGACGCCCAGCAAGAGGGCGGTCTCGCCCTTCGAATTGCGTAGGACGATCCGATCCGCATCGACGATGCGCGGCATCAAGTCGGAGAACAGCACCCCGCCAACAGCCAAAATGCCACAGAGTGCGACGACGCCGACGAGCGCCCGGCGAAGTCGCCGATTGTCGGATTCTACGCGCTCCAGCCGCCGCGCGACGCGGTCCATGATGCTTTCCGAACCGACGTCGGCACTCTCGTCGATATTCGATTTTGCGCCGCTGAATTCGAGATAGAAGAAACGAGCGGCCAACAGTGCCGACAAGATCGCCATGAACAGTTTGGTAAAAGTTGAGCCATTGAGAAGATCGAGATGGCGGGCGCCGTGGGTTTGCGAGAGAAGAAAATGCACGTTGAGCACGCAGACGACGGACCAGACGGCGCCGGCCATAAGCCACGATTGCTGAGATATTGATTTGCGCATGGCATCAAGCCGATCGCGGTAGCTGATCCGCTCTGCGCTCTGCGGCAGATCGGCGATGACCGGTTTCACTGTCAGCACGTACCAGGTCTGCACGCAGATAAGGAGCGAGACCACCGCCAGAGCGAACATGACGATTACTTCGCCGACCGTTGGTTCCTCGTGGCCGGACAGACGCGCCCAGCCGGCGATTGCTGCGGCGTACGCGGCAATCCAGACGACAAAGGCCAGCAACAGCTTCCAACGTCCCGGTCCGGCAACGCGCGCGACGATCTCAGCCTTCCGCGACTCGTCCGCCAGAAGAAAGCGGCCCCGGCCAAACGGCCATAGTGTTGGGGCGCGGAAGACGAAGCCGTCTGGGACGCGCTTGAACATCGCGGCTTCGACTGCGCTTGATCTAGACATCAATGTCTCCTTGCCTCTGCAGTGCCACGTTCACCCGTTGAGAGCGACAGTTCGCTGGCAATGGATCACCAGGCGCGCAGGAGCGGGCTGTTCCCTCGCCCACTTGGTCGACGGAGCCGGGACGATGGTTCAGCCGTTCCTCGTGATGGCGCGCATCAGGTCAGGCGGATTTGGGATCACCACCCGCTGCCGCGGCCAGGCCGGCGGCGCGCGCGGGTTAACCAACGTTTATTGACGCCGTGGCGGAGCCAAGTGGGATCACGGTAGAGTCATTGCAGATGCGGCGGCCGTGACAACCCTGACAGGGAGTGGCCGCGATGACCAATCGGATCGTTTTCACCGGCTTCGTCGGGATCTTCAGTTTCAGCTTCATCCTCGCTTGGAGCGAAATGCCGGCGAACGCCCGCGGCTTGATGGGCGGGCGTTCGTTCTCCGCGCCAACGTTTCGATCGCCGGTCATGCGACCTGCCGCCCCGCGACCGGCCGCGGCACCGGGAGCACGCGCCCCCGGCAGTCGCCTAGCGCCTGCTACCTTGCAGCCCGGCGTCGGCGGACAGATGCTTGCCCACACCCCTCCCAGAGCCTCGGTTATCAGTTCCAACCGAACGGCTCTCGATCCCAGCCGCACGGCCTTCGGTCACCAACCAGGTTCCGCCGGATTGATGCATTCGCATCGGCCACTGGTGCGCGACGCTCGCGCGCTCCGCTTCGGCTGGCCGTTTGGGTTATGGGGTGGGGCCGTCGTCTATTATGTCGATTCACCGGATTACGACCCTCCCGCTTCGGTGGTCTCAACCGAGGAGCCCGGGGCGGTCTATGCTCCAGTCGACTCCGTTCCTGGCCCGGAAGCCTATCCGCGTCTCGTGCACCGCGGCTGCCGCTCCGAGCAGCAGAAGGTTACCGAAGAAAGCGGAGGTGAGCGCGTCATCACCATCGTCCGTTGCTGAATGGGTCGGGCTAAAGAAAAATCTATCCGTGAAGTTCGGGCGGCAATGGGAACGGCGCCGCCGACAATCGGGTTTCCGGACGGTGCGCTCCACCGTCCTGGATTGCCTTCTGCCACCGCCGGCTTACTTCCCTGGCATCGCGATCCTTCGCCCCGCCGCCTCAGGCACCGGCAGCTTCGCGTGCGCGGTCTTCATCTCGGCGAGGCACGCCGCGACTTCGGGCGGGAAGGCGGCGGTCTTCTTCGCGGCCATGTCGACGTGCAGCGACATGTTCTCGGAGGTGGCGGAGACCCAGCCTTCGGCGGCGTGGAAGAGCTGCTCGAAGTAATGCATGCGCTTGGCGTCATAGCCGAGGAGCTGGAAGGTCACGCGCACGGGATCGTCGGTGTTGAGCTCGCGCAGGTAGCGCACGTGTACCTCGGCGGTGAAGCAGGAGTGCCGGCGGGTCTTCACGTAATCGATGCCGCAGCCGATGAGCTCGAAGGCCTCGTCCACTGCGCGGTCGAACAGCACGTTGTAATAGGCCATATTGAGATGGCCGTTGTAGTCGATCCAGGACGGCTCGATCCGCATCACCGACGACACGAACGGCGCGAAGAACACCGGCTGGAAATCGACGCGATCAAGCATGACGCAACTCTCGACATACTACCGGCCCGGACGGTCCGGGCGTCGCCATCAAGCGGAGCGACATCACTCTATGCGGAACGGGCTTGGAAAGCGAGCCGTTCGGTGCTGATAATCGCCGGTCCCTGCGAGGAAAATTATGGAAAATTGGCTGCGATTCTCGATCTGTCTCGGAGTCGGGTTGCTCGTGCTGATCGCCCCAGTGGCCTATCAGCTCTACTCCGGCGTCGAGATCACCGGCGCGCAGCGCGTGATCGTGGTGCTGGGCTCCGTCGGCTTCGCCTGGTTCCTGACGGGAATTCCGTGAACTCGGGAGGTCGTGTCCTATGTTGCGACAGCGCTTGTGGATCGCCTGTCTTCGCGGTCTACGGCATCGGGAGCAGATTGATCATGAATGCCGTGCTCCGACACCTCATCTGCCTCGTCGTTGCGTTGATCATCATCTTCGTGGCAACGGAATATGAGTTCGCCACGGGCGACCATTCCCACAGCGAGTTGTTCAATGCCGTGACGATGATCGTCGGGTTGGCTGCCGTTTATCTGGTTTGGTATCTGACGAGACCGACCTGACTCCACTCAGTCGGGGCATGCGCTGGTACCTTGTCCCCACCATCTTTCGCACCCATCTGCAAGCCTGCGCGAGAGCGACCCGCGATGGCGACTGTCACTTGGCTCCCCCCGTTCCTGGCCGACGCGAGCGAGCGGTTGGCGCAGGCGTTCAGCCTGACCGATCTGGTCGGCGGCTCGACCGTGTGGCTCGCGGTGACCGGGTTGAGCCGCTCCGGCAAGACCGTCTTCATCACCAGCCTGATCCACAATCTCCTCACCTCGCTGCACAATCCCAACCGTATGCCGCTGCTGTCGGCGGTCGGGGAAGGGCGCTTGATCGCCGCGCGGCTCGAGGGCGCCAAGGCGCAGCGGCTGCCGCGCTTTCCCTACGCGCACAACATCGAGGTCATGGCGAGCGGCGCCGATTGGCCGGCGCGCACCGCCGACATCAGCGAGATCGGGGTCGAGGTGCACTTCATCCCCGCCAGCCCGCTCGGCAAGTTGCTGGCGCCGCTCGGCGGCAGCGCGTCGACCCTGACAATCAAGATCGTCGATTATCCCGGCGAGTGGCTGCTCGACCTGCCGCTGCTCGGCCAGAGCTATGCCGAATGGTCGCGCGCGACGCTCGACCTGATGCGCCGGCCACCACGCGCCGAGATCGCGCGCGATTATTTCGCGTTTGCCGGTGAGCACCGTCATGACGCGACCGCGAGCGAGGAAGTCGCGCGGGTCGTGCACGACCTCTATTGCGCCTTCCTGCTCAAGGCGCGCGACCAGCATGGGCTGAGCTTCTTGCAGCCCGGCCGGTTCCTCTGCCGCGGCAGTCTCGGCGAGGTGCCGTATCTCTGGTTCGCGCCGCTCGACATTCCTGAGGGGATCGAGCCGCCGGCCCCCGATACGCTCGGCGCGCTGATGGCGGAACGGTTCGAAGTGTACAAGCGCGAAGCGGTCACCTCGTTCTACGACCAGCATTTCCGCCGCTATCGGCGCCAGATCGTGCTGGTGGATGTGCTGCGCGCGCTGCTTGCCGGCCGCGAAGCCTTCGAGGATACCCGGCGCGCGCTCGACGCGATCCTGCAGAGTTTTCGCTACGGCGGCGGCAGCCTGCTGGCGCGGCTGTTCCAGGGCGCGCATATCGACAAGGCGCTGTTCGCCGCCACCAAGGCCGACCATGTGCCGGACATCCAGCGCGATCACCTCGCCGAACTACTGCGCAACATGGCGGCTTTCCCGGCGCTCGACCTGCGCTCGAGCTACGCGCAGATCGACGTGATGGCGCTGGCCTCGGTGGTTTCAACCACGGACGATACGCAGGAGATCGACGGCCAGCGCGTGCAGGTCGTGGTCGGGCGACCGGTCGGCAGCGCCCGGCAGTCCAAGTTCTTCGTCGGCACGGTGCCGATCCGGCCGCCGCGGCGCGAAGCCTGGGGTACCGCGTTCCTCGACGTCCCGGTGTTCGAGCCGCCGGCGATCGACCCTTCGCCGGTCGACGGCATTCCCCATATCAATCTCGATGCCGCGCTCGAATTCCTGCTCGGAGACCGGCTGCGATGAGCAATTCCTCCGATCCCCGTGACCATGCTGCGCCGCTGCGCCCGCGCGTCATCGAGGTCGAATTGACGCCCGACATCGCATTGGTGCGGCCGCAGGCGCTGCCGCGGGTGATCGCGACGGACGAGACCGGGCGCATCCTTCCGGCCGAGCAGAAGGCCGCGCTGCCGGCGGTGCGCGAGCTGCCGCGTCGGAGGAACTGGGCGGTGCCGGTCGGACTCGCCGGCGTCGGCGTTTTCCTCGCCGGCTGGATGACGGTCGATGCCGCAAACTGGATTTCCTCCTCGTTCGCGCAAAGCACCACGCTGGGCGTACTCGCCGCCGCAAGCGTGCTCGCGGGCGTCGCCGGCGCCGGTGCGGTGGTCGCGCACGAACTCGTGAGTTTGTTCAAACTCAAGACCGTAGAGGCGATCCGCTGGCGGCTTTCCGAGGGGCTCGACCGGCTGCGGCCGGCGGAAGCGCGCGCGACCATCGCCGAAGTGCTCGCGGTGGTGCCACGCGGGCGCGAGGTCGACGCCGCGATCGAGGCGTTCCAGCGCCAGGAGCAGGTGCATCACACCCCGGCGCAGCAGATCGAGATCCTCTCGCGCACGTTGATGCGGCCGCTCGACGCCCGCGCGGAAACCCATATCCGCACCGCGGTCGTGCGCGCCTTCGGCATCACCGCGATCAGCCCGACCGCGCTGAGCGACGCGCTGTTCTTCCTCGCCTGCGGAGTGCGCATGGTGCGCGGGATCGCGGCGTCCTACGGCCACCGGCCGACCGCGGCGACCACCGTGCACCTGTTGCGCCGGCTGCTGCTCGAAGCCGGCAAGCTCGGCGCGATCGACATCGCCTCGACCTCGCTCGCGCAGCATCTCGGCGGCGCCATCACCGAACGCTTCGCCTCAACCACGGCGGACGCGGTCTATGCCGCCTACCGCATGGCGCGGCTCGGTATCATCGTGATGGACTTGTGCCGGCCGCTGCCGTTCCGCGACGACCAGGTGCCGAGCGTGACGTCGCTGGTGGGGAATGTGCTGAAGCGCAAATCGGAGGCGCGGGAGTTGGATACTCTGTCGTGAACTCGTCTATGGCCGCGTGGCACTCCCTCGGGTCCCGGACGCGTACAGCGGAGCGGAACGCGATCCGCGACCCAGCGCAAAGCGCGAAGCACAATGTGATGACGGTTGGACAAAAGCCGGCTTTCCGTGTCGAACCAAGGGGGCGCGGCGCGAAGTCCGCATTCCGTTACGACGCCGTATCGCCTGGAGGCGGCAACGCGGTTGACCCGCAAGAGACATTGCCAACGCCGTCAGTGCGAGCGCCCTTGAGCCCGCAGGTATTTGTCCAGATGACAGCGAACGAGCGTGGTCGCGGCATCTCCGGCCGCCGCTGAATAGCCGCGATCGCCATGGACCAAAATCAGAGAGATTGCGCCCTCCGACAGCAGCCAGATCGCACGCGCAAGCTCTCCGGCTTGCCGCACTCCAGAGCGTTCCAGAAGCTCGGCCAGACAACGCTCCAGTTGCGCCTTGTGTCGGCGCGCAATCAAACGAGCGGGGTGCCCGGGAAGGTCCGCAAGTTCGATGACCAGCCGCGTGAACCCCGACCCAGCCCAACGGGGCCTGTCGGCCCACACCGCGAGCTCTCGAAACATCCCCTGCACGATGGCCTCGGCCGATCCCGACAGTTGATCTCCGAAGGTCCTGAAGGCCTGCAAGGCCAAGTGATGCTGCGCGTCCAAGACGCTGGCGAGTAGTTGGTCCTTGCTGCTGAAGTGATGATAGAGCGTGCGCTTTGTGAGCCTGGCCTCAGCCGCGATGTCGTCCATGGTGACCCGGCCGTAGCCCCGCCGGCGAAAGAGCTTGTAGGCACCTTCGAGAATTCGTTTGTATGTCTGCTCAGCGGACCGCGGCACAGCGGCTGCCTCTCAAAGTATACTCATTAGTGAATTTACATCGGCCCTCGGGCAGGTGGAATAGGGACCTTGTCCAGTCCCGAACCAAACCACCGGTATTCGCCATGGCGCACGCTGCCTTGACTTTAAGAGCCATCACCGCGCGGCCAATCGTCCTCAAATTGAAACGGCCGATCATCGCGAGGATTGCCACCATCACCGAGTGGCCTCTCGTCCTGATCGATCTTCTGACCGAAGAAGGAATCGTCGGCCGCAGCTATCTGGAGCCCTACGTCATCAAAGCCATGCGCTATCTGGTGCCGGCGATCAACGATCTCGGCGCGACGCTCAAGGGCCGGCGTGCGGCGCCGATCGAGCTATTTGATGCGGCGCGGAAATCATTACATTTCGTAGGTTACGAAGGTTTGTCGATGATCGCTGCCTCCGGCCTCGATATGGCGACCTGGGATGCGCTCGCGAAGGCTGCGAATCTCCCCCTTTGCGTACTGCTCGGGGGCACGGTTGGCCCCGTGAAGTCGTACAACAGCAACGGTCTTTGGCTGAAAAAGCCGCAGGCCGTCGCGGAGGAAGCGCTGGAATTGCGGGACGAAGGCGGATTCAGCGCCCTCAAGCTCCGGCTAGGTCGCCAGCGCCTATCCGATGACCTTGCGACCCTTGATGCGGTGCGCAGAGCCCTGGGTGAGGAGGCGCATCTGATGGTCGACTTCAATCAGGGCCTCGATCTCGCCGAAGCTCTGCAACGATGCCACACGATCGACGACCTAGGGCTTGCCTGGATCGAAGAGCCGATCGTCTACGATAACCTTGATGGTTATGCGCGGCTTGCGGCGGAGCTGAAAACTCCGCTGCAAATCGGAGAGAACTTCTATGGCCCGCGGGAGATGCACAAGGCGCTTGCGAAGGAGGCATGCGATCTCGTAATGCCGGACTTCATGCGCATCGGTGGTGTTACGGGCTGGATGCGTGCGGCGGCCATCGCTGGTGCAGCGGGAATCCCGGTGTCGACCCATCTCTACCCCGAGGTCGCAGCCCACATGATGCGCGTCACTGAGACGGCCCATTGGCTGGAATGGCAGGACTGGGCCGATCCAATTCTGCAAACGCCATACCAGATTAAAGACGGGCTCCTGCACATACCCGATGTCCCAGGAACGGGACTCGAATGGAACGAGGATGCGGTGGAAGCCCATCGCGTCTAGTGTCCTGATTCCTAAATCCGTTTCATTCTAGGGGTTTGCCGCGAGGGTACGCAGGCAGAAGCGTTGGATGCTGGCCAGGATGTCGTTAGCGGTCTTGGTCCAGCGGAAGGGTTTGGGGTCGGCATTGGTGGCCTCGATGTAAGTTTTGATAGCGCTTTCGAGATCGGCAACCGAGCGGAACACCCCTCGCCTGAGGGCGCGTTTGGTCAGCAGCGCGAAGAAGCGTTCGACTTGGTTGAGCCATGAGGCCGATGTCGGCGTGAAGTGCACATGCCAGCGCGGGCGCTTGGCGAACCAGTTGCGAATGAGCTTGGTCTTGTGCGTGCCGTAGTTGTCCATGATGACATGAATGTCGAGATCGGTGGGTACGTTGCGCTCGACCTCGTCAAGGAACTTGCGGAACTCCGTCGCGCGGTGTCGGGACATGCATTTGCCGACGATGGTCCCGGCCTTCACATCGAGCGCCGCGAACAGAGATGTCGTTCCGTGCCGCTTGTAGTCATGCGTGCGCCGTTCGACTTGGCCGGGCCGCAGCGGCAGCAGCGGCTGCGTGCGGTCGAGCGCCTGCACCTGGGATTTCTCGTCGACACACAGCACAACGGCGCGTTCCGGTGGCGACAAGTAAAGTCACCGGCTTCCAATACAATCGCCACCGCTCGGCCCTTCGCCATTCCCGCCTCCTTGCGTCACCGTCGCGAGAATGTAAATAATTTGTCGATCAGGACACTAGTACCGACTTTCAATCAAAGCTGACTCGCAAAGCACCGGCGGGCCATCTCTTGCGTCGTCCCCGCGAAAGCGGGGACCCATACCCTCCGAAATGGAGATTCGCACCCGGCGCAAATTCGCGAGGGCACGGCGTTTGGGTCCCCGCTTTCGCGGGGACGACGCGCAGCCCGTGATGTCCGGTGGATCATGTTTCAATGATTCCAGGTACTAGATGCCGATCTGACGAAGATTGTTTTGGGCGCCCTGGATATTCAATCCGCCGCTGATGCTGCCGTAGAACGCGGGAGACAGTTCGCCCGGAAACGATGGATCGTGGTCGAGCGACTTGAACCGCGCGCCACCACAAGCGCGAAGATACGCAAGGTTCAATTGCACGATCGTCATGCCGCCGTGCAGCGGTTCGCTGCGGTGTGGCGCCTGCACTCTGCCGTAGTGCTGTTGCACATGTTGATCGGCCTCGGCCGGAGGTTGCTCGCCGACCAGCAACGTGTTCGACGTCCCGTCTGTGATCCTGCCGGTCCCAATGCGGCTATTGCTGCTAACGAACCGGACTGAGCCGTCGGACCCGCCAGCACTCCCGCTCTGCCGAGGATTCCGGTCGCCTCGTGCCGCGGATTCGCGAATCGCGACACCACGAAGTTGTGCCGTTTGAAAGTATCTGATGGCGTCCACGGTCTGTTGTCCGCAGACGCCATCGATCGGCTGCAGCGGTTGTCCCGGCAACGGCGCAGGGAGTACGGCGCGGAGAAAAAATTGCACGAGCAGGACATCGTGACGATGGTTGGCGCCGTGACGACCGACGTTGTGATCGATGATGAACAAGTGTGAGAGCGGGAGGTTTTCGGGAGACGAGAACATGATTCGAGGCATGGAAGACTCCGCGTCAGCGCGCACATCGGGTCCTTAGGGCCCGTCAGACAATAGCTGAATCGGTCTGGCTTGACAGCTTAGGAAGGGGAATTCCGTTCCGGAGTGGCGGGTCGTAGTTTTGGGAGATGATCAATGAAGCGTCTCTCCCGAAGCGCAACGCGGCATCTTACATGTGGTGCTTCGAAACATTTTGTCGCGAACGGCGACGATCTGATCCAGGCATCGGGATATTTGAATTTGTCCATCACCCTGAGCAGCGCATCGCCGGAATCCCGCCATGCCGGAACATCATGCAACACTTCGCACAGAGCCTCGATGATGGTTGCTCTTAGAAACCTGGATTTCCGTCAGCGGTTTGCATCGCTGCTTCGACTATTACGAGAATCTAAACTCGATCCAGTGGTTGATGTGGTCGCGGCGGTAGATCGACCTTGATGGTGTCTCCCGGCCGTACCTCTCCGCCCGACAACACGATGCCCATGATGCCGGCTTTCCGTATTACCTTACCGTTCTCGTCGCGCCCGAGCAGCGCCGCAGTCAGGCCAGCTTGAAAGTGGTCTAGTTGACGACAGGGATTACGCAGTCCAGTGACCTCTATCAACGCAGTGTCGCCGAGGTAAAGCCGAGTGCCGGTTGGCAGCGCCAGCAAGTCGATTCCTCGTGTGGTGACATTTTCCCCGATCTGTCCGGGCACAACTGAAAATCCGGCAGCGCGAAGTTCTTCGTGCAACTCAGCATGGATCAAGTGCACCTGACGCAGGTTGGGCGCTGTTGGGTCTCGCCTCACGAGGGTGCGGTGCTTGACCGTTACACCCATATGGGCGTCGCTTTCGACGCCGAGTCCGACCAGCAGACGGATGGCGGTCTGAGTGGGCTTACTGAACGTGTGGGCCGGGCTGCGGCTGACCGCTACCACCGTCCCATCGGGGCACGCTTGTTCCATTTTTCCCTCTGCCTGGTAAGCGAGTTCTTCGTCATGTGAACGTTTAGAGCAATTCCGTTCTTGCTGGAAGACACGAGCCTAGACCAGGGGCTTCTCGCGGCGCCCACGCGGGTACTAAGCTCGACCGTGCACGGCTTCGATGAATTCTTTGGGTACCTATACCACCTGGACGCTATGGAGGACCCGTCGCATCGGAACTACCCTCAAGCGCTGAAGGACACGGTGGGCCCGCGCAATATGGTCCATTCGTTTGCAACCGATCGCGACGACCCGACCGAACAGCCGCGTTGGGGAAAGATCGGGAAGCAGCGGATTGAGGACGCTGGCGAGCTCTTCCCCAAGCGGATGGAAACGGTCGACGACGAAATCCTCGACTTCACGACGAAGTTCATGGACAAGGCGCGTACTGATAAAAAACCGTTCTTTGTCTGGCTGAACCCGACGCGCATGCACGTCGTGACGCACTTGTCCGAAAAATACGACTCGATGCGCACGTCGGAGAACGGCTGGAGCATTCAGGAAGCCGGCATGGCGCAGCTCGACGACGTCGTCGGCTCGGTCATGACATATCTGAAGAATAACAGTCTCGACGACAACACCATCGTTGTGTTCACCACCGACAACGGTGCCGAGAACTTCACTTGGCCGGATGGCGGGCAGACCCCGTTCGCCGGCGGCAAGGGCACCGGCCTCGAAGGTGGCTTCCGCGTGCCGGCGATAGTACGCTGGCCGGGCAAGGTCCCCGCCGGCAAGGTCGAGAACGGTATCTTCTCTGGGCTCGACTGGTTCCCAACCCTTGTTGCGGCCGCCGGCAATCCGGACATCACGAACGAATTGCTGACCGGCAAGAAGATCGGCGATCAGACCTTCAAGGTGCATCTCGACGGCTACAACCAGCTCGACTTGATCACCGGCAAGTCACCGTCGGCCCGGCACGAGATTTTCTACCTCACCGAGTCAACGTTGGCGGCCGTACGCGTGGACGACTTCAAGTATCGTTTCACCGACCAGCCCGGCGGCTGGCTTGGCCCGACGGTGAAGGTAGACTGGCCGATCCTTGTCAATCTGCGCCTCGATCCGTACGAACGCACTGGTATGTTCAACGGAAAGGACAATGGCTCGATTGCCTATTACAACTGGTTCGCCTACGAGTTCTGGCGTTTCGTGTTCGTCCAGCAGGTAGTGGGGAAGGCGGCGCAGACGCTGATCGACTTCCCGCCGATGCAGGGCGGAGCCAGTTTCAATATGTCCGCTGTCAAGGCGGAGATCGACAAAGCCATCGCCGCGCGTGCGGTCGGCAAATAACCATAACAGCCGGTCCCGCTCCGCCCGACGAACTCGCGCGGAGCGGCACAGTGGCGCGCGGCCGACCTCCTTCAGACCTTGCAAAAAATGCATGAAGTAGTCGCACCTCGAAAGTGGGGGGCGCGGCACCAAGGAGACCGACTATAAAGCCCGCCCGGAATTAGAGCACAACCAGGGACTCGGTAGCCTCGGAGGCGACTTGCTTGAGATCGGGCAGGTCTGGTGTCGCCGCAAGCAGATTCTGCCGAGCTTGCTTTATAAGCAGCGCTTGCGTGGGTGTGGCCTTCCTGCACCACCGCAGCAGAAAAAGACCGCTGCGATCGAAATTCGGTATCTAACCCGATTTTGTTCATGATCCCGACGCGCCAGACTGCTCGCTTAGAGTGGCGTTCCCATTGGGGTGGCCGCAAGCGAAAATGAGTGGAGGCGAAGATGAGCAAGGGCCGGAGCGGCGCACAAGCCGCGCGCGGAGTTGGCGACGCAAGGTATCTTCATCATCTATTTTCAGCGATGTTGCTCGCCGCCGCTGTAGGTGTTTCGCCGCCACAGGCCAAGGCCGACGAAGGTGGCGTCAGCTTTTGGGTCCCGGGCTTCTTCGGCAGCCTTGCCGCCACGCCGCAGACACCGGGCTTCTCCTTCGCCAACATCTATTATCACACGTCCGTATCGGCCGGCGCTGATGTCGCCTTCGCGCGCCAGGTCACGCGCGGCAACATCACCGCGAACTTCGGCGGCAATCTGAACGTAAACCTGAAGGCGGATGCGGACCTCGGCATGGCAATCCCCGCCTATGTATTCGCAACTCCGGTGTTCGGTGCGCAGGCAGTCATCGCCATGGCGGTGCCTTATGGCCGCAACCAAGCGACTGCCGACGCCACGCTGACCGGTGCGGGACCGCTCGGCGTGGCCCTTTCCGGTGCTCGCACCGACTCGGTGACCGGTATCGGCGATCTCGCCCCGATGTTCTCGTTGCGCTGGAACATGGGTGTCAATAACTTCATGACTTATCTGTCAGGCAACGTCCCCGTGGGAGCGTACGACCCGACGCGGCTCGCTAATTTGGGCATTGGGCACCAAGCGCTCGATACCGGCGGCTCCTACACTTACTTCAATCCGCAGACCGGCCATGAGTTTTCGGGCACGCTCGGCTTCACCTACAATTTCGAAAACACCCACACGCAATATCAGAACGGTATTGACATGCATCTCGATCTCGGAGCGTCTCAGTTTGTGACCAAGCAGCTCCAGGTCGGTATGGTCGGATACGTCTACGATCAGCTCTCATGCGACAGCGGAACCGGCGATCGTGTGGGCTGTTTTGAGTCGCGCGTCATGGGCATCGGACCGCAGATCGGCTACATCATCCCGCTCGGCGAATATCAGGGCTACGTCAGCGCCAAAGGCTACAAGGAGTTCGACGCGGCGCACCGGGCCAGCGGCTGGAATACGTGGCTGACATTTGCGATCTCTCCGGCCGCGCCAACGCCTCCGCCACCGACCAAGGGTCCAATGATCTACAAGTGAGGCGGAGCAGCGAATTCCCCTGCGCACCGCTGTGAGCCCGCGCTCAGGCGCCATGTGTGGACGGCTGGCAAGCCCTTGGCGAACTGCAAGCTTCGCCGTGCGGATCGAGCTCACCAGCAAGCCGCTCTTTACTTCAGCGCCGTGGATACCGAGGTGAAGGTCGTATTCAACGTCGACCCTATGCTGTTGACCGCGACGACAATCACGATCGAAATTCCGGCGGCGATCAGGCTGTACTCGATGGCGGTCGCCCCGCACTCGGCTTTTATGAACGACTGGAAAATCCTCATCATGGGGAGTGCCTCGTCATCGGGTTTGCTCCAGATGGCATCAAGCACAACAGACTTCTGTATTTTCTTTAAAGCAAATCGTTCAAAATCGAATGAACTGCCGGCGTCTGTGGCACGCAACGGTTATTGTCGCTCGCGCACTCAACGTTGTGCTTTCACTGTTGTACCTCGAAGACTTTTCCTTCGTTGTCGTGGGTGGTCCACTTACCCACTGGAGTCTCCTTTCTTCAGGTTGCCCGGCGCGCCGCGCATTTACGGTTGCGTTCCTAGACTAGACGACGCGCCCTGTGCGGGACGCCAGGCGAGTTTTGCGCAATGCCGCGCAACTGTGCTTCGAGCGCTGATGGATCAACGCCATCGGCTTTCATCACTGCAACGATGATCGAGTCCGAGAGGATCTCAGTAATAGTCGGTTCACGACGGCACCAACTCATTGGATTTCCGATACGTCGACCGATTGCCAGCAGCGTCATCTTCAACACCTCCTACTACTCGGCGGCGATCCGCAATGGGACCGCCTCCCAGGCGGGTTCGCCCATCAATTCGGGCTCCAAGGAGGATACGGGCTCGTCGGCCCGCACCCGGAACCAGATCGCATAGAGCGCCGGCACGACCAGAAGCGTCAGCACGGTGGCCACCATCAAGCCGCCCATGATCGTGATCGCCATGGGTCCCCAGAAGGCGCTCGTGGCGAGCGGGATCATGCCCAGGATGGCGGCCAACGCGGTCAGTGCCACCGGACGCGCGCGACGCACGGTGGCGTCGATGATGGCGCGATGCCGTCCGTGACCGGCCGCGATGTCGCGGTCGATCTGATCGACCAGGATCACCGTGTTGCGCATGATCATGCCCGCCAGCGCGATTAATCCGAGCAACGCGACAAAGCCGAACGGCCGGTTGGAGACGAGAAGCGCCCCGGTCGCGCCGATCAGTCCGAGCGGTCCAGTCACGAACACCAGGGCGAGCCGCGAGAAGCTTTGTAACTGAATCATCAGCAGCGCCAGCATCGCGATTGCCATGACGGGGAACACCACAACGAGCGCGGCGTTTGCCTTGACGCTCTCCTCGATCGATCCACCGGTCTCGATGCGGTAGCCGTAAGGCAGCAAGTCCTTGATCGGTTGCAGCTTCGGCAGAACCTCGTTGGTGACGTCGGGCGCCTGCACGTTGTCGACGATGTCGCCGCGCACTGTGAGCACGGTGTCCCGATTGCGCCGCCACAGGATCGGCTCCTCGTATTCGTAATTCAGCCGCGCGATCTGCGACAGCGGCACCGCGATGCCGTTGCGGGTGGCGATGGTCAGCGACGGCAGCCGGTCGAGTTCGAGGCGCTCCGCCGGAATTGCGCGGGCGATCACGTCGATATGCTCGATGCCTTCACGATACTGCGTCACCGTGTAGCCGATGAGCAGCGTCTGCAGCATCTGCGAAACGTCCTGCGGGGTGAGGCCGAGCGCGCGGGCGCGATCCTGATCGACTTCGAGGCGGATCGACTTGACCTGTTCACCCCAGTTGAGGTGCGGGTCGATGATCTTGCGGTTTTCCGCCATCACAGCGCGTACCTGGTCGGCGATGCCGCGCACCTTCATGGGATCGGGTCCGATCACCCGGAACTGGACGGGGAAGCCGACCGGCGGGCCGAAGTTGAAACGATCCACCCGCGTCCTTGCCTCCGGCAATGCGCCGTCAGCGAGCGCGCGTTCGAGTCGCGCCTTCACCCGCTCGCGGGCCTCCAGATCCTTGGCCACAATGACGATCTGGGCGAAGTTCGGGTTCGGCAGCACGGGGTTGAGCCCGAGCCAGAAACGCGGCGAGCCCTGGCCGACATAGGTGGTGTAAGTATCGATGTCGGGGTCGCCGGCAAGGAGGCGCTCACCTTCCTTGGCTGCCGCGTCGGTGACTCCGATGGCGGTGCCCTCGGGCAGCCGCATTTCGAAGAACAACTCGGTGCGCGTCGAGGTCGGGAAGAACTGCTGCTGCACGAGACCGAAGCCGGCAATTGCCACGAGGAACATCAGTACTGTCCCGGCAACGACCGTGGCGCGTCGCCGCAGCGCCCATTCAATCACCTTCCGTAACGCACGGTAGGTGCGCGTGTCGTAGATCGCGTCCGGATTCTTGTGCGCTCCGGGCTTGGCGAGGTCAGGCAAGAGCTTCAGCCCGAGATAGGGCGTGAAAAGCACCGCCACGATCCATGAGGCGATGAGCGCCAGCCCCACGATCCAGAAAATGCCGCCGGCGTATTCGCCCGCGCTCGATTTGGCGAAACCGACGGGCAGAAACCCCGCGGCCGTGACCAGCGTGCCGGTCAGCATCGGAAACGCGGTCGAAGACCAGGCGAAGGTCGCAGCGCGCGCCCGGTCCCAGCCCTGCTCCATCTTCACCACCATCATCTCGATGGCGATGATCGCGTCGTCGACCAGGAGCCCGAGCGCGATGATCAGCGCGCCGAGCGTGATTCGATTGAGGTCGATACCGGCTGCATTCATGATCGTGAGCACGATGGCGAGCACCAGCGGCACCGACAACGCGACCACGATGCCGGCGCGCCAGCCGAGCGACAGGAAGCTCACCAGGAGCACGATGCCGAGCGCTTCGATGAACGTTTCAACGAACTCCGAGACAGAATGCTCGACGATCGCAGGTTGGTCGGCGATCTGCGTCACCTCGATGCCGACCGGAAGCTCGGCCGTGGTCGCATCCATGGCGGCCTTGAGGTCCTCGCCGAGCGTGAGGATGTTGGCGCCGTCCTGCATGGACACGCCAAGGCCGAGCGACGGCTTGCCGCCTTCGCGCACGACGAAGGTCGCCGGGTCCTGGTAGCCGCGCTTGACCGTCGCGATATCGCCGAGCCGGAATACGCGGCCGTCTACCTGCACGGGCACGGCCGCGATTGCATCGACGCCGGAGAACGCGCCGGTGACGCGCAGGTTGATGCGGTCCGCCGAGGTGTCGACCGAGCCGCCCGAGGTGACCGCATTCTGCCTGGCGACGCTGTCGAAAATCTGCTGCGGGCTGATGCCGAGCGTCGCAAGCTTGGCGTGACTCAGTTCGATGAAGATTTTCTCCGGCTGCTCACCGATGATGTCGACTTTGTTGACGTTGGGGACGCGCAGGAGTTGCTGCCGGATGTCCTCGGCGCGCGCCTTGAGATCCGCGAGGGTTAGGCCGTCGGCGGTGAGCATGTAGATCGCCGAGTAGACGTCGCCGTACTCGTCGTTGAAGTTCGGCCCGACGACGCCGGCCGGTAGCTCGCCCTTGATGTCGCCGACCTTCTTGCGGACCTGGTACCAGAGGTCCCTCACCTTGGCGGGCGGCGTGCGGTCGATGAGGTAGACCTGGATGAAGGAAACGCCCGGCTGCGAATAGCTTTCGACACGATCGAGATATGGAAGTTCCTGGAGCTTCTTCTCGACTTTGTCGGCGACCTGGGTCTGCATCTCGGTCGCAGTGGCGCCGGGCCATGCGACGTTCACCACCATGGTCTTGATCGTGAAGGATGGGTCTTCGGCGCGCCCTAGGCTGAAGTACGAGTAGGCTCCCGCCGCACCGAGAACGAGAATCATGAACAGAACAAGCGCCTGATGCGTGATCGCCCATTCGGAGAGATTTAAGCGCTTCATGGCACAGACTCCCATGGATCTCGGTGGCGGCGGATTCGGTCAACGCTGATCGATCGGACGAACCTTTTGACCGACGTCGAGCTTCTGTACTCCGAGCGTGACGACGCGCTCACCGTCGTTCACGCCCGAGGCGACGAGCGCCACGTCGGCGGTGAACGACGCAACCGTTACTGGCCTGAGCTCGAGCTCGCCGGACTTGTCGACGACGTAGACCGACGGCCCCGTACCGCGGTTCAAGATGGCCGCAAGCGGAAGCTTTGCGACCGAAGCATCGGCGGCATGCGTCAGCGTTACGGTAGCGGTCATGCCTAGCGCGACTGCGTCGTCGGGATTTTCGATCGTGAAACGCGCCGCATAGGTGCGGGTCTGCGGGTCGGCTTGCGGCGACAGTTCGCGCAGCCGCGCGGCAAACCGCCGTTCCGGCCCTGCCCAAAGTTTGACCGTCGCCTGCGATGCGCGCGCCTCGCCAAGCCAGGTTTCTGGTAGCGCGACAACGGCTTCCATCTCGCCGCGGTGCGCAAGGCGCGCGACTGCCTGTCCGATGGCGACGACCTGCCCTGGCTCGGCGAGGGTGGCGGTGATGACGCCGTCGGCCTCGGCCTTGAGCTCGGCGTAGGCGAGCTGGTTGCGAGCGAGGTCAAGCGCCCTCTGCGCGCGTTCGAGCCGGCCCTCCGCCTCGTCCTTCGCCGCTTTTTTTCGTTCGTAGTCTGCGACCGTCGCATAGCCGCGTGACTTCAAGCTCGCGAAGCGCAACTCGTCGGACGCTGTCTGGGCGAGATTCGACGTAGCTGCATACAGCTCGGCCCGCGCACTTTCGACCTGCAGTTGAGGGTCTTGCGTATCAAGCCGCGCGATCACATCGCCGGCGCGCACGCGATCGCCGACGTTGACAATCCTGGCCGTGATCTTGCCGGCGACGCGAAAGGCGAGATCGGTCTCGTAGCGTGCTCGCACGACGCCGACAAATTCGCGGCTCGCATCATCGGACTGGAAGGCGACATGCTGAACCTGCACCGGCCGCTCGGGCTTGCTGGTTGCGGATGTCGCTTGATCCCCACAGGCTGCGAGCAGAGGAAGCAGCGCCAGGGTGGCGAACGTTGCGATCGAGGAATGCATGGCAGCGCTCCTTCACTTATGAGTGATGAATGACGAAATGTATATTTCGTCAGTTTTTGGACATGATTCAGGGTCGAGGGAGATCCACATGGGATTAACGGCGGGGTGTGATGGCGCGGAGGAGGAAGCGGACCGTTGCCCGGGCCTGAGCCTCAAGGTCGTCGCCTTCTTCCAGGCACTGCCCGACCACGAGCGGGTTGGTGAAGACCACGACCGAGCGCAGGATCAGTTCGGCCGTTTCGCGAGGATCGACTGCCTCGAACTCGCTAGCGTCGATCCCGTCGCGCAGGATCAGTTCAATGACGTTTCGCATGGCATCTTTGTGGGTGCGGATCGTGTCCCAGCTATGCTCGATCGCAGCCACCACGAGTTCATTGACGCGACGCTCGGTAACCAGGTTTTCCTTATGATACGCGAGGATCTCGAGGATCAGCCGTTCCATGCGCTGAGCCGCCGGCGCCTTCGATCGGGCGACCGTCCAGGCTTTTTCCTCGACTGCGGACAGACAGCGGCGGCAGATCGCCTCCACGATCGCGTTCTTGGAATCGAAGAAGCGATAAATGTTGGCGGGCGACATTCGCAGCTCGCTGGCGATGTCCGCAACCGCCGTCTTGGCGAAGCCCAAGCGCCGGAACAGCGTCTCCGCGGTCTCCATGATCCGCTCGCGCGTATCGTCGGGCTTGGCTCTGACCTGCGGGTTCATCGTGCAGCTCGGTTTCCTGGCGGCAGTGATTAGTGACGGATTTAATAATTCGTCACAGTCGCAATGTCAAGGTCATCCCCAGCCCACCCCTTGCCGGATATCGTTGCATATAAAAAATATTGTGGCCGGAGGTTCCATGCCGCGTCGAACGGATTTCGAGCGAGTGTCTGCTCGGGCCGGTGGCGCAAGGTGAGCCCGCCTGCTCACGGGCATCTATGAAGCAGAGATGCGGACGCTCCGGGCTCAAGTCGAGCCAACTCAGCCTGCTGGTCGCCGTCGCAAAGGCAGGTCCCGTGCGCCGCATCGATCTGGGCAAGCGGCTACACCTCGATCCTTCGACGCTGACGCGCAATCTGCAAGTCATGCTCAAGCAGAGTTGGATCGAAGAAAAGCCGGACGATCGCGATCAGCGCAGCTCGCGACTCAAGGTTACCGCCAAAGGTCGCAAGCTTCTGGAGAGCGTCGGGCCGGCGTGGATGCGCGCCCAGGCACGCGCGAAGCAAATGCTCGGCAGCGATGGCGCCGCGGTCGTGCCCGATCTCGCGGGAGCCGAACCGCAATGATCGTCGGCCGACGACGCATTCGTCAACGGCTTGATTCGACGTTACATTCCCGAGTTGCGAAGGGGTCTTCAGCGGCGCCGATCGCGGCCCCTCTGAAAGATCCGTTTTTCGTCGTGAAATCAGCCGGTTATATTTGTTCGATGTGGGGTCAATGTTCGGTGCGTTTTCACAATCGGTGTGCGGCTGACCGTTTGACGGTCAGGAGCGGCGAAGTCCGCGCTCGCAAATATCGTCCGCTTGGATTCCGCCCGCAACGGGATGACGGACGTGTGCAACACCGCCGTCAATCGGGCCACGCGCAGCGTCTTCGTCATCGGCCCCGACAAGAAGGTCAAGACCCGCAACTCCCTCACAACTTGTTCAAGCCCTCCGTCAACTCAATCGATGTTCCCCAAGGGTCCGTGACAAACGCATTTGCCAATCCCGTCGGCAACACCTTATAAGGCGCATCCAGCTTGACCCCGCTTGCTTCCAGTTTCTTGCAGAACGCCTGGAGATTCTGAATCTCAAAACCAATATGATCGAGCGCGCGGCCTTTGGTCGGCTTCAACACGCCGTGAGCCGCGGCAAAGTTCATATTTACACCCGGCAGATCGGCCGCCTCATAGGGCGGCTCCTCCGTCTTATGCCGCTTCCCCGGCAACATCCCGAAAAATTTCACATACCACGCCTTAGCTTTCGCCACCGAACCTTCTGGAGCGTAGATGTGGATGTGGTGCAGCGTGATCGGCACTGTCATTTTCGGCGGCGGGACGTAGGGGCCCTCGTCAGGAGTGAACTTCACGTTGATCGACTGGTCTTCCATAAATTCGATCCGCTCACCTTCGGGAGCCCAGACGTTGGCCACCTTCCCTGTCAGGCTGCCGCTCAACTGCACTTTGTAGCCGGCGTCAAACATCTTCGCCATCAAACCGCGCACATCCGGAACGCGAAAGCCGACGTGGTTCACGACGGACCCTTCCGAGTTGCCGGACGGCTCGCCTTGCGTCAGCAGAACCATCAGTCCGGGGAATCGCAGAACTTCTCGAGTGCCCATCATGACGGGCGTTGCACCAAGGGCAATCCAGAACTTCCGGTTTGCAGCCATGTCGCGGACGAAGTAATGCAGATGCCCCATCGACACACCAGCCGCGTTCGGAGCAAGCAGTTGAGCCCAGGCGGCCCTCATCGGCAACAACATGGCACAAATTAGAACCAGGATCAGTTTTCGCATGAATTCCTCCCGGCGCGCGAAAAGTTCGGTGAAGTGTTAGTTGTTTTGAAAGTGCTACATGCCCGCCGACAGCAGTCTTGCTGCCCACTCGCCCGGCGGTGATGTCGGCACCTCCCGCTGGCAGTTCTGTGATCAAGCTACCTCAGTCCCCCACTAATGTGGAAGGGGCTTCTGCCCTTTCCGACCCGCTCTCAACGCCTCCGTTCCGAGACTGAAACGCTGCTCGAATACCCGAGGCGGTCGTGATATCGAAAGCAATTGCATATCGCCTAGCCCCGTCCGGGAGACCATTGATGAGAGAACTCGCTTATGCTGCCGCGTTTGTTGCCATCACGACAACGGCCGGCGCTCAGGACATCAGGTCTCAAGAGCCGAGGGGAATCGGGTCACTGGCAAAGGGGCAAGTTGTCTATGTCGACAATGGTCAATGTGGAAAAGGCAGGCTCCTCAAGGTGACCGGCGGCTATGCCGCGAACCGGGTGGTCAAACCACGCACTCATGCCTGCGTCCCCGACCCGCGTAAGGCGCGCCGCTAGGACGAAGTACAGCCGCCAATGGAGATCGTCCTGCGCCGGCCAAAGGACTGCGACCAGGCTTCACGCCTGGGGTAAGCCACGCTCCATGCGGTCAAATAATGCGATGAGCATCGCAAGCTCAACCGATTCAAGCATGATTTTTTAGGCATCCTCTCTGAAGAGTTGTGCTTCATCGCCGCGCACTCGGCGCAGACAGCCGCCCTTCAACTACGCAACCAGTTTAGCGCGAAGGCGTGTGAACTCCTGATCGGTGATCGATCCCGATTTCTTGAGCCGATCAAGCTTCTCGATCTCGTCAGCAGCGCTGAAACCGACGGCACGCCGCACCTCGTCGCGCGCCTGCTGTGCCTGCTGGCTGCTTCGTTCTGCCATGCCCCTTGCCTGAGTGATCATGTACGCGAATATGCCAATGTAGGGGAACACGATCAGGGCTATCACCCAGATCGCCTTGACCCAGCCGGATACGTCTTGACGACGGAACAGATCGCTAAAGACCGTGATCAACAGCCAGAACCAGACGACGAACATGAATATCGCGAAGGCGTCGGCCAGGAAATTGCGAAAAGTGAAACCTTCTGCTGCGAAGAACATCGTCGATCCTCCTTGCTTATTGGCAATTCATAGAGTTCTTCTTTGCCGCCTTATAAGATCAGCCCGCAGGGAGGTTTCATGGTGGTCCCTTTCGGAAAGGCTGTCCACAAAAATGTCTTCGCTCTGCCATAAACCTCGGCGTCCACCATCAGCCAATAAATAATATTGGGCGCTGATGACGCCATGAAGTACCGTCCCATACTGAAGCGTGTGCGTGTCAATGCCAGAGCCAATCCCGGCAAGATCAGCATGGCATCAAGCGGCATCGGAAGTGCGTCCCATGTATCCGGCGAGCTAGTCTAGTAACGACCGGGCGCTTTATGTCCGAGCCGCGCAACCGTGTCGCAGTCCACGGCATAGATCAGGGAACCGACCCCGATCCGCCGGTGCGGCTTCAGCTACGCAGGCCGGGAGCCTCGTGGCCCGTGCGCTGCACGTACTCCGTATAGCCGCCGCCGTACTGTAGGATGCCCTCGGGCGTCAGTTCTAGCACGCGATTGGACAGTGCGGCCAGGAAGTGCCGGTCATGTGAGACGAACAGCATGGTGCCCTCGTACTGCGACAGCGCTGTGATGAGCATCTCCTTCGTCGCCATGTCCAGGTGGTTCGTGGGCTCGTCCAGCACCAGGAAATTCGGCGGGTCGTAGAGCATCTTCGCCATGACCAGCCGTGCCTTCTCACCGCCCGACAGCACCCGGCATTTCTTCTCCACCTCGTCGCCGGAGAACCCGAAGCAGCCGGCCAGCGCGCGCAGCGAGCCCTGCCCCGCCTGGGGGAACGAGTCCTCCAGCGACTGGAACACCGTGCGCTCGCCATCCAGCAGATCCATGGCGTGCTGCGCGAAGTAGCCCATCTTCACGCTGCCACCGAGCGCGACCGTACCGTCGTCGGGCTGCGTGGAGCCCGCCACCAGCTTCAGCAGCGTGGACTTGCCCGCGCCGTTGATGCCCATGACACACCAGCGCTCCCTGCGGCGCACCTGGAAGTCCAGCCCCTCGTAGATGGTTCGATTGCCATAGCCCTTGTGCACGTTCTTCAGACTCACCACGTCCTCACCGGAGCGCGGCGCCGGCAGGAACTCGAACAACACCGTCTGGCGGCGCTTGGGCGGTTCCACCCGGTCGATCTTCTCCAGCTTCTTCACCCGGCTCTGCACTTGCGCGGCGTGCGAGGCGCGCGCCTTGAAGCGCTCGATGAACTTGATTTCCTTGGCGAGCATCGCCTGCTGGCGCTCGAACTGGGCCTGCTGTTGCTTCTCGTTCTGGGCGCGTTGCTGCTCGTAGAATTCGTAGTTGCCCGAGTACGCCGTCAGCGCGCCGCCGTCGATTTCCACCACCTTGGTGACGATGCGGTTCATGAACTCGCGGTCGTGCGAGGTCATCAGCAGCGCACCCTCATAGCCCTTGAGGAATTCCTCCAGCCAGATGAGGCTCTCCAAGTCCAGGTGGTTGCTCGGCTCGTCCAGGAGCAGGGCGTCGGGGCGCATAAGGAGGATGCGGGCCAGCGCCACGCGCATCTTCCAACCGCCCGACAGCGCGCCCACGTCACCGTCCATCATCTCCTGGCTGAAGCCCAGGCCCGCGAGGACTTCGCGTGCCCGGCCCTCCAGGGCGTAACCGTCCAGTTCCTCGAAGCGCCCCTGCACCTCACCGTAGCGCTCGACGATGTTCTCCATCTCGTCCGCCCGGCACGGATCCCCCATGGCGGCCTCCAGCTCCTTCAACTCGGCCGCCACGGTGCTCACCGGGCCGGCACCGTCCATCACCTCGGACACAGCGCTGCGGCCCGACATCTCACCTACGTCCTGGCTGAAGTAGCCGATGCTAACGCCCCGATCGACGGCCACCTGGCCCTCGTCGGGGTGCTCCTGGCCCGTGATCATCCGGAAAAGCGTCGTCTTGCCTGCCCCGTTAGGACCGACGAGGCCGACCTTCTCCCCCTTCTGGAGCGCCGCGGAGGCCTCAATGAACAGGATCTGATGGCCATTTTGCTTGCCGATGTTGTCGAGACGAATCATGTGCGCATGGGGCCTGGAAAAAGTTGCGGTGCCATTATCCGATGCGGGGCTCGTTCGCAAGATTTGCCACGGCGGCCATCTCAACCGCAACAGCTAACTCCAGACATGTCACTGCGTCGCACCAACCGACGCTCCGGGCCAGCAACAGACAAGCGCGCCCTTTCGTAGTTACGGCTGCGGTGATAACATTTGAGCGGATCGGAAGCTCTCACGGCGACTGAAACTGACCCTCGCTCAGGCGTTGAGCAACTGAGTTTGTGGGGAAGGCGTTATGCCACTCGCATTTACCAGGCAGTTCTTGTTGCGGATCAAGCCCGCCGACGCCCGCGCGCCGGCGAGATGACGCCCTGCGAATGACTGCTGCGGGTCACAACAGCGCCGGATCGTGCGCAGCGTCATCGGGGCGATCTACTGCGGGATCTACTGGTGCTACGTCGCGTTTGCGCTCTGGCTCACGCTTGCCGAGAAGATCGAGCCGCTGGAAGTGAGACTTGGCAGCGCCATCTTCGGCCTTGATGATATTTACTACCGGCCTGTTTATCAGCATTAGCTAACGTCGCCGATGATCGGACTGCCGCGGCGATTCTTTTGATGCCTGCGGTCTAGGTGCACGACTGTATCGGCCTGCACATGTATTTGCGCTTGCGGCTGCCGTGGTATCGCCGCGCGCTCCTGGCGTTTGCCGTTTTCGCGTTCCTCTTCCCGCTTTCGCAGTTGTAGGGGATCAATAATGCCCGATAGCACACAACGCTGTGCGCAACCTTTGATTGTTCCCAATTCCAACAAACCGGATTGCGGCCAAGACAAATACCCGTTGCGGCCATTGGAACAATTTGCGCATATCTTTGATAAAATTCCATCTCGGTGCCCCGATCTTCAGGGTGCTGGGCCCGCCAGGGACAGGGACGCGCTTGGAAAAAGTCGAACTCGAGCGCCTCCTTGGAGGCCCGCCGCGCATTGCGCTTGAGGATATCGTCAAGCATCCGCGTCTGCCGGCCGCCCGCAAGGTCTATCTTGATCGCTTCCTCGAAGTGTACGGCGGCGATCCGTTTCTGGCGCGGCTGCTCATCGAGTTAGGGCGAATCATCATTTTCCATCTCCTGGTCGTCCTTGAGGCCGCGCAGGACCCGGTCCGCCGCAACACCTGGGTCACGGTCGGGCTTTTGAAGCAGAGAATGGCCGCGCTGGGATTGGCGAGCGGTCGCCACGTGGACCACCTCATCTCCCGCTTGCGTGCGACCGATTTCGTGGAGTTGCACCCCTCCGAGCAGGACCGGCGACTCCGGATTCTCAAGCCCACCGAAAGGATGCGGGCGCATGACCGCGATTGGCTCGCGGCACACTATGCGCCGCTCACGGTCCTTTACCCGAAGCTGGACTATGGGCTCGTGATGGCGCGTAACCCGGATTTCCAGACCGTGCACCGGCGCGTGAGCTTTTCGTTCATGTCGCTGGGCGCGGAGCTTCTCTTCGCCGTGCCCGAAATGATGTTGTTTCTCAACCACGCCGCTGGCTTCACGGTGATGGCGGCGCTGCTCCGGGCCGCCATGGCAGCGCCTGATCACCCGCACGCAGCGGTACCCTACGCTGATGTCGGAGACCGGTTCGGGGTTTCCCGCACCCACGTCCGCAAATTGCTCGTCGCAGCGGAGGAAAGTGGGCTGGTCAAACTACACGCACGCGGCGGCCGTCGGGTTGAGATCCTGCCGCGCCTCTGGTCGAGTCACGATCGCGGCATGGCGGGGGGCATGTACCTCCACGACATCCTTTACGTGGCGGCAGCAAAGGCTTGGCATGAGCCGACTGATCAAGGTGACTCACCAGCCCTCGAAATCCGGACAGAACAGGGCGCTGATGTCCTGTGAACGGGCACGAGCACGTTGATTTCGCCGACATTCATCCTGTGAACTCGTAACTTCCAAATCGGCTGGCCCCGGCGTTGCCTGGATAAAGCAGCAGCCGCAGATCGCGAGGAGCGGCAACGTCAGCAACTGCACATGATCCGGTGCGCAGGACAGCAGCGCCCCGCCCAACGCGGTCGCAGCAACCGAGATGGCGTGGTAGCCGGAAAGCCCGAGATCATGCAGGCGCCGCACGATAAGCGAGACTGTGCTCACCGCGAGAAGCACAGTCGAGGCGATGACGACGGCGAGACCAGCCCACCACAATGCGCCCGCACCATCCGCGAACAAGGAAAAAGACCCGAGGCCACGCCGCTTGCTAGGTGTCCAGCGGCCTGCGACAACAAAGCCGATGTTCAAGCACTGATGACGGGGCGAGAGAGATGACCATGATCCGAGAACAAACGCGTTCCCGTGTTTCGAACCGAGCGTGGGCAGTCGCGGCACTCGCCATCACGATCGGTCTCACCTCTCCTGCCGCCGCGCAGCAATCGGTCGCTGACTTCTACCGCGGCAAGACCGTCAACCTCCTGATCGGCGTCAATGTCGGCGGCTCCTACGACCGCGACGCGCGGCTGGTCGCGCGCCACATCGGCGCGCACATCCCCGGCAATCCGACCATCGTGCCGCAGAACATGATCGGCGGCGGCGGCATCGCGATGGCGAACTATCTGCAGGCGATCGCACCCAAGGATGGCACCACCATCGCGATGATGCCGGCGACGCTGCCGATGAACCAGCTCTCGGGCATGGGCGGCGTGCGCTACGACATCGCGAAATTCCAGTGGATCGGCTCGGTGATGCCGATCGCCCACAGCGCGTTCGTGACGTGGGCCGCCTCCGGCATCCGCACTATCGAGGACGCACGCCGCAAGGTGATCAGCGCCGGCGCGAGCCCCAAGGGCTCCTACGTCTACACAATGGCGGCGCTGCTCAACGAATTCATCGGCACCAAGTTCAAGATCGTTGCCGGCTATCAGGGCATTGCCACCGTCTATCTTGCGATGGAGCGCGGCGAAGTGGACGGCCTCGGCGTGACCTGGGGCGAGTTCAGCGTGGAGCGGGCCAATCTCGTGCGCGAGAAGAAGATCAACGTGCTGGTGCAGTCCTCCCCCAAAGCCAAGGACCTGCCCGATGTCCCGACACTCGACGAACTGGCGAAGAACGACGCCGACCGCGGCACGATCAACTTCCTGCTCTCCGGCAACAAGCTCGGACGCCCGCTGGCGACGCCTCCCGGCGTTCCCCCCGAACGGCTCGCAGCGCTGCGCACCGCGTTCGAGGAGACGACCAAGGACCCGCGCTTCCTCAAGGACGTCGAGAACTCAAAAACCGAGTTCGGCCCGATGTCAGGCGATACGCTGCAGGCGGCGGTCAATGATATCTTGAAGACGCCGCCGGCGTGGATCGAACGGGGGAAGAAGATCTTGGAGTGATCGCGGTCGCCTCGAATTGCCTCGGCGCCGGCAAGGCGGCAAATCCACATCGATCAACGCTTGTGACTCGCGCGCCAAACCGTTATCGCGAGCGCAGCATGATCTCCCCCTCGCCCACCCGCATCTATGTCGACGCCGACGCCTGCCCGGTGAAGGACGAGATCTATCGCGTCGCGGCGCGCCACCGCCTGCCGGTCACCGTGGTCGCCAACAGCCCGATCCGTGTGCCGCAAGACCCGCTGATCGAGCGGATCGCCGTCGGCGCGGAGCTTGACGCGGCCGACAATTGGATCGCCGAGCGCGCCGGCCGCGGCGATATCGTCATCACCACCGACGTCCCACTCGCCAGTCGCTGCGTGAAGGCCGGCGCCGAGGTGATCGCGCCGAACGGCCGCCCGTTCACGGAGGACGCCATCGGCATGACGCTCGCGGTCCGCAACCTGATGACCGACCTGCGCTCCGCGGGCGAAGTCACCAGCGGGCCGCGGCCGTTCTCCCCGCGCGACCGCTCGGCCTTCCTCTCCGCGCTCGACCAGGCAATCCGGCGCGTGCAGCGCGCCCGGCAGCGAGGCTGAGCGTGGCCACGCCTCCGCCGCTCATCCAGCTCAAGGACATCGCGCTGACCTTCGGCGGCACGCCGCTGCTTGCGGGCGTCGAACTCTCGGTCTCGGCCGGCGAGCGCGTGTGCCTGGTCGGCCGCAACGGCTCGGGCAAGTCGACGCTGCTGCGGATCGCGGCCGGCCTGATCGAGCCCGATCGCGGCACTCGTTTCGTGCAGCCGGGCGCCACCATCCGCTACCTGGCGCAGGAGCCGGATTTCAGTGGCGCCGCGACGACGCTCGCCTACGTCGAAGCCGGGCTCGGTCCCGGCGACGATCCGCACCAGGCGCGCTATCTGCTGTTGCAGCTCGGCCTCGACGGCAGCGAGGACCCGGCGCGGCTTTCCGGCGGCGAGGCGCGCCGCGCGGCGCTGGCGCGCGTGCTGGCACCGTCGCCCGACATCGTTATGCTCGACGAGCCGACCAATCACCTCGATCTTCCCACCATCGAATGGCTGGAGCGCGACCTGCGCGAGCGCCGGTCCGCCATCGTCATCATCAGTCACGATCGCCGCTTCCTCGAAAATCTGTCACGCAGCACGGTCTGGCTCGATCGCGGCCGGACGCGGCGGATCGAACGCGGGTTCGCGAGCTTCGAAGCCTGGCGCGACGAAGTCTTGGCGGAAGAGGAGCGCGAGCAGCACAAGCTCGACCGCAAGATCGTCGACGAGGAGCACTGGCTGCGCTACGGCGTGACCGCGCGGCGCAAGCGCAACGTGCGCCGGCTCGCCGATCTCCACGCGCTGCGGCAGACGCGGCGCGACTATCGTGCGGCCGCCGGCAACGCCGCGCTGGCGGCGGCGCAGGCCGACAAATCCGGCGCGCTGGTGATCGAAGCCGAGCGCATCAGCAAGGCGTACGGCGACCGCGTCATCGTGCGCGACTTCTCCATCCGTATCCGGCGCGGCGATCGCATCGGGTTTGTCGGCCCGAACGGCAGCGGCAAGACCACGCTCGTCAATCTGCTCATCGGTGCGCTCGCGCCCGACATCGGCGAAGTGCGGCTCGGCACCAATATCGTCATGGCGACGCTCGATCAGCAGCGCGACAGCCTCGATCCAGCGGCGACGGTCGCCGAAACCCTCACCGGCGGGCGCGGCGATACAGTGATGGTCAGCACCCAGCCGCGCCATGTGATCGGCTACATGAAGGACTTTTTGTTTGCGCCCGAACAGGCGCGCACGACGCTGTCCGCGCTGTCGGGTGGGGAGCGTGGACGCCTGATGTTGGCGCGGGCGCTGGCGAGGCCCTCGAACGTGCTCGTGCTCGACGAGCCCACGAACGATCTCGATCTGGAAACGCTCGACGTTCTGGAGGAAATGCTCGGCGATTATGCCGGTACCGTCCTGCTCATCAGCCACGACCGCGATTTTCTCGACCGCACCGTCAATGCCGTGATCGTTCCTGAGGCCGGTGGACGCTGGACCGAATATGCCGGCGGCTATGCCGACATGCTGGCGCAGCGCGGCGCCGATCTGGTGCGCGACCCCGCCAGGAAGGTTGTCGTCGGCAAAGCAGCGAACGGGGGAAAATCACCACCCGAGGCGGGCGCCCGTAAGCGCCGGCTCAGCTTCCACGAGAAGCATGCGCTCGAAACCTTGCCGGACGCGATCGCAACGCTGCAGGGCAAGGCTCGCGCCCTCGCCGCGCGCCTCGCCGATCCGAGCCTCTATGCGCGCGATCGCGCGGCGTTCGACGAGACCTCCGCAGCACTCGCCGCCGCGCAGGCCGAACTTGCCACGGCGGAGGAAAAGTGGCTGGAGCTGGAAATTCTGCGCGAGGAGATCGGAGGTTGACGTCGTCGTTGCCGGGCTTGTCGCGGCGATCCGGTGCGGGTCGCACGATCGCGCCTCATTAATCGAAATGGCCGGGACATGCCCGGCCATGACGAGAGTCGGTCACGGACGCGTGGCGTTTACGCCACCTGCTGGATCGCAGACAGCAGCCATTGGCCGCCGCGCTGGCGCATGAAGGTCCAGAGCTCGGTCACCTCCTGCGGCAGGCGTGAGCCCTCGACGACGCGGCCGGTCGCGCGCTCGACCAGCGCATCCGTAAGTTGGTAGCGCATCGCCACAGTCGCGTATTCGGTTGCGCCCTCGCTCCAGGCTTCGGAAAGGTCGCCCTGCAGAAGCTTGATGTCGCTCGTTTCGTTGACCAAGCCCCGGCTTGCGTGCCGCGCGAGATCGTCGCCGAAATAGCTGACCATCTCAGGCGTCGCCAGTTGGCGGATGCGGCCGAGATCAGAGGCGGCGTAGGCCAGCGTCACTTCGCCGAGCAGCCGTTCGAACGTCTCGAAATCCGACTGCGTCAAAGCGACCTGACCGGACGGGGGCGGACTGCCGCCTCCGCCGGTGAAGCTCAGGCCGCTGCGGGAATAGGCGTTGGCGTTGCTCGGCGCAGGGCCGCCGGCCATGGCGTAACCATTGCGGCGCTGCCACCAGTTCCAGATCAGCCGGCCGACGATCACGATCAAGCCGACCTGCAGGAGCAGGCCGAACAGCGAGCCGATCCCGGCCAACCCACCGAACAGGCCATGCCCGAGCAGGAGCCCGAGGAGGCCGGCGCCGACGAAGCCCGCGAGCAGGCCGCCGAACAGACCGGGCCGGTTCAACAGGCCGCCGGTCCCGGACCAGGCCGGCCGCGTCACGCCCGGCGAGGGGCGCGTCGGCTGCGTGATCGAACGATTCAACGGCGAGACGGGATTGGGGGCGGTCCGGGTCACCGGCGGAGGCGTGAACGTGCGCACCCCGCGGCTGCCAAAGCTGCCTCCGAAACCGGGCCGCGCATCGGCCGCTCCGGCCGCGACCGTCAGCGCCACGAGCACCGCCGCGAAAGCAAAAGCCGAACGACGAAAGGCAGGCATGATGAGGGGTTCTCCCAGAATGAATTTTGGCGACGGATATAGGTAGGCCGTGCTCGATTTTTAAGCGGGGCTTGAAGTTTAACGGAAGCTCCCTCACGCCGGGGGAACCAGCTTCATCCCCTCTCCATAGGGGCGTAGACGGTCTCCCTTAGAGAGACCCGTAGGCTGTTCGGTTCAATAGGAGCGCTTCGTATTGTGCCCCCCCCCCGGAGCCGGGAAAAGTGGAGGAAGCGAGCGCGCCGATTGAGGCTACAGCAGCGAGCCGGGGCTCTTCCGGTAGCGATTCACGATCCCGTCGGCCGCCAAGTAAGCCAGCGCCTGCATCGTGAGCGTCGGATTAAATCCCCCGATCGAGGGATGGAGCGAACCGCCGGCAATGAACAGGTTCGGGATATCCCAGCTCTGCCCATATTTGTTCACGACCGAGCTCTTGGGATCGCTGCCCATGCGTGCGCCACCCTGGTGATGCCCGCCCGGACTGCCCGGCCGCTCGCTGGCGCGCCATACCTTCGACGCGCCCATCGCCCGACCCAACTCTTCAGTCTTGCGCAGCATGTGCTCAACCCGCGCGCGTTCATTCGGCCGCCGCCAATCGTAGGTGAGACGCGGCGCCGGCAGGCCCCAGGCGTCGCGCACGTTGGGATCGAGGTCGATCATCTGGTCGGCGTAAGGCAGGTTCTCGGTCTGGGCGTTGAGCGCCGCGTGGCGCGCGAAATAATGCGCGAGGAAGTCGCGGTACGCAGCGCCCCAGCGTGGAACACCCGGCGGGGGGTTCATGCCGACGGCCGCGGCGATCGGCCCGGCATCGAAGCCCGCGCCCTGCACGGAGATTTGCGCACCACGGATGAAACCCAGTCCGCCGTGATCGAAATTGTCGGCGTTGAGGTCGTCGATCGTGTGCTTCTGCGCGGTCGGCCCCATGAACATGTTGACGTAGCGGTCGTCGAATGCGGCGAACACGCGCCCGCCGATATGCGTCATCACGTGGCGGCCGAGATGACCGCTCGAATTGGCGAGCCCATCGGGAAACTTGCTCGTCTTCGAGAGCAGCAGGAGCCGCACGGCATCGTAAATGAACGGCGCGAGGATGACGATCTCCGCCTCGACCGTGTCGTCCGAGCCGCCGGGGCCATAATAAGAAACGCCGGTCACGCGTCCGCTGTTGTCGCTGTTGACGCGGTAACACATCGCGCCGGTGACGAGCTTGAAATTCCCGGTCGCGTCGGCTTCGGGAATCTTGGTGACGAGGATCGACGACTTCGCGCCGATATGACAGCCATGGGTCGAGCAGAAGCCGCAATAGCTGCAGCCTGGCCGCCCGTTGTAGGGCTGCGAGATAATCGCACGCGGCGTCGCGAACGGGTGATAGCCGAGCTTGTTCGCGCCCTCCTCGAAGATGCGCGCCGAATTATCGACGAACAGCGGCGGCAGCGGATATTCGCGCCGGCGCGGCGCCTCGAACACGTTGCCGCCGGCGATCTTGGTCCCACGCAGGTTGCCGGCCTTGCCGGAAACGCCAAGCTCATATTCAGCGCGATCGTAGTACGGCTCGAGATCGGCGTAGCCGATCGGCCAGTCGGTCACCGAACAGTCTTCCGGGATCGCCGACGCCCCGTAACGCTCGATGGTCTGCGACCGCACCCGGAAATCGTCGTCGTGGAAGCGCCACGACACCGCGCCGTAGTGGACGGTGCCGCCGCCCGCCTGGTTGCCGTAGTTCAACGGCGACAGCGGCACTGCGCGCGTGTTGGTGTTGGGTCGCCACGTCACCGGCTGCGTCTTGGTGTTGGGACGCAACTCGCGGCGCTGGAAGTAGCGCAGTTCATCCTGTCCGGCGAAGTCTGCGGTGACGTGTCGCGGTCCGCGTTCGAGTCCGATGACTTTCATGCCGGCCTTGCCGAGCTCGGCAGCGAGAATGCCGCCTACTCCGCCAACACCGACGATCACGACGTCGGTCTTTTCAGTGGCCATAGCCTACCCCCCTACAACAACGATCCGGGATTTTTCCGGTAGCGGTTGACGATCGCATCGGCGGTTCTGTACGCGAGCGCTTGGATCGTGAGCGTGGGATTGAAGCCGCTCATCGTCGGGTGAGCGGAACTGCCAAGGACGAACAGATTGGGGATATCCCAGCTTTGCATGTATTGGTTCACAACCGAGCTCTTTGGATCGCTGCCCATGCGTGTGCCGCCTGAATGATGGCCACCCGGCGCTCCAGCACCTTCCCGCCCGGTCCACACAACCGTGGCGCCCATGGCACGGCCGATCTCCCGCAGCTTGTTTTGCATGAACTCGAAATGCTTCAACTCGTTCGGTCGCCTCCAGTCATAAGTCAGGCGCGGCGCCGGCAGGCCGTAGGCATCCCGCACGTTAGGATCGAGATCGATCGTCTGATGCGGGTATGGCAAATCTTCCATCTGTGCGCCGACCGAAGCATGACGCGTGAAATACTTGGCGATGAAATCGCGGTATGGCGCCCCCCAGCGCGGCACGCCGGGCGGTGGATTCATATTCACGCCCGCGCCGATTGGGCCGCCCTGCTGGCCCGCGGTGCTGACGGAGATTTGCGCGCCACGGATGAATCCCAAATCCTTGTGGTCGAAGTTGTCGGCGTTGAAGTCGTCAAGAGAATGCTTCTGCGCATTCGGCCCCATGAAGACGTTGAGGTACTGGCTGTCGAAGGCGACGAACATACCCGGCCGGATATGGGTCATGAGGTGTTTGCCGAGATGCCCGCTGGAATTTGCAAGACCGTCCGGGAACCTCGATGTCTTGGATAGGAGCAACAGGCGGGTGTTATCGTAAATGAAGGTCGAGAGGATAACGAGATCAGCCTCGATCGTGTTGTCGGAGCGATCGGGACCGTAATACGACACGCCGGTCGCGCGCGCGCCATCACTGTTCACGCGGTGGCACATGGCCCCGGTGATGATCTTGAAATTGCCGGTGGCGTCGGCTTCCGGCAGTTTGGTGACAAGGATCGACGATTTCGCGCCGACGTGGCAGCCGAAGGCCTGACAGAAACCGCAATACGTGCAACCCGGCCGCCCGTTGTAGGGCTCCGAAATGATCGCGTGCGGCGTCGGGAAGGGGTGATACCCGAGTTCACGGGCGCCGGCGTCCATCAGGGTCGAGGCCTGATCCCACCGGAGCGGCGGCAGCGGATAGCCGCGCTTGCGCGGCGCTTCGAAGACGTTGCCGCCGTCGATCCTATTGCCCTGCAGATTGCCGGCTTTGCCGGATACTCCGAGCTCGTATTCGGCGCGATCATAGTAAGGCTCGAGCTCCGCGTAGCTCAGCGGCCAATCCACCACTGAGGAATCCGCCGGGATCGTGGACGCACCGTAGCGTTCGATCGTGGACGAGCGCACACGGAAATCGTCCTCATGGAAACGCCACGAGACCGCGCCGTAGTGCACGGTACCGCCGCCGGCCTGGTTGCCGTAGCTCATGGTCGGTAGCGGCGCCGCGCGCACATTGGGATTCGCTCGCCAGGTGACGGGCTGGCGCTTCGGATCGGGCCGTAGGTCCTGGCGCTGGAAGTAGCGCAATTCATCATGCGGCTCGAAGTCCTTGGTCTGCAACCGAGGACCCCGTTCAAGACCGATGACCTTCATCCCGGCCTTGCTCAGCTCGGCGGCAAGAACTCCGCCCGCTGCACCCACGCCGACGATGACGACGTCCGCTTTCTCGATGGCCATGGTTCACCCGTTATCGAGCAGGCTGTAGGAACGGTCTGCTTGTCATTCCGGGCCCGCCGAACGCCGGAAACCCGGAAGCCATAATCCCGCGGTTCTGCGCCTGATGTGATGGATTCCGGAAAGCCGCTTCGCGGCTTCCGGAATGACCACAGAGTTTCCGCTACACCAGCGGCCCCGGATTCTTCCGATAGCGGTTCACGATCGCGTCGGCGGTCATGAACGCGAGCGCCTGGATCGTCAGCGTGGGATTGAACCCGCTCATCGATGGATGCGTGGAGCTGCCGACGACGAACAGGTTCGGGATATCCCAGGTCTGCATGTATTTGTTCACGACCGAGTTCTTCGGATCGCTGCCCATGCGCGTGCCGCCCTGGTGATGCGCGCCTGGCGCGCCCGGGCCTGATGGGGCGAGCCACGCATGGGCGGCGCCCATGGCGCGGGCGATCTCCAGCATCTTCTGCTGGATGAATTCGACGCGCGCGCGTTCGTTCGGCCGCCGCCAGTCGTAGGTGAGACGCGGCGCCGGCAGGCCCCACTGATCGCGGACGTTGGGATCAAGATCGATCGTCTGGTCGGCATAGGCCAGGTTCTCGGTCTGCCCGGTGATCGCGGTGTGCCGGGTGTAGTACTTCGCGAAGAAGTCGCGGAAACCGGCGCCCCAGCGCGGCACGCCGGGCGGCGGGTTCATGCTCATGGCAGTGCCGACTGGACCGCCTTCGAGGCCCGCAGGGCCGGCAGAGATCTGCGCACCGCGGATGAAGTTCAAGCTACCATGGTCGAAATTGTCGGCGTTGAAGTCATCGATCGTGTGCTTCTGCGCGCTCGGTCCCATGTAGACATTGACGTGGCGATCATCGAATGCCGCGAACGCCCGCGCGCCGATATGGGCCATCATGTGCTTGCCCACGTGGCCGCTCGAATTCGCGAGCCCGTCGGGGAATTTCGCGGTCTTGGACAGGAGCAGGAGCCGCACGTTGTCGTAGATGAACGGCGCCAGGATCACGAGGTCCGCCTCGATCGTGTTATCGGACCGGTCGGGACCGTAATACGACACGCCGGTCGCCTTCCCGCTGTTGTCGGTGTTGACGCGGTGGCAGGTCGCGCCGGTGATCAGCTTGAAGTTGCCGGTCTTGTCGGCTTCCGGCAGCTTGGTCACCAGGATTGATGACTTCGCGCCGACGTGGCAGCCGAAGGCCTGGCAGAAGCCGCAATAGGTGCAGCCCGGGCGGCCGTTGTACGGTTGCGAGAGGATCGCGCGCGGCGTCGAGAACGGGTGATAGCCGAGCTTGCGGCAAGCGGCTTCCATGTTGGCGCCGCACTGGTCGACACGCAGCGCCGGCAGCGGATAGTCGCGCTGCCGCGGCGCCTCGAAGACGTTGCCGCCGTCGACCTTCTTGCCTTGCAGGTTGCCGGCCTTGCCGGACACGCCGATCTCGTGCTCGGCTTTGTCGTAGAACGGCTCGAGCTCGGCATAGGACAGCGGCCAGTCAATGACCGAGGAATCCGCCGGCAGCGCCTTTTCGCCGTAGCGCGCGATCGTGTTCGACCGCACGCGGAAATCGTCCTCATGGAAGCGCCATGAGACCGAACCGTAGTGGACAGTACCGCCGCCAGCCTGGTTGCCGTTGTTGAGCTGCTGCACCACGTGCGCGGTCGAATTTGGATTCGGCCGCCAGGTGACGGGATCGCGCTTGAGGTTCGGACGCAGGTCCTGGCGCTGGAAGTAGCGCAATTCATCATGCGGTTCGAAGTCCGCCGTGGTCAGGCGCGGACCGCGCTCGAGCGCAATGACCTTCATTCCGGCCTTGCCGAGCTCGGCGGCGAGAATGCCGCCCGCCGCGCCGGCGCCGACGATGACGACATCAGCTTTTTCAGTTGCCATGGTGTGTCACCTCTTACTTCTTGGCCTGCGCTTGCAGTCCAATCATGCCGAGGCGGGTGAACGCCTCGCGGCTCTGCATGTCCTCCGGCGTGAACAATGGCTGCGCACCGGGGAAGCCGACGAGCTTCCAGCCCGCGAAGTCCTTGTTGCCGCCGTAGACCGGGTCGGCGAACATGCCTTCGATGGTGTGGGTGCGCACGGTGTTGAAGAACGCCTGCGCCGACGGCCAGGTGAATTCCGTGGCCTTGCCGGTTTCAAGCGCGGTGATCACTTCGTCCTGCTGCGCCGCGGTAAGCCGCGTGAACGACGCCTTGTGAGTCTTGTTGCAATAAGCGTCGAGCGCGGTGAGGCCGCGCCGATAGAAATCCTGCAGATCCTCGTAGGCGCCGGCGAGCGCGAGGTCGATGTAATTGAGCACGCCCGCGTCGAGCGCGCCGGGCTTGCCGGGAGCGCCCGGCATCAGCCGCTCCGTGAAGGCCGCGATCGTCGCCGAGTTCTCGTCATTGAGGAAGGCGCCATGTCCGGCGCCGCCGGCATGAATGTGATCCATCGGCGCGGCGGCGGCGGTATTGTCCTGCGCCAGCGTCTGCGCCTTCGCTTCGGGCGCAAGCACCGCACCCGCCGCGGCTCCCGCGCCCAACAGGAACGCGCGACGCGCTTCATCGTGCTTGGTCATGGATGGTTCCTCCCTATGGGCCTGATCCGACCTTCGAATTGGTCCAATCAGAATGCGCCATCGGGGACCCGGCGGCAAGGTGCCCGCGACATTGCGACCACGCCTCGCATTCATGTCCCGGGCGCAGCGTCATGACACACGCCGGCACAGCACGACTGAGAGGCCGCCGGAATGTCATCTGCGGCCATGCAAGAGGGTCGGCGAATGATGACGAAGTCTTCTACTTCGCTTCCTCGGGCTGAAAATTCATCGCGACCCCGTTGATGCAGTAGCGCTGATGGGTCGGCGGCGGGCCGTCGTCGAAGACGTGGCCGAGATGGCCGCCGCAACGGTTGCAGCGCACCTCGGTGCGGACCATGCCGTAGCTGCTGTCGGTGGTGGTTTCGACCGACCCTTCGACCGGGTCGTTGAAGCTCGGCCAGCCGGTGCCGCTCTCGAACTTCTTTTGCGCAACGAACAGCTTCTGGCCGCACCCCGCACAGGTGAAAGTCCCGTGCCGCTTCTCGTAATTGAGCGCGCAGCTTCCCGGCGCTTCAGTCCCGTGGCGGCGGAGCACCGCATATTGCTCGGGCGTGAGCAGCTTGCGCCACTCCTCGTCGGTATGAGTGACCGGATATTGCTTGGTATCCATGCGCGTGAACTCCGTTGTCGCTAACATCCGCGGCAGGTGATCAGATTCCTGTGATCAGATTCCTGCCGACGTCACCCTGCTGCTTCAGGGCGGCGTCGATGCCGCACCAGAAGCCTGGTCAAATTCCTTGGCCGCCCTTCCCCGTTCGGCATCCAGTTGCGACGGCCGGCGATGCCCGACCGGGGCTCGATAGACGACATTGATATGGGGCGTGGACGGATCATGTCCAGCGAACCCCGCCGGGCGCCGCAACGCCCGCACCGAGAAACATCGCCAAGATGATGGGCGCCATCGTGATCTTCCGCAGGTGATGTCATTTGCCCGATGGCCGGCGCCCTTGGATTGTTCGCTGGACCCGCTGCAAACGTTAGGCACTCGCAGCGACACGCCAGCGACCTGCACGCCAGATCAAGAATAGCGGTCGGCTGTTGCGCCCATGACAAGACGATCCTCCGAAATCGTCGGCGGCGTTGTTTTTAGCGCCCCAGCGCCAGCGGCTCCGCGGGGCTGCGCAATGAGATTGATTTCTGGTAGGTATTGACCGCCCGCCGTTGCAAAGAAGCGGATCGGGGAGCGATGACTGACCAGGATTTCACGAATGCGACGACAATTGTTGGTTCTGCAACGGCGTACCGCCCTCCTCAGCTTCTCCTTGGCGCTCGCCGCACTGGTCCCAAGCGCGCGTCCTTCATCAGCGGCAGAGCTTCGGGTCTACACTTCCGGCGCGCCCGCCGCCGTGCAGAAACGCCTGGAGCCGAAACTCGCGGAAGCCACCGGTCGGCAGATAACGTTCACCGTCGGCCCGCTTGCCGCGATCGAGCAGAAGCTCAACGCCGGCGAGAAAGCCGATATCCTGGTGTTCCCCACGCCGATCATCGAGCGCCTCGACAAGGCCGGGTTGGTGCGGGCCGGCAGCCGGGTCGATCTCGGCCGCGTCGGCGTCGGGGTGGTGGTGCGCGAAGGCGCACCGCGGCCCGATATTTCGACAGTCGACGCGGTGCGTAAGATGCTGCTCGACGCGCGCTCCATCGCGCATCCCGATCCATCCGGCGGCGGCTTTGCCGGAGCGCAGATCGCACGCATGATGGAGCGGCTCGGCATTGCAGCAGCGGTCAAGCCGAAGGTGAAGATGGCATATGCCATCGCCGGCGGCGTCTCCAAGGTCGCCAGCGGCGAAGTCGAAGTCGGCCTGTTCAACATCAGCGAAATCCTCCCGGTCAAAGGCGTCACTCTGGTCGGCCCGCTGCCGCAGGAACTCCAGAGCTACATCACCTTCTCCGGCGCCATTCATTCCGGCAGCACCGCACCCGAAGCTGCGTCAACCTATTTGCGGTCGCTGTTGGCTCCGGGCAACGGGACCGCGTGGATCGAGGGCGGGTTCGAAGGGCTCGGCGGCGCGCCTCGTTAACCTTAAGCACAATTCCGCTGCGCCCGGCCGGCCTGCCATGCGCCCTGTGCGCATGTGAGCACTATCGAGGCCAGCGCCGTTCGCGTAAACTATTTGGTAAGCACGATCGGTGAGGCCGCACTGATCGGCGCGGAACTTGGATAGCCCGCGTCCCGTTTTGGTGCACCAAGGAGTGATGTCATGCGGATGATGATCTGGACGGCGGCGTTGCTGCTGTGCACCGGTTCCGTTTTCGACCGCGCCCAGGCGACCGAGCTTCAGGCGCTCTCCCCCGGCGCAACCGAGGCCGCACTCACCATCGTCCTTCAACAGTATCAAAAATCTTCCGAGGACAAGGTCCGGATCGGCTACGGCCCGGTCGGCGCGCTGGCCAACCGCGTCAAGAAGGGCGAGGCGGTCGACGTCGTGATCCTCGCGGAACCGGTGGCCGATGGGCTGCGCAAGGAGGGATTGCTGGTCGCCGGCAGCGAGACCGAGATCGCCAAGGTCGGCGTCGGCGTGTTCGTGCGCAAGGGCGATCCGAAGCCCGATATCAGCACGCTTCCCGCCTTCATGCGCGCCATCACCAATGCGAAGATCATCGCTTATGCCGATCCCAAGTTCGGCGGGTCGGCAAGCATCTACGTCGGCAATCTGATGGATTCGCTCGACGTCACCGGGTCGATCGGCCTGGGTTCGAAAACCAAGCTCGTGCCGCCGGCCAAGCCGCTGCTCGACCTCGTCGCCGGTGGCGGCGCCGAGTTCGGATTCAACCAGATTACGGAAATCCTTCCAGACCCGCGGCTCGAACTGGTCGGACCGCTTCCGCCCCAGATCCAGAACTACACGAAATATGTGGCCAGCATCGTCAAGACCAGCAAGCACCAGGACGCCGGCAAGGCGCTGATCGCCTACCTCGCGTCGCCGGCCGCCGCCGCGGTGATGAAGTCGAAGGGGTTTGAATAGTCCCTCGAACGCGTCGATCACGCCGCCCAGGCGCCGCGACGCGCCGCTTGCGGCCGCTCGAAGCTGAGGCTCGCCGCCGGGACCGGGCGGCTGAATAAGAACCCCTGCGCGAATTGGCACCCGGCCGTGCGCAGGAAAGTGAACTGCTCCGCGGTCTCGACGCCTTCCGCCGTCGTGTCGATCCCCAGGTTCCGTCCGAGCCCGGCGATGGCGCAGACGATCGCGGCACTGTCGGCGTGGTTGGTCATGCTCTGGATGAAGGTCCGGTCGATCTTGATCTTGTCGAACGGGAACATCTGCAGATAGCGCATCGACGAGTAGCCGATGCCGAAATCGTCCAGCACGATCGACACGCCCAATTTCTTAAGGTCGTGCAGGATCTCGAGATTTTGCGCGTTCTTCTCGATCAGCACCGTCTCGGTGATTTCGAGCTCCAGGCGGCCCGGCTCGAGTTGCGAGTCGGCGAGCGTCGAGCGCAGCACCTCCAGCAGGTCGCCCTGCTTGAATTGCGCCGGCGAGAGATTGACCGCGATCTTGAGGTGCGACGGCCACTTGACCGCTTCGAAGCAGGCCTTGCGCAGGATCCAGTTGCCGAGCGGTACGATCAAGCCGCTTTCCTCGGCCAGCGAGATGAACTGGTCGGGCGGGATGAGGCCGCGCTCCGGATGCCGCCAGCGCGCCAGCGCTTCGGCGCCAACGAAGTCCTGGCTCTTCACATCGACGATGGTTTGGAAGTGCAGCTCGAACTCGTTGCGCGTGATCGCCTTGCGCATGTCGTCTTCGAGCTCGCGGCGCTCGCGCGCCTCGGCTTCCATGGTCGCCTCGAAGAAACAATAGCGGTTGCCGCCCTGGGACTTTGCCCGGTACAGCGCAAGGTCGGCGTTCTTGAGCAGCGCATCGGCGTGGACGCCATCGTGCGGCGCCAGGGTGATGCCGATGCTCGTCCCGATCGTCACCTTGCGGCCATCGAGGTCGTAGGGCTCGGTAACCGCGGCGAGGATGCGGTTGGCGAGGATGATCACGCTGTCCTCGCCATCCCTCTCGACGGTCTTGAGGATGGCGAATTCATCGCCACCCAGCCGCGCGACGTTATCGGAATCATGCGCCATCCGCCGCAGCCGCTGCGCGACGATCCGCAGTAGTGAATCGCCGACCGGATGCCCCAGCAAGTCGTTCACGGTCTTGAATCGATCGAGATCGAGCATGAGGATCGAGAATTCCTCGCCGAACTCCCGCATCCGTGACAGCGCTTCGTTGGCCTTCTCCATGAAGCGCACGCGGTTGGCGAGGCCGGTCAAGGCGTCGTACCGCGCCATGTGAGCGAGCTCTTCCTCGACTCGCTTCTGCGCCGTGATGTCCTGGTGGATCGCAACCCAGCCGCCATCGCTCATCGGCTGGTGGGTGATCGAAATGGTGCGGCCGTCCCGCAGCAGGTCGATGCGGCTGCCGGAATTCGGCGTCGGCACCTGCGCGCATCGGCTGGCGACAAAGTCGCCCTCCTCGCCCTCGGGCACCATTCCGGCCTTCACCCGGGCTTTCAGCACGCTTTGGAGGGTCGTGCCGGGCGCCGTCAGGTCCTGCGGAAGTTGATAGATTTCGGAGTATCGACGGTTGCAGACCATGAGGCGCTGCTGGCCATCGAACATGCACAGACCTTGCGACATGTTGTTCAGCGCGGCGTCGAGCTGCTGCGACTTCTGCGCCAACGATGCCTGCGAGTTGCTCAGCCATCGCACTTGCCGCGTGACCGCAAGCAGAAGGTAGATCGAGCAAAGCAGGAACGCCGAACTCCCGAACCCGATGATCGCGGATTGCTGGCGCCACCCCGCCAACGCGGTGTTTTCAGTCACCGAGATTTCCACCACGAGCGGATATTCGGGGATCTTGTGGACCGCGACGAAATTGACGCTGCCGGTCCTGCGTTCGACCGAGCGGTAGCCTCCGTGTTCCGCTGCCACCGCCTCGAACCACATCGATTCGGCATCGCGCTTTTGGCCCGCGAGGTCCTGCGGACCGGGGTGACGGACCAGGATCGTTCCATCCCGCTTGAGCAGGGTGAACCGCAGGCTGTTAAGCGACTGGACGGAGCCGTAGATGGCCTCGAAATAGTTGGTGTTCACGCTGGCATAGATGATGCCCACGAAGCCGCCCGCCGAGGTCTCCAGCCGCCGAGCGAAGACGATGGTCCGCTTCCCGTCGATCCGATTGTTGATCGGGATCGACGTGCTCAACTGCCCATCGGTGCGCGAATGCGCGTCCTGGAAATAATCGCGGTCGGCGACGTTGATCTTGGGGGTGGGCCATGCGGCGGTCGAGACGATCACCTGGCCGCGCGCGTCGGCGATGGCGATGTTGAAGGCCTGCGGCAACCGGCCCAGGTATTCCATCAAAGTTTCGCGGAAAGCACGGCGGTTGAACGCGGCGCGAAAACCCGGCGGGGTGTCGATATCGAGATCCTTGGACCCCTTCCTGACCTCCAGCAGTACCGCATCGATCGATTGCACCGAGCGCGACAGTTGGCCGGCCAGGACGGTCGCGATGTTGCCGGATTCGGAGATCGCAGAGCGGATTGCGTCGGCGCGGAGCTGCCAGATGGTCCAGCCGACCGCGCTCGCGGAAACGCCCAGCAGAAGGATTGCGGCCCACCACAGATGCCGCAGCGAAACACTTTTGGTGAAGACACCCGCGGCCAGTCCGGATGCCAACGCTGCGATGCGATCAAACCCGATCGTGTTGTGGAGCTTGCGGAACATTTGGTCCAAAGCCACGCGATATGCGTTCGTCTCCCGACTCTTGTCCGGATTATGACCGGCCGGTGCCGAAGATAGGCTTAAGGTCTTCGGTTAACCCGTTGCTAAGATTTGGTGACGACGGGACTTATCGGGTTGACAAACGGGACGACAGCATCGGGAATGGCACAGCCGGCCGGATGCTCGGCAACACCCAAAAATTCGGCCCCGACTGCGGCCAATCTAAATGTGCCGAACGCGATATCCTGGCTTTCGAGCCCTGCGGCGGGCTGCTATCATGGATTTGGGCCAACCGAGATTGCTGGCCGGGGCGGCTGTCTGCGGGAATGCATTAGCCCGTCCCTGCAAGCCATTTCCGGATGAAACCCAATTGCCATGGAGGAAATTCGATGCAGTCGAGAACTCATGCTGAGCCTGACCGCCAGCGCGGCCGTCATGCTCTCCCTAGCGGCACCCGGTCTGGTCCGCGCCCAAGGCACGGCCCCGGCGGCGATCGCCGGGCAAGTCACGTCCGAGGCGGAAGGCGCCATGGAGGGCGTGGTGGTCACGGCCAGGAAGGCCGGCGCCACGGTTGCGGTCAGCGTGACGACCGACGCGCAAGGCCACTACAGCTTCCCGGCCAATCGCCTGGAGCCGGGCGACTACACCCTCAAGATCCGCGCGGTCGGCTACGATCTGAGCGGCAACGCCAGCGCGAAGGTTGCCGACAAGGCCGCGACCGTCGACCTCAAGCTGGTCAAGACCAAGAAGCTCGCATCCCAGCTCACCAACGCCGAATGGATGATGAGCTTTCCGGGGACCGAGGAGCAAAAGGCGCCCCTGCTCAACTGCACAAGCTGCCACACCTACGAGCGCATCGCGCGGTCGACGCACGACGCCGACGAGTGGACGCAGGTCGTCCATCGCATGGCGGGCTATGCGGCGGTCAGCCAGCCGATCAAGCCCCAGCGGCTGATGGATCCGGCGCGGGCTGGAACGCCGGAGCAGTATCGCAAGTTCGCGGAATATCTCGCCACCATCAACCTCAGCAAATCTGACACCTGGCAATATCAGCTCAAGACGCTGCCGCGTCCCAAGGGCGAGGCCACCCGCGTCATCGTGACCGAATACGACCTGCCGCGGGCGACCACCGAGCCGCATGATGTGGTCGTCAAGGACGGCGTGGTCTGGTACTCGGATTTCGGCGAGCCCTACATCTCCAAGTTCGACCCGAAGACGCTCAAGCTCACCGAATATCCGATCAAGGAGCAGAAGGCCGGCTTCCCGGTCGGCAACCTCGACCTCGAGGTAGACCAAAAAGGCACGTTCTGGTTCGACACCATGTACCAGGCGACGCTCGGCAACCTCGATCCGGCGAGTGGCGAGATCAAGTACTATCCGCTGGCCAAGGAATTCAACGACTTCAAGGTGCAGATGAACTTCGTCGGGCTGCGCCATGACGTCGACGGCAAGGTGTGGACCAAGAATGTCGCCACCGGCGACATCTTCCGCGTCGACCTCGCAAGCCAGAAATGGGAGCGCTTCCAGCCGCTCAAGGAATTGTCCAACGGCAAGCACAACACGATCTATCAGGTCATCTCCGACTCGAAGAACAATCTCTGGATGGCCGAGTTCGTGAACGGCTACCTTGGCAAGCTCGACGCCAAGACCCTGAAGACCACCTGGTATCCGGTGCCCACGCCGAACGCGCGCGCACGCCGCATGGTGGTCGACGACAAGGACCACATCTGGGTGACCGAATACCGCGGCAACAAAGTCGCGATGTTCGACCCGGCGACGGAGAAGTTCACCGAGTATCCGCTGCCGCCGTACACCTTCCCGTACCGCTCCATGGCCGACAAGAACGGCGAGATCTGGTCGGGCGGCATGAGCACGGATCGCGTGGTCCGCTACGACGCCAAGACCGGCAAGACCATCGAATATCTGATGCCGGAAGAGACCAACATGCGCACCGTGTTCGCCGACAATTCGACGTCGCCGGTGACGCTATGGACCGGCAGCAACCACCGCGCTGCCCTGGTCAAGGTCGAGCCGATCGAGTAACGATCGACACGCTAAGCTGAGAGCGCCCGCCCCGTCAGGCCGATGGGGCGGGCGTTTCCTTTTGCATCGTGCGGATCAAATCGAGCAGGACGGGTCCTACCCCGCCTTCTTCTGTCGCGCCTTGCCCTTGGCCGCCACGACCGGCGCAGCCCGCTCGCTCTCCTTCGCCGCGCGGCTCTCCTTGGCCTTGCCGCCGGAGATCGGGAACTTGAACTGCGGAGCCTTGCGCATCTCTTCCTGCTTGTTGGCGGAAACGCGAGCCTTGGCGCGCGGCGCAGCTTTGGCGCCATCCTTGCTGTCGGCGATACTGCGGCGGAGCGCGTCCATCAAGTTAATGACGTTCGGCGGCGGCGGCGCCGACTTTTCCCGCGGAGCCGGCAGCCCGGCCTGCTTCGATTTCAAGAGCTCGACGACGGCCTGCTCGTAGTGATCGACGAACTGCGTCGGATCGAACTCCGCCGCCTTGGTCTCGAGGATATGCTCCGCGAGCTTGAGCATGTCGGGGGCGATCTTCACGTCGGCGATGTCGCCGAAATAATCCTTCGCGTCCTTCACTTCGTAGGGATAGCGCAACGTGGTCGCCATGATGCCCTTGTCCCAAGGCTGCAGCATGACCACGCGCTCGCGCTTGGCGAGCACGACGCGCGCGAGCGCGACCATGTCCTTGCCGCGCATCGCCTCGCGGATCACCGCGAAGGCATCCTGCCCGACCTGATCGTTGGGCGCGATGTAATAGGGGCTGTCGAGATAGCGCTCGTCGATCTCTCGGCGCGGTACGAACTTGTCGATCTCGATGGTGTGATTGCTCTCGATCGCGACCGCGTCGATCTCTTCGTCGTCGACCATGACGTAGGCGTTCTTGGCGTACTCGTAGCCGCGCACCTTGTCTTCGCTCTCGACCGGCTCGCGCGTCACCTCGTCCACGAGCTGCTGCCGCAGCCGGTTGCCGGTTTTCTTGTTGATCTGCCGGAACGACACCCGCTCGCCGGAGGACGCCGCGGTGAACAAGGCGATCGGACAGGAGACGAGCGAGAGCTTGAGATAGCCCTTCCAATACGGACGCGGCGCCACGGCCAACTCCTACGCTACGGAACAACAGGTCTGCCGAATCTGGCTAGTGATCGGCGGGAGTCAAGCCAAACACCCCTCTGCCCGCCCCGGCGCATTCTCCCTCGCCTCTCTTTACGATCCCCTACAAAACCGTCGGTGCTATCGTAAACCGGCGTGCGCCGCCGCCGGGCTTCGAGCGATGTTCATTTTCTGTTCTGGTGTATTCTGGTCCAACTAGGCGTTGCGAGTCAGTTTGGTCATTCCAACTGACTGCGCACCGCCGGAAGCTTTGCGAACCGAAAGCTATTTGATGAAGAGAGTTTTCCAGGCGAAACGGACCAGCGACCACCGTTGGAACTGACAGCAAAACGGCACCGGCCTTATCGGGCCAGTGCCGTGTTTCCAATCGCCAGACGGCCCTGCGACGACACATCACTTGGAGCGATGCGAACGCTGCTGGTGCTGCCGCCGCTGCCCGCGGTGTTGCATGAAGCCGACGGCGGCCAAGCCATGCGATCCGGGCGTCTGCGTCATCTCCTGCGGCTCAGGCAACACGATGTCCTGCGCCGACGCCGGGGGCGTGCCCTGGCGCGGCCGCCCCCCGCCGTTACCGCGGTGCTGATGGAAACCATTCGGCTGCTTGCGTTGTTGTGGCCGGCCCTCGTTGCGCGGGCGGTGCCGACCCGCGTCCCGGGTACGCGGCTGCTGAGGCTCACCCGGAGCCGGCTCGTTCGCCGGAATGCGCATCTGGATGAGCTTCTCGATCGCGCGCAGATAGGGGACTTCGTCCCGGTCGCAGAACGAGAGCGCGGTACCGGCGGCGCCGGCGCGGGCGGTGCGCCCGATGCGATGGACGTAACTCTCCGGCTCGTTGGGCATGTCGTAGTTGACGACCAGGTTGATGCCTTCGACATCGATCCCGCGCGCGGCGATGTCGGTCGCCACCAGTGTGCGCAGATCCCCGCGGCGGAACGCCGCCAGCACGCGTTCGCGCTGGCTCTGCGATTTGTTGCCATGGATCGCCTCGGCCGCGATCCCGGCCTTGACCAGGCTGCGCACCAATCGATCGGCGCCATGCTTGGTGCGGGTGAAGACGAGTGCGCGTTCCGTCGTCCCGTTCTTGAGCGTCGCGGTGAGCAGGTCGGTCTTGCGGGCGCGTTCGACATGGATCAAGCGCTGCTCGACGCGCTCGACGGTGGAAGCGACGGGAGTCACCGTGACCTGCGCCGGATCGCGCAACATCTGCCCGGCGAGCTCGGCGATCGCCTGTGGCATCGTGGCGGAGAAGAAGAAGGTCTGCCGCTGCGTCGGCAGCTTGGCGACGATCTTTCTGATGTCATGGATGAAGCCCATGTCGAGCATCCGGTCGGCTTCATCGAGCACCAGGAACTCGACGTTGTCGAGACGCAGCGCATTGCCTTTGACAAGGTCGAGGAGCCGCCCCGGCGTCGCCACCAGGATATCGACGCCCCCGAAAAGCGTGCGCACCTGCTTGCCCATCGGCACGCCGCCGATCGCGAGCGCGGTGCGCAAGCCCATATAGCGGCCATAGGCGTTGAAGCTGTCGAGGATCTGCGCAGACAGTTCGCGCGTGGGGCTCAATACCAGCACGCGGCATTTCTTATTCTGCGGCCGCAGCGGCGCCTTGGCGAGCTGATGCAGGATCGGCATCGCAAAGGCCGCGGTCTTGCCGGTGCCGGTTTGCGCGATGCCGATGACATCGCGCCCGCCGAGCCCAAGCGGTACGGCCTGAACCTGGATCGGCGTCGGTGTCTCGTACTTTTCGTAAGCGATGGCGCGTTGAATCGGTTCGGCTAGGCCGAAATCATGAAAAGAGGTCAAAATCGATCTTTCGGTATGGCGAAACGGCCGCAGGTCAGCGACCAACGGCGCGTCTCGGGGTGATCTGGACACCCCGCGTGTTCTGGGTTGCCTGTGAAAAGCGGACGAAAACGGGCCGAAAACCAGTTGGAATTCGTTCACGCGGCCCGCGAGAGACGTCTCATGATCGCTCATCCGCTGGTAATGATGTAGCCCACATCCGTGTTGGTTTCAAGGCGGATGGTGTAGCTGAGCGATTTAGCGGCCACCCGCGGCCGTCAAGAAGGTCCAGCTAGCGCATCGTTTACGACAGTCCTATTCTCGTCGTTCAAAGAAAGGACGTGGTTCCGTGCCTGATTTCAAGCCCGGTCGCATCGACCGATCTCGCCAAGCTGACTGCGGGCGATTTCGAAGCGCGGCTTAATGATTCGTTCATCCTGGCGACGGCCGGCGGCGCGCTGGCATTCGAGCTGGTCGAGGTGCGGCGGCTCGGCCGTGCCCATCGAGAGAGCGGAGCGTTCTCGCTTCTGTTCGCGACGCCGCGCGGCGCGTTCCTGCCGCAGGCGACTTATCCGCTCGAGCATCCGACGATGGGCAAGCTGCCGGTGTTTCTCGTGCCGATCGGACCGACCGCCGCCGGCAACGGCTACGAGGCGGTGTTCACCTGAGCGATGTGCTGGAAACTCAGCACACGGCCGTCGAGGCTTTACTCAATGCGTCGGCGATGAGCTTGCGCCATGCATTGCCGTAACACTGATCGCTCGGGGGAATCCACTGACTGCCGCCGAACCAAGGGGCATTCAAGTTGCTGCTGGTCCAGCCAATCCCGACACCTTTGCCGTCCGCGAGCTTGTCGATGTTGGTGTACCAGTCACGCCGCGCGTTGTCGGGGCTGAACGGCGTATCCACGCGAAAGCCGATGAACATCGTCGCCGGCGCCTGGATCACGTAGCGGCAGAAATACTCGTCGAGCGGCGACGTCCAGTTCGGGATCGGGCTTGCAGCCATGAACTGCGTGCTGCTCGTCGGAGATACGGTCTGCCAGTCCCGGGTCGGACCTAATGCACTTCCCTTAGGCTTCAGCCAGGGAAACAGCAGCAAATTGCCGGCGTCGAAGGCGCCGTATTTGCCGCGCGCAAACGTCATGCTCACGACGCCGGTCAAGCCGAGATAATCCGAATATTTCCTGAACACCCGGAAGTTCCGTCCCGAGGCGCAGGCGACGGTGAGACTGGTCGGCACGAATCCCGGCAGACCGGTCGTCACGCATGTCGCCTGAGAAATCGCTGCCTGGGATTGGGCAAGGAACGAGGTCGCGCCCACCGACATGCCCAGGAATGTTCGTCTGCTGAAGTCGCTCAATTTACCCTGCCCGCAAAATACTACTGGTATCCGAATGGTAACCTGGAATCCTTGTCGGCAAAACATTATTTCATTATCTGACTACCATGTTACCTTTATATCGGCGCCCAGCGCATGAGATTGTAAACACCCTTGTCCTCTTGCGTTTGGAAGCCGAGGCGTTGGTAGAGGCGCATCGCTGGATTGTATTTCTCAACGTGGATCGACACCGCCTTGGCCGCAGCGGCGGCTTCGTCCATGAGGTCGCGCATCAGGGCGGCGCCGAACCCCTTGCCGCGGTGCGCCGGCATCAAGGCGATGTCGATGACGCGGTGTTGTGTCGGCCAGCGCTCGATATAGAGGCGGCCGATGTCTTCGCCGGCATAGATCGTCACCAACCAGTCGGCATTGGGATAGTACTGCTGGTAGTGCGCGTGCTGGGCGTCGAACTGCGTTTGCAGGAATGCCGCCTTTTGCGCGTCCGACCAGGCGGTGACGCTGAGTTCCTCCGTGCGCGTCGAGGCGTAGACGCGCGCCAGGAACGGCAGGTCGTCGTCGGTGATGGGGCGGAACGTCAGGCCCGCGGCGGCAGCGCGCGCCCAGCCGAATGTCGGACGCGCGCCCACACTCTCAGGCACGTGGGACGCTCAGGTGCGTGGCGGGAAAACGCCCTGCAGGGCGATGCAGAAGTTGAGGGTGAGGTAGGGCATCAGGTTATTGTGCGGCTGGCTGCCACCGGCAGGTGGAAGGGCATTGAAGTTGAGTTGCGTATTGAAGGGCGGAGAACCAAAGATACCCACTCCGACGCCGCCTGCCGGCACTCTGCTGCCCGGCAAGCGGGTGTTGGCGTCCTGAAGTGACGCATTGAGGCCGTGAGAGTGGGAAGGGATCTCGCTCTCCAGAAGGGTGACCGTGCCCGCGCCGCCGGTCTCGCCAAGATCGTGCAACGACAGACCGGGGCCTTGGCCCGGATGCATGGGCGCGTTCCCTTGCATGTTCGGAAGGGCGAAGTTGCTCTTGCCGTCGCCGCCATAGGTCGTGCCCAGGAGAGAGAACAGCGCGGTGTTCTGGGAGAGCGGCAAGATCTGCCCGTCGCAGAACGCCCAGCCCTTGGGCGCGAAATTGAATGGGAAGATTCGGATTTCGGCGACGAACGGGTCCATGGCGTCCTCTTAGGTCTGCGACGGAAAGATGCCGAACAGCGAAATGATGAAGTCAACGCAGAGATAGGGCTGGAAATTGTCGTGCGGCTGACTTCCTCCCGTCGAGGAGATCGCTTGAGGCGAGATGGCGCTGATCGGGTTGAGACTGCCGTAGGCGAAGGTCGTTGCGCCTGTCGTCGCCGCCAGGACGTTATTGGCTGGCGCGTTTCCCGAGGCGGTGTCATTCGAGGCAAGCATAGGGTGAGAGTGCGCCGGAATCTGCGACACGGTCAGCGTGATCGTCTCCGCGCCGCCGGTCTCGGCTAATGTAAAGCCGCCGCCCATGTGTACAGGGATACGGCCGCGCAGGTCGGGCAGCGCGAACGTGCTCTGGCCATCGCCGCCATAGGTGGTGCCGATGAGGTTGAACAGGGTCTCGTTCTCCGAGATCGGCAGGAGCTGTCCCTCACAGAACATCCAGCCGGCGGGTGCGAAGTTGCCGGCAAACATGCGGATTTCACCGACGTATGGCTGTGCCACCGGTATGCCTCCTTCAGTTCTGCGACGGAAAGATGCCCTGCAGCGCGATACTGAAATTCAGAACCAGGAACGGCTGCATGTTGAGATGCGCCTGGCTCCCGCCGACGGTCGCGACAGAGTTTGGGGCCATCGCAACCAGATTGGTCGGAGGGCCATAGATTTGTGACGATGTCGACGCCGCAAGTCCGACGGCAGCTGATGGAGTATTGGTGGTTGTGGACGTACTGCTGTTTGCGTTCACCAAGTGTACGTGCGTGGGAGTTTCCGAAATCGAGAGCGTATGCGCCTGCTCGCCCCCGCGCTCGCCCAGCGTGTGGCCGCTGCCCATGTGCATCGGCGTACGGCCATCAAGGTTGGGAAGGCCGAAATTGACCCGACCGTCGCCGCCATAGGTCGTGCCGAGCAGCGAGAACAGCGCTTGGTTCTGATTGATCGGCAGGAGTTGCCCGTCGCACAGCGCCCAGCCCTTGGGCGGGAAGCCGAAGGACATGATCCGGATTTCAGATAGAAATGGCTCTGCCATATCTCGATCTTTCTCTGACGCCTAGTGTCTCGCCGATCGCCAAGGATTCAGTTCAACTTACGCAACCTTCGCACACTTGTCACCCGAAGGTCCACAGCAAAGCTTAATGATTAATTTCCACTCTCTCAGACCAGCCAGCCGGCGGTGATGTGATGGGCTGCGAGTGCCGGGTCGAGTTGAACGTTAAGCACGTCGCCGGCGTGAACGCCGTCGAGCTGGGTGACGTTGGTCCAGGTGGAGGCGCCGAACGCGGAGGGATCGCCGCGGAACACGATTTCGCTCGAGACCTGCAGGGTCGCGAAGGTATCGCTGGGGTCCTCCAGCGCGCGCACGTCAGCGCCGGCGGACGGCAGGTGCAGGTTCGCGAGCAGGCTTGAAAGGTCAATCGTGTCGCCCGACGTTCGGTCGACCGGGGCAGCCGGGTCGCTGGTGGCGGTTTGGTCGCGCGTGGTCGCATCGCTCGCTAGAACCCCGGCGGCCACGTCGGCTGCGCCGGCGGTGGAAGCGGTCTGCGTACCCTGGGCTTGCGCCACGTCCGCGGTATCCGGTAGCCGCCGCTCGCCGCTCACCAGATCGATGTCCATCAGGTCGATGCTGCTGGCCGTCGCGGAAAGGTCAGGCAAGCCGAGGACGTGCCCCATCTCGTGCATCACGGCGGTGAGCAGGTCCATGTGGCCGGCGGCTGCCTGGTCCGGATCGGTGAACAGATCGGTGCCCTCGGCATTCGCCGCATGGGTGAACTCGGCGTTGTCGCCCGGCGTCGGATCGACGAACCAGCCGTATCCGGCCGCGTCGGTATCGATCTCGATGTGTCCAGACGTTTGCTGGCCGATCGCGTCGCCGGACAAATCCGCCACGGTGATCGCGGTGGCATGCAAGGCCGCGATCTGATCTGCCGAGGCACCTGCCGCCGCCCAATGATCGATGGCGGACTGGACGACGGAATTGAGCTCCGCCTGGGTCAGGTGCGTTTCGCCGGGCGTATTCGACGAACTCAGCACGCCGCCGGACGCTGCGAGCTGCGGCAACGGCACGCTGGCGGTCGTCACGAAGTGATTGCCTTCGAGAACGTCGGCTCTCTGGCCGTCGAAACCAATTTCGGAGTTCGGGTTGTTCCCGCCCACAAACACCTCGGTTTGTGATGCGGTAGCCGGCGAAGGCGTCAGCCCCTTGATGGCAAACGTATTCGACTCGGTACCCGATACCGGCGTATCCGCAAGGAGAAGGCCGATACCGCCATCGAAGCCGCTGCCCGACGTTGTGTTGCCGGAGATATCGAGATTCACCGTTTCGTGTTCGCTCGGGGTGTCATTACCGGAGTCGACCCGGATGCCCTCACGGTTGCCGGTCAGCGGTGCGTCGATGGCGTTGTTCTTGATCGTGGCGTTCACGGTGCCGGAAGCATCATGAGCGACAACGAGGACGCCATTGCCGTCGACGTTGTGCGTCGTGTTGCCTTCGATATCGAGGGTCAACGTCGGCGTCTCGGTGACGGAGCCGAAGGCGCTGCTGGTCCCGGCGCCGATGCCCTGCGACGCGACGACGTTGTGCAGATCCAGGACGTTGTTGTCGACTGTCGCCGAGACGTTGGCGTTGCCGAACGACGAAATCTCGATGCCGGTGCCGAGCGTGTCCGAGACGTGGTTGCTGCTGATGTCGAAATGCCCCGTACCCTTGCCGTTCACGAGCGCGACGATGCCCTCGACCTGTATGCGCCCTGTGGTCGTGTCGAAGCCGGAGATCGTGTTGTTGTCGATCGCAATGTCGTTGACTGAGCTGGCGCCGTAGGTGCCGGCAAGCGCGCTGGCATTGCCGGACCCGCCCTGGACCTGGATGCCGGGGCCGTTGAAGACCGTGATCGTATTGTTGTCGAGTTCCGCCTTGGTGAGGGTCGTGCTCGATGTCGTCGTCGGGCGCTCGGTGATCCTGATGCCGGAGCCGTGGTCGGTCGTGCTCGAATTGGTGCTCGTGATGGTGTTGCCGGAGACGTTCAGGTCGCTGATCGTCCCGTTCGTATTCCAGATGTCGACGCCGTGGTAATAGGCGTTGGTCAATTGGTTGTTGGTGATGGTGACCGCGCCGCTGACGTTGCTGGTGACCCCGGTCTGGCCCTGATCGAACGCGATGTTCGAGGTATCGGTCGCCGCACCGGGCGCCACCGCCAGCCCGCTGGTCAGACCCGACTTGTCGATCTTGCCGTTTGTGAAGGTGAAGTCGGTGACGCCGGTCCCGCTGATGCCGCTGCCGACGGTGGTGGTGATGTCCATGTTATTGAACGACGGGCCACTCGTGCTGGTCAGAGATATGCCTGCGCCGCTCGTATTCTGAATGATGCCGCCGGAGTTGTCGCCGCCGAGTGCCACGCTGCCACTGCCGGTGACGGCCAGATGGCCGCTCGATCCGGTGTTGTTGAGCACGATGCCGTTCGCGCCGCCGTTGTCCGAGATGTCATGGAACGTGACGTTGTTGGAACCGATCGTCGTGTTGGCGATGTTGAGCGCCACGCCCGCGCCGGTATGAATGCTGTTGCCGCCGCCGGTCTGCACGGCCACCGTGCCGCCGCCGGTCGCGCTGAAGCCCGCGCCGGTTGTCGTGGTGATGTCGAGCCCGTTGCCGCCGTCGTTGAAGTTGATCGTGGCGCCGGTGTTGTTGCTCAGGGTGACGCCGTTCCCGGTGGTATTGGTGATCGACGTCTGGCCGGTGAAGTTGATGTTGCCGGCGGTGTTGTTGGTGATATTGATGCCGATGGCGCTCGTGCCCGAGTGACTGATCGCGCCGGAAAGCGCGATGGTTCCGCCCGAGTGGCCCGAGATGTCGACCGCTTCGGCCGTGCCGGCCGTGATCGCAGAGCCGATGGTCTCCGACGCGTTGCCGCCGGAAACGTGCACGCCCGCGGTGGCAGCGCCGCTGATCGTGCCGCCGGTGCCGGTGTCGAGCGTGCCGGTCGTGTGGTTGGCGAGATTGATGCCGTAGGTCGCGCTGTTCGTCGACGACACCGACGTGAATGTCCCGCCGAAGCTCGCGCTGGTGATGTCGAGCGCCGCGCCGCCATGGGCATCGATCGTGTTGGTGCTGCCGAAGATATTGACACTGGCGCCGTTCGTGGCAACGCCATAGCCGCCGTCGGTCTTTTCCGTAAGGCTGTTAAAGTTGAAGACATCGCTGGAGGCGATGCCGGTCAACAGGTTGATGCCGTTGCCCGAGTGGCCGCCGACCGTGGTGTCGTTGATCGTGGTGTTGCCGAAGCTGAGGGTCGCGCCGGCTGCAAGGTTGAGAACATGGATGGCATTGCCGGTAGCGTCAGTGACAGACGTGCTGCCGGTCACGGTAAATGAACCGCCGAGCGTGTTGCCGCCGCCGGTGCCGCCAAGCGTGATGCCTTCACCGGTCGAATTCGACGAGGTGATCGACGAGAATGTCGCGTTGAGCACGCCGCCATGGCCGATGTTGATCGCCTGGCCGGTGTCGTTGATGTCGACGTTCGACACGTTGAGTGTGCCGACGGTGCCGCCGTTATCGGTAATGCCGGCGCCGGTGGTGTTGCCGACGTGGAAGCCCGCGATCGTGTTGTTCGACGCGAGGTGCACGGCGCTGCTGCCGACGCCCGTCGTGTTGATGGTCGGGATCAGCGAGTTGTCGGCGTCCAGCAGCGTGACTGTGCCGCCAGCGGTCTTGGTGTAGGTGAGGTCGACACCCTGGCCGAGCAGTGTCTGCCCGTCCTTGAGGACGACGCCATCAGCTTCGGTATAGGTGCCGGTGCCGTACTCCAGGTAGACGATGTCGAAGTGGTTGGCGGGAGTGTTGGCGGCGTTGAAGGCGGCGATTGTCGCGAACGGGTTGGTCGCCGACCCGAGAGCACCGCTGATCGTCCCGGTATAGTTATTGTCGATGAAGGCGACATTGGGCTGCACGTCGATCGTCACGGTGGTCGAGGCCGAGCTCAGGTTCGGCGAGCCGTTGTCGGCGACGTGGTAGGTGAAGGTGTCGCCGCCGAGAAAGCCAGCGGTCGGCGTGTAAGTGAAGGAGCCGTCGGTATTGAGCGTGAACGACGACGCGTGCGCAGGGCCGGTATTGAGGACCGCGGTCAGGTTCGCATGCGCGGTGTCGATGTCGCTGTCGTTGGCGAGCACGCCCGCAGCCGCGTTCTCGGTGAGCGCGGCCCCCTCCAAAGCGGTGTAGGAATTGGCGACGCCGGTCGGCGCATCATTCGCGCCGTTGACGTGGATGGTCAGCGTGGTGGTCGAGGTCGCGTTGTCTGTGTCGTGCATCGTGTAGGTGAAGACATCGTCGACGTGCGCTCCGCTGTTGAGCGCGTTCACGGTCGTGTTGCTCTGGTCGACGGTGTAGCCGTAGCTGCCGTTGGAATTGAGCGTGAGCGTTCCGTAGAGGCCGGTGAGTCCGCCGCCGACGTTACCGACGACGACATCGGCCGGATGATTGCCGGTCTCCACGCCCTGCACGGTCTGGGTCTCGCCGTTGGCGACGCTGTCGACGTCGCTATCAGCGATCGAACCGGCGCCGATGCCGGTCAACACGTTGAAATTGGAGATGTCAGTGCCCGGCGTGCCGTTGTTGGTGCCGCCGGCTTCGGTGGCGGCCGCGGTATCGGCGTTGGCGACGGGGTTGTCGTCCTGGCCGTGAATGGTGACGACGACCTGCGTGGTCGAGGTTGCGTTGGAATTGTCGTGGATCGTGTAGCTGAACGTATCGGTCAGCGTCTGGCCAAAGGTGCGCAGGGCCTCCACGGCCGCGTTCGACTGGTTCACCACGTAGGTGTAGCTGCCGTCCGACTGGATGGTCAGCGTGCCGAAGTTGGCGGCGCCTGCGCCCTGGAGCCCGACGTTCACGTTGCCCGCCAGTGGACCCACCTGGGTGCCGAGCGCGACGCCCTGCACCGTCTTCGTATCGCCGATGTCCGGATCGGTATCGTTGGTCGTCACGTTGCCCGACGGGTCGACCCCCGGCGTACCATTGGCCACGCCGCCGGCCTCGGTCGCGCTTACCGCATCCAGGACCGCCGTCGGCGGGTCGTTCGCGCCGGCGATCGTGACCGTGATCTGCGCGGTGTCGGTGAGCCCAGCGGTATCCTGCACCGTGTAGGTGAAGACGTCGTTGACGTGGTCGCTGGAGCCGAGCCCCTGCACCGTCGCATTGCTGTTGTCGACCTGATAGGTGTAACTGCCGTCGAAGTTCAGCGTGAGCGCGCCGAAGGTGCCGACGAGCGCGTTGCCGACGGTGCCGGATGTGCCCGAGCCCGCCTCGGCGCCAGTGCGCACGCCGGTGATCACCAGCGCGGAGGAAGGAGTCTCGGCGTCGGTATCGTTGGCCGTGACGATGCCGGTCGCGTTCGCGCCGCCTGCGATCGCGCTGTTGCCGTCATCGGCCGCGACCGGAGCGTTGTCTGCCGCGACGTGAATCGTCGTGGTCGCGATGTTGCTGTCGCTGGTTCCGTCGTTGACGGTGACGGTGAGCGTGCGGTCGCCGGCGTGATTGCCGGCGTTCGCGAACACGATCTCGTGCAGCGCGGTCTGGTACGCGGCGAGACTCGCGGCGCCCGATAATGTGACCGAGGTGGCGCCGACCACGGCGCTGATGCCGATCGGCAGCGCGCCGCTCAATCCGAGCACGTCGCCGGTCAGCGCGCCGGCTGTCAGCGTCACCGTTGCCGACGTGAGGGTGGTGTTATCGGCGTCCGTGATCGTGGTGTCGCCGTCGGCGATCGCAACCGCGGTCGCGCTCGACACGTAGTTCACCGTGAAGTCGGCGCCGGTCGCGCCGCTCGAATTGTCGGCGTCGAGATCGAGCACAGGCGCGTCGTTCACCGGGTTGACCGTGGTGCTGATCGTGACCGCATTGTCGGAGAACGCCGTCGTGCCGCCGTTCACGGACGCGTTGACCAGGCTGGTCGTCGCCCCGACGGTGAACCCGCCGGCGAACGTATCGTCGAGCCCGTAGGCCAAGAGCGCCGGGGGCGCGCCGTTGAAGTCCGACGCGGGCAGGAAGCGCAGGAGCGAGTTCGCGTCCAGCGCGAGCGCGGAAGCATCGCTGACCGCGCCAACCGCGAACCAGTTCACACCGGCGTCGGTCGAATATTCCCAGGTGCCCTGGGTCCCGGCGTTCGCCGTGTTGCCGGAAACCGCGACGCCGAAGATGGTCGCTGCGCCATTGTCCACATCGCTGAAGTGACCGGAGAACAGGTTTCCGACAGTGTCGCCGGGCGGATTCGTGGCGTCTTCATTGACCGCCGCGAGCGTCGTCGCCGTGACCACCGGCGCATCGTTGACCGGATTGACGGTGATGCTGACGATGGCGTTGTTGCTGGTGAGATTGCCGGGGTTGTCGGTCGCGTTGAAGGTGAACGAATCGGTGCCGTGGAAGTCGGCGTTCGGCGTGTAGATGTAGGCGCCGTCCGACGTGATTGAGACGGTGCCGTGCAGCGCGCCGCCGTTGAGGCCGACGAGGTCGTAGATGAGCTGGGCAGGCGTGTTGTCGACATCGGTCGCGACCAACTGCCCGGCGATCGAATGATCTTCGTTGCCGCTGCCCGAACCGGCCGCCGCCACCGGTGCGTTGTCCGCGCCGTTGACGGTGAGCGTCGTGGTGACGGTGTTGCCGTCGCTGACGGGGTCGCCGGCGGCGCCGTCGTTGGCATGCCAGGTGATCGTGCGCGTCAGGTTGTGGCCGAAGTTCGTGGGGTTGTCGCCGGAGTTGAACTTCAAGGTGTTGTTGATGACACCCATGTAGTCGGCAAGGGTGTCGCGGCCGGACAGGACCAGCGTGATGTTGCCGTTGGCATCGGTCGTGTTGGACGCCACCGTAATGGCGGTTCCGGTCGGATCGACCGTCAGCACGTCGCCGCTGCCCACGAAACCGCCGGTCACGGTGACTGTGACGCTCGCGAGCAGGAGGTCAGGGTCCGCGACGCTGAAGCTCGCCCGCCAGCTTCGCCGCCGTAGCCCTCGGTGAAGGTACCATCGGCAATCGTCAGGACCGGGAGGGTATCGAATACGCGTCTGGCCCGGGATTGGCGCCTCCCGTGGGCACCTGTCCGGTCAAATCGGTGGTCGTGTAGGTGTGGTGAAGCTCGCGATGCTGTGGCCATCAACACTGAGCTGACGCCTGGAGAATGCTATCGTGTCTCCGCGGTCCTGGTCGCTGATAAAGAGCTGATGCGAGTTCGGCATCGAACGTGAGGCCTGCGTGAGCGCCTATGCCGGTCAGGGTATCGCCTGAAATCGGCGCCGGCAGCGCAGTGATCCGCCTCGCTGTCGTGCTTCCGCTCTCATCGGTGTATCCACAGCGCATTCACTCCGCCGACGCTTGTTCCGGTCAGGAAATAAACGATGTCATCGGCGGTGTGGCAGTCCCCCGGTCTTCGACGGCAACCGCTTCTATCCGCACCGTTCGACTCGTCCGCCGGGAACTGAGCAGTATCCGTCAGAAGCGTCGGTGTCGGCGGCGCAATATCCGACGTGGTCGCAGGCGAAGTGCCGCTCGTCGTAGCTGACCACGTAGATCGCATTGGTGCCGCCTCCACACCGAGGGCACGTCTATCGACGTAGTAGAGAAGCCGGTTGACCGATCGATCGCGATGTCGATCGCCTGTCCGTAACTGCCGTCGTCAACGTAACTCTGATTGATCAGGAAATTGTCGGTGTTCGTCAGCGCACCGGTCGTCGGATCATAGCTCACCTCCATGGATGCCGGTTGTCGTGGGATCGCCCGCATCCCATATCGGTGACGAACAGACGTTGTGATAAATCGGATCGACTGCCATGCGTCCACGCCATACGCAGGTGAAATCCCCGTACCATTGCCCGGTGCTCAGCACCGCGTTCAGTGCGGTCGCCCGATGGTGGGAGCTGAGTTCTGAGTTGCTGTCGAGGACGAAATACAGATCCGGGCGAAGTATCGACGCGCGATATCGTTTTCCGTTGGTCCAACCCCGTATCTGATCGACATGATGGCCGAACCGTTCGAATTGATGTGCCCGATCACGTTTCGCGGTTCCGGTTGCCGTCGGATCGCCGTTGTCGGTCGCATACCAGAGCTGCCCCGTCAGGCCCGTCGTCACCGGCGCGCTTACCTCGATCGCAACGGTGCTGTCGGCCTCGCTCGTTGCCGTTCCAGTCAAGCCCGGGTCCGATCCGGTATTGCCGCCATCGTCGGTAGCACCGTCAGCGTGTCGGCGCCAGATAATCGCTGGTCCGCCGTGTAGTTCGACCGTTGGCCGCCCCCAGCGTTGTGTTGATCGTCCGTATCGCTGCCCGTGATCGTCACCGTATGGGTGTCCGTTGGTTGCGATGTTCGCAGCGGTGAGCCCGCGCGGGACGGTCACATCGCAGCGTTCCGTTCGAACGTGAACGCGTCGGTGATGTTGGTGCCGCCATTGGCATCAACATCGCTGACCGAAATGCCGCCGATCGCGACGTTGGTCGCATTTTCAGTCACCGCCTGCGTCGCGAACGGCACCGTGTTCACCGGCGCGTCGTTGACCGCATTGATGGCGAACGTGACGAATCCCGGGCCGGTGCTCTGCGGATCGGACACGCCGTTGGTCGTGCCGTCGTCGGTCAAGGTGTAGTCGAACGACGCGGGACCGTTGAAATCGGGGGCCGGCGTGAAGACCACGTCGTTGCCCACGATCTCCACAAGGCCGCCGACCGGGTTGGATACGGCGGTGATCGTCACGTGCTGCGCCGACTCATTCGCCGGCCCGGCGCTGTCATTGGCAACGAGCGTCGCGAACGGAATGACGAGTTGACCGCTGTCCTCGTTGATGTTCGCCAGCGAGTCGTTGGTTGCCGTTGGCGCATCATTCACCTCGGTCACCGTGGTGCTGATCGCCACCTCGTTGGCCGAGACCGGCGTCGTACCGCCGTTGACCGTCGCGTCGGTGAAGTGGGTGGTGAGGCCGCTGGTGAAGGTGCCGGCAAACGTATTGTCGAGCCCGTGCACCAAGAGCGCCGGTGGGACGCCGTTGTAGTCCGTCGCCGGAACGAACCGCAGCTCGCTCGCCGCGCTCAGCGCCAGGGCGGACGACGCGCTGACCGGACCGACATCGAACCAGTTGGTGCCACCGTTGGTCGAGTATTCCCAGGTTCCCTCGGTCACGGCATTCGCCGGGTTGCCGGACACGGCGACGCCGAACAATGGTGGCGGCGCCGTTGTCGGCATCGCTGAAGTGGCCCGCGAACAACGAACCGATGGTCGCGCCGGGCGGATTTGCGGTGTCTTCCGCGACCGAAGCGAGCGTCGTCGCCGTCACCACCGGCGCGTCGTTGACGGCAATCACGTGGACCGCCTGCGTTACGACGACCGCATTGCTGAGCGCACCGCCGCCGGTGTGGCCGCCGTCGTTGAACGTGAACGTTACGGTGCGGTCGGGCGCGGTCGTGGGATTGTCGGACGAGTTCTGGAATCCGAACGCGTGCGCGAGTTCGTTGACGACGGTCGGGGTCGCGGCCACGGTCAGGCCGGTGACGGTGACGGTGGTCGAGCCGAGACCGCTGAGCGTGCCGATCGCGGCGCCGTCGTGCAGCAGCGTGGTGCCGTCGGCGGCAAAGTTGGTCCCGCCGAGCAGCACGATCTGATCGCCCGGGGCCGAATTTGCGGTGATCGAGACGGTATAGCTGCCGCCTGAGAAATCCGACGGATGGTCGGGATCGGCGACGGTTCCGTTCGCGAGCAGCGCGATCGCAACGGCGTTCTCGGTATAGTTGACGGTTGCGGGCGAGCCGTTGGACAGCAGCACCGGCGCGTCGTTCACCGGCGTAATGCTGATGGTCGAGATCGCCGCCGGGCTGGTGCCGGTCGAGTCCGTCACCGTCACGTCGATGATGCGCGCCGTGGTGTTCGGGGCGTCGGCGGTGGGATCGCCGGTGGTGCCGAACTGGATCTGCTGCAGCGCCGTCTGATAGGCCGTGTAGGCCGCGGTCCCGGTCAGCGCGACCGTGATCTCGCCGGCGGTCGTCGTCACGGTGCGGGTGATGCCGGCCGGCGGTGCGCCGGTGAACGTGAAGGCGTCGCCCAGTTGGGCGTTGGTAAGCACCACCGTCGCCGAGAGCGCGTCGGTGACAAGCGGGTTGCCGGTATTGGTGATGGTGACGTCGGTGTCGGCAATCGGTTTTGCCGCGCTCTGCTCGGTGAACGTGGCGTCGTAGCTGTTTCCCGGACTTCCGCCGGTCGTGCTGTCATCTAAATCGAGGTCGACGTTGAGCTCGTTGTTGGCGGCGAAGATGTTGAAGCTCGCCGCGGTGCTGGTGCCGCCGGGGCCGCCATCGTCGGCCACCACTTCAATCGTGTAGGTCGTCGCCGGCGTGAATCCCGGATTGCCGGCCTTGACGAACACCTGGCCGGTCGAGTGATTGATGTCGAAGCGGCCGCCCTGGTCGTCGGTCAGATTGTACGTCACCAACCCGCCATTGACGTCGGACGAGAGCGCCACGACGCCGACGGTGTCGCCGGGGCTGGCGTTGACCGACACGATGTTGGGCGTCGCGTCGTTGTCGGTCGGCTGGGTGGGGGCGACATTGGTCACCGCGATGCTGAAGCTCTGGGTCGTGGACTGCGTGCCGTCGCTGGCGCTGACGGTGATCGAAAAGCTGTGGCCCGGTCCGGTGCTCTCGTAGTCGATGACGGCGCCGGTCTTCACGAACACCACGCCGGTATTCGGATCGATGCCGAACAGGCCACCGGCGTCGTTGCTCAGCGAATAGGTGACGGTGCCGCCATTGACGTCGTCGGAGTGCGCGGTGATGCCGACCTCATCGGCCGGCGTCGGCGTCGCGCCGCCCACAATTCCTTCGGCGATACTGCCGCCGATGCCCGCGGTTGCGTCATTGTCGACCGGTGTCGACGGTGGGACATCGGTGACGTTGATGGTGAAGCTTTGGGTCGAGGTCACCGTGCCGCCGACCGTCGAGCCGGTGACCAGAATGTTGTAACTGCCGCCGCTCGAACTCGAAATCGACCTTGGTGTTGTCGGCGACCGAGACCACGCCGGACGTCGGATCGATCTTGAAGGCCCCGTTCGCGCTGTCCGCCAAGGACGCGAACGAATAGGTAACGGTGCCGCCGTTGACGTCGTCGGCATGCGCTGTGATGCCGACGGGCGTGTCGATGCTGGCGTTTTCGACGACCGTGTTGATGCCCGCGTTGGCATCGGACCAGTTCCCCGGCGCCACATCGGCGACCGTGATCGCGAAGGTCTGCGAGCTAGAGCCGCCATTGCCGTCGGAGGCCTGGACGGTGATGTTGTAGGCATGGCCGGGCGCGGTCTCGAAGTCGATGAGGCTCGCGCTCGGCCCGGTGTTGACGACACCCGTCGTCGAATTGATGGAGAAGCGGCCGTCGGCGTCATCGGTCAACGAGTACGTGACCTGGCTCGCCAGGCTGTTGGGATCGGTCGATGATGCGGTGAGGCCGGTATAGACGCCTGATCCGACACCCTCCGTCACCGTGTCAGCCGTACCACCATCGCTGTCGATGGGTGTCGACGGATTGGCGTTCGCCACCGCGATCGAGAAGGTTTGCGAGGTCGAGGTGGTGCCGTCGCTCGCCGCCACCGTGATGTTGTAGGCGTGGCCGGGCGCGGTCTCGTAATCGATCTGGCTCGCGTTGGCGCCGATCGCCACGGCACCGGTCACCGAATTGATGGCGAAGCGGCCGCCGGCGTCGTCGGTCAGCAAATAGCTGACCGCGCTGCCCGGACTGTTGGGATCGGTCGAGGAGGCGGTGAGCCCGGTGTAGGCGCCGATCGCGGCGCCTTCGAGCACGCTGTCCGCAGTGCCCAAATCGCCGTCGACCGGGGTCGAGGGAGCCACGTTCGACACCGCGATCGAGAACGTCTGCGTGACCGACGTGAGCAGGCCGTCGGTCGCCTGCACCGTGATGCTGTAGGCATGGCCCGGCGCGGTTTCATAGTCGATGTTGGTCGCACCGAATGCGCTGACGCTCACCTCGCCGGTGGTGGAATTGATCTGGAACCGGCCGCCGCCGTCGCCGATCACGCCGCCGCCCAGGTCGGCGAATGAATATGTCAGCGGCCCGCCGTTGACGTCGGGCGCCTGGATCGTCACGCCGATCGGAATGGCTGTGCCGGTGCCTTCAGCCACCGTGTTGGTCGCGGCGTCGCTGTCGAACGGCGTGCCGGGTGCGACGTCGCCGACGCTGATGGAGAAGGTCTGCTGGCTGAACCCGAAGCTGGGCGGCGAACTGGACTGCACCGTGATCGAATAGGCCTGGTTCGGCGCGGTCTCGAAGTTGATCAGGCTCGCATTGGGGCCGACCGTGACTTGGCCGGTCGCCGAATTGATCGCGAAACGGCCGCTGGCGTCATCGCTCAGCGAATAGACCACTGGATTGCCGCTGGCATCGGTCGAGAAGGCCGTGATGCCGACCGGCGTGCCGGTGGCAGCACCTTCGATCACGCTGTTGCCAGTCGGATTCGAATCGACCGGAATGGTCGGGCCGGCCACGATGTCGAGCGTGATCGCGTTGTCGACGAACAGATGCGAACCGTCGACGTACTGATAATCGGTGAAGGTGTGTCCCGGCGCGATCGCCGCATTGGTGACGTTGAGCGCCGCCACGCCCCAGTTGACCCCGGCGTGCACATGATCATCGGCGCCGCCGACGATGTAGAGATAGCGCGCGCTCGCGGAGACTTGCGCGATGTCGCTGCCCGCCAGCGTGACGTCGGTGTTGGCGGTGTCCGCCAGCCACAACACCTCGATATTTTGGATCTTGGCGTCCTCGGCGGTGAGGTTGAACACCTGGCCCGGCGTGGTGAGCGTGAGCCGGTCGTTGCCGCCGCCGCCGTCGATCGAGGCGAAGTTCGTGTTCGGGGTGAAGATCTGGTCGTCGCCGGCGCCGCCCACGACGGCGTCGCTGCCGCTGCCGATATAGAAGTGCACGGCGTGGCCGGCGGCGGCGGCCGAAGCGTCGATCGTGTCGTTGCCGCCCGCCGGCGTGAGCTGAACCGACTGCAGCACGTTGCCGTTCATCAGCCAGACGGCCACCGAGCCGTCGTCGTTGCGCCACAGGATGTCGGCGCGGCCGTCGCCATTGAAATCGCTGGTGCCGGTGATGTGCCAATCGTTGCCCGGAACGGCGATCTGGACAGCCGTGAGAACCTGGTTGCCGTTCATCGTCCAGATCGCGACCGAGCCGTCGTCGTTGCGCCACAGGATGTCGGCGTGGCCGTCCCCGTTGAAGTCGGCAGTGCCGGCAATGTGCCAGCTTGCGGCCGGGTCTAGGACCGGCGTCCACCCGGCCGTGACCAGCCCGGCTGATTGCAGCTGCGCGCCGTTGACCTGCCAGATCGCAACCGTGCCATCGTCGTTGCGCCACAGGATGTCGGGGCGGCCGTCGCCACTGAAATCGGCGGTCGCCGCGATGTGCCAATCTAGACCCGCAGCGGCGACCACGCCGGCCGAGAGGAGCTGGGTGCCGTTCAAGGTCCAAATCGCAACCGTGCCATCGTCGTCGCGCCACAGGATGTCGGCCCGCCCGTCGCTGCTGAAATCACCCACGGCGACGATGTGCCAGTCCGTCGTCGCGGTCCCCACCACGGCCGCCGATTGCAACTGGGTGCCATTGAGCGTCCAGACCGCTACCGACCCGTCGTCGTTGCGCCACAACAGATCGTTGCTGCCGTCGCCGTTGAAATCGGCCACGCCGGTAATGTGCCAATCGGCGCCCGCCGTGCCGACCACGGCCGTCGCCTGCAATTGGGTGCCGTTGAGCGTCCACACCGCGACCGAGCCATCGTCGTCGCGCCACACAAGGTCGGCGCGCCCGTCGCCGTTGACGTCGACGTTCGCGACCAGATGCCAGTCAAGCCCGACCGGGATCCAATTCGCTCCAAGCGCCTCGTTGGGCGATGAGAACGCATTCAGACCGATGCCTGTGGTGGTGGTGAGGGCTACCGTGCCGTCGGTCCTGCGCCACAACAGGTCGGCCTGGCCGTCGCCGTTGTCGTCGCCCATCCCGACGATGCTCCAGTCGCTGGCCGCACCGTCCCAAACCGTGAAATAGCCCGTGCTCGAACCCGCCAGCAAGGCGTCCGGAAGCGTCACCGCGTTCCCGCCGCCGGAAAGCCGCAGCTCTTCGAGTCCGCTCACGCCGGCAAACTGCGACGCCGATACGGTCCCGGGTCCAGTCAGTACGCCGACATCCGTGAACGTACCGGTCGCCCCGCCAGCGACCACATCACTCGCCTGCAACGTCGACGGTGAGAAATAGAAAATGTTGTACTGGTTGGACGCCCCAAAAAAATTATCTTGCCCCGAAGTGAGGACAAACTTCGCCATCTTACTCTTCCCCTGCTCAGGCAGCGGTCACACGCGCAACCTTTCGCAAGCCACGCCAAGCAACCGTCGCGTTCCGTGTTGTGCGAAGTCTAGCCCATCCTCGCGACGAACGCACTCACAAGTGCAGCATGCCGCACCCGCGGACCTGTCCGTAATCTAAATGACGAAAACCCCGCAAAATGGGGAATTCCAATCCATTATAACATTATCAGACCGGCAAATGGTGCTCTGCCGAAAAGTCGTCGTGGCCCGACTGCGATCGTCGATGACTTGGCGCGGATTCGTGCGCTTTGCGCCATTCACTCCGCTGTCATGCCGAACTCTTGGCTGGGACCCACACCTTTTGTCCGCCCGATGGCCGGGCAAGCCGATCCAAGGTGTGCGCGCCCGGCAAGCGGCTATTGCATCATTTGGCCGATTTTCTCGGCCACCGCCTGCGGCAACTGTAGCGTCTCACGGACGATTTGATCGATCTCTTCCCCGGCGGCACCATCGACCATGAGGTTTCGTTTCTCGCAGGCCGCGAGAAACGCCGGATCGTTGAGCATGGCTTGAAAGGCGGTGCGCAGCGCCGTAAGCCTTTCCGATGGTACGCCCGGCGTCGTTAGAATAGAGCGACCGATTTCACCGGTGCTGGCCGCGGCGAGCAGCACCTCACGCCCTTCGTCAGACTGCGCAAGCTCCGGAAGCGTCGGTACGTTGGGCAGGAGGCGATGCCGTTTTAGCGAGGCCTGATAAAGGATCGTTGCTTCACCGCGGTGTATCCAGCCGGGATGGCTCACCAGAATGCCGGGAAGGCCGTAGGCACCGACGATATCGACCTCACCTCTTTCCATCGCAAGCAAAATGTCGTTCGAGCCGCTATAACCGCGAACAAGCTTGAACTTCGCCCCAGCATACGTCTTGAGCGCCGTTGGAAACAAAACCGTCGTGGAGCCGCCGCCGGACGCCCCGACCGTGTACTCCTTCGCCCGGACGTCTTCGAACGACTTGATGCCCGCCCTTGGCAGCGCCGCACCGGTATCGATGTTGGTCACCACGCGGCCGATATAGGGCATTTTCGCCACATCGACTTTGGCGTTGGTATTGGTCATGCTGTCGAGCGCCAGTGTCTGGGCGAGACTGCCGAACACCGTGCCGTCCTTGGGCGCGACCTCATACATATATTTTGCTGCCACGAAGCTCCCCGCCCCTGGCATGTTCTGCGTGATGATCGTCGGATTGCCTGGCAGATGCCGCGGCAGAAATTCTGCAACCAGCCGACCGTAGATGTCGTAGCCGCCACCCGGTCCGTAGCCGATCAGCATTCGCAAGGTCTTGCCGCGATAGAAATCCGCGGCCGATTGCGCCTGCGCAGGCCTGGCAGGAGACAGCATGCCGGCAACTATGGCGAAGGCGGCACCGAGCATTATTGTTTTACGCATCGTACTTCCCCGTCGTGTATTATATTATAAGGTGCGCGTGCTTCTTTGAGCCCCCGGCCAACAACAGCGGGATCTTCTCGTGTCGTGCCCTCGGGCAATCGGCCGCATGAGCGAAACAAGGAGACGACCGGCGCACGGCCGCGCCGGCCACTCTCGTCGTCCTGCCGATGACTGGCGCGCGATGCCGCACCGTCATTCGTGCTAGCCGGCGGAAGCGCGCAGCTTCTGGCACTCGGCCTGGAACACGTCGTTGAGGCACCACTCGGCCAGCTCGATGCCGGTGGGGAACCAAAGATTTCCGGCCTTCTTCATGTGCTGAATGATCCCACGCAACGCTAGCGTACGGCCGGGCCGGCCGATGATGTAAGGATGCATCGTGAACGGGACATAGCCCGGGCGCTCAGCGGATTCGGCATAGAGTTCGTCGAAATAGGCTTTCCAGGTCTCAAGCCCGTGGAACGGGTTGCCGTATTCGCCGTGCCGGTGGCCGAACAGGGTGCCGTCGCCAAATGGCTGCCGCGGCAACTCGACCAGCACTTTGCCGTTGTTTTCCCAAAGGTACGGGAACTCGTTGTGGAAGCTATTGGTGTTGAATGTAAAGCCATTCTCGATCAGCAGTTCGAGAGTGTTCGTGCTCTGCGTACAAGAGCGCCAGCCATAGGGCCGTCGGCCCGTGCGCTTCTGGATCATGGCGATGGTCTTCTTCATCACCTGATCTTCCTGGTCGCGAGGCAGGTAGCGGGCGATCTCGTGATTGTAGCCGTGCCCTTCCACCACATGACCGTGATCGAGGATGGCCTGCACCGCCTCCGGGAAGCGCTCCGCGATGGCTCCGCAAGTCAGGAAGGTCGCCTTGATGTTCTCTTCCTTCAAAATCCGCAGCAGCCGGTAGATGGCGTGGTGGGGACCATACTCTCCCTGACTCCACATTTCGTAATTAAGGAAGCCGTTCTTGTCCGGCTTCACGTCTTCGCCGCCCTGGAAGTCGAAGGTCAAGAAGACGGCGGCGCGCTCGCCGCGCGGCCAGCGGATCAGATGGTCGTAGTGGTATTCCTTAAGCATGGGCGTATCCCTCACGTGCCTGGAACGGATGGCAGATCCGCTTCCTAGGTTAAGAGGCCATCCTACAGCCGGATGGATTTGCTCGGTAGCTCAAATCTCGGAACAACTGTTGTTCCTGAATTAGCGTCCTGCAGCATGTTCTCGGCGCCTTGCGGCCACCGCGATCGCTGTGATGGACGAGCCCGCTGCCGGACACCGGCCTGCGGTCATGAAGCGCCTGCTCCAAGGCGTCGAGAACAAAGCCGGCGTGAGCCGAGCGGCTGACCCTCCAGCCGACAATACGGCGAGCGTAGGCGTCGATGACGAACGCCACGTAGACGAAGCCCGCCCAGGTGGCGACGTATGTAAAGTCCGAGACCCACAGCACGTTCGGGCGCGGCGCCCGGAACTGGCGGTTCACGCGGTCTAGCGGGCATGGCGCGGCCTTGTCGCTGATCGTCGTCCTCACGCGTCTTCCGCGAATGACGCCCTGCAAGCCCATTCTGCGCATCAGCCGGGCCACCGTGCAGCGGGCCACATCTTCGCCCTCTCGCACCAACTGACGCCAGACCTTGCGGACACCGTAGACTTGGAAGTTCTCATCGAACACGCGCCGAATCTCCACGCGCAACGCTGCATCCCGCTGGACGCGCGGCGGCGCCGTGTCAGGGCAACGCCGCCGCTACGCTCTGGTGGGCGGTCGACAAGTGCCAATTCCGAGCGGAATCCAAGCTCGACCTCTCAATCCGCACGCACCATAATCCGGATCGTGCTTCACCGCTTGACGACCATGCCTCTGAACTTGAATCTGAACTTCCTTAGACCAGTTCTATTGGATAGAGAGATGTCTTTTACCGCCGCGCTGAGGGACCTGAATAAGCTCAACACGTTCGTGCGGGTTGCACAGCGCCGGAGCTTTACCAAAGCTGCTGCGGAACTGCGCACAAGGCCATCAGTCATTAGTAAACGGATGAAGGAGCTGGAGGAGTCATTGGGTTTTAGCCTTGTCAATCGTTCGACGCATGGGCTTGTACTAACAGACGCAGGTGAGGGACTGTTTCAGCACTGCCTTGAGATGCTCGAAAAACTAGACGACTATGTCACAGAGAGGAGAAATACGGAGACCGGACCGTTCGGCACATTGCGTGTTCAAGCCACGAGCGACTACGCTCGATTCATTCTCGCGCCTGCGACGATCAAGTTCGCAAAGAAGCGCCTTGGCGTCCGCGTTCACCTTTCTGTCGTACCTGACAGCTTCATCTCGGCAGAAGACGGATTTGACGTCATTGTGAGCAGTCAAAAGCCATCCCTCCCGGGTGTTGTTGCTCGCGATCTCGGTGTAATCCCGCAGGTGATTTGCGCCTCGCCCGACTACTTTCGAAGGTTCGGCCGACCGAAAGCGCCGCAAGATCTACGCGAACACAACTGTCTCGCTGACCTATATTCGGGACCGAAAAGCTGGCCGTTTCAAAATTCCTCCCGTCGACTACTGGTCGAGGTGAAAGGATCACTGTCGTCCAACGACAATACCGTGCTCATCCAAATGGCTCTCAAAGGCTGTGGAATCATTAGAGTGCCGCTGCATGCGGTGAACACGGAAATCGCGGAGAGAAAGCTCGACGTGATATTAAAAGAGGTTTCACTTTCGCCCGAACGAATGTGCGCATATTACTCAAAGGTAAAACGTCTGCCTGCGAAGACTGCCGATTTCATCACTTTCCTGGCGACTTCAATCTCTCGTTGAGCCTCCATCGAAATGCGGCGGCCTGTTGCTGCGAAGTCTTGCACTCGCTCTCGGGACACCCTACCAGTGCAGCCAGAAAAAAATAATGCGAGGACCGATGGCTGAGCCATACGCGGATGGGGCCAAGCTCATACCGGGTTATGACGATCTTGATCCTGCAATCGCTCGCGACTTGGTCGCCGCGAACCACATACTCGCGGAGAATGGCGTCCTCAATTCGTTCGGCCATGTCAGCATTCGCGACCCGCGCAACCCCGAACGCTATCTCCAGATGCAGGCGATTGCTCCGCGCGACGTGACGGTCGGCGATCTCATCACCTTCGATCTTGACAGCAACGCGATCGATGCGAATGGCCGCCCGGCTTATCGCGAGCGCTTCATCCATGGCGAGATCTACAAGGTGCGTCCGGACGTGAATGCCGTGGTCCACAGCCATTCACCAACCATCATTCCCTTCAGTGTGACCGAGAAGCCACTGCGCGCCATTTTCCATAACGGGCATTTTCTCGGGCAGGGGGTGCCGGTGTGGGAAATCCGGCAGTTCTCCGGTGAGCAGAACAACATGCTGGTGCTCACGAACGAACTCGGAAAATCCCTTGCCGAGGCGCTCGGCAAAGGTTCGGTGGTGTTGATGCGGGGCCACGGCAATGCCGTAGCAGGTCCAGACCTCAAGACCGCCGTGTTTCGCGCAATCTATACCGAGGTTAATGCCAAGCTGCAGCTGCAGGCGACGATGCTCGGGGGGCCGATCAACTTCCTCAACGAGCATGAGCAGCTCAAGGCCCAGAATGTCGACCGTCCCTGGGCGACATGGAAGAAACAGATTGGAGCGCCGTGACGCCATGCGGTTCGTGCTGCAGATGTCATGCCGATTGGCGTTGGTCGCCGGGCTCCTGACTTTGGCCGCGAATGTTCAGGCGGAATCGATTGCCGACTTCTACAAGGGCAAGACCCTTCGCATGGTCATAGGCTATGGGCCCGGCGGCGGTTATGACGTCTATGGCCGCCTCGCAGCGGAATTTTTGGGCCGCCACATCCCCGGCAATCCGATCATCATCCCCGTGAACATGCCCGGTGGCGGCAGCCTCAAGGCAATTGAGTATCTATACCAACTCGCGCCGCAGGACGGCACCCAGCTCGGCAGCGTCATGCAGCAGATGGCGCTTGCAACCATTGTCAACGACAAGAACAAGATGAACGTCGCCCGCTTCAATTATGTGGGCCGCCTGACCTCCAACATCGACATCGCGGTCGCACTCCCGAAAGCCGGAATTGCTTCCTTTGAGGAAGCACGCCGGCGCGAGGTCGTGCTCGGCGCCGATCAAAGCGGTTCGATGTCAGTGGTCTACGCCAAGACACTCAACGCCTATGGCGGCGCTAAATTGAAGATCATCCGCGGCTATTCCGGCTCGGCGGAGGTCCAGCTCGCCGCCGAGCGCGGCGAAATCGATGTCAACGGCTCCTATTCGCTGCCAGCCGTCCTGGCGTCTCGCCCCGCCTGGGTGCGCGACAAGGCAGTGACGATCCTGTACCAGAATGCGCTCAAGCGCTTTCATCTGCTCGAGCACGTTCCCACGGTGCTTGATCTCATGCTCAATGACGAAGGTCGCCAGGTCGCGCGCGTGATCGCCGGCGCGGGCGAAATCGGCCGCTCGATTATCATCACCCCGGGCGTGCCGCCAGAACGGCTCGCGGCGTTACGGACCGCCTTCCAGGCGATGCTCAAAGATCCAGAATTCCTCGCAGCCACAGAGAAGCGTAACTTGCTGATCGATCCGGCAGGCGGCGATGAGATGGACGCAATTGCCCGCGAAACGATGAACTTGCCAGCATCGACAGTGTCAGCGTTGAACAAGCTTTTGCGGGATTAAGAATCCCCAAAGGCTCCTCCGCTTGTCAATTCGCATCCAACTCCGCCCCCCGCCGTGACCGCACATGTCCACCCGAAGCACTCGATCGCCAGCGGCGTGGAACGCCGGGATCCGCTCAGACCACATCTCGCTATCCGCCGCCAGAGAGTGGGCAAAGTAGATGACAGAGGCCCCTCGCGTCCGACGATATCGAAATAGACCTTACGGCGGTTGGCCCACAGCAGCATTCAGCATAACGTGCAATCCTCCCGACGTTACTCGGCCTCGGTGGGATCGTCAGGACTGCCCGAGAACATGCGCGCGAATGGGCACGGCCATCGAGCCAATCAAGGCGCTTTCGACCGTGATGACGTCCCCCGGCTTCACCGGACCAACGCCGCTGGGAGTTCCGGTGTAGAAGACATCGCCCGGATAAAGTGTGTAGAAGGACGAGGCAAACTCGATTAGGCGGCGAATTCCGTAGATCAGGTGGCTGGTATTGGTTTGCTGCCGGATTTCGCCATTCACCTGGAGGACCAACGGTATGTCATCGGGGTTGGCAATCTCGTCGGCGGTTACCATCCAGGGCCCTAGTACGGCATAACCGTCGGGCGATTTCCGAAAGCTCCGGTCCTCCGGCCCACGAATTGTCATGTCGAGGCCGAGACAATATCCAGCGATGTGATCGAGCGCCTTTTCCTGGCTGATGTCTGTCCCTTGCTTGCCGACAACGATCACGAGCTCGAGTTCGTGATCGGTCCGGCGCTCGGGAAAACGCGCCGGAACACCCTCCGAGGGCCCGACGATGGATGACGCTGCCTTCAGGAAAATGCCATCCGTGCCGATCTTGGCCGTGTGCTTCGACGCGCTCGCTGCACGCCCCGGGGCCATTTCAACGATATGGTCTGCATAGTTCGTCGGCGCTGCCAGGGCCTTCGACGGGCGCGCGACCGGAGAGAGGAGCTTCACGTCACTGATGGGAATGCCACGGATCTTCGCGGCCGCGGCGGTTAACCGATCTCGCCACTCTGGCAAGGATTTGATGACCGCATCGCCTTTCAACGTATAGGGTGCGGTCGCCCTGATCTGCTCCTGAATGTCGGTTACGTCATGAACGAGCCCGTCCGAGACAATACCCAGGCGATCATTCTCGAAGCGGCAGATACGCATTATCCCTCCTGTTATCTAGGTCAGACGCTGAGCGCCATCGCCAGTTCGCGCGCGGATGTCATCCGTTCTGCATTCATAACAAGGCCTTTGATGCGGTCGATCTGCACGTTTTCCATTTGGATGCCGGCGAGTTTGCGGCATTTGTCGATGACATCCTGAGCGGTCGCGAACTTCTTTCCTGCCTCGCGCCGCTTCCGCGCTCGCCGCGTGCACTGGCATTCTCATGAGAGGACGATCACAACCTCGTTGCCCTCACGGGTCAGCCGCGCCCCGAGATCACGACTGCGCTTCTCGATATCGGCGAACTCGGACTCTTCCTCGGACAGGCAAGTGATATAGGTTTCGTTTGCTTCGTTGTGCCGGACGAATTCAAAACCGGCCCTCTCCAGACGTCTGCCGTCGAATGACAACTTGGCCAACATACCTACCCAATCGTCGTGCTTATGGCCCCCATGTCCCGTGTGGAAGGAGAAGCTCCCGAGGCCATAGAAGATGGGTTTCCCCTTATAGACTTCGACACCAAGTGAGTAGTGGGGCCCATGCCCGACGACGACATCCGCGCCAGCATCGATCGCGCCATGCGCGATCTCTTTCATGTACTCCAGGACATCCTTGTGAAGTCCCCAGTGGAAAGAGGCAACAACAAGGTCGGAGGCTTCCCGTGCGGCAATGAGATCCTTTTCGAACCGGACCAAATAATCAGGATCAGCCCAGGTTATGATGTAAGGAGGAATCCCGGGCCGGTTGAGCGGCGGGATCTCTCGCTTCATCTTGTACATCGGAACCTGATAGGCCGTATGCCCGCGGATCACGGCAATGCCGGCCGAATGGGCAGTCGCCTCGTGATTTGTCGCCCAGTAAACGGAGCTGCGTTGCAGAAAAGCGATCTTCTGGCCTCGACGAACCACCACAGCCGGAGCGCGTGCCTCGGCGTCGTTTGAGCCGGCACCCGTGTGAGCGATACCGATCCGGTCAAGGTTTTTTACGGACTCAATGATCGCATGGTCTCCGTAATTCACGTTATTGGCTAGTCCGACAGCTGCAATCCCGCATTCGGCCAATGCAACGGCTGACACGTCCGGGTCGGCGAAGAAGCCTTCGACATGGGTCGAACCTTCATTGAACCGCGACGAGAGGCTGCATTCGAGGTTGGCAAAAGCCAGATCGGCTGAGAGAAACGTCTCCTTAACGCGCCGGAAAGGAACGCGCCCGTCGGGGACGTTCATCAGATTGACGTCACCGGTGATGATGAGGTTGAGCATCTGATTAAATCCCGATCACAACTCAGTCCGTGACCTCATTGAGACCTTTGACCACCAGCGACTCAACAGGGATGACGGACGCCATATCCTTCAGGGCGACCATGTCCTTCATCATGGCGTTCAAGGGCTCGCGCCGGATTTGGCTGGTCCGCGCGAAGAATTCGATGTCAACGAGAAAGTCGTAGCTCTCGGCGACCTCTTCGCGCTTTGCTTTCGAGGCCTGCACCAGGATGTCGATTGCTTCATCGCGATTTTCACGCTTGTAGAACCACTCGACCGCCTCATCGATGACTCCATTGATCGCTTTCGCCTGATCATTATGTGCGGCCGCCCAGCGCTTCGAGACTTGCATGCCCGTTTGCGGAAGGTCCTTGGCGTAGTCACGCACCAGGCCGAGAGAGGTGTAGCCGGCCTTAACAGCAGTGAAGTTGAAGGGCGGCACGAGCATGGTGGCATCAATGGCGCCGGACTGCAGCGCCGCGAATCGCGCGCCTGTCGCGCCGATCACGATGATGTCGTAATCGCCGTCTTTCAAACCGTTGGGTATCAAGACGCGGTCAAGATAGATTTTGTTGATGTCGCGCAGACCGCCGATGGCGATCGTCTTGCCTTTCAGACTCTTCAGGTCGGCGATCCCGCGACGTCCGATCATCACGTAGTTTGGGGTTTGCCCGATGATCCGCATGATGGCCACCGGCGCGCCTTTCTCGACGGCGTGCAGGGGCTCGGCCAGACCGTTGACCGCGATCAGATCGAGGGAGCCAGCAGCCAATTGCTGGACCAGTCCAGGCGCAGTCGGTACGAACACCACATCGGGCCTGATGTTATGTCGCGCGAAAAGGCCCTTTTTCATCGCAATCAGGAACGGCCACACTCCCGATGTGTAGGAGCCGAGCACGCCGGTCACCACCACCGTGTCGGCCGATCGCGCCGCAGTAGGCAGAATGCCCCCGCAAACACCCATAAAGACGGCGACGGCAAGTGGGATTGACCGCGCGCTTCTGCGCAGACGTGGCTCGCTGGCGCTTGACCGGACAGACCTCATGGCATCACCTATGTTCAAGGAGGACGCTTTTGTTCAAGGAGGACGCTTTCGCGGACATCTTTTTTAATCAGCCGCCAAATGTGATCGACGAGCGCCACGAAGGCCGGTTCACGCTTGGTGGCCAACGTACGCGGTCGTGGCAGTTCGATCCGATCGACGCTAGAGGCCAGATCTAAACGACCTGCGGAAAGCAACCCTGCGCGTCGTGTGCCGCCGCAGTCGTGCTCACTTCGGGCCCTGAGTTTTACGATTAAAATAGCGCAAATCGGGTGCGCCCTGACCACGTTTGGTCGGCATCAGGTATCCATCGGCGCTGATCATATAATATTCCTTACCCACGAGCACATGCGGGTTGTTCTCAGCACAATCGACAAAATCCCAAACGGGATTAGTTTCGCGCTTATATGTGCGCTCGATCGTCCATGGTCGAGTGAGCGCGTGATCTTCAACGGTTATTCGGTTGCGCAGCAGTTCCTTATTGGATTTGTCCAATCCAATCCGCTCTCGGATCACGGTTTGGTTATCCTCATGCAAGGGCATCCCGCTGCCTTCGAATGTCCGCGGCCCTTTAAAGCCGCGCGTTTCCACCTCCAGTACGTCGTAGCCACCATCGCCATCCTCATCGATCCACTTCCCGATCGAATAGCCATTGAAACTGGGCAGCAGATCGTGCGGCCAATCGCGATTATCGGTAAAGATCCGCCGATCAGTAGTATAATCCGTGAGCATATACGTAACTTTGGGTGTGATCACGAATTCAATAGGATAGATGCCAATCATCATTCGCGGCATCCCATGCGGAAGACACAACCCCGTCGGGTCGCCGCCGAGCCCGCCCTGCGACTTATCCGCGAGCGTGGCCTCGAAGGTCGCGCGGTATTCCGGGGTCAAGGGTGCCTGCTGCGCAAGGCCCTGCGCCTTTGTTGGATCCCAACCATTGCCCATACCGGGCCCGTGCGTCCATTGGCCTGACCAATCGGGGTAGTGTGATGAATTCTGCGCGCTTGCGCTGACCGCTCCCATCGACAGCAGGATTGTTAGTGCGACAACATCGAGGGACTTGAAACGAACCATCACATCCTCCGTACACATCTCCGTGCTGCCAACATGCTCACCCCGCGCTGGAACGAGAGGCAAGCGGGCCGACCACCCCCGTATATACAAATCGTTGTCAGCACACAGCCGCTCGCCCTCTTCCGCACCACCCATCCATGATTTAAGCACGCCTGCTTCATTGGTGAGAAGCAGTCAACGCCCGAGTGGTGTCGTCAAATAGCTCATCGACGGACAGATGCCGCGGGAGAAGCTGCTGCTGTTGGCAGAAGTCCAAGATGATCTCCAGTATTGGGCGGCAGGCCTCGACGCCAAATCGATAAGGATCAAGCACTGAACCATCTGGCAATCCTGCGGACCGCTTACTCTCGTGCAACTGCCGGAAGACATCCTTTACCACGTCAGGCCGTGACCGCGACAGCTCCTCCCGAACCACCACCATGTGATTGATCGGCACGCCGTGATGTCTCTCGGCCCATTTCTGGGCTGCGGTCTCATGATCTGGGATGAGGTGTTTAAGGCGCGGGTCCGGGAGCTTATCGCCGACGACGGCGGCATCGATTTCGCCGTCAAGGAGCATCTGGACGAGTTCCTTGCCCTCCGGCGCCCGCTTAATGACCGCGGGGTCTCGATATTCTGCAACGTGCGGATCTTCGAATGTGATCCATTCGATCTTGTTAAGATCGACCCCGTAGTCGTTCGCCAGGATGCCTCTTACCCAGACGCCTGTCGTCACTGTATAGGCGCGCACGCCCACGCGTTTACCAGCAAGATCAGAGGGCCCAAGCGTGCCGCGGTCGGCGTTATAGGCAATCGTATGATGTTGGCCACGACTCACCAGTACGGCTGGGAGCAGCACGTACGGTTTACCAAAAGCTTTGGCCTGCAGATAAGTCACGATCGCGAGCTCGGAAACGTCGTATTTCGCATCGCGGACGACACTCTTGAACAGGTTGTTCGCAACCTTGACCTCAACGAAATCAAGGTCGACGAGATCCGAGTGGATCGCGCCGCTTTTCAGCGGCTTGGTATTTGGATAATTCCCCAGCATCGTATGCAGGGTCATTTTATTTCGAGCCGACATGCGCCGTCTCCTCAGTTGGCGAGTGCTGGATAGAGCGATTGGGCCGTTTTTGCAAAGATCCAGCTTTGATCGTCTTGTGAAAGGCACGCCAACGACTTCTCGGCGAGTCCCAGAAGTTCCGGAAGAGACCCTTCCGAAGACGGGTAATTCGAACCCCAGGCAAGCCGGGATGCGCCAAAGGCCGAGACCAGCTTCGGAAAGAACGTTGCTGGGCTTGCGTTACCCCCCCGCGATTCGATGAAAGTGCGCGGGGTCAATTTCAGATAGATGGTTGGATGCTTTGCGAGCGCGAAGAGGCTCTCCGCAGCCGCATAAGGCGGCCCGTCTTCCAGTACGGGCCGCGCCAAGTGGTCAAGGATGATGCGGACGGTAGGGAAGCGTTCCACCATGCGGATCATCTGGGGAAAGGCTGCGGGTGACATTTGCAGGCAGATGGACAAGCCAAGTTCACCGGCGCATTCCCAAGCAGGATAGCTCTTGGGGTCGTCGAGCCACGAGGCTTGATCCGGCATGGTGCTGCCGATGGTAAACAAACGCATCCCGGTCAAGCCCCGACCGCGCCAGTAGCGCATGCGCTCAGGCGCATCAGAAGCCAGAACGTCGACGGAAAATACGCCGGTAAATCGGTCTGAATGAGCCGCAACGGCATCCGCCACGTAGGAATTGTCGTGGCCATAGCAAGTCGATGCCTGTACGAGCGCGGATTTGGCGACCCCGGCTTGGTCCATCGCGGCGATCATCTGTTCAGTCGTTACCGGTCTGGTCCTCGACCAATCGGATTGGTGACCGCCCAACGGTGCCAGAGGATAGCGCTTGGCATCGTTGGCGATGATATGCGGATGGATATCGATGACGGTCATGCTTTGCCTCGCTATGTTACACCCTTGGAGCACTCGCGTTGTCCGATCGACACACGAGCGGCTTCAGACAGGATGATGAAAAAATCAAGCTTTCCCCGACCGGATCACTTCGTGGATTGGGGGGCCACGAACGCCTCCTCGAGAGACATTCGCTTTGGAATCAGATTTTGCTGAAGACCGTAGGTTAGCATTGCCTCGATGCTCCGAAGGTTCGCATCGAGTCCGTACGGCAAGGGATCTCCCACCAGAGGCATGAGCCCGCGATACTTCTTATCATCCGCGGAGTTGCCTTTGCCCAACTTGAGACTCTCGATATAGGGCTTCTTCGCTTCCACGAAGGCGTCATACAGAGCGCGGGCAACCCAAGGATTCTTCCAAAGCACTTCGTTTCGGACCACGATTAGCCCATGAATAGGATAGATTCCGGTCCGCCGGTACCAATCGGCTTCGGCCTGGCCAGAGTTCTCGATCAGTTCGGGATAGATTTCGGCCCCGGCCTGCGCACTTTGGTCCCATGCACCCGTTGGTGGGCCGGCTCGTCCAATGCCCGCATTTCCGGTGAAGCCAGCTTGCAGTTCGCCGTTCGCCATCATCCCGGCAAGAGATTTGCCGGACGGAGCGTGGATCACATTCGACGGAAGTTTCAGAGTGGTGACATGCTCTTCGTCGTCGACCACCCAGGTGACCTTTGAAGAGTTGAGGTCGTATTCATTGACAAAGATACCGCGGGTCCATACGCCGGTCGTTACCGAATAGGCGCGGACCCCGACCTTTTTTCCTTCGAGGTCCTTTGGCACTTTGATGCCGGAATCTGGACGCACGACGAAGCCGCCATGATGGAAGCGGCGCATCACGAAAACCGGGATGGCGACGAATGGAGCGCCCAGCGCACGGGCGATCATGTAGGTAGTCGGAGCCATCTCACAGACATCGAATTCGACATCCCGCACCATTCGGCGGAATGCTCCAATGATCGGCACCACCTCGATAAAGTTCGGCTCAATCCCCTCAATTGGGACTGCCCCCGACTTCAAGGATCGGGTATGGCCATAGTCCGCAATCGCAATACTGAGCCGCAGTTGTTGCGTCATTCAATGTTCCTACCGCTATGAGTTCAATTCAACGCCGAGCCGACGCGAAACCGTTCAGACCGTGGCTTCGCGAGAGCGAAGGCTTGTTACGCATCGATCTCGTTATTGCTTCGGGATACCAGCCTTCTCAATGACTTCGCGCCACTTACGACCATCTCGAGCCATGCGGTCCCACATTTCCTCAGGAGTAGTTCCGTTCGCGTCGATGCCAAGAGCGCGGAACCTTTCCTGGAGATCCGGAGAAGCCAGACTGCGGTTGATCTCGGCGTTGAGGTATTGCGTAATCTGCATCGGCACGCCCGCGCGGGCGCCAATGCCGTTCCAGCCGATCACAACATAGGTGGGGTATCCGCTTTCCTTGACCGTCGGAACGTCCATCAGCAATGGCTCACGCTTCTCTCCGGTGGTGGCCAGTACCCGGACCCTCCCGGGGCCGATCACGGATTGGAATGCAGCGTAATAATCGAAGCCGAGATCGACGTCCCCGCGTAACAAGGCAGTCATCAGATCGGGCGAGGTGCGATAAGGAATGACAGTGAAGTTGGTCCCGGTGATCTGTTGAAAAAGGTGAGCCGACAAGTTTTGCGTACTGCCGGGATTGATGGCGCCGACATTGAGTTTACCCGGCTCTTTACGAGCTGCATCAACCAATTGCCCTAGCGACTTGTAAGGCGAGCTGTCGGGCACAGCGAGCAGGATCGAAAAGCTGCCGGCTACCGAGATCGGAACGAAGTCGCGCAGCAACTCGTACTGAAGATTGCTGAACAAAGACATGCTGATTGCCTGGCCATTGCCCATCTCGGCGAGCGTATAGCCATCAGGAGGTGCCCGGAGCGCCTCCGTCATGGAGATGATGCCACCAGCGCTGGGACGATTTTCGATGACGATCTGCTGCTTCACCTGCTGCGATACCTTGCTCGCGAGAAGACGCATGGTCTGGTCGCCAACGCCGCCAGCGCCGTACGGCACCAATAGGCGGATGGGTTTGTTGGGATAACCGCTCTGGGCTTGGCCTGCAGGCGCAAAGGCCAGGAAGACCATGGCGGATCCGATCAGCACCGAAAACCAATGACGCAATGAGCCCCGAGCAAACTTCCATGCTAGCGAATCCGAGGGCATGCGGACTCCTCCTGTTCAGGCCGTAAGCGCCCGGAGAAACGGGCACAACGCGTTTGCTCCCCAACGTCTCTGTTCGGACGGAGGAGCGTGACACTTTCCCTCGTCTGCCTCCAATCGGAACAGTGTGCGCTCCTATAAGATTTTGCTATACTGCGTCCTCTCCCCGGAACTTACGCTGAGAGCGCCAAATCTATGAATTACAATGATTTTCCATCGCTCAGGCAGCTTCGCGCCTTCGAAGCGGTGGCCCGATTGCAAAGCATGAGCCGGGCGGCGAGAGAGATCAATTTGTCGCAGCCAGGCGTCACCCAGTCGGTCGAGGCCCTCGAAGGCCAGCTTCAGGTCCGCTTGTTCGAGCGACGACGCTCTGGATGTTACCCAACGAAATTCGGCGCAATCTTGTTACCGCGCGTGCAGCGCTTCTTCGGGCATCTGCGCTCGGCGTTCGGCGAATTGATTGGGAGCAATCCCGCAATGAGCCGGCAAGCGTCAGACATGACCAGTAAGATTACGAAGCCACAGATCCGTAGTCTGCTGGCGATTTATGAAAGTGAATCATTCGATGCAGCGGCACGGCGCCTTCACATTTCTCAGCCCTCGCTTCATCGATCCGCCAAGGAACTGGAACGCGAGCTGCACCGCGGTCTGTATCAGCGAACCGCCAGGGGAATGACGACGAATTCGCGAGGATCCGAACTCGCTAGAAGGTTCCAGGTCGGACTCCAGGAAATACAGTACGGCTTGGAGGAACTGAAAGCCGCGCAAGGCAATGTCATTTCGCGGATTACGATTGGCAATATCCCGCATTCTGATGCGCGAGTTCTATCAGCTGCGATCAACGAATTGCTAGCGGCCCATCCCAATGCATGCGTTCAGATTGTAGACGGGCATTATGATGTTCTCTTGAATGACTTGCGCGCCGCACGGCTTGACCTGCTCTGGGGAGTACTCAGAACGCCATCCTGGGCGAGCGACGTAAAAGATGAAATGCTGTTCCTCAATCCGTATGTCGTTGTAGCCAGAAGGCGCCACCCTTTGGCCCAGTTGAAAAGGGTTGCATTGAACGATTTGGCCCGGTTCGACTGGATCACGCCGGGCCCGACAACGCCGCGGCAGCAAGCTCTTGAGGGCATCTTCAGCAGCACGAGATGCGCGCCGCGGATTACGCTCGAGACCACCTCGCTACAAATCTATCGGAACATTCTGGCTTCAACCGACCGATTAGCACTCATGTCTTTATTCGAGGCGCGATTGAACGATCCTGTCATCTTCACCATTTTACCATTTCAATCATCTCATTTTAGGCGCTCGGACGGAATCGCCAGAAGAGCTGACTGGCGGCCGACCAGCATTCATTTGCAGTTTATGGATCTGTTGCGAGACCACGCGTTTCGGTTCTCGTCGCAAGCAAGTCCAGAACCGGCTGCAAATTCGAGGACTCCTCGTAAGGCGTTCACCGCCGCCGTTCGTTCTACGGAAGAGGTGGACATCACGACAATGGCCGATTTGAAGGCATAGGTGGCAGTCGCTTCGATGCCGAAGTCCGGTTGATTGATTGCTAGATTCCCTTTGCGACGTATTTCTTATGATAGCCCGCACCAAAGTTATTTGATCCGGCGCCCTCTCAGGAACAGACTATCCTGCGAAGACGCGAGCAGCACAGAAGCAACGAACTCGGGCAAGACGGTGGGAGTGAACGTTCATGGTTATCACGGATGCGGGCGTTCATATTTGGAAGGCCGCGACGCCGGAACGTCCATGGATGCCGGGCCGGCATGCCCACCTTGATGAACCAATCGGCTATGAAAAGCTCGGTGAGATGATGGCAGAAGCCGGTGTGGCTCGAGCCATCCTTATCCCTCCATCCTGGGAGGGCGATCGGGTCGATTATTCATTGGAGGCTGCACAGAAGTACCCGCAACGCTTCGCCGTCATGGGCCGCATCCCGATCGATAGGCCTGAAGGTCGGCAGATGCTTGAGACATGGAAGCAACAGCCGGGAATGCTCGGTGTTCGCCTCACGTTCCATCACGCCTGGGACACTCCCTGGATGACCGACGGAACGGCCGACTGGTTCTGGCCTGCGGCCGAACGGCTCGACATTCCCGTCATGATGAACGTGCCGACGGTCTTGCCTGAGGTCGGCAAGGTAGCGAAGCGCCATCCCAAGCTGCGAATCATCATCGACCACATGGGGCGCACCAGGGGCATGAAGGATGCAGGGCTTGCGCCGGGACTTGCTGGCACGATTGCTCTTGCGGAACATCCAAACGTCTACGTCAAGCTGACCCTTGGACCCGAGTGTTCAACAGCCCCCTATCCCTACCGCAACATTCACCAGGCGCTCCGCAATCTCATCGAGGCATTCACGCCTCGTCGTTGCTTCTGGGGGACCGATCTCTCGGTGATGCTCTCGCGTTCGACCTGCACTTATCCTCAAGCGGTGATGATGTTCACGGAGGAAATGGACTTTCTTTCGGCGGAAGACAAGGAGTGGATCCTGGGTCGCGGAATCGCCGAGTGTCTTCCGTGGCCAGTCTAGTGCCCCCGTCATTGATCATGACGGGAATTTCTAAATCTCTGTCGCGGTAAGCAGCGATGGAGGTGATTCGTGGCCGGGAAAAAGATTGCCGTCAAGAAATACGTGGTCAGGCTCGACGCGGAGGAACGCGATCAACTCAACGAGTTGATCCGTAAAGGCAAGCGTTCCGCCCAGCTGCTGACGAAGGCGCGCGTCCTCTTGAAGGCGGACGTATCAGATGCGGGCGAAGGCTGGAGCGACAGCCGGATTGCCGCGGCGTTGGACACCAGCATCGCCACTATCGAGCGGACCAGGCGGCAACTGGTCGAAGAGGGGTTTGAGGCCGTGTTGACCCGTAAATACAATCCCAACTCCGCCCGGCCGCGGATCTTCGACGGCGCGGCAGAAGCAAAGTTGATCGCGCTGACCCTCTCTCCGGCCCCGGAGGGCTTTGCCAGATGGAGCCTGCGTCTGCTTGAGGAGAAGGTCGTCGAACTGCACATTGTCGATCACGCCAGCGACAACACGATCGGGCGGACGCTAAAAAAAACATTCTCAAACCGCATCTCAAGCAGCAATGGGTGATCCCGCCCGAAGCCAACGCTGCGTTTGTCGCCACCATGGAAGACGTGCTGGAAGTCTATCAGCGACCGCACGATCCGCAGCGCCCGCTCGTGTGCCTCGACGAGACCTCGAAGCAGCTGATCGTCGAGCCGCGCGCGCCGATCCCTGCCAAACTTGGACAACCAGCGCGGCAAGTGACTGGCGCTAGCGAGTTCAGAGGATAAGAGACCGGGAAGCGATGTCCTTCAGCAAGCGGATGTTTATGCCGGAAGCGCTGCGTCGGAACACTTTATTGACCTAACCTCGATGCGAAGGCAGTGCCTGGACAGATGGGATGTCGTGCGACTGGAGTATGATCCCGAAAAGTTGCAGACTTTTCGGATCGGATCATACGACCAATCAAAGAGAAGCGGAGCAAGATCGCTTCAATCTGAAGCGATCATGCTCTAGCAGTCGCGTCAACGAAGGCCTGGCCACAGGGCATCGAGGGTCGACAATATGGCTTCCACGCTGACTGGGGCAAGACCGGTATCCCCCTCGCGATTGCCCAGGTGACGAGGATCGCCGCAGCCGAATATTGTGTCAACGACACTTCGGCGCTCAGGGTAGAGTCCGAATCTCGCGCGCCTTTGACAAGATTTCCGGCGGCGTGCGGTAGATATTCTCGATCAACGCTTGCGTTTGATCGCCGGCGAAAAACTCGACCGAGCCGCCGCGGCTTGTAATCTCCGCCAGGAACTCCGGATCCGCGGCAAGCTCGGCAAATGCCTTGCGCAGCGCTGCGAGCCGGTCAGGCGGCGTGTCAGGCGGAAGAGCAATCGGCCGCCCCGCCTCAAGCGGCGCAAACATGAATTCAAACAATTGGCGATCGCTCGCACTCTTTACATATTCAAGCGCCGACGGCACCGCTGGAAGATCCTGAAGGCGCCGCATCGCCAACTGAACGAGGACGTTCACCTTGTTTTCCGCCAGCCAGTTGGCGTGGTCGCTCCGCAAGGTCGTCCAGGTGATTGCGCGACCCTGGACCTCACCCCGCTCGATGGCCAACGCTACCTCATCGCTGCCTTTGTAACCTCGCACCAGCTTGAATTTGGTGCCCAGCGTCCTGTTGAGAAGAAGCGGAAAGGTGACGTTCTCAGTCCCGCCGCCGGTGTTGCCAAGTACAAGTTCCCGATGGAGAGCATCCTCGATCGTCTTCACCGGCGCGGTATGCCACGCCACAATGACGTAGGTATCCTTGTTGAGGCTGCCGAGCCAATTCAACCGACGCGGATCGAAACCGAGGTCGTGATCGGCGAGCAGCGGCTCGACCAGATTATTGCGTTGCAGAAATGCGATGACGCTGCCATCCCGTGGCGCCGACTTCTGCATCTGGCCGGCAACGAGCAGTCCCGCCGCTCCGGGAACGTTCTGCACAACGAACGTCGGGTGTCCGGGAATGTGCTTACCGTAATGACGCGCAAACACTCGCGCGTAGAGATCAGCGCCGCCGCCAACCGCCGCCGAAACCAGAAGCTTCAACGACTTCCCGCGATAGAAATCCTCAACCGGCTGCGCCCTGACGATTGCTGAGTTGAAAATTAGCGCGAGAAGGATCGCAACCGTCCTCTCGAGCCGATCAATGCGCATGGTCGACCCTCTCCTTATCGCCTCGACCGCGTCAGCAGGAAGTCAAGTCCGGACTTCCGTTCCGCGCGGCCGCAATTCATCGAGCAGCGCTCCGACCGGAGCCGGCCCACCCAGGTCTGTCGCCAGACCAACGATGATGTCCGCCTGTCTTGGCGTCAACACCGCGCTCGTAATCTCACGGAATTTGGCCTCGACGATCGAACTGTCCAGACCCTTCTCTGGATAGGAATGGCCGGGCGGATAGAGGCATTCGCAAACGATTTCCTCGCCATTTCGCAATACCAGTCGCAATCGGCAGGGCATGCTGCCCGGAGCGCGCACATTGAGATCGGCCGACGTCTGCAGATCGACCATTTCGATCAGGCGGCAAATCTCCGGCTGCATCCAACGCTCATTTTCGTATTGGCGCAGCGTGAGTTCGCCATCGCTCAAGGCGACACAGGGAAGGAAAGTAAAACTGTGGTCGGCTTCCTCGTGCGTCTGCGGATAGCGGCGCGTGCGCTCGCCCTGCTGATTCCTGACCATGGGCAAATCGGCCATGATCACTTCGATTCGCTCGATGTCGCCAATTCGATCGCCAAGCTTCTTGTGCGCTTCCAGGGCTGCCACGATCAGCGTCTGAGCGGTGCCGATGCACGGAAAGCTTTTCATGTTCGCCGTCATGATCAGCGGCGTCCCCACGGGGGCCCAAAGCCGATCGAACCCGAGCGCTGGATCGAAAATGGCCGGAATTCCGCCAACGTGATCGAGCACTTCGAATGGCCCGGTCAGGCCCTTGGCGGCAAGCAGCGCCGCCTGCACGCCTGACTGCGCGACCAACGCATTGGCCAGGTTTTTCGCCGCTGAAATGGCGCCCCAGCGTACCACCTTGGGTGTCGCGCAGCGCGTTGCGGCGAGCGCGATCGCGTGCCCCTGGCGGACGGCATCGAAGCCCATAAGCCGGCCGGCCATGGCCGCCGCGACCAGTCCGGAAATGCTGGTGTTGTCCCACGTGCTCGAAAAGCGCATGAGGTCCCGCAAGCGGCCGAACAACTGGTAGCCCATGGCAACGGCTTCCAGCATGTCGCGGCCGGCGCTGCCTGATCGCTCCGCCACCGCCAGCGCAACCGGGATATTGTCGCTGCAGTGTCCCCCTACACTCAGCTTGCCGTCCTTCTCCACGAAGGTGACGTCGTTGAGATCGTGTGCGCGCACCAGCACGCCGTTAGCGAGCACCGCGTTGGTGATGGACGTTTTGCCCGGCATGCCGATGATGGTGCACTCGGGATTGCCGCCCAATTCATCGGCAACGGATATCGTCGACTTCGCGGTGTCAGAGCCAGCGCCGACGAGCGCGCAGCCAAGCGTGTCAAGTACCAGGAGCCTTGCTTGTCGCAGCACCAGTTCGGAGCGGTAGGCGGATTCGGGCTCCAATGTCCAAGCCGCGAGCGTCGAAATCGACGTCGATGTTTCCTGTCTCGCGATTCTGTTCATGCCCATCTTCGACAACCAAGCCCCCGTTTTATGGTACTTTACCGTGTTATGGTCCGGCGGCAATGGAGCCGGCCGCGGCGGTTCGCTTCCCGACACTCGACGGCCGTGGAGCTTCGATGCGCTCCGATCGGCGTGTGATCAAATCCCCACGGCACAAAACGCTTGACTATTGAAAGCGCCGTGAAAGGATTCCTGCCCACCAACCGCCGCGCTGATGACATTGGGATCCGTCCTTGTGACGCGGCAGCGACGCGTAACAACTATCAGAGGAAGCTCATGGCAACCCCAAAAATCCGTCATCTCGCCATTTATGCCCGCGACCCCGCCGCGATGGCGCGATATTACGAGAAAGTTTTTGACATGAAGATCGTTCATACTTCTCCGAACGGTGAAAATTTCTTCATCAGCGATGGCTACATCACGATGGCGCTGCTCAAGCATCGGCTTGAGGGATCAGCGCCGGTCGGCCTCAACCATTTCGGCTTTCACGTCGAGAACCACGACGTCATCAGGCAGCGCACGCAGGAATGCGGGTTGGAAGAACCCAGGAAGCGCCCCGCGGATCGCCCCTTTGCAGAATTCCGCGCTTGTGATCCGGAGGGAAATTTCTTCGACGTCTCGACCCACGGATTCGAGGCCGTCGAAACCGAGGCCGACCGAATCAAGAAGAAGGAACTCGCGTAAGCACTCCTCTTTGCGTCTCCTTGCCTTGCGAATGACGGGAGGTACTTGGCGCCTCAATCCGCGCTGACGCCGGTCGGCCTGATCGGCGCCTCCCATTTCCTGATTTTCGCTTTCGACGAATGTCTGCAACGGGTTGACATGAACATGTCGCCGACGGGATTACTCGGGCTCGATGCTGATGAGTTTGATCACCTTTCACAGGCCGACCGCGTTGAAACGAAGACTGCTAAATTATCAGTCGAGTGGGCGAAATGCTCGAATTGACGCCTGAAGAACAAGCAATCATCGAGCACGCTAAGACGAGCATGAGCGTGTCGCGATCCATATAGTCCTGCATCTTACGAGGGCGGCGCAATTGCAGCCCGATCGAGCTTCCCCGCGCTGACCGCCCGCTCATCAGGTCCCGAAAATTTCGTTGAAGCGCTTTTTCACCGCCGCGGTCGCGCTTCTGATATAAGCGAAATCCATCGGGATCACCTTGACGTCGACAATTTTCGGGCTGCCCTCCGGCGGGTCGACGTCCGTGCGTGCGGCATAAATGCCGTTTTCCGGCCACAGCCTTTCCGCTTCCAGGCTCAGCGAGTATTCGGCCAGAAGCTTCGCTGCGTTCGGATTCTTGGACCCCTTCACCACCGACGTAGTCGCCGGAATGGCAAAAGTGCCGTCGCTCGGGAAAAAGTTCTGGACCTTGTGCCCGGCCATGCGCGCTTCGTTAGCGTACTGGCTGTCCGCGCCGGCCGCGATCGGCCGCTCGCCGGTCTTGACCAGATTGAGCGCCTGCTCATTGCCCTGCACCACCACCACGTCGTTGCCGTCGAGCTTCTCGTAAAAGTCCCAGCCGCGCATCTTCGAGATCATCGCGACGACGCCAAGCTGCAGGGAGGTGAATGACGGATTGGTCATCACAAGCTTGCCTTTGAAGCGCGGGCTCAAAAGATCGTCCCATGTTTTCGGCATCTCATGCGATGGCACGAGATCGGTGCGGCCGTAAATGGAAATGATACTGATGCGCTGGGCCACAAAGTGCCCATCGGGATCTTTGAAGGCGTCGGGTACCTTGTCAAAACCGTCCGGCTTGAATGGCACGAACATGCCTTTGGCGGTCATGTCGAGGATGGCGGCGGGATCCGATGACACCAGCAGGTCGGCGCCGAGGTGACCGGCTTCACGCTCCATCATGAAGCGGCGCAGCACCTGGCTCCCGCCGGAGCGGAACAGTTCGACCGTGATGCCGTATTTCTGCTGAAACGCGTTGGCAACCTTCTGCGCCGCGGCGATCGGCGCGGACGTGTAGAGGACGACCTTGCCTTCTTTCTTGGCTGCCGCCACGTCCACCGTCTCCGCCGCTACTGCCGAGCGCGCGAAAGCCGGAACCATGAGCACCGCGGCGCCGCCAAGCACGGATCTGCGGGTCATCTCATAGCGTCTCAAAGTCATGGCGATCATCCGTTCTGTTGCGCATGCATGGCACTTGTGGCCGCACGGAAGTTAATCGATCGAGATTGCAACCGCCACCGGGTGCGGCAATCGCGCAAAGGCCGCCGGTGCCTCCGCCCGGGCGGCAAATCACGCCTGCGTGCGCACTTCGATGACGCGGTTGGTCAGAATCAGGAAATAATTGGTCGCGTCGTTCGAACTGCGCGCAAGAACAAGGCTCGCGCCAGAGGGTAAAATTGGTGTGCGCGAAAAGGAGCTGGCGGAGTTTGCGAGTAGTTTCAGGTCATGTCTTCAGGAACCCCGTGTGGGGGCTCAAACCATGTGTGCTGCAGCAGAGCTTTGCAGACCTGCCTGCGCATCATTGCTGGAGATGATCTCCAATGCGACTCTGTTCCCAGCGCTGACGGCCTGGCATACGGACCGCAACGCGAGTGCTCGGCCTTTAACAACGGCTAAACAAGCTCCGCTCATTCATTCTGGAGCAGGTGCTAATTTCCGTTTAAAGTACCGCAAATCTGGTGGCGCCTGGTTCTTTTTGACCGGCATCAGATAGCCATCTGCACTGATATAGTAGTCTTCGTTGCCCACGCTAACCCAAACGTTGTTCTCGGCACAGACCTCCTCGGGCCACCAGATCGGATCGCTTTTTTTGTGGCGCGGGTAACTCTTGAGAATTGTCCAGGGACGCGTATAGGCATGGTCGATCAGCGTTATCTCATCATGCAGGATGTCCGGGTTGGTTTTGTCGAGATAGAGACGCTCCTTGATAATGCTCTGATTGTCCTTGTGGGTCGGGAGCAGACCATCCAACGTGCGGGGGCCCTTGATGAAGCGGGTCTCGACCTCGAGCACGTCGTATTTGCCGTCGCCATCCTCATCGACCCACTTACCGATAGAATAGCCGGAGAAGACCGGGTCAATGTCCTCTCGGGGCCAGTCGCGCCCGTCGGTGTAGATGCGGCGATCGTCGTGAATGTGGTCGATCAGGATATAGGCAGTCTTGGGAGTGATGACTATCTCCATGGGCGAGTAGACAAGCATCTGCCGCGGCATGCCCGGCGGGAAGCAGCGATACATTGTATCGGTGCCGTGTCCGCCGGTGGACCGGTCGGCGATGTTGGCCTCATAGACGGCCTGATATTCAGGCGTCAGCGGAGCTTTCTGCCCCCGCGCCCACTGGTAGACCTCGCTTCTGCCCCATCCCCCCGCGATGTCCGGGTACTTGGCCAAATCTATGATCTGTGACCGGGCGTCCGAGATGGCGCCGGCAAGCCCCATCCCAAGAGCGAGCGCGAACACGCCCATGCAACACCGGCAGCCCATGTTTATTCTCCCGATGAACTCCGATCGGCGTGGAAGTTAACGATTTTTCAGATCGTTGGGAACCCAAACGATAAGCTCTGACGAGCAGAGATGAAGCCGAACTCGGAGGTGATCCGCATCTCGGCCTGCCGGCTGGCGATTGCGAGGTAGGGCGACTGAATGGGGAATCCGGTCGGAGCGTATTTCTGGACCGCAGCACCCGGTCTTGGTTCACGGCACGGCGCACCCGGATATCATCGGCGGCCGGTTCGACCGGTCGATCGAGTACGACATTGCCGGCAAGGCCGAAAATGCAGTCCACGCCGTTGTTCTCGCACCACGTCATTGCCGCCTCTCGGCCGCATAACGCTGTTGTCTAGCCCAGGCACTCTGTAATTTCGCTCAAAAGGCACGTTCCAGAACTTGGCGACCTGCTCTCGCGTCGGTTGCTGCTGCCCGATCTCGTCGATGCAGCGCGACAGAATCTCGGTCTCGTTGCGCTGCGAGACGAGATGTACGTGAACGACGCGCAATCGACCGACCAATCCGGGGTTACAGCAGGGTATCCGGGTCGGCAGCGTCAAGGACGGAAAGGTCACGGCCTTCATTGCGCAGACGGATCCCACCCTCGGCGCGCCAGAAGGCCTGGGGGATCCACACTCTTGGGCATGGCGTGTCGCGTCGCTTGGCAACGCAGGTGAGGTTACGCTGCGCCCGAGTCAGAGGCCTGAGATGTAACGCGCCATCGCCTCCCGGTCGGACGCCGAAATCCCCTGCATGATGCTGCTCATTTCGGGACTGTTTTTTCGCTGGCCTTCCGCAAAGCGGCGCATCGACTCGACCAAGTAATCGTACTTTTGGCCTGCGAGCCGCGGCGCCGCTACGCCGCCAACCAGTTTTTGCTGATGACATGCCTCGCATATCGCCATTGTGGGGGGCGGCGAGTAGGACGCGGCGTTCGCGGGCCCCGGCCAATGCTTTGTCGCGAAATAAGCTGCTGCGGGCCCCACCTCTTCCTCGGTGAGGTTTGTCACGATCGCCTTCATGGTATCGCTGGCGCGATCTCCGCGTTGGAATTCATGCAGTTGCTTCAGGATATAATTTTCCTGCAGACCCCAGATGATTGGAACACCCTCCAGTTTTGGCAAACCGTTCACACCGTGGCATACGCCACAAACCACCAACTTGCCGCCGAGGACGGTCTGGGCTTCAGCGGCATTTCCCGGAGTGTCCAGAAAGGTCAGCGCGGCGAGAACGCCGAGAACCGTCGAAACGTAATTGTTCGTCATGATACCCCATCCCGTGCGAGCGCCTGAACTCCGCGACACTAGCAAAGCGCTAAGAGCAAGCTTGCCGCACTCGGGCGCGGGACGCAAGACCGCCCCGATTTACCGCCCCGATTCATCCTCCTCAACTTCGCCCCATCGCCTGCGCGGCTGTGAAAATCGCGCGGACGATCCGGTTATGGGTCCCGCAACGGCAGAGATTGCCGATAAGTCCGAGTCGGACGTCGGCCTCGCTCGGGTGCGGGTTGCGGTCGAGAATCGCTTTGGCCATCATGATCATGCCGGCGATGCAGTAGCCGCACTGCGCCGCCTGCTCCGCCATGAAAGCAGACTGCAGCGGGTGGGGTTGCTCAAGCGTCCCGAGACCTTCGAGCGTGATGATCTCGGATTGCGTAAGCGCACCGATCGGCATGACGCAGGAGCGTGACGCAGCGCCGTCGATGAGGACCGTGCAGGCACCGCACTGACCAAGCCCGCAGCCGAATTTGGCGGCGTTGAGCCCAAGATCGTTGCGCAGCACGTAGAGCAGTGGCGTGTCCAAATCGGCCGCCACGCTGTGCACCGTGCCGTTCACCTTGAGACTGACAACCATGACCGCAAGGCTCCGCTCGAGGCAGTGAACGCATGTTGCTCCAGGTTTGGCGCGACGTCGAGGCCCGACGGGCAATGAAACAATTTCACGCCCGCCTTGAGGAGGGCTGGCGCGAGGCATACGCGCGCATAGCTGCGCTTCCGCGCTGAAGGGCGGTCTGCGGCCAACGCTGCACTCCGACTGGAATGTCACCGAGATTGGCCCGCAGGATGGTCGAAAACGCGATCATGCGGACCATGCGCGATGGCGATGGCGGTGACGTGCTGAACCCTGCGGAGAAAGTACCCGTCGAGGCCGCGTTACGGATGGTGACGGCCGATGCCGCGTGGCAGTGCCGCCAGGATTTCACCGGTGTAATCATGGCAGGCAAAGCGGCCGACCGTGTCATCCTCGATAAAGACCCCACGAGGGTCGATCCCTCGAGCATCCGCGACATTGCCGTCCGCGAGACGTGGCTGGATGGCGAGCGTCGCTTCCAGGCTTAACGTCGTTGCCACCGCTGCCTGCCGCCCGGCTAATCGAATAAGCATCGAGGTCTGCTTCTGGCCCGACGCAGACCTCCACGCATGCCCGCTCTTGTGCCGCTGTTGCGGGACAGGCGGACATCAGCCGTGACCGAGCCAAGCCGCCCTGATTTATGAGCACACAACCTGCTAGAAGGGGTAACCCTCAAGCCTTCGCGTCCCGGGCTTCCAGTCAGGCAGCCGGGCGTAGTCATCACCAATCGGCATCTTGACCTTCGGCAGACTCTGTTGGTCGAGGACTGTGTCCTCCGGGATCACCTTGTTCAGGAACAGCAGGTAGGCCGTCAGCGCGTAGACCTCATTGGGGGTGAGAGTCCCCTCTCTCCCGAGCGGCATGCCGCGGTGGATGTAATCCCACACGGTCGTCGCAAACGGCGCGCGCAGTGGCAGGATGCGCTCCCGTTTCCAGATGGGAAGATCCTGGCTTGTCTTCGATTTCAACCTGGGCCCCAGTCCCCCTTCGCCCTCGGCGCCATGGCAGACGATGCACCCCTGGAGCTGAAAGACCTGCGCACCTTCCTTGGGGGTGCCGTGGCCCGGAGGGAGTTCTTTTCCGTCAGCGCCGATATTGATATCCGCGGCGCTGATTTCTTGCGCGGACGGAGTGCGCCCCAAGCCATATGTGGGCGACTGCGCGAACGCGGGGCTCCCCAAGAACAGCGCAGTCGGCAACAGAATCGCGGCAAGCTTAAGCGAGCCCATTGGTCACCTTCCCGTCCTTGGCGATCTTCCACGGCATGACGCTGTTGTTGAGCCCGGGCACTTTCCCAACAGGCTCGTTCCAGAACTTGGCGATCTGCTCCAGCGTCGGTTGCTGCTGTCCGATCTCGTCGGTGCAGCGCGACATGATCTCGGTCTCGTTTCCATCCCAAGTCCACTGATAGCCGAATCGGACGTGCGCCATGCGTTGTGGCGTCGACTTGATCTCGGCGGGGCTCCACTTTTTCCCGCCATCGACCGAGACTTCCACAGTCTTGATGGCGCCGCCGCCGGACCAGGCCAACCCCTTGATCTCGTAGGATCCCTTGCCGGGTAGCTGCTGTGAGCCGGAAGGGTAGGTGATGACCGACTTGGGTCCGATCTGGAAGCCGAGCGCAGCCTCTCTCTCACCCTCCTTGAGATGCCCGAAGTCGTTGTAGTTCATGAAATACCGGTCGACGACCTTGATGCGCCGCAGATACTTCGTATTAAAAATGCCTTCGAAGCCGGGCACGACTATCCGCACTGGAAACCCTTGCTGCGGCCGCAGGGCCTCGCCGTTCTGTCCGTAGGCGATGAGGCAGTCGTCCATCGCTTTGGCGATGGGCATGCTCGAGGCGCCCTTCACTTCCTCGGCGCCTTCAGCGACGAACCATGTCGCGCTGCTTTTCAGGCCGCACTCCTTGAGCAGCGTAGAAAGCAGCACGCCGGTCCATTCCGAGCAACTGGTCATCCCGTGCAATTCCTGCACGGTCCTGTGTTTCGGCGTGTGCCGGTTTCCCGCGCACTCGAGGAAATGCAACTGGGTGACCGACGGGAAGCGCTTCAAGTCGTCCATGGTGAAGGTCAGGGGATTATCCACCAGGCCGTGGATCATCAGCGTATGCTGCTTGGGATCGATGTCCGGAATGAAGGACTGGCGGGTCGTCGCTATATAGTGGAGCGACGATGGCGTGATGTTGCCAACGGAATCCTGCAACGGCGAGGCCACGTGGAACACCTTCCCGAACGCGTCGGGTGAAGCCATGCTGCCCATCGGGTGCGGTATGCGTACCGAGGTCACGAAATGGGAGCGCTCGCCGTAGGCGATCATCTCCTTGCTGCCCGGGATCATCGGATATTGGTTTTCGCTGCCCGAGGCCATCGCATGGTCGTGAGTTTGTGCATGGAGCGGTGTTCCCAACGTCAACCCACCGGCCAACGCTGCGCTGCCCTTCAGGAGCTCCCTGCGGCTAGTTCGCTTCGAACCCATCGGCTCCTCCTTCGAAATCGACCCCATCGGTCTCTCCTTCGAACAATGACGGTGCGACGAAATCACGTCTCCGCGGACGAGAGTATACGCAGCCTTGCCAAATCTGGCCAGTGCTCAAGAGCAAGTAGCCTGGCCCGACGCAGACCTCCACGCATGCCCGCTCTTGTGCCGCTGTTGCGGGACAGGCGGACATCAGCCGTGACCGAGCCAAGCCGCCCTGATTTATGAGCACACAACCTGCTAGAAGGGGTAACCCTCAAGCCTTCGCGTCCCGGGCTTCCAGTCAGGCAGCCGGGCGTAGTCATCACCAATCGGCATCTTGACCTTCGGCAGACTCTGTTGGTCGAGGACTGTGTCCTCCGGGATCACCTTGTTCAGGAACAGCAGGTAGGCCGTCAGCGCGTAGACCTCATTGGGGGTGAGAGTCCCCTCTCTCCCGAGCGGCATGCCGCGGTGGATGTAATCCCACACGGTCGTCGCAAACGGCGCGCGCAGTGGCAGGATGCGCTCCCGTTTCCAGATGGGAAGATCCTGGCTTGTCTTCGATTTCAACCTGGGCCCCAGTCCCCCTTCGCCCTCGGCGCCATGGCAGACGATGCACCCCTGGAGCTGAAAGACCTGCGCACCTTCCTTGGGGGTGCCGTGGCCCGGAGGGAGTTCTTTTCCGTCAGCGCCGATATTGATATCCGCGGCGCTGATTTCTTGCGCGGACGGAGTGCGCCCCAAGCCATATGTGGGCGACTGCGCGAACGCGGGGCTCCCCAAGAACAGCGCAGTCGGCAACAAAATCGCGGCAAGCTTAAGCGAGCCCATTGGTCACCTTCCCGTCCTTGGCGATCTTCCAGGGCATGACGCTGTTGTTGAGCCCGGGCACTTTCCCAACAGGCTCGTTCCAGAACTTGGCGATCTGCTCCAGCGTCGGTTGCTGCTGTCCGATCTCGTCGGTGCAGCGCGACATGATCTCGGTCTCGTTTCCATCCCAAGTCCACTGATAGCCGAATCGGACGTGCGCCATGCGTTGTGGCGTCGACTTGATCTCGGCGGGGCTCCACTTTTTCCCGCCATCGACCGAGACTTCCACAGTCTTGATGGCGCCGCCGCCGGACCAGGCCAACCCCTTGATCTCGTAGGATCCCTTGCCGGGTAGCTGCTGTGAGCCGGAAGGGTAGGTGATGACCGACTTGGGTCCGATCTGGAAGCCGAGCGCAGCCTCTCTCTCACCCTCCTTGAGATGCCCGAAGTCGTTGTAGTTCATGAAATACCGGTCGACGACCTTGATGCGCCGCAGATACTTCGTATTAAAAATGCCTTCGAAGCCGGGCACGACTATCCGCACTGGAAACCCTTGCTGCGGCCGCAGGGCCTCGCCGTTCTGTCCGTAGGCGATGAGGCAGTCGTCCATCGCTTTGGCGATGGGCATGCTCGAGGCGCCCTTCACTTCCTCGGCGCCTTCAGCGACGAACCATGTCGCGCTGCTTTTCAGGCCGCACTCCTTGAGCAGCGTAGAAAGCAGCACGCCGGTCCATTCCGAGCAACTGGTCATCCCGTGCGATTCCTGCACGGTCCTGTGTTTCGGCGTGTGCCGGTTTCCCGCGCACTCGAGGAAATGCAACTGGGTGACCGACGGGAAGCGCTTCAAGTCGTCCATGGTGAAGGTCAGGGGATTATCCACCAGGCCGTGGATCATCAGCGTATGCTGCTTGGGATCGATGTCCGGAATGAAGGACTGGCGGGTCGTCGCTATATAGTGGAGCGACGATGGCGTGATGTTGCCAACGGAATCCTGCAACGGCGAGGCCACGTGGAACACCTTCCCGAACGCGTCGGGTGAAGCCATGCTGCCCATCGGGTGCGGTATGCGTACCGAGGTCACGAAATGGGAGCGCTCGCCGTAGGCGATCATCTCCTTGCTGCCCGGGATCATCGGATATTGGTTTTCGCTGCCCGAGGCCATCGCATGGTCGTGAGTTTGTGCATGGAGCGGTGTTCCCAACGTCAACCCACCGGCCAACGCTGCGCTGCCCTTCAGGAGCTCCCTGCGGCTAGTTCGCTTCGAACCCATCGGCTCCTCCTTCGAAATCGACCCCATCGGTCTCTCCTTCGAACAATGACGGTGCGACGAAATCACGTCTCCGCGGACGAGAGTATACGCAGCCTTGCCAAATCTGGCCAGTGCTCAAGAGCAAGTAGCCCGGATGAGCGGAGCGATATCCGGGTACGATTATGAAATGCGGTAACCTAACTGAAGTCGGTCCCGCTACAGATTTTTTGCCGGCCACGTCTCGGCCTTCAGGCCTGGCGATCGCCCTATCCCACCTGCCGTGCTGCAGGCTTCGCGGCTTTGACCCGAAAAACCTTGACGGCGGCGGCGAGCGCGAACAGGAGGCCGCAGGCGAGCCAGCCCGGATGAGCGGAGCGATATCCGGGTACGATTATGGAATGCGGTAACACTAGTGCCCCCGTCATTGATCATGACGGGAATTTCTGAATCTCTGTCGCGGTAAGCAGCGATGGAGGTGATTCGTGGCCGGGAAAAAGATTGCCGTCAAGAAATACGTGGTCAGGCTCGACGCGGAGGAACGCGATCGAACTCAACGAGTTGATCCGTAAAGGCAAGCGTTCCGCCCAGCTGCTGACGAAGGCGCGCGTCCTCTTGAAGGCGGACGTATCAGATGCGGGCGAAGGCTGGAGCGACAGCCGGATTGCCGCGGCGTTGGACACCAGCATCGCCACTATCGAGCGGACCAGGCGGCAACTGGTCGAAGAGGGGTTTGAGGCCGTGTTGACCCGTAAATACAATCCCAACTCCGCCCGGCCGCGGATCTTCGACGGCGCGGCAGAAGCAAAGTTGATCGCGCTGACCCTCTCTCCGGCCCCGGAGGGCTTTGCCAGATGGAGCCTGCGTCTGCTTGAGGAGAAGGTCGTCGAACTGCACATTGTCGATCACGCCAGCGACAACACGATCGGGCGGACGCTAAAAAAAACATTCTCAAACCGCATCTCAAGCAGCAATGGGTGATCCCGCCCGAAGCCAACGCTGCGTTTGTCGCCACCATGGAAGACGTGCTGGAAGTCTATCAGCGACCGCACGATCCGCAGCGCCCGCTCGTGTGCCTCGACGAGACCTCGAAGCAGCTGATCGTCGAGCCGCGCGCGCCGATCCCTGCCAAACTTGGACAACCAGCGCGGCACGATTACGAATACGAACGCAATGGCGTCGCCAATCTGTTCATGGTGTTCGCGCCGCTGGAAGGCTGGCGACATGTCAAGGTCACCGACCGCCACACCGCCATCGATTATGCCCACGTGCTCAGGGATTTGTCCGACACGCATTTTTCCGACGCGGTGAAAATCGTGCTGATGCAGGATAATCTCAACACCCACAAGCCAGCCTCGCTCTATGAGGCCTTTCCCGCGCCCGAGGCGCGCCGGCTCGTCGAGCGCTTCGAATGGCATTACACGCCCAAGCACGGCAGTTGGCTCGACATGGCCGAATCCGAACTCGGCGTGCTTGCGTCGCAATGTCTGGATCGCCGCATCGCCGACAAACAAATCCTCGCCCACGAAGTCACCGCATGGCAGGACCACCGCAACAAGCACCACGCCAAAGCCGACTGGCAATTCACAACCGCAAACGCCCGCGTCAAGCTGAACAGATTGTACCCTCAGTTCGAGTAACTCGGGCGACTAGCAATGCAACCCATCCTTACCAGCTATTCCGCAGCCAGCTATTCGCAGGGGCCAAAGCGGGCATTCGGGTGCGTGTCCCGATGTTGCAGTCATGTTGCACGGAATCGCTGGCGATTTTTGAGTCCCATTGATTTTGCTTGAATATTTCTTGCGACATTTGCAACATGAAAATGGCCGCTCAAGAGGGCGTCCATTCGTATTTATCCAGCAATTTCAATTGGTTGGTTTGGTAGCGGGGGCCGGATTTGAACCGGCGACCTCCGGATTATGATTCCGCTGCTCTAACCAGCTGAGCTACCCCGCCGCCTTCGCACCAAGGACTCTACTTCAGGGACCTGGCCGGCTGGCCGCGGTCCCTTTTGGCATCCGGCGCGCAGTCTGGTGCGGTTTTCCGGCCGGGTGACGGCCGCTATTTAGGGGACCCGCGCTCGCGGGGCAAGCGGGCATCGCGAATCACCATGCGCGCGGCAACCCCAGGGGTTAGGCCGCACCTCACTACACATAGCGACGATCAGCGAGAGCTTGCGCCCTGCTTCAGCGCCGGCTTCCGTCCCAGCGACCAAAAGCTTGCGCCACGCGCTCGTTGGGCGACATCAGGCGAGCGGTGCTGGCGATATCCTGGTCGCTGCTCGTGCGAACCCAGGCTTGGCTGGTGGCCACGAACGCTGCCGCTACGGAACCCAGGGTCAAAACCACGAAAGCGGTAGCGGCAATGCTGCGGACGCGGCGCCAGAACATAAATTGTCTCCCTGACAACAAAAAAACTCGGAGGCTTGCTGGTTAGACGCTCGAGGGACCGAAAAGGTTCAAAGCAAAGCACAACGGCCGGTGGTGTTGTGGCGGCGGCAGACCTACAATGACACCGTCCCCTCCCCACCTCGGTTCCGCTCCAGGAGTGCGCTCCTTGCAGGCGCTGGCGCAGCGCGCCACGCTACGGCTGATCGCCGCGCGCAAGATCCCGCCGCCTTGCCATCGCCGGCGCGAACTTCATGCTGTCGTCGGCGGTCCCAAACCAAGCGCGCGCGAGCTGCAGAAAAAGAGCGCGATCCTGCGCCGTCCTCGAACGCTGCGCCAAGCGAACACACTCCTTTGCCCGCCGGCTGAAATCTTCCAGTCGCATCACACGTCCCACTGAGAATTCCACTCTTTGGGTGATCAAGCGCGCATCACAGCAAAGGTTCCATGCAGCGCTGCACCAAATCGGCTGCCGGAATTTCGGCGCCACGGAACGTCTGCCATGCCCGAAACGTTTTGTTGCAAAGACCCATCCACCCGTTGTGGAGGCAGCAGTGATCACGACCCCGGAGACGAGCCATCATTTTACCGAGCTTGATTATCTCGCCTGGATCGCCGCCGCGGTACTGTTCATCTTGCCGGTGGCGGCGCTGTTGCTGATGCGTGCGCCGGATGTTACGGCACAGCGCGATCAGATCGCGGTGCCGCCGATCCAGCAGCAGGCGTTCCTGCCCACGAACAGCGATTACTGATAATCGCATCTAGAGCCTTAATCGATTGATTAGATCAGACGGACGGTCCGCTCGTCCGCGCACGTCCGGCAACGACGCCTCATCATGGCGGCTGTGCCGCTTTCGCGGGAGCGACCACAACCGCCATGATCCTGCGGATCAAATATTACTGCGCTTTGCGCTTGCGGGCCTTTCCCGTTCGGGTCGCGACCGGAGGCGGCTCCACCACCTCGGCGGCGCGCTGCCATACCCGGCCGCGGTCGAACTGGATGGTATTGCCGTCGGCCGAGTAGACCGCGCCTTCGTTCCAGCTTTGCAGCCAGATGTGGCCGGGCCAGTCGATCCAGGCCCGCGATGCGATGCCGCCTTCATCGACGACATTCATATTCCAGCCGTTCTGCGTGACATAGGCGGGTGCTCCCGCGAATTCCGGCCGGCACAACTGGATACACTGGAATCTGCCGCTGAGATCGATCTGCGCCGAGGCGTCGGTGGCGAACATGGCGAGCGCGGCCGTCACCGCCGGTATTGACCATTTCATGTCGTCGTCTCCTACTCGATACAAGGTTGGCTGCTTGCGCAGCGCAGGAGCCCTCCGATGCGATCCAATCCCTCATAACCATTATAACGGATCAAATGGGAATTTGCCCCGGGGCAAAGTTAACAAACTCGCGAGGGCTCTTAACCACGCCTGGGTTCATTTCACGCGCGTCCCCGCGATGCGCATCGGCGTCAAATCAAGCGGCCAGGCTTGACCGGCAATCCTACGGCAGAATGGACGTATCCCCCTGGGGAGCGGGGACAAACACAGCTTTGTCACCCCTTCAACACTTCGCCCCACTTCACTTCGATCGCGCGGGCTTCCTCCGGCGATAGCGCCGAGGTCGGCGGGAATTTACCGATCCAGGGAAACGGCCGGCACGCCTCGATGATCGCCTTCGAATGCGAAGTGACGCCGCGCGCCTTCTCCTCCGGCGGAATGCGAGGGTCGAGCGCAGAGCTCCAGGCATCGCGCACGATGTCGATCTGTTCGGATGGCTCGCAGCGCGTCGTTATCGCCCACATCACGTCGTTGAGATTCGACGGATCGACATCCTCATCGACCACGACGACGAGACGGCCCATGTAGCTGTTCGCTGCCGCGATCAGCGCGGCGCGCTTGGCATGGCCGGCGTAGCGCTGCCTGAGCGCGACCACGGTCATGAGCTGCGAGACGTGCTGCCAGACGCCGACCACGTCGGTGACGCCGGCCATCTCCAACTGGCTCCAGATGCTGGCGGCGCGGAACGGCAGCCCGAAGTGGAAGCGCGGCGGCTTCATCGGCGGCGAGCCGAGCAGGATCGGATCGCTGCGATGGTGGATGGCGGTGACCTCCATCACCGGACAAGGGCGCTTGTCCGCAGCGTAATAGCCGGTGAACTCGCCGAACGGCCCTTCGGGCAGCGTCTCGCGGCTCGGCGGTAGCAGTTCGCCCTCGAAGATGAATTCCGCCTGCGCCGGCAGCGGCAGTCCCGTCATTGGTCCGGCGATCACTTCGATCGGGGCGCCCTTGATGGCGCCGGCGAAATCATATTCCGACTGGCCCTCCGGCAGATACTCGAAGCCAGCGATGAACAGCGCCGGGTCGGGTCCGTTTACCACCGCGAGTGGGCAGGACTTTCCCGCATCCCAGTATTTCCGGGCGATGATCGCGCCGTGGCGCCCCTGGTGATCGAACTGCACCGTGACCTTGTTGCGAGTGTGGACCTGCACGCGATAGATCGAGGCGTTGATCCAGCCGCTGTCGGGATCGCGCATGATCACGATCGATCCCGACCCGACGTAGGGGCCGCCGTCCTTGCTGTGCCACACCGGCGCGGGCAGCTTCGCGAGGTCGACATCGCCGCCGCGGACGGTGTTCTCAAGAACGGGCGCATCCTTCGCGATCACGGGCGCGTGCGACTTGAGAGTCTGGCGTTTGCCCATCCAGGCCTTGAGCGCGTCGAGCGGGCGCAGCGTCGGGTCGATGCCGAGCGCGAGCGCGGCCCGCTGCGGATTGGTGGTGGCATTGGTGAAGACGCGGAAGCCGGGCGGCAGGCCTTTGATGCGGTCGAACAGCAGCGCCGGGCACTCCGGCATTCCGGCCGCGACTTCGGTGATGCCGCCGATCTCGCTGTCCGGATCCGCGCCGGCGACATGACGCAGCGCGCCGAGCGCCTCGACCTCGGCGATGAATTCGCGCAAATTGCTGTACATGGGGGAGGCTCCGCGGTGAGGATGCTGTTATAGCAAAGGACGGCTGCAAGTGACTTGCCTCACCCTGAGGAGGGTGCGTCGCACGCCGTCTCGAAAGGCCCCGGCGGTGCGCTCGGAGCAGCATCCTTCGAGACGCCGGTTTCGCCGGCTCCTCAGGATGAGGAGTCTGTGCTAGCGGCTTGGGCCCACAACGGGAGATTCAGAAAAATGTCCGACCGAAGCAACGTCGCCGCCAACATCGACTACGACGATCTGCGCGAATGGCTGGCGCATGCCGAGCGGCTCGGCGAAGTCCGCGTCGTCAAGGGCGCGAGCTGGCAGGAGGACATCGGGCTTGTCGCCGAGGCGATCCTACGGGCGGAGAACGGACCTTGCGTGGTGTTCGACGAGGTGCCCGGCTCGCCCAAGGGCTTCCGCCTGCTGCTGAACATGTTCGCCGGCACGCGCCGCAACATGACGTTGGGCTTTCCCGATCATCTCACCAAGTGGGAGCTCAGCGACGCCTATCGCGAAGCCTACCTGAAGAATCCCAAGATCGTTCCGCACGAGATCGTCGATGACGGCCCGGTGTTCGAGAACATCATGACCGGCGACGATATCGACGTGACGAAATTCCCCTCGCCGGTCTGGCATGAGAAGGACGGCGGCCGCTACATCGGCACCGGCACCTACAGCATCACCCGCGACCCCGAGGAGAACTGGCTCAATGCCGGCGCCTATCGCGCGCAGGTGCACGACAAGAAGACAGTCGGTTTCGTGACGGCAAAGGGTCATCACGGCTGGATTCACCGCGAAAAGTATTTCAAGCGCGGCGAGAAGATGCCGGTCGCCATGGTGGTCGGCGGCGATCCGCTCGCCTTCTTCTACGGCGGCGTCGAGGCGCCCTATGGCACCTTCGAGCTCGACATCATCGGCGGCATGCGCGGCCGCCCGACCAAGATGGTGCGCGGCAAGGTGACCGGCCTGCCCTTCCCGGCCAACGCCGAGGTGGTGATCGAGGGTTACGTAGAACCCGGAAAGACTCACGCGGAAGGTCCATTCGGCGAATGGACCGGCCATTACGCCGGCGGCGTGCGGCAGATCCCGGTACTCGATATCGAGGCCATCTATTACCGCAACGACCCGATCCTGCTCGGCGTGCCACCGATGGGGGGCGGGCCCGACGAGATGTCGCGCTACCGCGCCGTGATGCGCTCCGCCATCATCAAACAGAACATGGTCAATGCCGGCGTGCCGGGCGTGAACCAGGTCTGGTGCCACGAGGTCGGCGGCGCGCGCATGCTGCATGGGGTGTCGATCACGCAGCGCTATCCCGGCCATGCCGTGCAGGCTGCGCACATCGCCGCGCAATGCGGCGGGTCGGCCTATGCGTCGAAGTACATCGTGGTCTGCGACGATGACGTCGACGTGACCAATCTCGACCACATGCTGTGGGCCATGATCACCCGCACCGACCCGGTCGAGTCGATCCAGTTCATCCGGGGCTCCTGGGATTCCAACGCCGATCCCTCGATCCCGCCCGCGCGGCGCAAGGTCGGCGACATCACCCATTCGGTTGCGCTGATCAACGCCTGCAAGCCCTGGCACTGGCGCGAGGAGTTTCCGCCGAGCAATACCCCGAGCGCGGAGGTGGCGCGCAAGGCGCGCGAGAAATTCGGCTGGCTGCTCGACGGGGCGAATGGCCGCGGGTAATGGAAGATACCGGTGGACCTGCTATGGTCCGCGCTTCGGAATCGGCGGCGTGAAGATGTTCCCGCAGCCGTAAGAAACCCTCGAAGGAGGAATACATGTCAAGCAAACAAAAAAAGCGTGCCGGCGGACCGGAAGCCGTGGCCGGCAACGGCCTGTTAGACCGCCGTGCACTGCTCGGACGCGGGATCATGTTCGCGGGCGCGGCCGCCACCGGCGCCGGCACCTCGCTCGCGAGCGCCGCCGCGGAGCCGCTGAAGGATGCGCCGTGGAGCCGGATGCAGGGCACCACCACCCCGGTGCTGCAGTCACCGTCCCGCTTCGAGAAAAACGTGGTGCGCCAGCTCAGCAATCCGAACGGCGAGCCGCGCACCCAGCACGCGCGCACGCCGCACCAGTTGCTCAACGGCGTGGTCACGCCCAACAGCCTGCACTTCACCATCATTCATTCCGGCATTCCGGACATCGATCCGGCCCAGCACAAGCTGGTGATCCACGGCATGGTGAAGCAGCCGAAGGAATTCACGCTCGATATGCTCGCGCGTTATCCGATGGTCACGCGCCAGCACTTCGTCGAGTGCGGCGGCAACAGCGCACCGATGTTCTCGAACGTGCCGGTGCAGGCAACGCTGCAGGGCCTGCACGGTCTCGTGTCCTGCGCCGAATGGACCGGTGTGCTGCTCTCGACCTTGCTTGACGAAGTCGGCGTCGACCCGAAGGCGACCTGGATGCTGCCCGAAGGCGCGGACCCGCTCGCGCTCACCCGCAGCGTGCCGGTCAAGAAGGGCATGGATGACGCGATGATCGCGCTCTATCAGAACGGCGAGCGCCTGATGCCGGGCAACGGCTATCCGATGCGGTTGCTGCTGCCGGGCTTCGAAGGCAACATGAACGTCAAGTTCCTGCGCCGGGTCAAGCTCGTCGACCAGCCGGCGATGACCTACTACGAAGCCCGCAACTATTCGCCGGTGCTGCCGAACGGCAAGGCCTACAAGTTCTACTTCATCAACGAAGTGAAGTCTTTCATC
>CAVPDS010000012.1:0-106001 GCA_963702695.1 uncultured Alphaproteobacteria bacterium | reverse complement strand
GGCGGCATGGACATTGGCGATCATGGTGGCGGCCGCAGGCTCCGCCGGCGCTCAAGACCAGGGCACACTTGATCCGAAGCCGCTGCCGCCGCTGCGGCAATCCGAACGACCCCGACAACCCGCCAAGCAACTGTTCGGGCGCAAGGCCACGCCCGCGCCGGTCTCGGTGGTGTCGCACGCAGCAGCAAGCACGGTCGCGGCCGTCGCCCACGCCCTCCGCGCGCCGACGCTGGCATCGGCCGGTTCGAGCCCGGTGTCGCGCACGATCGGTTTCTACGCCAAGGGCTGCCTCGCCGGCGGCGTCGCCCTGCCGATCAATGGCACGACCTGGCAGGTCATGCGGCTTTCGCGCAACCGCAACTGGGGCAACGAGCACCTGATCAATTTCCTCGAACGTCTTTCGGAAAAAGGCAAGGTCGGCTCGACGGCCTCCTTGTGGGCGACATGTCACAGCCGCGCGGCGGCCCGATGATCACCGGCCACGCCAGCCACCAGGTCGGGCTCGATTTCGATATTGGTTCACACCGATGCCGGACCGTGAGTTGACCCGCGCCGAGCGCGAAGAGATGTCCGCCACCATGATGGTGGCAGACGACCGCAGGGACGTCGATCCGAACGTCTGGACGCCGGCCGCTCATAACATCATCAAGGCCGCCGCGGAGGATCCCCAGGTCGCGCGCATCTTCGTCAATCCGGCGATCAAGAAGGCGCTCTGCCGCGAGACCACTGGCGATCGGGCCTGGCTCTCCAAGGTGCGGCCGTACTGGGGGCACGACTATCACTTCCACGTCCGTATCAAGTGTCCGGCCGACAGCCCCGACTGCAAGCGGCAAGATCCGCCGCCGGCCGGCGACGGATGCGGCGGCAAAGACCTCAACTGGTGGTTCACCGACGCGGTGCTGCACCCGAAGCCTTCGCCGAAACCCGAGAAGCCGCGGTCGCAGCTTAAGCTCGCCGACCTGCCGCCGATGTGCCGGCAGGTGCTCAACGCGCCCTGAGCATCCTGCGCGCACCGCTCCGCCGCTGAGCCGGCGCTTTACCTCGGGCCAAGTAGCTTGCTAGGCTGCGATCAGCGACCCGCGACGCGCCGTAAGCGCGCTTGGTTGGCCCTGGAACGGTGCTTCCGGACCGGTCGTTCCCTGAAAGCTTGAAATTGCCGGTTCACGGCCCGCCGCCGCATGGGCGACGGCGGCCGTCACCTGAAGGAGCCCCTGCATGTTCACCCGCCGTCAGTTTGCAGCCCTCGCCGCCGCGCTTGCCGCAGCGTCATCGTCGGGCGTTGCCATGGCGCAGGACAAGGGCCTCGTCGTGTTTGCAGCGGCGTCGCTGAAGAATGCGCTCGACGATGTCAACGCCGCATTCACCAAAGCCGCCAACGTGAAGGTCACCGCGAGTTACGCCTCGTCCGCCGTACTGATCAAGCAGATCGAGAACGGCGCGCCGGCCGACATCTTCGCCTCCGCCGACCTCGAATGGATGGATTACGGCGCGCAGAAGAAGCTGATCAAGACCGGCACCCGCTTCAACTTGCTGGGCAACAGGCTCGTACTGATCGCGTCCAAGGACTCCGCGTTGGGCAACGTCAACATCGGGCCGGGCTTCGACCTTGCCAAGCTCGCGGGCGACAGCCGCATCGCCACAGGCGACGTGAAATCCGTGCCGGCGGGGATGTATGCCAAGGCCGCGCTCGAAAAGCTCGATGCCTGGAAAAACGCCGAGCCGAAACTGGCGATGACTGAGAACGTGCGCGTTGCGCTTACCCTGGTCGGGCGCGGAGAGGCGCCGCTCGGGATCGTCTACGAGACCGATGCCAAGGTCGAGCCGAATGTGAAGATCGTTGGTGTGTTTCCGGAATCATCGCATCCGCCGATCGTCTATCCGGTGGCGGCAACCGCAAGCACGCAGGCCGATACCAAGAAATATCTAGACTTCCTGCGCACCGGCACGGCGCAGGTAATTTTCCAGCGTTACGGATTTACGTTCCTGGTGCCGGCCGGCCCGTAAGCAGAACCCCGCGTGCTCGACCTCACCCCCGACGAATGGACCGCGATCCTGCTGTCGCTGCGGATTGCGATCGTCGCAACGCTGGTTGCACTCCCGTTCGGGATCGCGGTGGCGTGGCTGCTCGCGCGCAAGCGCTTCTGGGGCAAGGCGCTGCTCGATGGCATCGTGCACCTGCCGCTGGTGCTGCCGCCGGTCGTCACCGGCTATCTGCTGCTGATTTCATTCGGCCGCCGCGGTCCGATCGGCGCCTTTCTGTACGCGCATTTCGGCATCGTGTTCTCATTCCGCTGGACCGGCGCGGCGCTCGCGTGCGGAATCATGGGCTTTCCGCTGATGGTGCGCCCGATCCGGCTGGCGATCGAAGCGATAGACCAGCGCCTCGAAGATGCGGCGGCCACGCTGGGCGCCGATCGGCTGTGGGTGTTTCTCACCGTCACGCTGCCGCTCGCTCTGCCCGGTTTAATCGCTGGCATTGTCCTCTGCTTCGCCAAGGCGCTCGGCGAATTCGGCGCGACCATCACTTTCGTGTCCAACATTCCCGGCGAGACCCAGACGATCTCGGCCGCGATCTACACCTTCACCCAGGTTCCGAACGGCGACGCCGCCGCCGGGCGTCTCGTCCTGGTCGCGATCGCAATTTCGCTCGCGGCACTGGTCGCCGCCGAATGGCTCGCCCGCCGCGCCGGCATGCGCTTTCACGGTGATTGAGATGCTCGCGGTCGATGTCGAAAAACGGCTGGGCGGGTTCGCGATTGCGGCGCGCTTCGAGACCGCTGCCGGCGTGACCGGCGTGTTCGGCGCGTCGGGCTCTGGCAAGACCACGCTCGTCAACATGATCGCGGGTCTGGTGCGGCCGGACCGCGGGCGCATCATGCTCGACGGAACGGTGCTGTTCGATTCCACCGCGCACATCGACCTGCCGGCGCACCGCCGGCGTATCGGCTACGTTTTCCAGGAGGGACGGCTGTTTCCGCATCTCTCGGTGGCGGCCAATCTCGACTACGGGCGCCGGATGTACGGCCTGGTGGTAGATCCGGCGGACATGCCGCGTATCGTCGAACTGCTCGACATCAAGCACCTGCTCGACCGCCGTCCCGGAAAGCTTTCAGGCGGCGAGCGCCAACGTATCGCCGTCGGCCGTGCACTGCTGATGCAGCCACGGCTCCTGCTGCTCGACGAGCCGCTTGCTTCGCTCGACGCGGCGCGCAAGCGCGAGATCCTGCCCTACCTCGAACGGCTGCGCGACGTGTCCGGCGTACCGATGGTCTATGTCAGTCATCATGCCGGCGAGTTGCGCCGTCTCGCCAACACGGTGATCCGGCTCGACGGCGGGCGTGTTGGCGCAATCGGCGGAACGGAACTATTCGATGCGGTCGACGCGGACGCGGTTTGATGTAACCTGCCGTCATGTTCCCGCCCGAGCGCATAATCTGCCTGACCGAGGAGACCGTGGAGACGCTCTATCTCCTCGGCGAGGAGGATCGGATCGCCGGTGTGTCCGGCTATGCGGTGCGCCCGGCGCGCGTGCGCAAGGAGAAGCCGCGGGTGTCGGCCTTCATTTCTGCCGACTTCGAGAAAATCCTCAAGCTCGAGCCCGACCTCGTCCTGACTTTTTCCGACCTGCAGGCCGACATCGCCGCCGAACTGATCCGCCGCAACATCGCGGTCCACGCGTTCAACCAGCGTGACATTGCCGGCATTCTCGCGATGATCCGAACGCTCGGCGCCCTCGTTGGCGTGGCGGCGAAAGCGGATGCGCTCGCGGTGTCGCTGGAGGTGCGCGTGGCTGATGTCCGCGCGCGTGCCGCGCGGCTCAAGCGGCGTCCTCGCGTCTATTTCGAGGAATGGGATGACCCGATGATCTCCGGCCTCCGCTGGGTCTCGCAACTGGTGGAAGCCGCGGGCGGCGCAGACGTATTTGCAAACCGCTCCGCCGGCGGCAACGCCAAGGATCGCATCGTCATGGCGGAAGATGTGATCGCGGCCGCGCCGGAAATCATCGTCGGGTCCTGGTGCGGCAAGAAGTTCGTGCCCGCGAAGGTCGCAGCGCGCGAGGGGTTTGGAGCGATCCCGGCCGTCCGCACGGGCTGGCTGCGCGAAGTGAAATCGCCGCTCATCCTGCAGCCCGGACCAGCCGCGCTCACGGACGGCCTCGACGCGCTTGTGGGAATCATCGGCGAGTGGGACGCACAGACGGCGTAGCGCGCGGCACTATCAACCTAACCGCACCAAACGCCGAATCCTGCGCCTGATCCGACCAAGCCAGGTCGCCTCCGGGTCGTCATCCTCCGGCAGCCGCAGTCCCACCGCCGCTACGCGGTCGTTGTCGATCTTATGCGCCACGAGCGCGATCGGACCGAGGTGCAACACTTCGCCCTGCTTCGGCGCATGCCCAAGCTCGGAGGCGAAATAGTCTGCCAGCGTGGTGGCTGCCTCGTTCGCGGCGACTTTGAGCCCATAGATTTCCGCGAGTTCGCCGAGCGTGTGGTCGCCGGTCACGAAGAAATCGCCAAGGAGGTGCGGATCGGGTTTCGGCGGCGGCGGCAGATCGACGAAGAAGCGGTCGAGCGCGTTCGCCTTCTCGGGCGGCGCCAGCAGATAGACGTAATCGCCCGGCCGCACCGGTGCGGCCTCCGCGGGGCTGAAGATTTTTTCCTCGCGCACCACCAAGGTCGGATGCGCCCAGGATGGCAGCAGACCGCGCCGCAGATAGGGGCTATTGGCGGGCACGGGATAGCCGACGATCTGCTGCGCCATCTGGCCGGGCAGATCGAGCTCGACGCGGCGCGGCATGTGATCCTGCCGCGGCAACGCAATGTGCAACCGCCGCGCCGCCCAGGCGATGCTCCAGCCCTGCACCAGCAACGAGACCAGCACCACCACGAAGCCCACGTCGAAGAACAGTTGCGCCCGCGGCAAGCCGATCAGCAGCGGGATCGACGCGAGGAAGATGCCGACCGCGCCGCGCAGGCCGACCCAGGCGATGAACACTTTCTCGCGCCAGGAGAACCGGAATGGCGCGAGGCAGAGGAACACAGCGACCGGGCGCGCGAACAGCATCAGCGCGAACGCCACCGCGAGGCCGGGCAAGGTGTGCTGCGCCAGCCGGTCGGGCCAGGCGAGCAGGCCGAGCAGCACGAACATCACGATCTGCGCGAGCCAGGTCGCGGCGTCGAGGAACACGATGACTGCATTGTGCGCGCGCGTCGGCCGGTTACCGACCACGAGGCCGGCGAGATAGACCGCGAGGAACCCGGACGCATGCACCACCGCCGCCAGCCCGAACACGACCAGCGCGCCGGTCATCACGAACGGCGCATGCAGGCCCTGCGGCAGGCCGAGCCGGTTGAGCGCCAGCACGATCGCGCGGCCGCCGAGCACGCCGATGACCGTACCGAGGATCGATTCCTGCGCGAGTTCCGTGGCGAAGTGCTGCCAGGACCCTTCACCGACCAGGAACTGAACCAGCACGATGGTGAGGAACACCGCGAACGGATCGTTGCTGCCGGATTCGACTTCGAGCGTCGCATTCACGCGCGGACGCAAGCGCAGCCCGCGGGAATGGATCAGCAGGAACACCGCCGCGGCATCGGTCGAGGCGACGACCGCGCCCATCAGCAGCGCCTCGATCCAGCTGAGATCGAGCACATATTTCGCCACCGGCGCGGTCAATGCCGCGGTCAGGAGAACGCCGACGGTCGCCAGCACCACCGACGGCGCAAGCACGCTGCGGAAGGTCGCAAAGCGCGTTCGCAAGCCGCCGTCGAACAGGATCAGTGCGAGCGCGATCGAGCCCACCAGATAAGTCGCGTGCACATCGTCGAACTTGATGCCGCCCGGCCCGCCCTCCCCCGCCAGCATGCCGATGACGAGGAACACCAGCAGCAGCGGCGCGCCGAAGCGCAGCGCCACCAGGCTCGACAGAATGCCGATCAGCACCAGCAGCGCGCCGAGCAGAATGCCGATGCTGACAGTATCGAGAGAGGCCATGGTGTCCTTCACTCACTTCAAGCTCCCGCCGCGTGCTCCGCCGCTCGTCCCCGCGTAAGCCGGGACCCAGGGCCCACAAACTCAACTGTCTGTGCAAGCGGCCCTGGCTCCCCGCTTACGCGGGGATGAGCGGGTGGCTGAGACTCCGCATCAATCCATCGCGACGTAGTCTACGCCGCTTTGCGCGAGGCCAGGAAATCGCTCATGCGCGCGAGCGCCTTCAAAATGTTCTCGGTGGAGTTGGCGTAGGACAGCCGCACGTATCCCTCGCCCAAAATCCCGAAATCGGGGCCGCCGATGATCGCGACCCCGGCCTCGTCGAGCAGCGCGGAGGCGAGCGGCTTCGCCTGCCAGCCGGTGCGCTTGACGTTGGGGAACGCGTAGAACGCGCCCTTCGGCGTGGCGCAACTCACCCCCGGCAGGCGGTTGAGGCCTTCGACCACGACTTTGCGCCGCTTGTCGAACTCGGCCACCATCCGGTGCACTTCGTCCTGCGGCCCGGTGAGCGCGGCAAGGCCGGCATATTGCGCCGAAGCGTTGACGCAGGAGTGCAGGTTCACCGCCAGCTTGCGTGCGAAGTCGTAGAGCTTGCCCGGCCATACCGCATAGCCGAGCCGCCAGCCGGTCATCGCATAGGTCTTCGACCAGCCGTTGAGCAGGATCAGCCGGTCGCGGATCGAGGGATAGGAGAGCAGGCACACGTGGGTCTCCCCATCGTAGACCATAGGGTCGTAGATCTCGTCCGACATCACCGCGAGATCGGGCCACTGCTCCAGGCCGGCGACCAGTTTGTCGACCTCGCTTTTCGGCGTGACGCCGCCGGTCGGGTTGGCCGGCGAGTTGAGGATCAGCAGCCGCGCGCGCGACGTGATCAGGCGCAGCGTCTCCTCCGCCGAGAACGCGAAGCCGTTCTCCTCGCGGACCGGCACGGGAATCGGATTGGCGCCGGTGAACTCGATCATCGAGCGGTAGATCGGAAAGCCGGGGTCGGGATAGAGGATGTCCACGCCGGGCTCGCCGAACATCAGGATCGCCATGAACATGGTCGGCTTGCCGCCCGGCAGGATCATCACTTCGTCGGGCGATACGGCGACCTTGAAGCGCTTGTGCAGGTCGGCCGCGACTGCCTCGCGCAGCGGCGGAATGCCGGTCGCGGGCGTATAGCCGTGATGCCCGTCGCGCAACGCCTTCACCGCCGCCTCGACGATGAAATCGGGCGTGCGGAAATCGGGCTGGCCGATGCCGAGATTGATGATGTCGCGCCCCTGCGCCGCGAGCGCATTGGCGCGCGCGAGCACCGCGAAGGCATTCTCCTCGCCGAGGCGATCGAAGGCCGCAATGGTGCGCAGCATGCGTTTCCCATTCCCTCATTTCGTCCGCGCTTCCGCCGATCCGGACGGACGCAGATTGAATTCAGGCGGCAATTGAGCGCATTCTCTCGGTGAAATCAAACTTGGTCTCGTTCCTGCTGAGAGGTCGCATTTTTCGACAAGACGCGAGGTCGAGGTTTACCTGTGATGCTCGACGCCGCGTTCGGCCAGGGAGGGACGGCATGGCGAAGACGAGCATCGGCGATTCGACCGCCGCCTATGAGCAATGGCTGCGCACACAGCTTGGCAGCGAGCTGGTTGAACACGATTTGACCACCAAACACGAGCAGATGGCCGCGCACCCGTTTCCGTTCCTGCGCGCGACCTACTGGCGCTGGGCGGAAACCATCCTGCGGATCTGCCCCGAGCTCGAAGACGCGCCATCGGTGCTGGCGGTCGGCGACATTCACCTCGAGAATTTCGGCACCTGGCGCGACGTTGAAGGCCGCCTGATCTGGGGCGTCAACGATTTCGACGAGGCCGCCGAAATGCCGTACCTGATCGATCTCGTTCGGCTCGGCGCCAGTGCGACACTTGGTGTCCCGCATCTCGATACGGACAAGCACATCTGCGCCCACATTCTCGATGGCTACCGCGCCGGGCTGGCAGACCCGCAGCCGATCGTTCTCGACCAGGACGACGCCTGGATGCGCAAGCTGTTTGTGGTTCGCGAGGACGAGCGGCAACATTTCTGGGACAAGATGCAGGCGCTCAGCGCCGGCAAAGCGCGACCGCCGAAGAAATACATCAAGGCGCTGCGGGCTGCATTCCCCGATCCCAAGATCGACATCACGGTGAAACCGCGCAGCGCCGGGCTCGGCAGCCTCGGCCGTCCACGGTATGTCGGAATGGGCGACTGGAATGGCGGTCACGTGGTGCGCGAAGTCAAAGCGATGATGCCGTCGGCGTGGACGCTTTCCAATGGACGCAGTTCCAAGGCGATCCGCTGTTACGAGATCGCAACCGGCCGCCATCGCGCGCCCGATCCCTGGTATGACCTCAGGAAGGGCATCTCGGTGCGGCGGCTGTCGCCGAACAACCGCAAGCTCGACACCGCGAAGGAGGCAGCCGCCCTGGCCAGCCCGAAGATGCTGCAGGCGATGGCCCGCGATCTTGCCGCCATCCATCTCGGGAGCGCCAATCACCGCGCTGCGATTGAAAAGGACCTCCGCAAACGAATGCACGGCTGGCTGTATGCGGCGGTCGAGCGGGCGGCCGACGCGGTCCGGGCCGACCAAGCGAAATGGAAACACAGCTACAACAAATCGAGCAAGAAGCACGCCGGCAGGCCCGGGCGGAAGAAAAAGTAGTTCTGAACTCCGCTCGTCCCCGCGCAAGCCGGGACCCGGAGCAACAAGTGAAAAGCCGGTGCAAGCGGCCTGGATTCCCGCCTGCGCGGGAATGAGCGGAGTGAAACGCGCGCCGCTACGGCTTCATCCCGGGCGGCGGGATTTGCGACGTTTTCAATCCCATCGTGTCGAGCGCGTGGCGAACAAGGCCGGACTGGTTCGCTTCCTCGATGAACGCCTTCACGTAAGCGAGCGCCTCCGGCTTGTTTTTCAGCACCGCGACCGCCGTCGTCGAATTGAGAAAGCCGCCATCGAGCGCGCGCGAGCCGGGCATCATGTCGGCGAGCTGGACGATCGTCTCGCGCGACAGCGCGATCGCGTCGACCTTGCCGGCTTTCATCAGCGCAATCGCCTCGTCGGGATTCTTCACCGTCACCGCCGTGGCGTTGGGCGAAGCCTTGGTCGAGGCGCGGAAAGTCGCTGTGCCATCGACGCCGGCGATGCGCACGCCGGCGCGGTTGACCTCGTCGAGATTCTTGATCACCGAGCCTGGCGCGACCAGGTAGGTGCTCTGCAGCAGATGATAGGGCGCGCCGAAATCGATCACCTTCTTGCGGTCGTCGTCGACCGGCACGAACGTGACATCCCACTTGTTGGCGTCGCGCGACGCGACGATCTCGCCCGAAGCCTGAAACTCGACGAACTCGACCGGCACCTTGAGCTTCGCCGCTAGTGCGCTGCCGAGCTCCACCGGAACACCGCGCGCCTTGCCGGTTGCGGGATCGCGCACCGTCCACAGCGCCGACGGCGCCGGTCCGACCGCGATCGCGACGCGCAATTTTCCGGTGGGTGCGAGTTCCTTGATCGCCGCGCTGTCGTCGGCGGCAGCGCCGGTGGTCATGGCCATGACGAATGCTCCCAATAAGGCGAAAAACCGCATGGACGTCTCCTCTCGATCCCGCTCCGGCCGCGATCTGGTGCGCGCAAGGTGCGTCCGGTTGCAGAGATACTGCGCGAGACAAGGGCCGTTTGCTATAGGGGGTGCGGCGCAACGAGACAAGGACGGCGCCAGCAGGTGACGGGTCGCCGGATGCCTCGCTTGATGATGGACTTTCGCGATGCGCTTTCCGGCCCCGCTGATTCCCGCCACCCTCATCAAGCGCTACAAGCGCTTCCTCGCAGACGTGGTGCTCCCCTCCGGCGAAACCGCGACGGTGCATTGCGCCAACCCGGGCTCGATGATCGGACTGATGCCGCCGGGGGCGCGGGTGTGGCTGTCGAAGTCCGACAATCCCAAACGCAAGCTGGCGCATAGCTGGGAGCTGATCGAGGTCGATCTCGGCGGCGGCGTGGAAATCGTCGGCATCAACACCGGCCATCCGAACGCGCTCGCCGCCGAAGCCGTGGCCGAGAGCCTGATCCCGGAACTCGCAGGCTATGCGTCGCTTCGGCGCGAGGTTCGATACGGCAAGAACTCCCGTGTCGATCTCCTGCTCGAAAGCCCGCAGCGACCGCCGTGCTACGTCGAGATCAAGAACGTGCACCTCATGCGGCAGCCGGGGCTGGCCGAATTCCCCGATGCGGTGACCAAGCGCGGCGCGAAGCATCTGGGCGAACTGACGGACATGGTCGCGGCCGGCGCCCGTGCGGTGATGCTGTACCTCGTGCAGATCGGCTCGGCGCGGCGCTTCGCGCTCGCCCGCGACATCGACCCGGCCTATGGCCTCGCCTTCGACCAGGCGCGCGCCGGCGGGGTCGAAGCGATCGCGCGGCGCTGCCGGATTTCCTGTGAAGGTATCGAGGTCGCGGAGGCGATCCCGATCGTCGGCTGAACCTCATCAGCTATGTGCTTGCTTCGCGCGCGCGCTTGCATACATTGCGGTGCAATAGCGGCGTCGGGCCGCCAGGAGGCGGCGGCGCCGTTATCGCATGAGCTACGTCGACGCGGCATTCGCGCCGCAACGCAAGACCGGACAGATCAAGCTGCACGGCGCCAGCGGCCTTCGAGGGCATGCGCAAGGCCGGGCGGCTGGTGGCCGAATGCCTCGACATGCTTGCCGCCGAGGTCAAGCCCGGCGTCACCACCGAAAAGATCGACCGGCTCGTGTTCGAATTCGCCATGGACCACAAGTCGCTGCCGGCGACGATGATGTACCGCGGCTACCGCAAGTCGACCTGCACCTCGGTCAATCACGTGGTCTGCCACGGCATTCCGAGCGACAAGCCGCTGCGCGAGGGCGACATCGTCAACGTCGACGTGACCCTGATCCTCGACGGCTGGCACGGCGATTCGAGCCGCATGTTCGCGGTCGGCGCCATCCCGCGCCGGGCCGAGCGGCTGATCGAGGTCACCTACGAGGCGATGATGCGCGGCATCGCCGTGATCCGCCCGGGCGTCACCACCGGCGACATCGGCGCGGCAATCCAGAGCTATGTCGAGGCGCAGCATATGAGTGTGGTGCGCGATTTCTGCGGCCACGGCCTCGGCCGCCTGTTCCATGACGAGCCCAACGTCGTCCACGTCGGCCGTCCCGGCGAGGGGATCGTGCTTCGGCCCGGGATGTTCTTCACGGTCGAGCCGATGATCAACCTCGGCCGCCCGCACGTGAAAGTGCTGTCCGATGGCTGGACCGCGGTCACCCGCGACCGCTCGCTGTCCGCCCAGTTCGAGCACACGGTGGCGGTGACCGAAGGGGGCGTCGAGATTTTCACGCTCTCGCCCAAAGGACTCGACCGGCCGCAGATGGTGACCGACGGACGGAGCTGAGCGAGGGTCAGGGTCAGGGTCAGGGTCATGGCTGGGGCTTGTCCCGGCCAACTCGATTGCTGCGGCACGGAAGTGCCCATTGATCGGGATCACCGGGACAAGCCCGGTGATGACGGAGCAGATGCCATTGCAAATTATGATTTTGCCGTCATCCTGACGGCGTCGCGTTTAGGAAGGCCGCCGGGCATCGCCGCGGCGGAAGCGTTCATGCCGGATGACGGAGACAACGGCGGCCAGCGTCCGGGCCTCGCGGAGGCCGCTCCGCATTATCATGGCCATCGCAACCGGCTGCGGCAGCGCTTTCGCGACGCCGGCGCCGATGCCGTGAGCGATTACGAACTGCTTGAGCTCGTGCTGTTCCGCGCCATCCCGCAGCGCGATCTCAAGCCGCTGGCCAAGGACCTGATCGCGCGCTTCGGCTCGTTCGCCGAGGTGATCGCGGCGCCGCCGGCGCGGCTCGCCGAAGTCAAGGGCCTGGGCGATGCGGCGATCACCGAGCTCAAGATCGTGCAGGCTGCCGCCCACCGGCTGGTGCGCGGCGAGCTCAAGCGGCGGCCGGTGCTGTCCTCATGGTCCACGGTGCTCGACTATTGCCGCAGCGCGCAGGCGTTCGCCGACAAGGAGCAGTTCCGCGTGCTGTTCCTCGACAAGCGCAACCAGCTCATCGCCGACGAGGTGCAGCAGGTCGGCACCATCGATCACACCCCGGTGTATCCGCGCGAGGTGGTCAAGCGCGCACTCGAATTGTCAGCAACCGCGATCATCCTCGTGCACAATCACCCTTCCGGCGACCCGACGCCGTCACGCGCCGACATTCAGATGACGCAGTCGATCATCGAGATCGCCAAGCCGCTCGGCATCGCCGTGCACGACCACATCATCGTCGGCAAGGAGGGGCACGCGAGCTTCAAGGGGCTGCGGTTGATTTGAGCGCGCCGCAAGGACCGATGCCGGAAGCGATTACGTTCAAGCGAAAGCTGGAGTGTGATCCGATTCCGTTGATTCGGATGAGACTCTAGACTAGCGGCGGGGGAAATGCGTCAGGTTGGCGGGAGAGGCTCGCGTCGAACGCGAGAGCAGCGATCTCAGCCCCATCGCTGCGCGACGTCCCGTGTCCGTCGCGCCGCCGGCGTAAAATCGAAGCCAATCAGCGGCATCGACAACCTTGCGCTGCAGTTCGGCATTCTCCTGCCTGAGCCGGCGGATCGTTACGTCTGAATGGTGGAGATAGAAGCGGCTCAAGAATTTCTTGAGCACCTGATCATCATCCTGGCAGCCGGCCAATCCCGGAATCCAGCCCTCCCGGCGAACGCCGGCAAGCGTTTGAAGATGCCAATCCAGCACAGCCTCTTTCCACGCTGCCCACGGCACACCCTCATGGGCTAGCGCGAGCGCATCCAACTGAACCGAAGCAAGCTCCCACTCGGTATAATCAATCGTGTGGGCTCTATCGCAATCAGCCATGGTCGGCCTCCGATAGTGCCTCAACCCACTTTCCCCGCTGTCAGGCCTAAATGATTCGCGGTTCAAATCAGGGGTAACCGCGTAACCGCGCGCAGTAATTTGGCTGTTGCCTGTGGACGTCTCGACCGCACGTCGAATGCGAGCCACGGCGCAGGACGCCGCGGTGCTCTACTTCATCATCAGCAACGGATTGGTGCTCGGCGGGATGCGCTCCCAGAGCGTGACGTCGCTTTCGACGAAACGCCAAGTGCCGCCGCGGCCGGTGAAGACGAGCTGCTCGCGGTCGAGCTGCCAAGTGGTGAGGCCGAAGCTCGCGATGTCGGCACTGCAACCGGGCTTGACGATCACTTTATAGGTGTTGGAGCCGTCCGCAGTCTTCGAGAGCGTGAGCTTGCAGAGCGGCGTGTCGGCTTCGCGCAGGAACATCCAGTCGCCGAACATCTCCTGCACGGTACGCACGGGTACATTGACGGCCGCCTGGCTCTGCATGAAGAACAGCCCCTCGCCGGCGCGCTCGCCCTGCCAGATGCCGCTCTCGACTTCGGCAAGTTCGAGAACCGGCACGCCCTTGGCGTCGAGCAGGCGCAGCGCGTCCTTGGGACCCATGCTCCAGCTCACGACGTCCTTGAATGGGGGAAACGCGGTCATGCAGACCGGATCGAGTTCGAGCTTCATTCCGCCAGCGGCCGCATCGGTCCTGAAGGCGACGGGACAGCGCTTGTCGCGCTCGGCATTGGAGATTTCCCAGGCGCCGAGCACCGACTTGGCGGCGTCACTCAAGGGTGCGGGGGGCGTCTGCGCCAGCGCCTCGCCGGCGCACATGATCCCCAACAAGCCGAGAAGGATGAGGCGAGCCATAACGGAAACCCAATGAACGTCGCGGCGAAAAGTTAGCACGCCCGCGCAAGGGCGTCATCGCTGCCCGGCGCTTCACCGCTTCGGCGGCCAAGGCGTCTCCGGCACCGGGGTGAGCGGCGGCTTGCCCGACGCCCACGCCAGCAGGTTATCGACTACCAGTTGGTCCATCTGCGCCCGCGTGAACACCGAGCCCGAACCGAGATGCGGGAACAGCACGACGTTGTCCATCGCGATCAATTCCGCCGGGACTTCCGGCTCGCGCTGGTAGACGTCAAGGCCGGCGGCCAGGATCGCGCCGTCCTCGAGCGCCTTGATCAGCGCGGCCTCGTCGACCACCGAGCCGCGCGCCATGTTGATCAGAATACCGTCGGGGCCGAGCGCGGCGAGCACCTGCGCATCGATCATGTTGCGAAGTCTCGCTGCCGCCCGGCACGATCGCGAGCAGGATGTCGACCTCGCGCGCCATGTCGATCAGCTTAGGATAATAGCGATACCTCACGTCCGCCGCCGGCCGGCGCGAATGGTAGACCACCGGCACTTTCATCGCATCGAGCCGGCGCGCGATCGCCTGGCCGATGCGGCCCATGCCGACAAAGCCCACCGTGCGGTTGCGCAGCGTCGCCTGGGTGAGCGGATAGCTCTTCTCTCGCCACTTGCCCGCGCGCAGATAACGTTCGGCCTGCGGGAACTCGCGCACCGTGCAGAGCAGAAGCCCCAGCGCCGTATCGGCGACCTCCTCGTTCAGTACATCCGGAGTGTTGGTAACGGTGACGCCATGCGCAACGGCCCAGGCGGTGTCGATGTGGTCGTAGCCGACGCCGAAGGTCGAGACCATTTCGAGGTTGGGAAAGCGCTCCATCATTTGGCCGGGAAGTTTCTCGGAGGTGTAGGTCACGGCGATCGCGCGTATGCGCGGGCCAACCTCGGCGAGAAAGGCGGCGCGGTCGCCGGGATCCGGCAGCTTGTGCAGGCTGAAGGCATCCTTGAGCCCGCCGAAGATCACCGGCTTCGGCGGTCCGACCATCAGCACATCGCGTTTTTCGCCGGACAAGCTTCGCCCCCCAGAAAAATCGATCAGCGTCAGTCGTCGATAGTGCGACGGTGGACGCAGAAGATGCAAGGGATCAGCGTCGGCACCTCGGCGCGGTAGCGGTCATACTGGTCGCGGAAGATATCGCGAAGAAACCGCTCCTCCTGTCGCAGCTTGAACAGCAACCCGCCGGCCATCACCACCAGCGCGATCAGTCCCCGCCATTCGCCGAGCGCGACCACGGTGCCAAGCAGCGCGAGCAGCAGGCCGGTGTAGATCGGATGCCGCACGTAGCCATAAGGCCCGGTGCGGATCAGCTCGTGATCGTGCTTGAGCGTGACGATGCCGCTCCAGTTGCGGCCGAGATGCGCCCGCGCCCAGACCGTGAAAGCGAGCCCGAGCGTGAGGAAGGCGACGCCGGTCCAATAGGCCACCCATGTTCGCGGCAGGAAGCGCTCATAGAGCCAAGGCGCCGGCAAATCCGGGAACGCCATCAATGCGCCGCCAAGGAGCAGCGGGATCAGGTGCGCCAGACGCGAGCCCGCCGATTCGGCGCGGCTGACGGCTTTGACATTGCGGGCGGCGATCGACCAGTAGATCAGCCACGCCAGCCACAGGCCGGCAATCGGCATCCCATATGCAGCGTTGCGCAAGCATTGCCTCGCGAACCTACACCAGCATCGTCACTGGCTGTTCGACAAAACCCCGGAATGCGGCGAGCAGTTCCGCGCCGAGCGCGCCGTCGACCACGCGATGGTCGCATGAGAGCGTCACCGTCATCACGCTCGCGAAGCCGACGCCGCCGCCAGTGTTCTCGACCGCCTGCCGGCGCACCGCGCCGACCGCAAGGATCGTCGCCTGCGGCGGATTGATGATGGCCGCGAATTCGCGCACGCCGTACATCCCGAGATTGGAAATCGCCGACGCACCGCCCTGATATTCGCTCGGCTTGAGTTTTTTCTCTTTTGCGCGCGCCGCGAGATCGCGCATCTCCGCGGAGATCGCGCCGACGGTCTTGCACTCGACATCGTGGATGACGGGCGTGATCAATCCACCGTCGATCGCGACCGCCACCGCGATATCGGAATGCTGGAAGCGCAGGATGCGATCCTCCGCCCACACCGCGTTCGCGGCCGGCACGCGCTGGAGCGCCGCAGCCCAGGCCTTGATGATGAAGTCGTTGATCGAAAGTTTTCGCGCCGCACCAGCCTGATCATTCGGCGCAGCGGCGTTCACCTCCTCGCGCAGGGCGAGAAGCCGGCCGATTTCCACATCGGCGGTCAGATAGAAATGCGGAATTGTCTGCTTGGCCTGCACCAGCCGCGTCGCGATCGTGCGCCGCATGCCGTCGAGCGGAAGTTCCTCGAACGGCCGACCGTGGTAGATCGATTTGATCTGGTCCGCGGAAGGTCCCTGCCCCAACGCGGGCACGCTCGCCGCGGCCGGCGCGTGGGGTGCCGCCTGCACATCGGCGGCGACGATGCGGCCGTGCGGCCCCGAACCCTTTACGCGGGTGAGATCGATCCCACCCTCGGCAGCGAGCCGCCGCGCCAACGGGGTCACAAATACCCCGCCCGCGAGTTGGGCCGGACCGAAATTGCGCGCCGGCGTACGCACCTCGAAAAACGGATCAAGCTTGATCGAGGCCGCCGGCGCAGCGGCAGGCTGGGGTTCCGGCGCCGTCGCGGCGAACGATGCCATGCCAGCCATGCGCTGTTGCAGCGGCGTTCGCTGCGGCGATGCGGCGAGGGACGCAGATGCTGCTGCTTTCGGCGGCGAAGCCGCGGCCGCAGCGCCCTCCCCCGCGATCACTGCGACGATGGCGCCGACCGGCGCAACCTCGCCGGCGCCGACTCGGATTTCCGCAAGCATCCCCGTCGTAGTCGAGGGCACTTCCATCGACACCTTGTCGGTCTCGATCTCGAACAGGTTGTCGCCCGGCTTGACCGCATCGCCCGCCGACTTGAACCACTTCGTGATCTTGCCCTCAGCCACGGTCTCGCCGAGCTGCGGCATCAGTACGTCCATGGTATTCCCCACTCCCTCTCGATTCTCACGTAATCCGTTCCCACACCACGTCCTGGGTCGTGCCGATCGGCCGCAAGGTCAGGCGATTGCCCTCGAACGAGAAGCCGCGAACAATATCGCCGGTATCGCTGGGTTGCACGCTGCCCTGGCGATGATGCGTCACCGTCTGCGCGCGCTCGTCGACCGAAAAAGTTCCGAAGTAAGCAATGCAGTCCGCGAGCGCGTTCCGGCTCTCCTCGGGCGTCGGCTCCTGGCCGGCCTTTTCCCGCGGCTTGTCGGGGACGACCTGCACCGCCATGTGGCCGCTTGGCTGGTAGATGATGATGCCTTTCGGGTTCACGCCGCGATTGTCGCGCACCTTGCCGTCGATCAGCGTCACCACATAACGCCAGGTGCCGATCAGGCGCGCGGCGCCTTCGCCCAGCCCGCTCACCATGCCACCGACACGTACTGAGTTTCGAGGAATTCCATCAGCCCCTCATGCGCCCCTTCGCGGCCGAGCCCGCTCTGTTTCGTGCCGCCGAACGGCGCCGCCGGATCGGAGACGAGGCCGCGGTTCAGCCCGATCATGCCGAAGTCGAGCTTTTCGGAGACGCGCATGCCGCGGCTCAGGTCCTTGGTGTAGAGATACGCGATCAGCCCGTATTCGGTGTCGTTCGCGCGCTTGATCGCTTCGTCCTCGGACTTGAAGGTCTGGATCGCCGCCACCGGGCCGAAAATCTCTTCGTTGAGCATCTTGGCGCCATCCGGCACATTGGTGAGCACGGTCGCAGGATAGAAAAAGCCCTTGCCGCCCGGCGCCTTGCCACCGGTGAGCACCTTGGCGCCCTTCTGCACCGCGTCGTCGACGAGTTCGACCACCTTGTCCAGGCCGTCCTTGTTGACCAGCGGCCCGAGCGCCACGCCATCGTCGAGGCCGTTGCCCATCTTCAGCCCGCCCATCTTGGCGGTGAGTTTTTTCGCGAATTCATCGTGCACCTTCTCGTGCACATAGAAACGATTCGCGGCCGTACAGGCTTCGCCCATGTTGCGCATCTTGGCGATCATCGCGCCCTCGATCGCAGCGTCGATGTCGGCGTCCTCGAACACGATGAAGGGCGCATTGCCGCCAAGCTCCATCGCCGGCCGCACGATGTTGTCGGCGGCCTCATGCAGCAGCTTGCGGCCGACCTCGGTTGAGCCGGTGAAGGAGACGACACGCACCCGCATGTCGTGCAGCATCGCGCTCACGACCTTGCCGGAGGAGCGCGAGGGAATGACGTTGACGACGCCGGCCGGCACGCCGGCTTCCGCGAGGATCGGCATCAGCGCGAGCATCGTCAGCGGCGTGTCTGAAGCGGGCTTGAGCACGACCGTGCAGCCCGCCGCCAGCGCCGGCCCGATCTTGCGCGTCGCCATCGCCGCCGGGAAATTCCACGGCGTCACCAGCACGGCGACGCCCGCGGGCTTGTGATGGGCGAGGATGCGCGCGCCAGAGGCCGGTGCGCGCGAAATCTGGCCGATATTGCGCACCGCTTCCTCCGCGAACCAGCGAAAGAACTCGGCCGCATACGCGACCTCGCCGCGAGCGTCCGACAACGCCTTACCATTCTCGATCGTGATGAGCTTCGCGAGCCGTTCGGCGTCCCGCATGATCAACTCATAGGACTTGCGCAGGATTTCAGCGCGTTCGCGCGGCTTCCTGCCGGCCCAACCTTCGAACGCAGCGCTAGCCGCATCGACCGCGGCCTTGGCGTCGTCGACGGTCGCGCTCGCGACCGAGGCGATCTTGTTCTCGGTCGCCGGATCGATCACGTCGAAGCGACCGCCATCGAACGCCTTGCGCCATTGGCCGCCGATCCAGAGGTCGGTCGGGACGTTGGCGAGGAGGTTGTCGTACATGGGAGTATTCCTACGATGTAGATGTAGCCCGGATGAGCGCAGCGATATCCGGGGCGATGGTGCCATTCGGCAAGGCTTTTACTCGTTGCAAGCGGAGACCCGGATATCGCTGCGCTCATCCGGGCTACGACTTGGTCGCCGGATCGATCACGTCGAAGCGGCCGCCATCGAACGCCTTGCGCCATTGGCCGCCGATCCAGAGGTCGGTCGGGACGTTGGCGAGGAGGTTGTCGTACATGGTATCATTCCCTTGTAAGCGCACAGGTCGACTTCGAGCGGGCCTCTGTCAACCGTCCGATCCCATGTGCCGGATTTCTTGACAAATTACGGATATTCCGTAGTATTTATGACTGGGACGACATCAAGGCTCCTTCGCAATCGAGTGCCTTCGCAATAGCTCGACGGCGACAAACAGGAAGATAAGCCGATGATCAAGTCCCTCGGGATCGCAATTCTAGTTGTGCAGGCCATTATTGGAACAGCCATGGCACAGCAGACTGGCATCAAACGTGCCATCCTTCGTTCCGTCGATTTTCCCCCAGGCTATACAACTGTGACTGCGATTGTGGAGCTCGCGCCGGGCACTTGCTCGGGCCGTCACACCCATCCAGGGTTCGACACCGGCTACGTCATGCAGGGCGACTTCGTCCTCAAAGTGGACGGGAAGCCCGAACAGACCTTCAAGGCGGGCGACTCCTACGAGACCCAGCCTCTGGTGCCCCATGACGCTTGCTCAGTATCAGGCAACAAATTGATCGACACTTTTGTGATCGAGAGAGGCAAGCCTCTGGCGTCGCCGGCGCCCTAATTGGCACGACACAACGGAATTCACGTCCTACTACTCCGCGTCGGCTTTCGCCGCCTGAATAAACATCAGAGGAATACGGAAGGGCCACCGCAATTGGCCCTTCGCGACATATTGCGCCGCTGCACAAACTGGTCGCTATGGGAGCAAAGCGGACGTAGTCACCAGTCACATGACGCCGCCGGGTTTTATAGGTACACGGCCTAGTAACGCTCCGCTCCAATGAGTCCGCGCTGATTGTCTCACTTGCGAATGACGCCCCAAGGCGTGTCTTTATCCGCTTTGCGCTTGCGCCTCGCTTCTTCCTGGGCTTTCCTTTCGTCGAGAATTTTTCGTATAGCCGGATCATCGGCGGGCGGCTGTGAAATCGGCCCAAGGGGCTTTTGGTCGCTCATAGTCACGCCGCCTTCTTACGTTGTTTGCTTGATGGCCGCTTGCCGGCGAGTCCCTTCGCCGTTTCCTCGATCATCGTTCGCAGCAAGTAGCCCGGATGAGCGAAGTGATATCCGGGGATCGATCTCGCGGCAGCCCTGTTCCCGCATATCGCTTCGCTCATGCGGGCCACGACACCTGCTAACCCTCCATCCCCCGCTTCACCCGCTCCACGATCCGATCGACCGTCGGCAGTGCGATGTCCTCCAGGATGTCGGCGGCCGGCAGCGGAATGTGCGGCGTGGTGATCCGCACCGGCGGGCCGTCGAGGTCATAGAACGCCTCGTCCGCCACGATCGACACGATCTCGGCGCCCCAGCCGCACAGCCGCGGATTTTCCTCGACCGTGAACAGCCGGTGCGTGCGCGCGACCGACCCGAGGATCGCCTGCGTGTCCAACGGCACCAGCGAGCGAACGTCGACAACTTCGCAGTCGATGCCGTGTTCCGCCTTCAGCTTCTCCGCCGCGGCGAACGCGCGCGGCACCATCAGCGCCAGCGCGAGGATGGTCGCGTCCTTGCCCGGCCGCGCAATCGCGGCAGTGCCGAGACGATCGACGATCTCGCCGTCCGGCACTTCGCCTTTGGTCGCATAAAGCGACTTGTGCTCGAAGAAGATCACCGGATCTGGGTCGCGCACTGCGGCCGCCAATAGTCCGATGACATCGCGCGGGTTCGACGGCGCCACCACCTTGAGGCCGGGAATCATCATCGCCCAGTTCTCGACACTCTGCGAATGCTGCGCGCCGAAGCGAGAACCGGCGCCGTTCCCGGTGCGCACGACCAGCGGACACTTGAGCTGGCCGTTCGACATGTAGCGGCTCTTCGGGAACTCGTTGGCGATGTAATCGAAGCAGACCGCGAAGAAATCCGAGAACATGATCTCGGCGATCGGCTTGAGCCCCGTCATCGCCGCCCCCATCGCCGCGCCGAGGATCGCCTGCTCGGAGATCGGCGTGTCGCGCACGCGCAGCGGCCCGAACTGCTCGAACAGCCCGACCGTCGCCTTGAACACGCCGCCGGCCTTCGCCACGTCTTCGCCAAGGAACACCACGTCTGGATCGCGCGCCATCTCCTGCGCGATGCCGCGCGCGACCGCGTCGCGATAGGTCAGTTCCGCCATGCGAAACCTCCGTCAGCGTAGACGTCGGTGGTGAGGAGTTCGAGCGGCGGCATCGGCGCGGCTTTGCACTTCTCGGTCGCCTCGTCGACGATGCGCCGCACGTCGGCATCGATGTCGGCGATGACGTTGTCGGCGATGCCGAACTGCTTGAGCCGCTCGCGGTAGATCACGATCGGGTCGCGCTGCTTCCATTTCTCCAGTTCGCCCTCGGGGCGATACTTTGCCGGATCGGCGCGCGAGTGGCCGCTGTGGCGATAGGTCATGCACTCGATCAGCGAGGGACCGCCGCCGGCGCGCGCCTTCTCGTAGGCATCGCGGGCGGTGCGATAGACCTCGTCGGCGTCGTTGCCGTCGATCACGATGCGCGGCAGCCCGTAGGCGGCGGCGCGGTCGGCAGCGGGATGCTCGACCGCGGTAACATCACCGATCGGGGTGTATTCCATGTAGAGGTTGTTCTCGCAGCAGAAGATCACCGGCAGCTTCCACACCACGGCGAAATTAAGCGCCTCGTGGAACGCGCCGATATTGGTGGTGCCATCGCCGAAGAAGCAGACCGACACGTCCTTGTCGCCCTTGTACTGCGCGCGCCAGGCCGCGCCGCAGGCGATCGGCAGATGCGCGCCGATGATCGCGTAGGAGCCCATCACGCCATGGTCCACCGAGGTGAGGTGCATCGAGCCGCCCTTGCCGCGCATCAGACCGTTGTCGCGTTGCATCAGCTCGCCCAGCACCTGCTCGAACGGCACACCACGGGCGAGCGTATGGGCGTGGCCGCGATAGGTGCAGAAGGAGAGATCGCCCGGCTTCATCGCCGCGGCAAATCCCGTCGCCACCGCCTCCTGGCCGAGCGAGAGATGGCTGGTGCCCTTCACCAGGTTTTGGAGAAACAGGTCGAAGGCGCGCTGCTCGGCCTCGCGGAGCTCGACCTGCATGCGATACATGCGCAGCCGCATCTCCTCGCCGATGTCGTCATTGAGCGCCGGCGCCGGCTTCTTGGCCTTCGAAGCGCGGTCCTCGATCTTCGCCATGAAGTTCCTTCCTGAAATCCGTGGGGCTGCAAGGTTGGCCGGAACTTAGCCTTTGCACCGAAGCAAGGGCAACCGGAAGAACCGCCTCAGGTTTCCCGCGTGATCGCGCTTTCGTGCCAGCGGCGCAGCATGAGGTGGGAGAGGAGCGACAGCGCAAAGAAGATCACGATGCCGGCGGCGGAGAGCAGCAGCAGCGCCGCGAACATGCGCGGGATATTGAGCCGGTAGCCGGATTCGGCGATGCGGTAGGCGAGCCCCGAGCCCGCGCCTGCCGAGCCGGCGGCGATCTCCGCCACCACCGCGCCGATGAGCGACAGCCCGCCGGCAATCCGCACGCCACCAAGAATGTACGGCAGCGCGGACGGAAGCTTCAGGCCGAACAATACCTGCGCGCGCCTGGCGCCATAGAGACGGAACAGGTCGGCGAGGTTGTGGTCGACCGAATTGAGCCCGAGCGTCGTGTTCGCGAGCACGGGAAAGAATGCGACGATCCAGGCGCAGGCGAGCACCGCCGCCTGTTGCGGCAGATAGATCAGCAGCAGCGGCGCGACCGCGACCACCGGCGTCACCTGCAGGATCACCGCGTAGGGATAAAGCGAGTACTCGAGGAGCCGCGACTGATTGAAGAGAACCGCTAGTCCGACGCCGCCGGCGACTGCCAGCAGGAAGCCCTGCAGCGTGGTCGTGAGCGTGACCAGCAGCGAGTTCGAGCAGGAGCTTCCAATCGGCGAGCAGCGTCGTGAACACCAGTCCGGGGCTCGGCAGCACATAAGGCGGAATATCCTTGAGCCGCACCACCGCATCCCAGGCGACGACCCCCAGCGTGATCACCACGATCGGCAGCACCACGCGCAGCAAGCGGTCGATGCGGCCGTGCTCGCTCGGTTCTGCCGCGCGCACGCCGTTCATTGTCCGCCTGCCGTGGCGACCGCCGCCGCCAACGCCTCCGAGGCGAGGCGGCAGAATGCGGCATATTCCGCCGAGGTGCGGAAGCCCTGGCCGCGCGGACGCGGCGCATCGATCGCAAGCTCGGTGAAGACGCGGCCCGGCCGCGGGGTCATCACCACGATGCGGCTGGAGAGATAGACCGATTCAAACACCGAATGGGTGACGAAGATGACGGTCTTTTCCAAAGTCCGCCAGAGCGCGAGCAGATCATCGTTGAGCTTGAAACGGGTGATCTCGTCGAGCGCGGCGAACGGCTCGTCCATCAGCAGCAGTTTCGGTTCGGTGACGAGCGCGCGGGCGATCGACGCGCGCATCTTCATGCCGCCGGAAAGCTCGCGTGGATAGGCTTGCGCGAAGGCTGTCAGCCCGACGCGATCGAGCGCTGCGGCGACGCGCGTCACGGCGTCGTCTTCGCCAATACCCTTAAGCTTGAGCGGCAGCCGCACATTGGCGGCGATCGTCGCCCACGGCATCAGCGTCGGCTCCTGGAACACGAAGCTGAGCGACCGCGCGTCCTTGTCCACGGCCGGCGCCGGCCACTCGACCGTGCCCTGCGTCGGCTCGCTCAGTCCGGCAATGATGCGCAGCGCCGTCGACTTACCGCAGCCGGAAGGTCCGAGCAGCGACACGAACTCGCCGGCACGAACCCTGAAGTCGAGCCGATCGAGCGCCACGACCCCGCTCGCGAACGTCTTGCCGACGCCGCTCAGCGCGACGATGGGCTTGCCGGAAGCGGCCATGCGTGGAAATGCCCGGTGACCTTCGGTCGACAAAATCAATTCCGTTGCAGCACCGTATCGACTGGAAACCTGCAAGACAATCGCTTGCCGGACCGTTCAGTTCCTCGGCCGCAGCTCGATCCCGACCTTCTTGTTCACGAACTGCGTCGTGTAGGCCTTGCTTACGTCGATCGACGGCTTGACCACGCCCGCGTGCACCATCTTGTCGAAGAAACTTTTCCAATGCGCGTCGGTCATGGCGCCGATGCCGAGATCGATCGAGTCGCCGGAATCGACGATGCCGTATTCCTTCATCTTGGCGACGGAATAAGCCAGCAGATCGTCAGTCATTTCCGGATTTTGTTTTTTGATGAGATCGTTGCCGGCTTTGTTGTCATGGTAGATGTAGTTGGACCAGCCGACGATCGAGGCATCGACGAAGCGCTGAACCAAACCAGGCTTGCTGGCCACCAGATCGCGGCGCGTCTCGATCAGCGTCGAATAGGTGTTGAACCCCTGGTCGGCGAGCAGAAAGACCTTCGGGACGAAGTGCGCCTGCTTCTCGATCGCATAGGGCTCGGAGGTCACGTAGCCCTGCATCGCGCTGTTCTTGTCGGCGAGGAACGGCTGCGGGTTGAAGGTGTACGGTTTCACCCGCGCCTCGCTGAAGCCGTAGTCGGCCTTGAGCCACTGAAAATAGCTCGCGATCCCCTCCTTCGAGATGAACAGCGTGAGCCGCTTCAAGTCCTCGAACTTTTCGATGCCCTGGTCGGGATGCGCGATCAGGACCTGCGGGTCCTTCTGGAAGCTCGCAGCGACGGCGACGGTCGGAACATTCTGCTCGACCGCGTCGAAGCTCTGCAGCGTGTTCGCGCTCATGAAGAAATCGATCTTGCCGACCGGCAGCAGGATGCGGTTGTTCACGTTCGGCCCGCCCGGCACGATCGTCACGTCGAGCCCGAATTTGCGATAGGTCCCGTCCGCGAGCGCCTGGTAGAAGCCGCCATGCTCGGCTTCCGCGACCCAGTTGGTGCCGAAGGAGACTTTGTCGAGGGTCTGCGCGTGGGCCGACGTGGCGGCCAGCACAAAGGCCACCGCTCGGAGCAACGTAGCAAACGTCATCCGCGTTCTCCTGCTTTAATGCCGAGTTTGGCCCGGAGGTCGACCCTCTCACGTCATGGCCGGGCTTGTTCCGGCAATCTCGGTTGAAAAGCGCCGCAGCTCCCCACTATCGAGATGGCCGGAACAAGCCCGGCGATGACGGAGATTGAGGTTTCACCCAGAAACACCTTACTGCTCAAACCGCTCGATGAACCACCGCAATAACTTGATCCAGATCTCGTCCTTGCCGACCTGGTCCTCGATGCCGTGCTCGAGGTTGGGGTTGTCGTTCACCTCCATGACCACGAAGCCGGAATCGGTCTGCTTGATGTCGACGCCGTAGAAGCCGTCGCCGATCGGGCGGGCGGCACGCACCGCCACGTCGATCAGCTCGGGCGGGGCCTGGTCGAGCTCGAAGGTGCGGAAGCCGCCCTCGCGCGAGGAGCCGTCGGCGCGGTGCTTGACGATCTGCCAGTGGCCGCGCGCCATCCGGTATTGGCACACGAACAACGGCTCGCCCGAGAGCACGCCCACCCGCCAGTCGAACTCCGTCGGCAGGAATTTCTGCGCCAGCAGGAGGTCGGTCTCCTCGAACAGCTCGTCGGCGATGCGCTTGAATTCTTCGGCGGTTCCCACCTTGTGCACGCCGCGCGAGAACGATCCGTCCGGAATCTTCACCACCAGCGGGAGGCTCAGCTCGTCCATCGCGCGCGGCAGGTCCGAGGAATCCGCGAGCATCATCGTGGGCGGCGTCGGCACCTGATTGGAGCCGAGCAGCTCCATCAGGAACACCTTGTTGGTGCAGCGGATCATCGAGATCGGGTCGTCGATGACCGGCATGCCTTCCTGCCAGGCGCGGCGCGCGAACCGGTAGGTATGGTTATCGATCGAGGTGGTCTCGCGGATGAACAGTCCGTCGTATTCCGCGAGTTCCGCAAGCTGCCGCCGCGTGATCGGCTCGATGTCGATCGAATGCCGCTCCGCGATCCGCGCCAGGTGCTTGATCGACGCCGGCGAGGTCGGCGGCATCTTCTCGTTCGGATCGTAGAGCACGGCGAGGTCGTATTTCGCCTGCGTGCGCGCCTTCGGATCGCGCCATTCGCGCTTGGTATGCTGATGCAGGGAGCCGCGGAAGAAGTCGCCCTCGCCGTTGGCGAGCCGGTTGATGTTGCGCGGACGGATGCGCTCGATCGAGAGCCAAGTGCCCGGCTCAACGATCACTTCCAGCGCCGGGCAGCGGAACCAGTCGAACAGCAGCCGGCCGAAGGATTCAAAACGGCTGTCGCGCGCAATTCCGAAGCACACCAGGAGCTTCAACTCGCCTTCCAGCTGGAAGTCGGCGCGGCGGGCGCAACGGTTGAGCTCATCCTCGAGCTCCGGCAGCGCGTGCTCATAGAGCTTCGCCTCGCGCAGTTCGAGCATGGTCTCGACCGTCGGAACCACCCGATGCCCGCGCGCCTCAGCCAGCAGCGAGGCGTAATAGCCCTTCGACTGGTAGGCATAGGAGCGCGCCAGGTTCACGAGCTTCGGCCGCGCCGTGTCGAACAGGCGCGGACGCGCGAGATACTCGCTCGTCGTGATCACCTTGTGCGGAGTCTCGGCGTTCGGGAGGTCTTTGGGCTGGTCGACCAGGATGACCCAGCCGGTCATTGCGACTTTCCTTTCCGGATGATGATTGCCGCGCGCAGACCATCGCGACCCCAACGGGTCAGGCGTTCGAACGCGCCCCACGGCACCGCGTAGGTCTCGGGCGCTAGTGCTTTTCCATGATCGTCTCTCATGGCCGCCGGGTCGTGCACGAGGACCTGGCGTCCGTCGTGACCGAAGGCAAAGACCCAGTGCGGCCCTCCTCGCGAATTCATCTGATAACCCGAAACCAGGACGATGGCCACGCGTCCTTCATCGAAGGCCGCCATGAGAACCGATTCGCTCGCCGGAGTCAGGTGGGTCGGGATCGCGAGCGCCTCGGCCTCCTGTCTGAAGTCACCTTGTGTCACCTCCATGACGCGCTTCTTGTCGGCGGATTTCGCGGTCTCCAGGAAATAGGGGCCCGCACGGCTGCTGTAGATTTCGGGGATAAGTCCGTGCCGCCGGAGCGTGACGGCGATCCCGTAGGGCTCGCAGCCGCCCGGGCCGGAGGTCATGAAAATGGTTGTGGATTGCCGCCACAGCCGGAATTCGTCCGCCTGCTCCGGCTTGAAATCCGGATCGGCCCAGCCGAGCGCCATCATCATGCAGGCGGGGCCGCAGGTGAACTCCGTGCTCTGGTGGAAGTAGGGTGGCGCGGATTTGAGCACGGGCAGATCGGCGCCGAGCCGCTTCTCGAAACGGAGCGCCGCGCCGCCGTCCTGGTAGTATTTTTCGTGCCGCCCGAACTCGCGGTAGCCGCTCTTGCGATAGCGCGAGATCGCAGCATGGTTGGTCTCGTGCACTTCGAGCCGGATGCTGCGACAGTCGCGGATGAGCGCCGCCTCCTCGGCGGCCCGCAGCAGCATCGGCCCGACGCCGCGCCCGCCCATATGCGGGGCCACCGCGATCGAATAGAGCCGCGCGACCGACGAGCGCGGCCGGAACAGCACGATCGCCGTGCCGGCGAGACGGTCACCTGCATCCGCGACGATCACCGCGGCGGTCGGCGACTGCAGGAAATGGCGGAGGCTTCGCCGCGACAGGCGATCGGTCGCGAACACCCGCTGCTCGAGCTCCAAAAGCGCGTCGAAGTCTGCGCGTTCGGCTTTGCGAACGCGGACTTCCGGCACCGGAACATGGGCGAGACTGGCGGACATTGCGACCACCCGAATCTAGCGGTCCTGATCTGCCGCGCAAGCCTTGCAGACCAGGATGGCGTTATGATTCGCGAGCAGCGGAGGCGCTCAATCAGAGCAGGCGAGACCGACTTCAAGGTCGCGGCAAGCTTTACGCAGGTTTTGCGCAAAGGCTCAAATTCTCACCATCGGTATTCCCGGCGCGCCTGCCGTTCGCCTTTGAACCTGCGCCGCTCGGCTCGCGACCAACCGGCATGCGGCTGCCAGGCAAATTCTGACATCAGGGTTGCCTGTGTTGGAGCAGCCCACGGATTTGAAAGTTGATCGGCGCGTGCGCCCATCCACCCCGCGTCGGTCAAAGCGGCCCGCCCGGACGAAAGTCCGGGCGGGCTTGCCTTGCCCGATCGCATGATCTTGTGCATTGGCCGCCGCCCGGGAAGGGACTAGAACCGCGGTGAAAAGTCCTTGCACACGGGCGGTAGCTCCATGCAGCGCGTGACCATCACCATCGACGACGAGCTCATGACCGAGCTCGACCGCATCATCGCTGCCCGCGGTTACCAGAATCGCTCGGAAGCGATCCGCGACCTCGCCCGCGCCGGCATCCGGCAAGCGGCCGAGACGCTCGACTCGCAGCGCGACTGCGTCGCGGCGCTGGTCTACGTCTACGACCACAATGCGCGGCAGCTTTCGAAGCGGCTTGCCGACACTTTCCACGACCATCACGAACTGTCGCTCGCATCGATGCATGCGCACCTCGATCACGATAGCTGCATGGAAGTGACGATCCTGCGCGGCAAGACCGGCGCCGTGCAGCACTTCGCCGAGCACGTGATCGCCGAGCGCGGCGTACGCCACGGCCGCGTCGTGGTGGTGCCGACCGACGTGCTGATCAAGCCGCACACCCATGACGACGGAACCTCGCACGCGCATTCCCACGACGACGGCACGACGCACGACCATCCGCACGGCAAGCAGAGTCGGGGCGCGGCGTAGTTGCGCCCGGCATCGTGAGCGGCGGCGGCGGAGCCTCTTCCCCTCCCCCAGGGAGGGGGAAGGAGTTCTAGACCGATGCCGGAGCTTACGACGCACGGCATGGGCGCCGCGGCGGGGCTTGCCGGGTCCGCTCCTGCTTGGTAAGAAATTTTCCGCAAATGATCTTACTGCGGGAGATCGGTCCGAACGCCACACGAGCGGGCGGATGACTCTCCCCGCACAGGGGTGCAACGCGTTCATGATCGGAATTCTGCCGCGATCCTTCGGCGCGGTCGCCGCCTCACTCAGCGGCCGCATCGCCGGCATCGCTACGCTGCTGATCGCGGCCAATGTAGCCGCCTGGGGCTGGGCGCTGATCGCCTTCCACGATCGTCCGGTGCTGCTAGGCACCGCCTTCCTCGCCTATAGCCTCGGGCTGCGCCACGCGGTCGACGCCGATCACATCGCCGCCATCGACAACGTCACGCGCAAGCTGATGCAGGAGGGAAAGCGGCCGCTCGCGACCGGGTTCTATTTCTCGCTCGGGCATTCGACCGTGGTCGCGCTGGCCACGATCGGCGTCGCCGTGACCGCCAATGCCTTCAGGGACGAGTTGGATGAATTCCATTCGATCGGCAGTGTGGTCGGCACCTCAGTCTCGGCGGCGTTCCTGCTGATGATCGCGGCGATCAATGTCGTCATCCTGTTCAACGTCTACCGCACCTTCCAGCGCGTGAAAGCCGGCGGCGGCCACGGGATCGACGACCTGGACCTGCTGCTGGCGAGCGGCGGCTTCTTCGCGCGCATCTTCCGCGGCCTGTTCCGGCTGATCAAGCAGAGCTGGCACATGTACCCGCTCGGCTTCCTGTTCGGGCTTGGCTTCGACACCGCGACCGAAGTGGGGCTGCTTGGCATCTCGGCCACCCAGGCGTCGAACGGCATGCCGATCTGGTCGATCCTGGTGTTTCCCGCGCTGTTCACCGCTGGGATGGCGCTGATCGACACCGCTGACAGCATCCTGATGGTCGGCGCTTATGGCTGGGCGTTCGTCAAGCCTGTGCGCAAGCTCTACTACAACATGACGATCACCTTCGTGTCGGTCGTGGTCGCGGTGATCATCGGCGGCACCGAAGCGCTCGGCCTGCTGGTCGACAAGCTCGGACTGAGCGGCGGCGTCTGGGATTGGATCGCCGGCCTCAACAGCCATTTCGGCACGCTGGGCTACGTCATCGTCGGCATCTTCGCCCTGAGCTGGGCGGTATCGATCGCGATCTATCGCATCCGCGGCTACGACGCGATCGAGGTTGCACGCTCGCCCGGTTCGCTGGCTGCCGGCTCGAACCCTCCGCTGGCCGCTTAGACTGGATTCAGCCGTCGGCCCGCTGACCGGAAAGCCACAACAGACGATCTTCTTGGCAAAACATCATACCAAAAGTATGATGTTTTATTGACTTCATCATATCGATACCTACCCTGCAGATGAGCGTTCACCCGCGCGCACCTGCGGAGTTTCTTGTGAGCATGGACGTTGCGTTTTGCCGAAGCGAACGGGTCTGCGCTTCGCATCTGCGCGCGTGGCTGCTGGCCTCCGTGTGCATCACGGCCGGCGCGACCTTGCGGAGCGAGGCCGTCGGCCAGACGGCACCGGACAAGGCTCGCGAAGTGCAGTCGCTGCCGCAGGTGGTTGTCGAAGCTCCCGCGCGGCCTCGGCCGGTGCGGCGGCGCCCCCAACGTCAGGTCACCCCGGCGAGCCAACCCACCCGCGCGACCACCGCCCCGGCGCAACCGGCCGAAGCAACGCCCGCAACACCCGCCGCCGGCCCCACCCCGCCGCCGCCGAAAGCGGCGAGCGAAATCACGGTCACTCGCGAGGAAATCGCTGCGCGGCCGATCACGCGCCCCGCCGAAGTGCTCGAAAGCGCGCCCGGCCTGATCGTCACGCAGCACAGCGGCGAGGGCAAAGCCAACCAGTATTTCCTGCGCGGCTACAACCTCGATCACGGCACCGACCTCGCGATCACGGTCGACGACATGCCGATCAACATGCGCACCCACGCGCACGGGCAAGGCTACGCCGACCTCAACTTCCTGATCCCCGAACTCGTCGCCTCGATGGAGGTCCGCAAGGGCCCCTACTACGCCGACGAGGGCGACTTCTCCTCGGTCGGCGCACTGCACATCAACCTGCTCGACACTCTGGGCAAGACCATCATCGCCCAGCACACGATCGGCAGCTTCGGCTATCAGCGCTTCCTCGGCATGGGCTCGTCGCCGCTCGCCAATGGAACGCTGCTCTATGCCGGCGAGGTGGGAGCCTACGATGGGCCGTGGACCAGTCCCGACGACATGCGCAAGTTCAACGGCATGCTGCGCTACAGCCAGGGAACGTGGGACAATGGCTTCTCGGTTTCCGGCATGGCCTATTCCAACAGTTGGAATTCGACCGACCAGGTGCCGGCGCGTGCCATCGCCTCGGGCGAGCTCGGGCTGTACGATGCGATCGACCCGTCGGACGGCGGCAATTCGAATCGCTACTCGCTGTCCGGCCGCTGGGCCTCGACCGACGATACCGGCGCCTGGTACGCCAACGCCTACGCGGTCCGCAGCACGCTCAACCTGTTCAACAATTTCACCTACTTCCTCTCCGATCCGGACAACGGCGACCAGTTCCATCAGCACGACGACCGGCTGCTGATGGGCGCGAACGGCTCGCGCAGCTTCAACTGGCGGATCGGCAACCTGCGGCAGGAAACGCTGCTCGGCGTCCAATCGCGCTATGACGACGTGACCGTCGGCCTGACCGATACGGTGCAGCGCCGGTTTCTGTCGAACATCCGCACCGATCTGGTGAAAGAGGGCAGCCTCGGAATCTACACCCAGAACACCACGCACTGGACCGACTGGCTGCGCACCATCCTCGGCTGGCGCGGCGACGTCTATCAGGCGAGCGACACCTCGATCTTCGATGCGGCCAATTCCGGCAAGCCCAACGCCGGCATCAACAGCCCGAAATTCTCGATGGTGCTCGGCCCGTTCGCGCGCACCGAGCTGTTCGTCAGCGGCGGCTATGGCTTCCACAGCAACGACGTGCGCGGCGTCACCATCACGGAAGAGCCGGGCGACCCGACGCAGAAGCTCGATCCCTCGCCGTTCCTGGTGCGCACCAAGGGTGCCGAGGTCGGCGTGCGCTCCAAGTTGGTGCCGGGCCTGGAGAGCTCGGTCAGCCTGTTCGGGCTCGACCAGGCGTCGGAGCTCGTGTTCTCCGGTGATGCCGGCGACACCGAGGCGAGCCGCCCGAGCCGGCGTGTCGGGGTCGAGTTCACCAACACCTTTCGCCCGCTGCCGTGGCTCGCCTTCGACGCCGATCTCGCGATGACCCGCGCGCGGTTCATCGGCTTCGATCAGGAGCAGGCCGACCTTTACGACTCGCTCGCTGGCTTTCCGCAGGCGCAGATCGGCAACGCGCCCGGCAATTTCATTCCCGGCGCGCCCAACGTCATAGCCTCCGCCGGCATCACGCTCGGCGAGAAGACCGGATGGTTCGGCGCGCTGCGATTCCGCTACCTCGGGCCGCGGCCGCTGACCGAAGACGACGCGTTTCGCTCGCCGGCGACGGCGCTGCTCAACGGCCAACTCGGGTATCGGTTCGCCAACGGGTGGCGCGTCCAGGTCGACGCCTTCAATCTCACCGACAGCAAGACCGACCAGATCTCCTACGCCTATGGCTCGTTCCTGAAATCCGACAATCTGTTCAACCTGTGCTTCCCGGCGAGCGGCGTGTCGAACGTACCGGCCGCGGTGTGCTCGAACGGCGTCATGGATCGCGTCCTGCATCCGGTCGAGCCGCTGGCGTTCCGCCTCACGGTCGCGGGCGCGTTTTGAAAAATCTCCGCGGCGTCCGGATCAAAATTGCGCGCGCAGGCGCGTGCCGAGGACCGAGACCGGACCGCGGTCGCGGTTGTAGCCCGGGTTGGCGATGAACTGATAATCGAAGGTGACGCGCCACGACCAGACCGGCAGGCTGTAATAGAGCTCGATGATCTTTTCCGCGCCGGGATTGGGAAGCTGGCCGTCGCCGACCAGGATGCCGAGCCCGCCGGCATTCAAGAACGCCTGGTGCACGCCCGAGATCATGTTCACGACGCCGGCCACGCCCACGGTATCGTCCGGCCGTCCCCACCGCTTGCCCGTCAGCGAAAGCCCCCCCGCCACCGTGCGGTCGATGTCGGTGAATTCATACGGCTCGACATTGCCATCCGCGATGCCGGCGCGCGCGAAGACGCCGAGGTCCTCCGTCACCTGCTGTTCGGCGTTGAAACTCACGCCGGGCCGGCTGCGATACTGCCGCACGGCGGCAATATCCGCCGGCTCGCCTGTGAGAGCGGCCAACGCGATCGCATCGTCGAAGCGGCCCATGCGGCCGCGGGTCAGAAACCCGCTCACCGCGACCTTGCCCGGCTGCCCCCAGATTTCATGGCGATGCTCGATCTCGCCGATCCACTGGAACTGCGAAAAACTCGGATCAAGCTCCGATGAGTTCGGCTCGATCGACAGATCGAACACGCCGGCGCGCGCGGTCCACTGTCCCTGGTACCACTCCGCAGAAGCGCCGTAGGTGTAGGCCCAGGCGTCGGCGGCGTAATCGAATGTGCCGGTGTCGACAATCGCCCAGTTCAGGAAATCGCTGCGCGGATCGTGCGCGTATTTGTTGGTATCGAAGACGTCGCCGACGCCGAATTTCCCGATGGTGAAGACCAGCCGGTTGGCGGTCTGCGAGCCGCTGAACTTGTTCGCGTCGGCCTCGACCTTTTCGCTGTCGCCGCCCAGATCGATCGTCTGCCGCACGAACATGCGCGGCAGCCGCGTATACGGAACCGAAGCGCCGACCTTGTAGGCTTCCCCGCTCGGAAAACCCGCCGCTCCGACCGTGCTGCTGAGCCCGAAGCCCTGATCGATCTCCGGATTGATCCAGGCTTCCGCCCCCTTCCACAGCCGCAGCCCGGCGTAGAACGTGACGTCCCAGGTCTCGCGCGCCTGATCGGGATTGAGACTATTGCGACCGCGATAGGGCGACGTGAATGGCGGCGCGTATTGGTGCACGTAGGTGGTCTGCGCGTGAAACGCCCAGAGATCGGTTTCCGGCGCGGACGGCAGGGCGAACGCGTCCGGTTTGGCGGGATCGAAGCGATAGTTCAAGCCGAGCCGCAGGCTGTGCAGCGCGAGGTCCGAGTTCGACGCGCTGCGCCGCTGCGGGAAAGGTCACGCCGCGGGTCCCGAAATCGCTGAACAGATACTCCGCGCGCGCCGTCCAGTTCGGTGCAACCGGCACTTCGACGCCGACGCCGGCGGCCCAGCCCGCGCGGACCTTGAACGCGGACTCTTCAGTACCCGGTCCCGCCGTGCCACCGAGCGGTGTGCCGGCAAGCTGCGTCCGCGAAAACGCATCATAGCTCCAGGCGAAGCCAGCGGTGCCGAAGAGGAGCCAGTGATCGAACGCGTAGCCGAAGCGGCCGCGCAGCGTGCCGGAGAGCTGCGAGGTGTCGGTGTAGCTCGCTTGGCCGATCGCCGGCGAGGTCATCGTTCGGCTGCCCGAGATCATGTTCGGAAATGAAATGTCCGCCTCGACACCGAGCAGAACGCGCGACGGCAGCAAATGATTGTAGCCTGCCTGCAGGCCGCCGAAGAAGCTGCCGGTGCCCTTGAACGCGTCGTAACCGTCGAACAGGCTGAGCGATCCGGACACCGGCGGAACGGCGGCGTCCACGCCCCGCGCGGTCCAGTCCGATTGTCCCGCCGCATAACCGAAGTTTCCACCCAGGTAGAACCCGCTCCACGCCGGCGCAGCCGCGGGCGCGGCGGGCGCCTTCAGCGGCATGCTGTCAGCCGCGTAGGCGACACCGCTCCACGCGATAAGCGCGATACTCGTGACAACGGAAGTCTTCACGGAAGCCCCACCCCCGGACGGAAAGCATTGGCGTGGCTGTGTGACGGCGATGTGAAGGATGCAGGCGTGCTCCCCCCTGCCAACCTGACTCGCCGGCGCAGAAAGAAATTCCTTCCCCACACACTATTCCATTCAAGCAGGTCCGATTTGCAATTGCAACTTATTCGCAACTAGAAAGGCGGATTGGGCTGGGCTTGTTGCTTGAGGGTCACATGCGGTGGGGTCACCCCCCGATGAAACGGCGTATGGGTCCCGTTTTTCGCGGAGGACGGCAAACATAAGCCTTATGCCCGCAGCACGCCGCCGGTGCGCTTGCCCACCTCGGCGACGATCTTGCCTGCCAGCGCCTCGATTTCCGGATCGGTCATGGTCCTCTCGCGCGGCTGCAGCGTGACTGCGATCGCGATCGACTTCTTGCCCGGCTCGATGCCCTTGCCTTCGTAAACGTCGAAGACGTTGACCCCGGTGATGAGCTTCCGGTCGACCGCCTGCGCGGCGCGCACAAGGTCGGCGGCCTTCACCGCGCGATCGACCACGAACGCGAAGTCGCGTTCGACCGGCTGAAACGCGGAGAGGTCGAGCGGCGGCTTGGCGCGCGTTGGCCTCGCCTTCGCCTCAGGAATTTTCTCGAGTATCACTTCGAACGCAACCAGCGGGCCTTCGGCGTCGAGCGCTTCGAGCGCGCGTGGATGCAGCTCGCCGAAATGACCGAGCACGTTCTGCGGCCCGATCTGGATCGTGCCGCAGCGGCCGGGATGAAACCAGGCCGGCCCGCCCGGCACCACTTGCAGCGCCGCCGCCGGCGCGCCGGCGGCGGCCAGCGCAGCGAGCGCATCGCCCTTGGCATCAAACGCATCGACGTCGGCGGCCGGGCTCGACCAATGCCGGCCGCTGCCGGAAGCCTTGGCGCGCGCGCGTCGCACGCCGGTCGCGGCAATGAACTGATCCTGCGGGCGATCGCCCTTGAACACCTGCCCGACCTCGAACAGCGCCACGTCGGGAAAGCCGCGGTCGGCATTGCGCTGCGCGGCCGCAGCAAGGCCGGGGATCAGGCTCGGCCGCATGTCGGAGAGGTCAGCCGCGATCGGATTGGCGAGCGCGAGGTCGGGCGAACCGCCGCCGAACAACTCCGCCTGCGGCTTCGAGATGAACGACCACGTCACGGCCTCGACCAGCCCGCGCGCGGCGAGTGCGCGCTTGGCCTTGCGCGTGCGCACCTGGATCGGCGTGAGCACCGGCTTGCGCGGCGCCTCGCCGCGATCGAACGCGGTCGCGGGAATGCGGTCGACGCCGATGATGCGCACGACCTCCTCGACGATGTCGGCCTTGCCGTGCACGTCCGGCCGCCACGACGGCACTGCGATCTTGATCCGGTCGCCTTGTCCCGCCAGGAAGAAGCCGAGGCGCGCCAGCACGCCGCGCACCTCCGGCAGCGGCACGTCGAGGCCGGCGATGCGCCGAAGCTCCGACAACGGAAAGTCGATCACGAGTTCCGGGATTTCGGGCTTGCCGGCGACGGTGATTTCCGACGCGGCGCCGCCGCAGAGGTCGAGCACCATCTGCGTCGCGAGTTCGAGCCCCGGCACCAGGAACGCCGCATCGACGCCGCGCTCGAACCGATAGCGGGCGTCCGAATTGATGCCGAGCCTGCGGCCGGTCTGCGCGATGTTGAGCGGCTCCCACAGCGCCGATTCGATCAGCACGTCGGTGGTCGTTTGTGAGCAGCCGGTCGCTTCGCCGCCCATGATGCCGGCGAGCGATTCCGGCCCGGTCGCGTCGGCGATCACGCACATCGTGTCGTCGAGCGCGTAGGTCTTGCCATCGAGCGCGAGCAGTTGCTCGCCGGAACGCGCGCGCCGCACAGTGAGGTTACCGCGCACCTTGGCGGCGTCGAACACGTGCAGCGGCCTGCCGCGGTCGAAGGTGATGTAGTTGGTGATGTCGACCAGCGCGTTGATCGGGCGCAGTCCGATCGCGGTGAGCCGCCGCTGCAGCCACTCGGGCGACGGCCCGTTCTTCACGCCGCGCACGAGGCGGAGCGCAAAGCCGCGGCAGAGCGAGGGCGTCGCGCCGAAATCGAGCGTCACGCTGACCGGACAGGGAAACGCGCCCGGGACCGGCTTCACCACGGGGTCCTTGAACTTGCCCATGTCGGCAGCGGCGAGGTCGCGCGCGATGCCGTGCACGCCGGTACAGTCGGGCCGGTTGGGCGTGAGGTTGATCTCGATCACCGGATCATCGAGCCCCGCCCACCGGGCGTAGTTCGCGCCCAGCGGCGCGTCCGCCGGCAGCTCGATGATGCCTTCGTGATCCTCGGAGAGCTGCATCTCGAATTCCGACACCAGCATGCCGCGGCTCTCGACGCCGCGGATCGTGCCGACGCCGAGCGTCATGTTCTTGCCCGGAATGAAAGCGCCTGGCGGTACGAACACGCCGGTCATGCCCGCGCGCGCATTCGGCGCACCGCACACGACCTGCACCGGATCGCCGGCGCCGGTATCGACCATGCACACGCGCAGCCGGTCCGCGTTGGGATGCTGTTCGGCCGAGATCACCCGCGCGATCGAAAACGGCGCGAGCAGCTTGCCCTTATCCTGCAGGCTCTCGACCTCGAGCCCGATCATGGTGAGCTTGTCGGCGAGCTTGCCGAGCGGAGCGTCGGTGTCGAGATGCTCCTTGAGCCAGGCGAGGGTGAACTTCATGAGATTGATCCTTCGCCCGCACCGGCCCTTCCTCGATGTGGGTCTGCTCCGGGCGAGCCGTTTCGTGCTCCTCGCGCGCCGCTTGCTCCCCCTCCCCCGCTTGCGGGGGAGGGTAGGGAGGGGGTGGCTGACTTGCGGTTCGGCATGGCGCCGGTATGATCCTCAAGAGCCGCCACAACGACTTCAAGCACGCCGGAGCGATTTGTCATTACATCGTGATTGCTGAAGCGCAGTACGCGAAAGCCTCGCGAAGTGAGAAACGCATCGCGTTTGGCGTCGCGGGCTGCCTGCGCGGCCTCGAAATGCTGCCCGCCATCGATCTCGATGACAATCTTCTTGGTGTGCGACACGAAGTCGATGATGTACGGACCAATCGGCGTCTGCCGGCGGAAGCCGGCGCCACCCAAACGATGCGCGCGGAGCGCATACCAGATGACGCGCTCAGCGGGCGTCAACTCTTGCCGCAAAGCGCGAGAGCGCTCACGCATCTTGTCGTCGACTCGCCAGCGCGGTTTTTTTGTTACTTCACCGGCGACAGGAGCGGCACTGCCGCAAGCCCCCTCCCTACCCTCCCCCGCAAGCGGGGGAGGGGGAGCCCGGGGCACGCTCGCCGGATCGGCCCCCTTTTTTTGAGGGAGCGGCATTGCGGCATGCCAAGGATCGGTATGCGGCCGCCTCATCCGCTCAGCCCTCCCGCGAGCGTCGGCAGGTCCAGCGGGCGGAAGCCGTAGTGCGTGAGCCAGCGGGTGTCCGCATCGAAGAAGGCGCGCAGGTCGGGCATGCCGTATTTGAGCATGGCGATGCGGTCGATCCCCATGCCCCAGGCAAAACCCTGGTACTCCTCGGGATCGAGGCCGCAGTTGCGCAGCACGTTCGGGTGCACCATGCCGCAGCCCAAAATTTCCATCCAGTCCTCGCCCTCGCCGAAGCGAACCTCGCCCTGGCCGCGGCGGCATTGGATATCCGCTTCGAGCGAGGGCTCGGTGAACGGGAAGAACGACGGCCGGAAGCGCATCTTCACCTGGTCGACCTCGAAGAACGCCTTGAGGAATTCCTGCAGAATCCACTTCAAGTGGCCGAGATGCGAGGCCTTGTCGATCACCAGCCCCTCGACCTGGTGGAACATCGGCGTGTGGGTCTGGTCGGAATCGACCCGGTAGGTGCGGCCCGGAATGATCACCCGGATCGGCGGCTTCTGCGTCAGCATCGTGCGCACCTGCACCGGCGAGGTGTGCGTGCGCAGCAGGAGCCGCGAGCCGTCCGGCTTCGGATTGAAGAAGAACGTGTCGTGCATCTCGCGGGCCGGATGGCCCTCGGGGATGTTGAGCTTGGTGAAGTTATAGTCGTCGGTCTCGATGTCGGGACCTTCCGCCACCGCAAAGCCCATGTCGGCGAAGATCGCGGTGAGCTCGTCGATCACCTGGCTGATCGGGTGCACACGCCCCGCCTCCGCCGGCGGCTCGCGCAGCGGCAGCGTGACGTCGATCGTCTCGGTATTGAGCCGCGCATCGAGCGCCGCCGACTTGAGCACCTCGCGGCGCGCGTTCAGCGCCTCGCTGACGCGCTCCTTGAGGCCGTTGATCAGCGGACCCTGCTGCTTGCGCTCGTCCGGCGTCATCGCGCCGAGCGTCTTGAGCAACGCCGAGATCGAACCGCTCTTGCCGAGCGCCGCGACCCGCACGGCTTCGAGCGCCGTCTCATCGGCGGCGGTCGCGATCCCGCTCAGGATCTGCTGTTCGAGTTGCGAAATTTCGGACATGACAAGGCTCGTTCCCTGCCCCGTCAGGCCCGGGCTCGACCCGCGGGCATAATCCGCTTTGTTACGCCGCGGCCGGCAGTGCGGCCTTGGCCTGCTCGACGATCGCCTGGAACGCCGCCGGCTCGCTGATCGCGAGATCGGAGAGCACCTTGCGGTCGACCATGATCCCGGCCTTGGCGAGGCCGTCGATAAACCTGCTGTAGTTCAGGCCGAACGGGCGCACCGCAGCGTTGAGCCGCTGGATCCAGAGCGCGCGGAACGTCCGCTTGCGCCGCTTGCGGTCGCGGTAAGCGTATTGGTTGGCCTTCTCCACCGCCTGCTTGGCGACGCGGATGGTGTTCTTGCGCCGGCCGTGGAATCCCTTGGCGGCCTTGAGGACTTTCTTGTGCTTGGCGTGGGTGGTGACGCCGCGTTTCACGCGTGCCATGGCTGATCTCCTGAGATCCTGCGAACGGGTGGAAAGGCGGCCGCGCAACGCGGCCTGGCGACGATCAGCCGTTCGGCAGAAAGTATTTGATGATGTTATCGCCGTCGGTCTTGAACAGGACCGAGGTGCCGCGCAACTGGCGGATCGCTTTGGTCGTACGTTTGATCATGCCGTGGCGCTTGCGGGACTGCTGGTAGAGCACTTTCCCGGTGCCGGTGATCTTGAAGCGCTTCTTGGCGCCCGACTTGGTCTTCAGCTTGGGCATTTGGCTCTCCTTTGCCAGCCATGGGCGCGGACGCCCGACCGGCGGTCATCGATAATGTGTGCTGATGGAGCACGTCACCGTCGCCACGGCAGCCCTTTCAGCCGGGCGGCGGAAGGCCGGGGTTATGGCAGAGGATGATTGGAAATACAACAGATTGTGGGCGTCCAGCCTCGTCCGGCCGGCGCGCCTGCGATGCGCCCATCCGCTGCGCGGGTGGTCGCGATTTCATTGACCGGCGGCGCCGCCGCACCCCGGAAATGAGTGCCGGAGCCGCGATTCCGCCGGGATATTCACTGGAACAGACTCAAGAGATTCGCGAACATCGCCTTGGTCGACGAGCCGACATTGAAGACCGTGGCAGCGACCGCCGCGCCGACCCCCGAGGCGATGATTGCATATTCGATCGCGGTCGCACCCTGCTCGTCATCGGTGATGCGCCGGCGCAGGAGCGAAAGTGTCGCGCCCAAGGTTGAGATCTTCCTGACCATTGTTCCGCCTCTTTTTCCCTTTGCCATTGTCGTTCCTGCCCCGCCAGGCAGCCGGCCATTCCCATCCAAGCATTCCGTCACAACAGCGCTGTCAGGTGCGCGATCAGCGGCACGTCGGCCGGCGGCATCGGAAAATCCTTGAGCCGGTTCGGCCGCACCCATTTGAGCTCCTGACCTTCGAGCGCCGTCACCGTCCCTTCCCAGCGCCGGCACACATAGAGCGGCATGAGGAGATGGAAGTCGGCGTAGGCATGGCTCGCGAAGGTGAGTGGCGCGAGACAGGCCTCCTTGACGGCGATACCCAGTTCTTCCTTCAACTCCCGGATCAGCGTTTCCTCGGGCCGTTCGCCCGCCTCGATCTTGCCGCCGGGGAATTCCCACAAGCCCGCCATCGGCCGTCCAGCCGGGCGCTGCGCGATCAAAACCCGCCCATCGGCATCGATGAGCGCGCAGGCGACGACGAGGACAAGCTTCAGGCTCACAGCATTACATCCCAACTTTAGGGAACCCGCCGTTAAAGAGGCTTCAAGGCAGAGGGTGAATGGAAGGTTATGTTCAACACGCGAAGTCCGCTAACGCGCAGCGAGACCTTCGTAAAATGGGCAGAATGAACCCCCGAAGCGCTTCATGACCGGTAATCGCCGTTGATCGCGACGTACTCCTTGGTCAGATCGCACGTGAGCACGCGATCCCTGCCCTTGCCCAAACCGAGCGCGACCTTGAGCGAAATCTTCGGGTCCTTCATCACCGCGGAGACCTTGGCCTCGTCATAGGCCGGATCGCGCATGCCTTTGTGGGCGACGCGGATGCCGCCGAACCAGATCGCGAGCTTGTCGCGATCGGCCGGCTCGCCGGCCTTGCCGACCGCCATCACCACGCGGCCCCAGTTGGCGTCCTCGCCGGCGATCGCGGTCTTTACCAGCGGCGAATTCGCGATCGACATCGCGATCTTGCGCGCGGACGCCTTCGACACTGCGCCCTCGACCTCGATCTCGACCAGCTTGCGTGCGCCCTCGCCGTCGCGCGCGACCTGCTCGGCGAGATCGGCGAGCACCATCTCGAACGCCCTGCGGAAGCCGCGCAGCCGCGGGTCGCCTGCGTTCACGATCTTCGGCGCGCCGCGCGCCGCCGCGGCGCCGGTGGCGAACGCCATCAAGGTGTCGGAGGTCGAGGTGTCGCCGTCGATCGTCACCGCATTGAAGGTGTCGACCACGGTATCCTTGAGCAGCCGCTGCAAGGCGCGCGCCGCGATCGGCGCGTCGGTGAACACGAACGCCAGCATCGTCGCCATGTCGGGCGCGATCATGCCGGCGCCCTTGGCGATGCCGCAGAGGGTGACCGGCGTCCGGCCGATCGAGGTCTTCGCGGTCGCGACCTTCGCAAACGTATCGGTGGTCATGATCGCCTTGGCAGCGTCGAGCCAGCGCGCAGCGCCGCCGCCGTGGGCGTCGCCGACCAGGCGGTTCATCACGGTGCCGAATTTGCTGGCGTCGAGCGGCTCGCCGATGACGCCGGTCGAGGCGAGGAAAACCTCGCTCGGCTTGCAGCCTGCGGCCTTGCCTGCGAGCGCTGCGGTCAGCTTGCAGGCTGCAACGCCGGTCTTGCCGGTGAAAGCGTTCGCGTTGCCGGAGTTAACCACCAGCGCGCGCGCCGCCGGCCCGGCCTTGAGCAGGGACTGGCACCATTCGACCGGCGCGGACGCGCATTTCGAGCGCGTGAACACGCCCGCCGCCACCGTCCCGGGATCAAGCGTCACCAGCAGCACATCAGGGCGGCCCCGGTAGCGGATCCCGGCCTCGGCCGTCGCGAGCCGCACCCCGTCAACGGCGGGCATGTCGGGAACCTCGGTCGGGGCGAGGGGGGAGACGGACGGAGCCATCGGCTACCTCAATTCAGTGCGCGCGGGCTCCACCCGCGCATTCATGCGGTACTGGTGTGGTGTTGAGGCATGACGGATCGCCGGGTCAAGCCCGCAGGGAACAAATCCGGAGTCGAATTCTTGACGCGTGGCTGCCCGATCGCCGTTTGCAAGCAATCGTAAAGTTGCCGAGAAAGTAACTGGGAATTGTAAAGTTCCAATGGGTTGTAAATTGCAAGTCTGCAGTCTCGTGGATTAGCCTCGTCACTCGTCAATGGACAAGTGCGATGGCCAGCGCTCTGCGCTTTATTCCTTTGCTCCTCTTGCTCTTGCTTTGGTCAGTGCCGGCGAGCGCTCAGCGCGGATTGAGCCCGATGACGAATCCCACGCCCGGCAAGCGTGTGGCGCTCATCATCGGCAATGGCGCCTACCGTAATGTTCCCGCGCTGATCAATCCCAGGAATGACGCCGCTGACGTCGGCAAGGCGCTGCAAGACCTCGGCTTCACCACCCTCGTGCTGACCGACCTCGATCGTCAGGGGATGAATGAAGCCCTCGACCGTTTCTCGCGCATGGTCACGGGCGCGGAAATCGCTCTCGTCTATTACACCGGCCATGGCATGCAGTTCGAGGGCAGGAACTATTTGCTGCCGGTCGAAGCACGGCTCCAGGCGGCGGACGACATCAACCGCTTCCGCCTGATGCCGCTCGACGATGTGCTCGACGTGCTGCAAGCGGGCATCGGCGCCCGCGTGGTCATTCTTGACGCCTGCCGCAATAATCCGGTCGAGGACGAGTTGAAGCGGCGTTTGGCGCTCGCCCCGAATGCCAACCGCAACATCGGTCTGAACCGGGGGCTGGAACGCATTTCGGCCCCTACCGGACTGATCGTCGCCTATTCCACGCAGGCCAACACCATTGCCGCCGACGGCAAGGCCAGGAACAGTCCTTTCACACAGGCATTCCTGCACAACGTCGCGACCCCGGACATCGACCTGCGGCAGATGCTGTTCCGCGTGCAGGATGAGGTGGTCAAGCAAACCCAGGGTATCCAGGTTCCGGAGCTGCAGATTTCCCTGATCGGGGAATTCAAGTTGAAGCCCACCGTCGCGACAGCCGCCCCCCCGATTGCTGACAAAGCACCGTCCGCTCCGCCCCTGCCCCTGCCCCTCCGCGGCCGATGAGGTGCTTTGGCTCGCTATCAAGGACTCGGCAGTCGCAGCCTGGTTCGACAATTTCCTGAACAGCTATCCCGGGAGCGTGCATGCGGGCGAGGCGCGCGTCCGACTCGAGGCACTCAAGGCCCAGCAGATCGCAGCGATCGAGCGCGAGCGGGCCGAGCAGGAGCGGCTGGCGCGCGCGCAGGCCGAACGAGAACGTCTGGCGCAGGAACAGGCCGAGCACGATCGGCAGGCTAATGAACAGGCGCAGCGCGATCGGGATCAGATGGAGCGCGAGCGGCTGGCGCGCGAACAGGCCGACCGCGAGCAGCAGGCGCAGCGCGAGCGCGAACGATTGGATCGCGAGCGCGTCGAGCGTGAACGCCTCGAACAGCGAGCCCTGCAGGAAGCCGCGGGACAAACGCCGCCAGCCGTTGCCCCGGATGCTGCACAAACGGCGCTCCTGACTCCGCCGGCAGAGCCGTCGCCAGCGCAACCTGCGCCGGCGCCGGCGCGCTCCAACGACGCCCTCATTCGCGACATTAAAAAAGAACTGAAGCGCGTCGGCTGTTACACCGGGCGGATCGACCCGCAATGGGCGACCGCCGATCTGAATTCATCGATCCGGGATTTCGTGAAGTACGCAAGCCTGCCGATCGTACCGGATGAGCCCGCGCCCGATTTCCTTGCCGCGATCCGCAGCCAGTCCAAGCGCGTCTGTCCGCTGCAATGCGATGCGGGTCATTTCGAAAGGAATGGGCGCTGCGTAGCAAAGACCTGCGGCAGCGGATTGATGCTGGGAGAGGACGGAACCTGCAGGCGCCGGGCAGAGCCGGTCAGGACGACATCGCGTACGCCCGAGCGCAAAGAGGACGTGCATCCGCCTGCAAGCCCGGCGGAACGCAAGCCCGCCGCCGATCTGGCCCCGTCTTCCGCCACCCAGAGGGCGAACTTCGCGATGCAAGCTCACACCTATCGCAGGTGCATGGGCGCGACGACGGGCTGCTACGAGCGCACGCTCAAAATGGGACGGACGCCCGAGCAGGCCAGGAAGTGGTGCAGCCGTCCGGCGACATGCTGAGCGAATTCAGTGAGGTATATCTAGACTTGAGACGTGGATGCCCGGCTCGAGGCCGGGCATCACGAATTAATTGCGGGTAACGCTTGGTATTATTCGAAGTGAAACAATTGCCTCACTTCGGCGTCGCGCCCTCCGGCGCCGGAGCCGGAGCGACCGCGGGCGGCAGCGCCGGCGGCGTGGTCTCGGAGGGCGGCGCGCCGCCTTGCTGTTGCTGCTGCATCTGCTGAAGCTGCTGCATGATCGCGGGCGGGATGCCTTGCGGCGTGCCGGCCGGCTGGTCGAGACGCTCGATCTTCGCCTTCTGACGCAGGCTTGCGACGTATTCGGTCTGTGCCTTGCGCGCGAGGTAGGCCTCGATCTGGTCCTTCACCGCCTCGAACGGCGGCACCGGCTTCTGGCGGCGCTCTTCGAGCTTGATGATGTGCCAGCCGAACTGGCTCTTTACCGGGTTGGAGACCTGTCCCGGAAACATCTTGAACGCCACCTCGGAGAATTCCGGCACCATCTGCTCCTTGGTGAAGAAGCCGAGGTCGCCCCCTTCCGCGGCGGTGTCCTTCGATTTTTCCTTGGCCAGCGTGGCGAAATCGGCGCCGTTCTTCAACTGCTCGGCGATCGCCTTGGCCTCGTCCTCGGTCTCGACCAGGATGTGGCGCGCGTGCACCTCCTCCTGGCCGGCCATCGGCTTCACCGCCTTGTCGTAGACCTCGTGCATCGCCTCATCGGTGATCGCGGACTTGGCCTCCGACTGCAGCATCGCGCCCATCAGCAGCTTATTGCGCATGAAGGCCTGGCGGCGCTTGAAGTCGTCGCTGTCCTGCAGCTTCTTCTCTTCGGCGGCCTTCGACACCAGCAGGATGTCGGCGACGTAACCGATGAGCTGCTCGCGTTTGACGTCCGGGGGCGCCTGTTTCAAGTCGGCGCCGATATCGTCCTCGGCCATTGTGAGGTCGCTCTGGCGCACTTCGACGCCGTTCACCTTGGCAATGACCGGATCGTTGGCGGCGTTGGCGGGCGGCGCGGTCGTATTGTTGACCGCCTGCGCCTCCGACGACGACTGCTTCGAGCAGCCTGCGATAAGGGGCAGGATAAGCAGGGCGGCGACGGCGGCGAGAGTGGCCGGCCGGGGTCGCTGGGCAATCGCCAGCGGCGCGGGCACACGGCTGTTCAATAACATCATCGAGGCGGTCCTTGAGGCAGGCCAGGGAACCCGAACCCGGTCCGAGGCGCATGGCGGCGACCGCCAACGGCGGAAGCGTCGGATTAGTCGCGCAATCGCCCCCGCTTTGCAATGGTCCAGTAGCGTTCAATTTTGACGATAGCGTGAGCGAATCGGGCCAATTGACAAGGGTCCGACCCCCTCCTATGTCTCGGGAAACCAAGGCCGATCTGCCTTGAATTTCGCCGTTTGCATGACGAAAGCCCAAAAAGTGCCGCATTCCGGCACGCCTGCGCCATGCGATCGAGCGCGAACCGCGTGCGCCCGGCATCTCCACATGCCGGTCGTGCCCGCGCAGAGATTGGGTCCAATGCTCGCTGGGTGGCTTCTGCTTCCGACCGGAATTGCTAGATTGGCGCACCGGCACCTGAAAGGATCGTCCGCATGATCGGCGCCATCGCCCGCAAGCTCTTTGGCTCGTCCAACGAACGACGAATCCGGACCTATCAGCCACGCGTCGATGCGATCAATGCGCTCGAGAAGGAGCTGGAGAAGCTGTCCGACGAGGCGTTGCGCGCCCGCACCGCGGACTTCAAGAAGCAGATCGCCGAAGGCAAGAGTCTCGACGACCTCCTGGTCCCGGCCTTCGCCACCGTGCGCGAGGCCGGCAAGCGCACGATCGGGCAGCGCCACTTTGACGTGCAACTCGTCGGCGGGATGATCCAGCACGAGGGCAAGATCTCCGAGATGAAGACCGGCGAAGGCAAGACGCTGGTCGCGACGCTCCCGGTCTACCTCAACGCGCTCTCCGGCCGCGGCGTCCACGTGGTCACCGTGAACGACTACCTGGCCAAGCGCGACTCCGAATGGATGGGGCAGATCTACCAGTTCCTCGGGCTCAAGGTCGGGGTCATCGTTCATGGACTCGACGACGAGCAACGCAAGGCCGCGTACGATTGTGACGTGACCTACGGCACGAACAATGAACTCGGCTTCGACTATCTTCGCGACAACATGAAATACCGTCTGGAGGACATGGTTCAGCGCGGCCACGTCTACGCCATCGTCGACGAGGTGGACTCGATCCTGATCGACGAGGCGCGCACGCCGCTGATCATTTCCGGGCCGCTCGACGACCGCTCTGAATTCTACAACACGATCGATACGTTCATCCCTAGACTTCTGAAAGAAGACTACGAAGTCGACGAAAAGCAGCGCACGGTGACACTCACCGAGATCGGCATGACGCGGCTCGAGCAGATGCTGCGCGACGCCGAACTGCTGAAATCCGAGTTGCTCTACGACGTCGAGAATGTTTCGACGGTTCACCATGTGAATCAAGGGCTTCGTGCGCACAAGCTGTTCCAGCGCGACAAGGACTACATCGTGCGCAACGGTGAAGTCGTCATCATCGACGAATTCACCGGCCGCATGATGCCTGGCCGCCGCTATTCCGATGGGCTGCATCAGGCGCTGGAAGCGAAAGAACATCAGCCGATCCAGCCGGAAAACCAGACGCTCGCGTCGATTACCTTCCAGAATTACTTCCGCATGTACGAAAAGCTTGCCGGCATGACCGGCACGGCCCTGACCGAAGCCGATGAATTCATCGATATCTACAACCTCGAAGTGATCGAAGTTCCGACCAATATGCCGATGATCCGCCTCGACGATGACGATGAGGTCTATCGCACCGCGGCGGAAAAATACCGTTCGATCCTCACGCTGATCGATGACTGCAAGACGCGCGGCCAGCCGGTGCTGGTAGGCACGACGTCGATCGAAAAATCCGAGCAGCTCGCCGAGATGCTGCGCCAGGCGGGCTGGGAGCAGCACGACTTCACCGATCCCAACGCGTTCGCGGCGCTCTACTCGGGCGACGAAGGCGCGATGAACAACAAGGTCTTCGCCATCCTCAATGCGCGCTATCACGAACAGGAAGCCTACATCATCTCGCAAGCCGGCGTGCCGGGGGCGGTCACGATCGCGACCAACATGGCGGGCCGCGGCACCGACATTCAGCTCGGCGGCAATGCCGACATGCGCATCAAGCAGGAGCTCGCCGACGTTCCCAACGAGAGCGGCGAGCGCGACGCCAAGGCGGCCGAGATCCGCATGCAGGTGGCGCGACTGAAGGAAAAAGCCCTCGCCGCCGGCGGCTTGTTCGTGCTCGGAACCGAGCGGCACGAAAGCCGGCGCATCGACAATCAGTTGCGCGGCCGCTCCGGCCGCCAGGGCGATCCCGGGCATTCGAAGTTCTTCCTTTCGCTAGAAGACGACCTGATGCGCATCTTCGGGTCGGACAAGCTCGACAGCATGCTGCAGCGGCTCGGCCTCAAGGAGAACGAGGCGATCGTCCATTCCTGGATCAACAAGGCGCTGGAGAAGGCGCAGCAGAAGGTCGAGGCGCGCAACTTCGATATCCGCAAGAACCTGCTCAAATTCGACAACGTGATGAACGACCAGCGCAAGGTCATCTTCGACCAGCGGATCGAATGGATGCGCGAGGAGAACTCGGCCGAGGTCGTCGCCGATATGCGCCACAGCGCGGTCGAGGACCTGGTCGCAAAGTACGTTCCGGAACACGCCTATCCCGAGCAGTGGGACACCAAGGGTCTCAGGGAGGAGATCCAGCGCGTGTTCGGCCTCGAGCTTCCGGTCGACGAATGGGCCAAGGAAGAGGGCATCGCCGATGAGGAATTGATCTCCCGCGCTTCACGGCGCGCGGACGAGCACATGGCTGCGAAGGTTGCCCAGTGGGGGCCCGACGTCATGCGCTACGTCGAAAGGACGATCCTCCTGCAGACCCTCGACCACCTCTGGCGCGAGCATCTCGTGATGCTGGAGCACCTGCGCCAGGTGATCGGGCTGCGCGGCTATGGCCAGCGCGATCCGCTCAACGAATACAAGGCCGAGGGCTTCAACCTGTTCGAGGCCATGAGCACGAACCTGCGTGAAGGCGTGACCGCGCAGCTCATGCGCATCGAAATCCGCGCCGCGCCGCCGCCCGAGGAGCAGCAGAACCTCCCCTATATGGAGGCGCATCACGTCGATCCCGCGACCGGCGAAGACCAGATGGCCTACGCCGACGCTACGCTGGCGCCGGCCTTTGCCGGTAACGGAACGGCGCGGGCGATCGAGCGCAATCCCGGTGATCCGTCATCCTGGGGGAAGGTCGGCCGCAACGAAACGTGCCCCTGCGGCTCCGGCAAGAAATACAAGCACTGCCACGGGCGGTTCGGCTAGAGCGGCTCCGCGCGTACGGACAAGCTTATCGTCCGGACCGGGCTTGTGCCGGCTATCCAGGTCTTGCAGACGGACGGACGAAAGACGCGGATGCCTGGCGTCAAGCAAACCGCGCCGAGCGGCGATCGCTAAGTCGCGAACGCCAGCGTTTAGCGCTGCCAGGCGCCGAAACGGGTTTCGAAGCCGCCGGATGGGACGGTCGGCTGGGCGCCCGAAATCAGGCCAGGATCGTTGGGCGGCAGCGCACTCGCCTCCTGCCGTACTTCCGGCTTCGCTGCGCCGGTGTCCTTTGCTTTTGCCTGCTGGACCGGCTGCCCCTTCGGTCGGATCGCGCCGGCGGAGGCGGTCTGGGTCTTCGGGGCCGGCTTGGCTTTCGGGACGGGAGCCTCGACCGGCGTTTCGGAGCCGCCCAGGCCCACCAACCGCGCGGCGCGGTCGAACACGCCGGGGGATTGGCTGCTCTCGCTGCCCGACGAGAACAAGCCGCTGAACATGTTGCCCGAACCGCTGGCGGAGCGTGGTGCGGGCTTCGACTCCGACGATGCCACGCCGAACATGCTGCTGACGGAGCCGGTCGAGCCTGGACCGTCGCTTTCCCGCGGACTGACCGCGACGATCGAGCGCCCGGCCGCCTCGCCCGGCGGCTGGACATGGGATGGGATGGTGCCGGGAACCGCGACAATCGGGCTACGGATGATCCCGGCCGAAATCAACATGCGGCGCCTGCAGGGCCGAGACGAAAACCTGGTTCATGCCGCCATCCAGGCCCATCCTGACCGGTACGGTCGGGGTGCCCCGGCTGACGAGTTCGGCGACCTGGGCCTCGTCGCGCTGCTCCTTGTCCTTGACTGCAGCGACGATGTCCTCCGGCACCTTGTACGCGGGGCATTTGCCAGCGGCTGAGAACTTGCTCGAGCTCTCGGCATCGAACACATAGTGCTTGTCGCAGACCTCGACCTTCGGCTCCTGGCGAGTGACCTCGAAGTGGTCATACCCTTCCTTGAGCATCCGCCAGAACGGCATGTTCGGCGAATTGCGGTGCTTCGCCATGTTCAGCGGCGTCATCTTGAACGGGTAAGCCTGGATCTGGAACGCGCGCTGGCCGCCGAAGAAGGCTTCGCGCGCCAGCGCATAGATTTCCGCGATCTGTTCGTCGGTCATGGCGTAGCAGCCCGCCGACGAGCAGTCGCCGTGGATCATCAGGAGGTCGCCGGTGCGGCCGTTGGCGCGGTCGTAAGCGTTCGGGAAGCCGGTATTGATGGCGAGGTAATAGTTGGAATTGGGATTCATCAGGCTCGGGGTGATCGTGTAGAACCCTTCCGGCGCCTGCCGGTCGCCCATCTTGACTTTGGGCCCGAGTTCGCCCGACCAGCGGCAGATCGGATAGGTCTTGAGGATCGCGTAACGGCCGTCCTTGTTCTGCTTCCAGACTTCGAGTTCCGACTCCTCCTTGAAGAGGCGAACCAGGATCGGGGCCTCCCGGGTCATGTTCTTGTTTTCGATTTCGGTCAGCATCTGCGCCGAGAGCGGCTGCAGCGAACGGGCCGCGGGAGCGATACTGTCGGTATCGCAGCCGGCAAGCGCCAGGGCAGCCGCGAGCGCCGCGGACGCCAACAGGGCGCGGACGAGAGGGCGACGGTTCAAAACGCAGGACTCCCCGACCAAACAGGCTTTCCCCGAGCCTAAGTGATCAATCGTTATCCGTAAGCGTCGTTGACCGCAAGGCGGACGACGTTGTCCGGCTCCCGATTGAGCACGCGCAAGGTGAACGGAAGGTTAAGATATCCCCAACGCGTTCCCCTCAACGCGATAAGTCTTGGACGACGGGGCAAAGCCGGACCCCAATCCCCCGCAACTCGACCGGAACCCTAGCCCCAGACTTGGGAAATATCAGGGCAGCCGCGCGCGGCGAAAGACAAATCCACGAGGTGTTGAATAGGCGCAACTACGGCCGCGGATGCGGTTGATTTTATTCATAAAAATGGTCTCGGTCAGGAGAGGAGCGGCGAGCACCTCGCACGCGAATCGCGCTTCCCTCACCCCAAAGTGCGGCCAATCGCCAGGAACTTGTCGCGCCGCAGTTGGCGGATGCTGTCGCGGTCGTACAGTTTGGTGTCGCTGAGCGCAGCCCCGATGGCCTCGCCGGCCGCGGCGATGGTGGCCTTGGGGTCTCGGTGAGCGCCGCCGACCGGCTCGGTCACGATCTGGTCGATCACGCCGAAGCGGACCATGTCCTGCGCCGTGATCTTCATGCTGGTCGCAGCCTCCTGCGCTTTCGCGGTGTCGCGCCAGAGGATCGAGGCCGCCCCCTCCGGCGAGATCACGCTGTAGATCGAGTGCTCCAGCATCAGCACTTTGTTGGCGGTGGCGATGGCAATGGCGCCGCCGGAGCCGCCCTCGCCGACGATGACCGCGACATTAGGCACGCCGAGATTGAGGCAGGCTTCGGTCGAGCGGGCAATGGCCTCGGCCTGGCCGCGTTCCTCGGCGCCGATGCCGGGATAGGCGCCGGCGGTATCGACAATCGCCAGCACCGGGATGCCGAAGCGATCGGCCATGGTCATCAGCCGCTCGGCCTTGCGGTAGCCTTCCGGCCGCGCCATGCCGAAATTGTGCTTGATCCGGCTTTCGGTGGTCGAACCCTTCTCATGCCCGATCAGGCAGATGCTCTCGCCGCGGAAGCGGCCGAAGCCGCCGACGATCGCGGGGTCGTCACCGAATTTGCGGTCGCCCGCGAGCGGCACGAAATCAGTGATCAGGCCGGCGACATAATCCAGGCAATGCGGCCGCTCGGGGTGGCGCGCCACCTGGGTCTTCTGCCAGGGAGTGAGGGTCGCATAGAGGTCGCGCAGCGCCTGCGCCGCCTTGGCTTCCAGCCGGGCGATCTCCTCGCCGATCGCGGCGGCGCTGTCGCCGGCTTCGAGCGCGCGCAATTCCTCGACCTTGGCCTCGATCTCGGCCACCGGCTTCTCGAAATCGAGGTAGCTGCGCATGGGTCAGGGATCAGCTATCAGGAAACAGGGATCGGCGACAGGAATCGCGGCTTCTTCTGATACCTGATTACTGACTTCTGATCATCCCACGTCAGGCCGCTTGTAGTTCAAGTTGGCGCCGCCCTTCTGGGACTTGAGATAGCCTTCGACGTCGCCGAGCGGGTCCATGACGCGCCGCAGCCGCTGGCCGACCAACTGGTCGAGCTGGATCGCCTGCGACAGCGACAGATCGCGGCCCATCTGCACCGTTATCTTGTGGTGTTCGAGCGGCGCCAGGTGACGGGTGGCCAGATCGCGCGCAAACGCGAGCGTGTGCTCTTCCAGATTTTCGGCCGGTACCGCCTGGCTGATGATGCCCAAGGCGTCGGCTTCCTTGCCGGTGACGTTCTTGCCGCCGAGCGCGATCAGCGAAAGCTTCTTCACCGGCAGTCCGCTGTGGAGGAGCGTCGCGGTGACGAGTTGCCCGAAGCTGCCGCGCAGCACTTCCGGCATGCCGAGCTGCGCATCCTCGGCCGCAAACACGATGTCATGGCAATTCATGATGCCGAGCGCGCCGCCGAGGCAATAGCCGTGCACCTGCGCGATCATGATGCGCGGGAAGGCCCGTACCATTTCGGCGATCTGGATCGTGATGTTGGGACGGTCCCAGTCCAGCATCGGACCATTCGAGACTTCGCGCAGGAAGGAGAGATCGAGCCCCGACGAAAACACCGGGCCGGCGCCCTTGGTGATGACGATCTTGAGCTCCTTGTCAGGGCGGATGAGCTCGAGCGCTTCGACGAAGGCGAGCGCCATCGCCCGATTCCAGCAGTTCCGCTTGTCCGGCCGGTTGAGCGTGATACGCGCCACGCCGGCATCGTCGAGCCGCTCCAGAATGAGCTCCGGCCATTGCTTGAGTTTTTGCCACGTGTCGGCCATGCGATCATCCTCCGCGCTGATTTCAGGACGTTATTGCGTGCGAGCCAAGCCAAGTCCAGGGTGGCCGTACTGACATGCATCGCGAAGCTCTTTCGTAACCCCGGCACCTCGCCCTCAGCACCGCAACTACGGCTCTGACTTGGATTTTCGAGTGAGATTGCGGATGTAATCGAGCGCTCGGTCCGCAACTGATGGTTCGAAATCACGGAGTTGAATTCGTTTCTCAATAATGCTGGGATCGAGCGGCCGGGCGCAATGATCCGGCCACGACAGAAGGATCGCTTGGCCGCTCCCGCCGAGGTCTGCGTCGGGATGGTTGCAGGCCGCTACCCATCCCCCAACGGATGCAGATCCCGCACCAGGCTCTTGAGCCGCTCCTCCAGCACATGCGTGTAGATCTGCGTGGTGGAAATGTCGGCATGTCCGAGCAGCGTCTGCACGATCCGCAGGTCGGCGCCGTTGTGCAGGAGATGGCTCGCGAAGGCATGCCGCAAGACGTGCGGGCTGACCTGGTCGGCGCGTAGCCCGACGGCTGCGGTGAGCGACTTGAGGTCGCGCGCGAAATGCTGGCGCGTGAGGTGGCCGCTCTCGCTGAACGATGGGAACAGCCATTTCGCGTTGGCCGTTGCGCCGCCCGCCGGCTTCGCCGCGCGCGTCGCCTCCGCCAGGAGCGCGCGATAATCCGTCATCGCGCGTTTCGCCGATTCGTTGAGCGGAACCAGGCGTTCCTTGCCGCCCTTGCCGCGCACCACCAGCATGCGGGCGTTGCGCCCGGCCGCCGAGGCCGGCAGGGCCACGAGTTCGGAAACCCGCAGACCGGTGGCGTACAGAACTTCGAGCAGGCATACCAGCCGAACCGCTCGCAAGCGCTCCGGCGCGGCTTGCTCGGCGCCTTCGGCCCGAGTGCGCGCCGCCGCGAGCAGCCGGTCGACGTCCGCCACGCTGAGCACCTTCGGAAGCGAGCGTCCACGCTTGGGGCCCTCGACGATCGCGGCTGGGTCCTCGCTGCGTCGCCCCTCGGCATAGAGGAACCGATAAAGCTGGCGGATCGCCGATAGCCGCCGCGCCACCGAAGTCGCAGCAAAGCCGCGCCCGGCCAGGCTGCCGAGATAGGACCGCACGTCAGCGGTAGCGGCCGCCGCGATGGTGCGGCGCGACGTACCGAGATAGTCCGAAAAATCCTGCAGATCGTGCCGATAAGCCGCGAGCGTATTGGCGCCCGCGCCGCGTTCAGCGGCGAGCATGTCGAGGAAGAGATCGATCAGAGTCTGATCGGACGGTCGCTGACCGGCCATGCGCCGCCGCCAGGGTTACTTCTGTTTGACAAACTTGTCGGGTGGTATCGAGACGATGATCTCACGTGGCTTCGGGTTGAACCAGTTGGCCAGCATGAACATGCCGCCATAAGCCAGACCGCCCACCACACCCACCAGGGTCAGGAATCGAAGCAGGCTTGGCATCGTGACACCTGTTTTCCGCCGCGTGCAATCATGGCAGGGAAAGAATGGAAAAAGTACGACACCCATCCCCCTGCGTCGACAAGAGGCTCGATCCCAGGGGCTGAATGGTCTATGCAGCCGCCAAATCCAGCGCGGAAATTGATGATGTCCGATCGGACGCCGCACACGCTCGTGGAACCCGCGATGGACGAGACTGCCATCGCGCCGGCGCTCGGGCCGCGCGTGGTCGTGCTTGTCGGCATGATGGGCGCGGGCAAATCCTCGATCGGACGGCGACTGGCGGCGCGGCTTGATATTCCTTTCGTCGACGCGGATACCGAAATCGAGAAGGCCGCCGGCATGACGATCCCGGACATTTTCGCAACCCGCGGCGAAGCCGAATTCCGCGCCGGCGAGGCCCGCGTGATCGCCCGGCTGCTGGATGGCGGAGCAAAGGTGCTTGCGACCGGCGGCGGCGCGTTCATGAACCCGGACACCCGCGCACTGATCGCGGCGAAGGCCGTTTCAGTGTGGCTGAGAGCTGAGTTCGAGGTGCTGATGCGGCGGATCAAGCGCCGGCACGATCGGCCGCTGCTTAAAACCGACGATCCCGGAACGACCCTGCGCGAGCTCATGGTCGCGCGCTATCCGGTCTACGCCGAAGCCGACCTCACCGTGCATTCGCGTGAGGTGCCGCACGAGCGGATCGTCGACGAGATCGTGTCGGCGCTCGCCGGGCATTTGGGCTTGCGCGGCACGCCGCCCGCGGCATCAGCCGAAGGGGAGCGCGTGTCATGACGGTGCAATTGCGTGCCGGGGAGCCGATCGTCGTTGACGTCGCCCTGGGTGCGCGCAGTTACCAGATCGTGATCGGGCGTGGCCTGCTGCCATCGCTCGGCGCCCGGATCGCGGCGCTGCGGCCGGGTGCACGGGCGGCGGTGGTCAGCGACGCCAACGTGGCCAACTTGCATTTACCCGCCGCCGCCGCCGCGCTCGAGAATGCTGGACTGGCGAGCACGAGCACGGTGGTCGCTCCGGGTGAATTGTCGAAGAGCTTTCCGGTGTTCGAACAGGTGTGCGAGGCGTTGATCGATGCGCGGATCGAGCGCGGCGATCTGGTTGTCGCGCTCGGCGGCGGCGTGATCGGCGATCTTGCCGGGTTTGCCGCGGCCGTCGTGCGCCGCGGGCTCGATTACGTCCAGGTGCCGACGACCTTGCTCGCGCAGGTCGACTCCTCGGTCGGCGGCAAGACGGCGATCGATTCGCGGCACGGCAAAAATCTCGTCGGTGCGTTCCACCAGCCGATCCTCGTGGTGGCGGACACCGCGCTGCTCGATACGCTTTCAATCCGCGAGTTCCGCGCCGGCTATGCCGAAGTCGCCAAATACGGGCTGCTCGGCGACAGCGCGTTCTTCGCGTGGCTCGAATCGAACTGGCGCGATCTGTTCGCTGGCGGCGCCGCGCGCGAGCACGCCATTGCCGTGAGCTGCCGGATGAAAGCCGGTATCGTCGGCCGCGACGAGCGCGAGACCGGGGAACGCGCGCTGCTCAATCTGGGCCATACTTTCGGCCACGCGTTCGAAGCGGCGGCGGGCTTTTCCGACCGGCTCCTGCACGGCGAAGCGATCTCGCTCGGCATGGTGATGGCCTTCGATTTCTCCGCCCGCCGCGGCCTGCTGCCGGACGCGGACGCGGAGCGGGTCGAGCGCCATCTTGCCGCGGTCGGGTTGCCGACCCATCTTTCTCAGGTGGCCGGCGGCTTGCCGGACGTTGATCGCCTCATGGAACTGATCGCCCAGGATAAGAAAGTGAAGCGCGGCAAGTTGACGTTCATTCTCGCGCGCGGCATCGGTGCGGCTTTCATCGCATCCGACGTGGATGCCGCCGAGGTCCGCGCCTTTCTGGTCGAGAAACTCGGAGAACGATGAGCGCCTACGACTGGCTGACCCTTGCGATCGTTATCGTCTGCCTGCTGCTGTCCGCGTTCTTCGCGGCCAGCGAAACAGCGCTCACCGCATCTTCGCGCGCGAGTCTCTATCGGCTGGAAAAGCAGGGCAGCCTCGAGGCCCGCATCGTCAACCACCTGCTCGACGCCCGCGAACGCCTGATCGGCGCGCTGCTGCTCGGCAACAATGCCGTGAACATTGCCGCATCTTCGCTCGCAACCGGCATATTCCTCCAATGGTTCGGCGATGTCGGCGTGGTCTATGCGACGATCGTCATGACGATCGTCGTGGTGGTGTTCGCCGAAGTGCTTCCGAAGACCGCGGCCTTCAACTCGCCTGACCGCATTGCGCTGGCGGTCGCTCGCCCGGTTTCCTGGACGGTGCGGGTCCTCGGGCCGGTGCTGGTCGCGATCGAGGCGCTGGTCAGATGGATCTTGCGCCGCTTCGGGATGACCGTCGGCGAGGACCAGTCGATCCTTCCTCCGCATGAGGAACTGCGTGGCGCGGTCGACCTGCTGCACCGCGAGGGCGGAGTTGAGAAGCAAACGCGCGACATGTTCAGCGGGCTGCTCGATCTTCGCGACCTCGAAGTTTCCGACGTGATGATCCATCGGACCGAAATGATCACGGTATGTGCCGACGACCCGCCCGAGGTGGTGATCCAGGCTGCGCTGGAAGCCGGCGTGACGCGGGTCCCGCTCTGGAGCGGCAAGCCGGAGAACATCATCGGCGTTTTGCACGCCAAGGACCTTTTGCGTGCGCTCAAGGCGGCTGGCGACGATTTCACCAAGGTTGACGTGAAGGCCATCGCGCGCCCGCCCTGGTTCGTGCCCGACATTCGCCCGCTCTCGGATCAGCTCAAGGCTTTCCGCCGACGCAAGACGCCATTCGCCCTCGTGGTCGACGAATACGGCGAGGTCGAAGGCCTCGTCACGCTCGAGGATATCCTGGAGGAGATCGTCGGCGACATTACCGACGAGCATGATGTCGCGGTGGCCGGCTTGCGGCCGCAGCCGGACGGCTCGGTCAATGTTGATGGCGGCGTCCCGATCCGCGACATCAACCGGGCGATGGACTGGGACCTGCCTGACGACGAGGCGACCACTGTCGCCGGCCTCGTCATTCACGAGGCGCGCCTGATTCCTGAGCCGGGGCAGAGTTTCACTTTCCACGACTTCCGCTTCCGGGTGCTCCGGCGCGAAAGGAACCGCATCACGGCGCTGCGAATCACGCCGCTCGTGCGCAAGACTCCGATGGCGAAGGCTGGTTAGCGCATGATGCCGAAAAGCTGCAGATTTTTCAGAGCAGATCATGCAGCGTGAAAAGCTTGGGGTGAAATCGGGATTACGATTTCGCCCTAGGCCTTTTCTTCTCCCGGCTCGTCTCGCATGGTCGCGCGCGCATGGACGCCGCCCTTGAGCAAGTAGCCCGGATCGACTGTAGCCCGGATGAGCGAAGCGATATCCGGGGTTGAACCTGTTTTGAAGTCTGAGCCTTGTTTTGGCAACCCGCATATCGCTGCGCTCATGCGGGCTACGGTCGCTCGGTCGCCGGCGCGGTTCACCGCAATTAATTCCCAGTACCGACTTTCAATCAAAGCTGACTCGCAAAGCACCGGCGGGCCATCTCTTGCGTCGTCCCCGCGAAAGCGGGGACCCATACCCTCCGAAGTGGAGATTCGCACCACCGGCGCAAATTCGCGAGGGCACGGCGTATGGGTCCCTGCTTTCGCAGGGACGACGGAGACCGGTCAACCGGAATGCATCCTTTCACTTTGGCTGAAGCAGCCGACTAGGCCTTTTCTTCTCCCGGCGCGCTCGCATGGATTGCAAGCGCATGGACGCCGCCCTTGAGTTCGCTCGCAAGCGTCTCGTTCACCATGCGGTGGCGCTGGACGCGGCCTTTGCCGCGAAAGGCCTCCGACACGATATTCACTCTGAAGTGGGTCTCGCCTTCCGGCCGGTGTCCGGCATGCCCCGCGTGCTGGTGCGATTCATCGATCACGTCGAGACGCGCGGGAGCGAAAGCCTTGGTCAACTTTTCCGTGATGCGATCGTGCGTGGTCATGGCGCCGCCCCTTGCGCGCAACCCGCGCGCCAGCATTCCCGCGTCCAGGCAGCACCGCTCGCACTATTCGCGCGCTTGTCCTTGCGGCATGGGCCGTCATTTGCACTTGCGCCGCCTCGAGACATGAGGCCTTGCAGACAATTGCCGGAAATCAGCCCCGCGAGGGGGCTGGCTTGGTCGGAGTGGCAGGATTTGAACCTGCGACCCCCTCGTCCCGAACGAGGTGCTCTACCAGGCTGAGCCACACTCCGACTGCGCGGGCTATATAGCCAGCAGGCTTTCGCACTGCAAGCGCGAGCGGAATCGGGGCGGCGTTACGGGGCCCCCGCGGCTTTCTCAACGCGCCCGTTCCCGGTTCAGCCACGTCTTTGTGACCCCGAGGAACGATTGGGGCGATGTAAAATTCATCTCGGGGATCGGCTAGGAGATCGAAGACATGTTCACGAGAGCGATTCTCGTCGGGGCGATTGCCCTGACCGGGTTTGCAGCCGCCGGCCGCGCGCAGGACGCTGGCCAACCCCCGGCGCCGTCGCCGACGCTGACCGGCAAGGCGGCCTTCGGATCGTGGCGCGATGACGCCCCGGGGAAGCGGCGTCATATCACCGCGGATGCGCTGCCTGCAGCCAACGCAACGCCTTCCTCGCGCAACCAGGTTCGTGTAGCGGCCAAACCGCGGGACGCGCAGCTCAAGGTTCCGCCTGGGTTCGAGATCAAGCAATTCGCCAGCGGGCTCGCTCAACCCCGGCTGATGCGGGTGGCGCCCAACGGCGACATTTTCGTCGCCGAGAGCGGCGCCGGCCGCATCCGCGTCCTGCGACCCAACGAAGCGGCGACCGCCGCCGACAAGAACGAGATCTTCGCGTCCGGCCTCGACCGTCCGTTCGGGATCGCGTTCTATCCGGCCGACAATCCGACCTGGGTATATGTCGCGAACACCGATTCGGTTGTCCGCTTCGCCTACCACCCGGGCGACCTGAAGGCGAACGGCCGGCCCGAGGTGGTGGCGAAGCTGCCGTCCGGCGGCAGCCACTGGACCCGTGATATCGCGTTCTCCAAGGACGGCGGCAAGATGTACGTGTCGGTTGGCTCCGGCTCCAATGTCGGCGAAGACATGGGGAGACTCGACGCCGCAGCGCTCCGCAAATGGGAGCAGGAGAAGCCGCTCGGGGCAGCATGGGGCAGCGAGACCAATCGCGCCAACGTGCTGGTGTTCGACCCGCAAGGCAAGAACGAGAAGGTCTACGCCACCGGCATCCGCAACTGCGTCGGGCTGGCGGTGAATCCGACCACCGGCGACCTCTGGTGCTCGACCAATGAGCGCGACGCGCTCGGCGACGATCTGGTGCCGGATTATATGACCCGCGTGCGCGAGGGTGCGTTCTACGGCTGGCCCTGGTACTACATCGGCGGCCACGAAGACCCCCGCCACAAGGGCGCTCGGCCCGATCTCAAGGACAAGGTTACGGTACCGGATATCCTGCTGCAGCCACATTCGGCGTCGCTCGGGATGATGTTCTACACCGGCGACCAGTTCCCGGCCGAGTACAAGGGCAGCGCATTCGCGGCCGAGCATGGCTCCTGGAATCGCTCGGCTCGCACCGGTTACAAGATCGTCCGCGGCATCCTCAAGGACGGCGTGCCGACGGGCGAGTACGAAGACTTCGTGACCGGCTTCGTGATCGATGATTCGTCGGTCTGGGGCCGCCCAGTCGGCGTCGCGCAGCTCAAGGACGGGTCGCTCGTCTTCTCCGAGGACGGCAACGGCACGATCTGGCGCGTCGCACACCCCGCTCGCGCCTCGGCACGCTAAAGCTGGATTTCACGCGCGTTCCATCCGCGCTAAAGCTGCGTCGATGCGGGCGGATGGAATGATGACGGTCGATACGCGCTTGGTCCCGGCCGGCCCCGAAGCAGTGGCCGCGGCCGCGCAAGTCCTGGCGCAGGGCGGCCTCGTCGCCTTTCCGACCGAGACCGTTTACGGGCTCGGCGCCGATGCGAGCAACGGCGTCGCCGTCGCTCGCCTCTACGAGGCCAAGGGACGCCCATCCTTCAATCCGCTGATTGCGCACGCACCTGACATCGCAGCGGCGCAGCGGCTGGGGCGTTTCGATCGGACGGCCAGGCTGCTGGCGGAAAAATTCTGGCCCGGCCCGCTGACGCTGGTGGTACCGAAAGCAGCGGGGTGCCCGGTCGCCGAGCTCGCCACTGCGGGCCTCGACACGATCGGCGTGCGGGTACCCGATCATCCTACCGCGCACGCCATTCTCACGGCATTCGGCAAGCCGGTGGTCGCGCCGTCGGCCAACCGCTCCGGGCATGTGTCTCCCACGACCGCACAGCACGTGATGGCCGATCTTTCCGGCCACGTCGACCTCGTCATCGATGGTGGGGCCACACCGCTCGGTGTCGAGTTCGACGATCCTCGCCTGCCTCGGCGTACCGCTATTGCTGCGGCCGGGCGGTCTGCCCCGCACGGACATCGAGCGCGTGCTTGGACATCCGCTGGCGGATGCGTCCGCAGGGTCTGCCCCCGGCCATGAGTTCGCGGCGCCGCTGGCGCCCGGGCTGCTGGCCTCGCATTATGCGCCGCGCGCGCGGCTGCGGCTCGACGCGCAAAGTGTCCGCCCTGACGAGGCGCTGCTGGCGTTCGGACCTTGGCTGCCGGAAGGCGCCACCGCCGCATGCCTCAACCTGTCGCCGCGCGGCGACCTCCTCGAAGCTGCCGCCAACCTCTTCTCGCATCTTCGGGCCCTCGATGCCGCGGGGGCAGCCGCCATTGCCGTCATGCCGGTGCCGCATGACGGTCTCGGCGAAGCCATCAACGACCGGCTCCAGCGCGCGGCCGCGCCGCGAGACCCCTAGGCTCTGCGGGGGTGGCACGCCATGTAAACGACTTCACCGACACGAATATGATCCTGTAAAAGCCGTAGACCGGTGAAACTCAACGTGGGCGATTCATCATGCTGAACCCGTCGCGCAACACCGACTCGAGTCTCCTGCTCCAGTTTGCCGCCATCGTCGGCGCACGCAACGCGCTGACCGAGCAGGCGGACCTTGCCCCCTATCTCACCGAAGAGCGCGGGCTCTATCAGGGCCGCTCGCCGCTGGTGCTGCGCCCCGGCTCGGTCGCTGAAGTCTCGGCGATCCTCAAGCTCGCGAGCGCCACCGGCACGGCGGTCGTACCCCAGGGCGGCAATACCGGTCTCGTCGGCGGGCAGACGCCGCACAACGGCGAAGTCGTGATCTCGCTCAAGCGGCTCGACCACATCCGCGAGGTCGATCCCACGTCCAACACCATGACGTGCGAGGCCGGCGTCATCCTCGCCAATGCGCAGGAGGCGGCCGCCGATGCGAACCGGCTGTTTCCACTTTCGCTCGGCGCTGAAGGAAGCTGCACGATCGGCGGCAATCTTTCGACCAACGCCGGCGGCACCGGCGCGCTCGCCTATGGCGTGGCGCGCGAGCTCGTGCTCGGGCTCGAAGTCGTGCTGGCGGACGGGCGCGTGCTCAACAACCTGCGCAAACTGAAGAAGGACAACACCGGCTACGATCTGCGGCACATTTTTGTCGGCGCGGAAGGCACGCTCGGCGTGATCACCGCCGCGGTGCTACGGCTTTTCCCGCGCCCGCGCGCGGTTGAAACCGCGCTGATCGGCGTGCCCACGCCGCACGCAGCCCTGGCGCTGCTCAACCTCGCCGAGGAGCGTGCGGGCGGCTTGGTGACGAGCTTCGAGCTCATTCCGCGCATCGCGGTTGAGTTCGCCGTCACCTATGCGCCGGTCTGTCGCGACCCGCTGACGAGCACGCATCCCTGGTACGTGCTGATGGAACTGTCCTCGCAGTCGCGCGACGGCCTGCGCCAGACCATGGAGGATATCCTGGCAGCCGGTGCCGAGAAGCAACTGGTCGAGGATGCAACCATCGCCGCAAGCCTCGAACAGGCCAAGGCGTTCTGGCTTCTGCGCCACCACATCGCCGACACGCAGAAATACGTGGGCGGCTCGATCAAGCACGACGTTTCGGTGCCGGTGAACGCGGTGCCGGACTTCATCGTGGAGGCGTCCGCCAAAGTCGAGGCGATGATTCCGGGCTGCCGGCCCTGCCCGTTCGGCCATCTCGGCGACGGCAACATCCATTACAACGTCACCCAGCCGGAAGGCGCTGACAAAGCGGAGTTCCTCAAGCATTGGAACGCGGTCAACGCCGCGGTCTTCGGCATCGTAGCCAAGCACGGCGGCTCGATCTCCGCCGAGCACGGTATCGGCGTAATGAAGCGCGACCTTTTGCCCGGGGTGAAGGACCCGGTCGCGCTTGATCTGATGCGCAGCTTCAAGCGAATGCTCGACCCTCAGGGCATTCTTAATCCGGGCAAGGTCCTGTGACAGACGTCGCAGACGATTGATTTCCGCTTCGCCATTCCGCGCGGGGCGGCAGGATGAAACCCCTATCAACGAGCCATCAACGCTGAGGAGGCCACATGAGCGACCATGTCTCAAAGATTATTCAGGCGGTGATCGCCATTGCGCTCGTCATTATTGCAGTGAAGCTGCCCTGGCCGGAAGCGAGCGCCCAGCAGAAACGCGCGCCAGCGCCGCCACAAATGGGCAGCATCGATCGGCCGAGTTTCGTAGTCGTCCGCGCCATCGACAATCTCGCGGCTGAATACCTGGCTCGCTGCATCGCGCTCAAGACGCAGGACGCCAAGGCTACCTGCCTGCAGTAATACCAGCGGCGTCCGTCATGGCCGGGGCAAGCCAGTACAAGCCCGGCCATGACGTAGTAGAGAGTGCCGAGCACCCCATTCAAGCTCAAAAGAGCGAAGCCTGGCGTTCATCCTTCTTCGGATTGCGCGTTCGCTTCACTGCGGCACTTGATTCCGCGGATGCAGCTTCAACCACAGCACCTGGCGCGACCGGCTTCAGCAAATCCGGTCCATCATTGGCAACGCGGTTGACCGCGGTCGAAATCTCATAAGCTTCGAACAAGTCTTCCGGCGCCGGTACAAGCAGAGTGGCGGCCATCTCGGCGTCGACATTGGCGCAATCGAGCCAGAAATCGAAGGCTTCGGGCGGCACGACCACCGGCATCCGGTGATGGATCGCGCCAAGCGTGCGGTTGGCGACGGTGGTGATGAGGGCGGCGGTTTCCACCTCCTCGCCGTTCGGCCCCTCCCAACACTCCCACACGCCCGCGAATGCGATCGGGCCACCGGCCCTCGGCCGCACGACATGCGGGCGCTTGTGCTTGCCGTCCTCCTGCCATTCGTAGAAGCCATCGGCCGGAAACAGGCATCGGCGCCGCTTCATGGCGTTACAGAACGCCGGCTTGTCGTTCACCGTCTCCGCGCGCGCGTGGATGATAAGGCTGAAGTCGCGCGGGTCCTTCACCCAAGCGGGAATCAGCCCCCAGCGCACCAGCGCGAACTCGCGCCGGCCCTCATGCAGACGCACGATCGGCACCGGCTGCGTCGGCGCGACATTATAGCGGGCCGGAAAATTCGGCTGCTCCAGGTAGCGGAACAACTGCCGCATGGCCTCCGGGGCCGTCGTGATCAGATAGCGTCCGCACATGCAATTCAGCTTGAACGATTTCGCGCTCTGGCTCAATTAACCATTGTCCGTAAGACTGCCAAGAGACCGGCGCACTCGCGTCTGTGGAGGAATTCACCCGTTGCCCGAAGATAGAACCTATCCCCTGCGTCCGTTCATCGCTGTAAGCGCAGCCATCGTGCGCGACGGCCGCGTGCTGGTGGTGCAGCGTGCGCGTCCGCCGGCGGGCGGGATGTGGAGCCTGCCGGGCGGCGTGGTCGAGACCGGCGAGACGCTGATCGAGGCGGTCCAGCGCGAGGTGCGCGAGGAAACCAGCATCGAGATCGAGCCGATGGCGCTCGCGGGCTACCGTGAGAGCATCACGCCGGACGCAGAGGGCCGCGTCGAGCGGCATTTCGTGATCCTGCCGTTCGCGGCGCGCTGGCTCAGCGGCGAGCCGCGGCTCAACGAAGAACTCAGCGAAGCGCGCTGGGTGCGCCCGAGCGAGCTTGCGCCGCTGCCGACGACGCCGGGACTCGCGCTGATCGTGGCGAGGGCGTTCGAACTGTTGGAAAAGGCCGCCGAAGCTCAATAACGGAATTGCGTGATCGACGCGCGTTTCGGGCCAGTGGTCGCCACGCAGATCGGGCTGCGGTAGAGCGGCGCCACGAATCTGGTCTCCGGCATCTGGTCGCGGATGCGCTCGAACAAGGGTTCGAGCCCCAGGTCGATCCAGCTTCCGAAGCTCGCATCGTGGTGGCTCGGCAGGTAAAGCTTCGGATTGAACAACTTCACCAGCGGAAACGTCTCGCCGGCCTGCCGCTCGCCGACCGCATGCGCCTGATAGCCGATGATGGCGATGTCGACCGGCCCGAGTTTTTGCGCGAGCGCCCGATCGCCATCCGTGATGGGACCGGCGCTGTCGAGCACGACCACCTTGAAGCCGTTCGCGAACGTCAGCCCGAAGGCGAGGGTCCCCTTGTCGACGACGTCCGGCGCGAAGGTGCCGCGCGCCCGCACCGCCGCCGAAATTGCCGCTTCCTCGGGCGAGTCGGGGCCATACTCGAGCTTGTAGAGATTGGCTAGCGCTTCCTGGATGCCGGCCACCGGCGTGCTGTGATGCGCGAGGCCGACGTCGACGGTGACATCGCCGAACTTGAGGGTTTCGCCCCCCTTCGCGGTGATGGTCCGCTCCTTCGGCACGCCGAGCTTGACGGCGGTCTCGGTCGTGATCGGCGCGCCGACCACGGGAGCTTGCGTCTGCTTCGCCACCGGCCCGATGTCGGAGATATGGTCGAAATGAGCGTGCCCGACAAAAATCGCGTCGGCCTTGTTCACCTGCTCGGCGGTGAACCCGAGCGGGCGATTGCGCGCCTTGCGATTGTAGTAGGTGTCGAATAGGAAGACCCGGCCCTGATAGGCGATCTCGTAGTTCGCATTGGCGAGCCAGCGCAACACCATCGTGTCGTCGGTTTTTGGCAGCATCGGCCCACCAATGGCCGCCGGCACGAGACTGTCGCACGCGTCGCTGTCCGCGCGCCCGCTGATGGGCGCCGCGATCGCGAACAGCGCGGCAAGCGCCGCCACGCGGATTTGCAGTCCAAAGGACATGGCCTCCTCCGGGGCGGAGATTCAAGAACGTCGTGACGGCGGATCGAGAAACGTTGCCGAAGCCCGTGACCAGGCGTCGGGCCGGCGGGTTTTGCGTTCCGGCTTGAACTCAACGTTCTCGTCGAACAGCTCGGCGAGCTTCTCGGTCATCGCGCCGCCGAGTTCTTCGGCGTCGACGATCGTCACTGCGCGCCGGTAGTAACGCGTGACGTCGTGGCCGATGCCGATCGCGATCAATTCGACCGGCGAGCGGGTTTCGATATCCTCGATCACCCAACGCAGGTGGCGTTCCAGATAATTGCCGGGATTGACCGACAGCGTGGAATCGTCGACCGGCGCGCCGTCCGAGATCATCATCAGGATCTTGCGCTGCTCCGACCGCACCAGCAGGCGTTTATGCGCCCAATCGAGCGCCTCGCCGTCGATGTTCTCCTTGAGCAGGCCCTCGCGCATCATCAGCCCGAGGTTCTTGCGCGCGCGCCGCCAAGGCGAGTCGGCCGCCTTGTAGATGATGTGACGCAGATCATTGAGCCGGCCCGGATTGGGAGGCTTCCCCGCCGCGAGCCACGACTCGCGCGATTGCCCGCCCTTCCAGGCGCGCGTGGTGAAGCCAAGGATCTCGACCTTGACGCCGCAGCGCTCGAGCGTGCGCGCCAGGATATCGGCGCAGGTCGCCGCTACCGTGATCGGGCGGCCGCGCATCGAGCCCGAATTGTCGAGCAGCAGCGTGACCACCGTGTCGCGGAATTTCATCTCCTTTTCCATCTTGAAGGAGAGCGGATGCATGGGATCGATCACGACGCGCGAGAGCCGCGCCGGATCGAGCAAGCCTTCTTCGAGGTCGAATTCCCAGGCGCGGTTCTGCTGCGCCATCAGCCGGCGCTGCAGCCGGTTGGCCAGTCGCGCGACCACTCCCTGCAGGTGCGAGAGCTGCTTATCGAGATAACTGCGCAGGCGGTCGAGTTCTTCCGCCTCGCAGAGATCGGCGGCATCGACGGTCTCGTCGAACTTGGCGGTGAAGGGCTTGTAGTCCGGGCCGCGCGGCTCGTTCTGGCCGCGGCGGCGCGGACGGTGGGGCTCGGCCGGCGCCTCGGCGTCACCCATCTCGGCATCGTCCGCCATGTCCGCGGACAAGGCCTCGGCGGCTTCGGCGGCGGTGTCGGACAAGTCCTCGCCGGAGGTCTCCACCTCTTCGGCGCGCGCGTCGGTATCCTCCAATTCCGCGCCCTCGCCTTCCTGGCCAGACGTATCCTTCTGGCGTTCCTGGTTGCCCTGGTCGCCTTCCTCATCGGTCGAAATCGCTGACGTCCTCGCCCATGTCGAGGTCGTCGAGCAGGTCGTGCACGACGTCGGCGAAACGGGCCTGCTGCTCGATCAGCTTTTCGAGCTTGTCGAGATTGCGTCCGGCGCGATCCTCGATCAGCGGCCGCCAGAGATCGACCAGCCGTTTGGCGGCGGCCGGCGGCGCCATGCCAGTGAGGCGTTCGCGCACCATCATCGCCAGCGCCTCCTCGATCGGGGCGTCGGCGCGGTCACTGACCTCGTCGAATTTCCCGCGATGGAAGCGATCTTCGATCATGGCGGAAAGGTTCTTGGCGACGCCAGACATGCGCCGCGCGCCGATCGACTCGACCCGCGCCTGCTCGACTGCGTCGAATACTGCGCGCGCCTGCTGTCCGCCGGGCACCCGCTTGCGATGCACGCTGGGATCGTGACAGGCGAGCTTGAGCGCGATCGAGTCGGCATGGCCACGCACGATCGCAGCCTCGGGCGCGGTCAGCTTGCGTGGCGGCTCCGGCAGCCGAACCTTGCCGCCGACAAAGCCCGGCCGCTCGGCGGCGAAGGTGACATCAAGCTCGTGCTTCCTGGCAATCGCACGCAGGCAGCCGGTGACCGCCCGCTTGAACGGCTCGGTGGGGGATTCCTTGGTGCCGGGCTTTGGTCTGGTGTTGGAGGACATCACAAGGCCTTCGTCATCCAAGAACGATGATGGCCGGCCGGATACTCATTCAGCCGGCCGAATTCGCGGTAGCCAAGCTTCTCATAGAATCCCGGCGCCTGAAAACTGAAGGTATCGACATAGACATTTTTCGCGCCGCGCCGGCGCCCTTCCTTTTCTGCCGTGCCAAGCAAACGCCTGCCCAATCCCTTCCCACGAAATTTCTCGTCGATCCAGAAATACTGGATAAACAGCCAGCCGAAATGGGTATCGCCGATCACACCGCCCACAATATCGCGTTTCTCGCGCAGCGTGATCGACAGCGGAACATGGTCGAGCTTGCCGGCCGCCTGCGTGTTGAAGGCCCTGAGACCTTTCAGGACCGCACGCTTCGCCTCTCCAAGGTCCTTCTCGACATGGATACTGGCCATCGCGGAATCAGCTCAGCGCTACGTTCACCGAGCTTTCCGGCAATTCGACCCCGAAGCAGCGCTGATAGAACTCGGCCACGATCGGTCGCTCCAGCTCGTCGCACTTGTTCAGGAATGTGAGCCGGAAAGCGAAGCCGATGTCCTTGAAGATATCCGCATTCTCCGCCCAGGTGATTACCGTGCGCGGGCTCATCACGGTCGAGATATCGCCGTTAATGAACGCGTTGCGTGTCAAGTCGGCCACCCGCACCATCTTGTTGACGATGTCGCGGCCGGCATCGGTGCGATAGTGCTTCGCCTTGGCGAGCACGATCTCGACCTCGTTATCGTGCGGCAGATAGTTGAGCGTGGTCACGATCGACCAGCGGTCCATCTGCGCCTGATTGATCTGCTGGGTGCCGTGATAGAGCCCCGAAGTGTCGCCCAGGCCGATCGTGTTGGCGGTGGCGAACAGGCGGAAGGCCGGATGCGGCTTGATGACCCGGCTCTGGTCGAGCAGCGTGAGCCGGCCGGACGACTCCAGGACACGCTGAATGACGAACATCACGTCCGGCCGCCCGGCGTCGTATTCGTCGAAGCACAGCGCGACATTGTGCTGGTAAGCCCAGGGCAGGATGCCGTCGCGGAATTCAGTGACCTGCTGGCCTTCGCGGATGACGATCGCGTCCTTGCCGATCAGGTCGATACGGCTGATATGGCTGTCGAGATTGACGCGGACGCAGGGCCAGTTGAGGCGCGCCGCCACCTGCTCGACATGGGTCGACTTGCCGGTGCCGTGATAGCCTGAGATGATCACCCGGCGGTTGTGCGCGAAGCCGGCGAGGATGGCGAGCGTCGTCGCCCGGTCGAAGCGGTAATCAGGGTCGACGTCCGGCACATGCGGATCAGGCTCGGAATAGGCCGGGACCTCCATGTCGCTGTCGATGCCGAAGACCTGCCGGATCGACACTTTCATGTCCGGCAAGCCGACAATTTCTTCTTGCAGTGCCATTGTTCCTCCGTGGTCTCGAAACACGCGAGACCCGAATCAGTTCGAGAATGCGGCTCGGAAAGAGAGCGTCGACATTAGCAGACTTGCCGGGGCTGTGAGAACCCACCCCCGGGACCGGCAGGCAACTGTCGCCGATCAGCGAAAGCCGATAGATTTCAAATAGTTATACGCCTGGATGATCTCCCGAAGCCGATCCTCGGTCGAGCGGTCGCCGCCGTTGGCGTCGGGATGGTGGCGTTTCACCAGCATTTTGAACCGGGCCTTGATCTCCTGGGCGGTTACCTCAGGTTCAAGCCCCAGCGCCTCCAGTGCCTTGCGCTCGGCATTGTGGACGACCCGGTCGCGCCGACGCGGCTCCCCCTGGGCCTGTTCAGCCTTGCCGCCGAATTCGCGAAAAAGACCCATCGGGTCGTCGGCGGCAAAGCCCGGCTTGAAGCGGGCCGAATGCGAGCGGGTGCCGGGCTTCCCACCATTCATGCCCATCTTCCAGGTGGGGCGATGGCCGATCAGGGCGTCCTTCTGATATTTGGCGACGTCATCGTCGCTCATGCCCGCGAAGAAGTTGTAGGAATGGTTGTATTCACGGACGTGACCGAGGCAGAACCGCCAATATTCGTTCTCGCGCGTGCGCCCCTTGGGCGCGCGATGGGTCGCAGCCTCGCTACAGCCGGGCCACTCGCAACCCGGGCAGGTGGCGCGCAACCGACGATCCCGGTCGGGCTTGACCCGTATGCCGTCGAACAGAGGCGATTCGATCTTCATGACCTTTCATTATGCGAAGGCGTTGGCGAAACCTTCAAGACTTGACAATTCCCAATGCACCTTACTCCGACCGCGTTTGCCGGGATCAGCATTGAGCAGGGCGCATGGCTGACGCAGTCTAATCTTAGGACCTTATCAACATTCGGTCTCGCACGGGATCGAATCCGCGACGAAGAAAAGCAGTCAGTCGCTCCAATCGTCCGATCCTTGAAACGCGACCTTGATGTATCCAACATAGTGCTTGGTGAGCTCTGTTGCGATCCGAGCGGCCTCAGGAACGGCAAATTCGCTACCTTCGGATCGGACCAGACCTTCAAATGAAGAAGCCGTTCGAACTCGACGCCAAACGGCGCGGAACGATCAGCGACACCCACTCGCGATGGCGACGCCGTAACTCTTCGGCGATGGCTTCTTCGGACGACAGAGGCCGGGCGCCTGCATCGTTGGGATGCCCTCGATCACGGCCGTCCGGCTTCGGGTGAATTGATCAGCCGGTTCAATCCGAGCGCGAATGGTCCTTTTCGCCGTTGGTCTGGTGTAATCCCGGCTCGGCAACCCGGTATCCAATGCCCGGCTCGGTGATGATGATCGCGGGGTCAGCGGACTTCGCTTCGATCTTTTGACGCAACTGCCCAACGTAAACGCGGAGGTACTGCGTGTCCTCGGTATGCGCGGGTCCCCAGACGGCAGTGAGGATCTGCTTGTGGGTCACGACCTTGCCGGCATGACGGGCAAGGAATGACAGCAGTTCGAATTCCTTTGGTGTGAGCTTGATCTCGTCACCCGCCCGGCTCACGCGATGGCGAACATTGTCGATCTCGACGTCACCGACAATCAGCACAGGGATTTCGGCATGCTGCTGCATGCGATGACGCAACGCGGTTCGCATGCGGGCCAGCAGCTCGCCGACGCCGAACGGCTTGTTGACATAATCATCCGCGCCGAGGTCGAGAGCCGCGATTTTTTCCGCTTCGCGATCGCGCGCGGACAGCACGATGATAGGGACGTCGGACCATTCGCGCACGCGTCGGATCACGTCCTTGCCGTCGCCGTCCGGCAGGCCGAGGTCGAGCACGACGATGTCCGGCGCGTCGCCGGCGATGCGTTTCATGGCCTCGGATACGGTTCCGGCGGCGGTGATCTGATAGGAATTTGCTTCCAGCGCAGGCTTGAGGAAGCGCAGGATCGCCGCCTCGTCGTCAACCACCAGAACGCGAGTCTTGCCGCTCATGTCGGGACTTCCTCGCGCGGGAACGTCAATGCAATCCGGGTGCCGCGGCCGTATGCGATAGGACTTTCAGCCGTGATCATTCCGCCATGCGCATCCATGATGCCTTTCGCGATCGCCAGCCCGAGGCCGGTCCCTTTCCCACCGTCCGCCCTGATTGACTCCATTTGCGGCGCGCGAACGAATTTTTCAAAGACGTGCGGCAAAGCCTCCGGGGCAATGCCGGGGCCATCATCGGAAATCCGAAGCGTGACCGTAGCGGTCGCGATATCGGCGTCGATGACAACTTGGGTTTTAACCGGGGTGTGGGCAATTGCATTGCCGATTACATTTCCTACGGCTTGCTCAAGCAGAGTCGCATCCGCGCGAACCAGCGGCAAATTATCGGGCCATTTCGCTTCGAAATTCTGGGCGGCGCCACGGCGCCGGGCGGCGCTGATGACCCGCTCCGCGATCTCGCGAAGATCGACCCAGTCACGCCGCAATTCGAGCACACCGGCATCGATGCGTGTCATGGCAAGCAGGTTGCGGACCATCTCATCGAGGTCTTCGGCTTCCTGTTTGATGTGAGCGAGCAGGTCCTTGTGCGCCGCAGCGTCAAGCTTCGCACCGTAGTCGAGCAGGCTCGTTGCGGAACCCAGGATGGACGCAAGAGGCGTGCGAAAATCGTGAGAAATCGACGCCAGCACGGTGTTGCGGACGCGCTCGGTTTCGGCCGCCGTCCGTGCTTCGACCGTTTCGCGAACGAGCGAAGCCCGTTCGAGCGCGGCCGCCGTCTGCTCCGCGAGCGTGTCGAGCAAGGCCTTTGCCTCCGAATCAAGTGAAGCATCGCCGGCCGGTTTCGCTACCCCAACGACGCCGATCCGGCCGCGCGCAACCCGAAGCGGGATGAAGAGCCATGGCACCGTCGGCAGCGTCGCCGTCTCCGCGCCCGCCGGCTCATCATGCTCAAATGCCCAGCGCGCCGCCGTCATGCTTGCCGTGTCCAGTACGTCCTCCGGCGGCCACGCGGCTCGGAGCGCAAGCTCGCCATCCGTTGCAAGCAGAATGGCGGCTGGCCGTCCCAAGCTGGCATGAATTTCTCCAGCCGCGCCTTCCGCAAGGTCGTCGAGGGTTGCAAGGCCCGAAAGCCTGCGCGTGAATTCATAGAGCCGGCGCGTCCCGCGCGTTCGGTCGGCTGCGATCCGGGCCTGCTCGCGGACACGCCCCGCCAGTGCGGACGTGATGACCGCGACCACCAGAAAAATCGTGAGCGCCAGCAATTCATAGGGCTCGGCAATCGTGAACGTGTAGATCGGCTGAATAAAAAAGAAGTTGTAGGTGAGAAACGAGAATACCGACGCGAATATGGCTGGCCAGATTCCAAATGTGATGGCGGAGAACAGAACCGCCATCAGGAAGATCATGGACAGATTCGGGATGGGCGTCAGTGCAGTCAATAGTTCGCCTGCAAAGACCGCGACGGCTACCGCAAGCGTTGACCATACGAACGGCATGATTTGGAACGCCGTCCCATGGCCGATGCGCGAGTGCGGTATCCGCGCTGCGTCATCCAGGCGCCGGGTCACCACATGAATCGCGATGTCTTCCGCACGACGGACAAGCTCGTGGGGCAACGAGCGCCGAAAAAGTTCGGCAAAGATTCCACCATGGGACCGGCCGATGACGATCTGGGTCGCATTCTCGAATTTTGCGAGACGCAACAGCTCGGCAGGAATGTCGCTTCCGACCAAAGTCCTTAATTCAGCGCCGAGACTTTGGGCAAGTTCAAGCGCGTGATCGACACGTCGACGGGCGACCTCGTTCAATTCGCCGCCGGGCCGCTCGACCGTCACCGCGATCCACGGCGCATCCATCAGGTCGGCAAGACGCTTGGCCGTACGCACGACCATCGGAGACATTGAATCCGACCCGATGCAGGCAAGGATGCGTTCGCCGGCAGCCCATGGTCCTTCAATCGCCTGCGCTTGCATGCGTTGGATCAGTTCGGAGTCGATGCGTTCGGCCGCGCGCCGAAGCGCAAGCTCGCGCAAGGCGGTCAGATTTTGCAGCTTGAAGAAATTCTCGACGGCGCGCGCTGCAGTGTCCTGGACATACACCTTTCCTTCAGCGAGGCGTTTCAGGAGGTCATCCGGCGGGATATCGACGAGGACGATCTCGTCGGCTTTGTCGAATACCGTGTCGGGAACGGTCTCGCGCACGCGGACTTTGGTGATTTTCTGGATGACGTCGTTCAGGCTTTCGAGATGCTGAATGTTGAGCGTGGTCCAGACATCGATTCCGGCGGAAAGCAATTCATCGATGTCCTGCCACCGCTTGGGATGCCGGCTGCCGGGAACGTTGGTGTGGGCATATTCGTCGACCAGAAGCAGGCTCGGCCGGCGCGCGAGGGCGGCGTCCAGATCAAAGTCCTTTACGATCTGGTTGTGATAGACGATCGGCTTGCGCTCAAGCACCTCCAAGTCTTCGACCAGTAATTCCGTCTCGCGGCGCCCATGCGTTTCGACGAGACCTGCAACAACATCGCGGCCGTCGGCCTTAGCCGAACGCGCTGATGTCAGCATTGCGTAGGTTTTTCCCACGCCGGGCGCGGATCCGAGGAATATTTTGAGATGGCCTCGCCCTTCCCTTCCCGCGACGGCGAGCAGGGCTTCAGGGGATGCTCTCTGCAATTCCGTGGCGGGCATGCCGGTCCTCACGCCGGCTCATTCTACGGCGCAAGGGCATCCAGCGCGAGGTTGAGAGCCAGGACGTTGACGCGCGGCTCGCCAAAAATGCCGAGCGCGCGGCCCTCGATTCGGGAGTTCACGAGGCTCGCGATGCGCTCCTGCGACAGGCCGCGCGTCTTGGCGATCCGCGGCACCTGCAGCAAGGCCGTCTCCGGAGAGATGTCCGGATCGAGGCCGCTGCCTGATGCGGTAACGACGTCGACCGGGATCGGTCCGGCAACCCCCTGGCTGCGGAGCGCCTCGACATCCGTCTTCACACGGTCAAGCAGCTTCTGCGAAATCGGTCCAAGGTTTGAGCCCGCTGATGAGGCCGCGTTATAGGGCGCGTCGATCGTCTTGGTCGCGTCGATCGGATCGGCGTCCGTGGTCGCCGACGGTCGTGGATGGAAATATTTTTCGCTGGTGAAGTTTTGACCGAGGAGCTGAGAACCGATGATCTTGCCATCCTTGACGATCAGGCCGCCATTCGCGGTGCTCGGCATGACCACCTGGGCAATGCCGGTGATGGCGAGCGGATAGGCGACCCCTGTCAGCAAGGTGAATCCTACGATCATCACGACGGCGGCCCTCAGATGCTGCAACATTGGCATATCCTTCAGACGAGGTGAAAGCTCGTGACCACAAGATCGACCAGCTTGATGCCGATGAAGGGTACGACAACGCCGCCGAGCCCATAGACCAGGAGATTGCGCCGCAGCAGAACCGCCGCGCCCAGCGGACGATACTTCACGCCTTTGAGCGCCAGCGGAATGAGCGCAATGATGATCAGCGCATTGAAGATCACCGCCGAGAGGATCGCACTCTGGGGCGTCGCAAGCCTCATGACGTTGAGCGCGCCAAGTTCGGGCAGGGTTGCGACAAACAGCGCGGGAATGATGGCAAAATACTTGGCCACGTCATTGGCGATCGAGAACGTCGTCAACGTGCCGCGCGTCATCAGCAGTTGCTTGCCAATCTCGACGATCTCGATGAGCTTGGTCGGATTGGAGTTGAGGTCGACCATGTTGCCGGCCTCGCGCGCGGCTTGCGTGCCGGTCTGCATGCAGACGCCGACATCGGCCTGCGCGAGAGCCGGCGCATCGTTGGTCCCGTCGCCGCACATGGCGATGAGGCGACCGTTGGCCTGTTCGTTGCGGATATAGCGGAGCTTGTCCTCCGGGGTCGCCTGGGCGATGAAGTCGTCGACGCCGGCCTCGGAAGCAATCGCAGCCGCGGTAACCGGGTTGTCTCCGGTAATCATCACGGTCTTGATACCCATGCGCCGAAGTTCGGCGAAACGATCTTTTATATCGGCTTTTACGACGTCCTTGAGCTGGATCACTCCGAGCAGCCGGCTTCCTTCGACGAGACCTAGCGGCGTGCCGCCAGAGCGGGCAATGCGATCAACCGCCGCGCGGAATTCCGGCGGTTCTGCAACCTCCTTGCCAGCTTGATCGCGGGCGAATTTCAGCACCGCATCCACCGCGCCCTTGCGCAGCTCGCGTCCTCCGACATCGATGCCGGAGAGCCGCGTCATCGCGGAAAATTCGATGAACTTGGCATCTTGCGGCACCGCTTGGAGGGCTCGCACGCCATGTTTTTCCTGCACCAGAGCGACGATCGAACGGCCCTCGGCCGTCTCATCCGCCTGGCTGGCGAGAACGGCGGCCTCGGCCGCTTCGCGTTCCGAAACTCCAGACACCGGAAGGATATCCGTGGCGAGCCGGTTGCCGAACGTAATAGTGCCGGTCTTGTCGAGCAGCAGCGTATCGACGTCGCCGGCGGCTTCGACCGCCCGGCCCGACATGGCCAGCACATTGAACTTGAGAAGCCGGTCCATGCCGGCGATGCCGATGGCCGACAGCAGTCCGCCGATGGTCGTCGGAATGAGGCACACCAGCAGAGCGACGAGAATCGGCACCGGGACATGCGTTCCCGAATAAGCTCCGAGACCGGTCAGCGTCGCGACCGCGATCAGGAACACAATGGTCATACCGGCGAGAAGAATATTCAGTGCAATCTCGTTAGGCGTTTTCTGCCGCTCGGCGCCTTCGACCAAGGCGATCATGCGGTCCAGGAAAGATGATCCCGGAGAGGACGTGATGCGCACCACGATCCAGTCGGAGATGACCGTCGTACCTCCGGTCACGGCGGAGCGGTCGCCGCCGGATTCACGAATCACCGGAGCCGATTTGCCGGTGACCGCGGCTTCATTGACGGACGCGACGCCTTCGATCACGTCGCCGTCGCCGGGAATGATATCGCCGGCTGCTACGACAACGACATCGCCGGGCCGCAGGTCGAGCGCCGAAGCGGTCTTGTAGCTGCCGCGATCGCGCGGGTCGGCGAGCCGCTTCGCCATGGTCTCGGTTCTGGTGCGGCGCAAGGCGTCGGCCTGCGCCCGCCCACGGCCCTCCGCAATGGCTTCGGCCAGGTTGGCGAACAGCACCGTAAACCAAAGCCAAGCCGCGATCTGTCCGCTGAAGGCCGCCGGCTGCTGCGTGACCAGATCGCGAATGAACAGGACCGTGACCAATGCCGAAACCACGGCGGTGACGAAGATGACGGGATTCTTGATCAGCGTGCGTGGATCGACCTTGGCGAACGCGTCCGCAACGGCGCGCGAAAGCAGGGTCGGATCAGTGACCGCAGATTTGTAACGTTTGCGCACCATTGAGAATGCTCCTGCCGATCCGATTGCTCAAAACGTCTTGCCGGCGAGCATCTGGAAATGCTCAACGATCGGCCCGAGCGCGAGCGCGGGAAAATATTCGAGACCGCCGACGATGAGGATCACGCCGGCGAGCAGCGCGACGAAGAGAAGCCCATCGGTCGGAAACGTGCCGGCGGACGGCGCAAGCTTCGGCTTCGCGGCGAGCGAGCCGGCAATCGCCATGGCAGGAACGATGATGCCGAACCGGCACATCAGCATGGTGATGCCGCCCGTCGTGTCGAACCATGGCGTATTGGCGTTCAGTCCGGCGAACGCGGAGCCGTTGTTTCCGGCGAACGACGAAAAGGCGTAGAGGATTTCGGTCAATCCGTGCGGACCCTGATTGGCAAGGCTGTCGAGCGCGAAGGGCAGCACCGCCGACGTCGCCGAAAGTGCCAGAATGAACAGCGGCATGATCAGGATGGCGAGGATCGCCATCTTGACTTCCTTGGCTTCAAGTTTCTTGCCGAGATATTCGGGCGTACGCCCGACCATCAGCCCGGCGACGAACATGGTGATGACGGCGAAGATCACGATGCCATAGAGTCCCGATCCAACGCCGCCGGGCAGCACCTCGCCGAGCTGGATCAGAAACAGCGGCACCAGCCCGCCAAGTGGCATATACGAGTTGTGCATCGAGTTGACCGACCCGTTCGAGGTGGCCGCCGTCCACGTCGCCCAAAGGGTCGACAGCGCCGGTCCGAAGCGCACCTCCTTGCCCTCCATGTTGGAGCCGGCGACGTTCATCGCCTGCATCAGCGGGTTGCCGGCGCCTTCCGCCCAATAGGCGACAATGACGCCGACCACGAGGAACAGCACCATGGTCGCCAGCAGCGCCCAGCCTTCCCGTTCTCTGCCGATCATGCGGCCGAAGGTGACGGCAAGCGCGAACGAAATCGCGACGATCGCCCAGACCGAAATGACGTTGGTCCAGACATTCGGATTTTCGTAAGGGTGCGCCGAGTTGACGTTGAAGAAGCCGCCGCCATTGGTGCCGAGTTGCTTGATGGCAATCTGGCTCGCGACCGGGCCTTGCGCCAGCGTCTGCTTTACTCCTTCAAGCGTCGTCGCGTCCACGTAGGCGCCGAGATTTTGCGGCATTCCAAACGCCACGAACACAAGAGCCATGACAATCGACAGCGGCAGCAGCACATAGAGGGTCGCCCGCGTCAGATCGACCCAGAAATTGCCGACCGTTGCGGCCCTGGTGCGGGCGAACGCACGCGTGAGCGCGATGGCGACCGCTATTCCGGTCGCCGCCGAAACAAAGTTCTGCACCGTCAGCCCGGCCATCTGGCTGAAATAGGACAGCGTGCTCTCGCCGCCGTAGCTTTGCCAATTCGTATTGCTGGTGAACGAGGACGCGGTGTTGAAGGCCAGATGCGGGCTCATCGGATCGAAGTTCTGCGGATTCCACGGCAGCAGGCTTTGCAGCCTGAGAATCGCGTAGAGCACGATGAAGCCGGCGGCGTTGAAGATCAGAAGCGCAATCGCATAGCCTAACCAGCTTTGCTCGCGCGCCTCGTCGACTCCCGCAAGTATATAGAGCGTGCGCTCGATCGGACGAACAGCAGGATTGAGCCACGTGCGCCTGCCTTCGAAAACTGCCGCCATGTAGAGGCCGAGTGGACGCGCTGTCGCAATGGCAATGGCAAACAGGAGGACAATCTGAATCCAGCCGTTGAGAGTCATGGAATGAACCCAGAAAGAACAGCAGCGGCGCGGTTCGAGATCACGCCGGCCGTTCAGAGCTTCTCGGGATGGAGAAGGGCGTAGACCAGATAAAGGCCGAGGCTTCCGGCCACGATCGCCCCAAGGATCAAATCGAACATGAGCGATCTCACGCCTTTGCCGCCCAGTCGGCATAAAGGCCGATCAGTACGAACACACCCGCACCAAGCCCGAGATAGATAAGGTCTGACATGGCATCCTCTCCTCATGATCGGAGCGGATACACACCTATGCAGTCGCGCATAAAGGGTCGATTGGAAAATATCCCGACAAGTATAAGCGGGCCATAAAGAGCCCGCGTTTACCGAGAAACAGCGGGGGGACGTAACGAGGCCGGACGGCTTGGTTGAGCGCCTCGGCAGTTTCCGCCCCGCCATTGCGCTGCGCGCGCGCTCGACCGTCATACAACTGAGACATGAATTCGTAATCTTGTTGCATCCGAGTTGGCAGCGGGCTGCCGAATTGCCTCGCTTGAGGACGCTTGATGCAGGTTCTTGTCGCAACGGACGCCTGGCACCCGCAGGTGAACGGCGTGGTGCGTACCTTGACTTCATTGGCACGCAGCGCGCGAAGTTTGGGCGCGGACATTCAATTTCTAACGCCAGACGGCTTTCCAACCGTACCATTGCCAACTTACCCGGAGCTGCGTTTGGCGCTGCCGAGCAGGCGGAAAGTCGCTCGACGCATCGATGAGATCCGCCCTGACGCCATCCATATCGCGACCGAAGGGCCGATCGGTCGCAGCGTGCGGGCTTATTGCCGAAGGCGCGGGCGGCCGTTCACGACCAGCTATACCACGCGATTTCCTGAGTATATCTCAGCGCGGGTCCCCATCCCCGAACGTTGGATTTATGCCGCATTGCGCCGCTTTCACGCTGACGCGACGGTGACGATGGTGGCGACCTCGTCGCTGATGAATGAACTTGCGGAGCGCGGCTTTTCCAATCTCGGCATCTGGACGCGCGGCGTCGATACCGAGCTGTTCAAGCCCGAGCGGGCCATCGACATGGGATTTCCGCGACCGATCTTCGTCACGGTCGGGCGCATCGCGGTCGAGAAGAACCTTGAAGCTTTTCTCGCGCTCGACTTGCCCGGTACGAAGGTCGTGGTTGGAGCGGGTCCTCAGGAAGCGGAACTGAAATGCCGCTTTCCCACGGCAAAATTTCTCGGGCTGCTGGAACATGAAACCTTGTCCAGTCACCTGGCCGCTGCCGATGTGTTCGTGTTTCCAAGCCGAACGGACACCTTCGGGGTCGTTCAGCTTGAAGCGCTGGCCAGCGGGCTCCCGATCGCGGCCTTCCCCGTCACCGGCCCCAACGATGTCGTAGGCGGCCATCCGATTGGAGTTCTTAACGACGATCTCGGCGCGGCCTGTCTCAAGGCCCTGCAAATCTCGCGCCCGGCGTGTCGCGCATTTGCGCTCACGCGCTCGTGGGACCACAGCGCGCGCCAATTCATCGCTCATATCGAGAAAATTGCCAAAGGCCGCAACCTCGCCGCCGCACCGCGGCTGGAAGGTCACGCCGTCGCACAAACGTGGTGGCGGCCTGCCGAGCGCGCCAGTCTTGGTGCGGGAACACAAACAGGGGCTCCATCATGACGGATAGATTGCGCACGGACTTCAACGCGGAAACGATCGCAAAAGCCTATGCCCGCTGGGCGCCGGTCTATGATCTCGTATTCGGCGCCGTGTTTGAACAAGGCCGACATGCCGCGATCGTGGCGGCCGAGCGGGTCGGCGGCCGCATCCTCGAAGTCGGGGTCGGAACCGGTATTTCGCTGCCGGATTATTCCCGCGACAATCGCATCTGCGGCATCGACATTTCCGAGCCGATGTTGCGCAAGGCGCAGGAGCGCGTCGTTGATCTGGCGCTCAGCAACGTCGAGGGGCTCTGGGTCATGGATGCCGAGCATCTCTCGTTCCCGGACGCGTCCTTCGATGTCGTCGTTGCGCAATACGTCGTCACCACGGTGCCGAATCCAGAGGGAACGCTCGACGAATTCGCCCGCGTTCTCAAGCCGGGCGGCGAAATCGTGCTGGTGAGCCGGATCAGCGCGGAAGCGGGATTGCGGCGGGCGTTGGAGCGATGGTTCGCCCCCGCCGCGCGCAAGCTCGGCTGGCGGACGGAATTCGCCTGGCAGCGCTATGCGCGGTGGGCCAGCAACGCGCGCGGCATGCAGCTCATCGAGCGGCGTGCGATGCCGCCGTTTGGACACTTCTCGCTCATTCGTTTCGCCAAATGCGCTGGGGCAGGCGCCGCGCACGGCGGCCGCCGACCTATGCGCGCGGCGTCCTGAGCACGTTCCCACCGTCGCATGCCAGTCGGCAAAGCGGCCGAAGCGTCGCTCGCGAGAGCCCCATCCAGCTCATCGAATTGTCACAGCCACTTTACTTACGCAGCACAGGGGACACGAGAATGGACCACTTCCTGGAAGCACTGAGGGTGCAACGGTGGGACGATCATCGCTATTATCACCACAGCCGCGTCAATCAATCGCTCCACCTGATCAGCGCACTGAGTTTCCTGTTGGCCTACGTGATGATGTTCAAGGATCCCGCCATTGCAGCGTTGGTCGGCTGGCTGGTGGCGATGACAGCGCGGCAGATCGGCCATTTCTTCTTCGAGCCCAAGGGCTATGACGTGACGAACCAGGCCAGTCACGAATACAAGGAAGAAGTGAAGGTCGGCTACAACCTCCAGCGCAAGGTTGTCCTGCTGACGATCTGGGCTCTATCGCCGCTTGTTCTGCTGTTCGATCCGAGCCTGTTCGGCCGCTTGACGCCACACGCCAATGCAACGGACTTCGTGCGGCATGTTGCGCAGATCTGGCTCGCGATCGCCTTGGGCGGCTTTCTGTTCCGCATCGTCCAACTGTTCGTGATCAAGGATGTGCAGACCGGATTGGTATGGGCCGCAAAAATCCTGACGGACCCATTCCACGACATCAAGCTTTATTACAAATCGCCCCTGTATCTGCTGCGCGGCGAGTGGATCGACCCGCTTCACGGCCGGCACGACGAGGAATGGAGCGAGGAAGACGGCGCAGAAGCGCAGCGCCCCGGCTGAGCTGAAGAAAAAATCGTCAGGGCTGCTGCGGGCTTCGCCCTTTCCGGGATAATCGATGCGCGATCATCTCCTCGAGGATGCTGCGCTTGATCGATCTGTTGGTCGCCGCCGGGTCATGCCACCACCAGGCATCCTGGCGCATCCTGTTGGCGGCCGCGATGAACCGGTCCGCCACGGCGTCAAAATCGGCCTCGGTGTAGTTCAGGCTGAAAATCAAGCGGCCGGTTCCGATCCAGCCGAGCGCCAGCCCCTCGGCACGCAGGTAGTATTGCAGCATCCAATTGTAGCGCGACGGCTGCGTGTAGCAGACGAGCCAGATCGACGACATGTTCGAGATCTGCACCGGCAGCCCGTCGGTGCGCAGACGCCGGTTCAGACGATCGGTCCGTTCGTTCCAAACCTCATCCAGATCGCGATAGAGCGCGCCAGCTTTCGGCGTATCGAGGTAGCACAGGAACTCGTGCATCGCCGCCATGACGTAGGGATGCGAATTGAACGTCCCCCGAGCGAAGCAGACCTCGGCCGGCCGGTCGTCGCGAAACCGCTTCATCAGGTCCTTGCGGCCGCAGACGGCCCCGATCGGAAGTCCGCCGCCCAGCGTCTTGCCATAGGTCACGAGATCCGCCCGAACGCCGAAATATTCCTGGGCCCCGCCGACGGCGAGACGAAAGCCGACAAACACCTCGTCGAAGATCAAGACGATATTCCGCTCGGTGCAGACCGCCCGCAGCCGCTTGAGCCAATCGGCATAGGCGGCCTTGTCGAAATTCCCGTTCCGGCTGCTGTCGATCAGCGACGAGTTGGCCGGCGCCGGCGCGTTCGGATGCAAGGCCTGCAACGGATTGATGAGAACGCAGGCGATGTCGCGCCGGGTCCGAAGCACGCGCAACGAATTGTCGGACATGTCCGTGAGCGTATAAGTCTCACGCGCCGGCACCGGATTGCCGACCCCCGGCTGCACGTCGCCCCACCAGCCGTGGTAGGCACCGCAGAAGCGGACAAGGTGCGACCGGCCGGTGTGATAGCGCGCCAGGCGGACCGCCTGCATCACCGCCTCGGTGCCCGACATGTGGAACGACACCTCGTCCAGCCCGGAGATTTCCCTCAGGCGCCTGACGTTCTCCGCCACCACCGGATGATACGAGCCGAGCACCGGACCGAGCGCGCGGACCCGTTCAATCCCCCGTTCGATCAGTTCCTTGTAGACGTCGTATCCGAAGACGTTCACACCGTACGATCCGCCGAGATCGTAAAACTGATTGCCATCCAAATCGGTCAGCATCACGCCGGCGGACGATTGCACGAATGCACCCGATTTCAAGTGCTGACGCACAAATCGGCTGTACTGAAACGGCACGCGATAGGCATCGGTGAACTGAAGATCGGAAATGCCGTCGATCGCCTGTTCGGTGCACCGAAGCGTTTGAGGAGAGCGGGTGGCGTTCAACGACGACAGGCGCATGAATCCCTCACGCCGACGCGCCGCGACGTCGGGCGGAACGCCATCAGAACTGAAGAAGCTCGCTTCGTCGTATTCATAGAACGGTATGAGCGAGGCCACCCGCCGCGACAATCGCGCGTGTCCCGTCAGCGACCGGTGTTTGGCCTTCGAAAGCCGCAGCCGCCGGCGCAAGGTCGCCAGCGAGGTGGCGACCGCAATGGCGCCCAGGCCGTAGAATGCCAGTGTGGTGCTGGTCCAATCCATCGAATCAGAATTTAGTAGCCACGGTTTACGGGAAGATGACGATTCGAACCCGGATTCAACAGACCTTCGCGCACGAGGACTTGAATTTTCTGCTCACCAACCGGATCCCCCGGCGGCTGGTCACCCAGTTCGTGGGCTGGTTCAGCCAGATCGAACAGCCTCAGGTGCGCGACCTGTCGATCGCCCTCTGGCGCTTTTTTTCCGACCTCGATCTCACCGAGGCGAGGAAAACGCACTTCCGCAGCATGCACGATTGTTTCATCCGCGAGCTCAAGGCCGGCGCGCGCCCGGTCAACGATGACCCCGCGATTCTCGTCAGTCCCTGCGACGCGATCGTGGGCGCATCCGGTGCGATCGCGGGCACCGATCTCTTTCAGGTGAAGGGATTTCCGTACGCGCTCGAAGACCTGCTCTGCGATGATTCTCTAGTCGACGCCCACCGCAACGGCCGCTTCGTGACGCTGCGGCTGACCGCGGGCATGTACCATCGGTTCCATGCGCCGCACGATTGCCGTGTCGACCAGGTCACCTACATTTCCGGCGACACCTGGAACGTCAATCCGATCGCGTTGCGGCGCGTCGAAAAGCTCTTCTGCAAGAACGAACGGGCCTTGATTCGGACCGAGCTCGCCGCGACCGGCCATGTCGTCACGCTGGTGCCGGTGGCGGCCGTGCTCGTCGCCAGCATCAGGCTGCACTGCATCGATGTCCTGCTCAGCCTCAGGCACCGCGGACCCAATGTCATTCCATGCAGCGCCGAGTTCAAGAAGGGCCAGGAAATGGGTTGGTTTCAGCACGGCTCGACCATCATTGTGTTCGCGCCGGAAGGATTCTCGTTGTGCGCGGACGTACGGGAAGGAAGCATCATTCAAATGGGGCAGCCCTTGATGTGCGTTCCTTGATGCGGCCGCGCAATGCTTCTCCGCTGCAGGATAAAATAAAGAGCCCCGGGGCAATGGTGAGAAAGCCGGGGCCGGTCGCCCTCAACATTTGAAGTCGCGCGCGACCGAAGTCCGCTCTGCTGGAATCGAAGGCATCCTGTGCACTGAATGGCCAGCGCCAGCGAATTTCGCAGACAAGGTCTTTCGCTTCGCTTTCCCGGGTTATTGCAAGAGAGCCACCCCCTTCGGTGGGACAGCGCCCGGCTCAAGTAGCTGACGGCGACAGTCCCGCCGTCGACTCGTAGCTGCTCCGGTGGTTCAAGGCCTCCGGAGCGGTTTGCAGTCAGCAGGCGGCCGGGCGGATATCACATCGCCAACGCGCATTGTTGAAGCTTTGGGGCCTTGCCCAGCCCTGGTCGGATCTTCTGGCGCTGCGCCGCAGTGCTCCAAGGCGAGGGGCTTGGTGCGAGCGCCTCTCAAGCGAAAAGCGGCTCGGACGCACTCGGCGGATCGGCCCTGCCCAAGGACTGCGGCGGGGATACCCAACAAATGATTTCGAAACGACCGTCGAAATGTTCGACAACCGCGGTGCAGCTCTCGACCCAATCACCGCAATTGATGTAGGCGAAACCGTTCTGGTTGCGGATCACAGCGTGATGAATGTGGCCGCAGATGACGCCGTCGGTCCCACGCCGGCGCGCTTCCGCGGCGAGCGCGTGTTCGAATGCCCCGATGAAATTGACGGCATTCTTCACCTTTAATTTTGCCCATTGGGACAGCGACCAATACGTCAGTCCGAGTGACCTTCGCACCGCATTAAATCGCGTATTGAGCCAGATCGCGAACTCGTAGGCCTTGTCGCCCAGCAAGGCCAGCCAACGGGCATGACGAATGACGACATCAAACAAATCACCGTGAACCACGAGGTAACGTTTGCCATTGGCCGCGACATGGACGGCATCCTCCACGACCTCGACGCCACCGAGATGCGTCCCGTAATAGTCCCGCAGGAATTCGTCGTGATTGCCGGGAATGTAGATGAGGCGGGCTCCCTTGCGCGCCTTGCGCAGGAGTTTTTGGACGATGTCATTGTGGGCCTGCGGCCAATACCAGGCGGTCTTCAATTGCCAGCCATCGACAATGTCGCCGACGAGATAGACGGTTTCCGCTTCGTAGTAGCGCAGGAAATCGAGCAGGGTGTCGGCTTGGCAACCCTTGGTTCCGAGATGGATGTCGGACAAGAATAGCGTCCGAACCTGTTTCGGAGCATTCATTGCCCTTACGAGCATCTGCCCTGCCTCTTGCCGCCCGCGACTCCTTTATCGCTGATCTGTTGCGGTTGGATGACGCCCATGCCGCCGTCCTGCGGTCGGCAACATTCATCACCTTGCCATGCCAGACGAAATCGTTCCCAACCCAGCTTGCAATCCAAAGCGCCGGAAGGAGCAAGTCACGCAGCATCCAGAGTGCGAAGCTGACAGCAAAGTATTGCGAGCGACCTTGCGTAATATTACCCGGATGATATTGACTCCGCAGATTATACCCGGGTAAAAGCCGACCTTCGTTTTGGAGGGCATCCATGTCCGAACCATCGCAGTCCTCGTGCACGGCATTCGCGGGCTCGCGCTGCATCGCCTCGGGCGAGCTTGCCTTGGTGGCGCTGAAGGTGAAAGAGGCGCTCGACCGGGACGACGCGCTGCAGGTGCTGATCTTCGATGATCGCACCAGCCAGCCAATCGAACTCGATCTGCGCGGAACGGCGGAGGATGTGCGCCGGCGTCTGGCAGCAACGGGCGGCGGCAACGCGGCGCCGATTTCGGCGCAGAGCGAGACGACGCGCGGCCCGGGTCGTCCGCGCCTGGGTGTGGTGGCGCGTGAGGTCACATTGCTGCCGCGGCATTGGGACTGGCTCAACCGGCAGCCCGGCGGCGCCTCGGTCGCGCTGCGCAAGCTGGTGGAGGAAGCGCGGCGCATCCATCAGGGGCGCGATCGCGTGCGCGAGTCACAGGAGGCCGCCTACCGGTTCATGTCGGCCATGGCGGGCAACGAGCCGGGCTTCGAGGAAGCGACGCGGGCCTTGTTCGCCGGCCAGGCCGAAGCTTTCGCGACGATGACGCAAGCTTGGCCCGCCGATGTCCGCGACCACGCGAGGAAACTGGCTGCAGTGGCGCTCCAGGGCGCTACGGCAGCGGCCCCGTAACGTTGCCGCGCGGCCGAATGTCACCGAGGGTTGCGACATCACGCAGGCCCTCGCCTATACTCGCGTCATGCCATTCGCGCCGGCGGGCGCTGCTGAGAAACCGGGAGAACAACATGGATCAGGCGGTTCGCGAAATCCGCGCCGAGGACATCAACCCGCGCCACAACTGGGGCCGCGCGCTGCCTGCGCTCGGCATCATGGGGGTCGATTTCGAGGAGCGGGTGGATTACCGGCGGCTGCACCGCTATCGGCTGTCGCGGGTGAAGCAGGCGCTGGAAAAGTCGGATCTCGGCGCGCTGCTGGTCTTCGATGTCAACAACATCCGCTACATCACCTCGACCAAGATCGGGGAATGGGAGCGCGACAAGCTTTCGCGTTGGGCGCTGCTGACGCGCACCGGCGAGCCGATCCTGTGGGATTTCGGCTCGGCCGCCGTGCATCACAAGCTCTACACGCCGTGGCTTGCGCCGGAGAACTGCAAGGCCGGGCTCATCGGCCTGCGCGGCACCGTCAACCCTTCCTTCGGGCTGATGAAGCGGCACGCCGAGGAACTGGCGTCGCTCATTCGCGAGGCGGGCGTCGCCGACATGCCGATCGGCGTCGATATCATCGAGCCGCCGATGATGTTCGAGCTGGAGAAGGCCGGCCTCAAGATACACGACGGCCAGCAGGTGATGCTCGAAGCGCGCGAGATCAAGTCGGCGGATGAGATCGCGCTGCTCAATCGCGCCGCCGCGATGGTCGACGGCGCCTATCACTTGATTCACGAGCAGCTCAAGCCCGGCGTGCGTGAGAATGACATCGTCGCCGAAGTAAACAAGTTCCTGTATATGCACGGGTCCGACGACGTGGAGGCGATCAACGCCATTTCCGGCGAACGTTGCAACCCGCACCCGCACAACTTCACCGACCGAATGCTGCGGCCCGGCGATCAGGCGTTCTTCGACATCCTGCAGAGCTTCATGGGCTATCGCACCTGCTACTACCGCACCTTCAATGTCGGCCGGGCAACGCCGGTGCAGCACGACGCCTACAAGAAGGCGCGCGAATGGCTCGACTGCGCGATCGAACTGATCAGGCCGGGCGTCTCCACCGACCGCATCTGCTCGGTGTGGCCGAAGGCAGAGGAGTTCGGCTTCCCCGACGAGATGTCGGCGTTCGGCCTGCAATTTGGCCACGGCCTCGGGTTGGCGCTGCATGAGCGCCCGATCATCTCGCGGGTGATCTCGCTCACGCATCCGACCGAGATCAAGGAGGGCATGGTGTTCGCGCTCGAAACCTACTGCCCGGCGCAGGACGGCTATTCCGCCGCGCGGATCGAGGAGGAGGTCGTGGTCACCGACAAGGGCTGCCGCGTCATCACGCTGTTCCCGGCGGAGGAACTGCCGATCGCGAACAGATATTAATGTTTGGCCAGCCTTGACCCGGCCAGCCATTTTCTCCACGACAAATGCTATCGGATCAAAATCCCAGTCCAGAGATAAGAGGCTCCAGGATGAAACACGACTTCACGGCACTTTCGCTTGCCGGCGCAACGCTGCTGATCGCCCTCGCAAGCTTTGCGCCGACGCCCGCGGCCGCGCAGGGAACTCCGGACGAGCGCGCCGCGTGCAGTGGCGATGCCCAGCGGCTCTGCGGCCAATTCATTCCCGACGCCACGAAGACCGGTGCCTGCCTCGCCCGCATGCGCGCGAGCCTCAGCCCCGCCTGCAAGGTATTTTTCACCAGCAAGAAAAGCTCGCGGCGCAGTTCGCACAAGCACCGCCACCACCGCTGAGCTTACGCACTGCACTGGGCTGACGCGCCAACGGCAGGTCAAGGGCGGTGAGGCACCTGCGTCCCCTCAGAACGTCGATTTGAGTTTGAGGTAATCGAGCCGATTGACCGAGGTTACGTCGACCCGCAGCTTCGCGGGACCGTGCACCACATCGAGCGGGATGACCGTGCCGGCGCCGCCGCGTGCCCAGACCTTGCGGTAGAAATCGTTGAGGCCCTTGGCCGCCTCGCCGTTGACGCCTACGACGATGTCCCCACGCGCGATGCCGGCCTTGTCGGCCGGACCGCCCGGCGTCACGTTGCTCACGAACAAATGGCCGTGCACATCGTTGGTGGTCATGCCGAGCCATGGGTGACCGGGGCCCGCGATGCGGCCGGAGGAGATGAGATCGGCCATGATCGGCGGCAACAGGTCGATCGGCACGAACATGTTGCCGGCAGTCTTGTCATTCTTGCCGTTGGCATCGGGAACGATCAGCGACCCGACGCCGACAAGCTTGCCTTCGCGACTGATCAGCGCGGCCCCGCTCCAGGCCGGATGCGGCGGCGCCGTGAAGATCGCCTCGTCAAGCATGTATTCCCAGTTGCCGGCAAATTCGCGCTTGCTGACGACATAAGCGGGCGACGCCTGGTCGAGCCCGCCGAACGCTGCGATCACGACCGGATCGCGCTCCTTCAGGTCGGCGGATTTGCCGAGCGGCAACGGCTTGACGTGCGGCGGCATGACCGCCTGCAGGAGCCCAAAACCGCTCTCGTGATCGTAGCCCACGATGTTGGCCGGAACGTCGAACCCAGTATTGGTGGTGATCTCCGCCGCATAAGCTTCGACCATCAGATAGCCGATGGTGAGCACCAGGCCGCTGTCGTCGATGACGACGCCGGAGCCTTCGCGCTGGCGGCCAAGACTGCCGATCGTCCGCCCATCGGGACTGATGAAGGTCTTGATGTGCACTACCGAGGAAACGAGTTCCTCAAGCGTGGCCTTCTGAGCGAAGCTGGGAGAGCCGCCGAAGATGACGGCCGTGGCTCCAGCCAGGAAGACGCCCAACCCGATCGCGGCAGCACGGACATTGCGCATGAATGCCTCCATCCGAATGGCGCGGGCATTTGCGATTCGGCACTATACCCGTTCCGCGTAGGCAAGGATAAGAGGCGTACGCTCTCGCGACACAACTATTTCACGGGGTGCGTAATGGCCCTGCGTCATCACTCGTGTCCCGGCCCAGCGAGCGCATAGCGCGAGCACCGACGGGACCCAGGAGAAACGGGACCCAGAGAAAAAGCGACCGCCGTAGGCCGTGCGCTGGGCCGGCCCACGCCGCTTCTTGTTCCGCTTCGCTCCACAAGTCCGGGATAAGATTGAGCGCTACCGCGCGAGGCCCTTGCCGGCGAGTTCGTCGAGATAGTCCTGCCAGTAGTCTTCGCGGTTGCGGCCGAGCTCGAGCAGATAGTCCCAACTGAAGATGCCGGTCGAGTGCAGATCGTCGAACACGAGCCGCACCGCGTAATTGCCGATCGGAACGATCTCGAGGATCGCGACGTTCTTTTTGCCGCCGACGATCTTGCGTTCAGCCGGCGAATGTCCCTGCACCTCGGCACTGGGGCTGCGCACGCGCAGATATTCAGCGGCAAGATCGAAACTCTCGCCGCTGTCGAAGGCGACCGTGAGCGTCTTGCGATCCTTATGCAGGCGCAATTCGGTCGGCCAGGGATTGGATGCAGCGTCGCTCATCGCATTCTTTCGCTGCCGTTTGCCGGTTCTCGCAAACCAAGGGAGCCGAAGGCTAACGCGGCGCTGCCTCCGGCAGAGCGGTGCTGCTTCCCCTCCCCGCAAGCGCGGGGAAGGAGACCAAGCTCAGCGCCACCCTCATACTCATAAAGAGAGGGACGGCGGCGGTATCCCGAGCCTCACTCCCCGGTCGCGCGATGGCCGAGGCCGTGGTTGGCCTGTCGCTCGGCCGGCGGGTCGACGTGGAAGTCGATCACGCAGACGCCGCCCTTCTTGAGCACATCGACACCCTTGGCGATCGCGGCCGCGGCATCCGCCGCGCTGGTCACCGGACCGATGCCGACGGCGCCCTGCGCTTCCGCGAGCTTGGCGATGTTGGGAATCGGGTCCTCCATGCGCAGGCCGATCCAGCGGTTCTTCGGCTCGCGGCCGCGGGTCTTGGCGACATTCTCCTGGTGCAGTTCGTCGTTGAAGTAGGAGCGGTTGTTGTTGATCAGCACCAGCAGCGGAATGCGATGCCGCACCGCCGTCCAGATCGCGGTCGCACCCATGCAGAAGTCGCCGTCGCCGAGCATCGAGATCGCGTGCCGGCCCATGTTGTGCAGGGCGAGCGCCGAACCAACCGAAATGCCGGGGCCGGAGCCGAGCCCGCCGCCGCCGTCCTTGCCGAGATACGCCATGCCGTTCTGCAGCGGCCACACCTCGAACGGCCAGCCGCGGCCGAGCGTGCAGAAGGTCACGTTCTCGGGATCGTTGAACTGATCGCGCAAAGTCTTGGCGATGTGCTCCATGGTAAGCGCGGTGCCGTTGCCACCCTTCGGCTTCGCCGGGACCTTCTCTTTCCACGGTTCCTTGTGGCCGTTGCCGAGCGCCGCCGCCAGTTCGCCGGTGACGACATCGCCGGTCGAAGACATCAGCACGTCGACGGTCGGCAGCGCCTGGTATTCCATGTTGGCGCCGGTGTGGAGGTTCTGGTCCATCGAGCAGGCGATGATCTTGGCCGTCACCTTGCCCGCGCTCTTGGCCTGGCGCAGCGCGCCGCCAAGGTCCATCCAGTCGAGCGAGATGATGACATCCGCCTCGCACAACAACTGGCGAGCATCCTGGCCGAGTACGTTGAACGGCTGCGTGTAGTGCGCCGCGTGATCGGTCGGGAACACCGCGCCCTGCTTGAGGTCGGTGAGCACGCAGGCGCCCAGCCGCTCGGCCAGCTTGATGCGCGCCTTCCAGAATTCATCCTTGCGCGAGCCGCGGCCGAACATGATCACCGGCTTCTGCGCGCCGGAGATAATCTTGATCGCCTCGTCGAGCGCCTCCTTCGCCGGGCGCGGCGGCTTCGGCGGCATGAAGCGCTTCACGTCCGGCCATTCCGGCTCCTTGTCCAGCTTCGACTCCTGGAAGCCGGCGTCAAGGCAGATATAGACCGGCGCGGTCGGTGCCGCGCGCGTGAGCATGTTGGCGCGCGCCATCGACTCGACCAACGCGTCGGGCGAGGTCGGCTGGTCGTCCCACTTGATGATCGAGCGGATATAGGCGCCCTGGTCGCGCGAGGTGTGGATCCAGTCGATCCAGGGGCGGCGTTTCTCGGAGGCTACCGGCCCGGTGGCGCCGAGCACGAACATCGGCACCCGGTCGCACCAGGCGTTGAACAGGCCCATCATGCCGTGCAGGAGCCCGACATTGCTGTGCAGCACGCAAGCCATCGGCTCGCCGGTCGCCTTCGCGTAGCCGTGCGCAACCGCCACCGAGTGATCCTCATGCAGGCAGACGAGGATGCCGGGATCTTTGTTGCCGAGGTGGTTCACCAGGCTGTCGTGGAAGCCGCGATAGCTCGCGCCGGGGTTGAGGCTGATATACGGAATGCCGAAGCGGCGCAGCATTTGAGCAGCGATATCGCTGCCCCAGGCCACCTTGTCGTCGGGTTTTCCTTCAATCGGATCCAAGTGCATTTGTTACCTCTTTGGTGAACGCCACGGTCAAAGCCACGCCGGGTGGGAAGCCGCCATTTCCATCGCGCATTGTTCGGAGGGTGGTCAAGGTCTTCTCCTCGTCGGCATCTTGGGCGGAATCTTGCGCCACGCCCGAGAAGGAGTGTGTGAGCCTAGCCGGACCTGCGTCAGAACGCGCACCTTCGCAGGTCGTAAACAACTATCTTCTTGCGCGATCCTCTGCTTTCATCCCGCAGGTGTGAGCCTGCGTAACATGCTTCGGCGATGCGGGCCAGCAGCGCCACCGGTGCGAGACGGGAGGCACGACATCACAGCCATTCCTGCTGCGAGTGATCTGGCTAGGCGCCGTCATCTCATTGCAGCCACGTGATGCCGCATCAGGACATCATCATCGACCCAAACGACGGCACGGCAGCCGGCCGGACTGCGGCTGCACGACGCTGAACGTAAGCGGGGCGACGCTGACGTAAGCGCGAAAGGATCAACGTAAGGACACAAACAGTAGCAGAGGCGAGAATTATGGAAGGTATTTCAGGCGAAGCGGCCTTCATGGCTGCGTCGGCAGGTAAGGCATTCCTCACCTTGATGGATCCGACCCGTCTGATGTTCCTCGGGGCGGGCTGCGTCATGGGGCTGGTCCTTGGAATCGTTCCCGGCATCGGCGGACTCGCCGGCACGGCGATGCTGCTGCCATTCACATTCAACATGGATCCCTACACGGCGTTCGCGCTTCTGCTCGGGCTCGGCGCCACCACCGCCACCGGCGATCCGATCCCCGCCATCCTGTTCGGCGTTCCCGGCGGCGCCGCGTCCGCTGCGACCGTCCTCGACGGCTTCCCGATGGCGAAGAAGGGCGAGGCTGGCCGCGCGCTGAGTGCGGCCTACATGGCATCGCTGATGGGCGGCGTGTTCGGCGCTTTCTTGATGTTCGTCTCCATCCCGATCCTGCGCCCGGTGATGCTGTTCCTGGGTTCTCCCGAGCTGCTGGCCTTTTCCGTCCTGGGAATCTCGATGGTCGCCGTGCTGTCCGGCAGCGCGCCGCTGCGCGGAATGACCGCGGGTTGCTTCGGCATCCTGATCGCGATGATCGGAACCGATCCACAGTCGGGCACGCTGCGCTGGACCTTCGACAGTCTCTACCTCTGGGATGGCTTGCCGCTGACGCCATTGTTGCTCGGCGTGTTTGCACTGCCTGAACTGTGCGACTTGCTGATTTCCCGGACCGCCATCGCGGCGGATACCAGCATCGGCAACATTTACAAAGGCCAGTGGCAGGGCGCGAAGGACTGCTTCAAGCAATGGTGGTTGATCGTGCGCTGCTCGTGGATCGGCGGCGGCATCGGCTCGATTCCCGGCATCAGCGCCTCGGTGGTCGACTGGCTCGCTTACGGCCACGCGCTCAAGACCGAGAAGGGCGCGAGCCAGACCTTCGGCAAGGGCGACGTGCGCGGCGTGATCGCATCCGAGAGCGCCAACAACGCCAAGGAGGGCGGCGCCCTGCTGCCCACGGTCGCCTTCGGCGTCCCGGGCAGTGCGACCATGGCCATTCTGCTCGGCGCCTTCCTGATCCACGGGCTGGTGCCGGGCCCGGACATGCTGACGAAGAATCTCGACGTCACCTATGCGATGGTGTGGTCGATTGCCCTGGCCAATATTCTCGGCGCGGGCATGTGTTACGCGTTCAGCCCGCAATTCGCCAAGCTCTCGGTCGTGCGTTTCAGCCTGATTCTGCCCGCGGTGCTCGGCATCATCTATATCGGAGCGTTCGAGGCCTCGCGCCAATGGGGCGATCTCTACACTTTGCTGTTCTTTGGCGTGCTCGGCTGGATCATGAAGCAGTTCAAGTGGCCGCGGCCGCCGCTCATTCTCGGCGTCGTGCTGGGCGACACGATCGAACGCTATCTGTTCATCTCGGTCGAGCGCTACGGACTGAGCTGGATGCTCCGACCGGTCGTGGCCATCCTGTTCACCATCGCCATCATCGGTCTGGTGCGGCCGTTCCTGCAGGATATCCGCATCCATGGCGGCCTCAAGCGCATGCTGACGGCCTTCCAGGCGCCGGCTTTCCATGTGGCGCAGTTGTTCACGATCTTCATGATCGCGCTGATCGGCGCGATGGTGATCGCTGCATTGCGATGGGACTTCAGCGCCAAGATCGTTCCCCTCGTGGTCGGTTCGGTCGCCTTGCTGGCGGCGGGAACGAGCCTGTTCAACGACATGTGCCGGAAGCCTGAAGCGGCCGCGGGCAGCCTGGCCGATCAGGCCATCCAGGAAGTCGAGCAACAACTGGCGCAGACGGCTAAACCGGATGAAAAGATCCATATGGACCTCTCATCCGACACCGCCCACCTGCCCACGCACACGATCATCAAGCGTGCCGCTCGATTCTTCAGCTATCTCATTGTCTTCATGGCGGTGATGGCCGTGTTCGGCCTCATCCCCACGGTGGCGGTGTTCGTGGTCTTCTTCATGCGATTCGAAAACAATGAGCGCTGGTCGCTCGTCATCCCATACACGGTCATCCTGCTGGTCTCGATCAGCTTCGTTTTCGACTACGTCATGTCCATCCCATGGCCGCCGACGCTGATCGGGCAATGGTTTCCGGGGCTGAAGTTCATCCCTTCGGTCTAACCGAGCAAGTTGAGGAACTGAGCCGGTCACGCGATGCCGTGGCCGGCCACTGCAGCAAGGACGAAGCTGGATTCATCAGCGGCTATGTTAACTTCGGAGCGACGTCATGAAATCGGGATTCGGAACGCCATTACTCGCCGTTCTCCTTTTGGGAGGCGCGGCCGCTGCAGCATGGAAATTCGGCTTCGTTTCGTTTGATCAGCTCATCTATTTGGGGAAAATGGTGATCGGCTGGACGGCGTGGAGCGGCCTCGTCGCGCTCGGTTATGCGGGCTTGGAGAGGCTCTTCCCCAAAGCCTTACATGCCGCCCATGATGAGCATTCTTGAGCAGCGCCACCCAGCGAGCGACGAAGCGCTGCGCCGTGCATCATACGAACGATCGGCGCGAAGTTTACTTCGCCGCGCCGATCCGCCGATAAGCCGCGACCGTTTCCGGCGTAGCCGCCGTCGCGAGATCGCCGATCAAGGCCGCGAGCTTGTCGCCGCTCAGCGGCGCGCCGACCGGCTGGTCGATCTTCATCGCGTCGGCCTGGTAATCCTTGTCGGCGCACATCGCCAGGAACGCGGTCCGCAGGATGTCGAGCCGCTCGGCCGGCACGCCCGGCGAAGTGACCAGCGGCAGGCCGAAGCTGTCGATCGCCAGCACCAGCGCCAGCACCGGCTGGTCGCTCTTGGGCAGCGCGTCGCGCACCAGCGGCAGCACAGGCGTGCCGGGCAGCGAGCGCGCGATCGGGATCACGATCTTTTTCTGGATCAGGTCCTGACGCCGTGCGAACAATTCCTCCACCGTGAACACCGCATCGATCTCGCCCTGCTCGATCGCCAGGAGAATGCGTGCAGTCGCGCCGTAGCCGAGCACGACCTTGATCGGCCAGCCATTGTTCGCAAGCATCACCGGCAGGAGCGACGTCGTGGTGGTGGCGCCGAGCGAGCCGAAGGTGATCGGCCGCGGCGACTTTTTGAGATCGTCGAAGGTTTTGATGCCGGTGCTCGCGCGCACGAAGATCATCGAGTTCACGGCGCCGGGACTGCCGATCCAACCGAATTTGGTCGGATCGAAATTGGCGCCCGGACTTTTCACCACGCCCTCGACGAACCAGGATCGTCCCGGCGTCGAGATCGTGAGCCCGTCGGGGACGACCCGCGCACTCATGTGGGTGGCGGCGATGAATCCGCCGGCGCCTTCCATGTTCTGCACGACAATGCCGGGCTTGCCGGGAATGAACCGCACGAGATGCCGCGCGATCAGGCGCGAGATCGAGTCGACGCCGCCACCGGGCGCAAAGCCTACGATCATCGTCAGCATCTTGCCTTGGTAAAAGTCGGCGGCACGAGCGCCTGCTGCAAACGTCAGCGCACCGCCAGCGCCGGCAAGCAAAGACCTGCGGGATAGGATCATGGTGTGCCCCACGTCATGGCCGGGCTTTTCCCGGCCATCTCGATCGAGATCGCGGGGTGCGCCCCGTTATCGGGATCACCGGGACAAGCCCGGTGATGACGGACCTATTCCGCCGCCTGCATGGTCTCGGCGGAGGATATTGTCATATCCGACAAGTCCGGCAGACCGTAGTGCAGGAATTCCGTCGCCTCATTCGCCTGCAAGGTCGCGCGCTCGTCCTGATCAAGATAGACGGCCGTATACTGCTTGAGCGGCTGCCCCGCGCAAATGCCCGCGCCGGTGAGGACCATGAACACGCCGCGGCCCTCGACCTCATAGCTCGCGCCGGCATCGAGCCGGATCAGCCGCGCCTGCGTCCTGCGTTCCGTGAACACACCGAACAGCTTTTCCGACGCGCCCTCGGCGCCCTTGACCGGCGCCCAGGCGAAATTCTCCTGCTCCATCGTGATCGGCGCGTCGTAGCGGCCCTTCGGGTAGATCATCTCGCGCCCGTGCACGTGCTCCCAGATCGCCTGATAGGCGTCCCTGCTCTTCTTTCCGGGGGCGCCATCAGCGCGGTAGAAGACGCCGTCCTTGAACTCGCCGAAGGCTTTGAGCTCCTCCATCCCGGCCTTGACCTCGCGCGGGAGAAGATAGCCCGAGCCGCTGGCGCCGCCGAACTGCAGCACGGCGCAGAAAATCTCGGTCTTGTTGACCTGCGGGCCATAGTGCACGCCTTCGGGGTAATATCCGAGCATGCCGGCCTTGAGCGGACCGTCCTGGCCGTAATCGGATTCGCCTTCGATCATGTAACGGTATTGATCGAAATTGTGCCGGTGGCGCGGGCCGGAATAGTCGGTGCCAAGCCGGCTCAGCGAGAACTTGAAGTTGCCAGGCGTGCCGGGCACGCCTTCCGCCAAGGTACGCGAGTGGAAGGTGCCGCCCCGGTGTTCGAGACCGCGGACCAGGGGCACATCTTCGATTTGCGTGACCTTCATTGTTTCGCTCCCTTGGGATTTCCGAGTGTTGCGACATCATAGCAGAGCCTCTGCGGCGCGGCACTGCAGAATTGCCGGCAGGGCTTTGACCGGGCCGCAGCGAGGTCCTAAGAAAGGCGAAAGCCAACGGACAAAAGGCGGGAGTGAGCGGCGTGAACGACAACAAGAACGAGTTTCGGTCAGCCGCGAGTGTGCTCAAGCCTTCCTCCGTCGCCCTCGTGGGCGCGTCCGAGCGCGGTCAATGGCAGCGCTTCATTTATCGCAATTTGCGCGACTACAAATATCCCGGCCGGGTGTTCCTTGTGAACCCACGCCAGAAGGAAGTGTTCGGCGAGCCGTGCTACCCCTCGCTGCGTGAGGTCCCCGAACGCGTCGACCATGCGATGGTCATCGTGCCGGCGCCCGCCGTCGCGGACGTGCTCGTCGACGCTGATGGCGCCGGAGTTGGATCAGCCACAGTCTATGCGGCGGCGATGGGCGACGGCCTGGATCCGGAATCGAAGAAGCGCGGCGCCTGGCTCAAGGATTTCCTGAACCGCAGCAAGATGCGGCTCGCCGGTCCCAACTGCATGGGCGCGCACAGCTACCACGAGCGTCTGTTCGCCTACCCCAACGTGGAACTCGGCAAGTTTCCGGCGGGCTCCGTCGGCGCGATCTTCCAGTCCGGCGGAACGCTGCAATTCTGGCTGCGGACCGGCGCCGACCGCGGCCTGCGTTTCTCCTATGGGATCACGTCGGGCAACGAAGCCGATCTCGATCTCTCGGACTATCTGAATTTCCTCGTCGATGATCCCAACACGCGGCTGATCGTGCTGTTCATCGAAGGCATCCGCCGGCCGGCGGCCTTCATGCAGGCGGCCGCGCGCGCGCTCGCCGCCGGCAAGCCGATCCTCGCGATCAAGACCGGGGCGACGCAGAAGTCACGCGCCGCCGCGGCCTCCCACACCGGTGCGATCGGCGGCGACTATGCCGCCTATCTCGCGATGTGCGAGCGCTACGGCATCGTGAACTGCCGTTCCCTCGACGACATGCTGGAGACCGCGCTCGCCTTCCACGGCGGCCGGCTGCCTCGGGGTCCGCGGATCGGCTTTGTCACCACCTCGGGCGGCACCGTCGATCTCCTATACGATTACGCGGAAGCCGAAGGTGCGGTGATGCCCGACTTTAGCGAGGCGACCAACGCCGCGTTGATGCCGTTCATGCAGGAAGGCATCACGCCGAAGAACCCGCTCGACCTCGGCATCCCGATGGGACTGAAGCACGCCGCCGGCGTCTGCGACGTGGTGGCGAAGGATCCCGACGTCGACATGATCGCCTGGGCCGCCATGCTGCCAAGCAAGGCCGGCGCCTGGGAAGGCGTCGAGGCTCTGCAGGCCATGGTGAAGTCGACCGACAAGCCGATCGTCGGCTTCGGCCGCATGAGCTATCAGATGACGCCGGAAGCAGTCGCGGCGCAGGAGACGGCGGGCTTTCCCTTCCTGCAGGCGCTGGAGCCGACGTTGCGCGCGCTCAACGGCCTCTGGTTCCACGCCGCACGCCGCGATCGCAAGCCGGGTACGCTCCCGGCCCCGCCGGCCAGCGATCTTTCACCGGCGACGCTCGATGCCACGCTCGCGCGCTATGGCATCACGCTGCCGAAGAGCCGCGAGGTCACGAGCGCTGCCGAGGCTGCGGCTGCCGCCGAAGCGATCGGCTTTCCGGTCGCGCTGAAGATCCGATCGCCGGATATTTTGCACAAGACCGAAGCCGGCGGCGTGAAACTCAACCTGCACAGCGGCGCGGAAGTGACCGCCGCCGCTGACGCACTGATCGCGTCCGCCCGCGCCGCACAGCCGAATGCGCGCATCGATGGCTTCTTCGTGCAGGAAATGGTGTCCGGCATCGAAGCGATCGTCGGCGCCCGCGAGGATGCGCTCTATGGGCCGATTCTGCTGGTCGGCGCCGGCGGCGTGCTGGTGGAACTCGCCAAGGACGCGGCGCTGCGCCTGCTGCCGGTTGAGAAACCCGACGTAAGCGCCATGATCGACGGCCTCAAGCTCAATCGCTTGCTAAGCGGCTTCCGCGGACAGGCCACGGCCGACCGCGCGGCGCTTGAAACGACTGTGATGGGCTTGGCCCAGTTCTTTCTCGATCACCGCGCCCGCATCGATGATGTCGAGATCAACCCATTGATGGTGCGCCCTAGCGGCGCCGTCGCGGTCGACGTGCGCGTCATCTGGCGGAACGAGGGGAGACAGTGATGGATTTCGAACTTCCCGAAGAACTACGGATGTTCAAGGACTCGCTGCGGCGGTTCGTCAACACCGAGCTGATCCCGGTCGAACGGCAGACGATCACCACGGACGGCGAGGAGATCAAGCCGGAGTACCTCGAACGCTTCCAGAAGCGCGCGCGCGATCTCGGCATCTGGATGGCGGAGGTGCCGGAGGAATATGGCGGCGCGGGACTGTCGCTGTTCCAGCGCGCCATCGTGACCGAGGAACTCTCGCGCACGATCGCACTGCCGGCGCGCGGCGAAGGCATCACCGGCCCGTCGGTGCGCCACATCCTCTATCACGCTCACTGGTGATATGAAGGAGAAGTATCTCCTGCCGGTGCTACGCGGCGAAAAGAAAGTCTGCTTCGCGCAGACCGAGCCCGATGCCGGCTCCGATCCCGGCGGCATGCGCACGACCGCCGTCCGCGACGGCGATCACTACGTGATCAACGGCACCAAGCGGTTCATCACCGGCGCGAACAAGGCCGACTTCATGCAGCTCATGGTCGCGACCGACCGCGCGAAGGGCTCGCATGGCGGCATTTCCTGCTTCATCGTCGACATGAACACGCCCGGCGTGAAGCTCGGCACCTCCTATCAGACGATGATGGGCGACCGCCCCTGGGAGATCGTGCTGCAGGACGTACGCGTGCCCGCGGGCCATCGCGTCGGCGAGGAAGGCGGCGGCTTCAGGCTCGCGCAGAAATGGCTCGGCGCCGGACGCGTGAAGCACGGCGCGCGCGCGCTCGGGGTCGCCGAGCGGTGCCTCGAAATGGCCACCTCCTACGCCAAGCAGCGCTCGACCTTCGGCCGGCCGCTCGCGGACCGGCAGGCGATCCAGTGGAAGCTCGCGGACATGTACATCGCGCTGCAGGCCGCGCGTCTGCTCGTTTACAAGGCCGCCACCCGGCTCGACGCCGGCGAAGATGCGCGCGAGGACTGCTACGTCTGCAAATATTTCGCCGACGAAATGGCGTTCCGCGCCGCCGACGAATGCATGCAGGTCCACGGCGGCATCGCGCTCACCACTGACCTGCCGATCGAGAAGATGTGGCGTCAGCAGCGCAGCTACCGCATTACCGAAGGCGCCAGCGAAGTGATGAAGATGGTCATCGCCCGCCACGTGCTCAAAGCCTATGGCTGAGGGAGCCTCAATGATCCAGGTTCGGCGCATCACCCACGCGACATTCGAGACGCCGGACCTCGACCAGCAGATCGAGCATTTCACGCAGGTCAGCGGGCTCACGCTCGCGGTGGGTGAGAAGGGCCGCGCGCTGCTCGCGACCAAGCTCGGCCAGCTTGTCGTGCAACTCGTGCGCGGGACTGACGCGCGTTGCACGAAGCTGGCGTTTCAGGTCGCGCCGGATTCCGATTTCGCTGCGATGGCGCGCTTCCTCACTGCGCACGGCATCAAGAGCGACCTGCGCAGCGACGACATTCCCGGCACGCCCAAAGTGCTCGCGTTCGACGACATCAAGGGCACCACGATCGAGCTGCTTTCGGAGTGGGACTATCTGGCACCGAACAGGTCGGTCGCCGGCGTCGGGCCGATCAAGCTCGGCCATGTCGCCTTCATCGTGCCGGATCCGAAGGCGGTCGCGGATTTCTACGAGCGCATTCTCGGTTTCCGCGTCTCCGACTGGATCGAGGATTTGTTCGTGTTTTTGCGCTGCAATCCCGACCATCACACCGTGAACTTCCTCAAGGGCAAGCGCGCGAACATGCACCACATCGCGTTCGGGCTGCGTGACTTTTCACATCTCGAGAACGGCTGCGACGTGCTCGCGCAGAATCAGATCCCGATCATCTGGGGACCATTGCGGCACGGGCCGGGACACAACACCTCGATTTATCATCACACGCCCGAGAAGCACGTCGTCGAGTTCTTCGCCGAGCTCGACCAGATGCTCGACGAGACGCTCGGCCACTTCGATCCCCGCCCTTGGCACGAAGATCGTCCGCAGCGGCCCAAGGTCTGGACGCGCGCCGATCGCGGGCGATCGGGATGGGGCCCGCCGCCGACGCCGGACTGGCACATGAATCCCGAGGAGTGAATCGCATGACGCTTCTCCGCGGGCTGGTTCTTGCGGCAGCTTCCCTGCTGTCGGTGATCAAACCCGCCGCGGCGCAAGACGCGGTGGCGGATTTCTACAAGGGCAAGACCATCCGCTTCATCATCGGCGCCAATGCCGGCGGCGGAAATGACAGCTATGCCCGGCTTGTGGCGCGCCATCTCGGCCAGCACATCCCCGGCAATCCTACCGTCCTGCCGGTCAACATGCCGGGCGCGAGCGGACACATTGCTGCAGCACACATCTATGCCGTGGCGGCGAAGGACGGGACCGCGATCGGCGCGACCACGCCGGGGGTCATCACCGATCCGCTGTGGGCGGGCGAAGCCGGCCGGGACAAGTTTCACTACGATCCGATCAGGCTCATTCATCTCGGCAGTGCGCAGGCCGCGACCTACAACTGCTACGTCCGCGCCGATGCGCCGGCCAAGACCTTCGCGGACACGTTCACCAACGAGGTCATCGTGGGCGCGGCGCAGGAGGGTGGCTCCACGCGGGACGCGCCGGTGTTGCTGGACAACGTGCTCGGCAGCAAATTCCGCGTCATCTCGGGCTATCCCGGCACGCGCGAAATCCTCCTGGCGATGGAGAAGAACGAGGTCCAGGGCGTCTGCGGCATGGGCTGGGACAGCATGTATAACCAGCGGCCGGATTGGCTGGAGAAGGGCGTCATCCGGGTTCTGGTGCAGGAGAACCTCTCCGGCAATCCGATGTTCGACCGCATGGGCATTCCCAAATCCATCGACTTCACGAAGACGCCGGAGGATCGGCAGGTGCTGGAGCTTGCCTACACGCAGCAGGCATTCGGCCGCCCGTACATCCTGCCGCCCGGCACGCCGGCCGATCGCGTCGCCGCACTGCGCACGGCGTTCATGGCCGCGACGCAGGACCCTGAACTCCTGGCGGAGGCCCAGAAGATGCGGGTCGAGGTCCGCCCCCTGTCCGGCGAAGACATGCAGGCGCTGGTGACAAAGATGTACGCCATGCCACGCCGCATCGTTGACCGCACCCGCAAGGCTTTGATCTACAAGCCGCCGAAATAAGGCTCTCGATGAATCCTGACACACGCTACCGGCTCGGCGTCGACGTCGGCGGCACCCACACCGATCTCGTCCTGCTCGACGTCGCCAGCGGCGAGATCATGGTCGAGAAGGTGTCGAGCACGCCGAAGAACCCGGCGCTCGGCGTGCTCAACGGCGTGGCAAAGTTCGTGGCGCGGGGAGTGGCGCCCGCGGCGATCGAGTTCTTCGCCCACGGCACGACCATCACGACCAACGCGCTGCTGGAAATGCGCGGCGCCAAGGTCGGCCTGCTCATCACCAAGGGCTATCGCGCGGTGCAGGAGGTGCAGACGCAGGCGCGCGACGGCAATCTGTTCGATTACTTCTACGCCAAGCCGACACCGATCGCGCCGCAGAGCCTTACCAAGGAAATCCCGGAACGCTCCGACTACACCGGCCAGGTGCTCACCCCGCTCGACCCGGATGCGGTGCGGCGCGCCGCGCGCGAGCTGAAAGCGGCCGGCGTCGATTCGATCGCAGTCTGTTATTTGTTCTCGTTCATGAACCCGGCCCACGAAGCCGCTACACGCGCGCTGATCCAGGAGGAATTCCCCGGCGCGCATGTGTCGCTGTCGAGCGAGGTACTCCCGCGCATCCGCGAATGGCCGCGGCTTTCGACCACGCTGCTCAACGCCTACCTCGAGCCGGTTCTGGTGCATTACATCGACCATCTCAACGGCGGCCTCGACGAGGCCGGCGTCACCACGCAGCAGCGTTTCCTGATGCAATCGAACGGCGGCGTGATGCCATTCTCCGCCGCGATCGCGGGCGGGCGCACTGTGCACACCTTGTTCTCCGGGCCGGCCGCGGGCGCACAGGCCGCGGCCTACCTCGCCGAAACCGACGCGCGCGCGGGTCTCGTCACCCTCGACATGGGCGGCACCTCGGCCGACATCGCCTTCATCGAGGGCGGCGTTCCGCTCGAAGTAACGGAAGGTACGATCGCGCGCCGGCAGATCGACGTGCCTGCGCTCGACATGACCTCGATCTCGGCCGGCGGCGGCTCGATCGCCTGGATCGACGGCGGCGGCTTCCTCAATGTCGGCCCGCAGAGCGCCGGCGCTGATCCCGGCCCCGCCTGCTACGGCCGCGGCGGTACGCGACCCACCGTCACCGATGCCGATGTCGTCTGCGGCTGCCTCAATCCGGACTATTTCCTTGGCGGCGCGCAGACGCTCGACGCCGCCGCGTCTCATGCGGCGCTGAAATCACATATCGCCGATCCGCTCAAGATGGACGTGCTCGCGGCGGCGGCTGGAATCCAGCGCATCGTCGACATGCGCATGGCCGACGAGGTGCGTGTGTTCGCGGCGAAGCGCGGCGTCGACCTCTCGACCTTCACGCTGCTGCCGTTCGGCGGCGCCGGCGCCGTGCACGCCGCCGCGGTCGCGAAAGAGCTTGGCATGCGCCGCATCCTGGTGCCGCCGCGGCCGGGTGCGTTCTCAGCGCTCGGGTTGCTGTGCACCGACGTGGTGCACGACTACATCCGCTCCGAGTTGCGCCCGCTCTCCGAGATCGGCGCCGAGCATGCCGATGACATTTTCCGGCAACTCGAAGCCAAGGCGCGCGAAGAGCTTGCGGCAGAAGGCATGAGCCCGACAGCCGCGCGCTTCATCCGTGAGCTGGATCTGCGTTACACCGGCCAAGGATACGAATTGCGCACGCCGCTCGACGGCTTGTTTGCGGAGCGGCTGACGGCGGCTTCGCTCGCCGCGGCGCGGGATCGCTTCGATGAGCGCCATGCGCAAATTCATGGACACGCGGCGAAGGAGCGCCCGGTCGAGGTGGTGAGCTATCGGCTGCGCGTGCGCGTCGGCGTCCCGAAATATCAGCCGCGCCAAGCAACCGCGCCGGCTTCACCGCGACCAGCCGCCGCCGCGGAGAAGGGCACGCGCAGCATCTATTTCGACGGCAAGGCCGCCACTTTGGCGACGCTCTACGAGCGCGACCGGCTCGACATCGGCGTGAGCATCGCCGGCCCCGCGATCGTCGAACAGTTCGACGCCACCACCGTGATCCCGCCGGGCTGGAGCGGACGAGTGGATGGCTATCGAAATCTGATCCTGGAGAAACGAGCGTGAACCTCGTAGCCCGGATTGAGCCAAGCGAAATCCGGAGCAAACGTTGTCGAAAGTACCACGGCCGAGCCCGGATGTCGCTTCGCTCCATCCGGGCTACAACTGAGAAATGACCATGGACGCCATCACCATCCAGATCCTGCGCAACAAGATCGCGAGCCTGGTCGATGAGATGCACTATCATTTCTATCGCTCGGGCTATTCCACCATCATTCGCGAGTCGCGCGATTTCTCCTGCGTAATCCTCGATCGCGACGGCCGGCTGATCGTCGCGCCGCCGATGTTCTTTCACGCGCCGGTCTATCGTCATCTGGTCGGACGCATCCTCGAGCTTTACCGCGCGGCCGGTGCGATGCGCGAAGGCGATGTGTTTGTCTCGAACCACCCTTATGAAGGCGGCCTCCCGCATGTCTCCGACATGGCCTTCGTCGCCCCGGTGTTCGCGGACGGCAAGCTGGTCGCGTTCGCGGGCTCGATCGCGCACAAGGCTGATGTCGGCGGCACCGTGCCGGGCTCGACCTCCGCCAATGCCACCGAGATGTTCCAGGAGGGCGTGCTGCTGCCGCCGATCAAGATCTGGGACGCCGGACGCGAGCTGCCGGACATCGAGCGGCTCATCCTCGCCAACAGCCGACAGCCCGTGCTGATGCGCGGCGACATCCACGCCCAGATCGCGGTCACGCAGATGGGCGCGGCGCGCGTGAAGGAATTGTGCGGACGCTTCGGCGCGGCCACCACGACCGACGCCTTCGCCGCGATCCTCAAAGGCGCGGCGGACGAACTGCGGGCAGCAATTGCGCAATTGCCAGAAGGGCAATCCTCGGCTGAGGGCTTTCTCGACAGCGACGGCATCGACGTCGACAAGCCGATCCGGCTCGCCGTCACCGTCGCGATCGAGGATGGCGTCGCAAGCTTCGACTTTTCCAAGAGCGATCCGCAGGCCAAAGGACCGGTCAATCTGCGGCCGTCGATGGTCGAGGCCTGCGTGTTCTATTCGCTGCTCGGCAGCCTCGGCCCGCATCTGCATTTCAACGACGGCATGCGCGACGTGGTCCGCCTCGCGTTCGCACCGCGCACGATCACCAATGCCGAGCCGCCGGCGCCGGTGTCGAGCTATCAGATGGTGAACCTGCTGCTGGTCGACGTGATCCTCGAAGCGCTGGCGCATTTCAATCCCGGCCGCGCCATCGCGCATTCCGGTGCGTCGAGCGCGCTCGGCATCGCCTGGAGCAAGGCGCGTCCGGGACAATCCAACATGCAGTACGAGATCGCCGGCTCCGCCTATGGCGGCGGCGTCGGTTACGACGGCGCGACCGCGAGCGCGACGCATCTGAGCAACCTGCACACGACGCCGATCGAAATTCTCGAATCGGAGTTTCCCTGCCGCATCACGCGCTTCGACCTGGTGTCCGACACCGGCGGCGCCGGCCAATGGCGCGGCGGGCTCGCCATGCAGCGCGAATATGAGCTGTTGGAGAACGCGACCGTCATCCGCCGCTTCAACAAGACCCGTTTCCCGCCCAAGGGCCTCGCCGGCGGCGAGGACGGGCAGCGCGCCCGCTTCATTGTCCGCGTCGGCACCGAGCAGGAATACGAAACGCCGGCCTCGGCGCGCGTCGAGATGAAGGCCGGCGAACGCTTTTTGCTGCAAAGCGCGGGCGGCGGCGGCTACGGCGATCCGGCAAAGCGCGACAGTGCTGCGCTTGCCCGCGATGTGGCCGAAGGTTATGTCTCGCCGGACGCAGTGAAGAAAGAATACGGCGGGCGCTAGCGCGAACAAATCGGCGCCGCGCATCGCGGGAGGGAGATTTACATCATGGCGTTTTCCAGTTGGCGCGGCACTGTCGGCATGATCAATCCGACCATGCGGCCGGGCATGACCGAGGAGGTGTGCCGGCTGCTGCCGGAGGGCATCGGGTTGATCCCGCTGTTCCTCAACATCAACCGTGGCACCGCGGATGAATTCGAAAGCATGATGCCGCACTACGAGAAGCAGATCGCGGTGCTGGCCGAGCAGGAGTGCGACTTCATCCACCCGAACGGCGCGCCGCCGTTCATGGTGCACGGCTTCAAGGGCGAAGCGAAGATCGTCGCGGTCTGGGAGAAGAAATACAAAGTGCCGATCATGAGCGTGGCGCAAAATCACATCCGCGCGCTCAAGGCGGTGAAGGCGAAGAACTTCGTCGGCGCGACTTATTTCCCGGCCAAGCTCAACGCGATCTTTCAGAAATTCTTCGAGGACGCGGGCTTCAAGGTGAACGGCATGGCCGGCATCGACGTGCCCTTCAACAAGGTGCAGCAGCTTTCCGGCGAAGAGGTGTATGCGCACATCAAGCGCAGCTTCCTCAAAGGAAAGGGCGGCGACGCGATCTACATGCTCGGCTCCGGCTGGCGCACCCTCAACATCATCAAGACGCTGGAGCAGGATTTGAGCGTGCCGGTGGTGCATCCGGTCACCGCGCGGGTGTGGGAATTCCAGAAGCGGCTGCACGTGCGCGAGCCACGCAGCGGCTTCGGGCATTTGTTGGAGGCGTTGCCGTAGGCCCGTAG
>CAVPDS010000011.1:0-356269 GCA_963702695.1 uncultured Alphaproteobacteria bacterium | reverse complement strand
GATAGCCACGCTGAGGCCCCAGGTCAGTGACCACACGAGTTAGATGGTGGATGGTGTTCACTTGGCGCCAAGTGGTAGGACTACCAGGACCGTCTTTGCTACGTGCCGTATCATCAATGTACCGATCTCCGAGCGAGAAGGAGCGTCCAGCAAAATGGACGCTTGCAACGAGACGTGTTGCGACCTCCTTCATTGCGTCCTTGACCTGCCCAGTCTCTGACGCGCGGATGACGATCCAATGTCGCGGGGTGCTATAGCGATAGTGGCAAATTGGAGCGATGCCTCCCGACGAAAAATTGAACTTTGAGCTGTCGGCCGCGAAGTCGCCGTACATCAAATTTTTCCGTAATTCACTATCGAGGTCGATGGCACGGCTCCATGCCAGCCACTCATTGCGGGGCAATTCTATAAGCTGCCCAGGCGTTGCGGGATTTTTTTCGGGGTAGCTTGTCGCGTGCCAGATCACTTGGCCCCAAAGTCCGAACTCCATCACCTTTTGAAATTCAGCCAACAAAATATCGCTGACCGCCTCAGGGTTGGACATTTCTGCCTTTCCAAAATCCAAGATCAAAATGCACTCTTGTGGCTTCAATACCAATTTGAGCAGCACTGCATGGATGCGCTTTTGGAGATCGCCGCGTGTCAAATCGTCCAACGTCACTCTCAGTGCGAGATTCTGGCTAATGTCACGAACCACAGTGTGGACTGCGTTGTACGCGCTGCCCTCGACAGTCCGCAGATCACTGACGGGTATCGGTCGCGCGTGCGCTGCAATCGCAACCCGAAAGAGTTGAGGAAACCACTCGTCGCCGTATCCACGCCAAGTTTCTTGAACAGGTATCGTGCGTCAACCATGCAAGGCCGCAGAGGCCAGTGCCGGCCCAATCGCTGCCCCGGCAATAGGACAAGCTCAGATGCGGTGAGCGCGCGATGCAATTCAGGGTCGCGTTCTTTCGGTGGAGGAATTACAAAAAAGGGAAGCAGTCGCGCCAGAATATCGAGCGGTAGCTTTCCGAGCGCTGAGTATTCGCCCTGTTTCAGGCGCAGAACTGGCGAATAAGCTAGCTCGCCGATGTTGAGCATCGGGCAACCTCCATTTAGGCTGTTAATAGTTGCTTCCTAACTAGTCCGATCCCAACGCGATCTGAGAAGATCGAGTAGTTGTTACGCTCCTTGCGAACTCTGCCAAAAACGATTGCCGGATGTATTCCCAGTTGGTTCGCAAAGCTCTCTATCGGCCCGGCGCTTCGCGAAATTCGAGCCGGAGACAAACGCCACGTTTCAGGGCGGGATCAAACTTGAAGATGCGAATTGATCCGCTTCAACTTCAAGTTCGTCAGTTTTTTCACCGTCCATTTCCTCATCGAAAAATCCAGCCGCCAAACCGGCCAAATAATGGAGGTAGACATGGGCGAGTTCGTGGAACAGCGTAAACCAGAAATTGTCAATGCGATCATTTCGCAGCGTCAATCCGATTATCGGCGTGCCGCCGGACAAGAAAAGCTGCGCCGTCTAGCTTTAGTCCCTTGAGCTGGGGCTCAATTACAACAATGATCCCCTTGTCTCGTGCCAACCGCAGAGCGCGAACAGCGCCATCGGCCAACCCACTGAGGCGCACGAGATCGGCAAGCCATGAAATGTCTAGATGATCAAAGGTCGTTTCAACTTCTGCACCGGCCATATCGGCGCGGTGGATTACCCTTGCCCGCCAAACTGCAAGCAACGCATCGTCTTTGAGATCGAGTGATTTGAGCCCGGTTCGGAGCAGGCCCGGGCTACCGAACTGTGTGTGGCTCTCGCTGATGTATTCAAGAATGGCGCGGCGTTGCTCTGTTGTGGTTGCTGGCACGTCGAACCAAGCTGATTTTTTTGCGTGTTCGACAATGATCTTGAGCTGATTGTCGGGGACATCAGGCTGACTTGGAGTGCCCAGGTCCGAGAACAGAGGGATTGCCCGCTCGCTTTCTACAATCGCTTGCAATTTTCGACACCTAATGCCGCCGCGACCCTCTTGAAATTTTGCAGGCTAATGGATCGGTAGCGCTCGCTCTCGTAGCGTTGAATTTGTTGCTCGCGCATCCCAAGTCGCGTTGCCAGGTCCGCTTGCGATAGACCCCGAGCTGTCCGGGCAATGATAAGGACGATACCTGGCTCAGAGCGCCACTTCTCGGCGAACATTGAGAACTCGCCTGACTGCGCCTTCTCATAGCCATCCAGCATGCTGGAAAGAGCTTTGCGGGAACCTCGAAGGGCATTGCGGTGCATTCCGAGCACGTCTGTGGGCAACGCGCCTTGCGCGTCGGAGACATAGGTGTTCGAGGATAAGAGCTTGTCGATGCGTGCAAGCGCAGCCCGGGCCTTCCGGGCCTCACGCTCATTCAAAATGATGGGTGCATCGAGCATGCCTTCCCGATAACACAACAAAAATGTTGCGTACAGGGGGGTGGGAGGGTTTTGCACACAACATGCCGTCGGGATAGCCGCGGGCATCCCCCATGGCTGCCATGCATGATAGGAAACCGCGGTAATCGGCGGCTAGTTTCGTAGGAAATGTATCAGCCGTCTATTGATACAATTCATCGGATGTAACCTTGATTTATCCGATGTTATGTATCATATTGGCCTATGGCTTCTGGAACCGAAACCCAACGGGATCGCGCGATTTCGCTGCTCCGGCATCGCGGAATGGCGCGCCTATCCGAACTCCGCAAGGCGGGCGTGACGGCGGCCACCGTATCGCGCCTGCATCAGAGCGGCCAAATCGTCCAGCTCGGCCGCGGCCTCTATCAGCTGCCTGACGCTCCGCTCGACGTTAACAACGCCCTGGCACAAGCCGCGAAAAGGGTGCCCAAAGGCATTATTTGCCTCACCTCTGCCCTCGCTTACCACGAACTCACCGACACCATTCCCTCTCGTGTTTGGATGGCCATCGGCTCGAAGGACTGGCGGCCCCGCATTGATAGTCCTGCTATCCAGTTCGTGCGCTTCGGTACCAAGGTGCTGGACAAGGGAGTGGAGGAGCACATCATCGAAGGCGTATCCGTTCGTATCTACAATCCCGCAAAAACCGTGGTTGACCTGTTTCGCTATCGACGGAGTGCGGGACAGCGTTACCAAAAGAGCCCGGCCTTAATCTGGCGATTGAGGGCCTGAGAGAAACGCTACGGCTGCGCAAGGCAACGCCATCCGAAATCGCGCGCTATGCCACCGAAGCCGGCGTCTGGAAAGTCATGCAGCCCTACCTGGAGGCCCTGACCGCCAATGCCTGAGAAACCAGTTAAGAATATCAAGAATATGGGTGCGTCAGTTCGGGCGCGCCTTCTGAATATCTCAAAGCAGCGCCGCCAAACATTGCAGTTGGTGCTCACCAACTACGTGCTCGAACGGCTGCTCTATCGTTTAAGCCAAACAAAGCATCGCGACCGCTTCATTCTCAAAGGTGCGATGTTGCTCACCAAATGGTTTGAAGACCCGTTGCGCCCGACGCAAGACCTCGACCTTCTCGGTTTCGGAGATGACGACCCGAAGCAGATGGTGGATACGTTTAAGGAAATTTGTGCTGTCTCGTTCAACGATGGTGTCGTGTTCGATGTTGACAGCGTCGCAATCGACCGCATTCGCGAGGAACACGAATATGGCGGCTTGCGCATCAAACTAAATGCCAACGTGGATGGCGCGCGCGTTCGCGGCGTCATTGATATTGGGTTCGGGGACGCAGTCGAGCCCCGGCCTTTCAGAAATGGACCTCCCGGTCATGCTCGATTTTCCCGCGCCGCATCGTCGCATCGGAGATTTCCTCCCGCTCCCGGCTATCCACCCAGGCCATGATCTCGCTTAGTTTCCAGGCTCGCGCTGTGCTTGTGATTTTGAGCGGGCGCGGGAACCTGTTTCGGCCCATGAGCCGATAGATGGTCGGCACCGATAGGCCGGTGATCGCGCAAACATCGCCGACACGAAGGAGAACATCGCGTACAGATGCGGCGAGAAGGGCAGCTCCCGGCCTATCATCAAGGCCGATCAAGTAACTCGCGCGGGGCGGCATTTTCTGGAACGACGCGGGACATCGGATACCTCAACAAAGAGAACTGTTGAGGCGAAATCTATTCCCGCGTTCTCAGCGGGGCATGGAAGCCAGCTAGCTATTTCTCAGAAACGTTAGGCTCCGGCTTCGTGCGCTTATTGGACGGGGCTTGAGCCGCGCTGGCGTTAGCGGCTTTCGCGACCGCCTGTCTACCAGCCTCCATTTCTTGCCGAGTTTTTTCCGAATTCCCTGCTGTCCTCGTTGGGCTTCCCGTACGTGGGATTATGCCCTTCTGGACTAATCGCAAATACGCGCTAAACGAGCGTATCTGCCGTATGTCCTGCCTGATTGTGTCCTCGGAGATAACGTCGTCCTCGTCCTGCAAGCCGAGCTTTTCAATAACTTTTTTTCGCAGGAAGTGGATGGTCGTCGTCCCATTGGGCCTTCTTTGAAGGTTCGGGGAAAGTTCCCTATACGCCTGCACCAACGCTTCCAGCCGCCGCGTGACGTTCTCAGATTTTTCTCGCGGTTCGCGCGCGCCACGGCGGCGCGACTTGATGTGTTTGGCACCTTCCCGAGCCATTGCAATGATTGTGGTGACGCGCGGGTCCGCGGCTTTTAGATCGCCGCGGTCAAGGTACTGCATTGCTTCGTCTATTTCGGCATCACTATAAGGGAATGTTCTGCTTCGCTGTGGCGGGCATTCTAGCGGCTTGCCGGTCACCAATGTTTGGCCAGTGCAGCAGCACGACGGACCTGTTCCGGTAGGCTCACGTCTGGATCGACGGGCTCCTTCCCAGTGGGGTCGGGAAATGACACGTGTTGTTCAGGCTTGACGGATTTTTTCTTTCATGGCGCAGTTCGTGTAGGGTGCGGGCCAGCATGTGCCTCCGACCCCAGAAGGGTGCTCACTTTTTCTGCCAGCCTGCTTTTAACGCGCCATTAAGGTGCTGCGGTGGGACACTAGCCGGAAAAAGCGTTGTGTTTCTATGGATCAGATCACCGTCCCACTTTCGCGTAACTCATTGACATCGTTCAGTTGGTCAACCCCGCCCCTGGGCACCAGCGCGGACATTCGCAAGAAAGCGGCGCGTCTAGTACCTGGAATCATTGAAACATGATCCGCCGGACATCATGGGCCGCGCGTCGTCCCCGCGAAAGCGGGGACCCATACGCCGTGCCCTCGCGAATTTGCGCCGGTGGTGCGAATCTCCACTTCGGAGGGCATGGGGTCCCCGCTTTCGCGGGGACGACGCAAGAGATGGCCCGCCGGTGCTTTGCAGTCAGCTTTGATTGAAAGTCGGTACTGGGAAGTAATTGCGGTGAACCGCGCCGGCGACCGTAGCGACCGTAGCCCGCACGAGCGCAGCGACATGCGGGTTGTCAAAACAGGCTCAGACTTCAAAACAGGTTCAGCCCCGGATATCGCTTCGCTCATCCGGGCTACAGTCGATCCGGGCTGCTTGCTATGTCAGGCAGGGGTTATTGCCGGAGGATTGGGCGGGCGACGCGAGGGAGTTAGGAAGTAATTCGAGCTAGTACCTGGAATCATTGAAACATGATCCGCCGGACATCATGGGCCGCGCGTCGTCCCCGCGAAAGCGGGGACCCATACGCCGTGCCCTCGCGAATTTGCGCCGGTGGTGCGAATCTCCACTTCGGAGGGCATGGGGTCCCCGCTTTCGCGGGGACGACGCAAGAGATGGCCCGCCGGTGCTTTGCGAGTCAGCTTTGATTGAAAGTCGGTACTGGGAAGTAATTGCGGTGAACCGCGCCGGCGACCGTAGCGACCGTAGCCCGCATGAGCGCAGCGACATGCGGGTTGTCAAAACAGGCTCAGACTTCAAAACAGGTTCAGCCCCGGATATCGCTTCGCTCATCCGGGCTACAGTCGATCCGGGCTGCTTGCCATGTCAGGCAGGGGTTATTGCCGGAGGATTGGGCGGGCGACGCGAGGGAGTTAGGAAGTAATTCGAGCTAGTCCCTGGAATCATTGAAACATGATCCACCGGACATCATGGGCCGCGCGTCGTCCCTGCGAAAGCAGGGACCCATACGCCGTGTCTTTGCAGTTTGGCACGACTGGCGGACATTTCGTTGCTGGGAGGCTATGGGTCCCTGCTTTCGCAGGGACGACGCCCTTGGAAGAAGCATTCGCCAGGAGTCGTATGCCCTTTCATTTTTGCTGAAGCAGCCGTCTAGGCTAGGCCACCGCCGGCCTAATCCCCCCCCCCAAATCCTTAAATCGCGTCGGACTCAGTTCGGTGTAGCTGGCCGTATGCTGGATGTTCCGGTGTCCCGAGCAACGCCTGCACGGCACGTGGCTCGGCTCGTGGGCCTGCGCGCCGGCTATTCAGAGAACCGCCGGCAATGTAGGCTTAGGTTAGTTGCCCTGAACCGGGAGGTGCCGTGTCCACGGGGGGCGAATAGGCGGCAAAGCCAACGGCGGGCACATGGTCCTTGTGGCCAGACTTTCTGGCCTCGCTCAATTAGCATCACCATCAACCGGCCACGCACGCCACCCCTATGCAGCCTGCGAGACCTGGTACGAGGAGCACCGCCGTGAAACTTCCCCGCCGTCGATTTCTCGGCCTTGCCGCGGCTGCTGTCGTGCTTCCGGCTCTGCCGCGAATTGCATGGGCGCAGGCAACAGGTGAGGCTGCGTCGTCCAAGAAGGGCACGCGTGTCATTACGTTGGGGACAAGAAGCGGACCGGCCCCTGCGGTCGGCCGCGCGCAATCATCGAACCTGCTCCTCGTCAATGGTTCGCCGTACATCATTGATGCAGGCGACGGGGTTACACGCCGGCTGATTCGCCTAGGGAGCAACTTTCGCAATATCGACAAGATCTTCATCACGCATCCCCACAGCGACCATACGGGCGGCTTGGGAGCTTTGATGTCGGCGGTGTATGACGCCAACCGCAGGGACCTCGTCAACATCTACGGCCCGCCCGGCACGGCGGCGAGCGTGCAGGGACTGGTGCAATTTCTAACGGTCAGTTCGGACATCAGAATAAGCGACGGAACTCATACCGTTCCGGCCGCCAAGGTGTTCAGCGGTCATGATGTCGGGGTTGGAACAATCTTCCAGGACGCGAACGTCAAAGTCAGCGCCGTCGAGAATACTCACTTTCATTTTCCGCCGGGGAGCCCAGGGTACGGAAAATACAAGTCGTATGCCTACCGGTTCGACGCCACCGACCGGTCTGTCGTCTTTACCGGCGACACCGGCCCGAGCGATGCAGTCACCGATCTTGCGAAAGGCGCCGACCTGCTGGTGTCCGAAGTCACCAACTCCGTCGATGAATACAAAGCACAACAGATCAGAGGCGGCCGCTGGCAGCAAAGGACAGCCGAAGAGCAGGCGGGGCTCATTCGCCACCATATCGAAGAGCACCTGTTGCCGGAGGAACTCGGAAAGATGGCGGCGCGCGCCAACGTCAAGACAGTGGTGTTGACGCACATTGCGGCGAGCGGAAATCCGAATGACGATTACGCGCGCTTTGCTGAGGCCGTGAAAAAGCACTTTTCCGGCCAAGTGCTCGTCGCGAAAGACTTGATGGAATTTTGATGGGAAAAAGTGGCCGATAGTCCGCCGCGGCGGTAAAGCGGTGACAGCTCGCCGCTCCCGCACCGACACCCCTCGATCCCATCGCGACAAACAAATCTCCATAGCGCGCAGCTTTCGCCGTGCCCCGCCTCCTGCGGGTTCCTTTCCTGGAGGCTTTCCGACGACGGCCCATGTGTGTGCGGCTTCCTCAGCGAAGCGCCGTCATCCGAACTTTGCACAGGAGCAGACTCATGCAGCGCAGCAAATCACACCGCTGTTCGATCACCTCGTCAGCGATCGGCCCCTTCGTGCCATAAGGGGTATTGTCGCCGCAACGGCACAAGCCGCGCGTTTCGATGCAACCTGGTGCTTATGCTCGATCGCGGCAAGCATTCTCGAATAGACGAACCACGCTCCGTTCAATGATAATTTCGCCAGGTGGGAGCGCGTCGCGTCGCTTCGACAAGCTGTGCCAATGTGAAGCCGGAAAAGTAAGGCACCTTCAACCGCTGGCCGGGGATCAGGAGGTTGGGGTTGGGCCCGATCGTCGCCCGATTTGCATCCCATAGCAGCGGCCAGTATTCGAATGATCCATAGTGGTTTTTGGCAAGGCCGGACAGCGTGTCGCGGGGCGCGACAATGATTTCTTCCCAATCGACGCTGGAAGTCGGCCGTATTGGATTGATGACCACCGGAGTGCGACAGTCGCTTCCGAAAAGGCATTTAACACCAGCAATAAATCGTGCTTCAATTTCGTCGTATTCGTCCGCGGTCGTAAATCCCTCCCGCCCGCATGTAATGAAACAAGTCGTTCGCCCGCCCTGGTGGCCTGGAACGAACGGGCGCTGAAAAGCAGTGTAGCCGGACACGGGCACACCAAAAAGATCCGACAAGGCAAGAAGCAAGGCCCCGTTCCTACCTTGCTTGCAGCCGCCCATGATCACCTCGCCTCCATGACTGAACAAGGGTGCCAACCTGACGAGGTCGGACGCAAAGCCTGCAAGCGTACCCATGGAAACCCAGTCCTTGCCGATATACTGCCCCACCCCATTGCCATGTCCGACGATCTTCAGCGTCCCGATTCGAGCGCCGGTGGCGCAAAGCTCGGTAATCCTGTTGACCATATTCCGGACGTTTCTAACTCCAACCGGCATGAACGAGATCGCCTTGGCGATAAACATCGCGAAGTCGAACTTGTCATCGCTAATAACGTTGATGTCGATGTCGGCCATTGAATCCCCCAATTGGCAACAAAAGTGCCTTATCCGGACATTGCCGTGGGAGGCGAACTTAACTTCTGTCGCGCCGGAGGCCGGCCCGGTTCATTCCGCTGATCCCTTAGCTGGCGCCCATTGGCGGCTGAGGGACCGCTTTGGGTCATGACCGATAAAACTCAAGCTGAGCATAACGACTCCGGTTATCGCCGGACAGCCGACATGGCGACGGAAGTGCGCTGGCTTTGGGCTCATGCGCCGCGGCAACGGCGCATCCAATTCGCCTGTCGGCGCTAGCGAGCACGCCTGGTGGGATCATGCGGCTGGCACCTGGCGGTCTTTTGCCAAGCTTGAAAACAGGAAAGGGGCTAATTCCATTCAATCGACAATCGCTTTAATGTGGTTCTTACAGTCCCTCATTCCGAAGCTCGCATGAGGGCGTACTGCCAAGTCTTGCGAAAGTCGAAACGGGGGCACCTGCCCGTTGAGGAGATTCCAACATGATGCAGTTTCGCACTGTCCTCCTGACGAGCGGTCTCCTCCTCGCGCTCTGTGGGGGAGTGGCTCAAGCGCAATCGACCAGCAAGCCCATGCTGACCTTGCAAATGCCGGCGCTTCCGGACCCGGTCCGCGTTACCCTCAACCCCGCGACGACCGCTTTGCTGGTGCTCGATTATGTCGATCCCATCTGCATTTCCCAGCCGAAATGCAAGGGCGGGATGCTGCCGGCCCTGACCGCATTCATGGCGCGGGCACGCAAGGCCGGCGTGGTCGTGGCATACGGCACCCGTCAGGCGAACATGTCGAAGTGGCTGCCGGAGGTCGCTCCCGGTCCGAGCGACATCAAGATCATGAACACTGCCCAGGACAGGTTCTACAACACCGATCTCGACAACGCGCTGAAGGCGAAGGGCGTCGCGACGATCATCATAGTCGGCTGGAAGGTCAGCGGCTCGGTGGCCTACACATCGGTCGGAGCGACGGTGCGCGGCTACACCACCGTCATCCCAGTGGATACGACAGCGGCCGCCACCGACTACGAGACCGCCATTGGTTTTTATCAGATATTAAGTCAGAATCCCGCCAATCTGAGGAACGAGCCTTTGAAGCCGAAATCCCCAACGCTCACTCGCACGGACCTGATCACTTTCCAATAAGACACCGCGAGCCCACGCTCGATCCCGCGGTTCGCGACCACTTCCTTCAGTTCGATCGCGAGCAGCCGTCGCCGCCGGGCAAGCAGGCTCGTCAGAGAGAGGCCCTCCACGACGGTGTCTGCGCTATGCCAGAGATGGGGCCGCGAGGTTGGGCGAGACCCCGCGTCTTTTCGGGCCGAGCTACGGGCCCCGCCCAACCGCCAGTGGCGGCGGCGACGCGATGATGCGCCATGACCGCGAGCGGCGGCGGCGGCCATCATGACGCTGGCCCGAGCGGCACCGGCAAGACCCGCATCGGGCTCGGGCTGGACTCACGGCCTGTCAACGGCCTGCCAGAAGGGGCTGTCGGTCGGTTTCTGTTTATCTCGCATACCGGCGTTAACACGCTTCCATGCGGTCGGCTGTACTGCATTGCTTTCCCAAGAAAAAATCATTAATTATGCATCGTCGGATGAACGCAAAGGCAGAGCTATACGACTACTGCTCATGCGGAGGTAAGTTTCAGAGGCAAACATGCCAAGACTGCTTTCCATAGCGGTCGTTGTGTTTCTGAGCCTGGTTTTCCTGGCGGGCGAAGGGAGCGAAGCCTACGCCGACCGCCGTGTTGCGCTTGTCGTCGGGAATTCAAAATATAACGATGCCAATCTGGCTCTAGCCAATCCGAGCAATGATGCTGCGGATATGGCTGCGACCCTGACGAAGCTTGGGTTCGAGGTGACCGTGGCGCTTAACGCCACGACCGGCGAAATGGATCGCGCGATCCGCCGTTTCGGGGATGCGGTTTCGAACGCGGATGTGTCGCTTTTCTATTATGCCGGCCACGCGCTGCAGTTCGAGGGCAACAATTACCTGATGCCGGTCGACGCCAGGCTCGATGACGAGGTCGATCTCAATCGCAATACGGTCTCGGACGAACAGGTCCGCAAGGCGCTCGACCGGGGCAATGGCATTAAGATTATGATCCTCGACGCTTGCCGCAACAATCCCTTGGCCGATCGGTTCAAGCGCAGCGTGCTAGGCTCGACACGTGCCGTCGAATTGACCCGCGGGCTCGCGCGCATCGACAAGGCGCAGGGAATGGTGGTCGCCTACGCCGCGGCGGCCGGTCAAGTCGCTCTTGACGGCAACAATAAGCGCAACAGCCCGTTCACCGGCTCGCTCATCCGTTGGATGCAGGAGCCGGCGCTCGAGATTTCTACAATGATGCGCCGCGTCACCAATGACGTGCTTGAAGCGACACATGGCCAGCAGCGGCCAGAATACAGCAGCACGCTCCGCAACGATTATTTCTTTGACCCGTTGGCCGATCGCCATTTCTGGGATCGCATCCGCGCGACTAACGACGCCGCTGCCCTCCGCGAATTCATCAACCAATTCCCCTCCTCGCCGCTCGTGTTTGAAGCCCGCGCCAGGCTCGATGTTCTTGACCGCGCCCGCCGCGAACGCGACGAGCAAGCGCGGCTTGAGCGGGAGCGCGTCATAACGGATCAGGCTCGGCGGCAAGCCTGCGAGCGCGACAATAGCGAACTGGCGATCATCGGAGACGATTTAGCAAAACTCGAGACGTTCGCCCAGCGCGCCACGTGCGATGAAGCGCGCGCCAATGCGAAGGAAAAGATCAAAGCCATCATGGCGCAGCGGGAGGACGCAGCAAGGCGCGAGGAGGCCCGCCATCGCGAAGAGGAAGCGAAGCTAAAGGCTGAAGTTTGCAATAACGAAACCGCGATCATCGACGCGATCAAAGACGATATCAACCAGTTGCAGGACTTCTTGCAGAAAGCGACCTGCGAGGCGGCGCGGAGCTTGGCGACCGAACGCATCCATTCGGTGGTCGCGCAACGCGAGGCTGCCGAAAAGGAACGCCAGGAGACCGAGCGTACTTGCCGCATTGAGCAAAGGGCTCTGGTCGCGATTTGGGACGACCTGTCGGCTATCCAGGTTTTCCTGCCCCAGATCAAATGCGAGCAGGTTCGCGCCACGGCAAGCGAGCGGGCCAAGGCCGGTATCGCCCAACGCGAACGCGAGGAATCCGAAGCGCGGCAGCAGGCGGTGCGCAATTGCCAGGACGAGCAGGCGATTGCGCAATCCATTTGGGACGAAATCGCAAGGCTGCGCGAGTTCGCGAATTGTTCGATATGCCAAGAAGTGCGCTCGACCGTAAATGCCCGTATTGATGTCCTTCAGGCGGAGGAGCAGCGACAGAAATTGGCGCAGCAGGAAGCGGCGAAGAAACTTGCCGCCCTTGAAGAGGAGCGCGCCCGGCAGCGTCGCGAGGAAGGCGAACGACGCCAGGCGGAACAGGCGCGCCAACAGTCAGAAGCCCGCTGCAAGAGCGACATTGCCGAGCTTACTTCCCTTGAGGCTGATGCCGGGAAGCTCCGCCAGTTCTCAAAACAATCGATTTGCGAAGAGGCCCGCAAACTCGCAAGCGAAAAGGTAGCCCTGATTGAGCGCGAGGAGAAAACCTGCAGAGATGAAAACAGTCAACGCATTGCCCTCCTCGGCCAGGTCAAAACCCAAAACGATCGCACCCGTCTGGGAAGATCCAAAGAGGAGATGGTCAAGCTTCAGCTGGAGAGCACCTGCGCGCGCCTGGCACCCTCCTTCATGGACGCGATCGGGATGATACGGGTCAAGATTGCGCAAGTCGAACTTAGGCGCATGGGTTGCTTCTCTGGCACTCCCGACGGCCTACTTAACGACGCGACGCGAGACGCGGCGACGCTATTTCTCGCCACAGTCGGCAATCCCGATAGTGACGCCAAGATCGACGAAGGTTTGTTGTCCGACCTGAACTCTCACAACGATCCAGTTTGCAAACCTGCGAGTCCGCCGGCGGTCGTTCACACTGAGCGTAAGCCAGAGCCTCGTAGCAAACAAGCGTCCCGCCCGCCCGCGCGAGAGCGCCCGCGTGAGAGGGGGCGAGAGGCTCCGGCGCGGTCGAGCACCCGTGCAGAAGTAACGCGGGTGCGACCGCCACCGGTACAAGCCGCGCCGCACGCTTCAGGCGGCACGAGCGGTCCTGGAATGATTATCATCGGGCATTGAAAACTGCTGCAGGCACGCTGCTTCGCGCCCACAATCTCCCATCGCCTTAACTTATAATCTCTTCAGATCAATCGATGGGGCTCAAGTCGACAAGCTCTCGCCAAACGTCAGGAGAGCCGTAATAGCTCCACCGTCTGCATTTCTTTCGAGCGCAAAGCCGGTCCGGAACTGGGGCTCAATTCTCGCGGGCAAAAAAATGGGCGGATAGCAACGCCCTCGTGTGAGGCGACGACAAGAAAGGCTCCCCCGTCATCGCATTTTGGCACTCGAGCTTAAATTGTAAGTCGCCTAACTCTAATACTTCGCCTTCACGAAGCCAACGTTGGCAGCGTCCTGCCACTGGTAGCGTAGCCCGGCGCTCACACTCCATCCCTCGATGTTGTCACCCTTGCGGAAGTCGACGCGGCCATAGCCAAGCCATCCGGTATTGAGAACTTGGCCGGCCAGACCGACGCCATATTGGCCATAGGTGCCCACACGGGTCGTACTCAGATCAATCCCGCTGCCGCAAATGGTGCAAGCGAAGTGCGAAGTAGCCGGGCCGGCGAACTCGTGCCACACGCTGGCGGATACGAAGGGCTGCAACGACAGAGATTGCGTTGTGAAGGTCGTGCCAAGGCGCGCACCTGCATGTCCGAGCAAACTGTGGACATCGTCGAATGCCATCGTGCCTGACGGCACGGCGACGGGACCTGTTCCCGGTAGTGTCAACGTCGTACCCGGCGCACTGAGACTGTCGAACGACGCTTGGGACCACACCAAGCCGGCAGACGGCTCGAGGAACCAACTGTTCGGCAGGGTCATATAGTAGCCTGCGGAACTCGTGATCGATGTGCTGCCTCCGTTGAAGGTCTGCCCTGCGAGACCCACGTTCGGCTCCGTCACCCCGACCGAGTACCAGTCATAACGTGCCAGAAAATCCGCGTAGAACCCGCTGGTGTGAGTGACTGCGCCGTAGACACCGACGAAAGGTACATCGAAATGCGCAGAGCCGTTCCCAATCAAATTTGAATTGCCCGCACCCATGTAGCCGCCGGTAACGCCGACGTGGCCATTCCAGCCGCTATTCCCCATGTTGAGCTTTGCGATGTCGCTGCCGACCTGAACGCCCGCGAATTGCGTCCTTGATTTCGCGTCGACTGAAACAGCCAGTCCCGGCGCCAACCCGGGCGAAGTGAAAGTTCCGACCGAGCTGGTGTCGATGCTCCCCCCGATTCCGCGCGCCCAGACGCCGCCTGCATTGCTGTCAGGCCTGCCCGGCGGGCTGCCCACGAAGGCACTGGTATTGGTCAAAAAGACCGTATTGGCGTTATTGAGGACCGACGTCAGAGAGGTCGCCGCGGCAGCAGTGCTGCAGACGGCCGCTGGGATACCCGGAGGCACCGCAAACGGCAGACCGGCGGGCACCACGGGATTGCTGCAAGTCAGCGATTGCGCCGAAGCATCGACAGAAACTGTTGGAAGAAACGAAAGGGCGGCACCAACGAGCGCTAATCCCCGGATGGCATTTCGCCGACATTCTCTTGACATCTCGGCCCCCTTTCGGCCCCGTTATCGTCTCGCCACAGGAGCTTTGCTGCGAGGCTTTTTCCGATCGATGCGCTGTTATCAACCGATAGCCGTTCCGCCCGATACAGGCTGGCTCCCTGTCCCCAATATTAAATAAGTTGGCGCGACTGAAAAGCCCGCTGTGTGGGCAATAGTCGGAATCGGCGTGAAGAGTGATTTTTGTACAACAACGACGGGGGTTGAATGGTGGCTAAACACCGTCCGACACAGCAATTTGCACGGTCATCCGGTTAATATGCAACACCAAGCACCAGGAAACGGGATCCGCAGCCAAGGTGCCGGCATTCCGGTTGTTCAGACCGCGCCGGGCGAGTCCGCAAGCGGGCCAACGCGAGTTGTCGCTCGAGGCGGCGAGCGCCTGGAGGCGCCGCCTTCAAAACTCGAACGGTCTCCACCGCAGGCGAGACGGAATCCGCCCGCGCCGGCTTTGCCAGTCCGACGGCGCTGATGACTATCACAGCGAGTGGCAGCAGTGGCGAACACGAAAACGCCATAGTTCAATCCTTGTGGCCATCCCAATTAGCATTTCCGCGATGACGACGCTAGTACCGGGAATCATTGAAACATGATCCACCGGACATCATGGGCCGCGCATCGTCCCCGCGAACGCGGGGACGACGCAAGAGATGGCCCGCCGGTGCTTTGCGAGTCAGCCTTGATTGAAAGTCGGTGCTAGACCTTCGTTGCCGGAGCGACCCGGCTGGGATATGGCGGGCGCCATCACGTGACACCTCTATTCAGCGCGTTCGAGCGATGGGCATGCGGGATCGGACGATCTCGGCGCGGTGTCCCGGGCAAAATGGACCTGCGGTTCTGTCTCGCCACGTTGTTGTCTTGTGCTTATGAGCGAGCTTCCGCCGATGACGCGGCCATTCGAATGCGGTCGCCGTTTGCTGCAGATGCCGCGCCGGAAGGTCGTCGGCGAAGACACCACCGCGGGACCGTCACCGCTGCACCTGCTGTTCTCGCCGTGGTGCTGATCCGTTTGCGCGCCAGGCGGCGTGTCATTAACATGCGAACATCGCGGGCGCCGCGATCAGGCAGTTGATCCGGCAAGTTTGGGAGGGCAATCATGTTGGGGCGACGCACCGTCGAAATGCTTGCGCTGGCCACCGTGCTGATGGTGACGGTGGCGGGTCGGGCCCAGGCTCAAGACAAGAAGTATCCCAGTTGGAAAGGCGAGTGGGCCGCCGCCTTCCCGCGGATGCCAGGCCAGCAACTGAGGTTCGATCCGAGCAAGCCGTTTGGGAAGGGTCAGGAAGCTCCGCTGACGGAAGAATACAAGAAGATTTACGAGAACAACCTGACCGAGATAGCCCAGGGCCGTCAGGGCCTGTTCTTGTATCATGCCTCATGTTTTCCGGCCGGGATGCCAACCATGATGTCGGCAGGAACGTTTGAATACATCATCACGCCGGAAACCACCTACATCGTGGTCGACACCGACATTCGGCGAATTTTCACCGACGGACGCCCGTGGCCGACGGACGCCCAGCCGACCTATCAGGGCTTTTCAATCGGCAAGTGGGTCGACGAGGACGGCGACGGCGTCTACGACGTGCTCGAAGTCGAAAGCCGCGGCCCGTTCAAGGGACCTCGCACCTACGACGCGTCGGGGCTTCCGTTACACTTCGACAACGAATTGACTTTCCAGGAACGATTCTTCGTCGACAAGAAGGACCCGAATATTCTGCACGACGTGATCACCGTGTTCGATCACGCTTTGACGCGGCCTTGGAGCGCCGACAAGACATACCGGCACAGCCCGAAGAAATATCCGAACTGGGACCGGATAAGTTGCCTGGAGGGCACGACCTACGTCACCATTGGCAAGGAATACTATATGGTCACCACTGACGGGTATTTGATGCCGACCACCAAGGGACAATTGCCGCCTGACCCGCGGTTCTTCCCGCAAGCTCAGAAGTAAGTGGCGCGTCGCGGCGGCCCGGCGTTCATAATCCGCTGAGCTCAGCGCTCCTTGCGTTGTCGCACGAAAGCGACCTACTCTTGGACGGGGAGTCCCGCGCCGTCGTTTCACCGTGTTACCCGCCGGGAGGAGGAGCCATCTATCAAATGTGTTTGGCGCGCTGACTGTTCATCGCTACGACGCTTCTTGGCCAGCGCAATAGCTCCCCCAGAATCCCAAGGACAGGCGTTTATCCAACTCAGGTCCGTCACGGCCTTGACGTTGTTCAACAGCTTCACTCGCAGGAGGGCGAGCGATGTCCCAAATCCTCTAGTCTAGCGCGGTTTTCGGTTGATGTGAATCGGAACAGTCAGGGGGTTCCCAAAGGCGCGCAAATCAGATTCGGGTTGCTTTGAGAGCAACGGCGAGGTCGCGCGATGGCGAAGGGATACTCGAAGGACCTGCGGGCGCGGGCGGTCGCGCTTGTCGAAGATGGCGAGAGCAGACGGGAAGCGGCGCGGGTGCTCGGTGTGGGCGTATCGACGGCAATCCGCTGGATCGAGCGCTGGGTGACGACGGGGAGTGTAGCGGCATTGCCCGGCACGGGCCACAGCCGCTCGCCGCTCGAGACGCATCGCCAATGGCTGCTTGATCTGATCGCGGCGGAGCCGGACTTGACGCTCGAAGAGATTAGCGCGCGGCTCAAGTCCGAGAAGCGGCTGAAAACCGGTACGACCTCGGTCTGGCGCTTCTACGAACGCCATGACATCACGTTCAAAAAAAACTCTGCACGCCGCCGAACAGGATCGTCCTGATGTCGCTGCAGCGCGTGCCGAGCTGAAGGCCGAGCAATCCAAGCTTGACGCGCCGCGCCTCGTCTTCATCGACGAGACGGCGGTTACGACCAAGATGGTCCGACATCGCGGCCGCTCACCGCGTGGCGAGCGTCTCGTCGCCAGCGTGCCGCACGGCCACTGGAAGACGCTGACGTTCGTTGCCGCGCTGCGCATCAATGGCCTCACCGCGCCTTATGTCATTGACGGCGCGATGGATGGGCCATCGTTCCTCGCTTATGTTGAGCAAGTCCTCGCACCGACGCTGCGCAAAGGCGATATTGTCTTCATGGATAACCTGCGCACCCACAAGATCGACGGCGTGCGACAGGCGCTCGAAGCGGTCGGCGCGAAGGTGCGCTATTTGCCGGCCTACTCACCCGACCTCAATCCGATCGAAATGGCATTCTCGAAGCTGAAGACGGCGCTGCGCAAAGGTTCCGCTCGCACCGTGACAACGCTGATGAAGCTGATCGGAAAGCTCATCAAGACATTTGCACCCGAGCAATGCGCGAACTACTTTCGACATGCCGGATACGCGTGGTGACCCATATCAAGTGAAAAGCGCTCTAGCCGGCGGCAAGCCACGCCATCGCGCGTTCGGCAAGAATTTTCTCGACGTGCGGCCTGCGTGTATCGGGTCACTTCCTTTGAACTTCGATGCCCGGTCACCGCCGTGATTTCGTGCGGCCGCCGGTCGATCGGCCATCGCTCGCGCGCTTGGCAGCTGACATTCACTCTCATATACAGTCTCGTAGACAGTCCAAGACGCTTTGATAAGGAAGGGTCCTCGCGATGAAGCAACAGAACTCGAAGTGGATGCTGTTGGCTCTCACGGTGGCGGCCATTGTGACGTACCTGATCCAGCCTCTCCAGGCGGAAGTCATCGAGAAGACGAAGACGGTGGGCGGCACGACCGTTCATTACAAGACCGTCCTTCCGAATGGCTATGACCCGACAAAGGCCTATCCGGCCATTCTGGCTTTCGGTGGCGGCCCGCAGACAATGAACACGGTGGACGGCATTCTCAATCGCAACTTCCGTGCAGAAGCTGAAAAGCGCGGCTATATCGTTGTCGCTCCCGCGGCGCCCGACGATCAGTTGTTCTTTGAAGAGGGAGACCGCATCTTCCCTGAATTTCTGAAAATGATTCTGGCGGACTACAAAATCCGGGACAACAAGTTTCACATCGCGGGAGTGTCAAACGGCGGGATTGCGGCATTGCATATCGCGGCAGAAAATCCGCAATACTTTCTATCCGTCACGGCTTTCCCTGGATATATGTGGAAACCCAGCGCAGCAAAGCTTCAGGCGATCTCGAAGATGTGCGTTTTCATGTACGTCGGCGAGCTGGACCCTTACATGTGGCACAGCGAGATGAAGAAGGAGGCCGAAACCCTTCGTTCCAACGGTACGGTGGCACATTATAGCGTCGAGAAAGGCCAGCCGCACCGGCTGGACACCCTCGCGGGCGCCAACGCCGGGCGCTTGTTCGATGGGTTTGAAGAGACCGAGAAGGGCTGCACCAAGTAAGGTCGACAGCCCATTCTCATCACTGCCCTCCTAGCCCGCTTTTCTCACCGTATCTCTGAATGATCTGCCGGTTTTGCGAACTCATTTGTTTGCTCTTATGCAGGCGCGCGACATTGTTGCGTCAGGAGACGCGAGGAGCAGCAGGAGTTTTTGAGCCGCAAGGGCGGCCAAGAAGTGGTCTCGGTGGGCCTCGGGGTGATGCCGCGTGGGTTACGCGTTGCGGCGGCACGTGTCAGGCGGGCGACGCCCGCGCGTTGGCGGCAGCGGCGAGACGCTTGGCAGCGCAGCCCCAGGCATCGGCTGCAGGACACGCTGACGCCATTGCAACCTTGATGCGGCGGACACTCACTCGCACGAGGGCGCCGATCTTGAGCAGCTTGAGCCGGATGGTGCCGCAGGTCGCTTTGGCGAACGGCGTGTGATGTAGGGCGATGCGGCGCAAGGCACACAGCAGCACATAGGCCATTGAGGCAAACCACAGGCGCAGCTGATTTGCCCGCATGGTGGCGGTCGAGGTGCGATCGGCATAGAGATCGAGCTGACACTCCTTGATCCGGTTCTCCATGTCGCCGCGGGCGCAGTAGACCTTTTCATAAAGATAGCGGGCCTTGCACTCGGCACGCGTGAGTGAGGTGACGATGAAGCGCGGATTGGCCTCGTCTTCTGTCCATTCTGCCTTCGCCACCACCCGGCGCTGGCGGCTCCAGCTCGTCCGCGTCCTCCACCTGAAATCCTTGAAGCGCCGCGCTGGCTTGCCAGTACGCCGGCTCTGCACCGCAGCCTGCTCAAGCTCGGCCTTGATTTCGGCGATCAGCCGATCGGTCTTCGCCAGTCCGAACAGAAAGTCCACGCCGTTGGTCTCGCACCAGACCATCAGCTCCTCGCGCGCGAAGCCGGAGTCGGCGCGTAGCAGAATGCGCACACACGGCCACCGGCGGCGTATCTGGGCAACGATGCGCGCCACCTCCTCCACCGAGCCGGCCGCAGCGTCGATGTTCGCGCGCCGCAGCTTGGCAGCCAACAGATCGCGCCCGCAGAACACGTAGAGCGGCAGATAGCAGTAGCAATCGTAATAGCCGTGGAAGAACCGCCCCTCCTGCTCGCCGTGCACCGGATCGTCCGTCGCATCGAGATCGAGGATGATCTGGTTCGGTGCGCGATCGTGCGCCTCCAGGAATAAGTCAACGAACAGCCCCTTGATGGCCACTGGATTGTGACTGATCTTGTGATAGCGCGTCGGCTCCAGGCAGCTCAGCTCCAGCCGGTTGAGCGTCGACTTGCCGGCCACCGGCGCGCAATCTTGCCGTCGCGCTTCGAGCTTACCCGCCAGTACCGCCATCAGAGGATCGTGACGCAGTTCGTCGTGGTCGTTCAAATCCTCATAGCCAAGCGCGATCCCGAACACCCGCTGACCGACCAGCGTCACTACCTCGTGCTCAATGAATTCCGGACATCGCACGTCGTGAAAGCACGACGCAAACCGATCCATCATCCCGATGGCGCGATCTGTCGCACCTAAAAGCAGCGCCCCGGCATCCGAGGTGATCGCGCCAGCATCGAATGCCGCGACCACCTCGCGCCCTTCCACGGGAGCAAATCCAAACAATTCCGGGTTACACTCTGTCGGCATCAGGGCCCTCCGCAAATCATCGAAAATTCGTTGCAGCACAACGCTTCTCGTTGATTCGCAGCTCCAATTCACTAAGTAGTGTGAGAAAAGCGCGCTAGTACCGACTTTCAATCAAAGCTGACTCGCAAAGCACCGGCGGGCCATCTCTTGCGTCGTCCCCGCGAAAGCGGGGGACCCATGCCCTCCGAAGCAAGTAGCCCGGATCAACCGTAGCCCGGATGAGCGAAGCGATATCCGGGGCTGAGCCGTTTTGAAGCCTGAACCTGTTTTGAAGCCAACCCGCATGTCGCTGCGCTCATGTGGGCTACAGTCTCGCAAAGCACCGGCGGGCCATCTCTTGCGTCGTCCCCGCGAAAGCGGGGGACCCATACCCTCCGAGGTGGAGATTCGCACCACCGGCGCAAAATTCGCGAGGGCACGGCGTATGGGTCCCCGCTTTCGCGGGGACGACGCGCGGCCCATGATGTCCGGTGGATCATGTTTCAATGATTCCAGGCCCTAGTGTTCCGACTCTAACGGTTGGTACCCGTTTTTGACAGCAGTCAAGGTGGCCCTGGCGCGTTCGACCTTGCGGAGGACGACGTCAGCCGATTTTGTCCATACGAACGGTTTCGATGTTGCATTGTGGTTCGTGAGATACGCCATGATCGCCGCCTCGAGTTCGGCCACACCTTTGAAGATGCCACGGCGGATAGCATCCTCGGTGATCAGGGCGAAGAACCGCTCGACCAAATTGAGCCATGACGAAGAGGTCGGAATGAAGTGCAGATGGAAGCGCTTGTGCCGCTTCAGCCAATTCTGCACCTGCTGGGTTTTGTGGGTCGCGTAGTTGTCGACAACAAGGTGCAGATCGAGCGCCTTGTCTACGGCGGCGTCGATTGTCTTGAGAAAGCCGATGAACTCCTTGGCGCGATGGCGCGGCACGCATTCGCCGATCACTTGGCCGGTCTTGATGTCGAGGGCAGCAAACAGTGTGGTCGTGCCGTTGCGCTTGTAATCGTGCGTCATCGTCTGCGCCCGCCCCTTTTTGATCGGCAGGCCAGGCTGGGTGCGGTCGAGCGCCTGGATCTGGCTCTTTTCATCGACGCACAGCACCAGCGCACGCTCCGGCGGGTTCATGTAGAGGCCGACAACGTCGACCACCTTCTCGGCGAAGTTCGGGTCGTTCGAGAGCTTGAAAGTGTGCACCAGATGCGGCTTGAGGCCGGCCCCGTTCCACACGCGCTGTACGCTGCGATGGCTGACGCCGATGACCTTGGCCATCTTGCGGGCGCTCCAATGCGTGGCGTTGGCGGGCTTTGCAGTCGCCGTCTTCTCGATGATGGCAAGCTTCGTCGCGGCCGGCAGCGGCGCGATGCGCGCGGGCCGCGTCTTGTCGCGCAGCAGACCCAGCACGCCTTCTTGCATATAGCGCTCCTGCCAGCGCCACACGCACGGCTTCGACTTGCCGGTCCGCCGCATGATCGCGTTGGTGCCAAGCCCATCCGCGGTGGCAAGCACGATTTGCGCACGCCAGCAACACTTGCGCGGGCTGTTGCGGTCGGCAACGATCGCCGCCAGTTGAGCCCGATCCGCCGGGCACAGGTAAAGGCAGATGTCGTCGCGTCTCATCTCGATCCCCATTGCGCCGTCCATCAGTGCTATGACTGATTTGCGGCCCTGCGGGAATCCTCTGTCGGCGCCGGAACACTAGCAAGTAGCCCGGATCAACCGTAGCCCGGATGAGCGAAGCGATATCCGGGGCTGAGCCGTTTTGAAGCCTGAACCTGTTTTGAAGCCTACCCGCATGTCGCTGCGCTCATGCGGGCTACGGTCGCCGGCGCGGTTCACCGCAATTACTTCCTAGTCCTTGACGTACTTCGTCACGCCCCTGACTGTGGCTTCTGCGGTGTACAGATTGCCGGCCGCATCGATGGCGATCCCCTCTCCCATCGCTCCGTCGGGAGTCTCGGTCTTGTGCGGCGGTACGAAGATCGTCACCTTGCCGTCCTTCAAGCTTCCGATGCGAATGCCCCTGAGCCAGCCCGGGTGGACCCGCGGCGTCGATTCGGAGTCGGCCACATAGATCGTGTCGTTCCCGTCGATCGCCAGCCCGCTCGGTCGGCTGAACTCCCGATACTCGCCGACATACTTTCCGTCCTTCGTGAGGATCTGGATGCGATGGTTGTGGCGGTCGGCGACGATCAGCCGTCCCTGTGAATCGAACTTGAGCATGTGCGGCGTTCGGAACTCGCCCGGGCCGGTTCCGGTCTTGCCGATGATCCTCAGGAACTTGCCGTTCCGGTCGAACACCGAGATGCGTCCGACAAGATTCGGATCCTCGACGTTCGTATGACTCTCGGCCACGTAGATGTCGCCGTTGCCGGGGTCGGTGAGGACGTCGGTCGGTTCGGTCAGAGCGTCCGGCGGATTTCCCTTCACGCCCGGCTTCCCGAGCGTCATCAGCACCTGGCCCTCGGGACTGAACTTGACGACGACGCTTCCCTTCTTGTCTTCGCCCGGAAACTTCTTGAGCTCGTCAGGGGTCGCCACACGCGCGTCGGTCACCCACACGTTTCCGTCCCGATCGACATGGATGCCGTGCGGCCACACGAACATTCCGCCGCCAAAGCTCCTGATCTCCTTTCCCGATTCATCGAAATGGTGGACCGGATTCGCCTTGGTGCCGAGACAGCCTGGGGCGGTCCCGGGTGAGCAACGGTCGGTCGCCCATACGGTCTTGCCATCCTTGTCGATGGCCACGCCGTTGGAGCCGCCCCACGGTCTTTTCTCCAGCGTAAGCTGCGCCCAATCGCGGATGACGCGATAAGGATTGGCGCCGCTGTTGACGGGGGCAACGTCCTGCGTCTGGGCCTGGGCGCCTGCCGTGGCCATCCACACGACAGCCGCCGCAGCAAGCCCACCTCTCGACAAAGCTGACATCGACATCGCTGCGCTCCTTTGAATGAAACCTCGCCGTGTTTTTCAGCCACCGCGCGAATCAAGTGGATTCTTCGGCTACGGCAAGGCGAAGACGACGATGGAGTTGTGGCCGCGCACCGCCGCCGGCATTTTCGTCCTCGTCAGTCCCAGCGGACCCGCAGTCACCGACTGTCCTTCGCCGGTGAACACCATCACATATTGCTTCCCGTCGACGGCATAGCTGATGGTGCTGGTCACAACCATTCCCGCGACGATCGCCTGCCAAAGAACCTTGCCGTCATCCGCGTCGAACGCGCGCAGCCGGCGGTTCTGGTCTCCCCAGAACACCAGATCGCCGGCTGTTGCCAGCGCCGAGCTGGTGCTCGCCTGCGGCTGCGAATACAGGACGCGCACTTCGCCGGTGGTCAGATCGACCTTTGCGAGATTCATGAATTTGTTCGGATCGACGCCCGGGTGCATGATCCCTTTCTTCTGCGCCCAGTCCACCTTCCTTTTGCTCTTGTGGTCCAGAATGCCCATCGACTCGCACTGATCCTGATAAGGAACGTAGAGCGCGTTCTTGCCGGGATGATAGGTGATCGACCACAAGCTCTTGGTGTTGAAGAAGCACATGATGTGGCTGTCGCCGTCCTTCTTCATCACCTTGTCGTAATTGATGTGCGTCGCCCCGGTTTTCAGGTCGATGTCGTTCATGCTCAAGTTGGGATCGTCATAGGGAAACGGTGTCGCCCACAGGAAATCGCCCTTGTCGCGGTCGATGGCAAACAGATCGCCTCCCTCGGAGACCGTCACCACCATGTCGTGTTCTTGGCCCGGCGCGATCGTGGAGCTGATCCATTTGACATGTTTCGGATCGGGACTGACCCGTGTGTGCACGAGCACCCGCTCGTGGTTGTGATCGGTGTCCCAATCGTCGCCCGGCAGTTCCTGGTAATACCAGACGAGCTTGCCGGTGTTGACATCGAGGGCGACGGTTGAATTGCTGTAGAGATTGGCCGGCGCGCTTAACGATACCGCATCCGGACGGCCGTGCCGCGTCAGCCGTGTATAGGGATCCGGATTGGCGACGCCCCAGTACAGGACCTTTCGTTTCGGATCGTAGGAGCCGGGCAGGCCCCAGGGTCCCGCTACGCGCTCTTTCACCGGCATGTCGGCCCAGGTGTCGCCGCCGGGCTCGCCCGGAGCGGCGGTGGTATAGAACTTCCACAGTTCCTTGCCGGTCTTGGCGTCGTGCGCTGCGATGAAGCAGTTGTCGCGCGTCATCGGCTCGCCCCACACCGGCAGGCAGGTGCGATTGGAGATGACCTTGCCGTCAGCGACGATCAACCCGCCCGCCGTCTGGCCGCCCTGGTCGACCTTGGTTTCCCAGCGGACCTTGCCGGTCCCGGCATCGAGCGCCACCAACACACCGTCGGGCGCCCCGAAGTAGATCATGTCTTCGTAGATGGCGATGCTCTTGTTGCGCGCGGCCACGGGCTTAACGGCACTCGGATACTCGCGCTTGTACTCCCAGATCAGATCGCCGTTGGTGGCGTCGACCGCCATGATGCCCGCGCCGGGCACGTACAAATACATGACGCCGCGATAGATAAGTGGGGTCGATTCCTGCGTGCCGTTCGGCAGGCCGCGCGACCAGGCCACGCGCAATTGGGCGACATTGCTCTTGTTGATCTGATCGAGCGGGCTGAAGTGTTGCGCATCGTAGGTCCGGCTCATCATCAGCCAATCGGCCGGGTCCGGATTTTCCAGCATCTGCTGCGTGACCGGAACGAATGTCTGCGCCGAGGCGGTTGGAGTGAAAACACCCAGCGCGGCTGCGGCACTCAATAAAGTGGCCACGATGCAAGAGGATCGACGTTTCATTTTTCTACTCCCCATAGCTTCTTGTATTTTGCCGGAGCCAAGAAGTCCCGGATGCAACACATACCGTCGGACGGTAAGCCGGGATTCCGTGGGTGACTCCCACGTTGGCGCGCATGTTCACAGTTTTCCGGCCTCGCTACAAGACTGACGCGACGCCTGGATGGCTGCTACGCCGTGAATCAGGATCGGGAAGCTGGCGCGATCGATGGGAAGCCGGAGAACTCGCGTTCTCAGGCGAGCCGGGCCAAGCCGGAGGCAGAACCGTTGTCGCTGACCGCGCGCGCTGCAGCGATAGTGTCAGGCGAGTCGGCGGGCGACGAGGTCGATCTCTTTTGTGAAGCACGACGTGAAGCGTGCCGGTCATGGAGCATTCGATGGCAGTCCCGCTCAACTCGCCGTCGCTTTGCGCGGCGTGCGGATCGCCGATCGAAAGCAGCGCGCCGGGCACCGACACGGGCGGATAGACGGCTGCGCCTTTGTCGAGCCGCCAATTGTCAAGATTGCCGCCGAAATAGGCAGGTGGCGCGGAATCGATGAGGTCGGCTTCGCGGGGCGCAACCCCGATCACCCCAAAGTGCAGCCTAGACTAAATCATAGGCCGGGCCGGCCATTTGCAATAAGAAGACTGCAAGGGCTCAAATTTGGATTGAGGTCGATCATGTCGTTCTGGCTTTGGAAGACCGCCCTGGCGGGCGGGGTGGTCGTCGCGGTCACAGCTTATTCGGCGGCGCAAATGCCCGCGGGACCCGCGGAAATGCATGGCCCGCCGGCGCCTGGCAGCAACGCACAGATGATGCCGCCCGGTGGCACGCAGGGACCGGTGCACGGCCGGATGATGCAAATGATGCAATACCGGACGAAGGAGATGGCAGGGCCGCCCACGATGCCCGGACAGGACGCGTTCGGAGCGATACAGGAAACCGTCAGCTTGTTAGAGGCCGATCCTGCGACCGACTGGTCGAAGGTGAATATTGCGGCGCTGCGCGAGCATCTCATCGACATGAACGAGGTGACCCTCCGAGCGGCGACGGCTGAACGGATGCGCGAAAATGGCATCGAGATTGCCGTGACCGGAGAGGGCCGGACGGTCGCGGCGATCAAGCGCATGGTCCCCGCTCACGCCGAGGAACTCGCGAAGCTGGGCTGGACCGCCAAGACCGAGGAATTGCCCAATGGCGTGACGCTGGTCGTCACCACCACGGATCCCAAGCAAGCGGCCAAGCTCAAGGCGCTGGGCTTCATGGGGCTCATGGTACAGGGCGCTCATCATCAGGCCCATCATCTCGCGATCGCCAAAGGCGAGCTGCACGTGCACTGATCTCGCCGCGTCAACCGGCGCGGCGATTGCATTTCAGCGAACCGGCGCAGCTCCGTCGGCACCAACGCCTCACTGCACCGTGAGCTTGTCGAGGCGGAAGCTCAGTTCCTGCGCGGCGTAGACGGTGTGCTCGTCCGGGCAGGCGATGCCGTGCACCCAGTCGAACATGCCGGGCACCTTGCCGAACTTGCCCATGGTGCCGAGCACCTTGCCGTCGAGGTCGAGTTTCACCACGCGCCCGACGCTGCCGACATACATCACCGGGTTCGGACCCGGGGTCAGGCACAGCGACCAGGGCGGGCCGCCGAAGCGCCATTCCTTCTTGAAGTTGCCCTCGGTGTCGAAGACCTGGATGCGCGCATTGGCGCGATCGGCCACGTAGAGATTGTTGTTGGCATCGATCACGATCGAATGCGGGGTGTTGAACTCGCCCGGGCCGGTGCCGCGCTGGCCCCATGCTTTCACCAGGTTGCCGTTCTTGTCGAACTTGGCGACGCGCGAATTGCCGTAGCCATCGGACACATAGATCGAGCCGTCCGGTCCCCAGGTCACGTCGGTCGGCTGATAGAAGAACGACGGCGGCGTCGCGGCGCGCTCGATCACATGGGTGAGGAAGGTCCACGCTTCCGGCCGGCGCCCGAGCACCATCTGCAGGCGCTTCTGGGTGTCGAACTTCATCACGAAGTTGTTGGCGGCGTCGATGTACCAGAGATTGTCCTGCGGATCGACGCGCACGCTGTGCGGCCCCTCGAACGGCAGGCCCTCGCCGATCGAGCGCACGAAACTGCCGTCCGGGTTGAACTCGAGGATCGGCTGCTTGCCGCGATGGAGCACATAGATGTGCCCCTTGGAGTCGGTGGTCACGCCGACCACTTCGGCCATGTAGAGGTTGTCGGGGAGCTTGAGGAAGTTTTCGACGACCTTGAAGGAGAGCTGCGGTTGCTGCGCCGCGCCACCTTGCGCGAGCGCGCTCCCCGTGAGAGCCGACAGCGCACAGGCCGCCGCCGCTATCATTTTCGTCATTCGCATATTGCACCTCTCGACATGATTTTCGTGATTGCAACACCGGGGCGGCGATAAATCAAGGGTGCGTTGTCTGTCCGCCCGTTACTTCAGCGTCGCACTCGCCAGTTGCGCGATGGCGGCCAGCGTTGTCTGCGCCGCATTCAAGCCGAGGCGGAAATCCTTGTCGGAATACGAGGAGAAGAGATCGCTCGCCTGATGATAATGCGGATTCGATCCTGCCCCGATTTCCGCGCCTCTTTCATTTTCGCGCAGGCTGATCGTCGGAACGAGATCCATGAAGTTCGAAGAGTCCGTATTGGTCATGTGGTGGCCGACCGTGGCCGGATAATCGGTCGCATATCTCTCGTTGGCGTCGCGGAAGAAGAATGCCAGCGCCATGGACTGATCGGCAAATCGCGACGAGAACTGAAACTCGACGTTGACATCGGCTTCCGGCCGCTGCTCCGGGCCGATCGAGCCGTCCGCACGCGGCAGGCCATGGTCCCACAGCATCATGTCGTGCTGGATCATGCCGAGCCATTTCGGCTCAGGATACCGGCCCGAGCCGGGCGGCTCTTCCTTGCCCTGCAGCGGCGCCCGCTGCACGACGTAGGCACGGGAGCCGTTGAGGCCGGTCTCCTCGTTGTTCCAGAGCGCGAAGCGGATCGAACGCTCGGTCTGCACATCCGGACCGCTGAACACGCGGGCAAGCTCCATGACGAGCGCAGTGCCGGAACCATCGTCGTCGGCCGCCTCGCCAAAGCCGCGCCCATCCATGTGGGCAGCGACGATCCACATTTCCTCCGGGTGGGTCGTACCGATCTTGGTGCAGTAGACCTGTTCGCGCGGGCCGGGTGTTGAGGCCGGCTCGTTGACGGCGCGCAGCGCCGGATCGCCTTGCGCCGCCGGATCATTGTTCGGAAACAGCGGCCGCACCATGCCGCGCACGCGCGCGCCGCCCAGTCCCGGCTGGAATTGTCCGCTGCGGATCGCGAATGGGGGCCGCGTCGTGGCGCCCGCCTGCCGCGGCAGTGATGGCGAATTGTAGTCGTAGCGGATGCGCTCAATATTGCTGCAGCCGTAGCTCTTGAGCTGCGCCTCGATCCAGTCGACGGCGGCCCGGTTGCGGTCCGTGCCCTCCTGGCGATCGCCAAAGCGGGTCAGGGCTTTGAGGGTGGCCTTGTAGCTCTCCAGATCGAGCCTGCCGACCATGGCGCCGACCGGATCGTTCGTTGACGTTTGTGCGGATGCCACTTTGCCGAACATCAGCACCGGGAGGCCGAGGGCCAGCCCCACAATCCCAATCTTCATGTGAGCGCCGCCCCCCAGCTGCTGATAGCTACTCGATCGGTTCGAGCTTGATGATCGCGGCGTGGTGATTGTTGCCGGCCCAGAACGTCACTGGCGTGGTGGTGTTGTCAACGAACACGCGGCGGATGTTGGTCGGGTGCGGGAGCAGGTATTCGATCGCGCGCTTGCTCTGCGGGTCGAACCGCAGGATGCGGTCGCTCGACATGTTGCCGCTCCAGAGCTCGCCGGTCTTGTCCATGAACGCGTCGTAGGGATAGGTGTGCGGCGTCGGCACGTCCCATTCCGTCATCTTCTCGGTCTTGAGGTCGAACATCCCGAGCTTATTGGCGGCGAACTCCGCGAACCAGAGATGGCCCTTGTCGTCGAGCATGGTGCGGCGCGGGCGCGAGCGCGGCGTCGGCGTCGGATAGATCGTCGGCGCTTTGGTCCTGGCATCGACGCGGCCGACGTTCTCGTCGGCGAAGTCCATGAAGTAGAGATTGTTCTGCGCATCGGCCGCCATCCCATAGGGCGAATGCTGGCGTCCCTTGGGCTGGAACTTGAACGGGTCGATGAACTCGTACTTCCCGCTCGCGAGGTCGAGCCGCATGATGCCCATGCGGCCGACGTCGTTGGTCCACACCTTGCCGTCGACGTGGAAGCTCCACGGCATCATCAGCGATTGCTGCGTGGCGTCGTTATTAAGCTCGGGCTGCACCGGGAAGAGCTGGAATTTCTCGGTCTTGACGTCGAACTTGGCGAGCCCGGCCTGGAACATCATGGCGAGCCACCAATTGCCGTCCGGATCAGGCTCAAGCGCGAGCGCGCCGGTGGGGTAGCCGGGCTTGAGCACGGGATAGGGGAATTCCTTGTGCGCGCCGGTCTTCGGGTCGAGCCGGCCGAGGAAATTCTCGACGAAGTTCGAGTACCAGATGAAGCCGTTGGCGTCGGTGCGCACGTCGTGCGGCGCAATCGTGGCGCGCGGCATGTCGTATTCGGTGATGATCACGCGCGTCGCCGCGCCGGTCGGGCGCGGCAGCGTCTTGAGCGGAAAGCTCCAGGTGTCGTGCGCGCTCAGGTTCACGCTGGCGAGATATTCCGCGACCTTGCGCGCGCGCTCCTCGGGGAAGTCGCGCTCGGCAACGCGCTTCTGGATTTTGGCCTGGATGGTGTTGTTGGCATATTCGGTCATGCGCCGGAACACCGGCATGAAGCCGTCGGCGTCGTATTTGGAGCGCAGGATGCGTTCCAGCGTATGGCAGCTCATGCATTCGATCAGCGGCCGCTTCTGCTCGGCGGTGCCGGGCATGCTCATGAGCCATTCGGTGCTGGTGAGCTGGGCGGCGAGATCCTTGGCCTTGCGCAGCTTGAGGTCGACGGCGGCAGGCTGCGCCGCCACGTCGGCCGCCTGCGGGCCCTCGAGTTCGTATCCGGTGGCGCGGATCTGCAGCGCATAATGCCCGGGCGCAAGCTTCGCGGCCGGGAAGGCGTAGCGGCCGTCCTTGTCGCTCACGACAGTGATGGTGATGGTCGAGCCGGTCTTCTTCGCGCTGACCAGCACGCCCTCCATCGCGCCTTCCTCGGCGGAGGTCACCTGGCCGGTGAGGACAGGCGCCGCCGGCTGTGCCGCCGCAGGCTCACCGAACATCGAAGAAAGCAGCATCGACCCGCCGCCGAGGGCGGCGAGCAGGATCGTACGCAAGAACATCGAGCGGCTCCTGAAGTCTGCAGCTAGCTGGCGCGCTGCATCGTACACTCGGTCTCGACCGGTATCCTCGGATCGGCGTTCGGCGGCGGCAGCCGTCGCAGCGTGCGAATCTGCTTATAGCCTTCCTTGTCGCACGTGACGTCGACGTCCTTCGGGTCGATCTCCTTGCCGAAGCCCGGGACCTTGTAGGCGCCAAGCGCGTCGGTGCGGGTGACGACGCCACCGCGGTCCTTGATGCCGACCGTCACCTTGGCGTCCGGCATCGTGCTCCCGTTGGTGTCCTTGACGAAGCCGAAATAGGCCGGCCCTTCGTCTTCGCTGGTGTCATCGTCATCGCCAAAGCCAGAGCCGCCGGCCCACGCCGCGGTCGCCAGGATGCACGTCACGCCAACAGCCATACCTACAATCGACCGACACCGACCAAGAAACCTCATCCCGGACCTCCCCGTTACCGACGGTGCGCCAGGGCACGCCGCGTTGATCGAGTTTTATCTCATTCCAGACTGGATGACTACTGGGCGCAATAGGTCGCGAAGGCGACGCCGGCGGCCAAACGGCCGGACAGGTTCCAGGCCTGGCGTCGCCCATGGGACGCGGGAACGGCGCCGGAGGCTCGTTTGGGTCTGCCGGCATCATTCCGGCAGCATGGCAAAGCCGGTCCAGCGGCCAAAAATGATGACCAATATCCAACAGGTGAGCGAGATCCCTCCCGCCAGCCTCGCCGGTAGCGGAGGGCTCGGCTTACGGTTCCAGTCTTGCACGCCGCGAGCGGTGATGAATTCGAAGATCAGCATGTTGATCCCGGCCAGCACCAGAAAAGACATTTTGATCCAGAACGTGGTGCTCGCGAAATACTCGGTCGCCCGGCTGATGAACAGTAGCGAACCTGCCGTCGCCGCGACCGCGAAGGCGGCCCAAGTCCACGGCAGGACCGGCCTTGCAAGATCAGTGAAGGGACGGTTGGTCGAAGCAAATCCGAGCAGACGCAAGTCGACGATCGCGATCGTGCCGATCAGCATCGAAACCGCGACGACATGAACCAACACGATGGCCGTGAAGGCCCATGCCGTTTGATGAATGAATACGGCCAACGACGAGGCTTGGAGCCATTCCATCAGGGATTGCACGGTTCAACTCCCCAGTCTGATCTTCTTGATGTCGTTTCTTCCTTGTTTTCGCCCGCCGCGCCCGATCGCTACGGCTCATTCAAGCGTTTTTCAGATACGCGATCCGGCGTCCGTTCGCGACATTCCGCCGCACTCGGTCACAGAATTGGCATGCGTCGCGCACCTCGTTGCTCAACCACGGATGGGACAAGCACCGCCGTCACAATACTGATCAAGCTCGGGCTCCGGTCAAGCCCGGCCCCCACCCGCGGCAAGCTGGATCGGGAGGGCCGGCGACGCTCCAAGAACGCGAGCAGCCAACAAGAACGCGAGCAGCCAACGCCCTCATGCGCGACGGCGCCGAGGTTCAGCGACATTCGGCGACGTGGCGACATCGCGACGGCGATTGCGAGTGGACCGGGCCGACCGGCGCCAGGACCGTTTTCAAGATTGTGGTCGGGATCAATTCATTCGATAATTGCGTGGCAGGCTGGACGACACGCAGGCTGACGACACGCAGGCCGACGACATGGAGGAGACGCCATGGACATAATTTTCGGCATCGTTTCAGTCAGAACCTTCTGGCAAATCCTGCTCTTTTTTCACTTCCTGATGGCCGTCGGCCTGCTGGCGGCGGTGACGCTTCAATCGGTGGCCATTTTGATGCCGGTGCGACAGGCGGCCGGCAATATCATCGATCACCTCAGGCCGGTACCGCCAGCCTGGTACACGGTCGTTGTCCTCATCCTCTATGTGCCCACCTTTCTTCTGGGCGCGTGGATTTATGTCAAATACCGCACATACGTCAGAATTCCGATGGAGCAACTTAGTCACTGGCGGACACTCGGCTCCTTCGAATTCAAGGAGCATGTCGTGACCATGGGAATGGCGCTGCTTCCGGCCTATTGGTATTTCTGGCGGCAGCCCTTGTCGGAAGAACATGCCAGTGCGCGCAAATGGGTGACCCTTTTCGTCGCCTTCACTGTCTGGTACGCTTTTTTCATCGGCCACATCGCCAATGATTTTCGCGGGGTCGGATCATGACACAGACCTTGGATGCAAATGAGGGACTGGCCCGGATCGACCGTCCCCACGTCACGCCGGCGACAACGGCAACAGCGACAACGGCCAGCAAGTTCGGCACGTTTGCGATCACGTTCGGCATTGCATTCGCAATCCTGTACACGACTTTCGAACGGCTGAACTGGCCGCTGTTCACCTATCATCCCGCGGTCGGCAAACTGGATTTCTGGATGCAGCCAGCCCGGAGCGGGGAAGGTCCGCCCATGTACTGGTATGGCTGGGTCGTGCTCTCCGCGACGGCCGCGTGCGTGTTGGGCTGGATCGCGACGATGATTTCCGGCCGGCGGCTCCAGCGGGTGACCGTTTTCTGCTGCGTCCTCGCCGTGCTCTGGTGGACTGTCTTTGCCATTGCCGTCTTGTGGGACGAGCGCACAAGCTACGATACCGAACTGATGAAGTCTTATATTTGGATGTCGGCCATTCCAGCTTTGCTTGGAGCCGCTGCATCCAGCTATTTTGTTCCCATTCAATGGGCGCAGCGCACGTGGACCGCTTGGTTGCTGATAATGCCGATCGGCGGGCTCGTCATCCTCGGCTATTCCCTCAAGCAGTATTTTCTGCGGTAGAACCTACCGAATCCGCCAGCGCATCCCGGATTCAGTCGCGCCTTTGAGGAACACGAGGCAGCGCGCGCTGTAGGGGACATTGTCGTTGCTGGGGCAAGCCGGGCCGGTCGGGTCTGCCGACGCGACCTCCACCGACTCCGGCGGATGCGGCGCGGGCGCGGCGTCCGCTACGGTGTCGGCTTGCCAGTGCGGGCCTGATTCCGCCGAGCCTTTCAGGAACGCGAGACAGCGCATGGTGTAGGGCACGTCATCGTTTTCGGGGCAAGCTTCGGCGGGCGCCGACGCGGCGATTTCAGAGGACGCGGACGCTGCCGTGTCGACGACGAGGTCCCCCTGCTCGATCCGAAGCGCGCCCCCGATGATGAAGGCGAACACCGCCGCAAGACAAACGCGCGCGATCATTCGGGTCTCCATCCCGCTCAAGCCCCCGCCGCCTGCGAGGGCCCTCCGATGGATCGACGGCGCCCATTCCGCGCGCCGTCGGGTGGCACGATCACTGATGCGTCCAGAACGGCATCAGCGAGTAGATCAGGAACGGAACCGCCACGATCGGCAGCAGCCAGACCAGAAACAGCGGGATCCTTTTGCCGATGCTGTCCGGAAGCATCGCAGCGACCAAGCCCAGGACGGACGCCACGATCACAGTCGTTGCGGTCCAGCCATACCAGTACATCGCCGGCCCTTCGCCACTCCTCGCCGCTTCCCAGCCGAGCACAAGCCGGTATGTCGCTGGATGGAAGGTGAAGAGCGGCAGGTTCACGAACAGGCAAAGCAGGTACACCAGGCAGCCTGTAATCGCGAACGTCACGGCGAAGGTCCGGAATTTGACCGATGCCGCCAATGACGACGTCGATGACGCCGTGCTCGTGGTGGTGGTCGTTGTGGTGGTGCTCATGAATTGAACCCTCGCGTATTGTTGACAATGTGGCCGACGAGAAAGAGGAACCAGACCATGGCTGCGAGGACCACGGTCGACCATTTACGCGCGCTGTCAAAGTCGGGCGATCTGGCGTTCTTCCAGAAGTACCAGTAGATCGGAAGCAATACCAATCCGATCGTGGCCACGTGCTCCTTGAAATCGAAGAAGCCCTGCACCTTCCAGTGCTGCTCCTGCTCCATCGGAATCCGGATATAGGTGCGGTACTTGATGTAGATCCACGAGCCCATGATGAAGGTGATGACATACAGCACGCAAATGGCCGTGGCGTAGCCGGTTCCCTGCACCGCCCGGAATCGGCCGATGAAATTCGGGCCTCCCGTTCCTGCCACCGCGCGCACCGGCATCAGCACGGAAAACGCCTGGTGCGTGACCGCCCCAAGCAGGGCGACCGCGAGCAACATGTGGACGAACATGAGGATCGTCCAAAAGGCTTGAACGGATATGATCATTGTCTCCCCACTATTTCTCTGTTTGGGTTGTTTCGCGAAAGCAGCGATGAAAGCGTAACACTTGGCATTTTCTTGACAAGGAACAAAGTGGTCGCGGTGTTTGGAAATTGTTTAAGGAACTGCGGAGGCTGCCGATAGTTCGAGGCTATGGGGCGCACCGGAGCGGGCTCAGATGCAGATGCGTCCCAGCGTTGCAATGCACGTCCGGATGCGACTGGCAGTCCTAAGGTGAGCCTTGTAGCGGGACCGGCATCGCGACATCCGGTCGCGGTGAGGCCCGTGCAATGCGGCATGAGGACCGGGATGCGAGCCAGCGCAGCGCTGCCGGTGGCGACCGGCTCCCGGCCATGATAATTTCATATGGCCAATTCGACTGCGCTGAGCCGCGCGAGGCGATTTCTTGCGGCGCCGCCTCGTTGCGGGACTCTGGGAAACAGATCGGGCATGACGCTAAGGATTGGGTGCCAAACCTGCTCCGCAGACAACGGGAGTGAAACGATGCAAAGCTATCGAGTGTGGTGCGCCGCCGCCGTGATCGGTTTCGTTCCGTTCGCGGCTGCGCCGGCTGGTGCCGAGACCCTCGGCGTCTTCACCAAGAGTTCGGGCAACCCGATCGCGAAGGCGGCGCGGGCCGGCGCCGATCAGGTGGCGAAGGCCATGGGCGTCACCGTCTTTCACTACATCCCGACCTCGCCTGACAATGTTCCGCAGCAGACGTTTCTGGTCGAGGAGGCGCTGAAGGCCAAGCGCGACGCGCTGGTGTTCACGCCGGTCGACGTCAAGGCGATGGTGCCGGTGATTCAGAAGGTAAATGCCGCGGGCGTTCCAGTGGTCAACATCAGCGACCGGCTGACCGGCGGCGAGACCGTCTCCTTCATCGGCACCGATGACTACGCCATCGCGCTCGCGACCGCCCGCGCCCTGTTCAAGGCGATGGACGGCAAGGGCAACCTGGTGGTGCTCGAAGGACCCGCGGCGCTGCCGACCGCGATCGCGCGCCAGCGCGGCTTCAAGGACGCGCTCAAGGACGCCCCGGGGATCAAGGTCCTGCTCGACAAGGATACGCAATACGCCCGGCCGGCGGCCTTGAACCTGCTGCGCGCGATGATGAAGGCCAATCCGAACCAGCAGATCGACGGCGTCCTCGCTGCCAACGACGCCATGGCGTTCGGCGCCATCGAGGCGTTCAAGGAAGCGAAGAAAAAGCTGCCGCCGATCGTCGGCATCAACGCCAGCAAGGAGGCCGTCGACGCCATCAGGGCCGGCGACATGTTCGCAAGCGGCGACGACAACGGCCTGATCGAAGGCTGCCTCGGTGCCGAGATCGCGATCCGCACGCTGCGCAAGGAACCGGTGCCGAAGGAAGTGATGGCCAAGACCGAGGTGGTCGACAAGAACAACCTCGCGGCCTACGAAACGCCAGTCGAGAAGCGGATGTGCCCGACATTGGCGAGCACTGGGCTGCTGAGCCCCGGGGCAAAGTGACGGCGGAACTTTCCTGACAGCCGCCCTAGCGGCTGCCGGTCGATCGAATGCAGGATAAATTATGGCGGACGACGCAACTTTTGCGTCCCCGCAATACACATTTTTGCGAAACGTGCTTCACTTATTTAGCTCGTCCGGCGCCCGGAACTATGAGATAATTTTTGACAATGCTAACCGCTCGGCAGTCAGCAGTTCGGCTTCTGCAACTGATGATGATCGCCTCGCTGGTCCTGCCGGCGGTGCTGTTCGCGTTCGCCTCCTGGCTGAACTATCGCTACACCTTCGAAGTCGCCGATGACCGGATCGAGCGGTCGCTCGACATCATGCACGAGCACGCGCTCAAGGTATTCCAGACCGTCGAAATTGCGATGTCGGAGGTGGACGAGGTCACCCGCGGGATGACGGATGACCAGGTCCGCGCGGCACAGCCGAGGCTGCACCAGCGACTGCAGCAGATCATCGACGCGCTGGCGCAATTGCAGGCGATCCTGGTGATCGGGCGCGACGGCCGGCCGATCGCGTCCAGCACCCTTGCTGCCTTACCGGACGACCTCAATCTCAGCGACCGCGATTATTACAAGGCCCATCCGGACCATGATGTCGGCACGCTGGTCGGCGAGATCCGAACTCCGCGCCAGATCGGCGCCGCGAACTACGTTTTCAACCTGTCGCGCCGGCGGGCTTCGCCGGACGGCGCCTTCAACGGCGTCATCGCGGTCGCCGTGCTGCCGAGCTATTTCAAGGATTTCTACGCCCGCATCGGGCACGCGCCCGGCAGCTATTTCTCCATGATCCGCACCGATGGTGCGGTGCTCGCGCGTTATCCATCCAACGAGGCGACGCCGCTTCGCCTCGATCTGCAATCCAGCGGGCTCGGCGCCGCCGTGGCGAAGAATCCCGAGACCGGTCTCTATACCACCGTGGCCCAGCTCGACCGGATCGAGCGGCGCTTCGGCTATCGCAAGCTTGCCGGCTATCCGGTCTACGTCATGGCGGGCACGGAAACCTCCTCCATCCGCGACGAGTGGCTCGCGACCATGTCGCAGCATCTTATTTTCGGCTTGCCAGCGACTTTGCTGATATTCGGCTTCATCCTGCTGGCGCTCCAGCGCACCCGCCGCCTGCACGAGGAGGCGGAGCGCCGCGAGGCGGCGGAGGCGGCGCTCGGGCAATCGCGCCGGCTCGAGGCGATCGGCAAGCTCACCGGCGGCGTCGCGCACGACTTCAACAATCTCCTGATGATCGTGAGCGGGAGCGTGCAGCGCCTGCGGCGCGACCTCACCGATCCGAAGCAGACGCGCCTCCTCGACATGATCGACACCGCGACCGAGCGCGGCGAGAGCCTCACCCGCCAGCTTCTCGCCTTCTCGCGGCGGCAGATGCTCACTCCGGCGGTGATCGACCTGAACCAGCGCCTGCCCGAGCTCAAGGAGATGATCGGCCGCTCGCTCCGCGGCGATATCGAGACCAAGGTCACGATCCCCGACCGGAGCTGCGCGATCAAGGTCGATCCGAGCGAACTCGAACTCGCGCTCCTCAACCTCGCGGTGAATGCGCGCGACGCGATGCCGAACGGCGGCACGCTGAGCATTACCGCGCGGCCGGTGAATCTCAAGGGCGCGGCCTCCGAAGAGGGACTGCGCGGTGAGTTCGTGGCGATCCGGGTCGCCGACACCGGCATGGGGATTTCGCCTGAGATCCTGCCGCACGTGTTCGAGCCGTTCTTCACCACCAAGGAGATCGGCAAGGGCACGGGCCTCGGCCTGAGCCAGGTCTACGGCTTCGCCAGGCAGTCCGGCGGCACCGCGACCATCAGCAGCCGGATCGGCCGCGGCACGGTGATCACGCTCTTCCTCCCCCGCACGCACGAATTGCCCGAGCAGCGCACCGTTGCGCCGGCGACCAAGGTCTCGGCCGGAGGCGCTGGGACGGTTCTCCTGGTCGAGGACAATACCGAGGTCGGCGACGTCTGCGCGGCCTATTTCCAGCAACTCGGCTACACCGTGAAACGCGCCGGCAGCGCACAGGAAGCGCTGGCGGCGCTGGAGGACGAGAGCGGCTTCGATCTCGTGTGCTCTGACATCCTGATGCCCGGCTTCATGAACGGGCTCGAACTCGCCCACGCGGTGCGTGAACGCTTTCCGCGGATGCCAGTGCTGCTGAACACGGGCTACAGCAGCGGCATCGACGATGCTGTGCGTCAGGGCTTCGTCGTGCTGCAGAAACCGTTCGATCTGGCCGCGCTGGAGAAGGTCCTGCGCGAGGTGCATCCGGCGCAACGGCATCCTGCGGCGGCGGCGGTGGCGGGGTAGAACGCGTCGCATTCGAGTGATCGCGACCCTCGGCGCGCTCCCGCTCGCTTCTACTCTTGGTGTCACTCCACCTTGATGCCGGCTTTCGGGATGATCTCCTTCCACTTCGCGATGTCGCCGCGGATTTGCTTCATCAGCGCCTCCGGCGGGCCGGGCTCGCCGATGAAGCCCTGCTGCGCCAGCACCTGCTTCATGTCGGCGGAGTTCAGGATCTCGACGGCGTCGCGGTTGAGGCGCGTGGCGATGCTGGGCGGCAGCTTGGCCGGCCCCATCAGCGCAAACCAGAGCGTCGCCTCGTAGCCGGCGACGCCGGCTTCTTCCATGGTGGGAGTATCGGGCAGCACCGCGACCCGCTGCCGGCCGGTCACGGCGAGCGCCCGCAACTGCCCCTCGCGAATGTTCGCCAGCGTCGGCGCGATGGTCGCGAATTGCATGTCGAGCCGCCCGCTGATGAGATCGACCACCGACTGCGCCGTACTTTTGTAAGGCACATGGGTCAGCGAAACATTCGAGAGCGTGCCGAACAGGGCGCCGGCGAGGTGGGCGAGACTCGCCGGCCCCGCCGAGCCGTAGTTGAGTTTGCCCGGCTTGCTGCGCGCGAGCGCGATCAGTTCGGCCACACTCTTCGCCGGCAGGCTCGGCGGGACCACGAGCACATAGGGCGAGCTTGCAATCATGGTGATCGGGGTGAAATCCTTGAGCGGATCGTAGGGCAGGTTGGGGCTGAGCGTGACCGCGACCGTGTGCGTGCTCGAGGTCACCACGCCGATGGTCGAGCCGTCAGGCGTCGCCTTGGCGATCGCGTCAGCGCCAAGATTGCCGCTCGCGCCGACGCGATTGTCGACATAGACCTGCTGCCCGAGTTTCTGACTGAGTTTTTGGGCGAGGACGCGCCCGATCACGTCCGCGGTGCTGCCCGGCGGGAACGGCGCGATCAATCGGATCGGCCGTGCCAGCCACGCGGTATCGGCGGCCGGCTGGGCGAAGGCCGCGCTCCCCGCCGCGGCCGATGCGGCCAGCGCGAATGCGAGACGGGTCGCGAATGCGAGACGAATCATGGCCGCCCCTCTTCTATGCCGGTCCACACCAGCGTCCGCCAGCGCCACTGCGCCCACGGCAGGATTTCAAGTCTGGGGATCGATCTCGAGTGCCTTGAGGACGCGCGTATTCATGTTGTAGGCGCCGATCAGCACGGTCAATTCGACGATTTGTCGCTTGCTGAAATGGCGCGCCACCTCGTCGTAGATCGCGTCCGGCACGGTCACCTCGCAGGTCATGGTGTCGGCATAGGCGAGCGCCGCGCGTTCGCGCGCGTCGAAGAACTTGGCGGTGCGCCAGTCGGAGAGCGCCGCGACCTCATCCGCGCTGATGCCTTCGGGCGTGGTGAGGTTCGGCACGTGCTGTTTGACGATGTATTCGACGTCATAGATGAGCGAGACCCGGATGATCACCAGCTCGCGCAGCCGTCCGTCGAGATCCGTCTTCCAGCGCACGGTATTCGACATTTCGAACCACGCCATCGCCAGCGCCGGGCTGTGCAGCAGCAGACGATAGACATTGATCAGCGCGCCGCGACGGCCGCTGCGCAGCGTGGCGACGAGATCGGTGAGCTCTGGATTGGTTTTTTCGTCGAGGAGCGGAACGCGGGCCATGGGTTTTCCACCGCTGGAGTTCGAGGACGGGATGATCGCTGCTGCACTGCGCCGGAGCAAGGTGCCGTTTTTCCCGTCGTCAGCAACAGAAGACCTGCGTAAACTATTGATTGCGCATAGATGCTGCGCATTTGCCGCGGTGACGGGTGCGTGCGATAAGGTATTATAGGCGCAGGAAGTTCAACAGCGGCCGCCAGCGTTTGGTCAAGGCTTGCCGCAAGGGAGAACACCCATGACCATTAGCCGACGTCATATCCTCACCGGCGCCATTGCCGCCCCGGCCGTCATCGCGGCAGCCCGGCTCGGCTTCGCCGCGCCGGCGAAGATGCTCAAGATTTCGCATCAGTTTCCCGGCGGCACCATCAACGAGGGCGATTTCCGTGATCGCCTGTGCCTGAAATTCGCGGCCGAACTGGAGAAGCGCACCAACGGCGAACTCGGCGGGCAGGTTTACCCGAACTCGTCGCTGATGAAGACGGTCCCGCAGTTCGACGCGCTCCGCAAAGGCGCGCTCGATCTGAGCTTCTATCCGATCTCCTATGCCGGCGGCGAGGTGCCGGAAACCAACATCGGCCTGATGCCGGGGCTGGTGAGCTCCTACAAGCAGGGCGCCGCCTGGAAGTCCGCGCCAATCGGCGACAAGTTCAAGGCGATGCTGGCCACCAAGAACGTGATCATTCTGTCGTGGATCTGGCAGGCTGGCGGGCTCGCGAGCCGCGGCGCCGCGGTCATCAACCCGCCGGATGCCAAGGGCAAGAAAATCCGCGGCGGCAGCCGCGAGATGGACATGATGTTCCAGGCCGCAGGCGCAACAACGCTATCGACACCCTCGAACGAGCTCTATGCCGCGATGCAGACCGGCGCTTGCGATGCCTGCACCACCTCCTCGACCAGCCTGATCTCGTTCCGCTTGGAAGAAGTTGCCAAGAGCCTCACCACGGGCCGTGGCAAGTCCTATTGGTTCATGCTCGAGCCGCTGATCATGTCGAAGCTGATCTTCGACAAGTTGCCGAAGAACCAGCAGGACGTGATCATGGGACTCGGCGAGGAGTTGGAGAAGTTCGGCACCCAGGAAGCGATGGCCGACGACCAGAAGGTGGCCGAGGTGTACACCAAGAAGGGTGCGAAGGTGGCCGACCTCGACGAGGCGACCGTCGACAAATGGCGCGAGCTGGCGCGCCCCACCGCCTGGAAGGATTACGCGGCCAAGACCGCGCTCTCGGCCGAACTTCTCAAGCTCGCCGAAGGCGTCCACGTCTCCTGACGGCGGCGGAGTTTTGCAATGGTGCACGGCCTCGACAGCGTCGAGACCGAGAGGCTGGCAGTGTCCCCCGCGGACGCCGCCAGCATTCCCGACCGCATTCTCGCCCGCGTCAACAGCGTGATCGTGCTGTTCTCCTCGATTGCGCTCGTCATCGCGGCATTCGTTCTCACCTACAGCGTGGCGAGCCGGTACTTCTTCCATTTCTCGACCGACTGGCAGGATGAGCTTTCGGTGTTCCTGATCGTCGGCGCGGTGTTCATGTCGTCGGCGGCGATCCAGGCGGGTCGCGGCCACGTTGCCATCGAAGCGGTGGTTGGCCTGTTGCCGCCGCGCGCGAACCGCATCCGGCAAGGGCTGGTGGACATCGCGAGCCTCATCTTCTGCAGCTATTTCTCTTGGAAATCGTGGACGCTGCTGGAAGAGGCCTGGATCGACAACTATCATTCCGGATCAACCTGGGGCCCCCCGCTCTGGATACCCTATTCGCTGATGACGCTGGGCATGTCGCTGCTGAGCCTCCAGTTGCTGCTGCAGGTCATCGGCTATTTCCGCGGGCGTGACGCCGCGCCATGACCGTCCTCTCCATCGGACTTCTCTACGGCGCCTCAACCCTCCTAGTGATGTTCGCGGGCATGCCGATCGCGTTCGCGCTCGGCGCGGTCGCGACTGTGTTCATGATCGCGTTCATGCCGGATTCCTCGGTCGATACGATCACGCAGAACGTCTACGAGGAGATGGCCTCGATCACCCTGCTCTCGATCCCGCTGTTTATCCTCAAGGGCTCGGCGATCGGCCGCTCGCGCGCCGGGCAGGACCTCTACGGCGCGCTGCATGCCTGGATGCACCGCCTCCCCGGCGGGCTTGGCATCGCCAATGTCTTCGCCTGCGCCCTGTTCGCGGCGATGGCCGGCTCTTCGCCGGCGACCTGCTCGGCAATCGGGTCCGCCGGCATCCCGGAGATGCGCAAGCGCGGCTATTCCCCCGGCTTTGCCGCCGGCATCATCGCCGCCGGCGGCACGCTCGGCATCCTGTTGCCGCCCTCCATCACGATGATCCTCTATGCCGTCGCGGCCGAGCAGTCGCTCGGGCGACTGTTCCTCGCGGCGATCGGTCCCGCGCTTCTCCTGGTCGTGCTGTTTGCAGGCTATGCGGCGTGGCGCTTCAGCCGTGAATTTCGGATGGCCGAGCGCCGCTACGCCGAGACCGGCGTGACATCCGAGATCCTGCGGCCGGACGAACTATCGATATGGGACAAGTTCGCGTTGCTGCCGCGCGTCCTCCCCTTCGTGATCCTGCTCACTGGCGTGATGATCGCGCTCTACGGCGGCTATGCAACGCCGTCGGAAACCGCAGGACTCGGCGCAGTGCTCGCGCTCGCGCTGATCGCAGCGATCTACAGCGTGTGGACGCCGCGCGACCTCGAGCCGATCCTGGTCGCGACGCTTCGCGAGTCGACCATGCTGATGCTGATCATCGGCATGTCGCTGCTCTACTCTTACGTGATGAGCTATCTCCACATCAGCCAATCGACGGCCGAGTGGATCGTCGAGCTGCAGCTCTCGCGCTGGGTGCTGCTGACCACGATCCTGCTGTTCGTATTGGTGCTCGGCTTCTTCCTGCCACCGGTCTCGATCATCGTGATGACCGCGCCGATCATCCTGCCGCCACTCAAGGCCGCCGGCTTCGACTTGATCTGGTTCGGAGTGATCATGACGATCGTCATGGAGATGGGGCTGATCCATCCGCCGGTCGGTTTGAACCTGTTCGTGATCAAGAACATCGCGCCCGATATCCCACTTCGCGACGTGGTCTGGGGTGTGATGCCGTTCGTCGGGCTGATGATCGCGGCGGTGATCCTGATGTGCATCTTCCCCGACATCGCGACCCGGCTGTCGGACGCCGTGTTGGGGCCGAAGACGCAATAGAGCGAAATCGCGCCAGGCCTCACCCCTCGCCGATCTCGCGCAGGATCTCCGCGCTGTGCTCACCGAGCCGCGGCGAGGGGCGCGGCGACGCCATCGGTTCGCCGCCGATCACGATCGGCGTGCGGATGCCGGCGATCGCACCAGCCTTCGCGGCTGGCGCCGGCAGATTGAGCTGCATGCCGCGGTGCTTCACCTGCGGGTCGTTGAACACATCCTGCAGATTGTAGATCGGCCCCGCCGGTACGTTCACCTTTTCGAGCCGCGCGAGCAGCTCCGCGCGCGTGAGGCGCATCGTCAGTTCGCTGAGATGCGCGATCAGCTTGCCGCGGTTCATCACCCGGTCGGCGTTGGTCTTGTACTGCGCCTCTTGCGCCAGAGCCGGCTCGCCGAGCACGCCGCAGAGCTTGGCGAACTGGCCGTCATTGCCGGAGGCGATGATCACGTGCCCGTCGGCGACGGGAAACACCTGGTAGGGCACGATGTTGGGATGTGCATTGCCGATCCGCTCCGGCAGCATCCCCGAGATCAGGTAATTCAGCCCCTGGTTGGCGAGTACGCCGACCTGCGTATCGAGCAGCGCCGTGTCGACGAGACAGCCCTTGCCGGTGCGCTCGCGCTGCGCCAGCGCCGCCAGGATGCCGACCACCGAATAGACGCCGGTGAAAATATCGGCAATCGGTGTGCCCGCCCGCGTCGGTTCACCATCAGGCGCGCCGGTCAGCGACATGATGCCGCCCATCCCCTGCGCCATCAGGTCGTAACCCGCGCGCGGCGCATAGGGGCCGTCCTGGCCGAAACCGGTGACCGAGCAATAGATCAGGCGTGGGAATTCCTTCGACAGGCTGGCGTAATCGAGCCCGAACTTGGCGAGCCCGCCGACCTTGAAATTCTCGATCAGGATGTCGGAGCGGCTGGCGAGCTTGCGCACGATCCGCCGGCCCTCCTCGCTCTCGAAGTCGAGCTCGATCGAGCGCTTGCCGCGGTTGGTCGAGTGGAAATAGGCGGCGCCCAGATGGCCGCCGTCCGCTGCCTCGATAAAGGGCGGCCCCCAGCCGCGGGTGTCGTCGCCGGCGCCCTTACGCTCGACTTTGATCACGTCGGCGCCGAGATCGGCCAGAATCTGGCCGCCCCAGGGTCCCGCCAGGATGCGGGCCAGTTCCAATACACGCAGACCGGACAGCGGACCCGGCATTCACACCCTCCCGGCAGGCGTCACGCGAGCGTCACGCCGCCCCGTTAAACCTAACCCCTAACCGCAAACCAGGGGTTCTGTGGCCTGCCGCTATGAATTTGTCTATATCACCCTTGGCGAATCCCTTTCTGGAACAAATATTGCTCGGGGCTGTTCGATGACGACGAGATTGGCGCTGTCCGCGGCTGGCGGTGGAGCGCTTTCGGGGAAGGTCAGAAGCGGCTTTAGAATGAACATCACGTTTTTCGGCGAGTTGCTGCAGTCGATCTCCGACCGCGGCCGGGCGTTGCTGGAGCGCAAGCGTGGCGCGCGGGCGCGTTCGCCGGCGCAGTCCGAGTCGTTCATCGAACTCTGCGAGGAATTGCTGTCGGGGCGCGGCGAAGCCTCCGGCGTCGCCATCGCGCGCGAAATCCTCACCCATTACGCCGGGCTTACCACCGGCCCGCGTGTTGCATTCTTCGAAGCGCTCGCCCACCAGTTCGGACCCGAGCACGAGCGCCTCGATGCCGCGATCGCCGCCTGGCAGCGCTCCCCCTCCGACGCGACCGCATCCGAGGTGCATCGCGCCTCCGAGCCGCGCCGGCTGGAGCTGATCCGCCGGCTCAACCTCGCACCCAACGGCACGGCGTCGCTGGTGCGCATGCGCGAGCAATTGATAGACGCCATGGACCATCGCGCCGATCTCGCCGCGGTCGACCAGGCGTTCGTTCATCTGTTCTCGTCCTGGTTCAACCGCGGTTTCCTGGTGCTGCGCCGGATCGACTGGTCGACGCCGGCGATCATCCTGGAAAAGATCATCCGCTATGAAGCGGTGCACCAGATTCGCGACTGGGACGACCTGCGCCGGCGCATCGATCCGCCCGACCGGCGCTGCTACGCGTTCTTTCATCCGGCCATGGTCGACGAGCCGCTGATCTTCGTCGAAGTCGCGCTCACCCGCGAGATTCTGGGCGCGATCGAACCGATCCTCGCCGGCAAGCGCGAACCGCTCGACCTCGAACGGACGACCACCGCGGTGTTCTATTCGATCTCGAACTGCCAGCGCGGGCTCGCCGGCGTCTCCTTCGGCAACTTCCTGATCAAGCAGGTGGTCGAGGAGATTTCGCGCGAGGTGCCGGGCCTTCAGACCTTCGTCACGCTCTCGCCGGTGCCCGACTTCGCCGCTTGGCTCGCGCGCGAGCGCGGCAACGAAGCATCGAAGGCGCTCAGCGACGACGACCGCGAGACGCTCGCCGCACTCGATGCGCCGGACTGGTGGCAGCAACCGGCCCTGGTCGCCGGCTTGCGCGAGCCGCTCCTGCGCGCGGCGGCCTGGTATTTTCTCAACGCCAAGAACCGGCGCGGCCAACCGCTCGATCCGGTCGCGCGCTTCCATCTCGGCAACGGCGCGCGGCTCGAGCGCTTCGGCTGGCTCGGCAATACCTCCGAGCGCGCGCTGCGCCAGTCGCACGGCCTGATGGTGAACTACCTCTACGACCTCGATGACATCGAGAAGAATCACGAGACCTATGCCGAGCAGCACACCGTGGTCGCCTCGAATGCCGTGACGCGCCTGACGCGCCCGATCGTGCACGACCTGGTGCCGGTCGCGGGGTAAGTCAGGCCAGGGTGTTGCTGGCGGATTGAAGGTTTGCCGAATCCGGATGATCGATGCGGTCATTGCGGGGCCGGCGGAAGGCCGAGCCCGCAATGACGCTTGAGCGGTGATCCCTAGGATTTCCCGTACACTGGCACCAATCCCCCGCGCGTCACCGTGTTCTCCGGGGACGCCAGGAACAGGATCGTCGCCGCGACCTCCTCCACTTTGGGCCAGACGGAATGGTCGGCCTTGGGCATCGCCGCGCGGTTCGCGGGCGTGTCCATGATCGAGGGCACGACCGCGTTGACCAGAATGCCGTCGTTGGCGACTTCCTCGGCAAGCGCCTGCGTGAAGGCCGCGACCGCGGCCTTGCTCGCGGCATATGCGCTCATACCGGCGCCGAGGCGCGGCTCAAGCGCGGGCCGCGCCGCGACATTGACGATGCGGCCGCCGCCCGCACGGCTCATGGCATTGACTGCGGCGGCGCAGCACAGGAACGCGGTGATGAAATTCATCTCGATCTGCTGCATGAGGTCGGCTTTTGTCGTCTGGCCGGCCGGCTTCATCGCAAAACCGCCGGCTAGATGGATCGAGGCCCACAGCTTCGGCACCGCATCGTAGAGCCGCGCGACGGCGGCTTCGTCCGTAAGGTTCACGCCCGCGAGCAGCTTGACCTGCGCGTGATCGCGCAGCGGAAAGCGCGCGGCCTCCTGCTCGTGGATATAAGGCACATGGCATGTCGCCCCGGCGCCGACCAAAGCTCCCACCACTGCCGAGCCGAGTCCACCGGTACCGCCGGTGACGATGACGTGGCGATCACGGTAATCCATCGGAGCCTCCGTTGTTCGACCGGCGCCGTATCATCTCCAGGCGCGGTCGTGATGCAAGTGGCCGCGGCATTGCACCCAACGATGGAGCCGCGTCATGCTGCAGCGGGAGGGAATCAGCGGCATGGCCGATTACGATCTCGCCATCGTCGGCGGCGGCATCAACGGCATCGGCATTGCGCGCGATGCCGCGGGGCGCGGCTTGCGCGTGCTGCTGGTCGAGCAGAACGACCTCGCGTCCGGCACGTCGTCGGCTTCGACCAAGCTCATCCACGGCGGGCTGCGCTATCTCGAACATGGCTGGTTCCACCTCGTGCGCGAGGCGCTCGCCGAGCGCGAGGTGATGCTGCGGATGGCGCCGCATCTGGTGCATCCGCTGCGCTTCGTGCTGCCGGTGGAGCCCGGGATGCGCTCGCGCGCACTGATCCGGTTCGGGCTGTTCATCTATGACCATCTCGGCGGCCGCGGCATACTGCCGGGCACGCGCAGCATCGATCTCGCCCGCGATCCGCTCGGCGCCCCGCTCAAGGGACGCTACGAGCGCGCCTTCGAATACTCCGATTGCCAGACCGATGACGCCCGCCTCGCTGTCGTCAGCGCACTTGACGCGAGCGAGCGCGGCGCGGTGATCCGCACCCGCACGCGCTGCCTGCGCGCCGATCGCGCGGAAGACTGGCGCATCGTGCTCGACGTGCGCGGCCGCCGCGATATCACGACCGCGCGCGTGCTGGTCAATGCCACCGGCCCCTGGCTCGCCTGCTTCGCCGAGCAAGCGCTCGCCGTGCCATCGCTCGCGCATCTGCGGCTCGACAAAGGCAGCCACATCGTAGTGCGGCGGCTGTTCGACCATGACCGCGGCTACATCTTTCAGACCCGCGACGGGCGAGTCGTCTTCGCGTTGCCGTTCGAGGACGATTTCACGCTGGTCGGCACCACCGACCGCGGTTTTTCCGGCGATCCCACCGGTATCGCGCCCGATGCGGAGGAGATCGACTATTTGTGCGGCGTGGTGAACGATCACTTTCGCATGCGGCTCTCCGCAACGGACGTGATCTGGTCATTCGCCGGCGTGCGCGCGCTCTATGACGACGGCTCGGGCAAGCCGCAGGATGCGCCGCGCGATTACGTGCTCACGCTCGACGCTCCTTCGGGGCTCGCGCCGCTGCTCACGGTCTATGGCGGCAAGATCACGACCTATCGGCGCCTGGCGGAAGCCGCGCTCGAAAAGCTGGCCCCCATCCTGGGCGCGCGCCCGCCCTGGACGGCGCGGTCGCGCCTGCCGGGCGGCGAGTTCGAAAGCTTCGATCGGCTGATCGCGGAAATCCATGGGCAGTGGCCGTTCCTCACAGCGGCGCATGCGCATCGTCTCGCCCGCGGTTACGGCGCGCGCGCCGCGCGGATGCTCGGCGCCGCGCAAAGCTACGGCGATCTCGGTCCAAGCCTTGGGGCCGACCTCACCGGGGCCGAGGTGCACTACCTGATGACGCAGGAGTGGGCGCAGACCGCCGACGACGTGCTATGGCGGCGCAGCAAGCTCGGCTTGCGGGTGACCCGCGAGGAGCGCGCGCGGCTCGCCAATTTCATGGTCGGCGCGATCGGCGCCGACATGTAACACTGCCGCTTTGTCCGCATGACTTCTGTGACGAGGTCGCGTGTACGTGGGCGAGATCGACGCGGGCTTGAGCGAGTTGCTGTTCATAGAACCGGATCGAGGCTCAAATCGCATCCCGCTTGCGGCGGAGTGCCGTTACAGTTCGAATTTCGGTCATGGTGGAGCAAACGAAAGGCGGCCCGGACCGGAGCCGCAATTGCTCGGTCAAGACCGCCCTGGCTCTTCGGTTGTTCCCCTCCGAGCCAGACATGACCTTAGGCGCCTGAGCCTTGGTCGCCTTGATGTAAATCAAATGGTCCCGCTGATAAGATCGGTACCGATGGTTGAAACCGGTTGTGGCGTTTTGCGCCATAATGCCGGATTTTCGCGTCATGCCCACGCTTGTCGCGGGCATGACGTCTTACGCCGGGACGTTACATGACTCGTAACCCGAACGGCGCAGCGCCGACGATTTTAGCTACGCCCTTTACTCGCCCGTAAGCCGATTGTGGTGTCATGCTGCCGGCAACAGAACTCCGGCCTGCAGCGCCGGCGGAGGGGGCGGGGCGGGAACGGCCGATGTCGGTGGCGTTGAACAGGGAGCAGATCGAAGCTCGGATCGGCGAGCTGACGGTGCTGCTCGTCGACGACAATCAGTACATGCGCAAGATCGTGCGCAACCTGCTCACCACGATCGGCGTCAAGCAGATCATCGAGGCTGGCGACGGCATCGCCGGGCTCGAAGCGATCCGGACCGAGACGCCCGACGTCGTGCTGCTCGACTGGGACCTGCCGCTCCTCAACGGCGCCGAATTTGTGCGCATCGTGCGCTCGCCCGGCCTGTTCCCGACGCCGGAGCTTCCGATCATCATGGTCAGCTCGCATGGCGATCGCTGGCGCGTGCTCGAGGCGGTGCGGCTCGGCGTGAACGAATATCTGCGCAAGCCGGTGTCGGCCCAGGCGCTGCACGATCGGCTCGTATCGGTCATCGCCAAGCCGCGCCCGATGGTGCAGGTCGGCGACTACTACGGCCCCGAACCGCGCCGGCTGTTCGACGAACCCGTGCACAAGCCCGTGATCGCCCAGCCACCCGAGGGCACCCTGCTGAACTGAGCGGACATCATCGGGCTTGTACGTCCGGGCCGCGTCTTTAATCTCCACGCTCCATGTCGCCCTCCCCTCCGCATCATCCGGCACGGCGTAGATTCGCGCCCTGGGCCGATCCGGCCGCACAGCCGCTCGTCCGTTTCGAAGCCGTCGGCAAGCGCTTCGGCGGCGCCGCGGCGCTTGACGCCCTTTCGCTCGATATCTTCGAGCGCGAGTTCTTTGCGCTGCTCGGGCCGTCCGGTTGCGGCAAGACCACGTTATTGCGGCTGCTGGCCGGCTTCGAGACCCCGGACGCGGGGCGCATCCTGCTCGGCGGCGAAAACATCGCGGCGCTGCCCCCGCACCGGCGGCCGGTCAACATGATGTTCCAGAGCTACGCGTTGTTTCCCCACCTCACGGTCGAAGGCAATGTCGCATTCGGCCTCAAGCAGGAGGGCCTGCCGAAGGCAGAGATCGCGGCGCGCGTCGCCGAGATGCTGACGCTGGTCAAGCTCGAAGGGTTCGAGGGGCGCAAGCCGGACCAACTCTCAGGTGGCCAGCGCCAGCGCGTGGCGCTCGCGCGCGCCCTGGTGAAGCGCCCGCGCGTCCTGCTGCTCGACGAGCCGCTCGCCGCGCTCGACAAGAAGCTGCGCGGCGAGACGCAGTTCGAGCTGATGCGCCTCAAGGAGCGGCTCGGCCTCACCTTTGTCATCGTCACCCACGACCAGGAGGAGGCGATGACCGTCGCCGACCGCATCGGCGTCATGGACCGCGGCCGCCTGATCCAGGTCGCGACGCCGCCCGAAATCTACGAGCAGCCGAACTCGCGCTGGGTCGCCGATTTCATCGGCGAGGTGAACCTGCTCGAAGGCCGCGTCGTCGAGGCGAGCGACGGCGGCGCGCTCATCGCGAGCGCGGCGGCCGGCAAGCTGCGCGTCTCATGCGCGCCCGGGGCAAAACCCGGCGACGCCGTGTGCGTGGCGCTGCGGCCGGAGAAGGTGCGGATCGCGCACGAGGCGCCGGCCGCGGACGGCAATGGCGTGCAGGGCGTCATCTGGGACATCGGCTATCTCGGCGATCTCTCGGTCTATCAGGTGCGGCTCGACGGCGACCTGGTGATGAAGGCCGCGATCCCCAACACCGCGCGCCTGATCGAGCGTCCGTTCGCGCCGGATGAACGGGTGTGGCTCACCTGGGATGCGCACGCCGGCGTGGTGCTGACGCAGTGAGGGACGGCCTACGAACATGAAGCGCGGCATGGCATTGAAGGCAACGTGGGGACGCCGGCTGATCGTCCTCATTCCGTACGTGTGGCTCGCGCTGTTCTTCCTGGTGCCGATCCTGATCGTGCTCAAGATCAGCCTGTCCCAGACCGCGATCGCACAGCCGCCCTATACGCCGGTCTTCGACCCCGCGGCGGGCATCGCGGGGCTGAAGGACTTCGTGCGTGCGCTCTCGGGCGACAACTATGCGCTAGTGTTCTCCGACCCGCTCTATCTCGGCTCCTATCTGCGCAGCCTCGAAATCGCGGCGCTTTCGACCACGCTGCTCCTGCTCGTCGGCATGCCAATCGCCTACGGCATGACGCGCGCACCGCGGCGCCTGCAGCCGCTGCTGTTCATGCTGGTGGCGCTGCCGTTCTGGACCTCGTTCCTGATCCGCATCTACGCCTGGGTGAACATCCTCCAGCGCGATGGGCTGCTCAACCAGGTGCTCGGCGCGCTCGGCGTGGTGAGTGAGCCGCCGGTGTGGCTCTCGACCGACACCGCGGTCTACATCGGCATCGTCTATTCCTACCTGCCGTTCATGGTGCTGCCGATTTACGCCACGCTCGAGAAAATGGACGAGAGCCTGCGCGAAGCAGCCGCCGACCTCGGCTGTCCGCGCTGGAAGATTTTCTGGTTGGTGACGCTGCCGGTCGCGCTGCCGGGCGTGATCGGCGGCTCGCTGCTCTGCTTCATCCCGATCGTCGGCGAGTTCGTGATTCCCGATCTGCTCGGCGGCTCCGACACGCAGATGATCGGGCAGACGCTTTGGACGGAGTTCTTCGGCAACAAGGACTGGCCAGCGGCTTCCGCGGTGGCGATCGTCCTGCTCTGCCTCCTGGTGGCGCCGATCGTGATCTATCAGCACCTGCAGGCGCGGGAAATCGAGGGACGCCGCTGATGCGTAGCCCCCATACGCCGCCCGTCCCCGCGCAAGCGGGGACCCAGGGCCACAAGTTCAACCGTTCGCGCCAGCGGCCCTGGATTTCCGCTGGCCCGGGAATGAGAGGAAGAGCGCGGCCCGCCGGTCGAACTGATCGGGAGGCGGGCTGATGCGACGGGCCTCCTGGTTCAATATTGTCTCGGTCACGCTCGGGCTTGCGTTCCTTTACCTACCGATCGTGGTGCTCGTGATCTATTCCTTCAACGCGTCGCGACTGGTTGGCGTGTGGGGCGGCTGGTCGGCGCGCTGGTATTGGGAATTGCTCCAGGATCAGGCGATACTTGACGCCGCCTGGATCTCGCTGCGCATCGCGTTCCTTTCGGCCACCGCCGCGACCATTCTCGGCACGCTCTGCGCGTTGGCGCTGGTACGCGCGGGGCGGTTCCGCGGCCGCGTGCTGTTCACCGGGCTGGTCTATGCGCCGCTGGTGATGCCGGAGGTGATCACCGGGCTGTCACTCCTGCTGTTGTTCGTCGCGATCGACATCGACCGCGGCTTTGCAACGATCGTGATCGCGCACACGACGCTGACGCTGTGCTTCGTCACCGTGGTGGTGGAAGCGCGCCTGCGCGGCTTCGACATCAGTCTCGAAGAAGCAGCGATGGACCTCGGCTGCCCGCCATTGCGGACCTTCCGCACCGTGACCTTGCCCTTGATCGCGCCGGCGATCGCGGCGGGATGGATGCTCGCCTTCACGCTCTCGCTGGACGACCTCGTGATCGCGAGCTTCACCACCGGCCCGGGCGCGACGACGCTGCCGATCCGCATCTATTCCGAGGTGCGGCTCGGCGTGAAGCCGGAGATCAACGCGGTCTGCACGCTGATGATCGCGGCGGTCGCGCTGGCGATCGTCACCGCCTCGCTGTTCGCGAAGCTCTCAGGCGGCCGCTCGCGCGCCGCGCCGGTTTGACGCACAGCGCCATCGCCGGACATCGCTCAGAACCCGAACGCCGATATCACTCCACGTGCGGCGCCGGCGCCGCTGCGACTCGGTCGGTGGGAGTATTGATACCCTCGAACTGCAGGGCAGCCAAAGTCCACGTCCGCGCCATCTCGAGAAAACCCTCGCGTTCGGCGTCGGTTTCGGCGCTGCCAGCCCAACGCATGCACTCTTCTGCGAGAAGACGATATTCTTCCGGAGTTTGAACCATGAACAGCGCCGTTTCGCTGCACAGGCGGGAGGGCAATCTCTGCCTTCCCGGCCATCGACACCTGCGGGACTTCGTGCCGGTCGCTTTGGAAATGTGCTCGTTGCGCAAGAAATTAGCGAATCATTTCTTTGGGACTCTTTTTGTCCGAGTGCGCTTAAATGGCAGCAGGCCGCGGTAAATACGCTGCAATTCGCGCCAGGGTTGGTCATCTAACAGACAGAGCACGCGCGTCTCACTACGATTTGAAAAACATGAACGCGGTGGCGCGGCGCCGGCGTCAGCGCCCGTGATTCTTCACTGCGTCGAGGAGCGGCGCCGCAGCGCCCGAGCGCTTGATCAGGATCTGCGCGTCCGGCAGCATCAGCGGATCATCCCACGGTCCCTGCACCACGAACGGCAGCTCGAAGACCGGCGGCGAGTCGGTGTTCGCGAGCAGCATCGCGGTACCCTTGAGGTCGAGATCGCGCGCCGGGATCGACGCCGACCCGGCGAGCGACAGCCGCACCGCGGGCCCTTCGATGCGGACGTCCTCCACGTTCGCGATGCCCTGCGTGACCTTGAAGGTGATGGCGAGCAGATCGAACGGCGTCTTGCCGCTGCGCAGGTCGCCGCGGCTGGCGAGCGGATTACGCTCGAGCCGCTTGAGCAGTTGCTCTACGTTGAGGCCGATCAACGCGCCGTGGTGACTGGTGAGATTGGCGGTGCCGTTGAGCGACTTGGCGAGGTCGAAGACGCTGCTGCCGGTGCTGTCGATGGTGAAGCTCAGCGTGCCTTTGCCCTCGATGCGGCGGATGCCGAAAATCTCACCGAGGCACTGATCGAGATCGACGTCGGTGAACTGCAACTGGGCCTTGAGCTCATCGGCCGTCGCGGAGCGGGCGAGCCCGAACGAGCCTTTGAGGGTGCCGCCGAAGGCCTGCGATTCGCCAACCGTGACGTTGAAGTTGCCGCCGCGGACGCTGGCGCCGATGGCGGTGCGCCCGAGCTTGGCGTTGGCGAGCTTCACCCGTGCCGCAGAAAGCCGCAGATCGATATCGAGCGCGTTGAAGCCCTCCAGCGCGATCGGCATCCGATTCCAGGCCCGCTCGCCGCCCACGAGCAGGCGAACGGTCGACGTATAGGGCGAGAGGTCGAGGTCCTCGGCGGCGAGCGTCCCCTGCAGGGTCGGCCGCTGGTCGGTGGTGAGCGTCAGCACGCCCTCGCCGCTGTTGCCGTCGAGTTCGACGTGGGCGCTCGAGAGAGAGACGTTCGGACCATTGACGGTGGTCTGCGCCTTCAAGGCGAAGCGCCCGAAGCCGCCGCCCGGTACGGTCTCCGATGTGGCCCAGCGCATGGTATCGCGCAGCGACATCGCGTCGGCGGCGAGCGTGCCTTCCAGGTGCATGCGCGGCTTGTGGCTGACCGAGCCGTCGAAAGCGAGTTTCAGCGGCGCGCCGGCGAGCCGCACCTTGAGGCCCGAGCGATCACCGGTGAGCGCGGCGAGGAAGTTGCTGAAGCTGAGCGTCGCGTCGAGCGGCTCGTCGTGCCACACGAAATGACCCGTTGCGCCGAAGCTCTGCGAGATCGACGGCCACGCGAGCGCGAACTCCACCTGCGACAGCACTTCGGCAATCTTGCGGGCAGGGTCGCGCAGGACCACGGTGCCGTCCGCGATCCGGATTTCCGAGAACGAGCCGACCCGGTCCGGGCTCGGCTCGAGCGCGTGCGCCAGCGCCTCGATATGGCCCGACCAGTTCGCGCTGCCGTCGGCGGCGAAGTCGATCGTGATGACCGGACGCACCAACGACACGTCGGCGATCCGGATGCGGCCGATCAGAAAGGGGAAGAAGCGCAGCCGCACGTCGAGCCGCTCGGCTGTCAACGCGGGTGCCCCGGTTTTGTTGTCGCCGAGGCTCACGTCCCCGAAGCTGACCATCCCGGTCGGAAACAGCGAGACCGCCACGTCGCCGCGCAGGATCGGATCAAGGCCGGTGACGGTGCGGATCTCGGCCTTGACTGCCTCGCGCACCGTATCGGCCGGAATCAGCAGCGAAAGCGCCAGAAGCACGCCAAACCCGGCCAGCACAAAGGCCGCGGCGATCGCAACAAGGCGTCTGATGCCGGTTATCGCTGCCACGAAGCGCATGTCCAGGTTAACGGCGGTGAAGCCGATCGATCAGAAGTGGGGCGAATCCGATCGCGCAACCTGTGGCCCCCCTCTATGTCCCTTTCGTGGCTGGTTTTCGACATTACCAGCGAACTATCCGTCACATTGCGACCCGAAATGCTGCTTCGGTTTTCGCTTTGACCTCATCGAGCGTGGTCCCGGGCGCGAGTTCGACCAGCGCCATTCCGCCCCCACCGTGCTTGTCGATATTGAACACCCCGAGGTCGGTGATGACCAGATCGACCACGCCGGCCCCGGTCAGGGGCAGGGTGCAGCGGTGCAGCAGCTTGGCCTCGTTCTTGGCCGAGTGCTCCATCACCACCACCACTTTCTTCACCCCGGCGACGAGGTCCATGGCGCCGCCCATGCCTTTGACCATCTTGCCGGGGATCATCCAGTTGGCGAGGTCGCCGTTCTCCGCCACCTGCATGGCGCCGAGGATCGAAAGGTCGATGTGGCCGCCACGGATCATCGCGAACGAATCGGCGGAGGAGAAATAGCTCGTGGTCGGCAGCTCCGTGACGGTCTGCTTGCCGGCGTTGATGAGGTCGGGGTCTTCCTCGCCCTCGAACGGGAATGGCCCGGTGCCGAGCATGCCGTTCTCGCTCTGGAGTTGGACGCTCATGCCGGCCGGGATGTAGTTCGACACCAGGGTCGGGATACCGATGCCGAGATTGACGTAGAAGCCGTCACGCAATTCTTGTGCGGCGCGTGCGGCCATCTGGTCGCGGGTCCAGGGCATGTCAGACCTCCTCACCGGTTCCGGCGGGCGTCGCCGGGTCGGAGCGCTTGCGCACGGTGCGCTGCTCGATGTGCTTGGTCGCATTCGACACCGACACGATACGCTGCACGAACACCCCCGGCGTGATGATGTGATCGGGGTCGAGCGTGCCGGGCTCGACCAGCTTTTCGACCTCCGCCACCGTCACCTTTCCCGCCGTTGCCATCATCGGATTGAAGTTGCGCGCAGTCTTCCGGTAGACGAGGTTACCCTCGGTATCGCCCTTCCAGGCGTGCACGATGGAGAGGTCAGCGACGAGCCCGCGCTCCATCACGTAGCGCTGGCCGTTGAACTCGCGCTCCTCCTTGCCCTCGGCAATCATGGTGCCGGCGCCGGTCTTGGTGAAAAAGGCCGGGATCCCGGCACCGCCGGCGCGAATGCGCTCGGCGAGCGTGCCCTGCGGGTTGAACTCGATCTCCAATTCGCCCGCGAGATATTGCTGGGCAAAGGTTTTGTTCTCGCCGACGTAGGATGAGATCATCTTCTTGATCTGGCGCGTATCGAGCAGCAGCCCGAGCCCGGCGCCGTCGATGCCGGCATTGTTGGAAACGACCGTCAGGTTCTTCACGCCGGAGGCGCGGATGGCCTGGATCAAAGTCTCCGGAATGCCGCACAGGCCGAAGCCGCCGGCCATGATCAACATACCGTCGTGCAACAGGCCGGCCAGCGCGGCTGTTGCGTCGGGATAGACTTTCTTCACGCTTGCTTCCCCTGTTCCCCGGCAGCGAGTAATTCAGTTCGCCGCATCGGCCTGCTGCTGCGGCGCAGGCAAGGCGGCGATCTCGGCGATCATCTTCTTGACGATGGCGCGACCGAAGGATTTGAAGTCCTCGGCCACCACCGTAAACGATCCGGGGCCGCCGATGACGTTGTCCTGATAGTATTTTTCCAGCCCGCCATTCGGATTGGTGTGCTCGGCGTTCCACGGCATCGTGCGCTCGCTCAGGATCACCAGGCCGTTGATGCTGATGCCCTTGTTCACGGCTTCGTCGCGCGCGCGCTGCACCTCGCGCCCGGCATTGTTGGTGCCGTCGCCGGAGACGTCGATGGTTCGGTGCGGCGCCTCGAACGGCGAGCGCTCGAACTGCTTGACGGCAAAGTCGATGCCGCCGCTGATCGAGGTGCGGTCGGCGAAGGAGCGCGGCGCCTCGACCAGCTGATCCCCGAAGCGGCGCGCCGCCTCGACGCCGTCGATCATGGTCCAATCGATGAGAACCCTTTGCGCGCCGTAGCCCGACCACTCGACGAAGCACAGCGCAATCCGCCCATGCGCGCCGGACTTGATCGCCTCGACCACCTGGGGATTGGCGACCGCGGCCGCATAGCCCTCGCGCTGCAGCAGAAATTTCGGATGGTCGATGCTGCGCGAAACATCGACCGCGAGCACCAGCAGAAGGTCGACCTCCTCGGCGGCGTGAACCGGCGCGGGCATTTGCGCGAACGTCAGTGCAACGAGGGCGAGCAGGCAGCGGATCATTCGCATCATGACAGCCGTCCCGATGGTGGCGCCGCGATAAAGCCCCGCGGCGAAAGCTCCACCAGTTAGCCTAGCCGATTTCGACGATTTTGCGTATGGGGGGCCCGGCGCCGGCCAGGCGCCAGCGGCCCCCCCTCAGCCAAAGGCCAAAGGCGCGTTTCCGCGTCAGGCAGGCCGCTGAGCGCTGCATCTTTGTCGGGAACCTGATGATTCACGAACTTTGGGTCGACTCGTAATTTCCTTAGAATGATTCCAATATATGGCCCAGCAACCAGATCGAGGGCTGATGTGAAGCGTTTTGCCGACCTCACCGAACGGGAAATCCTCGCGCTGGCGATCAGCAACGAGGAAGAGGACAGCCGTATCTACCGTGACTTCGCGGAAGGCTTGCGCGAGCAGTACCCTGCCTCCGCCAAGGTTTTCGACGGGATGGCGGACGAGGAGGTGCGCCACCGCGGCATGCTGTTCGACCTCTACCGCGAGAAGTTCGGCGACCACTTGCCGCTGATCCGCCGCCAGGATGTGAAGGGATTCATCTCGCACAAGCCACTCTGGCTGGTGCGGCCGCTCGGCCTCGACGAGGTGCGCAAATACGCCGAGAACCTGGAATTCGAGACCGAGCGCTTCTATCGCAAGGCCGCCCAAGCCGCCCGCGACGTCTCGGTCCGCGAGCTTCTCGACAACCTCGCCGAGATCGAAAGCGGGCACGAAGCGCTCGCCCATAATCTCGGCGAACGGATTCTCACCAAAGACACCCGCGCCAGCGAGGACGAGACCGCGCGGCGCATGTTCGTGCTGCAATACGTGCAGCCGGGGCTCGCCGGCCTGATGGATGGGTCGGTGTCGACGCTCGCGCCGCTGTTTGCCGCGGCCTTTGCCACCCACAACACTTGGCAGACGTTCCTGGTCGGCCTTGCCGCCTCGGTCGGCGCCGGCATCTCCATGGGCTTCGCCGAGGCACTTTCCGACGATGGCTCACTTACGGGGCGTGGCTCGCCGTGGTTGCGCGGGACCGCCAGCGGCGTGATGACCGCGCTGGGCGGGCTGGGCCATACCCTGCCCTATCTCATTCCCAATTTTTACATCGCGACGATTTGCGCATTCGTCGTGGTCGCGATTGAGTTGATTGTAATTTCCTATATCCGCTATCGCTTCATGGACACGCCGTTCTGGTCCGCGGCGTTCCAGATCATGCTGGGCGGCGCGCTCGTCTTCATCGCCGGCATTCTCATCGGCAGTTCTTGATGGCATTTCTGCTGGCGCATGTGTCGGACCCGCATCTTGGGCCGCTGCCGCGACCACGGCTGCACGAACTCGCCGGCAAGCGCGCGATTGGCCTGGTGAACTGGTGGCGCAAGCGCGGGCGCATCCACCGCGGCGAGGTGCTCGCACGCATCGTCAGCGACTTGAAGGCGCAAGCGCCCGACCACATCGCCGTAACCGGCGACCTCGCCAACCTCTCGCTGGTGGACGAATATGCGCCGGCGCGCGCCTGGCTCGAGGCGCTGGGCGGGCCGCGGGACGTGACCCTGGTCCCCGGCAATCACGACGCCTATGTGCGCACCACCGCCGGCCATCCGCTTAAGCACTGGGGCGATTACATGCGTGGCGACACAGCGTCAGGCACCGAGGCCGAAGCGTTTTCGTTCCTGCGCCGCCGCGGAATGCTGGCGCTGATCGGATTGTCGAGCGCGCTGCCGACCGGGCCGCTGATGGCGACCGGACGGCTCGGCGCACCGCAGATCGCACGGCTCGGGGAAATGCTCGACCGCGCCCGCGGCGAGGGACTTTTCCGCATCGTGCTCATTCATCACCCGCCAACGAGCAAACGGTCGCGGCACTTTCGGCGGCTCGTCGATGGCCCGGCATTGCGGGCGACGCTCGCGCGCCATGGCGCGGAGCTCCTGCTGCACGGCCACGACCACGAGCATGCGCTGAGCTGGCTCGACGGCCCACAGGCGCGCATTCCGGTCGTGTGTGTTCCCTCGGCGTCGGAACGGCCTCCCGGCGAGCACGACAGCGCGGGCTACAATTTGTACCGCATCGATGGCAGCCCCGGCGCATGGCGCTGCGAAATGATCTCGCGCGGCTTGGCGCCGGACGGGGCGAGGATCGTCGAACGCGGCCGGGCGGCGCTATATTAACGCGCCGCAGGGTGCGCAAAGCGAAGCGTGCCACCCACCTTCGCTCGTCACGGAGCGCGCGGGCACGGCGCCCGCGCCTTTGCCACTCTACGAAGGCGGCGGCGCTGAAAGCAGCGCTGCCGCGACCAGCGCAGCAAAGCCCGCGAGCAGCCCGAACAGAAACGCCCGGAACGCGCGGCGGCGGCGGCGGCGGCGTTCGAACAGTGCTTCCCGCCGCAAGTTGCCGACGATCGGGGTGCCGGTGTCCGCCAGCGCGCGCTCGCGTTCGATCAGGCGCTGGGCGACGTAATTGGTGATCGCGTCGACCATCTCCACAACGTTCACCGTTTCGGCCATGATCTTGCGGCCGTAGCGGGTATCCTGCACGAACCGATAGACGCGCTTGTCGCGGCCCATCGCGACGTGCGCGATCACGTCGATCCACAGCCGTGGGCTCTCGCCCCGGCTCACGCCCCGCTCGAACAGATCGACCTCGACCGGAATCTCTTTGAACAGCGGATCAAGCGCGTCGTTGAGCAGTTCGAGCCGCGCGACCTCGGCGTCGTGCAGATCGACGACGACGCCGGTGCGCTCGGCCGAATCGACCCGCGCCCGGCGCAGCGCATCCTTCAAGCGCTGCGGCGGCGGCTCTTCCGACGGCGGTGCCGGGTGGACAACGCGTTGCTTACGACCCCACATGATGAATCACCATAGCAAGCGCCGCGCCGGCGGTGCAAATCCGCTGCCGCCGTTCGCGCGTTGCGCCGCGATTCCGCGCGCCGCTGTGGCATCGCGGCGACAGGTCGCAACTCATTGGCTATGCTTAATTTTTTTTAGGAACGACGCCGTAGGGCCGGGCCCAGCCAAGCCCATCCTCGGTGCGGCCGCGCGGACGATACTCGGCCCCGACAAAACCTTGATAGCCGAGGCGGTCGAGCGCCGCGAAGATCGCGGGATAGTTGACTTCGCCCTCATCCGGCTCGTTGCGCGACGGCACCGCCGCGATCTGCACGTGGCCGACGTGCGGCAGATGCGTCTCGAAGCGCCGGATGAGGTCACCGCCGACGATCTGCGCGTGATAGAAATCGAACTGGATGCGCACGTTCGGCCGCTCGATCTTGGCGATGACATGGGCGGCCTGCTCGGCACGGGTGAGGAAATAATCCGGGCGGTCGCGCGGATTGATCGGTTCGATCAGCAGCGTGATGTTCTGCTCCGCCGCCGCGTCGGCCGCGCGCGCGAGATTCCTCACCAGCACTGTCTCCGCGGCCGGCCGCTGCTCCGGCGGCACCATGCCGGAGAGACAGTGGATCTGGCAGCCGCCGATGGCGACGACATAGTCGAGCGCTTGGCGGAACAGCACGGCAAAATCCTGCTCGCGTCCCGGCACCGCGGCCAGCCCGAACTCGCCGCCCGACATTTTTCCCGGCGGGGTATTGATGCCGAGCACGGTCAAGTGATGCTTTTCCAGCTCGGCCTTCACCGCTGACGGCGCGTGGTCGTAGGGGAACTGCAACTCAACGGCGTGAAATCCTGCCACGGCGGCCGCGCCGAACCGTTCGAGGAACGGGCGCTCGGTGAACAGATACCCGAGATTGGCGGCGATGCGAGGCATGGAAACGAGGTCTCCAGTCGATGGCTGGTTGTCGTATCATACGGTGAACCTCGTTGGATTGCGCGGTCTGATCGGTTTTGCGACAACAAGCCGTTGGCGCAATTTTCATCGGCCATTGCCGCGGGCGGCTGAACAGCAAACGGTCCACCACCCATGAACGAGTTGCAAGTACGCCGCCTGGAACCACGCGAATGGGCGTCGGTTTTTCCGATCGTCGCGCAATTGCGCACGCAACTCGGTGCGGAGGATTTCCTCGCTTTGGCTCGCCGGCAAAGCCACGCCGGTTACGAACTCGTCGGGGCCTTTCGCGCCGGTCGGCTGATCGGTGTATTGGGGATGCGCCCGGTTCATACCCTGGTACGCGGGCCGCATCTGCATATCGACGACATCGTCATCGACGAGGCGGAGCGGAAATCAGGCGGCGGGCGGGCGCTGATGGCATACGCGGAAGCCGACGCGAGGGCGCGCGGTATGACTTCCGTATTTCTCGACGCGAGACCGGAAGCGATCGGGTTCTACCAGGCGGTCGGCTATGAGCTGCACCCGGTCCCGTCGATGAAAAAACTCCTGTAGCATGTCCGGGCGCGCCAACGACAGCTTCCACATCGCGGTGCTGCCCGGCGACGGCATCGGCATCGAAGTGATGGCGCCGGCGCTCGATGTGTTGCGCAAGGTCGAGGCGATGACGCCCGGGCTCGGCCTGCGCTTCACCGAAGCGCCCGCCGGCGCGGCGCACTATCGCGACACCGGCGCTTCGTTGCCGGAGAGCACCGTGCGGCTCTGTGACGAGGCGGACGCGATCCTGCTCGGCGCCTGCGGACTGCCGCACATCCGCTACCCTGACAACACCGAGATCATGCCCCAGGTCGAGCTGCGCTTCATCTTCGACCTTTACGCCGGCGTGCGCCCGGCGCGGCTCATCCCTGGCGTGCCGAGCCCGATCGTCGGAGCGGCCGAGCGCGGCATCGATCTGATCGTGATCCGCGAATCGACCGAAGGCATGTTCGCCTCGATGGGCAAGGGCGTGGTGACGCACGACGAAGCGCGCGAGACCCTGGTGATCACGCGCAAGACCTCCGAGCGCCTGTTCGAGTTCTCGTTCCGCCTCGCCGAGCGACGCAAGGCGCGCGGCATGCCCGGGCGACTCACCTGCGTCGACAAGGCGAACGCGTTCAAGGCCTACGCGTTCTTCCGCAAGCTGTTCGACGAGGCCGCGGCGCATCATCCCGGCGTCGCTATCGACCACCTCTATGTGGACGCGTGCTCGGCGATGCTGGTGCGGCGGCCCTGGGATTTCGACGTGCTGGTGATGGAGAACCTGTTCGGCGATATTCTCTCCGATCTCACCGCCGGGCTGATCGGAGGCATGGGCATGGCGCCGTCCGCCGACATCGGCGACGAGCACGCCGTCTTTCAGCCCTGTCACGGCACCGCGCCCGACATCACGGGCAAGGGCCTCGCCAATCCGACGGCGATGATCCTCTCGGCCGCGATGATGCTCGATTGGCTCGGCGACAAGCACGGCCATTCCGGCGCCATCGAGGCCGCGCGCAAAATCGAAATCGCGGTCGACCGCGCCTTTGCGTCGGGGATCAAGCCTTGCGAGTTCGGCGGCGGCGACGGCACGACGGCGGTCGCCGCCGCGGTGATGCGCGCGCTCGACGCGCCGGCGGCGTGAGAGCGCCCATGGCTCCCCGCGCCCAAACTCCGCAGCAAGACCCGCAGCGCAATTTCCGTTTCTTCGACAACCGGCAGAAATATCTCCTGTTCGTGAACACCTGCAGCGAAAAGTGGGTGGTCGCGAACCGCGTGTCGCTGGAGCTCGCGAACATCCATCCGCGGCCGCCGGCGGTGCGCGTATTCGATGCCGGCGTCGGCGATGGCACCGTGATGCTGCGGGTGCTGCGCGCGATGCACGACCGTTTCCCGCATATGCCGTTCTATGTCGTGGGCAAGGAGATCAGCCTCGAAGACGTGCGGCTCGCCTTGCAGAAGATGTCGGACCGCTTCTGCGAGCACCCCGCGACCGTTCAGGTGTTCACCAACATGGCCTATGCCGACGCGCCCTGGCTCGCGGTGAAATCATTGTCGGCGGCCTCGAGCCTGGTCTGGCAAGAAGTGGCGCTCACCGGCAACACCGCGCATTCGTTCGAGCAGCAGATCACCGAACTGGTGCCGTTCCTGTCGCAGAACTGGAAGGCCGGCGTGAGCCCGAAGACGGGCAACCCGGTCTACGAGCGGCCGGTGGTGCTGGTGATCTACCGCGAGGACCACAAGTTCCTGCTCGACCCGATCATCCCGCGGCCCGGCGGCACGGTCGCGAACTACGATCTCGTCATCGCCTCGCAGCCCTATCGCGCCCGCGCCCCGCTCGACTTCAAGGCCAGGCGCGTGATCGCGCCGCTCGCGAAGGCGATCGGGTCGGGCGGACGGCTGATCGGCATCCATTCGCACGGTCACGATCCCGGCATGGAGATCGTCGACAGGGTCTGGCCCGGCGACCATCCGTTCAGTCACGACCGGCACCAGATCCTGAAAGCGGTGAAGCAGGAGCTCGGCGGCGCCGGGCGCGGGCTGAATTTCAACGCCTACGCCGACAGCCGCTCGCTGTTCCGCTACGAAATGCACACGCTGCCGTCGGAGATATCGGAATCGATCGGCACCTCGACTTTGTTCGCGGCGTGGAACGCGGCGATCTATGTAGCGCAGGTCGAAGATGACCGGCTTGCGAGCGTCGTCGCCGACCGGGGCTACCTCACCGCCACCCGCGACGTGCTGCGCGAGCGCGGAGGTCTGTGGTTCAACGATGAGTTCTACGTCATCTCGCGGCGACGGGATTGAGCATGCCGGGCGCGGAACCCATCCGCCGCCGCCGGGATTTTCTCCGGGCTCGGGGTCGTCCCGGCCTTGCGGGTCCGTTAGAGCAAGATCGCTTCAGATTGAAGCGATCTTGCTCCGCTTCTCTTTGATTGGTCACACGATCTGATCCGAAAAGTCTGCAACTTTTCGGGATCATGCTCTAGAGCTTCTCTTTGATTGGTCGCATGATCTGATCCGAAAAGTCTGCAACTTTTCGGGATCATGCTCTAGAGCTTCTCTTTGATTGGTCGCATGATCTGATCCGAAAAGTCTGCAACTTTTCGGGATCATGCTCTAGACTAGGATCGCTCCGGCGCATGTTCATTTCCTCCGAGGTACCCATGCTGTACGTGGTCCACGCCACCGACAAGCCCGGCGAACTGCCGACGCGCGCGAAATTCTACCGCGCCCACCGGACCCATCTCGACGATGCCGAGAAATTCGACGTCGGCGTGCTCACCGCCGGCACGCTGGTTGCCGACGACGGCGAGACGCCGGTCGGCAGCATCTTCGTGATCGACGCCAAGGACCGCGCCACAATCGACCGTTTCGTCCGCAGCGATCCCTATCACGTGAACAACGTCTGGCAGACGGTGCAAACCCACGTCTACAACAAGAAGCGCGGCAACAACTGAACGGCGTCGCGTTACCCCGCGCGCTTCTCCTCGCGCCAGATGCCGAGCGCTTCCTGCGCCGGGCGATCCGAGATCGAGAACAGCACCGATTCCTTCGACGGATGGTGCGAGTACGGCTTCCACGGCGGCACCACGAACACGTCGTTCGGGCCCCAGTCCAGCACCGTGTCACCGACTTTGGTGGTACCGCCGCCTTCGGTGCACACGAAGATCGTACCGTCGGTGGCGCGGTAGGGCTCGCCCTTGAAGCCCTTGGGGAACAGCGCGAGGTTGGCGCCCATGGTCGGCAGCACCGGGCCGCCGTTCACCGGGTTGGTGTAGCGCACACGCGCGCCGTGGCGCGGGTCGATGTCGCCGGCCTTCTTGAGCCGGTCGAGGATCGGCCGTGTGCGAGCGTAGGTGTAGTTGACGACGGGGCTGTGGTTCATCGTCACCGTCGTGCCGTCCGGCAGCACCCCCGAGCCGTAGAAGGCGAGCGAATCGCCGTCGCCGCGCGAGGTGTTCTGCATCTTTTCCTTCTCGTCGAAGTAGTCCGCGAACGAGGCCTCGTAGAAATTGACCGCCGGGAAATCGAGTACGTCGAGCCACAGCATCGCCTTGTCGGAGGGGTTGCCGTGGTCGTGCGGCGCCCAGTTCGCGGTGATGACGAAATCGCCGGGCGACATGTAGGAGCGCTCGCCCTCGACCGCGGTATAGGCGCCCTCGCCGTCGAGCACGAAGCGGATCGCGGAGGAGACGTGCCGGTGTGCGGGGGCGATCTCGCCGGGCAGGATCATCTGGATGCCGGCGAACAGCGTGTTGGTCGCCTTCGATTCGCCACGCATGGCCGGGTTTTCAAGCACCAGAACCCGGCGCATCGCCTCTTCGGCGCTGATCAGGCCGCCAGATTCCATCACCAGCGACCTCACATCATCGTAGTGCCAGACGACCGGGATGCAGCGCGTCACCGGCTCCTTGGTGACGACGTTCTTCATCACCTTCCACAGCGGCGCCATGTCGAATTTGGAGATGCGTTCGTAATAGGCCTCCCGCATCGCCTCGATATTGTGCTTGGGGCCGGGTTCGGATTGCGTCTGGGGTGCCGCGCTAGCCATGCCGCTCTCCCTTATCGGGCTTGGTGCAGTTCAGATTAGAATAACGCAAAACTGGCAGATAGTACAGAATGAAACTATCTATCCGCGAGCGCTATTCAAGGCCCGGCGTACGCATCCCGCAGCTCAGGTATTCACGGCGCCGCCGTCGACCGCGATGGTCTGCCCGGTCATGAAGTCGCTGTCCGCGGAGGCGAGGAAAACGAGCGCGCCGAGCAGATCGGCCGGGGTCTGATCGCGCTTGAGGGCGCGGCGCGCGATCGCGGGCGCGCGCGAGCTTTCGACGTGGCCCGGATTGTCGTCGAGTACGCTGTCGCTGAGCGTGAAGCCCGGCGCGAGCGTATTGACGCAGATGCCAAACTCCCCGACGGCACGCGAGAGCGAACGCGTGAAGGCGACCGTGGCGCCTTTCGACGTAACGTAGTGCATCATCTGCGGGATGCCGCGGAACACGCTGCCGGAGCCGATATTGATGATCTTGCCGTAGCGCCGTGCCTGCATGTGCGGGACCACGTGCTTCGCCATCAGGAACGGGCCGCGGATGTTCACCGCCATCACCCTGTCCCACACCGCGACGTCAATGTCGGTGAACGGCTGCTCCTTCAGCGCTGAATAGACCGCCGCGTTGTTGACCAGGATGTCGATCTTGCCGAACCGCTCGATCACTTGGGCGACAAGTGCGCGCACCTGCGCCTCGTCGCTCACGTCGAAGGTGAGGCTCAGGGTGGCGTTGCGGCCGTGCCTCGCGGCGATCTCCTGCGCCAAGTCGCTGCCGTCGACGATATCGGCGATGACGACTTCGGCACCTTCGGCCGCGAGCGCCTGCGAATAATGGCGGCCGATCCCCTTGGCGCCGCCGGTGACGATCGCGGTGCGGCCGGCGAGCCTCACGGCGTCAGCTCTTCGCACCGACGCGGCGGATGAATTTCTCGAAGGCTTCGAGCTGCAGCCTGGCCATGTCCTTGGTCGGCTGGTCGGTCAGTTCGAGCGTCTTGGCGTCCATTTTCTTGGCCGCGAAGTTCACGAACACTTCCGGCCGGATCAGGATCTGCGCCTCGATCGAGGTGAGCGCCTGGCGCAAGTGATACTGCATGCGCGCGCCGCCAAGCAGCCCGCCCGCCGCCGACTGCAGCGCGACCGGCTTGCCGAAGAACGGCTGGTCCTTGACCTTCGACACCCAGTCGATGGCGTTCTTGAGCACGCCGGGGATCGTCCAGTTGTATTCCGGCGACACGATGATGAGGCCGTCGGCCGCGCGGATCGCATCGACCAGCGCGACCACTGGCGGCGGATTGCCGGCGTCCTGCACATCGGCGTTGTAGTTCGGGATCGGATCGAGCGAGGGCGCATCGCGGAGCTTGAGCGCGGGCGGCGCCAGCGCCGGCAGAGCGCGGGCCAGCGCCGCGTTGAACGAACCTTTCCGCAGGCTGCCGCAGATCACCAGGATGTCGAGTAACCCCTCAGTCATGATGCTCACCCCTTGCCGCTGACTTTACGGATGAAGCCCGCGAAGCCCGCCAACTGTTGCGTGACGAACTTGATCGTGGTTTCGTCCTTGAGTTCGAGCTTGTCGTCGAATTTATTCTGCGCGGTGCCGACGAAAATTTCCGGCGTGTTGAACGTCAGCGCGTTGAGGAACACCATCGAGGCACGCAGGTGGTACTGCATGCGCGCGCCGCCCATCGGCCCGCCGCTCGCCGATTGGATCGCCACCGGCTTGTCCTTCAGCGGCTGATTCGGGACACGCGACACCCAGTCGATCGCATTCTTGAGGCCGCCGGGGATCGAGTAGTTGTATTCCGGCGTCACGAAGATCACGCCATCCGCGGCGCGGATCGCATCGACCAGCGTGTTGACGGCGGCGGGGAAGCCGGTCGTGTTCTGGTCGTCGGCATTGTAGATCGGGAAGGACGCCCACGGCGGCGCGGCGGCGATCTTCATGTCAGCCGGCGCGAGACCTGGCAACGTGCGCTGCAGCGCCGCGTTGAACGAACCCTTGCGCAACGAGCCGCAGATCGTGATCACATTAAGACCGGCCATCACAAGCTCCTGTCCGGAAAAAGGCGAGGCCGTCGGCCATGCCTGGGCGATCAGCTCTCGTCTTTGATCGGGTTCGACAGTACGCCGATCTTCTCGATCTCGATCTCGCAGGTGTCGCCGTCCTTCATCCACACGGGCGGCTTGCGCGCGAAGCCGACGCCGGAAGGCGTGCCGGTGACGAGCACGTCGCCGGGCTCGAGGGTCATGCCCTGCGTCACGTAGACCAGAGTCTCGGCGACCGGGAACATCATGTTGTCGGTGTTGTCGGACTGCATAACCTGGCCGTTGAGCCGGCTCTCGATCTTGAGGCCCTTGCCGCCGGCCGGGATTTCGTCGGCGGTGACCAGCCAGGGGCCGAAGGCGCCGGTCTTGTCGAAGTTCTTGCCCATGTCCCATTGCGTGGTGTTGCGCTGGAAGTCGCGCACCGAACCTTCGTTGAAGCACGAATAGCCGGCGATGCAGGAGTAGGCGTTCTCCATCGTCAGATGCTTGGCGCGCTGGCCGATGACCACGACCATCTCGGCCTCGTAGTCGAGCTTGTCGGTCACCTTCGGACGCAGCAGCGGCTCGTTGTGCGGAACGAGCGAGGTCTGGCAGCGCATGAAGATGGTCGGATATTTCGGGATGTTGTCGCGGTTCATCCCTTCCTTGACGTGCTCCATGTAGTTGAGCCCGAGGCAGATCACCTTCGGCGGGCGGGCGACCGGCAGGCCGAATTTCAAGCCCTTGAGCGGCTTGCGCGCGGAGGCCGGCGCGCGCTTGGCGAGGTCGGCAACCGGCCTGAGGTCACCATTGTGAGCGGCGAGAATGTCCGCGAGATTGGTCGGGACCTTGGCGTCTACCGCCTGCAAGTCGATGACCTGGTCGCCCTCGACCACGCCGAGACGCAATCCTTCATTCGAATGGAAACCGACGATCTTCATGGCTGCTGATACTCCCGATCGGAAAAAGCCGTGGAAAGATGGGCCAGTTCATATTGGATGCGCCCGCGCGCGTCTACACGGGAAACTGCGCGTTGCTAGCCCCACGCCTCCGCCAGGAAATGCCGGCGCAACATCTCCCGCCCCACCTGCCCGGCCGCCAAATCCCACGCGTTGACGACAGCGAGGCGGAAGCCGCCGGGCGGCATGGCATGCTGCGCGGGGTCCTTGTCCTCGTGGAAGGTGATCTGCACGCTCGATACGCCCGGGATATGCCGCGCCGCCTCGGGCAAGGCCGGCGGCGGATGGCGATAGCGCGGCCCGTGCGGACCGAACAGGACCACGCTGAAACCATCGCGCCGCTCGCCGTCGACATAATCCCAGATACCCGAATGATAGAGGCGGACCACCGCCTCGACCCAACCGGCGCCGTAGAGGTCGGGCCACTGGTCGCTCATGCGCAGGTGCACTTCGATCATGCGGCCGCCGATCGTCTCCGTGTTCATGAGACCGGTGTAGCCGCGCAGATGCTGCCGGATCCAAGCGCCGCAGTAATCCTCGAGCTCGGGCTCGTGCGCCGCCTGCACGGTCCAGTAATCGAAGGTGCCCTCGCCTGCCGTATGTCCGGTCACGTGCCGCCACCAGCGCGGCTCGCCGTCGACCACCGCGATATCGGAGCTCACATGCCGGCCTTCGAGCAGCGTCATCCACATGTGGCCGGGCACGACATGCTGCTCGTACTCGGCGGCGTCGCACAGGACGCGGCTGCCCACGCCCATGCCCTTGAGGTTGACGATCGGTTTTGAGAACACCGGGAAGCGCGGCGGCGTCACGCCATGCGGGCCGGCTTCGAGTCCCTGGCTCAGCGCGATCGCGATCTTGTCGTAGACCCAGCGATGAACCGGGTACCACAGCCAGGCGTCGCTGTCTTCGGTCGGGATGTTGACGTCGGGCGGACAGGCGGCGTGGTCGAAATATTGCAGCCGCCACGGATCGGCCTCACAGACAGGCATCGGCCTTTCACGCTCCTCACTCAGCCGAAGACGCGCGCAAGGCTATCATCTCTGGTCGGCACGCAGAGAAGTAATCTCTGATTCAGTCAATGCTCTCGCCCTGCTCTCGCCCCCCGGCCGAGTTTGTTGCAACCGCGGAGAAGCTCTCTCCTGCAATGGGAGAGAGTTGCGAGGCATCGCAACATCCATGGCGGGGCGAGGGGTAGGCCGCAATTTCTGACGTCGCCTATTGGGGCGCGCGCGCGAGCGCCTGCACCGAGAAATAGCCCTTGGCGTCCGTCCAGGCCGCGACTGGGGACCAGCCGGAGCCGCGCGCGAGCGCTGCGAAACTCTCGACTGTGTATTTGTAGCTGCTCTCGGTGTGGATGGTCTCGCCGGCACGGAATTCGATGGTGCGGCCGAGCACGTGCACGGCCTGGCGCTTGCGGCTGGCGAGATGCATCTCGATCCGCCGGCGCTCGGAATTGTAGAATGCCTGGTGGCAGAAATTCGCGAGTTCGAAATCGCCGCCGAGCTCACGGTTGATGCGCGCGAGCAGATTGAGATTGAACTTCGCCGTCACGCCCGCCGCATCGTCATAGGCGGCGTTGAGCACGCCCGCGTCCTTCACGAGGTCGATGCCGATGACGAGATGGCCGCCGTCGCCGAGCATCCGCCCGGCGTGGCGCAGGAATGCGGATGCTTCGTGCGGCTCGAAATTCCCTATGGTCGAGCCGGGGAAAAATCCGGTCCGCGGCATCGCGACGACCGCCGCCGGCAACCGGAACGGCTGGCTGAAGTCGGCCGCCACCGGCAGCACCGCAAGCCGCGGGTGATCGTGGCGTAGCTGCTCGGCCTCCTCCGCCAGCATTTCCGGCGAAATGTCGACCGGGACGTAAGCCGCGACCTGCGGCGCCGCCGCCAGCAGGATGCGCGCCTTGCGGGTCGAGCCGCTGCCGAACTCTACCAGCGCCGAGCGCTCGGGAAAAACGCGCGCGATCTCGCCAGCGTTGTCGCGCAGGATCGCGAGCTCGGTCCGGGTCGGGTAGTATTCCGGCAGCTCGGTGATCTGTTCGAACAGTTTCGAGCCGGTCTCGTCATAGAAATATTTTGGCGACAGTTTCTTCGGCCGCGCCGCCAGGCCCGCGAGCACGTCGCGGGCAAACGCCGGATCCGTAGATACCGCCTCGTGCCGCAAGGCGCGCGCATGGACGTTCATGACTCGCTCCGTTGTTCGTTCGTCGGCGCGTCAGCCGGGATATTCGACGAGCCGGAACCCGCTGAATTGCCAGCGCGCCGGCGGATAGAAGAAATTGCGATAGGTCGCGCGCGAATGCCCTTCGGGGGTCGCCAGCGAAGAGCCGCGCAGCACCATCTGATTGATCATGAACTTGCCGTTGTATTCGCCGAGCGCGCCCTCGCACGTGCGGTAGCCCGGATACGGCGAATAGCTGCTGCGCGTCCATTGCCACACGGTGCCGAAAGCATCGTCGAGCAGACCGAGCCGGGCTGCGACTTCCCACTCCATCTCGGTCGGCAGATGCTTGCCGTCCCAACGCGCGAATGCGTCCGCCTCGTAATAACTGATGTGGCTGACCGGCGCGTCCGGATCGACCGCCTTGAGGCCGCCGAGCGTGAGCTGGAACCAGGCGCCGTCAACCTTGCGCCAATAGCCCGGCGCGTCCCATCCCTCGGCCTCGACCATCGCCCAACCGTCGGACAGCCAGAGCGAGGGCGTCTGGTAGCCGCTCTCGGCCATGAACTCGAGCCAGCGCGCATTGGTGATCAGCGCGCGGCCGATCCGCATCGGCTGCAGCAAGACCTGATGGGCGGGACCCTCGTTGTCGAAGCAGTAGCCCGCGCCGGCAAAGCCTATGGTGTGGATGCCGCTCGGAACATCCACGAAGCCATCCGCCTCGGACGGGCGCGGCGGCTGCCACCGGGCGTCGTAGGCCGGGGCGATCGGGTTCTGCGCAAACACATTCAGGATGTCGGTGAGGATCAGTTCCTGGTGCTGCTGCTCGTGATGCAGCCCAACCTCCAGGATGCGCAGCACCTCGGGCAGCGACTCATCGTCTGCGCTCATGATGAGTTGCGCCACCGCATCCTCGACATGGGCGCGATAGGCCGCGACTTGGGCGCTGTTCGGCCGTGTGATCAGCCCGCGCCGGGGTCGCGCATGACGCGGGCCGGCCGCAACATAGTAAGAGTTGAACAGATAGGCGAAGTCGTCGTCGAAGACGCGGTAGCCCGGCAGATGCGGCGTGAGCAGGAACTGCTCGAAGAACCAGGTCGTGTGTGCGCGGTGCCATTTGGTCGGGCTCGCGTCCGGCATCGGCTGGACGACCTGATCCTCCGGCGACAGCGGCGCGGCGCGACGCTCGGTCTCCGCGCGCACGTCGGCGAACGCGTCGCGCCATTTCGCCCGGAGGTCGCCGGCAATGGCCTTGATCGTTGCGGGAGAATCGTCGCGCGCGCGACGCAGAACGGATGAAAGCGCGGGCGTCATGCCCAATCCCAGGTTGGAGATTGCGGAGCCTGTGGAGCACGAAAAACGGACGGGGGGTCCGATGGTTCCCTCGCCTCAGCCTTGATCCAATATACGTGCAGGAGCAACAGAGGGTTACGCTGCTCGCGGATATTTGACATGCGCATGCAGCAAATTCCGGCCGGGAAGTGAAAGATTAATTATTTCAATACCCTAAGTGCAATCCAAGGGGCTGCCCGCGCCCGGCCTGTTTCAGTTCGGCCGGCAAGGCCGCGCCATGACACCATCACTTCAGCGCGCCGACCCCCGCCGCCGCGGCCATGCCGTCCTGGGCGGCAGTCCCGCCGCTGGCGCCAATCGCGCCGATGATCTTGCCGTCCATGACGATCGGAAGGCCGCCCTCGGAAGCGATCGGCCGCGCCTGGTCGGGAAAGGTCATGAAGCCGGTATTGCCGGCCGCGAACTGCTCCGCGAAGGCCTTGCTGGGGCGGCGAAACAGCGCCGAGGTGCGCGCCTTCGCCAGCGCGAGCGCAGCCGAGGCGTTCTGCGTGCCGTCCATCTTCTCGAAATAGACGAGCTCGCCGTCCGGTCCGACGATCGTGACGGCCATGCGCCAATTGTTCTTCTGGGCCTCGCTGAGCGCGGCTTCCGCCGCCATCTTGGCCTGCGCGCTGGTGACGGCCTCACCGTATTCCGGCGGCGGAGCGGGCGAAGCCGGCGCGGTCACCGGCGGCGGCGGGGCTGGCTGCTGGGCCTGCGCGGCCGCGCCAAGGCAAAGCCCGACCGTCGCAGCCATCAGTATAAGCACGCGCATCGTGATCCCCTTCCGCGCCGGCCTGGCGTCGGCGTCATGATGTTGTCGAATATTCGTCGTCGGTGACGAATATGTCGGATGTTCGCCCTTGGCGAGACGGTAACCCCGATTCGGCGGTAAAGCCGGCGCAAGGATAGGCGAGATGCCCGTGGGCCAGCAAGGCGCGGCCGCCGCTCACCGCGGTCGGGCCTGCGGCAGCGGGCGGCTTGCGGGGCCGACGGTTCGCGGGGACAATGCCGCAAAACAACGGATGGGAACGATGACGCGACGGACATCGGCAATGACGATGGCGGCTTGGGTGGCAGCGGCTTGGACGACCGCGGCGGTCCTGCTTGCAGGCGCCCCGACCACGGCGTGGGCGCAAGCGAACTGTCGCAATACCGGCAATTTCGAGCGCTGGCTCGCCGACTTCAAGAAGGAGGCCGCGGCGAAGGGGATTTCGGCGTCCGCCATCAGCGCCGCTTCGCCCTACCTCGTGTACGACCAGCGCATCGTCAATATCGACCGTGGCCAGCGCTTCTTCGGCCAGACCTTCCTCGAATTCTCCGACAAGATGCTGCCCGCCTACCGGCTGCAGACCGGGGCCGCCAAGATCAAGCAGTACCAGTCGATCTTTCAGCGCGAGGAGAAGGAATTCGGCGCGCCCGCCCCCGTCATCACCGCGTTCTGGGGGCTCGAAAGCGATTTCGGCGGCGGCCAGGGCAAGGACCAGGCGATCAAGTCGCTCACCACGCTCGCCTACGACTGCCGCCGCTCCGAGATGTTCCGCGGCCACCTGTTCGACGCGCTGCGGCTGATCGAACGCGGCGACCTGCGCGCCGACGAGATGGTCGGCTCCTGGGCCGGCGAACTCGGGCAGACCCAGATGATGCCATCCGAGTATTACCGTGACGCGGTCGATTACGACGGCGACGGCCGCCGCAACCTGATCCGCAGCGTCGCCGACGTGATCGGCTCGACCGGGAAATATCTGGGCACACTCGGCTGGAAGCGCGGCGAGCCGTGGCTGCAGGAAGTGCGCGTACCGCAGAACCTCGACTGGAAGCAGGCCGACCTCGCCATCCAGCATCCGCGCTCGCAATGGGCGCGCTGGGGCGTCACCCGCGCCGATGGCGGAGCGCTGGCGAACGACAACCTGCCGGCGTCGCTGCTGTTGCCGATGGGCCGGTTCGGACCGGCCTTCCTCACCTACGATAATTTCCAGGTCTACACGAAGTGGAACAACTCGCTCGCCTACTCGCTCACCGCCGCCTACTACGCGACGCGGCTCGCGGGCGCGCCGCCGATGCACCGCGGCAGCAACATCCCGAAGATCAGCTTCGAGGAGACGCGCGAAGCGCAGCAGATGCTCGAAAAGCGCGGCTACGACATCGGCCGCCCCGACGGGGTGCTGGGATTGAAGAGCCGCCAGGCCGTGCGCGACATGCAGATCAAGTTCGGCCTGCCGGCCGACGGCTGGCCGACGTCGGAATTTTTGGCGCGGTTGCGGCAGGGACGGTGATGCTTTTTCTTCCCTCTCCCCTCGCGGGAGAGGGTGCCGAGTGCACGAAGTGAGTGAGGCATTAGATCTCGGCGGTGAAAATAGCGCAACGCCCTCACCCGGCTTGCGTTTGGCGGAAGCGAAGCGCGAGCCACCCTCTCCCGCAAGGGGGGAGGCCAAGTAGGCGCGAGCGCATGAGGAGACAAAGATGAACTTCATCATCCGCATCGTCGCGCTGGCCCTGCTCTGCCTCCCCCTCCCCGCGGCCGCGCAAAACTCCAACACCTACCCCAACCGCGCCGTGCACATGATCGTGCCGTTCCCGCCGGGCGGGCCGGCCGACATCATCGCGCGCTTCGTCGGACAGAAGATGAGCGAGGATTTCGGCCAGCCGTTCGTGATCGAGAACCGCGCCGGCGGCAACACCGCGATCGGCGCGCAGGCGGTCGCCCGCTCGACACCCGACGGCTACACGCTGTTCGTCCCGATGGACACGACCATGGTGATGAACCCGCTGACCATGGCCAACCTGCCCTACGATCCGGTCAAGGATTTCGTCCCGATCACGCTGCTGACCAAGAACATGTCGCTGATCGTGGTGCGCGCGCCCGACGGCCCCAAGACCATCAAGGAGCTGATCGCGAAGGCCAAGGCCAATCCCGGCAAGCTCAACATGGGCGCCGGCACGATTACCTCGCGGCTCGGCGCGATCCTGTTCGCCAAGACCGCCGGCATCGACGTGCAGCTCGTGCCGTTCAAGGGCAGCGCCGAGATCGGCCAGGCGATCCTCACCGGCACCGTCGACTTCGCGCTCGACTCGACCGGCACCAGCATGCCGCTGATCGAAGGCGGCAAGTACCGTGCGCTCGCCAAATACTCGAACCGTCCGCTGCCGATCCTGCCCGACCTGCCGGCGCTCAGCGTCGCCGCCGGTCTGCCCTCGATCGACGAAAGCTCGACCTGGATCGGCCTTGCCGCGCCGGCCGGCACGCCGAAGCCGATCGTCGACAAGCTGCAGCAGGAGGTCGCGCGCATCTATGGCGACCCCGCGATGGTCGACAAGCTGCAGAAGGTCGGCATCTTTCCCGTGAACAACACATCCGCAGAGTTCTCCGCCTTCATCCGCAGCGAAGGTGAACGCTGGTCGAAGGTGTTCGAGGAGAACAAGGGCTTGCGGCTGGCGGATTGATCGCGGCACGTAAGGCCGCGCCAGAGGAGAAGCCATGAGAAGAACAATATCGATAATCGTTCTGAGCGTTCTGAGCGTCGCGCTGGCGCAAACGGCTGCGTCGGCGCAGGCCGACTTCTACCGCGGCAAGACCGTCACCATGGTGATCGGCGCGCGCCTGACCGGGACGTTGGCGATCGCGGCGCTATCGGTCAGTCATCACATCGGTAAACACATCCCCGGCAATCCCACCGTCATCCTGCGGCAGATGCCGGGCGGCGCCCATCTCAACGCAACCAACTACGTGTTCAATGTCGCCGACGCCGATGGCCTTACCGTGCTGGCGGCCAATCCCGCCGTTGCGATGGCGCAGCTCTTCAAGGTCCCGGCGGTGCGCTTCGACGTCCGCAAGTTCGCATGGCTCGGCTCATCCGGCGCTGACGGCGTGGTCTTCGCGATCCGTCCCGACCTGCCCTACAAGACCTTCAAGGACATTCAGAGCGCGAACCCGGAACTGGTCGTCGGCACCACCGGACCCGGCTCGAACTCCTATGACACGCCGATGCTGCTCAAACAGTTTGCCGGCGCGAAACTGCGGCTGATCTCCGGGTACGCCGCCAACGACGACATCCGCCTGGCGCTCGAACGCAAGGAAGTCGACGGCTGGGCCGCGCTCGCCACCACCGTGAAGAACGCGGCGGAGCAAGGCGTCGTGCGCCCGCTGGTGCGCGGGCGCGCGCCGGTGCCCGGGCTCAACAACCTGCCAGTGGACGAGGATCTGGCGCAGAGCGACATCGGCCGCGCGCTCATGGTCATCCGCGGCACGCCGCTCGCCATCGGTCGGCCGTTCGCGGTGCGGCCGGGCACGCCGGCCGATCGCGTCGCGATGTTGCAGAAGGCCTTGACCGAGGTGATAGCGGACCCTGAGTTTCTCGCCGAGACCAAGACCGCGAAGATCGACGTCGCTCACATCTCCGCCGCAGCGGTGAGCAAGGGTTTCGAGGCGATGTTCAACCAGCCGCCGGAAGCGCTGGAGGCGATGCATAAATATCTCAAGGTGGGAGAATAAGCGGGTGTAGCCCGGATGGAGCGCAGCGACATCCGGGACGGTCGCGCCATTTGCTCCACGGGTCCCGGATTTCGCTCCGCTCAATCCGGGCTACTTGCTACAATTACTTCGCCGCACCGAAATATTTCAAATCCGGCGCGGGCTGGCCCTTGCGGGTCGGCAGGATCGTGCCGTCCCCGCTCTGGTAATAGACTTCCTTGCCGATGGTCACCCAGGTCTGGCCTTCGATGCAGTTGTTCTCGACCCACTCGATGTCGCGCAGGCGACGGTAGTTCTTCGTGACCGTCCAAGGCCGCGTCAGCGAATTGTCGGTGGTGGTGACTTCATTGTGCATGATCTCCGGCTTGTCCTTGTCGAGGAATAGCCGCTCCTTGATCACGCCTTGGTCGTCGTCGGCCATCGGCATGCCGCTCTGGTCCCAGGTGCGCGGACCGCGCACATGCCGGGTCTCGGCCTGCAGCTCATCGTAGCGGCCGTCGCCGTCGCGGTCGATCCATCGACCGATCGTGTAGCCGGGGAAGGTCGCGTTTTCAGCATCGAACTTGGGCCACGCGCGCCCGTCGGTGTAGATGCGGCGCGGCGCATAGTCGTTGCGATCGAACAGGATGTGGGTGACGCCCGGCGAAAACAGGAACTCCATCCGCGCGACGCCCGACATCATCCGCGGCATGCCGGGCGGCAGGCAACTATAGGCGGTGTCGAGGCCATTCCCGCCGGCATCCTGATCCTTCATGCTCTGCTCGAAGCGCGCCTGGTACGCCGGCTTGAGCGGCGCCTGCTGCTTGCGGATCGGCTTGCTCGTATCGTAACGCGGCGGGCCGCCATCGGGCACGCGCGTCCACTGGCCGGACCAATCGGGAAACTTGGGTTCCTCGGCCGCCGAAACATCGGCAAGCGTGAACGTGAACACAACCGCAGCAGCGATCGAAGCGAACGCCTTTCGATTCGGCATGTCTTTACTCCTCCCATGAACGCGACGGCTTTTCGCCGGCGGTCAATGTCTCCTGCTTTTTTTGTGGACGCGCGTTGCGCGCATCACGGCAATGCTAGCACGGCCCCGGCTCACCCGCCACGCGGGGCCGTAGGGCGGGTTAGCCGAAGGCGTAACCCGCCATTGCGCGGCCCGGAAAGACGGCGGATTACGCTGCGCTAATCCGCCCTACGACGCTCGTTCGCCAAAATCACCGGCCGATGTGACCTCGCCCGCCCTAGTCAGGCGGGAATATCCCGGCTTCGATATCGCGATGAAATGACGAGTGCGGCCAGTCACGCTACGCGCCGGATCAGACCGTGCTTCATCGGATTGATGTAACAATCTCGACATGCCGTGCGTAATCCGGTTCGTCGCGCATGAGATGCTCCCAAACCGTCGCCCAGATGCCGCGCTCGCCGGGCAATCCGAACGCGGCTCAATGGCTGTTCTGGAACGCAATCGCAAGTCGCCGCGATCAGCGAGCTACGGTCGTAGGCGCGGATGAGCGCAGCGACTTCCGGAGCGAGCAGCCCGGATCGACTGTCGCCCGGATGAGCGCAGCGATATCCGGGGCTGAGCCTGTTTTGAAGCCTGAGCCGTTTTTGAAGCCAACCCGCATGTCGCTGCGCTCATGCGGGCTACGGTCCCGCTCAATCGCCGCCACGGTTCATCTTGACAAACTCGTTCATAGGACTATATTCTCCATACCTCGTCCCGACCGAGGGCGCGCTTCGAAGGCGTTCAAAGGGCGGGGACGGCCGGAGCGGCGCGCTGGAGATGCGGCGCGCTTTTGGCTTCGGGATCGGCGCGGGGACACCCGCGACGGTTGGCGCGGTGGCCGTGCGGCGGGTTCGCAAGCCCCGCACGGCGGCCCAAGCCGCGCGGTCCCGGCGCGCCACAGCGCGTCACGGGATTGGCGCACCGCGGCGTTCGCTCCGCCATGCGCGGGCGTCGCGGTCAACTCCTTCAGCGGTGGATAGATGCCGGTCGGCCGCGAGGCACAACCGACGGCATCCGAAACGTCAGCCACCGGGGGTCGCGCGGAGCAAGCCTACAAACACCGCGCGCGGAACGCCGGGGAACCGGCACTTTCCGTGATGAAGACTGCCTGTGCACTCAAACTTATCTTCGTGCACAGGGTCACGGGGTGCTCGGCGCCCCGGCGTTCCGCGCGCCCTCGGACTTTTAGTTCGACGGGCGAGGCGAACTGGACGACGGCGTACCCCGCGCCGCCAAACAACAGGGGCGGCGCAGCGTTGGCTAAGCGTCCGTGCGTTTCACTTCGCCGGCGCTTCGAGCGCGTTGCGCACGCGGTGGACGATCTCCGGCGGCGTCTTGGCGAGGTCGCCGACCAGCGCCTGCACCTCCTCGCCGGTCATCGGGCTGACGTCGAGCTGGAGCTTTTCGGCCTCGGCCAGGAAGCCCGGGTCCTTCATGGTGGCGTCGAAGGCGCGGCGCAGCGCGGTGACGCGCTCGCGCGGCACGTCCGGCGGCAGGAAATACGGCCGGCCGTATTCGGTGCGCGCGAACAGCATGCGCATCGCCTGCCGGTCGGCGTCCGACTTCGCGGCCTCGAACACGGACGGGACGTCGGGCAGGTCGGGGGAGCGCTTGAAGCCGTACTGGGCGATGACCTTGATCTTCTTCTCCTCGACCCAGTTGTGGGTCTGCACCTGGACCGAGGCCCAGCCGATGGCGCCGTTGCCCTGGATCTCGCCGCGCTCGATCGCGAGGTTGATCTGCGGCGTTCCGGGATAGCCGCGCACGATCTTGAACTTGGTGCCGAGGAGATCGTTCAGCAGCAGCGGGAAGTCCCACATCGTCGTTCCGGGCGTGGTGGCGCCGACGAGGATTTCCTTCTTGGTCACATCCGCGAGGCTGTTCACGGGCACGTTGTTCCAGACGAAGGCGACATAGGCTTCGCGGTTGGTGCTGCCGACCCAGATAAGCTTCGAGGAATCGAACTGCGGCCCGCTCTGCAGCATCGGTGCGGTCGGAATGCCGTTGATCGGAACGCCGATTACCGTGCCGTCCTTCGGACCGAGCGCGTAAAGCTGATTGGTCATCACCACGCCACCGGCGGCGGGCTGGTTCTGCACGATGATGTAGGGATTGCCGGGAATGTGATTGACCATGTGGCGGGCGACGGCGCGCGCAAACAGATCGTAGCCTCCGCCCACCGACGAGCCGACGACGAAGCGGATTTGCTTACCGCGGTAGAACGCGGCGACGTCCTCCTGCGCCGTGGCGGGGGTGGTTGCCGAGACGAGCAACATGGCAAGCAGCGCAAGCGGTGTGAGCTTCATGTTTCCCTCCCTGGCGAGCGCGAAGCGCTAGCCATGCTGCACTTGTGGCATTCGTTCGGAGTTCCATGAGCACGCGAACAGGCGGCCCGGGCAGCCGCGACGGTCGGCGACGCCGAGTCGGCAGACGGCGTCCCAGATCACGGCCTGATTGCTGGTGATGACCGGACGATCAAGCCGTGCCTCCAGCTCCTCGATGACACTGAACACCGAGATGTTCGCGCAACTGAGGAAATAGACCTCGGCCTCGCTCCGCGCGTTCGCGATGACGTGTTCGCGCCAGGTTTGCGGTGGCGTCGCGCAATAAGCATCGCTGCCGGAGAGCGCATAGCCCTTGGCGTGGATCACCTCGTAGCCGGCTGCGGCGAGGAATTCGCACTCGTGGTCGGTCACGGCCTGGCTGTAGGGCGTGATCAGCACGATCCGCCGAGCGCCGAGCGCATCGAGCGCGCGCCGGATCGCAGTCGCGGTGGTGGTCGCACGCGCCGCGCCGGCTCGCCCCATCGCCGCGAGGATGCGGGCCTCGCCCCCGGGGCCTTCGTCCATCGAGTTCGCGGTGCAGTGGAACGCGACGACCTCGCATTTCGCATCGGCGAGCGCGCGGGTCGCCTCCTCGACCCGCGGCAGCAGCGCATCGAGCGGCCCACGGTTGGCGCCGGTCATCCGGAGCCGCGTGACATGCGGCATCACGTCCGGCGGAAACCCGTGCACCATTTCCTGCTCGACCATTCGGTTCGAGGAAGGAATGATGAGACCGACGCGGGCGTTCATTTGGACGCCTTCTCCAGGGTCAGCGCAAACCCAGGCTTGCTCACCTGGATCAAATTCGTGTCGGCGCTCTTGCTCAGCTCCGCCATCAGCTTCACCAGCGGATGGCGCTTGGTGACGTACTCCTTTGCCGGCCCGGCGGCCCGCATCGCGGCGATGTCTTCCTTGTTGAGCAGCCAGCGCAGCACCAGGTCTTCGTCGGAAACGCCGGAGCCGCCGAGGTCGCGGCGCATATCGTCGATGGTGGGATGTTCGCGCGTCTGCGCCATGATCTCTTTCGCACGCGGCCGGTCGAGGATCTTCGCCCGCACCTCCTGGTCCATCGCGGTCACGGCCTCCTCGCCGAACTGGCCGAGCGCATAGCGGATCACCTGATCGGTCACCTCCTTGTAGCGCTCGCCGACGATCACGTTGATGGCGGCCTGGCTGCCGACGAACTGCGATAGCGGCGTCACCATGATCGGATAGCCGAACTCGACCCGCACGCGGCTGGTCTCTTCCAGCGCCTGCGCAAGCTGGCTTTCCTTGCCGACCTGGCGGAGTTGGTGACCGAGATTGGAGATCATCCCGCCCGGCACCTGATGCTGATAGATCTCGTAATCGTATTCGGCCGGCACGCCGATCGGGAAACCCTCTCGCCTGGCGATGATGTTGAAGTGCTCGGTGACCGGGCGCAGCACCTTTTCGTCGATCACCGGCTTGTAGCCGAGCGCGCGCAGGTTATGCGCGACGTTGTAGATCGAGGGCAGCGCCGAAGAATCCGCGAGCGGCGGCACCCCGGTATTCACGATGCGGATGCCGAGACGCACCGCTTCGAGCGCGACCAGCGGGCCGAGGCCGGTGGTGCAGTGGCTGTGCAGCTCGACCGGTATGCCCCCGGAATTCGCGAGCACCACCGGCACCAGCGTGCGCACGCGCTCGGGCGTGAGCAGACCGCCGGGGTCCTTGAGGCAGAGCCGGAACGGCTTGAGCGTCACGGCCTGCCGGCAGCGCTCGGCGTAGTATTCGTCGGTGTGAACGGGTGAAACCGAGTAGATCAGGTTGACGATCGGATCGAGCCCGAACTTACGCGCGACCATCACCCGGTATTTCCAGCCGGGAAGATCGTTCCACGGCTCCGAGATGCGCGCCTGACGGATGCCGTTCGCGGCCATGCGCTCGATGAACAGTTCGTACATGCACGGCGGGTCGAAGCCGAACGTGTTCACCCGCCCGGCGATCAGGCGCAGCGGCGTATTCGGGCACAGCTCGGCGACCCGGCGGATGCGCTCCCACGGGTCCTCGCGCAGTTCGCGCACGGCCTTCTTGATATGCGAACCGGAAAGCAACTCGATCGCGAGGAAGCCGGCGGCGTCGAGGTTCTTCGCGATCGGCAGCATCATGCCGGTCGACATCCGTTCCGCCCACAGGCTTTGATGGCCGTCACGGATGGTGGTATCGACGAAATGGACTTCGTCCATCGGAGCGGCTCCTTATTTGCCGGCCGGCCGCATCAGGAACAGCGTCTGCCCAAACTCGATGAACTGGCCGTTCGACACGAGGATTTTCTCGATCGTGCCTGCCATCTCGGTCTTGACGCTGGCGAACACTTTCATCACCTCGATCAGCGCGACGGTGGCGCCGACGGCGACATGCGTTCCGACCTCGACGTAAGGAGGATCGGAGGGCGATGCGGCAGAATAGAACTTTCCCACCATCGGCGCGGTGATTGGGACAAGGCCGGGATCGATGGCGGTGGTTTCAATTTTGGAGGGGTCCGCTGCAGCGCGCACAGGAGGAGCTTGCGGAGGCGGCGTTGAAGCGGCGGAGGCCGGCTGCGCAGCGCGGATCGGCTGCGGCGCCGTGTCGCCACCCGCGGGAACGTAGCCGCCCTTGCTGACGGTGATCTTGCGTTCGCCCTGTTGCAGTTGCAGGAAATCGAACTTCGATTGCTCGAATAATTTCAAGATCTCGAGCACGTCGTCGTCGGTCAGCTCCATTCAACCGATCTCCCACGAAAAGGCGATGGCTTGGCTTAGAGCATCGCGAACGGGGCGGCAACGGGAGGCGTGCCGCAGTGCGGCTTCGCCCGCTCACCTCCTGCATCACGGTCGCGAGTTCGAGCGCGAAAGCCATGAGCCAGCGCCGACGCCAATTGACAGATCAAAGTCCAGCCTCAATAGCGCGCTAGGTCCGCCGTTCTCATTTGTGTGGCCACTCGGAGGAATCCTTGCCCCACCTGACCGGAACTACGAGAACGAATGCCCGTCGCCTTGGTCTGCTGGCCGGCGCAATTCTGCCGGTACTTGCCTTCGCGCAGGCCGGCCACGCGCTCGAAGCGCTGCCGGTCGGGCCAAAGCCCGCGCCCGCAATCGTCGCGCAGAATCAGCCGGCCGACCAGCCGCCGGCCGGACAGCAGAAACAGCCGCCGGGCAAAGGCCAGCCGCAGCAGAAGGGACCTAAAGGCCCCCAGGCGGTCCCGCAGCAGAAGGGCGTGCCACAGCAAGCGCAACCACAGCAGGGGCAGCCGCAACCGGGGCAGCCGCAACCGAAAGGTGCGCCTCAGCAGGCTCAACCGCAGCCCAAAGGATTGCCGCAGCAAGGGCAGCCGCAACCGAAGGTGCTCCCACAACAACCACAACCACAAATCCAGCAGGCTCAACCGCAACCGCAACCGCCCGCACCGCCAGCGCAAGGACAGCCCCAGCCCAAGGGTCAGCCTCAGCCGAAAGGTCCGCCTCAGCAGGCGCAACCACAGCCGAAAGGGCTTCCGCAGCAGGGCCAGCAGCAACAGCAGCAACAACAACAGCAACAGCAACAGGCACCGGCGGCCGTCCAGCGCGGGCAGCCCGTGCCCGGTCAGGCCCCCGCGCAAGTGAACCAACCTCCGGCGCAGGCCAACCCGCCAACACACCCGCGCAGGCCAACCAGCCGCAGCGAGTTGATCCCTCGCTCGGAGGCCGGCAGCCGGCCCAAGTCCAACCGGTTCCCGGTCAGCCTACCGGTCGCGGCCAATTCCCCGCGCAGGCCAAGCAGCCGGGGCCGCTGCCCGGTGCCGGTGCCGGCGCCCGGTTCCAGCGCGTCATCCCTTCCGGCGGCCCCGCGGGTGTCACGATCCAGCTCGGCAACGTCGACCAGCTCCGCGCGGCACGCCAAGAACGCGTCGGGCCGGGCGGCCGCACCATCATCGAGGAACCGGATCACCGCATGATCGTGCGCGAGGGCGGACACGCCTTCGTCCGCCACGACGAGACAGCGCGCTTCCGACTGTTCGCTCCCGATGCGCGGATCGAGCGGCGCGGCAACCAGACCTTCACAGTCGTCACGCGTCCCGGCGGCGTCGAGATCGTCAGCGTCACTGACGCCGACGGCCGGCTGATCAAGCGCTACCGGCACATCCCCGGTCGTGCCGACATCGTGCTGATCGATAATTCGCGTGCCGTCGTGGGGCCAGCGGCGATTCTCGACCTGCGCCCGCCGCGCGTCGGAATTCCGCGCGATCGCTACATCGTCGACATCTCGGGAGCATCGGAGCCGCTGGTCTTCCAGGCGCTGTCGGCTCCTCCGATCGAGCCGATCCAGCGCGCCTACTCGCTCGACGAGATCCGCTACAACGGGGTGCTGCGCGACTACATGCCCCGGATCGACGTCGACACCATCAACTTCGAGCTCGGCTCATGGGAAGTGACGCCCGACCAGGCGCCGGCGCTTGAGCTGATCGCGCAGGCGATATCGCAGATCATCGCGAAGAACCCCGACGAGGTATTCCTGATCGAAGGCCACACCGACGCGACCGGCAACGACGTGGACAACCTCTCGCTATCCGACCGCCGAGCAGGCTCAGTCGCGGAACTGCTCACGGAGAACTACCAGATCCCGCCGGAGAACATCGTCACCCAGGGCTACGGGTCGCAGTTCCTCAAGGTGCCGACGCAGGCGGCCGAACGCGCAAACCGCCGCGTCACGGCACGGCGGATCACGCCGCTGTTGTCGGGCCGCACGGCACAACGATAAGCGGGCGACGCGCCGCGCCCCTTTCTGCTCCCTCTCCCTGCTGGGAGAGGGAGCGCACATCGACAAGATCGCTCGCACCGCCTCAACTCACGCTCGCGAGTTCCTCGAACGAACTCTTTCAGTTCGAATTCTTTACCGGACGGCTCTGCGCAACGGCTTTTTTTCAACTCCAGAGCTGTTTGCTCGCAATCGCCGCGCCTTCGCTCAGCGCCTTGAATTTCGCCCAGACGATCGAGGCGTGGATTTCCTTCGACCCGGCGAAGGTCGCGAACCCGCAATCGGTCCCGGCGATGACGTTCTCGCGCCCGACCACTTTCGCGTAGCGCCCGATGCGCTCGGCCACCAGTTCGGGATGCTCGACCAGCACGGTCGAGTGCGTGATGACGCCGGGGATGAGCACCTTGCCCGCCGGCAGCTTGACTGTCTCCCACACCTTCCATTCGTGCTCATGGCGCGGATTGGAAGCCTCGAACGAATAAGCGCCGGCGTTGATCCGCAAGATGAGATCGGCGACGTCCTTGAGCTCCATGTCGTGGATGCGTGGGCCCATGTTGATGCTGTAGCAGGTGTGGAAGCGCACTTTCTCCGGCGGGATGTCGCGCAGCGCGTGGTTGAGCGCTTCGATGCGCAGCTCCGCCCATTTGCGGCAGTCCGCGACCGACGCCTTCGGATTGAGCGCGTAATAGGAGACCAGCCGCGGATCGTCGATCTGCACCAGGAAGCCGGCGGCGGCGATCGCCTTGTATTCCTCGCTCATCGCCTCGGCGAAGGCGAACAGGAACTCCTCTTCGCTCTTGTAGTAGGCATTCTTGTGCCGGTCCTCGAGGTTCGATGGCGAGATCGCGGGCATGAACACTTCCGCCGGCGACACGCCGTTGAGCGCGGCCTTGAGATTGTCGATGTCGCGCTGGAGCAGCGCCTGTCCCTTGTAGGTGATCGGCCCGGTGCAGATCATGTTGTCGGGCCGCGGCGGGCCGAGATTGCCGGGCGCGTTGTAGAATTCCGGGAACGACAGCGCCTCGCGCGACTGCGTCCAATGGCTCCGCGCACCGCTTCCCTTATCGGTCTCGAAGCCGCCGAGCCGCTCGTTCATGTAGGTGACGAAGCTCGGCTTGCCGTATTCGCCGTCATCGATCACGTCGATGCCGAGCTCGATCTGCTTGCGCACGATCTCGCCGACCGCGCTCTTGAGCCGACTTTCGTAGGCCTTCTCGTCGCGCGCGGCCTTCGCATCCATCATGGCGAGCAGATCAGCCGGCCGCGGCAGGCTGCCGACATGCGTGGTGAGAATGCGGTCGGTGCTGCGTTTCATGGGTTGGCCCCTGTTCGTTTATTTGTCCCGGGCATTGCTGCTGTCATCCCGGACGGTCCGAAGGACCGATCCGGGACCCAGCTCGCAGCGCGTTGCACGTTGAGTCCCGGCTCTCGCTGCGCTCGGCCGGGATGAGAGCTTCGAGTCACGAGCTAAACCGTCCAACTAACGCCGAAGTTTACATCACGTCGCCCATCACTACTTCGCCTTCGGCGGGCGGACGCTCGTAGAACTCCGGGTTCATCCGGCTGGCGACGCCTTCCTTCGCGAGCGCCTCTGAAAATTGCTCACGGATTGCCGGGTCTTCCTGGTGATACGGGATCGCGCTACCGCCTTTGCTCAAGTCGATCGCGCCGTAGTCCATGAGCTGCTCGCCGGGCCGGCCGGCCTTGCGCGCGCGCTGATTGTTGGGACCGTGCCAGGCGCGTGATCCGCAGCCCCTCCGCGCCGACGCCGAAATGCTGGTGGAACCAGTCGCCGCTCATCGGCGCCGCCGACACCATGCCGACCGGCTCGTAATCCTGGCGCAAGACCTTGTCGGCTTGGCCGTCCTTCCAGGGTGTCATGCCGATAACGTCCGCCGGCCAGGTGTAGGTGTAGCCCTTGCCCTTGACGCAGATCAGCACGGCCGCGGACGCGTGCTTGTGCGCTTTCGAATAGCGGCCGGTCTCGTGCTGCCCGATCCACAGATAGAACCGGTTGCCCGCCATCGATGGCTCGACGCGGCGATAGCCGGGCGAGCGTCGGTTGTCGAGCGGCAGCTCGGTATTGACGATGTCGGGGATGAAGTTCGTGCGCCGCATCGCGAGGCCGCGGATCGGGTCGGGCTCGACATCGTCGCGCGGCTTGAAGAAATCGTCCGCGCCGGAAAAGCGCTCGGTGAAGGCGTGCGGACAATCGAAGATGAAGCTCGGATTGTCGATCAGGTTCATCACGTTCGGCGCGGTGGTGCCGCACAGCAGCAGCGCCGGGGCGCTCGCCGGCGTTGATGAAGCGGTGGAAGGCGTTGAGCGGGATCGTGAACAGCGAGCCCTTCTGCCACTCGAAGGTGTGACGCTTGGTCTGGCCTTCCTGCCAGACTTCGGTCGAACCGCGGCCTTCGACCACGAGCACGACCTTCTCATAGAGGTGCCGCTCGACATTGAGCGCGCCCGCGCCGGGGATCTCGACCACGTAGGAACCCCACAGCCCCTCGGTGCCGTAAAGCTGGATATAGCTGCCGCGCCCGCCGAGCCGCTTCCACGGCACCATGGGCAGGTCCTGCACGCGGCGCACGCCGATGCCGCGATAGATCGGCACGCCCTCCGACTCCATGAACAGGTCATACGGCATCGGCTTGCGCAGGAATTTGCCGAAGCCTGCGTTTTCGCCGGCCTTGGGCTCGTGCCAATGGACGTCATCGGGGGTGTCGTGCATGGAATCCTCCTGTTTCGAGGAGCGCTTTTCGAGACGCGTTCCGAATTCTCAGTCGCCGCCCTTGTTGGCCAGCAACTTCTTCATGTAGTCAAGGGTTTCTGGCGGCGCGGCGGCGATGCGGTCGATCACGTTCATGATCTGCGCGCCGCCGACCGGACTCACGTCGATCTTGAGCCGCGCCGCTTCCTCCCGATATTGCGCATCCTGCTGCACGGCCAGGAACGCCGTCTGCAGCGCCTGCGCGCGCTCGATGGGTACGTTGGGCGGAGCCACAAAGGGCCGATCCAGGAGGTAGGGCAGTTCCGCCAGTTCGACCAACGCGCGGCCGAAATCGTTGCGTGCGAGCTCACGTGCCGTCGGCACCTTGGGGAACAGGGGATGCCGGTTCGCGCGCGCGAACTGGAGCAGCACGCGCATGCCGCTGGTCGGCGTGAGCCATTGCGGCCGCGTCGCCTGCAGCACCGAGATCGCGGTGAAGCGCGCGTCGATCTCGCCGCGCTCGATCGCGAGGAACATGGCGTTGCTGCCGGGATAGCCGGAAACAGACTTGAGATTGAGGCCGAGCGCATCGCGCACCACCGTGGTGATGTCGTTGGTGCCGCCGCCTTCCGCCGACACGCCCATCAAAAGCGGCGGCCCGCCCGGCCGCCGTGCATCCTCGATCGACTTCACCGCGGCGCCGGGACGCGCGATCAAGAGATACGCATCGTCTGCGAAGCTCGACGAGGAGCCGAGCCAGATGAGCTTTCGGGTGTCGAACTGCACATTCTGATTGCGGCCGAGCACCCCGACGAGCGCAAGATCATGCGCGAAGGTCGCGATCGCCGTGCCGTCCTTGGGCGCTACGTTGTAGAGATAGTTCGCGGCCCGCAGGCCGCCGGCGCCCGGCATGTTCTGCACCACGACCGTCGGATTGCCGGGAAGATAGCGGCCGATGTGATGCGCCAGCACGCGGGCATAGACGTCATAGCCGCCGCCGGTCGCCGAACCGACGATCAGGTTGATCTGCTTGCCCTTGTAGAAGTCGGCCACGCCGTCGGCGCGCGCATTTTGAGCCGGCAAAAGGGCGAGCACGCTCACCGCGACGCAGCGCGCGATACGGTTCACGTTCGTCAGGATGCGCAACAAATCGGCCTCCGATATTTGACACTGTAGCGCATGCGCGCCAAAGATTTGAAGCCGCGCGAGCGGGATCGCAACGGGAGGCGGAATTGAAGATCAGACGCGTCGTCACCGGCCACGACAAGGATGGCCGCGCGGTCGTGCGCATCGACGAAGACTGCAAGAACGTGATCTCGCGCCGGCCGAATCATGCAAGCTGCGTGATCTGGTCGACCGGCGAGTTCCCGACCGATAATGGCAGCGAGGCGGACGGCGGCGCGCGCGAAGTGGCGACCACCGATCCGAACGGCACGGTGTTCCGGCTGGTCGAATACAGCCCGGGCGTTTCGCCCCGCAACCACCGCACCGAATCGGTCGATTACGCAGTGGTGATCTCGGGCGAGATCGACATGGAGATGGACGGCGCCATGGTGCATCTCAAGGCCGGCGACGTGCTGGTCCAGCGCGGCACCATCCACAACTGGATCAACCGCGGCACGGTGCCGTGTGTCGTCGCGTTCGTGCTGGTCGCGGCAAAGCCGGTCGAGCGGGCCGGCAAGGTCTTGGGAGCGACGAACTGAAAGTTTGATTCAGAATAGGGACGACTGACGGTCACGGCTAACGCAGGGAGCGCGAGTGCTGACTGGATCGCCCGCCTTGCGGCGCTGACAACCGTTTCCCGCTACCGTCGGCGCGCTGGCGCGGGAAGCCATGCGCGTGCGATGGCATGGGCGGCCGCCCATCGCGGCCGCAGACGCGGCGCGCGAACTCGATACTTGAGAGCTGCGCTAGCGCTGCTTTTCATCGATCATGCGCTTGATCAGCGGCGTCCAGCGATCGATCTCGGCTTGCGAGAATTTCGTTACTTCCGCCGGCGTCATCGGCTTCGTTTCGATCGCATCCTGCGCGATCCGCTGCTTTACCTGGGGGTGATCCGCGGCATTGATGATCTCACGATTGATGCCGTTGACGATCTCCGCCGGCAGGCCGGCCGGTCCGGATAGCGAAAACCAAGTGGTGGCCACGAAATCCGGATGGCCGAGTTCGGAAAGCGTCGGCAGGTCCGGGATGTACGACAGCCGGTTGGCCGAGGTGACGCCGAGCGGCACGAGATTGCCGGCGCGGATTTGTTCGGCAACGCTCGACCAGCTCAGCATCCCGACCTTCACGTGGCCGGCGAGCAGATCGAGCAACGCCTGCGCGCCGCCTTTGTAGGCCACGTGCGTGAGCTTGATGCCTTCCGCCGTCGCGAGATATTCGGCAACCCAATTGCCCATGGTGCCGAACCCGGCCGAGACATATTCGGTGCCGCCAGCCTGTGCTTTCGCCCGCGCGATGAACTCCTTGTACGTCTTCACGCCGAGCGACGGATGCACTACCAGCACATTGGGCGTGCCCCCGAAATAGGCGATGTGGGTGAAGTCGCGCATCGGATCGTAGGCGACGTTCTTGTTCATCGCCGGCCCGAGCACCACGATCGGGATGCCCGACACCAGCAGCGTGTAGCCGTCGGGATCGGACCGCGCGACCGCCTCGGCCGCCGGGACGCCGCCGCCGCCGGTCCGGTTCTCAACCACGAATTGCTCGCCGTAAGCGGTACTGAGCGCGTCCGCATAGAGGCGCCCGAGCGCATCGGCGGCGCCGCCAGCCGCGAACGGCACGATGATGCGTACCGGCTTGGTCGGCCACTCCGCGGCGCCAGCGGCGGAACCGATGAGCACCAGGGCAAAAGCGGCTGCAAGGAACCGTTGCATGCATCCTCCCGCGTTGGCGGCGGAATGTATCGGAGGCAGCGCAGCGGTACCAGGGATGTCCTGCGTGCGGCGGCTCGCCTTCAGGGCTGGTATGCAAACTTTGACATTCCGTCCGCGCCGACTAGATTGTGTGAGTCGTCAACAAACCGAAAGGAGGTGATCCAGTGTCTCATTGTCTATCGCCGTCGCCGGCATCCGTGAGCTGGATCCTCTCTCGTGGGGTGAATGCCGCGGACTAATGCGATGCCTCGTGCATCAGCCGAGCCACGGCTCGACAATGGAAGGGCCGCCTGTCAGGGCGGCCCTTCTTGTCTTGTACGGTGACGGCTCTTGTACGGTGACGGCTCTTGTACGGTGACGGCTCTTGTACGGTGACGGCCTGGCTTATTGCGGATTCGCGACCGAAACCTGCTTCATGCCCTTGAACACGAATTTCTGGATGCGCTTGCCGTCCTGCACTTCGGTCACGTAGAGGTTGCCCTTCTTGTCCACGTTCATGTGATGCATGACGTAGAATTCGCCGGGCGCGACGCCGTTGCGGCCGAACGAATTGAGCGGTTGCAGCGTCTTGCGGTCAAGCACCCAGACGCGCGCCGGGCTGCGCGAGGCGACGTACAAAAATTTCTGCTCGGGATCACTTGAGAAGGCGGTGCTGGCGACCGTCTGGCCATTGCCGCAGTGCGGCGCCTCGCAATACCGGTCGATGAAGACCTGCGTGACGTATTTGCCTTCGAGCGTGAACACCTGCACCCGCCGGCCACCGCGGTCGGAGACGTAGACGAGCCCGTCGTTCGACACCCGCACTGCGTGCACCGGCGGCACGAATTGCGTGGGCCCGTCGCCGGTCGCTTCCTTCGCCGGGATGCGCTGGTTCTCGGGCACCTTGGGCGGCACCGGCACGTTGTCGAGCGGCTCGTTGCCGAACGCACCCCACATGCGCTTGAACGCACCGGTATCGGCATCGAATACGATGATGCGGCGATTGCCGTAGCCGTCGGCGACGAACAACTCGTTGGTGGGCGAATAGACGAAGGTATCGGCGGCCTCCTTGACGTTCGCGGTGTCCTTGTTGCCCTTGCTGGCGCCCTTCTTGCCGATCTGCATCACGAACTTGCCATCCTTCGTGAACTTGAGCAGATGGTTGTCGGTCTTGCCGTTGCCGCCGATCCACACGAAGCCCTTGGGGTCGACGTAGATGCCGTGCTCGGTCTCCGGCCAGTCGTAGCCCTCGCCCGGGCCGCCCCAGGCCTTGATGAAGTTGCCGGCCTCATCGAACACCAGGATCGGCGGCGCGGCTTTGTCCTTCTGATCGGCGCGCACGGTGCTCGGGCGCTGCAGGATCCAGGCATTGCCCTCGTCGTCGATCGAGACGCTCGACACCTGCCCCCAGACCCATTTGCTCGGCAGCTTGGGCCAGGTCGGATCGACCTCGAAGCGCGGGACTTCGCGCATTTGCGGCGCGGGCGTCTGCGCGGAGACGGGCGGAGAAGCGCTGAAAGCTATCGCCACGACGAGCGCGAGCGCCGTCGCGGCGGAACGCATGAGTGTGGTCATGAAAATTCTCCCTTGCAGTTCATTTTCACTTCTGTCGCTCCCGCGAAAGCGGTGCGATTGTCATCCCGAACGGCGCGAACGCGCCGATCCGGGACCCGGCGCGCGGGGTCCCGGCTCTCGCTTCGCTCGGCCGGGAGGACAAGCGCTGACGATCGTCAGGAGCCCTCATCAATCCTCGCCCTTGATATTCTTCTCCTTGACGACGCGGCCCCAGCGCGCGAGTTCTTCTTTCATCAGTTCGGCCAGCTCGGCGCCGGAGCCACCCGCTGGAACTGCGCCGGATTGGACCAGCTTGTCGTGAACGTCGGGGGAATTGAGCGCCACGATGGTCGCGTCGTGCAACTTCGTCACAACCGCCGCCGGCGTGTGCGCGGGCGCGAGCAGCGCGTACCAATTGTCGGCGTTGGTATCGGGAAGCCCCTGCTCCGCGAGCGTCGGCACATCGGGGAGCACCGCATTGCGCTTCGCCGACGCAGCGGCCAGCGCCCTGAGCTTGCCGCCCTGGATCTGCGACAGCAGCACCGGCGCGTCGGCGAACAACCCCTGAACCTGGCCGCCGAGGAGATCGGTCAGGGCAGGCGCAGCACCGCGATACGGCACATGCAAGAACTTCACGCCTGCGGCCGATTGAAAAAGCTCGAGCGCGAGGTGCGGCATGCTGCCGGTGCCGGTCGAGGCGATCGGTACGGTTCCGGGCTTCGCCCGCGCCAGCGCCGCCAGAGCCTTGGCAGAAGCGACCGCAAGGTCGGGCTTCACCACCAGGATCGTGGTGTTGCGCACGACCAGCGTGATCGGAGCGAAATCGCGGATCGGATCGTAAGCGAGCTTCGGTGTGAGATGCGGCGTGATCGCCACCGCGCCGACCGTGGTCATGAACACCGTATGTCCATCCGGCTCGGCGCGCGCGACGTATTCCGCGCCGATCGCACCGTTGGCGCCGGGGCGGTTCTCGACGATGACGTTCTGCCCGAGCAAGGACTTGAGCTTGTCCGCCATCAGCCGCGCCACGAAATCGGTCGGACCACCCGGCGGGAACGCGACCACCATACGGATGAGGCGCGACGGAAAATCCTGCGCCGCCGCAGGGAGGGACCAAACGAGCGGCAAGGCTGTCGCCAGCGCCGCGCCAACCAGCCATCGGAGCAGTATCCGCATCAGCGTCCTCCCATTCGCGGTCAAAGGCCTTTTGGCCAACTGTAGTGCTTTTCGCCCGGCGATGGGAACGCCCTTCACCCCGGCGTGCCGCCGCTGCTAGGAATGCCGAGTTACCTCCGCGCGGCGCTACCATCTTCGCGGCCAGGGCCACCATGCTGACAGTTCAGAATCTCACTAAACTCTACGCGCAGAAATCCGCCCAGCCCGGCGGCGGAATTCGCGAAGCCTCGTTCAGCCTCGAGCCTGGGGCGTTCTTCACGCTGCTCGGACCGAGCGGCTGCGGCAAGACGACGACGCTGCGTTCGATCGCCGGCCTCGAGCATCCCGACGCCGGCGTGATCCGGATCGGCGATCGCGTCGTGTTCGACGCGATGCGGCGCAGACATGTGCCCATGAACGAACGCGGCATCGGCATGGTGTTCCAGTCCTACGCGATCTGGCCGCATATGAGCGTGATCGAGAACGTCATGTTCCCGCTGCAGGCGACGCAGGGGCGCACGCTCACCCGCGCGCAGATGCAGGACCGTGCGGAAGACGCACTCAAGCGCGTCAATCTCGGCGGCTACGGCGCGCGCGCGGCAACGACGCTCTCCGGCGGCGAGCAGCAGCGGGTCGCGCTCGCGCGCGCCATCGTCGCGGAACCGAAGCTCCTGCTGCTCGACGAGCCGTTGTCCAATCTCGATGCCGGGCTGCGCGAGGACATGCGCACCGAGCTCGCCCGGCTGCAGCGCACGCTCGGCATCACCACCGTTTACGTCACGCACGACCAGACCGAGGCGCTGATGCTGTCCGACCAGATCGCGGTCGTGAACCGGGGGCGCATTCTTCAGCTCGGCACGCCATCGGAGATTTATCTGCGTCCGAAGACCGAATTCGTCGCGCGTTTCGTCGGTAACACAAACCTCCTGCACGGCACGGTGCGCGGCGCGCCAATCGAGGGCCGGCCGCTCGACGTGGATGTCGGCTGGGATCGCCCGCTCGGTTGCGTCGCGAGCACGCCGGTCGCGCGCGGCGTCGAGGTCGCGGTCTCGATCCGGCCGGAGGCGATTGAGCTCGGCATTGCGGCAGATAGCGCAAGCTCGCCAGCGGACACCAATGAGTTGAACGGCGAGGTGGTCGGAGGAAGCTTTCTCGGCGCCAGCCGCCGCCTCGACTTGCGTGTGGCCGGCCGCACGCTCGCGGTCGTCACCAGCCCGCGTACCATGTTCTCAGCCGGCGACCGCGTCCGCTTGCGGTTCGCGTTCCAGGATACGGTCGTGGTTCCACGCGGCTGAGGCGCAGCGCGCCACTGGCGCGTCAGCCAAGCCTCAATTAACATGCGCGCGAGCGCTGGCGGCGGTCGGACCGCGCCCGAATTGCGCGCCCAAGGTTACGGAGACAATCGAATGATCATCAGTGGCAAAGCCGTGCTCGCGCTCGTCTGCGGGCCGATGTTGCTGTTTGCGGCGCCCGCCGGCGCGCAGCCTGCCGCCGGCGCGCCCAATCCGGGCCGGGAGCTGGTGGCGAGCAAGTGCTTCCAGTGCCATACCGATGCGATGTTCCGCGATGGCCGGCAGGACCGCCGGGCCTGGGAGGCGACGATTTATCGCATGGTTGGCCGCGGCGGACTTTGGACACAGGAAGAGATCAAGACCATGGCCGACTATCTCGGCGAGGCGCTTGGTCCGAACGTGCCCCACCCCGCCGCGGCGCAGAAATGATGCAGCCGATCGGTGCGATCGCCTGATCTGAATTTCAAGTTTTGAGCTCCAGGGAGACCATCATGCGAGAACTCGTTGCCAAGTACCTTTCGAAGGGAATTTCGCGACGCGGTTTCGTGAGCGGCCTGACCAAGGCCGGCCTGACCATGACCGCGGCGCAGTCCGTGCTGAGTTCGGTGAGCTCGGTTAGCCTTGCGCAGGGCGCGTCGCCGTCGCCGACGCCTGCCGCTCCGCCCGCTCCAGCGGCCGCCGTCGGCCCGGTGAAGGCATTCCAAGGGACCGGCGGCGCGGCATTCGCCGAACAGCTCGTCCATTCCGGCGTGAAATACGTCTTCGGCAACTCGGCGAGCGAAGACGCGGAATTCTACGAAGCCCTCGTTGACCGCCCGCAGCTCAAATACATCCTCACCCCGCACGAAGGGCCGGGCGCCGCCATGTGCGCGGGCTACATCAAGGCCTCGCAGGAGCCAGCGATCGTGATGCAGGCAGGCTCGGTCGGCATGGTCAACGCGATCGGGCAGATCTTCAACGCCTTCAAGGAGCAGACCCCGATGGTGGTCTACTCCTATCGCACCGATCAGTCGCGGCGCGCCGGCCGCGACGGGTTCGAGGAAATCCCGAACCAGGAACAGGTGCTGCAGCCGATCACCAAGTACACGTGGGAGGCGCGCCGGCCCGACATGATTCCGGAGACCGTGCGGCGCGCCTTCAAGGCAGCGTGGACCCCGCCTTACGGTCCGGCCTACATTTCGTGGCACTCCGACTATACCCATGAACGCACGCGCACCGAGATCATCCCGCAGGAGATGGTCGATCCGCGCATGCGGGTGCGGCCGAACCCGGAGGACATCCAGCGCGCCGCCAAGCTCCTGATCGAAGCCAAGATGCCGCTGATGATCGTCGGCGACGAAATCTACAAGGCCAAGGCCGCGGCCAAAGCCGTCAAGCTCGCCGAGATGCTCGGCATGCCGGTGAGCCAGGTGCGGCAGATCTGGGTGAACTTCCCCGAGGCGCATCCGCTCTGGGTCGGCAACACGCCGGGCGGCACTCTGCGCTCGCTCGCCTATCCGAAGAACGCCGACGTGGTGCTCAACGTCGGCAACAAGTTCCAGCACAACAGCCCAGCACCGATCGTGCCGCGGGGCCCGAAATTCATCGACATGCGGATCGACTACAACAGCATGGGCAACGTCATGGTCACCGACGTGCCGCTGGTGGCCGATGTCGGCTACGGCCTCGACGACCTGATCGCCGCTGTCGAGCAACTGATCACGCCGGCGTTCAAGCAGAAGGCCGCCGAGCGCACCGAGGAGGTGAAGAAATTCACCACTCAGGCCCGCATCCTGCGTGGCCAGATCATCAACAGCCCGGACTGGGATTCCGCTCCGCTGATTGCCGACCGGGTCACGCATGAGATCGCGCAATTCGCCGACCCCGACGCCATCATCATCCACGAGGCCGGCTCGCACGCGATCCACGGCTTCGACTTCAATCCGATCGGCGGCGGGCGCGAGCTGTTCTTCTATTACGGCGGCCACCTCGGCTCCGGCGTCGGCACGGCGGCGGGCGTCAAGCTCGCGCGCCCGAACCAGCAGGTGATCGCGCTGGTTGGCGACGGCTCCTTCATATTCGGGCCGACGGCGCTGTGGAACATGGCGCGCCTGCAGTTGCCGGTGATCGTCGCGGTCTACAACAACCACGCCTATGGCGGGCCGCATAGCCGCGTCATCAACAACGTGCCGAGCGGGCGCATGGTGCAGACCGGCCAGTTCGTGCACGATTACCTGGGCGACCCGGACATGGACATGACCGCGATCGCGCGCGGCTTCGGCGTCGATGGCGAGATCGTCAACAGCCCGGCCGAACTGAAGGAGGCGCTCAAGCGCGCCCGCAATCACACCGTCGAGGGCAAGCCTTACCTGCTCGATATCCAGATCGCGCGCAAAGGCGTGGGCTGGGCGCAGAAGCCGTGGGTGCCGCCGATCCGCGTCGCCGAGATGCGGACGCGCAAGGTGTGACGCCGATGGGTTCGTCACGATGCTTCGCATGGCCGGGCCCGTCCCGGCCATGCCTTTATCTGGCGGTCGCGTTCCTGGCGGCCGGACTGTCTACCGTCGCCCCGGCGCAAACGGCGGGGCCGACCCCGGAGCAGGTCGACGACGGCCGTATGGTCTATGAGGACCTCTGCGCGATGTGCCACGGCCGCGACATGGTCAATCCGGGCATCGCTTCGTTCGACCTGCGCAAGTTCCCCAAGGACGATTTCGATCGGTTCCGCAATTCCGTGCTCAACGGCAAGGGCGCCGGCATGCCGTCCTGGCGCGGCAAAGTCGACGACCAGGATATCGCCTCGCTATGGGCATATGTGCGGGGCGGGCCGTGAGGTGAGCCAAGGGCCTTGCAATCACTGCGATAAACCTTGATCAAAGGCCTCAGGCCGCTCAAAATTGCATGATGCAGCCGTCCTCCCGAGGAGGCCGCGGAGCGGCCCTCGAAGGATGGCCCGGAACGCCGGAGCAGCATCCTTCGAGGCTCGCTGCGCTCGCACCTCAGGGTGACGGCGGTTGTATTGGTTGCGGTGTGCGCCGGCGGGCGTGCCTGCCACCGCCGACAGGAGACTGACATGAACTTCTCGGTCCTCAAGCTCTCGATCATCCTGTTTGGCTTGGCGCAACTGCTGAAGTTCAAGGCCTTTCGTCACCCGGCGTTCCGCACGCGGCTCAAGGAGCGCAACCTGGTGGCGCAGATCATGACGCGCGACGAGGAGATCGGCCGCTGGTTCGAGTTCAAGGAGGGGCAGATCCGTTCGGGGGCGGGCCTGCATCCCAGCCCCGACTGCAAGCTGATGTTCAAGAACGCCGCGGTCGGCGCCCGCCTGCTGACGCCGCCGATCAACTGGCTCAACCAGATCAATGCGCAGAAGGACTTCGTGCTCGGCGTCGACGGGTCCGAGGATCACACCAACTGGTTCGCGCAGACCATCATGATGATGCAGACCGTCGGCTGGAAGTACGGCAACCAGCTCGCCGACGGCACCATGCGCTATTGCAACATGACCAACGGCGGCCCGGTGTTCGTCGACGTCAAGGACGACAAGATCGTGCGCATGATCCCGATCGACCTCGCCGAGGATGACGGCGCGTCGTGGACGATCGAAGCCAAGGGCGTGAAACTCACGCCGCCGCGCAAGACCACGCTCGCCCCGCACGGCCAGAACGCGAAGTCGATGGTGTACGCGCCGAACCGCCTGCTCCATCCGATGAAGCGCGTCGACTTCGACCCCAACGGCGAACGCAACCCGCAGAACCGCGGCAAGTCAGGCTATGTGCGCATCTCGTGGGAGGAGGCGATCAAGCTCGTCACCGACGAGATCAAGCGCCAGAAGCGCGAGTATGGTCCGGGCTGCATCGCGGTGTCGCACGGCTCGCATCACACCTGGGGCAACATCGGCTACTACCTCTCAGCGCTGTTCCGCTTCGCCAACGCGATCGGCATGACGCGCGTACACCACAATCCGGACTCCTGGGAAGGCTGGTACTGGGGCGCCGTGCATCACTGGGGCTACACGCTGCGCGTCGGCCAGTCGGAAACCTACGGCACGGTCGAGGACTGCCTGCAGAACTGCGACATGATCGTGTCGTGGGCGGCGGACCCGGAATCGACTTCGGGCTCCTACGGCGCCCAGGAAGGCACCGTGCGCCGGCAGTGGCTGAAGGACCCCAAGCTCGGCATCAAGGTGGTCCACGTCGACCCCTACTACAATTCGACCGCGCAATTCCTGCCGGGCAAGTGGTTCGCGCCGAAGCCAACGACATCGCCGGCGATGGCGATGGCGATCGCCTATGTCTGGATCAAGGAAGGCCTCTACGACCAGGAATATGTGAAGACCCACACCGTCGGCTTCGACAAATGGAAGGCCTATCTCATCGGCGACGAGGACGGCATCGCGAAGACGCCGGAGTGGCAAGAGAAAGAAACCGGCGTTCCAGCGAAGGACGTGCGCGCGCTCGCCCGCGAATGGGGCACCAAGCGCGTCTACCTCGCCCCCGGCGGCTGGGGCAACGGCCACGGCGGTGCCTGCCGCAACCAGACCGGCATCCCGTGGGCGCGCGTGATGGTGTGCCTCTCCGCAATGCAGGGCCTCGGCAAGCCCGGCTGCAACATGGGCAACCTGCAATGGGGCACGCCGCTCGACTTTAACTTTTATTTCCCGGGCTACTCCGAAGGCGGCATGTCGGGCGACCTCGAGAACACCGCGCTGCCGGTCGAGCTGTATCAGCGCATGCCGCAACTGCCGTCGATGAACTCCAACGGGCAAACGATTCCGCGCATCTGGATGCCGGAAGCGATCACCGAAGGCAAAGCCGAGGGCTACCGCTGGATCGGCAAATCGATCGAGCATCAGTTCGCCAAGTTCGCCTATCCGTCAGCGGGCCATTCGCCGGTGAAGATGCTCTACAAGTACGGCGGTTCGATCCTCTCCACGATGAACAACACCAATCGCTGGGTGAAGATGTACCAGTCGCCGAACCTCGAATTCATCGTCAACCAGTCGATCTGGTTCGAGGGCGAGGCGAAGTTCGCCGACGTGATCCTGCCGGCCTGCACCAATTTCGAGCGCACCGACATCAGCGAATGGGCGGGTCTCGGTGGCTACGGCCACCACGGCCAGCAGCAGCTCAATCACCGCGTCATCGTTTTTCAGGCGCCAGCGATCGAGCCTCGGGGAGAATCGAAATCCGATTTCTGGATCTTCAACGAGCTATGCAAGCCGCTCGGCCTGGCAAACTATTTCTCCGAGGGCTGCAACGAGATCGACTGGGTCTATCGTCTCTATCTCGCCTCCGACCTGCCGAAGGTGATCTCGTTCAAGAAGCTGCTCAAGCGCGGCTACTACGTCGTGCCGGCCGAGAAGGAGAAGCTGCGCGCGCCGGTGTCGTTCCGCTGGTTCTTCGAGAACCGCAAAAAAGACGTGCCGGAGGCGCAGCCGCTGCCATCGGACTACACCGAGGAATATCTGCGCGGACTGCAGACCCAGTCGGGCAAGCTCGAATTCGAGTGCAACAGCTTGAAGCGGGCGAACGATCCCGAGCGGCCGCCGATCGTCAAGTACGAGCCGGCCTGGGAGGGCCCGCATTCGCCGGAATTCGCGCAGTACCCGCTGCAGATGCTCACGCCGCACTCGAAGTATTCGTTCCATACCCAGGGCGACGGCAAGGACTCGTTCCTCCTCAACATCGAGGACCATCGCGTCAACGTCGAGGGTTATTACTACTGGATCATGCGGCTCAATGCCGAGGACGCAGCCGAGCGCGGCATCAAGAAACACGACCTGGTGAAGGTCTACAACGACCGCGGCGCCGTAATCTGCGCTGCGCTGCCGACGCAGCGGCTGCCGCGTGGCGTCTGCCACGGCTACGAGTTGTCCGCGGTCTACGACCCGATGGGCGAGCCTGGGAAGTCGGTCGACCGCGGCGGCTGCCTCAACCTGCTCACGCCGCACAAGTCGCAGACCAAATCGACCCACGCGCTCGCCGGCGCCAACGCCCTGGTGCAGGTCGAACTGTGGGATCGCCGTACCGAACATATGTCCGCGACATTTGCAGCCATGGAAAAGGACATTCCGGCACTGCCCGACAAGGACCAGAAGCTGGCTCGCAAGGCCATGGGGCCGGAGTTGGTTCCCGCGAAATAAACGGATCGCAACAGCAGCGCGCGAGGTCGGTCCGTCCGGACCGGCCAGACCGCGGCTCAGGCAAAGCAATGCTCAGGCACTGCCACGCTCACAAAATCGGCATCGCGCTTTTGCCCGCGCTTGGCCTGGCTTTGCGAGCCGATCCCGCGCCTGCGCAGCTCAAGTTCTTCCCGGACCAATGCGCCGCCGCCTTAGCGATCGCCGAACAAGTCATCCAGCGCCACGATATCAGCCCGCGGCTTCTGGCAAGCTTCGAAAACTTCCGTCGCTCGAATTGCGACGTCGAAACCACGTTCGCGCAGGACACGAAAGCGGACGTCATGGCATTTGCCGAATTCAAGCTGAAATTCGAGATGTGGCGAACCTGCACCGACAATCCGGTCGCGCCGATCTGCCAGAGCGAAACGCGGAATCAGCTCGAGCAAAAATGAAACGTCCAAAAGAGTAGATTCATGAAAAAATGGAACATGATCATCGACGTGGCGGAATGCACGAATTGCAATCTGTGCACGCTCGCGACGATGGATGAATATGTCGACAACGACTGGCCGGGCTATACCAGGCCGATGCCCAAGCACGGCCACAAGTGGATCAACATCCTGCAGAAGGAGCGCGGGCAGGTGCCGATGATCGACATCGCCTACGTTCCCACCATGTGCAATCACTGCGACGATCCGCCCTGCATGAAGAACGCCGGCGGCGCGATCAGCAAGCGCGAAGACGGCATCGTTCTCATTGACGCGGAGAAGGCCAAGGGCCGCAAGGACCTCGTGGACGCCTGCCCCTACGGGCACATCTGGTGGAACGAGGAACATCAGGTGCCGCAGCTCTGGCCGTTCGATGCGCACCTCATCGACAGCGGCTGGCAGCAGACGCGCGGGCAACAGTCCTGCCCGACCGGCGCGATGCGTTCGGTCAAGCTCGATGACGAGGAAATGGCGCGCATCGCGCGCGACCAGAGCCTCGAAGTGATCCGCCCCGAACTCGGGTCGAAGCCGCGGGTCTACTACCGCAATCTCTGGCGCTATTCGAAATGCTTCATCGGCGGCTCGATCTCGGCCGAAGCAAACGGCGTGGTCGATTGCGTCGAAGGCGCTGCGGTGCGGCTCATGAAGGGCGGCGCCATTGTCGCGGAGACGGTCAGCGACAACTACGGCGATTTCAAATTCGACAAGCTCGACGAAGGCTCCGGCCAATACGCGGTCGAAATCTCCGCCGGTGGCCGCAAGAAAACCGTCGGGGCGCAACTCGGCGCCAGCATCAACCTCGGGGAGATTAGGTTGTAGCTCGCGCCTTCCGCTCAAGTCGATCGCGACCCGCTCATTCCAGCGCGAGCAGGAATCCAGGTGTCTTGCTCAACGGTGGTGATTGCGGCCCTGGGGTCCCCGCTTTCGCGGGGACGAACGCAGTGTTGTTCTGATTCAATCAATCGAGAAATGTTGTAGCTTGGCGGTCCGCCTTCAATGGCAGTCGCAGGCTTCCGTCACCAGATGACCGCACGCCTTCACCGCTGCGATGACCTCGGCCTGCTTGCGCTCCGCGTCGCGCTGGAATTCCGGGTCCTTGCGGTCCTTCGCATGCGGATCGTGCTGCGACGTAGCGTAAAGCCCCGCGATGAACCCGGTATCGTCGAGGCGGCGCACGTGGTGCATGTCCCATAACTCCATGGGATTGATCTTGCGCGCGTCGGCGTCCTCGCGCTTGGCTTCCTCGTAGACGTTCGCGACCGCAGCCATGCTCGGGTAGAGCTTCGGCTGCAACAGCGGAGCGAGCCCCTGCCAGACATAGGTCGCCTGCGCGCGGTTGAGCTGGCCCTCCTTGATGTAGCGCCGCTCGATGATATCGATGCTCTTTTCGCGTTCGGTCTTGAAGAAGTGGATGCCCTCGATCATGCCCTTGAGGAAGCGTTCGACGACGTCGGGATTCTTCTCCACGAACGGCAGGCTCGATGAAATCGTGGTGAACCAGACCATCGGCAGCGGCTCGATGTCGATCACCTTGAGACCGGCATCGGCGGCGAACAGATGCGACGGCGCCAGCAGCAGCGCCGCGTCGACCTGCCCATCACGCACCCATTGCCAGACCGGGCTGCGCTTTTTCTTCAAGGCGGCTTCGCGCGCGGCGCCTTCGAGGTTCTCCGCTGCCTCCGCCGACACGGTGCCCGCCACTTCCTTGACCAGTTCGACTTCGTCGCGGTCGGCATCGAGGCCGCGCTGCTTGAGCAGCAGCCAGTCGTTGAGCCCGGGGTGATGACCGCGCGTGCCGACCCGCTTTCCGCGCAGATCGGCGATGCCGTTGATGCCGGACTCCGGCCGCACCACGAGCTTGGGATGCACGGCGTTCAAGGTCTGCCCGAGATAGACCCATTTGTCCCCGCGCGCGCGATGACCATAGGTCGAGATGTGATTGCCGCCGACGAATTCGATCTCGCCGCTCGCGACCCGGCTGTGGGCGTCCGTCTTCGAAATCTGGAAATCGTAGGCCACATCGAGGCCGTGCTTAGCCCACGCGCCGGATTCGGCGATCACATGCAACAGGCTGAGATGGGTCGAAGACCGATAAGGAAATGACACCTTGTCGACGTTTCGCATGCAATGCCTCCGCTGCAACCCGCGCAATCATACCAGCGGCACGACCGCGCCGTCATCCTGAGGTGCGAGCATCCGACCTCGGGCTTTACCCGAGGTCGGCACTATTGGTGCTCACGTCGGCGACAGCCGAACTGAGTGTGCGCCTCGAAGGATGACCTGATGCCAAGGTGCAACCGGACTGAGGCGGCGACCATAGCGCACGCGGCCACGATTGACGACTCTTGGGATCCCGCCCGACCCGCCAGCCGCCACTAGCGGATATTGTAGCGGATCGGCACCGTCAGGCTGATCTGTCCGCCGGTGAGTTGCGGCGGCGGCGGTGGAAACGGGGACGACCGGCGCACTAGTGCGAGCGTTTCTGCATCGAGCGCCGAAGATCCGGAACTCTCGACGATGCGGCTCGACGTCACCCGCCCGCTCCGATCGATGCTGAACGCGAGATGAGCCACCCCCTGCTCGTGCCGCGACTGCGCCTCCGGCGGATAGCGCTTGTTGCGTTGGAGGATGCCAACGACCTGGCTCTTCCAGTTCGGCAGCGCGTTGGAATTGATCGGTGAGGGATTTCCCACCGAAGGCGCCGCCGGCAGCGCCGCCGTCCGAATGGGCGAGGCCTGCGGCTTTGTCGTTGCCGGCGCCGGCGGGCGTACCTCTCTCTTCGGCGTCGGCGGCTTGCGCTCCGGGGTCGGCGGTTTGACGACCTCTTCAGCCTCGATGTTCGGTTCGACCGTCGGGGGTGAGACCGCGACTTCCGGCGCCGGCGCGAGTTCCGCTACGACTTTTTCTTCCTGCTTTTCCTCGACCTTCTCGTCCGGGCGCTCGACGACTTTCTCTTCCGGCTTTTCGACGGCCTTGTTTTCCGGCTGGTTCTCGGCTTGGACCTGGTCAGGGCCGACCGGGATATCGGTTTCTTCGGCCTCGGACGAGACCGGCACCGGCGCAAGATCGACCACGATCGCGGCCGACGGCGCCGCGGGCTCGACCGGCTCGCGCCATTGCACCATCGCGGCCGCGACGCCGCCATGCACGAGCACGACGATGACGCCGCAGACTACCCAACGGATCAGGTCCCGGCGGTCATCTGCGGAGAGCGGCATCATGGCGCAGGTGCTTTTTCCAGCCCGACCAGCGCAATCTTGAGGTAGCCCGCGCTGCGCAGGATGTTCATCACCTCCATCAAGTCGCCATAAGGCACGACCTTGTCGGCGCGCAGGAAGATGCGAGTGTCCTTGTCGCCCTTCGCGGCCTGATCGAGGGCGGAGCGCAGCGCGTCGCGCGGTACCGGCTCATCGCCGAGGGCGACCGTGAGATCGGGCTTCACGGTAAGGAATATCGGCTTGTCCGGCCGCGGCTGCGGTTCCGCCGTCGAAGCGGGCAAATTGACCGCGATGTCGACGGTCGCAAGCGGCGCCGCCACCATGAAGATGATCAGCAGCACCAGCATCACGTCGATGAACGGCGTGACGTTGATCTCGTGGACTTCGGCGAGCGTGTCCTCGCCATGATCAAGACGGACGCTCATACACTTACTCGGCGGCGGACAATGACACCCTGCGCTGCGGAGCAGCGCTTAATCGATCGAGGTCGCGACTGACCAATCTTAGCACGGCTGCCGATGTATCGCCCAGCAGCAGGCGGTAGGCGGCGATCGAACGCGAGAACAGATTGTAGATCACGACCGCGGGAATGGCCGCCGCAAGGCCAAGCGCGGTCGCCAGCAGGGCTTCCGCGATGCCGGGCGCCACCACGGCGAGGTTCGTGGTCTGCGATTTCGAGATCCCGATGAAACTGTTCATGATCCCCCAGACCGTGCCGAACAACCCGACAAAGGGGGCCGTGGCGCCGATGGTGGCGAGCACTCCGGTGCCGCGGGTGATGCGTCGTGCCGTCGCCGCTTCGATCCGCTCGAGGCGCGATGCGACGCGCTCCTTCACGCCGTCCCGGTCCATCGCGTCCGCCGACATCTGCATTTCGGCGAGCGCCGCTTCGATGAACTTGCCGGCCACGCCTCTGGTATTGCCGATGCGCTCCGCAGCCTGAGCGAGCGAGCGGACGCGCGTGAGTGTTTCCAGCGATTGGCGCAGCCGCCGCTTCGCCGCCATCAGTTCAAACGTCTTGGCCAGCCAGACCGTCCAAGTCACGACCGACGCGAAGGCCAGCCCGATCATCACCGCCTGCACGAAGATATCGGCGGACAGGAACATGCCCCAGGGCGAAAGATTCCGTGGCAGCGCCTCAGGTCCGACCACAGGCCCCGCAATTGTGGGGGGCGATTCTGCGGGAACTAAATTCCCCGGCGTGGGAGCGCTGGGCGCCGCGATTGCAGAATCGGGAGCCCCCGGCGCCGACACCGCGGGAGCCGCCGTCGTGGGAACCGAGGCCGCGGGGGACGCCGGTTCCTGGGCCGGTACCGCCGCCGTCAGCCAAAGCATCACCGGCAGAGTGGCCAGAAAAATGCCGAACAGCCGTCCAGCCCGCCGTATCAAACGCGATTGCTTGTTCATGATGGCCCTTGGATACTCGCCTCGGTATGACAATTCAACTTGATTGACCTACTAGGTTTGCCTCCGGCTGCGGAAGGCTACTCGGCGGCTTGCAGAGTTGCTTGCACACTTGCTTGACCTCCCAATCGGGCCATAGCGCGGCGCTGGCGGCGGCCGCGCAACCACATCAGCAGGCCGGTCATCGCGAAGATCGTCGGGAATATGCCGGTCAGCAACACCACGGTGCGCCACACCGGTCCGAGTTCGCCACCTTCGTGTATCCAGCGGATCCATTGCGCCGCGCGATCGCCGGCAAGCTGATCGGGTAGCGGGTGGACCGCGCCGCTGCGGTCATCGACCGTAACCGTGATGCGTTCACCGCTCTGCTCGCGCAGTTGCACACGCCACACCGCATTTGCGCTGGTCGTCGCAGCCGTGTCTTCGCCCCGTTGCGCCTGGTTGCGCCGCGCGGCACCGCCCCGTTCCCCGGTAGCGGTGCTCACGGTAGGCAGGAAGATGGCGGCTGGCTGGGTTCCCGGCTGAGCTGCGAGGACGGCCGCCAGCGCTGCATCCGGTGTGAGCTTCGCTTCGCGCGCCGGCTGCGCACCGAGCTGACCGCGCGTCGGCGGATTCATCGGCGCGACCGCGGTCATGACCGACCGCGCGGTCTGCGGAAATGCCAGATAAATTCCAGTCGCCGAGACCGCCGCCAGCGGCAGCGAAATCCAGAAGCCGAAAAGGTGATGCAGGTTCGTGGTGGTCGCCGGCGTGCGGCGCCAGCGCAGCCCGGAGAACAGCGCGGCATTGCGCGGCCACCACAGCCAGATGCCAGTAAGCGAAAGCGTCAGCATGCCGACGGCGACCCAACCGCCGATCTGGCGGCCGGAATATTCCGGGATCGTCAGATTCTCGTGGAATTGGTGCAACAGCCCAAACAGCGACGATCGGAAGTCGACTACATCAAGCGCCTGCGCGGTCGGCGGATCGAGATAGACCGTCAGCAGCCGCGCCGGTCCACCTTCGGCCGGCGCCGGCGTCCGCGCCAGCACGGTCACCGGCGCTCCAACGTGCTCCGGGAAACGGACCGCCAGCGGTCGCGCCCCCGGCGCCAGTGCAAGCTGTGCAGCGGCGAGATAGCCGCTGACCGGCTGTGCGACCTCCACACCGCTGACGGCGTAACGGGCCGGATGGAGTTGCGCGTCGAGCGTATCCTTGAACAGTAGCAGCGCCCCTGATGCCGCGATCGGCACCAGCAGCAATCCAAGCCCGATTCCGATCCAGCGATGCACCGTCCACAGCAGAGTACGCAGGCGCGCTAAGCGGGAGATCGACATGCGGCAAGACCTCAATCGGAGAAGCAAAACTGAAAGACTTGGCGTGAATACAGATTAAAACCTAAAATATCAATACATTTCATGTAGTTTCCTAGTTTTGAATTGTTATAAAGTAAAGCGCATCTGGTCTGCATATTTATTGTTGCTCAGTATACTCCATCCATGTATCAAATAATACATCGGTGACATAGTATTGAATGTTTCTAAACTGAAGCATTCAAAGTTATGGGGGAGTGTTATGTCAGACGGGATCGTCTCAAGGGGATATCGGTCCACAAGGTCGAAGGTCGGATTTGTCGGTGTGGCAGCCGCACTTTGCGTCAGCGGGGTGGCGGAACTGGCCGCGCAATCGGCGAGCCCACCATCGACACCGGAGCAGGTTTCGGAACCTGCGACCGAAGCCAAGCCAAACGTCAGCCTGCCGACCGTGACCGTGCAATCGCAGCGACCGCGCCGCACCGCCCGGCGCCAGGCCGGGCCGGAGCGGGCGCCTGCGCCCCCACCAGCGCCAGCCGTCACTGCCACGCCGACCAATACTCAAGATGCGCGCACCGGAACGGTCGGCGTCTACAGCAACAGTACGTCGGTCGCGACGAAGACGAACACGCCGCTGATCAACATTCCGCAGTCGGTCAACGTTCTGACCCGAAGCTTCATCAACGATCAGAGGTTCCAGAGCGTCACCGACGCAACGCGCTATGTTCCGGGTGTCGCCGTGCATCAGGGCGAAGGCAACCGCGACGAACTCATCATCCGCGGCGTGGATTTAAGCGCGAACTTTTTCGTCAACGGCTTCCGCGATGATGCTCAGATATTCCGCGATCTCTACAACACGCAAAGCCTCGAAGTCCTGAAGGGACCGAGCGCGCTGACCTTCGGTCGTGGTGTGGGCGGCGGTCTCGTAAACCGCACCCTCAAGGAAGCGGACGGTCAGCGGATTTACGAGGGGACGGTGCAAACCGGGTCTTACTGGGACCGCCGCGCGACGCTTGATGTCGGTCAGGCTATCAACGAAAACGTCGCCGCGCGGCTGAACCTGATGTACGAAGGAAGCGATACGTTTCGGGATTTTGGTCACCTCGAGCGCTACGGCATCAATCCCACGGTAACGTTCACGCCAGAGGACAATACCAAGGTCAAGCTCAGCTATGAATATTTCCACGACGACCGCACGGCCGATCGCGGCAATCCCTCCCAGGCCTTGAGCGCCGTCGCGCCGTCATCGACTCGTTTCAATCCGGCGGCTCCGTTCGCTCCAAATGGCGACCTGACGGCGTTCTTCGGCAGTCCGAGCTTGAATATTGCGCTAGCCAACGTGCAGACCGTGATGGCCTTCGTCGAACACGATTTCCAAAATGGATTGACGGCGAAGAATTCCACCCTCTTTGCCGATTACGAAAAGTTTTACCAGAACGTTTATCCTGGTAACGGTCCGTTGTCAGGAGCCGTAAACCCCGCACAGACCGCGTTCAATCGCGCGGCCTATAACCATACAACCAACCGCGACAATCTCATTAATCAAACCGACTTCGTCTACAAGGCCTTTACCGGGCCGGTGTTTCACACGATCGGATTCGGAACGGAATTTGACCGGCAGGCGGGGATTGATGTCCGCAACACTGGAATCTTTTCGAACGGAACCAACACGATAGTGGCCGATCCGTTCAATCCGACCTATTTCGGGGGGGTCAACTTCGTCCATCACTCAACGGGAACTAATACCGACGGCGTCACCACACCTGACTCCAACAGCGATTACAACCTCAACACACAGTCAGCCTACGCTCGGGATACGATCGAGATCACGCGCTACCTGCAATTGATTGCAGGGGCACGCTTCGATCGTTTCGACGAGTCGGCACTGGACATGAATGCCGGCATAAATCGCTCCCGGGTGGATACCTTTATATCGCCGCAAGCCGCAGTGATCGTGAAGCCGATTGAAAACCTGTCTATCTACAGCACCTACAGCGTCTCCTATCTGCCCGCCTCCGGCGACCAGTTCAGCGCGTTGAATAACGGCACTGTGATTCTCGCGCCGCAAAAATTCGAGAACGAGGAAGCTGGCGTCAAATGGAACATTCTGCCGCGGCTGCTCTATACCGCCGCCGTGTATAATCTCGACCGGACGAATGTTCCCTTGGCCGACCCGAACAATCCCGGATTTTTCATCCTGTCGGGCACTAACCGAATCCGTGGCTTCGAGACTGACCTCAACGGCTATGTGACGGATGATTGGCAATCCAAGTTTGGCTACGCCTACACCGACGCTCGGGTGACAAGCGACACGTCGGCGACCATTGTCGCAGGCAATCGCATACAGCTCGTTCCGTTTCATCAGTTCTCGTGGTGGAACAAGTATCAGATCACCCCGATGTGGGCTGCCTCCGTCGGAGTCATATACTTCTCCGACTCCTTCGCGTCGTCCGACGACACTGTGAGATTGCCAGGCTACGTCCGCTTCGACGCCGCAGTATTCGCGAAGATCAATGCGACCTGGAAGGCGCAGATCAATATCGAGAACATCTTCAACAGGGGTTACTGGGCATCGGCGGATGGCAACAACAACATCTCACCAGGCCAGCCGCGGACAATTCGTCTGACGGCCACCGCCAACTTTTGACCACGCGACGCGGCCTCGTTGACGCGCGACCGGTCGGAGACTGACGCGCGCCAGGGGCCCCCGCTGGCACGTCAACAGCGAACATCTTCGGCCCGAAGTGTTACGCGTCCGCGGACGGCGAACCTCTGAAGCCTGCCGGCGTGCAAAGCAAATGTGGCGCCGCAATGGGCGCCACATTCAACCATCGTCGCGGCGCGGCAAGCCTCTATTGCAGCCCGAGCGCCACGAAGCGGAGTTCGCCATCGGCCCCGGCCACCAGCAGGAGCGCCGACTTGCGGCCGTCCTTCTTCAGCTTGTCGACCTTGGCCTGGAATTCGTCAGCGGTCGCGACCGCTTCCTGGGCAATCTCGACGATCACGTCGCCCGGACTCAACCGCTTGTCGGCCGCTGAGGTCCCGGCGTCGACACCGACGATCACGATGCCCTTCACCGAGTCCTTGATCTTGTACTTCTTGCGAAGATCGTCGGACAGCGCGGCAAGGTCGATGCCAAGCGTCTTCTTCACGACATCGGGTGCAGCGGCCGCGTCGGGCTTGGCCGCCACCGCCTGCGCCTTCTCGCCATCCTCGAGCCGGCCAAGCTTGACCGTCTTGGTCTCTTCCTTGCCCTTGCGGATGATCACCACCGGCACTTCCTTGTCCACCGGCGTGTCGGCGACGATCCGCGGCAGATCGCGCATTTCCTTGATGTCGGCGCCGTCAAACTTCACGATCACATCGCCGGGCTCGATGCCGGCCGGCTTCGCCGGCCCCTTCTCGTCGATACCGGCGACAAGCGCACCGTGGGCCGGGTGAATGCTGAGGCTCTCTGCGATCTCGTCGGTCACCTGCTGAATGCGCACGCCGAGCCAGCCGCGACGAGTTTCGCCGAACTGCTTCAGCTGATCGATCACCGCCACCGCCGTCTTCGCCGGCACCGAGAAGCCGATGCCGATCGAGCCGCCCGACGGGGAGATGATCGCGGTGTTGATGCCGATCACTTCGCCATTGAGATTGAACAGCGGGCCGCCCGAATTGCCGCGATTAATCGAGGCATCGGTCTGGATATAGTTGTCGTACGGCCCCGAATTGATGTCGCGGTTACGGGCCGACACGATGCCGGCCGTGACGGTGCCGCCGAGGCTGAACGGATTGCCGATGGCGATCACCCATTCGCCGAGACGCAGCTTATCGGAGTCGCCGAACTTCACTGACTTGAGCGGCTTCTCGGGCTTCACGCGCAGCAGCGCAAGATCGACCTTGGTGTCCCTGCCGATCAGGTCGGCCTTGAGGCGGGTGCCGTCATTGAGGATGACGGTGATCTCGTCGGCATCGGCGATCACGTGATTGTTGGTGACGACGATGCCCGAGGGGTCGATGATGAACCCGGAGCCCAGCGAGTTGACCCGGCGCGGCTGGTTGCCGCCCTGGCGATTGTTGTCACCGCCCTGGCCGCGGCGATTGAAGAAGTCGCGGAACAACTCGTCGAGTTGCGGATCGTTGGGGAGGTTCGGCGGCGGTGTAGTGCGGGTCGCGACGTTCTGCGATGTCGAGATATTGACGACCGCGTCGATCACCTGTTCGGCGACATCCGCGATATTTTCCGGTCCGCGCGCAACCGAAGGAGTCGTGAGCGCGGGCAGCAGCAGCGCCGCGGAGGCGACAGCAGCAAGCGCTGGCCGGCGGGCCTGACTGGTCAATCGGACGAAGATGCCGAGCATGGACGTCTGAGCTCCTGCGAAAGTTTGACGCACAACTCTGCTCCCGTCCGGAAATGGACGCAAGAGCGGCCGTGAGTTGCTGAAACATAGGCTTTGGATTGGGGCGGAATCGGGACTTTTTCGCTGTGCACGCCGGTTCCACCGGCTAACATTTCGGTAAAATAAGACGGATCTTTTGGCTGCGAATCGCCGCCTAGCCGCGCACCAGCCAGATCAAGATGACGCCCAGAACGGCCGAGACGATGCCGGCCACGCGCAGCGATCCATCCGGGGTTTCAAGTGCGCTCGCGACCAGCCGCTTCGCCGCCTGGGGAAAGGCGGCGAAGACCAGCCCTTCGATGGCAAAGACCAGGCCGATGGCCACAACGAGCTCGGACATGGGTCTTTCCGAACGCAGGGCTTCCGCGCGCGCCCGCTATTTCTGTGCACCCTCTTTTTGCTTGCCGGAGGGATCGACGAAGTAGCGGAAGAATTCCGAATCGGGCTTGAGCACCATCCGGGTATCATTGTGGCGCAGCCCCGCCTCATAGGCCTGCATCGAGCGATAGAACGAGAAGAAATCCTGATCGCGGCCGAACGCTTCGGCGAAAATACGATTGCGTTCGGCATCGCCATCGCCGCGAGTCTGTTCCCCCATCGAGGTCGCGTCTGCGACGAGCACGGTGACGTCGCGGTCCGCCTTGGCGCGGATCTCCTGGGAGCGCTGGCTGCCCTGGGCGCGGAATTCAGCCGCCTCGCGCTGACGCTCGGTCTGCATGCGCTGATACACCGCCTGGCTGTTCTGCTCCGGCAGATCGGCGCGGCGGATACGAACGTCGATCACCGCAATACCAAAGCTTTGGGCTTCGTTCTCAAGCTGCTCACGCACCCGTCCCATGAGCTGCTCGCGCTGATCGCGCACGACCTGGGTCAAGGTCGCCTCGCCGAGCACGCGGCGCAGCGCTGAGTTGAGCAACGTCGAGAGCCGCGAATTGGCGCCTTCGACCGAGCCGATGGTCTGGTAGAACTTGAGTGCATCCTGGATGCGGTAGCGGGCAAAGGCATCCACCACCAGCCGCTTCTGATCGGAGGCGATGACCTCTTGCGCCGGGTTTTCCAGGTCGAGGATGCGATTGTCGATCGAGATCACACTATCGAGGAACGGCAATTTGGCGTGAAGCCCAGGCGCTGTGATCACGCGCAGCGGCTGGCCGAGCCGCACCACCAGCGCCTGCCTGGTCTGATAGACCGTGAACAGCGTGCTGTAACCGGCAATCAAGGCGACCAGCACGATGGCCGCGAGGATTCCGCCGACGAGGTTCAATCTCATCGCGTTGCTCCCGGCTGAGCGGCGGGCGCAGGCGGCCGCGGCGTCTGCGGCGGTCGCGTCAACTCGCTGAGCGGCAGATAAGGAACGACGCCGCCGCCTTGGCCCGGGCCGGTATCGAGGATGACCTTCTCGGTGCCGCCGAACAGTCGCTCCATGGTCTCAAGATACATGCGCTTGCGCGTGACATCGGGCGCCTTCTTGTATTCTTCGTAGACCTTGAGGAAGCGCGCGGTCTGGCCGGTCGCCTCGGCAACGGTCTGCGACTTGTAGGCCTCCGCCGCCTGCAGGATCTGCGCCACCCGGCCGCGGGCTTCAGGGACCACGCGGTTGGCGTAGGTCTGCGCCTCGTTCTGGGCGCGCTCGGCGTCGGAGCGCGCAGCCTGCACATCGCGGAACGAATCGATCACCTGCGCCGGCGGATCGACTTTCTGGAGCTGCACCTGCGTGATCTGAATGCCGGCGCCGTAATGGTCGAGCGTCTTCTGCATGAGGTCCTGCACCCCGACCTCGATGTTTTGCCGCGCCCCGGTCAGGATCGGCTGGATTTCCGAGCGGCCGATCACCTCGCGCATGGCGCTTTCCGCGACTGCTTTCACGGTGCCCTCGGGCTGCTGGATATTGAAGAGGTAATCGCCCGCGCCGGCCGACTTGATGAGCCAGAACACCGAGAAATCGACGTCAACGATGTTCTCGTCGCCCGAGAGCATCAGACTCTCCTCGGGCACGTCGCGGATCGTGGTCCCGCCGCGACGCAGATCGTCGACGCTGCGCATGCCGATGTCGATCCGGTTGACGCGCGTGACCTTGGGCGTAAGCACCGACTCGACCGGATAAGGAATGTGGTAATTGAGGCCGGGCTTGGCGTCGCGCACGTATTTGCCGAAGCGCAAGACCACACCGAGTTCGTCGGGGTCGACGCGGAAGAAGCCGGACAGGCCCCAGATGAAGATCGCGGCAAGGACGATCAGGCCGATGCCTTTGCCGCCCAGATTGCCCGGCAGGACATTGCGCAGCCGGTCCTGGCTGCGGCGCAGTAATTCTTCCAGGTCGGGCGGAGTCGGGCCTGATTGTTGCGGACCCGAGCCCCAGGGGCCTTTTCCCCCCGAGCCCCAGGGACCGCCGCCCTGATTGTTCCAAGGCATTGATATCTCTCCTTACTCGACTCGCCCGCGGCGCGCCCGGCCAAGGGACAATGGGCGGCAGCCGATGTGGGTTTGGCTGTGGGTTATAGGGGAGGTGTCACCCTGTGACAACGCAGGTTCCTGTCGTGCGGCGACGCAGTAAAAGTCGCCGAAATGGACGCCATTAATGATTCCGGCATGCGTGATCAGCGTGTATGCGCTCGTAGGTCACCCAGGCAAATACGGGTTCTCCGTCTCTGGCCGCCGATTCCTGCCGCGAAACCTCGCGCCAAAGCGCCCGCTCGATCGGAGGAAACCGCGCGTCCCCGTCGGCAGGGACCTGGACATGGGTAATCTCCAACCGATCCGCCAGAGGCATGGCCTGTGCGTAGATGTCGCCGCCGCCCGCGAGCATGATTTCACCGACGCCGCGCCGCAGCGCCTCGCCGCGGGCAACCGCAAGCGCCTGCTCGAGGCTCGGCGCGACGAGGATGCGCGGCGCGGCGAAGGCCGGATCACGCGAAGCGACGATGGTGGTGCGGCCCGCCAGCGGCCTGCCGATCGACGCGATAGGTCTTACGCCCCATCACCACCGGCTTACCCATCGTGCGCGCCCGGAAGTGCTTGAGATCAGCCGGCAGCCGCCACGGCATGTCATTGTCGCGCCCGATCACGCCGTTCTCGGCGACGGCGGCGATGAGTACAAGCTTTGGATGACTCACACCGCCACCTCGGCGGCGATGTGGGGATGAGGGTCGTAGCCTTCCAAGGCGAAATCCTCGTAGCGGAACGCGTTGAGATCGGCGACCGCGGGGTTGAGCCGCATCCGCGGCAGCGCCCGCGGTGCACGCGAGAGCTGCAAGCGAGCCTTTTCGATGTGATTGAGATAGAGGTGGGCGTCGCCGAAGGAATGGACGAACTCGCCCGGCGTGAGCCCGGTCACCTGCGCCACCATCAGCAGGAGCAGCGCATAGGACGCGATGTTGAACGGAACGCCTAGGAAGACATCCGCCGAGCGCTGGTAAAGCTGGCAGGAGAGCTTCCCGTTCGCGACGTAGAACTGGAACAGGCAATGGCACGGCGGCAGCGCCATCTTGTCGACCTCGGCCGGATTCCAGGCGGTGACGATGAGCCGGCGCGAATCGGGATTGCGTCGTATCTGCTCCACGACATTGGCGATCTGGTCGACGGCCGAGCCGTCCGGCGCGGGCCACGAGCGCCACTGCGAGCCGTAGACCGGACCGAGGTCGCCGTTCGCGTCGGCCCACTGGTTCCAGATCCGAACGCCGTGATCGTTGAGATATTTGATGTTGGTATCGCCGGCGAGGAACCAGAGCAGTTCGTAGATGATCGACTTGAGATGCAGTTTCTTGGTCGTGAGCAGCGGAAAACCCTCGGCGAGATCGAACCGCATCTGATGGCCGAACACGGACAGCGTCCCGGTGCCGGTACGGTCGTGCTTCTCGACGCCGTCAGCGAGAATCCGCTCCATCAGGTCTTGGTATTGGCGCATGGTTCCAGGCCTCCGCCGACTCACGCGACTCTAGCGTTCCTCCGCCGGTCGGTGAATTCGCGCCTGTGGAATATGGGTATCGTTCAATGCCGCGAAAACGCGCTTGGCCCGATTTACATGCCGCCAGCGCGCGTCGGACGGGTTATTTATCCAACTCGTACAACGAATGCAGCGTGCGCACCGCCAGTTCGGTGTAGTTCGCATCGATCAGCAGTGAGAACTTGATCTCCGAGGTTGTGATCGCGCGGATGTTGATCTTGCGCTCCGCAAGCGCACGGAACGCCTTGGCGGCGACGCCGGCGTGACTGCGCATGCCGACCCCGATGACCGAGACCTTGGCCACGTCGGTGGCGCCGTCAAGACGCTCGTAGCCGATCATCGCCTTCGACTTGGTCAGGACAACGTTGGCACGCTCATAGTCGGCCGCTGGCACCGTAAAAGTGACATCCGTCGTGGCGCCGTCGGCGGAGACGTTCTGCACGATCATGTCGACGTTGATGTTCGATTCCGCCAGCGGCCCGAAGATCGCGGCGGCGACGCCGGGCTTGTCCTCGACGCGCCGGAGCGAAATCTGCGCCTCGTCCTTGGAGAAGGCGATGCCAGTGACGACCTGCTGCTCCACGATTTCCTCCTCGCCGCAAATCAGCGTTCCCGGCGGCTCCGCATGCGGATCGATCTCCTCCGGTTTCTGAAAGCTCGACCGCACGAAGATACGCACGCTGTGCACCATGCCAAGTTCGACCGAACGCACCTGCATCACCTTGGCCCCGAGCGACGCGAGCTCGAGCATCTCCTCGTAAGCGATCTTCTCGAGCCGCTTCGCCCTCGGCACCACCCGCGGATCGGTGGTGTAGACCCCGTCCACGTCGGTATAGATGTCGCAGCGGGTCGCCGCGATCGCGGCGGCGATCGCGACCGCCGAGGTGTCGGAGCCGCCGCGGCCGAGCGTGGTGATGCGTCCGGTCTCCTTGTGCATGCCCTGGAAGCCGGCGATCACGGCAACCTCGCCGCGCTCCGTGAAACGCCTGATCAGCTCGCCGCCGTTGACGTCGAGGATGCGGGCGGAACCGTGGGCGTCGGAGGTCAGGATCGGAAGCTGCCAGCCCAGCCACGAGCGCGCGTTCACCCCGATCGATTCGAGCGTGATCGCGAGCAGGCCGGCGGTCACCTGCTCACCGGAGGCCACCACGGCGTCGTATTCGCGGGCATCGTGCAGCGGCGCCGCCTCGCGGCACCAGCCGACAAGCCGATTGGTGGCGCCGGCCATCGCGGAGACGACCACAGCCACCTCGTGACCGGCGTCGACCTCGCGCTTGACGTGATGCGCCACGTTGCGGATGCGGTCGATATCGGCGACCGAAGTTCCGCCGAATTTCATGACGAGGCGGGCCATGGCGAGGCGATGCAATCTCCGGCACGGGCGCGCCGAGCTTCAGCTTTTTGCCGCAAGCCCCCGCCCCAAAAGGCGGGTATACATACCGACGGGGTTGCAGGGCCGCAACCAGCGAGGAGAAGGGCGGATGATGGCGAAGGCTGCCGGCTCGACCGTCGATGCCGACGAGGTGGCGCGCTTCTCGGCGCTCGCTGCCGAATGGTGGGATTTCGGCGGCAAGATGGGGGTGCTGCACAAGTTCAATCCGGTGCGGCTCGGCTACATCAAGGACGCCGCCTGCCGCCAGTTCGAGCGCGATCCGAAGCGGCTCGACAGCCTTGCGGGGCTTCGGATTCTCGACATCGGCTGCGGCGGAGGCATTCTGTGTGAACCCTTGGCGCGGCTTGGCGCGGAGGTGGTCGGGGCCGATCCCGCGGCCGCCAATATCGCCGCGGCCAAGCTTCATGCCACCGAGGCCGGGCTCACGATCGACTACCGCGAGACCACCGCAGAAGCCCTGGCGGATGCCGGCGAGCGCTTCGACGTGGTGCTCGCCATGGAGGTGGTCGAGCATGTCGCGGACGTGGCGTTATTCGTGAAGCGCTGCGCCGAGATGGTGAAGCCGGGTGGACTGATGATCGCCGCCACGATCAATCGCACTCTCAAGAGCTTCGCGCTCGCGATCGTGGGTGCCGAATACGTGCTGCGTTGGCTCCCGCGCGGCACCCACCAGTGGGACAAGTTCGTCACCCCTAATGAACTGGAGGCCGCGCTCGCGCGTCAGGGCCTAGCGGTGAGCGACGAGACCGGCGTGATCTACAACCTTCTCGCCGACCGCTGGCAGATTTCGTCCGACATGGACGTGAACTACATGCTCACGGCGCAGAAGGCGGGCTGACACAAGAACAATCGTTTTCGTCATTGCCGAGCTTGACCCGGCAATCCAAACAGCGTTTCAGCATCGACAAACCGCCGCATGGATGCCCGGGACAAGCCAGTACAAGCCCGGGCATGACGCTGAGTTCAGACTCGATCATGACCGATACCTCCTGGCTCTGGGCGCTGTTCACCGTCATCGCGGCGGCGAGCCAGACCGTGCGCAATGCCACGCAACGCGAGCTGACCACAACGCTCGGTACCGTCGGCGCCACCCATGTGCGCTTCCTGTTCGGCCTGCCGTTCGCGCTCGTCTTTCTCGCCGGCGTGATCATCGCCACCGGCGCGCCATTGCCGCACCCGCCGGCGATCTTCTGGCCCTGGGTGCTCGACGGCTCGCTCGCGCAGATCGCTGCGACCGCGCTGATGCTGGCCGCGATGAACGATCGCTCGTTCGTCGTGGTCTACGCCTACATTAAGACCGAGCCGGTGCAGGCCGCGCTGTTCGGCCTCGTATTCCTCGGCGACGTGGTGACGCCGGGGATGGCGGCGGCAATCCTGATCGCCACCACCGGCGTCGTGGTGATGGCGCTCAAGCCCGGCACCTCGCTCGGCCTCAAGGCGACGCTGCTGGGCCTTGCCGCCGGCGCGATGTTCGCACTCTCGGCGGTCGGTTTCCGCGGCGCGATCTTGAGCCTCGGCCTGCCGAACTATCTCATGGCGGCGACGTTCACGATGGTGATCGGCCTCGGCGTCCAGGTAGCCCTGTTGTCGGTCTATCTGGCGATGAGCAAGCCGGGCATGACGCGTGCGATCTTGCAGCACTGGCGGCCGTCCATGTTGGCCGGCTTCCTGGGCGCGGTCGCTTCGCAGTTCTGGTTTCTGGCGTTCGCGCTGGCGAGCGCCGCGAGCGTGCGGACGCTGGCGCTGGTCGAGGTCCTGTTCGCGCAGGCGATCTCGCGCTTCGCGTTCAAGCAGCCGACCACGGCACGGGAAGCGCTCGGAATTGTGCTGATCATCGCCGGGGTCGGGCTATTGGTATTCGGGCATTAGAGAAGACCCGACGCCGATCAGGTCAGCGACGCAGGAGTAGGCCGGTGCAAATCGAGACCTATGCGGATAGCTATTTTGAAGGCGTGAAGGCTTTATGGCAGAAAGCCTTCCCTGACGATCCACCTTGGGAGCTACATCGCCGCCGCGGCATCGCTACCGCGCTCGTCGAGGCGGCCGAGAACCGGCTCCGCGAGCGCGGTTGCGTCAAGATCAACCTTCAGGTTCGGTCATCGAATGCGGCCGTTGTCGCCTTCTACACCCGTCTGGGATACGCGATCGAGGAGCGCGTCAGCATGGGAAAGCGGCTTGGAGAGATCGTGCAGACATGACGCCGGCTCAATTCCAGTCGTCCGGCAGCACTGGCAGGGGATGGAATTCGATCCCTTCGTCGTGCAGCTTCTTGGCATCATCGGGCGAGGCTTCGCCGTAGATCGAGCGGTGGTCGATCTCGCCGTAATGCATCTTGCGGGCTTCTTCGGGAAATTTCTGGCCGACGTAATCGGAATTCTTGGTCAGATGCTCGCGCACCGCCTTGAGCTTGCTGCGGAACTCCTGCTCCTGCGGCGAGATCATTGCGACCGGGGACTTGGCCTCCTCCGACAGCACGGCCGGCGCGTTGGCCGCCGGCGTCGGCACAACCACCGCGTCCCCGCGCTTCTTCGCGCCGGAGACTTGTGGGCTCATGATCGCCTTCTCGACTTTAGGATCGCCGCAGATCGGACAGGTCACCAGGCCCCGCTTGACCTGCTTGTCATAGGCCGCGGAGTTCTGGAACCAGCTTTCGAAGAAATGACCCTTCGCGCAGGCAAGCGCATAACGGATCATCGATCGCCTCCGACCGCATGCAGCGTCGTCGGCTTCGCCGCCGGCGCGACGAGCTCGAAGCGGCGGCCATGCTGCAACGACGGCACCCGGCCGCGCGCGGTGGCGACTTCCGCGGGATCGATCTTCGCCAGCACCACGCCCGGCTCGGTCCCGCCCTCGGCCAGAACGCGGCCCCAGGGATCGACAACGAGCGCGTGACCGAACGTATCGCGGCCGTTCTCGTGCCGCCCGCCCTGCGCGGAAGCAAATACGAAGCAGCCGTTCTCGATCGCGCGGGCGCGAACAAGTACGTGCCAATGCGCCTCGCCAGTCTGCTTCGTAAAGGCCGCCGGAATGGCGAGGAACGAGCTGCCCGCCTCGGCCAGCGCGCGGTAGAGCGCCGGGAAGCGCAGGTCATAGCAGATCGTCAGGCCAAGCCGGCCCCAGGGCAGATCGGCGACCACGGCGATCTCGCCCGGCCGGTAATTGCGGGATTCGCGATAGCTCTCCCCGCCGGCGAGGTCGACGTCGAACATGTGGATCTTGTCATAGCGGGCAATGATCTCGCCCTCGCGGTCGATCAGGAACGAGCGGTTCGCCGCCCGTTCCGGAGAAACCTTGATCGCCAGCGAGCCCACGTGAAGGTAGATCCCGAGCTTGCGCGCGAGGTCGCGGAAGGTAGCGAGCGAAGTATCATTCTCCTCCGGAACGATCGCCGCGAGCAGCTTCTCGCGCTGGAGCGCGAGAATATTGGTCATTTCCGGCGTCTGGACATAGTCGGCGCCGCCGGACTTGGCCTCCCCGATCAGCTTGACCGCCGCGTCGAGGTTGGGCTCGGGGGTGAGCCCCGAGCGCAGTTGTACCAAACCCACCGTGAAGCCCGCGGAGCCGGTCATGCCGCCTGCCCTTCGCCGGCCGACAGCAGCGGATCGAGCTTGCCGGTACGGTCCAAGGCGTAAAGCTCATCGCAGCCGCCGACATGAGTTGCGTCGATGAAGATCTGCGGAACCGTCATGCGGCCGCGCGCGCGTTCGATCATCTGGTTCCGTGCCTCCGAATCGCCGGTGACGTCGATCTCGGTGAAGACAACGCCCTTGCGTTCAAGCAGCACCTTGGCGGCATGACAATAGCCGCAGGCGCGGGTGGTGTAGATTTCGATGGACGTCATGGTGAATCAGCCGAGCCCTTTGCACTCCTTGCTTTACTTTATATGGGAGTGCGCACCGGTGCGACAACCCGCGCGAACACCAGCACATCCACCCGTGCAGCTCGCGCGCGCAACAGCGCCCGCGCGCAAGCGTCGACCGTCGCCCCCGAGGTGAGCACATCGTCGATGAGGAGCAACCGGCGGCCGTCCACCTCGGCACCGCTAGACGCCAGCACGCGGAACGCTCCCTGCACATTGAGTGCCCGCTCGGACTGCGAGAGGCCGACCTGCTGCGGCGTATGCTTGACGCGGCGAAGCGCAGCGTGGGCGACCGGTACGCCGACCGCCTTCGCGATCACTTCCGCAAGCAGCGCGGACTGGTTGAAACGCCGCGCCCATTGGCGGCGCCAATGCAACGGCACCGAGACGAGCGCGTCGGCTTCGCGCAGAAGCTCACAACCCGCGGTCGCCATCCATCGTCCCATGATCGGCGCAAGGTCATGCCGGTCGCTGTATTTGAGCGCGTGGACGAGCTTGCGCGAGATGTCGTCGTAGCGCACCGCAGCCCGGGCGCGATGATAGGCCGGCGGATCGGCAATCGCTTCCATGGAGAGGACGCCCGGGCCGGGGTCGTAGGGGAACGGGATGCCGAGCCGCTCGCAATAGGGCGGCGCGATGAAGGAGAGCTTCGACCAGCAAGCCGGGCACAGCCCGCCATCGGCGACCGGCTCGCGGCAAGACGGACAGAGATGCGGCAGCGCGACGTCGACGGCGAGGCGCAGCGTCGCGCGCAACGCACCCGTCCAGCGCGCCAGACGGCCCGCCTGAACCGCGGATTCCTCGACCTGCATGGGGAAACGCTACCGCCGCCGCGGGCGCGACTCAATGGCCTCGTCCGGTCTCAAGGCGCCGGCGGGTATTCGCTACAGGAGCGCGCGTTTGGCCCGAAATTTTCCACGCACTCCTCGCGGGTGATCGGCCCACGACCGATAATGCGGGCAAGCAGGTAATCCGCGAGCACGTCGATTTCGCGCTTTTGCAGTGCCGCGCTCGGCGGCAGCGTCGGCGTGCGGTCGCCAAGCTCGGCCTCGGTCATGCCGTAGCAGCGGCGATCGGTGTAGGCGAGATCGTCGAAATGCGGCATCGCGGTGCCCGGGATGCCGCACTGGATCACGGTCACGAGCTGATCGCGGCCGAGCTGGCTTTTGCGCAGGTTCGCGGCTCCGCCCGGCGATTGCGGGTGGCCGGCGCCATCCCCCGCCCAGCCATGGCAGAACGAGCACTCTGCCTTCTCCAGAAACAGCCGGCGGCCGAAGGCGAAATCATCCGCAGCGGCGGGTGAGGCCGAGACCAATAACGCGAGACTCATAGGAAGAAGAGCCGGCGCCACGCGATGACAATTCCGCAAGAGCATCCTTCCCTCCGCAATCAATTCCACACCTCGCGCGCGACCTCGACCACGAGCCGCAGCTTGGCGATCTCGGCCGCTTCCGTCATGCCGCGCACGCCGGCACTCTTCATGCCGCTTGAAAAGCCGCACTGGGTCGAGATCGCGAGCTGATCGAGCGGCACATGGCGCGCCGCCTCATCGATCCGCCGCTTGAGCGCGTCCTTGCTCTCGAGCTCGGTGGTCTTGGTGGAGACGAGCCCCAGCACCGCGGTCTTGCCCTTCGGCAGGAAGCCGCAACGGCTCGAAGCCGCCAGCCCGCGGGCTGTCGTATTCGAGGAAGTAGCCATCAGCGTTGATCTCGTTGAACAGGATGTCGGCAACCGGCTCGTAGCCGCCCTCCGTCCAGCCGGCCGGCGCATTACCGCGGCAAACGTGCAACGCCACCGTCATGTCGGCGGGACGTTTCGCGATCGCCGCATTGATCAGCTTGGCGTAGCGGTGGAGGAGCGCGCCGGGGTCTTCGCCGAGCGTGCGCACCTGGTCGAACACGCGGCTGTCGCAGAGATAGGCGAAGTTGACATCGTCGACCTGCAGGTAGCGGCAGCCGGCGGCGGCGAGATCGGCGATCTCCTCGTTGTAGACACGCGCGACGTCGGCATAGAACGCCTCGATATCGGGATAAGCCCGCGCGTCGATCGCATCGCGCCCGCCGCGAAAATGCAGGATCGTGGGCGACGGGATCGTAAGCTTGGGCGTTACGCGCGTGACGGATTTGAGGAACTTGAAGTGTTCGACGAAAATCGGTCGCGGCCTCCCGATCTTGCCGGTCACCGCCAGCGCCGTCGGCTCACGCGCGGCCGCCTCGCCCTTTGCGGTGGTGTAGCCGAGCGCAATGCGGCTCGGCCCCAGCACCACGTTCGAGAACTTGAGCAGAAAATCGCGGTTCCAGCTCTCACGCCGGAATTCACCGTCGGTCACGACCTGGAAGCCTGCGTCTTCCTGCAGCGCGACGGCCTTGCGGATTTCCGCGTCCTCGATTTCGCGCAAGCGCTCGGCCGGCAATTCGCCGCGGTCGAACGCCTGTCGCGCCGACAGCAGCGCCGCAGGTCTGACGAGGCTGCCGACCTGATCTGCGCGAAACGGAGGCCTGGCTCTCTCGGTCATTTGCATTGGCTTGTTTCGATTGAGTAAAGGAATGTGCAGACCGGCTCTGGCCGCGCCCGGCTTCCTTGCAATGGATCGACCCGCATGAACAAGCCCGAATTCCGCTACATCGGCAAGCCGATCCGGCGCGCGGAGGATGAGCGGCTCATCACCGGCAAGGGCCGGTTCAGCGACGACTTCAAGCTCGACGGCCAGACCTACGCGGCGATGGTGCGCTCACCCTACCCGCATGCGCGCATTGTTGGAATCGATGCGACTCGGGCAAAAGGAATGCCCGGCGTGCTTGGCGTCTTCACGGGCGCCGATTGTCTTGCCGATCATCTCGCGCCGATCCCGCATGACCCGCTGCCCAAGACCAAATACGACATGAAGCTGCACGGCCCCGGCGGGTCGGCGGTGTTCATCGGGCCGCACATGCTGCTGCCCGCGGACAAGGCGCGCCATGTCGGCGAGGCGGTCGCGATGGTGGTTGCGGAAACGGTGACGCAGGCGCTCGACGCGGCCGAGGCGGTCGAAGTCGAGTATGAAGACCTCCCGTTCGTGCTGCATGCGAAGGACGCTATGGCGCCCAGTGCGCCGCTGGTCTGGGACGAGGTGAAGGACAACACGCCGGTCGACACCTGGTTTGGCGACCGCGACGCCACCGACAAAGCATTCGCGGGCGCGGACCACGTGATCAAGATGGAGACGCATATCGGTCGCGTGACCGGTGTCCCGCTCGAACCGCGCGCCGCGGTCGCCGATTGCGACGCCAAGACCGGCCGCCTGACGCTCTACGCCGGCAGCGGCGGCGCCGTTCGCCAGAAGAGCGAGTTGACCAAGATTTTCGGCCTCGGCCCCGATGACCTACGCGTATTGTCCTACGATGTCGGCGGCAACTTCGGCACGCGCAACCGCGTGTTCGTCGAGTTCGGCCTGGTGCTGTGGGCGGCGCGCAAGCTCCGCCGTCCGGTCAAATATACGGCGACGCGCTCGGAAGCGTTCCTGAGCGATTATCAGGGCCGCGATCTCGTGACCAAGGTCGAACTGGCGCTGCGCAAGGACGGCAAGTTCCTCGCGATGCGCGCGACCAATATCAGCAACGTCGGCTGCCGTGCGGTGTCGTTCTCACCGCTGAGCAAAGGATCGGGCCTGATTCCCGGCTCCTACAACATTCCGGCCGCCACGCTGCGAGCGATGGCGGTCTACACCAACACGATGCCGACCCAGGCCTACCGAAGCTCGGGCCGACCCGAAGTAACGTACGCGATCGAGCGGCTGATCGACCGCGCGGCGGAAGAACTCGGCTTCGACCGCATCAAGCTGCGGCGCAAGAACCTGATCAAGCCCGACGCGATGCCGTATCGCAACGCCGTCGGCATGCTCTACGACAGCGGCCGCTACGAGGAGAACATGGACCGCGCCATGGAACTCGCCGACTGGCCCGGTTTCATGGCGCGCAGGCGCGACGCGAAAAAGCGCGGCAAGCGGCTCGGCCTCGGCCTCGCCAACTACGTCGAGTCCTCGATCGGCGCGCCCAACGAGCAGTCGCGCATCACCGTGCGCCCGGCGGGGCACGTCGATGTCGTGATCGGCACGCAGCCGAGCGGGCAAGGGCACGAGACAAGCTTCGCCCAGGTGGTCTCGGATCTCATGCATGTGCCGGTAGAGAAGGTGCGCATCATCCTGGGCGACACCGACGTGGTGAAGGTCGGCGGCGGCTCGCACAGCGGCCGGTCGATGCGCCACGCCGCGACGGTGTTCTCCAAGGCGCTGCCTGATCTGATCGAGCGGGGCAAACAGGTCGCCGCGATTGTCCTGGAAACCACACCCGACAATGTCGACTACAGCGACGACGGGCGGTTTTCCTCGCACGCCACCAACCGCAACTTCGATTTCCTTGAGCTCGCTCAGGCGGCGGCGCAGTGCAAGCTGCCCGAGAACCTTAAGGACGGCATCGCCGTAGTCACCGACAACGAGATGCACGACCCGGTATTTCCCAACGGCTGCGCCATCTGCGAAGTGGAAATTGATCCACAGTCCGGCGAAGTCGAGATCAAGCGGTACACCTGCATCGACGATGTTGGCCGCTGCATCAACCCGCTGATCGTCGACGGCCAGACCCACGGCGCGATCGCTCAGGGGGTGGGCCAGGCGATGTGGGAGCAGTGCTACACCGAGCCGTCGTCAGGCCAACCGCTGTGCGGCTCGCTGATGGATTACGGCATGCCCCGATCGGACAACTTGCCCTCATTCACGACGGAGATCGCCGAGGTGCTCTCGCCGACCAATCCGCTCGGCATCAAGGCCGGCGGTGAAGGCGGCACCACGGCGGCGCCGGCAGTCATGGTCAGCGCGATCCTCGATGCGCTGCGCGAGGATGGCGTGCGCGACATCAAGATGCCGGCGACGCCGTTCACGGTATGGCAGGCGATCCAGGATGCGAAGAGCGAGGCGGCAGGCTGATCTAAGGGACGTCGGCAACTTCATTTTCGCCCAACAAGATCAATCACAGCGGACATGCCGACGTGTCGCTCGCCCTCGTGCAGGACGCTGTCGTGTTCCCTGATATCGAGCGAGGCGAAATCGGCAAAGCTTTGTTCGAGCAGCGCCCGGGTATACAGGTTCTCCACCTCGCTTGGTCCCCCGGTTCCGTATTGAATTTGCTCTGGCCGATAGCCCTGCATCAGCAGGAGGCCTCCTGGTTTGAGAGCTTTCTTGATCCCCGCGAAAATCCTCGCTCGTTCTGCGGGCGGCGAGAATTGGATGAAGATGGCGGCCACCACATCATAGGCCGCAGCGGGCCAGTCCCAGCTCGTGATATCCGCCTGCTCGATACGAAGCTGCACGCCACGCTCGGCAGCAAGGGCACGGGCCTTCGCAATTCCGTTTGCTGAAAGGTCGACCGTGTGGACATCGAGTCCCTGCCCGGCGAGCCACACGCCGTTGCGGCCCTCGCCGTCAGCAACCGCAAGCGCCTCGAGGCGCGGCCTGAGGAGGTTTGCCTGACTTTTCAGGAACGCGTTCGGTTCGGTGCCGAAGTGGTAGTCCGGCTTCGAATATCGCGCATTCCACCGCTCCAGTTCCGACATCCATCAATTCTCCACGCGTTGACAGTCTTATCTTGAGCCGCCGCTAATGCTTTGGGCCTTTTATGACGGCTCACCGCCCCGCCGAGGACAGCACCGCCGACAGCAGCGTTCCGCCGTAAGCGGCCGCTCCACGCGGCTCCATCAGCGGCGCGGCGCGGAAGTAATCCTTCACCGCCACCAACGCCGCCGGCGAACGCGCGGTGAGCGCTTCAAGCAGCGTGTCCACGGCGCGATCGAGCTCCGCGAGCGGGACCACCTGGCTGACGATCCCGAGTTGCAGCGCGGACCCGGCGTCGATCCACGGCATCGCGTAGACCATGAAGGTCAGCGCCTTGCGCGGCACGCGCGGCATCAGCGCGGAGATCGCCAGCGTCGGCGGAAGATCCTTCTCCATCTCGGAGAGGCGGAAACGCGCCACGTCGGCGGCGATGGTGATGTCGCAGGCGCCCGCCATGGCACAGCCGAACCCGTTGGCAATGCCTTGTACAGCGCAGACCACGGGCTGCGGCGCGCCCGCGATCGCATCGTAAATGTCGAGGATCGGCTGCAGCGAATCGCGCAACGCGAGCGCGGTTGGTTTGGCGGGGCCGCCCTTGGGATCGCGGCCGCGGCAGAAATCCGCGCCGGTCGAGCGCAGCACGATCACCTTGGCGTCGGTCGCCGCCGCGTTCCGCAGCGCCGCATTCAACGCGCGCAGCATGTCGGTATCGAGAAGGTTGCCTTCGGCTGCGCGGTCGATGGTAATGGTCGCGACCGCCCCATCGCGGCTTCCTCGGATCGGATCGGTCATGCTGCTTCCTCCCTGTGTAGCTAAAGCATTGCCATTGGCTTGCGACAAGTCGTAGGTTCCGGGCGATTTCGGAAGGATATCCTGATGCTCGACAAAGTCGCAGAAGACCGCAGCGCCGGCGTGGCCGAAGGTCCGCCGCTCGATTTTCAGAAGCACCTCGCGACGCTCGAGGCGCAGGGCCTGCTGGTGCGCGTCGAACGTTCGATCAACAAGGACACTGAGCTGCATCCGCTGGTTCGCTGGCAGTTCCAGGGAGGGCTCGCGGAGGATCAGCGGCGCGCATTCTTGTTTACGAACGTCACCGATGGCGCCGGCCGCAAATACGATATGCCGGTCGTGGTGGGAGCGCTCGCGGCCTCGCCGCGCATCTATTCGATCGGGATGGGCAAGCCGGTCGAGGAGATCGAGGCCGCCTGGACGCGCGCGATCGCGCAACCGATTGCACCGGTGCGCGTGACCTCGGCGCCATGCCAGGAAGTGGTCATCACTGGCGACGACTTGCGCGGCCCCGGCAAAGGGCTTGCGGCGTTGCCGGTGCCGATCTCGACGCCGGGATTTGACGCCGCGCCCTATCTCACGGCGACGCTCGCGGTCACGCGCGATCCCGAGACCGGCATCCAGAACATGGGCACTTACCGCGCCGGGCTGAAGGCGACCGACCGGCTCGGCGTGCGGATGGCCGCGCGCATCGGCGGCGCCGGCGGCTATCAGCATTGGCGCAAGCACAACAAGCTGAAGACGCCCATGCCGTGCGCGTTCGTGATCGGCGCAGCGCCGGTGGTGATGTTCACCGGTCCGATGAAGCTGCCGATCGATCTCGACGAGATGGCGGTCGCGGGCGGGCTTGCCGGCGCGCCGATCCGGGTGACGAAATGCGTGAGCGTCGATCTCGACGTTCCGGCGGACGCCGAGCTGGTGATCGAGGGCCTGATCGATCCCGAACTGCTCGAGCCGGAGGGCCCGTTCGGCGAGAGCCACGGCCACATCGCGCTCGAAGATTTCAACATGTCGATGCAGGTGACGGCGATCACGCGCAAGCGTTCCGCGGTCTACGTCTCCATTATCAGCGAGGTCACGCCGAGCGAATTGAGCGTTGTCAAGAAGGTCGCCTACGAGCCGATGTTCCTGGTGCACCTGCGCGACCGACTGGCGATCAAGGGGGTGCGCAAGGTGGTGATGCACGAGCCGCTGACCAATCTGCGCAAGGTGCTGTTCGTGCAATTCGCGCAGGGCACGCCGCGCACCGAGGTGTGGCGCGGCCTGCACGGCGCCGCGACCCTGCTCGCCGACTGCGGGAAGATCTGCATCGCCGTGAGCGAGGACATCGACCCGCATAACACCGACGCGATCTTCTGGTCGCTCGCCTATCGCTCGAACCCGATCGACGACCTCCACGTCGTGCCCTATCGCACCGCCGGCCATGGCCCGAAGTCCGGCGCGCGCCACGACGACTCGACGCTGCTCATCGACGCGACGCTCAAGCAGAAGGCGCCGCCGCTCGCGCTGCCGGCGCGCGAATTCATGGAGAACGCGCGCGGCATCTGGGAAGAACTTGGCCTGCCCGCGCTCATGCCGCAGCCGCCGTGGCACGGCTATTCGCTCGGCGATTGGGCCGACGACTGGGACACCTTCGCGCGCCGCGCCGTGAATGGCGAGTGGGAGATTTCCGGCCGCGAGACTTTTGCGCGCCGGCGAGGCGGTGTCACGCCGGAAACGCCGGTGCGGGAGGTTGAGGGGAAGAAGTAATAGCGCTACGACACCACCACCGTCAGCCGCTTCGCGGCGCGGGTGATCCCGGTGTAGAGCCAGCGGTCGCGGCTGTCGGGAAACGCGAATGATTCATCGAACAGCACGACATCGTCCCATTGCGAGCCCTGCGCCTTGTGCACGGTGAGCACATAACCGAAGTCGAACTCGTCGTATTTCTTGCGCTGCGGCCACCCGACCTCTTCGATGCCACCGGTGAAGCATTCCGGCCGGACCGAGACTTTCACGGTCTTGCCGTTGGCGAATTCATCAGGCGCGAGCTGCATCTTGAGGATTTCGCGGCGCGTCGCCGGCGCCTGTTTCACCTGCCAGAGGCCGCCATTGAACAGGCCCTTGCGCCGGTTGTTGCGCAGGCACACGAGCTTGTCGCCGGCGGCCGGCAACGCACCATCAAACCCGCGCCGCTCCCGCATGCGGGTGTTGTAGGCGCGGCGCGTGGCGTTGCGGCCGACCAACACTTGGTCGGCCTCGATCACCCGCTGCGGATCGAGCGTGTCGCGCCGGATCACCTGGGTCTCCCCGAACTCGCCGAGGGAGAGCTGCTTGCCGGCTCGGACATCCATCGACAGCCGGATGATCGGATCGTTCTGCGCCTGCCGGTGCACTTCGGTCAGCATGGCGTCGGGGGAAGCTTCGGTGAAGAAGCCGCCGCCGGCGACCGGCGGCAATTGCGCCGGGTCGCCCAGCACCAGGAGCGGCACGCCGAACGATTTCAGATCGCGCCCGAGTTCTTCATCGACCATCGAGCATTCGTCGATGACAATCAGTTCCGCCTTCGATGCGGGCGCCTCGTCCCAGAGTTCGAAGCTCGGGGTGGGGGCACCGTTCTCGATCGTCCGGTAGATCAGGCTGTGGATGGTCGAGGCCCCCTGGCAGCCCTTGCTGCGCATCACCAGGGCCGCCTTCCCGGTGAAGGCCCCGAACAGCACCTTGCCGTCCACGCTCTCGGCGAGGTGCTTGGCAAGGGTGGTCTTGCCGGTGCCGGCGTAACCGAACAGGCGGAAAACGACAGGAGTGCCGCCCTGGCCCGGCTTGGCCTTGAGCCAGCTCGCGACCGAATTGAGCGCTGCATCCTGGTGGGGAGTAAAAACGGGCATAAGCCTCGCACCCGGCGAACCGGGATTAGATGTTAGAACAAAAAGAGAACACAGTCAATCGTGAAGACGGGCTATGCCGCGGCAGCCTTCGTCTCCACCGCGAAGTAATTCGCCAGCCAGTCGTGCACGACGTGATGCACGCGCGTGTTGGCTTCCGCGAACATGAAGTGATCGGTGTCGGCGAACAGGTGCAATTCGGTCGGCTGGCCGGCGTGCTGGAACAGGCCGATCGACTGCTCGACCGGCGTGACGTGATCGTCGGAGCTGTGCAGCAGCAGGAGCGGGCGCGGCGCGATGTTGCCGACGACCTCCTCGGCGCGGAAGTCGAACATGCTTTGCGCGGTTTCGGCCGGGAACATCTGGATCGAGCCCGGCACGACATGCGTGCGCAGGTGCTCGGGGATCGGCACGATGTCGTAGCGCGGCACCATCAGCGATTGGCCGGTCTGCGCGCGGTGGCGCTTGCCCTCCGCCAGCATGGCGGTGAACTTGGCCCAGGCTTCCGCGGTCGGATGCTGGCCGCGGAACTTGCGCTCGCCGTGGCCCCAGCCGGAGGCCGAGATCACCGTCGCCACCCGCTTGTCGACGCCGCCGGTGTAGACCGCGACCGCGGCGCCGAAACTCGAGCCGATGACGCCGACGCGCGCGGGATCGACGTTCGCATTCTGCGCCAGCAGCGTGAGCCCATCGCTGGTCGCCTGTACCTGATCGAGGCAGATGAGGCGGCCCTTCTCGCCCTCGCTCTCGCCGCAGCCCGGCATGTCGAAGCGCAGCGTGACATAGCCGAGCTTCTCGAACATCGCGCAGGGCTGCAACACGTTGGCCGCGGTCATGCGGCTGCCGAAGCCGTGCAGCACGATGAAGGCGGGACGCCGCTCGGACGCCTTCACGCCGTCGGGCACCCGCACGATGCCGGCAAGCGTGAGACCTTGCGACTTGAATGACACGCGCTGTTCGGCCATCGGGGTCCTCTAGAACTATGACGCGCTGACTTTAGAAGCCCCTCTCCTTGCAAGGGGGAGGGTGGCGAGCGAAGCGAGCCGGGTGGGGGGTCCCGTGTCAGATCACTGCCCCCTCCCCGGAACGCTTTCAGCGATCCGGCCTCCCCTTTCAGCGGAGGGCTAAGCGCTACATCGCGGCGACTTGCTTATGCCATTCGGCCGGCTTGATCACCGTCTCCCTCGACTCGAAGCGGCTCTCGTAGATGTGCATCGCCGGGTTCACCAGCACGTTCAGGCGCTGCTTGGAATAGATCACCATGCGGCGAAAGTCCTTGCTGCAATTTTCGATGCAGTGCCCGATCCCGATCGGCACCAGCATGACATCGCCCGGCGCGGTCGGCGTGCAGCCTTCGTATTCCGACATGTTGTCGCCGGTGCCCTGGAACTGCAGCGCGAATTCCTCGCTGCGCAGCGCGCGGTGGAACGCCCACTGGTCGCCGACGGTGTTGTAGGTGTCGATCAGGCAGTGCGGCGACTCGATGATCTTCGGCCCCGGACCCTTGCCGGTGATCTCGTTGAAGATGTCGAAGGCGCGGATTTTCTTGACGATCGATTCCTTCGATTTGATGCTCGAGACGCCGACGAGATCGGAATAGTCGCGCTCGATGATGGTCGCGTCTGCGGGATCCTCGTCCCAGATGTAGAGCTTCTCGATGACCTTGCTGTTGGCCTGCGGCGGCGCCGGCGGCGCGCTCCAGGCGGGGCCGTTCTGGCGTTTCATCGCATAGGTCGTCTCGCTGGTGTGCTCCTCCTCCTTGAACACCTTGAAGATCGGCTCGTGCAGGTCGAGGAACATGCGCAGGCAGTCGTTGGCGCCGGTCGAGCGATAGGACACGCCGCCCGGGATCACCAACACCTCACCGGCGCCGAGATCGAACTTGCCGAATTCCGATTCGACGTGGCTGGTGCCGCAGAACTGTATCAGCACCTCGTCGAAGTCGCTGTTGCGACGGAAATTCTGCGTACCGGTGACGCTCTCCACGCCGACGCGCACGTCGGCGCTCTCGAAGATCTTCAGCCGCTGGTTCGGCTCGGTCAGCATGTCGAACGGGCGCAGCTTCGGCGTGAAGCGCTTGCCCTTGGCGGTGCCGCGCAAATTCTCCTTGGTACGTTCGCTCCACACCAGCGGGATCATCTGATGCTGATCCGGGCTCTCCCAGCCGGTCATGAACTCGCGAACCTTGGTCATTCCTGTCTCCTTGCGATCCGGATGCCGCGCCGGCGCCGATGTCCCTTGGGCGCCTGTATAGCGGCATCCGGCTGGACGTACAGTCCCTGCCTCAATTCGAGCCGGTCGTGTAAGCGGCGCGAACCTTCGCCAACAAGGCGGGCGACAGGTTGGAGACCTGCCCCACCAGCTTCTGCAATTCCTCACCGGTCATCGCGCCGACCGTGAGCTTGGTCTTCTCGGCGTCCGCCAGGAATTCGGGGTCCTTCATGGTGGCGTCGAAGGCGCGGCGAAGCGCCTCGACGCGGTCCGCGGGCGCACCGGGCGTGGTGAAGAAGGCGGTACCGACTTCGGCCGCGGAGACGATCGCGGTGAGGACCTGACGCTCCTCGTCGTTGCGGGCGAGTGAGACCACGGTCGGCACGTCCGGCATCTCGGGGTGCGGCTTGACCGCAAACTGGACAAACACCGTGACCTTCTTGTCCCGGATCCAATCCGGGTGCGCAACCTTGAGCGCCGTCCACGAGGTCGAATGTCCGTCGACTTCACCGCGCTCGACCGCGAGCATCGCTTCGTTGGAGCCGCGATAGCCCATCACCAGTTTGAACTTGGTGCCGAACACGTGGTTCATCACGGTCGGGTAGATGGAAACCGTCGAGCCGGCGCCGGTGCCAGCAAGCTTCACTTCGTATTTCAGCGCGTCCTCGTAGGACTGCACCTTCGCGTCCTTGCGTGTGAAGACCATGTTGATCAGCGAATCGACCCGGCCGATCCAGTTCAGCTCGGCGGTCTTGAAGCGGACCCCCGGCGAGCCGAGCTTCTCGTCGAGCGCGATGGTCGGCGCGCCGATGCCGATGACGGTGCCGTCCTTCGGCGCCACGTTCGCGATCTGGTTGACCGCCAGGAAGCTGCCGGCGCCGGGCTGGTTCTTCGGCACCACGTTGGGATTGCCCGGAATGTGCTTGATCATGTAGTGGGCGATGAGCCGGCCATAGACGTCGTTGCTGCCGCCCGGCGGATAGCCGATCACGAAATCGATGGTCTTGCCCTTGTAGAATTGCTCCGGCGTTTGCGCCGAGGCAGGGGAGCCGAGCCCGATCGCGGCCGCGACGGACGCGGCGGCGATGCTGGTGCGGAAAGCGATCGACATTGATGTCTCCCATTTGTGCGGGGGTTGTGCATCCCCTGCTGGACTGTTTATGCAAATGGCGCGGTGCCGACGCGTCAGGCCGCCTTGGCGAAGGACATCATCCCGACGCCGGTCGCCCAGGGCTTCACGGCTTCGTAGGCAACGACCTCGCCCTTACGGCCATCGAGCGCGCCGGCGAGTGCGATCCAACTCAGCAGCTCGAATGCCCCGGCGCCGGCCGCTGCCAATTGAGCGCGCGTATAGCGGGCGAGCTCTTCGCCGCGGCCATTCGCCATCGCCGCCATGAAGCGCTGATCGAAATCGGAGTCGATCACGCCGTGGTTGCGCTCGCCGGGATCATGCGAAAGCCCGCCGGTCGCGATCAAACCGATTTTGCGCGGCGAGCGGCGCGCGACTTCCCCGATCACGCGTCCGAATTCGAGGCAGCGTCGCGCGCTCGGTTGCGGCACCGCAAGCGTGTTGAAGAAGATCGGCACCACCGGCCGCTCCATCTTCGGACTCAGGAAATGCAGCGGCACCATGGTGCCGTGATCGAATTCAAGCTCGTAGGCGAAGCTCGGCTCGATCCCACTGTCGTAGGCGGTCTCCAAGATTTCGGCGGCAAGCTCGGGATCGCCCTTCACTTCCGCCTTCTCGATCTGCAGCCAAGGCTCGACTGGTCCGCGATAGGCGGCGGCGCGGCCGATACAGAAAGCGCCGATGTGATCGAGAAAGAAATTCACCCAATGCTCGGAGGTGAGCACGATCAGCGCATCGGTCCCGCTGGCGTCGAGCTCGCCGCGCAACCGTTCGAAGCCGCCATAGATGCGCTCCCTCTGCGGCGCGGGCGCCGCATTCGACCAGGCGGTAATGCCTGGCGCGTGACTGGTGGCGCAGGCGAACGTGATGGGCATGCTATTCTCCGCGAATGGCCTTGAGATAGTCGGGCTCCGGCATCTTCTGCAAGAGCGTGAATGGCCGCAGCAGCAGACCGTGAACGCCGAGCGCGTACAGCTTGCCGATGTCGCGCTTGAGCAGTGCGCCGCGCTCGTCGCCGGTGAGGTCGTAGCCGTCGGCGAATTGCTCCGGGGTCTGAAAGAACGCCTCCCGCGCCGGCGGCCGCCGGTTCACATCGCGGATCAGCTTCTGCAAGGCATAGAGGCTCATGGCGGGCAACCCTTCTGTCGCGTGCGCCAGTTTGGCGGTCGCACCCGATGGTCGCAAGCGAACCGCAGCCGGAGCTTTCGCGGCAGATCGCCGGCGTGCACGCTGAGCCGACGAGCACGAAACGAGCCGATCAGGCGATCAAAGACCCCCCTGGGCTCCGCTCCCGCTCGAACGCGCATTGTCCGGGGGGTGTGGCCAACCGACAACACTCTTTCGTTAACCATAATGCTAGTGTGGGGGCGTGGGAAGCGTATCATCCCGGGGTGCAGTCGTGAGAAATTTGTCGGGCGTCGCCATCGCGCTGATGGCAGTGGTAGTTACAGCGCAGTCCAGCAGAGCGGCCGATCTTCCGGTCGCGCCAGGGTCTTCCAATCCGGGCGCGCTGCTCTATCAGTGGAGCGGCTTCTATTTCGGCCTCAACGGCGGCGGTGCCTGGTCGCAAGCCACGGACACCTCCACCGGCACATTCACCCAGAACTTCCTGTTCACCGGATCCGGAAAGCATACCGCGCCTGTGGCCGGCGGCCAGTTCGGCTTCAACATAGCGCTCGGCCCTAACTGGGTCATCGGCGCCGAAGGCGACTTCGACTGGACCAAGACGAACCTTACCGTGGTGTCGCCTGACGTGACCAACAATATCGTCGACAAGGTCGAGACGTTCGCGACTGCCCGCGCGCGCTTCGGCTACGCGCTGAACAACTGGCTGATCTACGCCACCGGCGGCGGCGCTTGGAGCACCGGCCGGGCGGTCCGTAACCAGGTCATCGGGATTTTCGGCAGTGCAGGTCCCTCGACGATCGAGGATTCCTCGAATGGGCATTTCGGCTGGGCGGCGGGCGGCGGCCTGGAGTGGGGCGTCTGGCGCGATTGGACGCTGCGGGCCGAGTACCTTTATCTCGGCCTGGGCAGGGTCAACTACAAATTCCCACTGGCGGCGGTCACGACCGGTGCAAGCCTGAACATGCAGGTCGCCCGCGTCGGGCTGAACTACAAGTTCACCTGGGGCGCGCCCGTGTATGTCCAGCAATGATCGCCGGACGTGTGCCCTTCGTGCTTGCTGATGGTCTGAGCCATTAAAGAGCCTCAGCGTTCGGATGGTTGCCGCTGATGAACGCCGCGTTCTTGGTGGACGCGATCACCGCAGGTGCAGCGCGTGCATCACAAGCGCAAAGGGCCGAAATCGACGCGGGCGGGATGCCTCTTATGCAAGCCGCACAAACGCAAGGCAAACCCGGCTGACCGCGCGGCGCCGTTAGCGCGGCAGACATCATCTGATCTTCAGCCCGATCGCGTCGACCATCGTGCCCCAAGTCGCGAGTTCGGTGCTCAGCCGCCGCGTGGTGTCGGGGAGCGACTGGACATTCGACGTGAACCCAAGGGCCGCAAGCTTCTCCTTGGCGTCCTTGGTCCCAAGGATATCGTTCACCGCCGCGTTGAGCCTTTCCGCGACCGCTGGCTTCATCCGCGCCGGCGCGAACATCGCGATCCATCCTTGCGATACGAAGCCGGGAAATCCCGCCTCCCCGAAGGTCGGCACGTTGGGCAATGCCTCGGCTCGCGCCGGTCCGCTGACGGCGAGGCCACGCAGGTTGCCTTGCAGCACCTGCTGCGCGGCGTCCGGGACCGCGACCGAGATCATGTCGATGTGATTGCCGAGCAACGCCGCCGTCGCCGGCGCGGCGCCCTGGTAAGGCGTGTGGATGGCATCGATCTTGGCGAGCGACTTGAACAGATACTCCGCCGTTATGTGCGCGCCGGAACCGACGCCCGCAGTGCCGAACGTGAAATTGGCAGTCTTGTGCGCGTCGACGAACTCCTTGAGGGTTCGCGCCGGATTGCTCGGATTGACCGCAAACAACAGGCTGTTGATCGCAGTGAAACTGATGGGCGCGAGATCCTTGATGGCGTAACCGGGATTTACGTAGAGGCTCTGGTTGATGGCGACCCCGGTCGCCGTGAACAGAAGCGTGTAGCCGTCGGGATTTCCCTTCGCGACGATCGCAGCCGCGAGATTGCCGCCGGCGCCGGGCCGATTCTCGACCACGAACGGCTGGTTCCAGCGCTTCTGCAACCCGTCGGCGACCAGGCGGGCAATCACGTCGACCGGCCCGCCCGCGGCGAACCCGACCAGGATCGTAACGCGCTGGCTCGGATAATCGGCCGGCTGCGCTCGAACGCCGCCCCCGCACAGCATCGCCGTCAACCCGATAACAAAACCGGCCGCTTGCCCGAATCGCGCCATTGTCATGCGTCTTCCCTGTTGTTTGTGTTTCGTTGTACCGCGGTTCTTTTCCCGCGAGCAACGTTGTGAGAGTCGCAGCGGCAGTTTAACATCTCAACCGCCGGTCGTGAGATTTGCGCAAGGAGTCCGCCATGAACGATCGCTGGGTTCGCGTCTCGCTCGCCGCTGCGATGACGGCCGCGCTGCCGGTTGCGCTCTCCGCCCAGCAGTCTGGACCGCAATTCAAGCAAGCGCAGAATGCGTCACGGACCGCCAAGCCCAAAGCCCAGCCGAAGATGGATCCGGCTCTCGACGAAGAGGAGCAGATTTCACCCTCGCAGGTCCTGCAGCCGCCGGCTGAACCCGCTCCGGAGAAATCCCCACGCCCGGCCAAGGCAAATACAGTCCCCGCAGGTACGGCTCCGGCGCAAGCGAAAGCGGCTGCTGCACCGTCGGCGCGCTCGATCGCGTGCAGCGGTGCGTTCGGCAAGGATTCGAGCCACGTCAAGCTCGCGATGGTCTTTGGTCTGCAGAATATCGCGTTCTCGGAAGTAGCCGGACCCGGCGGCACCAAGATGATGGCGACAGTGCTCTTCCCCAAGGACCCGAAACGGCGTCTCGAGGTGCTGTGGGCCAACGAGGCGGCGCGCGTGCAGACGGCCCTGATCGATATCAACGGCAAATCCACCTGGGCCGCCTACAAGGGGCTGCGTATCGGCCTCTCGCTCGCGGCGGTGGAGAAGCTCAATGGAGGGACGTTCAAGCTCAACGGCTTCGACAAGGATGGCGAAGCCTCCGCCAGCGACTGGATGGGCGGCGCCCTGCTCGATATTCCCGGCGGCTGCAAGGTCGGCGTTCACTTCAGGCCGGACGCTAAAGCGCCGGCGGACGCGCGCAGCGCCGTCTCAGTGGACAAGGAATTCGCGTCGAACGATCCAGCCATTGTCGCCGTGAGGCCGACGGTCTCCGAAGTCCTGATCGGCTTCTAATCCCGGAGCCTCATTCGGCGAGCGCGCTCATCTCACTTGGTGATGAGATGATAGCGCGGGATCTCGGCGACGACTTTGCGGGTCGAGGGGCTGACCAGCCAGATGCGGTCTTCAAGCTTGACGAACTTGTAGGGCTGGACCACCGGCACATCGTCCAACAGGCTTTCAGGAAAGTCCTGCATGGCCACCGAGCTCGGCAATTCGGTTGCGACGTCGGCATCCGCGACCTGGGCTGACGGGACGTCGAGCAGCTTCATCACGCTGTCGTTGATGCGACCACGTTCTTCGTCGCTCAATGGCAGAATGATCGGCAGCCGGCCGGCGATCGACTGATCGACGGGCGCTCCCGAGGGCAGCGTATGCCAGCTTCGGCCGAGGCTTCCGGTGACATCGCTCGCATCGCCAGTGACCGGAATTGCAGCAAGCTCCTGAATGGGCGGTGCGATGTTGTTCTTGTCGGCCGCGGCGAGGCCAATGCCGCCGAAGAGCGCGAGCAGCAACGCGCCAGAGCGGAACGAGGGTTGCATCTTGTTCGTCTCCTTGAAGGCCCACGCCTGCAAAGACTAGCGAACCAAACCCTCCCGCTTTGTTAACGGGGCCGGCGCCGCGTTAAGGAAGTAACGCTTGGGGTTAACCATGTTGCGAGATCGCGAGGATCAAGCGAACTCGATTCCGAGCTCGCGCTCCTTGTGCCAGACCACGCGGCACGGACGGACCGAGTTGTCGGCGTCGAACATCACGTCAAAGCGCTCGGGAATGCCCATTGCGCTCGGAACGCGCAGGCACGCGCCCACCGGCGACATGTTGCGCACGGTGCAACTGATGACCGAGTGATGATTGTTGAGCAGAATGCGCGCTGACTTGTACGTGCGCACGCGCTGCGCTTGACGGCGTTCCATGAGAACCTCCGATGGACGCCCCTTCATTACTATCGCGCGCACGACTTGCAGCCGCCTTAAGAAGACCGCTGCAATTTTAGTGATCGCGGAATGATTGGCGCGGCGGAAGAGACCACCGGTTTCATGGGCTGAATTCTCCCACCACGATCCGGTTCGCCGGAGCGACCAGCAGCACCTTGCCGCCGGCCTGCACGAACGCGTAGCCCTTCGTTTGTGGAATTTGCGCCGCAAGCGCATCGGGCACAGCGCGCAGCTCCACGGATAGCGGAAGCTCGATGCCGAGCGCCGCGTCGCTCGAAGTATGAGCGGCCTTGCCGTTGAGGGTCTGATAGATCGACCGCGCTGCTCAGCGTTGAGGTTCTTAAAGGTGTAGGCGAGGATCGGCAGCTTGTCGTCGGCCGCATGGCTCTCCGACATGGTCGAGGGGATGGTATCGCTCCCCGGCATGGCGCCCGGCGTTGTGGTATTGGGACCGGGAACCTGGCCGCGCGGGCTCTCCCCGGCGTCCGGCCCCCACGCGGTCGCGGCCATCGCGATCGCGCAAAGCACCAAGGCGGCGGGTCTCGCTATGAGCATGCCCATGGAAGCTCTCAAACTGATGACAAACAGTGTGATTTCGCCAAGTGCGGAGACAACGCGAGGTCCAGCGGCGATGTCCCCTGACGACGGCAGCCTGGCGCACAATTTGCTAGGCCGGTGCGGTTACCGCCGCTAAGCTGCCATGAGGGGAGGAGGGGAACTCAATGATTCTTGCACCGCTTGCCGGCGCGATGCTGCTCGTGAGCGTCGCCACCGGTCCGATGGACGAGCCGAAGGGCCCGCCAGTTTCAATGTCCCCACAACAGCGAATCGCGGCACTCCAGCCGCTGATGCGCACGGCGACCGAATGCATCGCGCGGAGGGTCGCCACCAATCCGCGCTTTCCCGAAACGCCGCCCCTTGATCGCGGCGACCTGATCGTGGCGTCGATGCCCTCCTGTGTCGGCCAGGTGCGGGCGATGATCGACGCCTACGACCGGTATTTCGGCGAGGGAGAGGGCGAGGCCTTCTTCATGGGCCCCTATCTCGACGTGCTCCCGACTGCCGTCGACAAATGGGTCAAGGACGCCGTCGAATAGACAACGCCTATTGCTTGATCACATCGACAACACGCATCGTCGTGGGATCGACGATGACGACCTGATCCTGCACCAGCGCGTATCTCATTCCCTTCGCCTCGGGCACGGCCGCGAGCGCGTTATCGGGAAGAGTTGCGAGCTGGATCTCAGGCGGGACCTGGGCGCCGACCGTCGCCGGCGTGTTGGCCGGCGCCGTCACCTTGGAGGCTGCGCTATTCACCGCATTGAAGATCGCGAGCTTTTGCTCCGGCGTGAGGACGATCTGGGATGCCGGCGCGATCGTCCCCGCCGGCGGCGCCGTCTTCGGCTGTTCGAGAACGAGGGGATTGCCGGTGGAATTGGGTACGCCCTGAGCTGCAGCCAGCACGGTTGTCGCGCACAGGGCCGAGGCAATCATTGCGCTGCGTGAAAAAATAATCATGGGGATTGCTCCTCTCGCGCGTTGGTCAGCCTAGTCAACGTGCCGGCAAGGACTTGCGTTCCCGCGCCCGCGAAACATCGTGCTGCCGACCTCAAGCGGGCCGGACGGCGAGCGCGGTCCTGAGCGTCAGGGACAGCGGCAGCGTGAGCAGGACAACCACCGCAATGACGATGACCGCCGCCGGCACGCCAAGCGCGTCGCCCACGAAACCGTAGAGCACCGGCGCGAGCGCGCCGGAGCCGATGGTCCCGGTGTAGAAAACAGCAAAGGCGCGCGCACCGCGCTCCGGCGCAACGAGTTCCGGCACCGAGCCGTACAGCACCGAGGATGTCCCGTTGAGCGCGATGCCGATGACGGGGAGGAGAAGCAATGCTCCTTCAACCGGCAGCGGCAACAGAGCAACGATGAGGATCGCCGTCAGTCCTTCGGTCAGCCAGACGGTCGCGACCGCACCGATCCGGGCCCCAATGAAGGCGCAAACGAGCTTACCTGCAGCGCCACCAGCAAACACCAGCGTAAGCGCAAGACCAATTGTCGGCAGGCTCGCGCCCTTCATTGTCAGCACGAACGGAAGGAAGGTGAGAAATGCCATGCGCGTGGCGCTATCGATCACGCCAATCGATAGCAAGACCGGAAAGGCGAAGCGCAGGCGCGCGGCTGGCGCCAATTCCGACGCGCCGTCTTTGGCGTCCGCGGCGGCGGCGTCGGGAAGTTGACGCGGCGTCACCAGATAGATCGCCAGGGCCGCAAACACCCCGATCGTCCCAAGCAGGGCGAGCGCGGGCCGCCAGGCCATCACCAGCAGCAGCAGTGCGGCCGCCGCGGGCACCGTCATCTTTCCGATATCGCCGCTGAAATTGTAGACGCCGAGCGCCTTGAGTGAACGCGGCACACCGAACACGCGGGAGATCAGCGACGAAGCGAGCGGATGCTGCGTGCTGGCGCCAAGACCGCCGATGAACAAGGCGACGAGGAGCAGCGCAAAGGTCATGCTCGCGCCCGCGACGCAGTAGCCAATCCCAGCGAGCGCCGTGCCAAGCGCGAGCACGGTCGCGGTGCCCAGTCGCTCAGCCAGCAGGCCGGACGGGATCTGCAGGCTCGCCATGGTGCCTGCGAAGACACCCCGCAACAGCCCCAGCTCCGCGTAGCCGAGCTGAAACTCGTTCTGCCACACCGGCAGCATCACATAGATGAGATCGGTGTATCCATCATGCAGCGCGTGCGCGCCACAGGCCACGCCCATGGTGCGGCGCTCGTCGCGCGAGGTCTCCGGGAGATCGGCCGTTGCTGTTGACATCACATCGCCCGTTTCGGCCGGCGCTCGATGAAAGCTGAACTGATAAACGAAAGCACCGGCTCGCCCTGCTGATTCGCGCCGGTATTGCGCGTGGTAATGATGCCCCAGCCGGGCCGGCTGATCGAGACGCGCTTGTCCATGACTTCGGTGGCATAGCTGATGGTGTCGTCCGGATAGACCGGGCGCAGCCATTGCAGATCACGGAAGCCCGGCGACGGTCCCAGTTGCGCGACCAACTCGCCACGCGTGCGCTGCGCGGCATCCTCACGTTCGCGATAAGCGATGCGCAGCCGCATCCACATACAGGCGACATGCCAGCCCGAGGCGCGCAGCCGCCCGAACGGGGATTGTGCGGCAGCCGCTTCGTCGAGATGGACCGGCTGCGGATCGTAGCGGGCAGCGAATGCTTTGATGGCATCAGCGGTGAAGGCGTAGCTGCCGATTTCGGCCCGATCGCCGATACGAATGTCCTCGAAGAATTTCACGGGCGGCGTCCGAACATCGGGCTGGCTTTCATTGTCAGCACGCAGACACCGGCGGCATCGACGAGCTCGAACAGGAAATCCACAAGTCCCGCGTCCGGTCGCTCCGGCGAGACTCGCTTGCCCATTACGTTGGCCCGCAATCGCAAGCTCGCGCCGGGACGCACCGGCGCGAGCCATCGGACCTCCTCGATCCCGGCGACGCCCAGAAAGCTCGATCGCAACAGGAGACCCTCGCTGAGGATGCTCCGGACCAGGCAGCAGCTATGCCAGCCGGACGCCGCAAGGCCGCCCAACATGCTGTCAGCCCCCGCGGCCTCGTCGAGGTGCATGGGCTGCGGATCGAACTCGGCCGCGAAAGTAACGATGTCGTCACGAGTGACCAGCCGCGGCCCATATTCGGCCACACTGCCCGGGATGAAATCTTCCCAATGAAATTGCTGCACGGCCATCCTGCGGGGGGTTCAGTTCAGCATTCCTAGAGCGAAATCGCTTCAAGTTGAATTGCGATTTTGATCAAGAGTGTTACGACGCATGATCTTGTCCGAAAACTCTGCAACTTTTCGGGATCGTGCTGTAGAGGGTGTTTGCGGGCGGGGGGCAACCGCCTGCCGTCGATTGACCGGCTTGGGGCGGCCGGTGCAGTGTCCACCCCTCCCTGGCTCGCGGATCGAACGGGGGTTGTGAGTCTAGTTGGTATTCCGGTGATGCCGCCACGACCAGCGGGGCGCGATTAGCCGCCGCCAAAGGAGGACCTATGTTCGACTTACGCGACCTGTTCCAGTGGGACCGGTTCATCACGCCATCAATCATCAAGATCTTTTATTGGCTGGCGGTCGGGCTGTCGGTGCTGTTCGGCCTTTCCGGCATCTTCACCGGAATATCGCTGATGTTCCTGAGCCCGCTCAGCGGGCTGTTCATGGTTTTCGCCAGCGTGATCGGCGTGCTGATCGGCGTGATCTTCGCCCGCATCGTCGCGGAGTTCGTACTGATCATGTTCCGCATCAACGAGCATCTCGGCGCGATCCGCAATCGCGGACAAATGTAAGACGAGTTTGGATGAATGATTCCGGGTCGTCGTCGCCGCAAAAGCGGGACGTTTGCATAACTCCGAGATTCACGGAACGTCCCCGAATCTGACGGTGAACAAGACCAAATCAAACCGAGAACCTTGTTCACTTATGCAAAGGTCCCGCGACGGCGGGGACGACCGGCGCACTGGTCAAGCGGACACCGTCTGTCGTCAGGTCGCGAAGCGGAAATGCATCACGTCGCCGTCGGCGACGACGTACTCCTTGCCTTCGAGCCGCATTTTCCCGGTTTCGCGCGCGCCGGCCTCGCCGCCGAAAGTAACGTAATCGTTGTAGGCGATCGTCTCCGCGCGGATGAAACCCCGCTCGAAGTCCGAGTGGATGACGGCCGCGGCCTGCGGCGCCTTGGTGCCGCGCGTGATCGTCCAGGCTGCCGCCTCCTTGGGGCCCGCGGTGAAATAGGTGATGAGATCAAGACGGGCATAGCCGGCGCGAATCATCCGGTTCAATCCCGGCTCGTCGAGCCCGAGCGCCGCGATGTATTCGGTCCGCTCCCCGACCGGGAGCACCGCGATTTCGGCTTCGATCTTCGCGGAGATGACGACGACGACAGCGCCTTCCTCCTGCGCGCGCTGCTCGACCTTGCGTGAAAAGTCGTTCCCGGCCGCCGCCGATGCCTCGTCGACGTTGCAAACGTACAGCACGGGGATCGACGTCAGCAGCGCCAGCATCCGGAACGCCTTCTCTTCCTCCGGTTTGCGCTCGACCAAGCGTGCCGGCCGCCCCTCGCGCAGAAGCGCCAGCGCACGTTTGACCAGGTCGAGCGTGAGCTTGGCTTCATCCGCCTCCCGGTCGCTGCCCTTCGCCTTCCGCACGAGTCCATCAACGCGCTTCTCGAGGCTTTCGAGGTCGGCCAGCATCAGCTCGGTCTCGACGGTCTCGATATCGGCGACCGGATCAATCGCGCCCACATGCGTGACATCATCGTCGGCATAGCAGCGCACGACGTGAGCAATCGCATCGACCTCGCGGATATTGGCGAGCATCTGATTGCCCAGCCCCTCACCGCGAGATGCGCCGCTCACCAGGCCCGCGATATCGACGAAGGTCAGCCGCGTCGGCACGATCCGCGCCGACTTGGCGAGCTTGGCCAGCACGCCCAGGCGCGGGTCCGGCACCGCGACCTCGCCCACGTTCGGCTCGATCGTCGAGAACGCGTAGTTCGCCGCCTGCGCGCTGGCCGTCTCGGTCAGCGCGTTGAAGAGCGTCGACTTGCCCACGTTCGGAAGGCCGACGATGCCGCATTTGAAACCCATATGAACTCTCTTTGGACCTGATCTTTCGGATGAGTCATTTCGCTAGAAACCTCGCCGCTCGCCTATTCGAGTTCCTTCGGCTCGGCAAACCCCTTTGCCTGCATGGCCAAGTGCACCTTGTTCTGGAAGCTGGCGTCCTGCCCCTTCGCCAGCAATCCGGCATTGTCGGCGATGATGTCGATGAGTGCCTCGACCCACGGCCGCTCGCTCTTGGCGAAGTCGCTCAGCACATGCGGCTGAACCAGTTCCTTGACGCCGGGATGGCCGACGCCGATGCGCACGCGGCGGTAGTCGTTGCCGACATGAGCGGTGATCGAGCGCAGTCCGTTGTGGCCCGCGACGCCGCCGCCGGTCTTCACCCGCACTTTGGCCGGGGCCAGATCGATCTCGTCGTGGAACACGACGATGTCAGAAAGCCCGAGCTTGTAGAAATGCGCGGCTTCGGCCACTGCCCGGCCGGATTCGTTCATGAACGTGCCGGGAAGTAGCAACAGCACCCGCTCCGATCCGATCAGCCCCTCGACCGCCACGCCCTGGAAGCGCCGCCGCCACGGCGCGATGTTGTTGCGCTTGGCGATCGCCTCGACCGCCATGAAGCCGATATTGTGCCGGTTGCCGGCATAACGGGAACCGGGATTGCCGAGCCCGACGAAGAGCAACATGGGCAATGTCCAACCGGGCCCAACTGCGTCATGCCCGGGCTTGAGCCGGGCATCCGTGCAGCCTTTTCGCGTCTTGAAGCGATGCGCGGATTGCCGGGTCAGACCCGGCAATCCAGTGTTGGCAAAGCCGACGCACTTGCGATGACCGCTTACTTCTTCTCCGCGGCCGGAGCGGCGGCGGCAGCGCCCGCTGCTGGAGCGGCGCCAGGAGCTGCACCCGGGGCCCCACCTTCCGCCGGCGTACCGGCCTCGGCGGCAGCGGCCGCGGCGGCAGCAGCGACGGCGGCGGCTTCGGCGGCGGCCTTCATCTCTTCGGCATAGCCCGACGGCGGCACGATGGTGACCAGCGTCTGATCGGCCTGGCCGACCACGCGGACATTATCCGGCAAGCCGACATCGCTCAGATGCTTCGAATAGTTGATCTCCAGGCTCGAAATATCGACGTCGATCGATTCCGGAATGGCATCGGCCGGGCAAATGACCTCGACCGCGTGGGTCACGATGTTGACCGTGCCGCCGCGCTTCACGCCGGGCGCCTGATCAGCGTTCATCACGTGCACCGGAATGCGCACGCGGATTTTCGCGCCGAGGCCGACCCGCAGGAAGTCGACATGCACCGGCAGATCCTTCACCGGATCAAGCTGGAAATCGCGGGGAATGACGCGATGCTTGGTGCCGTCCACGTCGAGATCGTAGATCGTGGTCAGGAAGCGCCCGGCATAAATGCGTTGCTTCAGCTCGGCATGATCCACCGAGATGGTCATGGGGTCCTTGTTGTCGCCATAGATCACGCCCGGCACCTGGCCGGTGCGACGAACGGCCCGCGCGGCCCCCTTGCCGGCCTTCGGGCGCGCCATCGCCTTCATTTCCTTGACGGTCGCCATGTCATCATCCTCTTGAACCAGAAAGCAAAACGGCCGCGGCATGCCTCCAGGGGTGTCGGGGCCGCGGTCGCGCGAGGCTTATAACCGCCCCCCGTGCAATTGAAAACAACGATTTGGCGCGGGTCCAAATCGGATCAGGCGACTCCGGAAGCCGGAGGAACTGGTCCCGGCGCGCCGAGCTTCGCTTCCAAGGCCGCAACTCGGGCCTTGAGCGCCTCGTTCTCCTCGCGCGCGATCCGGGCCATGTCCTTGACCGCTTCGAACTCCTCGCGCTTGACCAGATCGAGATCGCGCAGCCAGCGATCCGCCTGGGCGCGGAACAGCGTGTCGAACTCGCGCCGCACTCCTTGCGCCACCCCCGCCGCGTCGTTCATCAGCTTTGCAATCTCGTCGAAGAAACGGTTGGTGGTCTGGGTCATCACCGGCCTCGGTTGAGCGTCAGCGCCTCGCTTCCACAATGGCGATCGTGCCGATAGCCTGCAAGACCTTCGCCTCCGGTCGGGATAACATGCGCTCACGCAGGGAGTGCGAACCTGAACGACGCTGGGCCGCTCGATCGCACCCGGATCGAGGAAGCTTTTCAAACCATGGGCCAATATTTGCTGGACCGCAAAACGCTCGGAGAAATCGCGATCTATGAAGGCTACACGATCCTGCTTCAATTCGACTGACGGCCGCCCCGCGCCGAGTAGCGCCTTGACGAACCGGCCCGAGCAATCGCGGCAAGGTCGCCGATTTGATAGAAGGTTCCAATGCCACGGCCTCAAGCGCCGCGCTTGACTTCGCGCCGGGTGTCCTGTCCGCATCTGTCGCCGTTGCCCGAATCGTACCCCCATGCCGCTGTTTGTCATTCCCTTCCCAGCCTTCAACCCGGTGCTGATAAGCTTCGGGCCATTTGCCGTGCGCTGGTACGCGCTGGCCTACATCCTCGGAATCATCGGGGGCTGGGTCTATGCACGCGCGCTCATCCGCTCCGAGCGGCTCTGGGGCGGGCCGGCGCCGATGACGCTCGTAGATTTCGATGACTTCGTGCTGTGGGTGACGCTGGGGATCATCCTCGGCGGCCGCACCGGCTACGTCCTGTTCTACAATTTGGGTTACTTCGCCGCCCACCCGCTCGAAATCTTCCAGCTCTGGAAGGGAGGAATGTCGTTCCATGGCGGCTTCCTCGGCTGCGTAGCCGCCGTTTATCTGTTTTCCAGACAGCGCAGCATTCCCTTCCTCTCGCTCGCCGATCTTACCTGTGCCGGCGGACCGATCGGCTTGTTCCTCGGCCGCATCGCGAATTTCGTGAACGGGGAGCTCTGGGGCCGCCCCACGGATGTCCCGTGGGCAATGGTCTTCCCGAACGGCGGACCGCTCCCGCGCCATCCGAGTCAACTCTATGAGGCCTTTCTCGAAGGCTTGGTGCTGTTCGCCGTGCTGGCCTGGCTGATCCGGACCGGTGCGCTCAAGCGGCCCGGCACCATCACCGGCGCCTTCGCGATCGGCTATGGCGCGGCGCGGCTGTTCTGCGAGTTCTTCCGCGAGCCGGATGTTCAGCTCGGTTTCCTGTGGGGCGGGCTCACGATGGGAATGCTGTTGTCGCTGCCGCTGATCCTCGCCGGGATCGGATTCCTGGCGTGGGCCCGGCGCCACGAGCCGCAACGGCCTACCTGATGGCGGACGCCCCTCCCCCGATCGAAGTCGAGATTCGCCGTCGCATTGCGCTGGCCGGCCCGATGCCGGTGGCGCAATTCATGTCGATCTGCCTCACGCATCCCGACCATGGCTACTACATTGCGCGCGATCCTTTCGGCGCCGCTGCGGACTTCGTCACCGCGCCCGAGATCACGCAGATGTTCGGAGAGCTGATCGGGCTGTGGGCGGCCGCGGTATGGGGGCTGATGGGAGAGCCGGCGAATGTGCGGCTGGTCGAACTCGGCCCTGGCCGCGGTACCATGATGCTCGACGCGCTGCGCGCGGTGCAGGTCGCGCCGGCCTTTCGGGCCGCCATCATAGTGCATTTCGTCGAAATCAGCCCGGCGCTGCAGGAACGCCAGAAGCAGGCGGTTGAGGGACTGGAGGTGCCGGTCCAATGGCACCGCTCGCTGGACGAGGTGCCGGACGGCCCACTGATCCTCATCGCCAACGAGTTCTTCGATGCGTTGCCGGTGCACCAGGCGGTCATGTGCGCTGACGGCTGGCACGAGCGGCTGGTCAAGCTCGATGAGGAGGGACGCTTCCAATTCAGTATCGCCCGCGACCCGATCCCGCTGTTCGACCAGGTCCTGCCGCGCCACCTGGCGAACGCGCAAATCGGCTCGATCTTCGAATGGCGCCTCGGCAAATGGGGGCTCGAACTCGGCCGGCGGGTGGCCCGCGCCCAAGGGGCGGCGCTGATCATCGACTACGGCCATATCAAAAGCGCGGTGGGCGAGACGCTGCAGGCCGTCAGTGCGCACCACTTCGCCGACCCCCTGGAGGCGCCCGGATTGGTCGACCTCACGGCGCACGTGGACTTTCAGGCACTGGGGCAGGCTGCCGAGAGCATGGGCGCCGCGGTTCACGGACCGCTCGAGCAGGGTGAATTCCTGCGCCGGCTCGGCATCGAGAGCCGCGCTGCCGCGCTCAAGGCCGTGGTTCCCCGCGACAAGGTCGGCGAGATCGAGGCGGCGTTGCGGCGGCTCACCAGTAGCGACGAGGGCGGCATGGGCCGGATGTTCAAGGTCCTGGCCTTGGGACACCCCAAGCTCGGGGTGCTCCCAGGCTTCGAGCGCTGAGCGCGCGGCCGCCCGCCCTTGGGGGGCACACCGCGGAAAAGTCGGGACAAAAAATCCACTCGTATTGCCAGCCTCGCCGCCGCCTTGTTATCAGGGCGCCGCAAGCGAGTAGCTGCCCGAGGAGACGGCGATGGCGACCAATAACGGATCGGTCAAGCTCGTCGCCGGCAACTCCAATCCGGCGCTCGCCGAAGCAATCGCCGGCCATCTCCAGACCCCGCTGACCAAGGCCGTGGTCCGGCGCTTCGCCGACATGGAAATCTTCGTCGAAATCCAGGAAAACGTCCGCGGCTCCGATGTTTTCGTGATCCAGTCGACGTCGTTTCCGGCCAACGATCACCTGATGGAGCTGCTCATCATCATCGATGCGCTGCGCCGCGCCTCGGGCCGGCGCATCACCGCGGTGATCCCATATTTCGGCTATGCCCGGCAGGACCGCAAACCCGGGCCGCGCACCCCGATCTCGGCCAAGCTCGTCGCCAACCTGATCACCCGCGCCGGCGCCGACCGGGTGATGACGCTCGACCTGCATGCCGGCCAGATCCAGGGCTTTTTCGATATCCCGACCGACAATCTCTATGCGTCGCCGATGATGGTGCGCGACATCAAGGATCGATTCGACCTCGGCAAGCTCATGATTGTCTCGCCTGACGTCGGCGGGGTCGCGCGCGCGCGCGGGTTGGCCAAGCGCATCAACGCGCCGCTGGCGATCGTCGACAAGCGCCGCGAGCGGCCGGGCGAATCGGAAGTCATGAACGTGATCGGCGAGGTCCATGGCCACATCTGCATCCTGGTCGACGACATCATCGATTCCGGTGGCACGGTGGTGAACGCGGCCGACGCCCTGTTGGAGCACGGGGCGACCGCGGTCTACGCCTACATTACGCACGGCGTCCTCTCGGGCGGCGCAGTCGCGCGCATCACCGGCTCGCGGTTGGAGGAACTCGTGATCACGGACTCGATCCAGCCGACCCAGTCGGTAAGGGGGGCCCGCAATATCCGACTGCTGCCGATCGCGCCTTTGATCGGCGAAGCGATCGGCCGAACGGCCACCGAGGAGTCGGTCTCCAGCCTGTTCGATTAGCGGACGACGGCGGACCGACAGAAGCAAAGCTGCTTCCGCTTTTCTTCTCGGTCCTCTGTCATTCTTCCTCCGTCCTCTGCTTCCCTGTGGAGAAGCAGGAACTCGCCCCTGGATATCCACCAATCCTTAACCCGAGCCGCGCTCCATAGGACTTTGTCGGCTGGAATCAAGAAGTTATATTCGAATCGCTAAGTGATTCGCCCCGGCGCTCAGCTCCACCGGGGACCGCGTAAGAAAAGACGTGATGCGTACGGTCGCGTGCGCATCCCACTTCAAAGCGGCAGGGTGGAGACAGCATGTCCCTCATCGACGTTTCTGAACAAGGCCGCGGCAACCCGCTCGAAGTGGTCGAGCGGGTTGCCTCCGCCAATGACTGGTCGTTCGAGCGCGCGGGCGACGACGAGATCACGATCCTGGTCGCCGGGCGCTGGGCCGACTACCAAGTCTCGTTCACCTGGATGTACGACATCGAAGCCCTGCACATCGCTTGCGCCTTCGATCTCAAGGTGCCCGAGCGCAACCGCCCCGAGGCGCAGCAGCTCATCTCGATGATCAACGAGCAATTGTGGGTCGGGCACTTCGACCTCTGGGTCAAGGACGGGCTGGTGATGCACCGCCACGCCCTGCTGCTCGCGGGCGGGGTCGAGGCCTCCGGCCGCCAATGCGAGGCCTTGCTGGGCGCTGCGCTCGACGCCTGCGAGCGCTATTTCCCGGCCTTCCAGTTCGTGGTCTGGGCCGGCAAGGGCGCGCGCGAAGCACTCGACGCCGCGATGTTCGATACTGCCGGTGAGGCTTAGCTACCGCGCCTTCGTCGCCCCCAGCAACCACCGACGACGCTGCGTCGAAAGTAAATCGTCACCGCGCCCCCTTGCTTCTCCCTCTCCCCAACCGAGAGAAAGAGCGCGCCTCGCCAAGGCTGACCGCATCACATTCAACGCGCGCTCGACTGCGGCTACAATAAGCCTGACGGCACGAGCCGCATGTCTTTGAGCAGAGAACATCCATGAGTGCGCCAGCCAACATCATATCCAGCTCGGCGCTCGCCGATTTTTCCGGGACGCTCGTTCTGGTTGGCGCCGGCAAGATGGGTGGTGCGATGCTGGAGGGCTGGCTCGGCCTTGGCCTTCATCCACGCAAGGTGGCCGTCCTCGAACCGCAGCCCACCCCCGATATCACCGCGCTATCCGCACGGGGCGTAGGCCTCAACCCGACGAAGGATTCGCTCCGCGAAGTCGCCGCGCTCGTGCTCGCGGTGAAACCGCAGGTGGCGCCGGACGCCGTCCCCTCGGTGGCATCCCTCGTTGGCAAATCGAGCGTCGTGCTCTCGATCATGGCCGGGCGCACGCTGCGGTTTCTCGAACAAGCGCTGCCGCGCAACACGGCGATCGTACGCGCGATGCCCAACACCCCAGCCGCGATCGGCCGCGGCATCACCGTCGCGGTGCCGAATGCTGCAGTTTCGGCCACCCAGCGCACCCTGGTTCACGCGCTTCTGGCCGCGACCGGCACGGTCGAATGGGTATCCGATGAATCGCTCATCGATGCCGTCACCGCTGTCTCCGGCTCCGGCCCCGCCTATGTTTTCCTGCTCGCCGAGGCGCTGGCGCGCGCCGGCGCGGCAGCGGGACTTCCCGCCGACCTCGCCGAGAAGCTCGCCCGCGCTACGGTAGCAGGCTCCGGCGAGCTGCTGCATCGCTCGCCGCTCGACGCCGCCACCCTGAGGCAGAACGTCACCTCTCCGGGCGGCACCACCGCCGCTGCCCTTGACGTGCTGATGGCGAAGGATGGGCTCGAGCCGCTGCTGACGCGCGCCGTCGCCGCCGCAACCAGGAGGTCGCGCGAGCTTGCCGGCTGACGGGACGCGACATCCGACCGCCCTGGAAGCACCGGGATTACGGGCCTACAGTTCCCCCAAGGGGAGTCCCGAAAAAGGAGACGCGCCATGGCCCGCAAAGCCGCCAGCCGCCGCAAACAACCCGCCGCCGCGCCGACACCGAAATCCCCGCGTCAGCGCATCATCGAATCGTTCATGGCGCTGCTCGCAGAAGAACCGTTCGAGAGGATCGGCATGGCCGACGTCGCGTCGGGCGCCGGCGTCTCGCTGGCGGAATTGCGCGAAGCATTCTCATCGACACTCGCGATCCTCGCCGCCCACATGAAGGAGACCGACCGCACCGTCCTCGCCGGCATCGATGCCGACATGGCCGACGAACCGCCGCGCGAACGCTTGTTCGATGTGTTGATGCGGCGGCTCGATACGCTGGCGCCGCACAAGGAAGCCGTTCGATCGCTGTTGCGCTCGGCCCGGCGCAACCCTGGCCTTGCGCTCGCGCTCAATGGTCTCGGCCTGCGCTCGCAGCAATGGATGCTGACCGCCGCCGATATTTCCGCCGCCGGCCCGCGCGGCATGGTACGCGCGCAGGGCCTTGCGCTGCTGTTTGCCTCGGTGCTGCGGACCTGGGTCGAGGATGACGATGAGGGCCATGCCCGCACAATGGCCGCCCTCGACCGTGCGCTCGCGCGCGGCCAGCGCTGGTCCGGCTTCCTCGACGATCTCAGCAGCATCCCCGCACGCCTGTGCCACGCGCGCCCGCGCCGCCGCCGCCGCGATGCCGACGAAGAAACAATCGCGGCCTGAGCGAAGGAGGTCGCGACGGCGCGACGCGGAGGTCGCCTGTAGCGGCACAGCAACCGCAGGGTTAGATTGCGCCCCAAAGCTGGAGGACATAATGAAACTTCCCCGCCGGGAATTTCTGCGTCTGGCAGCGGGCGCCGCCACGCTCCCAGCCCTGTCGGGGATCGCGCGGGCGCAATCCTATCCCTCGCGACCGCTGCGCCTGGTCCTGGGCTATGGTCCCGGCAACGCGCCAGACATCGTTGCGCGCCTGATCGGTCAGTGGTTGTCGGAGCGGCTCGGGCAGCCATGCATCATAGACAATAGGCCCGGTGCCGGCAGCAACATCGGCACCGAGGCCGTGGTGCGCTCACCGCCGGACGGATATACGCTGCTCTACGTCACGACGGCGAATGCAACGAACACGACGCTTTACGACAAGCTCAGTTTCGATTTCAACCGCGACATTGCGCCGGTCGCGGGCGTCATCCGCGTGCCAAATCTGGTGACGGTCAATCCATCGCTCCCCGTCAAGACAATCCCGGAGCTCGTCAGCTATGCCAAGGCCAATCCGGGCAAGCTGAACTTTGGCGCCGCGAATGGCGGCACGGTCCAACTTTCGGGCGAGCTGTTCAAGATGATGACCGGCGTCAACATCGTTCACGTGCCCTATCGCAACCAGGCGCAAGCGGCGACCGACCTGATCGCTGGTCAAATGCAGGTCAGTTTCGACGTCATGCCCACGACCATCCAATACGCCAGGGCCGGCCAGGTGCGCGCGCTGGGAGTCACGACGGCGATGCGCTCGGAGGCCTTGCCAGAGGTTCCGGCCGTCGCGGAGTTCGTCCCCGGCTACGAGGCCAGTTCGTGGCACGGCCTCGGTGCGCCCAGGGGCACGCCTGCTGATATCATCGAGCGGCTCAACAAGGAAACCAACGCTGCGCTCGCCGATCCCCAGCATAAGGCGCGCCTCGCGGATCTCGGCAGCGCGCCAATGCCGATGTCGCCACCCGACTTCGCAAAATTCATTGCCGAAGAAACCCAGAAGTGGGCCAAGGTCATCAAGTTCGCCGGAGCGAAGGTGGATTGATTCGATACGGCTTCCTTCGTTCCCGCGAAGGCAGCGACGACCACCGCGCGTTATAATTTTATCAAACCGGAACCCGCACCGTCGCGCGTAACCCGCCCATCGGCGATTCCGATAGCAGGATGTCACCGCCGTGCGAGCGCGCGATGTCGCGGGCGATGGCGAGGCCGAGGCCGGTGCCGCCGGCGTCCTGATTGCGGGCGCGATCGAGACGCAGGAACGGCTTGAACACCTCTTCGCGCTGATGATGCGGGATGCCCGGCCCGTCGTCGTCGACGTTCACCGTCAGCCAGCGGTGGTCGCGATGACCGGTCAGCGAGATCGAGCGTGCGAATGCGGCGGCGTTCGACACCAGATTGGCGAGACAGCGCTTGAAAGCCGCCGGCCGCACCGTCACGATCGACTGGCCGTGGAAGGCGACGCTGGTCCGATGCCCGTGACGCTCGGCATCGGCCTTCAGCTCGTCGAGCAAATCCGCGATATCAGCCGGCGCCGATTGCTCGCCCGAATCGCCGCGTGCGAACGCGAGATACGCTTCAAGCATGCGCGCCATCTCATCGACGTCCTTGCGCATGCCCTCGAATTCGCTGCTGTCCTCGAGCAATTCCAGCTCGAGCTTGAAGCGGGTGAGGATCGTGCGCAGGTCGTGCGAGACCCCCGCAAGCATCGCGGTGCGTTGTTCCATGGCGCGCTCGATGCGGCTCTTCATCTCGATGAAGGCGCCAGCGGCGCGGCGCACCTCGCGTGCGCCGCGTGGGCGGAAGTTCGGCACTTCGCGGCCCTTGCCGAAACTCTCGGCGGCGTCGGCAAGGCGCAGGATCGGCCTGATCTGATTGCGCAGGAACAGGATCGCGACGGTGAGGAGGACGAGCGACGTACCGACCATCCACAGCAGGAAGATTTCGGAGTTGGACGCATAGGCCGCGTTGCGGCGGGCGAACACGCGCATCACCACGTCGTCAAGCTTGATGCGGATTTCGACCAGCGCCGAGCGGCCAACGGTATCGATCCAGAACGGCTTGCCGATCTGCTTGCTGATCTCTTCGGAGAGCGCATAGTCGAGCAGCGAGAAAAACGGCTTCGGACCCGGCGGCGGCAGCGCGTTCTCCGGCAGGAAGTCGACCACGATGCCGAGCTTCTCCTGCGCGATGCGCCGGAGCTGGATCTTGTCGGCGTCCTGCGGATAGGTCTTGTAGATCTCGATCACCGCGGCGATGTCCTGCACCACCCCGGCGGAAAGCCGCTGCGTGACCAGGTTCCAGTGGCGCTCCATGAACACGAACGCGACCACTGACTGCAGCACCACCATCGGCACGATGATGATCAGCAGCGCGCGGGCATAGAGGCCCTTCGGCATCACGCTCTTGAGCGAGAGCCGGTCGTAGAGATCTTGCAGCCGCTCGGCGGCCGACCGCAACGCCCGGATGCCGAGGTCGAGCGTGGTCATGCCGTCGTCACCAGCCGGTAGCCGATCCCGCGCACGGTCTGCACCAGCAGCGGGTTAGCCGGGTCGCGCTCGATCTTGCGGCGCAACCGGTTGACCTGGACGTCGACCGCGCGCTCGCCGATCGAGCCGCCGTTGCCGGCGAGCGCGAGCCGCGGCACGGTCTCCCCCGGCGTCGCGGCCAGCACGCGCAGCATTTCGCGCTCGCGGTCGGTGAGATGGATCACCTCCTCGCCGCGCTTGAGCTCGCCGCGCCCGAGATGAAAGAAGAAGTCGCCGAAGCGCACGGACTCGATCGGCGGCGGCGCGGCCACCCGCGCGCGCTTGAGGATGTTGGCGATCCGCAGCGACAATTCCCGCGCTTCGAAGGGCTTCGCGACATAATCGTCGGCGCCGATTTCGAGGCCCATGATGCGGCTCTCGGCCTCCGCGCGCGCGGTCAGCATCAGGATCGGCACGGTCGAATCGACACGGATCGCCTTGGCGAGATCGAGGCCCGATTCGCCCGGCATCATCACGTCCAGGACGAGCAGGTCGAACGAGAGGCTGTCGAGCTTGGCCCGCGCTTCTTCCGCGCTTCCGGCCGTGGTCACCCGATAGCCTTCGCGCATCAGGAAGCGCGACAGCAACTCGCGGATACGGCTGTCGTCGTCGACGATCAGCAGATGCGGCGCGTCGTCGGCGAGGATGGCGGCTTGTTGCCGTGCAGCGCGCATGCGCGCAACCTCAGGAGCGTTGCCGCCGCGTCCGGTCGGCGCGTGCAATGACCCGCATGACGCCATCGCGGTTCTCGCTGTTGATCATGCCGACGAGGAAGCGGCGCGCCGATTCGCGCGCACTCGGCCCGAGTTCGGACAAGGCGCCGTCGATGCGTTCGGTCTGCAGTCCGGCAAGTCTCATGGCAAGTTCCTCCCCGCGCGGGGTCACGTACAACAGCCGTTGCCGCCGGTCGTGGGCGCCCGCGTTCTGGACGACATAGCCTTCATCGACGAGTTGCTTGAGCACGCGCCCGAGCGACTGCTTGGTGATCTTCAAGATGTCGAGCAACTCGGCAACCTTCATGCCGGGATTGCGGTTGACGAAATGCAGGACACGGTGATGTGCCCGGCCGAAGCCGAATTTCTCCAGAACGTTGTCGGGATCGCCAGTGAAATCACGGTAGGCGAAGAACAGGAGCTCGATGAATTCCCATATGGGTTCCGGTCCCTCGCGGTGGCGATCGACCGGAGCGTGCGCAGAGTCAGCGGCAATAGGGGCAGTTAGGTCAGCCATATTGACATATTTCGGTTCTATTGTTACCCAAGCAACGGTCGCGACGAAAGCTTCGTGCTCGCGGACAGGTGTTCCGCCATTGCGCCGACGGCGCAAGCGCGCTCTCATAAGCGGCCGGAACATACCGGGAGTTGGCCCCGGACGCAAAAGCAGGTGGATAAGTTCGCTGCCGAAGACGGCCCCGAGTTCCAGGAGGAAGTGCGATGGATAAGCCCTATGACCGTTTGGACGGGGTCATCTGGTACGACGGCAAACTGGTGCCGTGGGGCGAAGCCACGCTCCACGTGTGCTCACACGGCTTGCATTACGCCAGCGCCGTGTTCGAGGGCGAGCGCGCCTATGGTGGCGAGATCTTCAAGTGCACCGAGCATTCGGAGCGGCTGAAGCGCTCGGCGCAGACGCTCGATTTCGAGATCCCCTATTCGGTCGCCGAGATCGACGCGGCCAAGCGCCTGGTCCTGGAAAAGAACGGCCAGCAGGACGCCTACGTGCGGCCGATCGCCTGGCGCGGCTCCGAGATGATGGGCGTCTCGGCCCAGCACAACACGATCCATCTCGCCATCGCCACCTGGCAGTGGCCGAGCTACTTCGACCCGGTGCAGCGCCTCAAGGGCATCCGTCTCGACCTCGCCGAGTACCGCAGGCCCGACCCGGCCACCGCCCCGGCGCGCGCCAAGGCCGCCGGCCTCTACATGATCTGCACCATCTCCAAGCACAAAGCCGAGCGCAAAGGCTACGCCGACGCCATGATGCTCGACTGGCAGGGCCGCGTCGCCGAATGCACCGGCGCCAATATCTTCTTCATCAAGGACGGCAAGATCCACACCCCGATCGCCGATTGTTTCCTCGACGGCATCACCCGGCAGACGGTGATCGCGCTCGCGCGCAAGCGCGGCATCGAGGTGATCGAGCGCCGCCTGCTGCCGGATGAACTCACCGGCTTTTCCGAGTGCTTCATCACCGGGAGCGCCGCCGAGGTGACCGCTGTATCCGAAATCGCGCACTGGCGATTCACGCCCAGCGCGATCACCAAGACGCTAATGGACGACTACACCGCCGAGGTGCAGCCGAAGGGAAAAGCTGCGGCGGCTTAGTCTGGCGGCGCTCGGAACATGGCATCGAGCGCGTGGCAGTAGCGGTCCGGCAGGTGGTCGGCGATCGGCGGCGGCAGTAGTTCCGTCATCCGCCCGAGCCTGTCGGCACGGAACGACGGCTGCAGCCGGCCAGCCAGAAAATCGGTAACCCCCTGTTGCAGGCCGCCGCCGAGCGTACGCACAAAGGGCGGATCGTCCGTAAAGCTGTCCGACGGCCGCGCATCAGCCGGGAACGGTCCACCCTGCGGGCAAGTCAGCAGCCGGCCAACATGGCGAAAGTTGAGCGATGACGGTGGGACCGTTGGCACGATATCGTTGCCGTGGACCAATCGGTATGTGGCGCCACCGAGCGTATCGTTGTATCGCCGAGCGAATTCGGCGTCGCCGACGCGCGGCATTCCGTAGGTGTAGATCGCGGTGGGCCGCGAATTCAATTCGGCCAGCATCCGATCCGCAGTTACCGCCGCGAGCGCGGCACCGAGGCTGTGGCCGGCGATAAAGACCGGCTGGTCTGTGCGCGACGCCAGCACCGTCCTCACCTGATCCCACACGACGCCGGCCGCGGCCTCGAAGCCGCGATGCAGGTTGCCTGCGCTCAAGGTAAAATCCAAATCGGTGAACCAGTTGGCGGGAACCAGCGGATCAGTGCCGGTGAACGCGATGATCAACGCTCCGTGTCCCTCGGCGATGATGCCGCGCGTGTGCTGGATCGGCAGCGGCGCCCCGTGCTCGACGACGAGCGGACGCGCCAATTCCCAGGCATCGCAAATCGTTTTGATCTTGTCGGGATGCGCGGTGTCATAGGCGAGCTGCGACATCCACATCAGCGCGCGCGCCGTTCTGAAATCGAACTCGCTGGTCGCCTGGAAGCTGGCGAACGCACCTTTATTGTAGAGACCGACCGGGAGCTCGACGAGGAAGCTCATGCGAGCTCCGTCAGGAATGAAAGTTCAATCTCGGATCACCACCAGGCGATCATTGCCTGACTCCCCGCCCCAGACTTCGCCCGGCCGGCCCAGCATCTGCCGCACGTTCGAGCCGCGCTTGTTGCTCGGGAAGGTCGCATAGGTCTCGGTCGCCGGATCCAAGCGCTGGATCGCATTGGCGAGCCAGTCGGTCGCCCACACCCTATCCTTGTCGTCGACATAGACGGCGTAAGTGCCGCCCTTGCTCTGCGGCATTGGATAGGTCGTCCATTTCATCGTGGTGGGATCGTATTTGCCGACGCCGCCGGAGTTCCAGAAGCTCACCCATAGATTGCCCTTTGAATCCGACCAGACGCGCCGGGTGCCGACGCCTTTGCGCGGCGGCTCGACGATGGTGACATTGCCCGTGTTGCGGTCGATGTGTCCGAGGTGATCACCGGCCAGCGCGACGTACCAAATTTCGTTCGAAGGGGTCACCGCGATGCCGTAGGAGCCGCGGCGCGGCGACTTCCATGCCTCGACCTTGCCGACCTTGGGATCGAGCCGGCCGTGCACGCCAGATTGACCGGTGAACCAGAGCACGCCGTCCTTGTCGAACACCGGCGTGTTGAGGTTGGCGTTGCGGAACTCCGCCGGCAGCGGATAGAGCTTCACCGCCTTGGTCGCCGTATCGACGCGCGCGATCGCGTTCTGCCCGCCTTCCGTGTACCAGGCGGCGCCGTCAGGTCCGATCACGACGCCATGCGGCGCTGCGCCGGGGCCAAGCGGGACTTTCTCGAGCTTTTCGGTCCGCGGATCGAAGTGACCGGCAAATCCCTGCTCCTGGCCGCTGAACCACACGGTGCCGTCGGCCGCGGGCGCGACGTCGTGCGGATAGGACCCGGAGGGAAGCTGATAAAACTGGACCTGCGCCGCGGGCGCGGCGGAGGCGAGCACCGAAACGGCAAGTGCAGCAATGATCGTGCGGATCATGACACATCCTCCCGATGGCGGCGTGGGTCGCCGCGTTGTTTCATACCAGCGGCTCTGGTGACTGACTTTCGCCATGGCCGGGCTTGTCCGGACCATCTCGATTCAACAGGCACTGCTACGGATCCTCTGCGGGGATTGCCAGGACAAGCCCGGCAATGACGAAGTTTGTACCACGCCGCTGGCTTTCATTCGGCCGCCTCGCGTCGGCCATCCGTCCGTGTCCAGCGCTCGGCGGCGGCATCGTCAGCTTGCTTGGCGTCAACCCAATTCATGCCGGAACCGCGCTCAACGCGTTTCCAGAACGGCGCACGGGTCTTGAGGTAATCCATCAGGAATTCGGCCGCGGCAAACGCATCCTGGCGATGCGACGATGCCGTCACCACCAGTACGATATCCTCGCCGGGCGTGATTCGGCCGTGACGGTGAATCACGGTCACGCCCAGCAGCGACCAGCGGCTCTCAGCCTCCTCGACATGGCGGGCGATCTCCGCCTCAGCCATGCTGGGATAATGTTCGAGCGTGAGCGCCGCGATCGGTTCGCCATTTTCATCGCCACGGCAGATGCCGGTGAAGGTGACGACCGCGCCGATGTCCATGCGCCCGCGCGTGAGCTTCGCCGCTTCGTCGGAAGCGTCGAACCTTTCACGTTGCAGGCGGATGGTGACCGGCATGCTCTCTCCGTCGTCATCGCCGGCCTGACCCGGTGATCCCACGCGGCCTCTCCGTGTGGAGCGCCGCCGCATCAACGCCCGGGTCAAGCCAGGGCACGAGGTTCAGGTGTACTGCATCATTCAATTATCCACCCGTCATCGGCGGGAAGAAAGCAATTTCGCGTACACCGGCGATCGCCGTCTCGGGACGCGCATGAGCGTGATCAATCGCCGCGCGCACGACCTTCGGGTTCTCGAACGCATGGGCATATTCGTCGCCGCGCCGGGCGAGCCACGCCACCACGTCTGCCACCGTGGCAACACCTGCCGGCAGTTCGACCTCTTCTTCCGATTTGCCGATCCGCTCGCGCACCCACGCGAAATACAACAACTTCACGCTGGTCCCTTCTCGTCATGCGGCAATGTGTAGCCCGGATGGAGCGAAGCGACAGCCGGGAACAGCGGCGCCAGTGCCTCGATTCCCCGGATTTCGCTTTGCTCAATCCGGGCTACGACTCAATCCCCGTCAGTCCTCGATCAGATGCCGCAGGCCGGCGCGGAAATAGTCCCAGCCAGTGTACAGCGTCAGCAACGCCGAGAGCCAGAGCAGCGACAGGCCGATCGGCGTCACGACCGGCACGATGGCGTCGCCGACGTCGCCCAGGATCAAAAAACCGACGGCGATGAGCTGCAGTGTGGTCTTCCATTTCGCCAACCACGTCACCTGGACGCGGACATTGAGCTCGGCGAGATATTCGCGCAGGCCCGATACCAGGATTTCGCGGCAGAGGATCACGATCGCCGCCCACAGCGACCAGCCCTTGATGGTGTCATTGGCCGCAAGCATCAGCAGGCAGGAGGCGACCAGCAGCTTGTCGGCAATCGGGTCGAGCATCCGGCCGAAGTTCGATTGCTGGCCCCATATCCGCGCGAAATAACCGTCAAAGAAATCGGTGATGCCGGCGGCGATGAAGATGACCAGCGCCAGCCAGCGCAGCCATTGTCCGCCCTGCAGGATGTCCGACCAGTACATGCAGGCCACGACAATAGGCACCGCGACGATGCGGGCATAGGTGAGCAGGTTCGGCAAAGTTAGCGTCCGGCCGGCCGACGGCCGCTGTGGCGCAGCCCTCAGGTCCAACGAATATCCTTCCTGGCCACTGCTCAAGACGGGAGACTCCATACCACCCAACTTTACTCCAGAATTGTGGCACGGCTGGCTCCGCGCAAGTCAGAAACTGCGATTCCGCACCTAAAAATGCAGTAACCACGCATTCGCGACGCGCATGCGTGGCAGGCTAGGATGACCAATCTGGTCATGCAAAGGTGACATTTCAGCCTGCGCGCTCGTGAAAGAAGTCATAAATTTTTCGCGCGATCTCTACGCTCACGCCGGGAACCTGGGCGAGATCGGACAGCGAGGCGCGCTCGATCGCCTTGAGCGTCCCGAAATGCTGCAGCAATGCGCGCTTGCGGGTCGGGCCGATGCCGGGGATTTCCTGCAGTCCCGATTCGCGAATGTCCTTCTTGCGTCTTGTCCGGTGCGATCCGACAGCAAAACGATGCGCCTCGTCGCGCAACCGCTCGACGAAGTAGAGCAGCGGATCGCGCGGTTTGAGCATGAACGGCTCGCGTCCGGGCATGAAGAAGGTTTCGCGACCGGCGTCGCGGTCCGGCCCTTTGGCAATCGCAACCAGGGGCACGTCGGTGATTCCCAGGGAACCGAGGGTCTCGTAGGCGGCGGTGAGCTGACCGCGGCCGCCGTCGATCAGCACCAGATCCGGCCAGGGGGATTCGGAGGGTTCGGCTGGTTCGTCATCAAAGTCCGACTCGCGCTCGGCTTGCTCCGCTTCCCTCTCGCCTTGCGGGAGAGGGTGCCCGAGCGCAGCGAGGGCGGGTGAGGGCTCCGCTTCGAAATGAATCGCTTCGCCCGTCCCCTCACCCGGCGCGGACTTGCGGTCCGCGCTGCTCACGCCCGCATCCTGCATCCGCGGCGCTTCCGCGATCAGACGTTTGAAGCGCCTTGCGAGCACTTCGCGCATCATGCCGAAATCATCACCGGGTACGAGTTCGGCGGAGCGGATGTTGAACTTGCGATACTGGTTCTTCTGAAATCCCTCCGGCCCGGCGACGACCATCGCACCGACGGCGTTGGTGCCCTGGATGTGGCTGTTGTCGTAGACCTCGATGCGGCACGGCATCCGCGACAGCCCGAAACATTCCGCCACCGCAGTCAGGAGCTTCCTTTGCGAGGAAGCGTCCGCAAGCTTGCGGCCCAACGCCTCGCGCGCGTTGGCGAGCGCGTGATCGACCAGTTCCTTCTTTTCGCCGCGCTGCGGCAGCGCGATCTCCACCCTATGGCCGCTTTTCGCCGTGAGCGCTTCCGCCAGCAGCGCCTGCTCTTCGATCGCGTGCGAGATCAGGGCCAGCCGCGGCACCGGCTTGTCGTCGTAGAACTGCGCCAGGAATGCGCCCAGCACCTCGCCGGGACCGAACGAACGATCGGCCTTCGGGAAATAGGCACGGTTGCCCCAGTTCTGGCCGGTGCGGAAGAAGAATACTTCGACGCAGTGGAAGCCGCCCTCCTGGTGCACGGCGAAGACGTCGGCCTCTTCCACGCTCTTCGGATTGATGCCCTGATGCGCCTGCACCGCCGACAGCGCCGCCAGCCGATCGCGATAAACCGCGGCGCGCTCGAATTCGAGCGCCGCCGACGCGCGGTCCATTTCGGCCGCCAGCTCCTCCTTCACGTTGCGGCTCTTGCCGGAGAGGAACGCGTTGGCCTCGCGCACCAACTCGCTGTAGCCGGCGAAATCGATCTCGCGCGTGCACGGCGCCGAACAGCGCTTGATCTGGTGCAGCAGGCACGGCCGCGTGCGGCTCTCGAAGAAGCTGTCGGAGCACGAGCGCAGCAGGAAGGCGCGCTGCAGTGCCGTGATGGTGCGGTTCACCGCCCAGACCGAGGCGAAGGGTCCGTAATAGCTGCCCTCGCGCGAACGCGCGCCGCGGTGCTTGATGATCTGCGGCGCCCAATGATCGCCGGTGATCAGGATGTAGGGGAACGACTTGTCGTCCCGCAGCAGCACGTTGAAGCGCGGGCGCAGCCGCTTGATCAGGTTCGCTTCAAGCAGCAGCGCCTCGGTCTCAGTCGCCGTCGAGACGAACTCGAGCGCGGCGGTCGCCGCGACCATCCGCTCGATCCTGGTGTCGTAGACCGTCGGCCGCGCGTAGCTCAGAATCCGTTTCCGTATACTCTTGGCCTTGCCGACGTAGAGTACATCGCCGTTTCTATCGACCATGCGATAGACCCCAGGCGAATTCGGTGCGTGCTTCGCATGCTGGGCTATGACCGCGCGGCCGGCCGCGAGCGGTCCCGCCGCCGCCGCAAGGTCGATGGCCGATTCGTGTTCGAGCTCCGGAAGCGCCTGCTCCTCGTCGTCCTCCGGGAGCTCCGCGACAGGATCAACGTCGTTCTTCTCACCTTCCATGGACGGGAAAGTAAGACTTTGCCGCCCGGCGCCCAAGGCGCGCCGCGTCCGCCAGGTCGCTTTTCATCGGACCAAAGCGCCGTTTCGGAATAATCGGGGCGGCCACAAGATCTGATCGTCTAGGGGCAGTTAAACGACGCGAGAAAGCGCGAGGCCCATTTTACATAGCCAATCATGGTAAATGGAACAGAGTTCCCGGCCGCCGGGTATACATTTCTTTAGGGTTACTCGTGCCTGATCTCTAACGATTCATGAACGGTTAAACCCGGATTTGCATCAATCTTATTCACCATGTCGCCGTTTTTCTGCCGGGGGAATAGCTTCATCCGCCTTTTTCACCGTTAGACGTGAACCCGGGGAGTGGAGCGGCAACCAATGTCGAGAAAGTGGGTTGCGCGGCGCGGCACCGGGCAGCGGGGAGGCCTAGGATGCGGAGACTTGTCGGAGTGACGAGCGCGCTGATCGCGGTTGCGGGCACCGCGCGCGCGGCTGATTTGCCAATCGGGCCGGGTACTTACCTTTCCACCGCCTATAGCTGGACCGGTCCCTATGTCGGCGGCAATCTCGGCTACGAGTTTGGCAAGATCACCAGCAATCCCACGCGTCCGCGCGGCATCGAAGGCGGTCTGCAGGGTGGCTACAACTGGCAGACTGGTCAGTTTGTGATTGGCGGCGAAGCCGAGTTGAATGCGTCGGCCGCCGACAACACATTCGCGCCCTGGAAATTCTCCAATCCCTGGTTCGGAACCGTGCGTGCCCGTGCCGGCTATGCGCTCAACAACATCCTATTCTACGGCACGGCCGGATTGGCCTTCGGCAGCGTCGAAGCGCATGTCGGCGCTGCCACCGAGAGCAAGGGCAATTTCGGCTGGACCGCCGGTGCCGGCATGGAAGTCGGCCTGACGCCGCATTGGTCGGCGCGCGTCGAATACCTCTTCATCGACTTGCCGGACCAACCCTATTTCCTCACCGGCACCAAGAACGGTTTCGAGGGCAGCATGCTGCGCTTCGGCGTCAACTACCGCTTCTAGGGATCAGCCGAGCGTCACGCGCGCTTGGGTCCATTTCTGCTGCATCCTTCCAACTTCAATGACAAAATTAAGATATTATTCACTGAATTGTCCGATATTTAAGTTTTATTTTACTATATTGTCGGCAATTCAGTGGTTTAAATAAAGAATTGGTGTGGCAAATACCTCACTATATTCAACATTAGGTGTGTCTTTATTGCACTGGACTTCCAAATAAATTGGAATAATTTGCGGTCACCTGTGAATTTGGAGGTGGTGATGAAAGGCGTATTTCTTTCGAGCGTGGGTGCACTGTTGCTGGCGGCGATAGCGGGACAGGCGGGGGCGGCCGACCTTGGCAACCGCTACAGCCCGCCGCCCTACACGAAGGCGCCGCCCGCATTCAACCCGGTCTACAACTGGACCGGCTTCTATCTCGGCGTGAACGGCGGCGGCGGCTGGGGACAGTCGAAGTGGGATAGCGTGGGCAGCTTCAACACTTCGGGCGGCCTCGTCGGTGGCACGGTCGGCTACAACTGGCAGACCGGCCCGTGGGTGCTAGGCCTCGAAGGCGACGTCGACTGGGCCAACATCAACGGCACCGCGATCAACGCGGTCTGCCCGCTCGGCTGCAAGACCACCAACGACTGGCTCGCGACCGTGCGCGGCCGGGTGGGCTATGCGTTCGACCGGTTCCTGCCTTATGTGACCGGCGGCCTTGCGGTTGGCGACATCAAGGCTGCGACCCCCTTCTTCCTCGGGGACAGCACGACCAATGCCGGCTGGACCGTCGGCGGCGGTGTGGAAGTCGCGATCGTCAACAACTGGACGATCAAGGGCGAATACCTGTTCGTCGACCTCGGCAAGTTCAACTGCGGACTCAATTGCGGGCTGGCCGCGACCAACAACGTGTCCACGCGCCTGAGCATCGCGCGCGCGGGTCTGAACTATCGGTTCTGATTCCGCTGCAGCCGCCTGATCTGCAAAGCCCCGGGCCTCATGGCTCGGGGCTTTATGTTTGAGATCGCTTCAGTCTGAAGTGATACTATGAAAAGCAAGGGAGATCGGTTGGCGTTGCGGTCGTCCCTGCGGAAGCACGGACCCAGACGCCCCTTTCGTTGGGATTCTGAACTGACCGATTGACATTTCGTCTTCGGAGACCCGCCTTCGCGACGCTTTCGCGGCGAAGATCTCAGCCGAACTGATACAACAAAAACTTCATCTCGCCATCAGGGCGGTGGCTTGGTCGCGTCAAAAGCCGGCACGCGCGCGGCGAAATCTTCGAGCCACTTGACCAAACGCGGGTGGGCCTTGCGCCACGTTCCCTTGAAGCGAAAATCCAGATAGCCAAGCGCACAGGCGACAGTGACCTCGCCGACCGTGGGCGGCGAGTGCAGCCCCGGTGGCGTGGCTTCGAGGGAAGCGAGGCCGCGCGCCACCTTGCCAGCCTGCAGATCGAGCCATTTCTGCTCATGCTTCTCGGGCGGACGATAACGCCCCTCATAGACCTGCAGCACCGACGCTTCCAAAATTCCGTCAGCGAGGGCCTCCAGGCGCAGCGCCTCGAACCGCGCCGCGCCGTCCTTCGGCAGGATGCGACCGCCGCCGGCCAGCGTGTCGAGATAATCGAGGATGACGGGAGAATCGAACAGCACGCTGCCGTCATCGAGCAGCAGCACCGGGACTTTGCCGAGCGGGTTCTGGTCGCGGATCGGATCGGAGCCATCCTGCGTAGCCGCGGTCGAGATTGTCACCTTGTCGTCGAGCCCAAGCACGCTGACGGCGATCCTGGCCTTGCGACCGAACGGAGAGCCTGCACCCGTGCGGACAGTCAACATGAGCAATACACCTTTCCTGGCCGCCCGTGGCACGAAGCCCCGCAGCGGCGTCATTGAAGAGAGCAGCGCCGCGCGCGCTGCGCGTTAGCTAACCAGTGATAACAAGATTTACGGCTTTGGGGCCTTTGCCCTTCTTGTCGGGCTCGACATCGAACGAAATGCGCTGTCCTTCGTTCAACGCCTTGAGCCCGGCACGCTCGACGGCGGTGATGTGAACAAACACATCGCGCCCTCCGTCATCCGGCTTGATAAAGCCATAGCCGCGCTCGGCATTGAAGAACTTGACCGTACCTGCCATGGACATCGGGAGAACTCCTAGCCCCATGGTTGCCCGCCGCCGGCCCCCACGGCGCGACGGCTCGGCCGGACATTCACAAACGGGGATAGGCATCAGCCGCGCACGGCCTCAGTCACTCCGCCGGCCCCCACTGGAGGCGGAACGTCAAAGCCACGAGTTCCAAAAATAAGCTAAACCAGCCTTGTGTAAAAGCGGGCGACGGGCTCTCAGGCTAATTTTTCGTCAGTGAGCCAATCGACGCGAACGCCGCCGGCGCCGGTATCCGCCAGGACATCGGCGAGTGCTGGCAGCATCACTTGCAACTCGTTCGCAAGCGTCCATGGCGGATTGACGATGACGAGGCCGGCGCCGGCCAGGCGTTCGTGTTCGCGAAGGTCGATGCTCAGCTCGGTGCGCAGGATCTTGGCGATGCCGGAGCGCTGCAGCCGTCGCGCCAGCGCATCGGGCTCTTTGCGCCCTTTGAGCGGATACCACAGCAGGTAGATACCGCTTGGCCATTTGCGGTGCGCGGCCTCGAAAGCCCGCGCCAGCCGCATGAAATCATCGGCTTCCTCGAACGGCGGATCGACCAGGATGAGCCCACGCCGTTCCTTCGGCGGGACATAGGCGTTGAGGGCCGTCCAGCCATCAATGGCGATCGCCTTGACGCGCCGGTCACGGGCGAAATTGCGGGCTAGCGCCACCGCAGCATTGGGCTCCAGTTCACAGGCGACGAGGCGATCCTGCGGGCGCAGAAAAGCGCGCACGAGCGCGGGTGAGCCGGGATAGGTCTTGATCGCCCCGGACGGATTGAGCGCCGCAATGACGCGAAGATACGGGGCAAGCAACGCTTCGGCGTCTTTATCGAACGAAGCGGCGGCGACGCGCGCGATGCCGGCGCGCCATTCGAGGCTGCGGCTCGCTTCCGGACCGGAGAGATCGTAAACGCCCGGACCGGCGTGCGTATCGATGACCCGAAACGCCGCGGGTTTTGCCGATAAATGAAGCAGAATTCGCGTCAGCACCGCGTGCTTGACGACATCGGCGAAATTGCCGGCGTGGAACGCGTGGCGGTAGTTCATCGTGCGTTCGCGCCTTGATTCCTAAAGCGCGCCCGCTCCCTTTTCCGGTGCGCCACGCAGCGGCGGCATGATCAACTGATCGCGCCGGCAGGAGCGCCGCGTGAGTTCGGGACACTCGTGGAAGCTCAAATCCTTGCCGAGGCAGATGCGCACCTCGTTGAGCCGCCGGCTGTCGCATGTCACCGCAAGGGTGGCGCGCGTCATTCCGGGATTGGCCTTGACGAACGCATCCTCGACCTCGTCCGGCGACACGGTGAGCGGACGCTCAGGCGCCAGATAGGGCTCGGGGATCTTGATCGCCGCGCGCGCCTTGCGGACGGTCTCGAAATAGCCGTTTGGACCCAGCCCCGAGCAGGTGCCGTGCTTGTCCCACTCGTTGAAGATGAGGCGCGGCGCCGGCATCAGGTCGAGCATGGAGGAGACGATGTTGCGGTTGAGGCGCGGCGAGGGCTGCTGGCAGAATTCCGGAAACCCGCGCGCGTATTGCGGCCAGAGCCCATGCACGACGAACGAGTAGGGTCGACTGCCGCATTGCTGGTCGGGCGCCCGATTGGGACTGCGCTCGGCTGATGCCGCGCAGAACGAAGGCGACCACGACAACGACAGCACATAGAAGTCGAACTGACCGGGCCGGTTTTGCCGGCGATCCTGCGATGACGCCGAGCCAGCCGTCAGCAACACCGCGAGAACGATCAACGCCGCGCGCAGGATCAGCATCGGGCCCTCCTCAGCCAACATCCGGCGGGAACTTTAACTGAAAGCAAAGAACATTACGAGAACAAATCAGAAATAAAGCGGTACGATGCTAACGTCAGAACTTTTCCGCGCGCCCCGGTCAGGGCTGCGCCATCCGGCAGGCCGGGCTGTAGGCCTCGTTGCGGTCAAGCCCGACCACGCAATACTCGACCCCCCAGGTGGTGCCGATGATGCCTGTGTCCTCGCCGATCACGTAATGCACCGGGCGCTTCACGCCATCGGAGACGAGTGCGTAACCGCTGCAGAACCGGCGCGGAATAGTGTTGGGCGCCCAGGAGCGGAACGAGGTTTCGCGCACCGCCACGAAGCCGTTGATCGAGAGATTGCTCTGCCAGAAGCCGCGCTCCTTCTCACCGAAGCGCGTAGCGATCCGGTTGAGCACGTAGCTGTTGTCACACGTTGGCGCGACGCCGTCGTAGCGCGGTCCGGACAGGTTGAAATTGAGTTCGAGAAGGTTCGCGGCACTGGCCGGCGGGACTGGCAACGTGGCAAGCGCGGCTGTAAGCGCTGATCCTAGCAACATGACACGGCCGAACATGACGCAACTCCACCCTACAAGATGGTTAACGGTGCCGCGCAGGCCGGACCCGGTCAAGGCTACGGCAACCGGCGGATTGCGAAAACCGACGCGCTGTGGCGCTCATGCAACGCATGTCTGCGGGATGTTACAGCGCCCATTTCAGGCAGTGGCTGTGGACAAATCAAGCTTTGTTCACAGTTACACGGGTCGCGCCACGATTTGAGCATAAGGCTCCGCCGCACCTGCCTACCACCACGATCCATTGATTCCTAAACAACGAGGACTCATAAATTATCAGTGATTCGGAGCTCGCATGTCACGCGTCGAGCGGGGGAGCGCGGGAGATCGTTGATGCTCGAAGCTCGTAAGCTCGAATTGGTCGAGCCGGTATTTGGCCTGCAGGCGGCCGGACGCCTGTTGACTGAAGTGTTCGCGCCGTGGGTACAGGATCTCGGCATGCTGGTCGAGGCGGTCGAAGCCGGGCGGCCGCCGGGCGCGCCGGCTGACTGGCAGCCGGGGGCGGTGCTGCGGCTTCCGTTCACACGCAATATCTGCCGCGACGGCGGGCTTGTGTGCGCGCAGGCCCTCACCGCGCTGGCCGACAGCGCCATGGTGGTCGCCTCCGCCGCCGCCTGGAACGGCCACAAGCCGATGGCGCCGATCGATCAGACCATGCATTTTCTGCGGCCGGTGAATTTCGACGTGGTCGCGGACGCGCGCGTGGTGCGGATCGGACGCAACACCAGCTTCGGCCGGGTCATGCTCTACAGCGCCGTCGACAAGCGGCCGGTCGGCATGGTGGCGAGCGCCTACACCATGCTGTGACGCATCGCCGAGCGTTGCTTTCCGGATACGCGTGGCGGCTAATCGCTCTGTGCTGCCTTTTCACCCGTGTGGACGCCGATTATGGTTAACGGCGTATCGGGTGGAGGCTGCGGTTATGAGAGTAGTAGCGTTGTGTGGCGTGCTTGGGTTGAGCCTGCTCGGATCGGCGTCCGGCGCAGGGGCCTGGGACCTCAATCCCCTCAATTGGTCACCATCGCAGGTGTTCAACTGGCAGCAGCCGGCCAACGTCAAGGGCAACGACACCGGCGGCATCATTCCGTGGACAGCCGAGAATGAAGCGCACGCGCAGGATTGGGCCGCGCAATTCTGCAAGATGTACGACAAGTACCCGCGCATTACCGGCGTGCATCGCCAATACGGCGACTACATCAGCTTCAACTGCCTGTGGACCCCGTACGTAGCGCGTTTCGCGCTGCCGGAAGTGCGGACGCGGCATCGCGAAGGGCTGGTGGTGAAGTAGGCCGCGCGCGATGTCGGGACCGTCAGCGTCCCGTGCAGAAGCGACAGCGCCACGATGATCGGCTGATTGTCCGCAACGGCCGGGTCCCGCATCGACGTCCGTTACCGTCAGTTCCGTGCGCCATGACCGACGATGGAGTGCGCTTGACATTCGACGAATTTCCCTCGTCTGGACGGTTACCCGTCCGGTGCTCGCTCAATGCATCTGGGGGTAACGTTTTGCATCCCACCGACGGCACGAGCGCCATTCTTATGCCCCGTTACATCCTGGTGCCCCGTTACAAGAGTAACAGCCCCCGATCGCTACACAACGACCGGCAATGATAATGGCAATCGAGGTAGCCCTCGGCGAGAGCACAACCTGCACGCATTGGCAGTGACCGTACAGCACCTTGCCCAAGCGCGCGGACCTCGCCGTCGCCACTCGGTTTTTTGCGGAATCAATTGCCGAGGCCAGCTCCCACTACGACGCAATACGGTCTCATGGGGCGCGAGCGCCCGCGATCGCTGCGGAACCATCTTCTCGCGTTTGCGCTTATGGAAGCACAACTGCGAAAACGCTCCGCAAATTGGAGAACCCCCATGGCTAAAGGACTATTCGCGCTCCTCCTGGCCGGCCATCTAATGATCCCGCTCACGGCTGCTTTTGGAGACGAGATCACCGTCGGCGTCGGAAGCCCCAATCAATCGCTATCGGACGCCGCCCCGGACTTAGCCGCGCTTCCCCCGATTCCGTACGCCAACGAGATGCCCTGGCTGACTTCGCCCTCCCCGCTGCTCGGCCCGTCGCTGAACGTGTTCGGGCCGTTCCTGCTCGCTCCAATATCCCCCCCTGAAAGCTTTCCTCCGACGTTCGCTGATCGATTTCCAAGCTGGCTATCGGATCCGCATCTCGAAACCAAGTGATGGCTGCGTGAGCCGCCATTGCTAATCTAGTGACCCGCACCCGGACCGGCGCGAAGCTGCAACGTAGTCACGATGACGGCGTGGTCGGACGGCCAGAGGCCGTTCACGCGGTCCGAGGATTGGTCACCGACCAATTGGATGCTGCGCACGTCGATCTGCCCTCTGATCAGCATGAGGTCGACCCCTTGTTGAGGTTGGTGGTCACATTGTTGACGGCGGAATTCTGAGCGGTGCCCGAGGTGATCCAGTCCGGCTGTATGAACGTCATCAAACTTCATAGGCCGAACACCGCCACGATCGCAGACGGCTGGTAAAGGCCGGCGCCCCTGAGCGCTGGCGTTCCACCCGCCACCACCGCAATGTACTGATGGCCCGCTACGCTGTAGGTCATCGGCGGCGCCGTAATCGGCGTGCCGAGGCTGAAACTCCAAACTTCCTTGAGGGTATCGGCGTCGTAAGCGGCGAGACGACCATCTTTATATCCCGTGAACAACAAACCGCCGTCGGTGCCGAGCATGCCGGATTCATTCAAGGTCGGGAGCTGAGCCTTTGCCGTCACTTTGCCGCTGCGGACATCAAGCGCCCATAGCTCTCCATGGGCGTTGAACTTTCCCTGTTCCTCGCAGCACATCGGCCGGCCGATATAGTCCGCCTTTTCGTCCATGGTTTTCTTCATCTCAACGCCGCCAAAGCAACCTTCGGAGCCGGCAACGTAAGCGATCATGCGCTTGGCATCGAAGGTCGGCGGGTAGAAGGTCGGCGAACCGCTGTGCCATGGGCAGGATTCCTCTTTGCCTAAGCCGCGCATTGGACCCGTGCCGGCGTAAAGTTGCACGTCGCGAGCCGGATCGTAATCGACCGGCTTGCCGGTCTTCGGGTCAATCCCCTTCGTCCAGGTCACCTTTCCCTGATACTGGTCGGCCCGGATGAACTGACCGCTGGCGCGGTCGAGCGTGTAGAAGAAGCCGTTGCGCGAGAAATTGGCGACGACCTTGCGCGTCTCGCCATTGATCGAAACGTCGTAGAGCATCTTGGGGCTCGGCGTATCGAACTCATAGTGCTCGTTCGGCGTCTCCTGGAAGTACCAGACCATCTTGCCGGTATCGGCATCGAGGGCGATGGTGCTGGCGGTATAAAGATTATCTCCCGGCCGGAACTCGGGATCGAAGCTCGGGAACGCGTCACCGGTGCCGTAAAACACCAGATTGGTGGCCGGATCGTAGGAGGCTGTCTGCCAGACGCCGCCGCCGCCGACCCGCCAGGCGTTGTGATTGTCCTTCCAGGTCTCGGAACCGGGTTCGCCTGGCGCCGGAATTGTGAAAGTCCGCCATGCAAGCTGGCCGGTATTGACGTCCCAGGCGCCGACCCAGCTCCTCGTGCCTAACGAGCCGCCGCTGCTCTCGCCCGCTACGACGAGCTCTTTGCCGCCACGCGTCTTCACCACAAGCGGCGCCGCCGAGAAAGCCTGAGTCCTGGGAGACGGCGTGCCGGTCGTGGGATCAGTCGGCGCGGCTCCTTGCACCTCCCAGATCACCTCGCCGGAATCCCGATTGAGCGCGATCACGCGCGCGTCATAGGCGGTCGCGAATATCTTGTTTCCGTACATTGCCAGCCCGCGGCTGGTGCGGCTTCTCGTGATCTTTGGATCGAAGCGCCAAAGCGGTACCGCTCGCGTGCCGCTGCGCACGTCGAACTTCATGACTCGGTTCCAGGAGTCAGACACATACATGAAGCCGTCATCGACGAGAGGCGTCGATTCTTCCTTGCCGCGCATGATCCCGCCGGTGGCCATGCCGCCGATCGAGACCATGAACTTGAGCTGGAGGTCCTTGGCATTGACCCGATTGACCTCGCTCAGCGGCGAATGGCGCGAATTGTTGTAGTCGCGGTGGACCATGAGCCAATTCTGTGGCTCAGCGGGCGCATTCAGCAGACGGTCCGACGTGACGTCCGCCCCGAGCGCCGGAAAGGCAAAGACGGCACCGATGAGTGACGATAACGCCTTCGTGAGCGTCCTCGACATGTCTTCCTCCTGAGCCTCGCAAGCGGAGCAGGCTATCAGAGTTTCATTCGCCGCGCGGCTCTCGATCAAGGACCGGCCAAGACCCTCACTTGTAACGCTTGCCTATCGCCCAGCCGCGAGGCAAAATTCGGCGCGGGCATCATGTTCTCGCCAAAGGAGAGCGTTTGTGACTCTCGCGCCTCAGCTTCGGGCGAGCCCCGCTATTCAAATCCATGCCTTCGCGGCGATGGGCGCATTCACGATCGGCGTGATGCAACTCGCGGCGCCGAAGGGCACGCACCCGCATCGGATCGTCGGATCGATCTGGGTGCTGTTGATGCTCGTCGCCATCAGCGCCTTCTTCATTCATGAACTCCGGATTTGGGGTCCCTGGAGCCCCGTCCACCTGCTCGCGATCTTCACGCTGGTGATGCTGCCGGCTGCGGTGTGGCGGGCGCACAGGCATGCGGTCGAGCAGCATCGTCGCGCGATGCTGGGTCTATTTTTCGGCGCGCTGGTCATTGCCGGCCTGTTCACGTTCCTGCCAGGACGCATCATGCACGCGCTGCTGTTCGACGGCTGAGCGCTGGCGGGACGCGGGCCCGACCCGTGGATCCGGACAATCCCCTATCTTGCGACGGGAGTCATGACGATGTCCGACAATGGCTTGATCACCGTGCCGAGCCCCCACAGCGTGAAGGACACGATTGATCGATTTGAACTGGATGTGAAATCGAAAGGGATGACGGTCTTCGCCCGCATCGATCATGCTGCCGGTGCGAAAGAGGCCGGCCTGGGATTGCGACCGACGGAGCTCTTGATCTTCGGCAACGCCAAGGTCGGCACCCCGCTGATGCAATCGCAGCAAACAATCGGGATCGACTTGCCTTTGAAGGCGCTGGCCTGGGAGGATCCCTCAGGCAAGGTTTGGCTTTCCTGCAATGACCCCGCCTGGCTGGCTGTACGTCATGGGATCGCGGCCGAAGGCGGCAACGCAACCAAAGTCATGGCGGCCGCCCTCGCCGCGCTGTCGAAGCAGGCCATCGGCGCCTGAGCAAATTGCACGTCGTCGGGTTCGAGCCAGAACTTCCGGATGCCGATAAGCGCTGCAGATATCTTAATTTGATGGCCTGGCTTACGGAGTGAAACTAAGCCCCGCAAGCTCGGGCCCGCCATCGATCTCGTGGTTCCCCGATCAGCGGGCCGGTTTCGCATTCGCGGCGGCGATGGCGGTATCGGAAGCAATCAAGTGCGTGACTTTCGGAGTGCCTTCGAGATGGAACCGGTAAACCGCATCCTGAAGCACACGATCGGCATTGGTGACGCGTTCGTGTTGGCGCAGATGTTCAAGCCAGGACTCTACGAGAAACGTCTCGACCATTCGCCCTTCTTCGGCAACATCCTCGAACACGCCCCAGGCATAGGCGCCATCGCGGCGACGCTCATGCGCGAGCTTTTCAAGCGCGGCGAGGAATGGTTCGCGATCCTGTGGCTCGATGTGATATTCGATCGTGACTAGCACCGGTCCCCGATCGTGCTCGATCTCGTGCGCGAGGACGGGAGCCGGCCAATGCATCGACGGCGTCAGGTCGGCGCCCACACCCGTTTGCAGTTTCCAGGCCCACGTCAGGGGGATCGCCAGGAGCGCGCCGGCCGCGGCCATGAAGTGCGCGCCGGGCAGGCCGATCATCCCCGCCACCTGCCCCCAGATCGCGCTGCCGAGGGACAGCGCTCCGAAGAACGCCGTTGCGTACATCGCGAGTCCGCGCCCGCGCACCCAGTCGGGCAGCGCAACCTGGGCGGAGACGTTGAGGCTCGACAAGACTGCAATCCACGACACTCCGGCAATGAGGCTTGCTGACAGCGCGGTCGCAGGATTGCGCGCCAAACCGAACAGCGCCATCGCGACCGCCGTGCCGAGCGTTCCGATTGCGACGAGCCGGTCGGCTCCAAGCCGTGTTTTCAGCCAAGGCAAAGCAAAAGTGCCGCCCACCGCGCCGGCTCCAATGGTGCCCAGGAGAAAGCCATAGAGGTCCGCTCCGCCCGCGATCTGGTTGCGCGCAACCAGCGGAAGCAGCGCCCAATAGGCGCTTGCAAACAGAAAGAAGGCGGTGCCCCGGATCATGGTTGCGCGCAGGGGCGCATTGTTCCGGGCATGCCGAAAGCCCATGCGGACGGCGCTGCCGAAGCGCTCGACCGGCAATTGCCGTGCTCCCTTCCGCGGCAGATGCCACCACAGCAGAGCTCCGACAATTCCAAGGTTGCTGATGGCGTTGATCCAGAACGGGGCAGCGATTCCGAAACTGCCGACAATCACGCCGCCCAACGCCGGCCCGACCGCACGGCTGACATTGACACCGGCGCTGTTCGCAGCAATCGCGGGATGGAGATCCTGCTTGGGGACCAGTTGCGGGACGATCGTCTGCCAGGCCGGCACCGTCAGCGCGCCGGCGGCCCCGATGAGAAAGGTGAACAGCAACAGGTTGACCGGCGTCGCGAGTCCGAACGAAACGATCCCTGCGTACAGGGCTGAGAGGACGGTCAAGATGATCTCGGCGACGATGAGGAATCTGCGCCTGTCGACGATGTCGGCAATCGCACCGGCCGGCAACGCTAACAGGAACATCGGCAGAGTTGTCGCCACCTGGACCATCGATACGATGAACGGGTCCGGGTTGAGACTTGTCATCAGCCAACCGGACGCGGCGCTGTACATCCAACTGCCGATGTTCGAGACGACGGTCGCGGTCCATAGCACCGAGAACGCCGCGTGACGAAACGGACTCCAAGGGGAGGTTGCCGGCTCCGTCGTGGTCGTGCTCGCAGTCGGGTTCGGGCTCAAGCCACTATCCGTTGTCAGAATGCCCAGCAGGAGCAGCCGATCGCTCCCCAGAAGGATTGCTCGTCGGAGACTGGGACGGCCGTTGCCCAAGAATTGGCATGGGCATGTCCATGCACATGGCAGGCGCGGCCGCAGCCGCAGCCCGCCGCGAAGGCATGTTTTGTGGACATGTCGCTTTCTGCGCGCTTCTGATAGCCGCCGAAGAATCCAGCCGGCGACCAGTCCGGCATTGGCGGCGGGAGCCCGGGCGCAAGATCCTTGAAGTCGCCCTCACCATAGACTGGCTGTCCGCCAACGCCCATCGCCATCATGCGCTGGATCGGCGGTGTGCGTTCGGCTTGCCGCGCGTCCCTTGATGAACGCCAGGAGATCGGCGTTGGCCTCATCTTTCCGGGTGGTGCACATGCCATGCGGGCCGCCCTTGTAAACCTTGAGCTGTGCGTTCTTGACCAGCTTGGCGGACAGCATGGCAGAATCCGCGATCGGCACGATCTGGTCGTCGTCGCCGTGCAGAATCAGCGTCGGCACGTCGATTTTCTTGAGGTCTTCGGTCATGTCGGTTTCGGAAAAGGCCTTGATGCAGAAATACGAGGCCGGGAAGCCCGCCAGCATGCCTTGCAGCCAGAACGAGTTGCGCACGCCTTCCGAGACTTTGGCGCCCGGCCTGTTGTAGCCGTAGAACGGCATGCTCAAATCCTTGAAGAACTGCGACCGGTCGGCCCGGACGCCCGGCGCGGATTTGATCGAACGCCTCGATCGGCAAGCCCCCGGGATTGGCCGGCGTCTTGACCATCAATGGCGGCATCCGCATTCCGTAACGGCAAAAACATCGCGTTGATCACTGCAGGAACGCGACGAGCTTCGGGATCACCTGATCTGGCGCCTCATCGATCAGCCAATGGCCGGAGCCTTTGATGATGACGCCCTCGACATTGTCGTCGACCATGCGGCCTTGGTCGATGAGAAATTGCCCTCCGGCTTTCTCGCCGGACAGCACCAGCATCGGCATCGTCAGCTTGGTCTTGGCAAAGTCAGAGAAATCCTTGCCGTCCTGCTCGAAGGCTTTGAACACTTCGAAGCCGGCGCGCATCGCCCCAGGCTGGTGATAGGCCTTGGCATAAAAGCGGCGGTCGGCCTCCGACACCGACTTCTTGGGATCGGCGGCGAAGTCATTCCAGAAATGCTCGAAATAGATGCGCTCGCGGCCGGCGACCAGCTTCAACGGAGTTTCGCCGTAGAAGTGGAAGTGCCAGAGGTCTCGGAGCAGCCAGACTTTCGTCCAGTCGCCGACGCCCGGCAGGAACGCGTCCATCAGCACGATGCGATCGACCTCGGCCGGATATTGCGCCGCATAGGCGTAGGCGACCATGAGCCCGATATCATGCCCGGCAATCCTCGCCCGCTTGCAGCCGAGCGATGCGGCAAGTGCGTGGATGTCCTGCGCCATCGTCTTCTTGTCATAACCTTGCGGCGGCTTGGATGACTGACCGAATCCGCGCAGGTCTGGCGCAATGACCGTGTTGGTCTTGGCAAGCTCTGCGATCAGCGGCCGCCACATGTGACTGTTCTGGGCGTACCCATGAAGGAGGATGATGGGTTCGCCCTTGCCGGCGGCCAGGTAGTGAATCCTGATTCCATTGACGTCGGCGAAACGGCCTTGGATCGGGAGCTTGTCCCGCGCCTGCGCCGGGATCACCACCGCCGCAGCGACGACGCTCGGAAGCGCGCCGAGGAGCGTCTGAATAATAGAGATACGCATGATTTTCCTTGAGTTTGAGGGCCTCGATCCAAGCCGGCGGGCCGACAGTCGCCGGCGTCAGCCTTACGGCAGGTCAAACAATAGAAATGCGCTGCCGGCGGAGAGAGGATTGCCGACTCGCCTTCATCGAGCTTGATCGCCCGCAAGATCGCCCGGCTCATCGGGCCGTCTGCGCGGCGCCTGCGCACCTCGCTCAGCCCGATGGGCCCATACTGGGGCCCGGATCAGCAGTGCACCGCTTCGCACTGCGGTGCATCCGAAACACGCGCTTCCGGACCGGAGCCGAGGAAGTGTGTGCCCTGGCGCGTTCGCGGGGAGGACACAAACCGTCGTGAATTGGTACCGTCCTGTTCGTTTACTTCCCCGGCTCCATGCCGCGCTGCTTGTACACCGCCGCTGCTTCGGGACCGGAGAGATAGCTCAGCAGCGCCTTGGCGGCTTCGGGGTCCCTCGCGTGCGCGGAGACGTAGCCCACGAGCGAGGTCGGCGTGGAAATCTCGCGCGGCAGCGGACCCACGACCTCGACGCCCGGCTCGGTGATGATCTCGCTGATGAACGTCAAACCGATGTCGATCTCGCCCTTGGCGAGTAGCGCCATCGCCCCGGCACCGCCCTGCGCGAGCTTGATTTTCGGTTTCATCTCGTCGGCGATGCCGAGTTTCTTGAGCGTCGCGTCGAAGCTCACGCCGGCGGCGGCGCCATTGGCGGCGTTCGGATAGGATATCGCCTTCGCGTTGAGCAACAATTTCTTCACCGCATCGGCGGTCGAGATATCGGGCTTCGGCGCGCCGGTGCGCACCGCGACACCGACCCACACGTTCGCCAGCGGCGTTTCGCTCGCGGTGACGACGTTGCCGGACGCGCGCACGGGCTCGAGCGGCAACTGCACGACCGGCACGTCGAAGGCATCGCCCTTGATCACGCGCTGCTTGGTGCCGCCGCCGGAGCCGAACGTCGCCTTGACGGTATGTCCGGTCTTGCGCTGGAAATCCGGGATCATCTGGTTGATCGCGGCGCGGATACCGCCCGGTGCGATGAGCGTGACCTCGGCGGCGCGCACCGCCTGCGAACTGCACAGCGCGCCAACGACCGCGGCGGTGATGAGAACTTTCATGTTTTTCCTCCTTGTCGGCTCAGACGAGCAACGGGTCGCCACGATACACCGAATAGCCCCGGTCAATAAGGCCCGGGCCGGCACGGGACCGCACGGCGCGGATCGCATATGATGCAGCCTTCGTCACTCCCGAGCAGGGCGATTTGGAGCAGGGCGACATGGCGAAAATCGGCCTGACGAAGATGGCGTGGGGCGCGCTGGTCATCGTTCACCGCTATCTCGGCGTGGCGGTCGGCCTGCTGATGGTGATGTGGTTCGTCTCCGGCATCGTGATGATGTATGTCGGATTTCCGCGCGTGTCCGAGGACGAACGGCTGCGCGCGCTGCCGACCCTCCCCTGGCAAGACTGTTGCCAGTTTGGCGAGCGGGTGGTGGGCGATGGGGAGTCCATCCAGCGCGCGCAGGTGGAGAACCTCGCCGGCGCGCCGGTGTTGCGGCTGCGGCGTCCGGGCCGGGTCGACACGCCGCTCGATCTCGCGCACGGCACGGTGCTTCGGATTGATTCCGAGCGCGCGCGGGCGGTCGTGATCGAGGCGGCGCCGCGCATTCTCGGGCGGACCGCCGCGATCGTCGCTGCCGACCGGATCGACGTCGATCAATGGACCGTGGGCCGCCTGTTCCGCGACCGCCCGCTGTTCCGTTTCAAGTTCGACGATCCGGCACGCACCATCATCTACGTGTCGGGCACCTCCGGACAGGCGGTGCACTGGACCAACGCGACACAGCGGTTCTGGAATTGGCTCGGCACAATTCCGCACTGGCTTTATTTCACGGAGTTGCGCAGCGACGTGGCGCTCTGGAGCCAGATCATGATCTGGACCTCCATCCTCGGCACGTTCCTGACGGTGCTCGGCCTGTATCTCGGCATCTCGCAGTTTCGCCGCAGCGCCAGCGGGAAGCTGTCGCCCTATCGCGGCCTGTTCTACTGGCATCATCTGGCCGGTCTGGTGTTCGGGATCGTCACGCTGACTTGGGTGGTCAGCGGATTGGTGTCGATGAATCCTTGGGGCTTTTTGGAAAGCCGCCGCGGCGGAGGCGAAGCGTCGCGGCTCGAAGGTCCGCCGCCGAAATGGAGCGAGGTGCGGGCGTCGCTCGACGCAATCCGCGTGCGGCCTGTGATGTTGAATACGGTGAGCCTTGCGACTGCGTCATTCGCCGGCCGTCTGCATTGGCTGGCGACGCAAGGCGATGGCACGATTGTCCGGCTCGACGCCGCGGGGGACATTGCTCCACTGGCCGCATCCGATCTTTCCCAGGCCGCCGACGGGCTCGCCGGCGCAGGCGGGATTGCGGAGCAGGGCCTGATGGCTGAGGAAGATGCTTATTATTTCGGTAACCACGATGCGGTGACGCTGCCGGTCTACCGCGTGATTCTCAATGATGCCGAGCGCACGCGCTATTATCTCGACCCGACATCGGGCGCCCTCCTGCGCCGGGCCGATGCGAACGGACGCGTGCACCGGTGGCTGTTTGGCGGATTGCATCGGGTCGATTTCACGGCTTGGCTGCGCGCGCGTCCGCAATGGGACGTCATCGTATTGATCTTGATGATCGGGGGTGTCGGCGTCACCGGGACCGGGCTGTATCTCGCGCTGCGGAGGATTCGCACTGACGCCACCAACGCGCTCCGTCGTCTGCGCCGGATCGCGGCCGGGAGATCGCACGTGCCGGCAGAGCCGATGTCCGGGTGAATTAACAAGCCCAAAGTACCGCACCAAGCAACAGCCGCGCTGGGCGTGACCGGCATTGCGTGAACACAACGCGCCTCCCATTTGACCATGTATGAGCGACGCGCCCGGTGTGCTAAGTTTGCGCCGGGTTGGCGCCTGAAGGGCAGCCGTGCCGGCGGCGCGGCCGGTTGCCGATTGGGCCGCTGTGATGTTCGACGAGGCCGGTGCGGGTGCGCCGAGGGAGACGCAGATGGCGTCGAGCGATTGGAAGGTGCCGCCGGGCGCACAACCGAAGCCGGAAGATTATGATTTCGATCTTGAGCGGTCACTCGAATCGGTGGTCGGGCTGCGCTCGGTCGTTCCCAGCGATGCCTTCAGCGCCGAGACGCTCGGCACCGAGCGGGCAGGCAACGGCGTCCTCATCCGCAGCGACGGCCTGGTGCTCACCATCGGCTATCTCATCACCGAGGCGGAGACGATCTGGCTGACGTTCAGCGATGGACGCGCCGTACCCGGCCACGCGCTCGGCTACGATCAGGAAACCGGCTTCGGCCTAGTGCAGGCGCTCGCGCGCATCGATCTGCCGCACCTCGATCTTGGCCGCTCGGGCGAAGTGCCGGTCGGCGAAAGCGTGGTGGTCGGCGGCGCCGGTGGACGCCGTCATTCGGTCGCAGCGCGCGTTGCCGCGCGGCAGGAATTCGCCGGCTACTGGGAATACGTGATCGACGAGGCGATCTTCACCGCGCCGGCGCATCCGAATTGGGGCGGGACCGCCGTGATTGGGCCGCGCGGCGATCTCCTCGGGATCGGTTCGCTGCAGCTCGATCAGGCGAGCAAAGCGGGCGAGACCGAACATCTCAACATGATCGTGCCGATCGATCTGCTGAAACCGATCCTCGATGATCTGATGACACTCGGCCGCCGCAATCAGCCGCCGCGGCCGTGGCTCGGCCTCTATGCCACCGAGGTCAATGATCGCGTGGTGGTGGTAGGCCTTTCAAGCAAGGGCCCGGCGCGGAAATCCGATCTGCGCACGGGCGACGTCCTGCTCGCGGTTGCCGGTAACGAAGTGAGCGATCTCGCTGGCCTGTTCCGAAAGATCTGGTCGTTGGGACACGCCGGTGTCGACGTTCCGCTCACCGTCTATCGCGACGGCAAGTCGTTCGAGCTCCACGTGCCATCGGCGGATCGACGCCGCTTCCTGAAGGCGCCGCGGCTGCATTGAAGAAACCTCACCGCCATCGCGACAAGACCCCTTTGGGAGGAGGCGCCTTCGGCGGAATCGCCATCTCGCCGCGCTTGCCGAAGACGACGACCTCGGTGGATTCCTGATCTCGCTTGATGATGTAGTTGTAGCCGTCGAGCAGGCGAGCAATCACCTGACCGACTGAGCCCGAATAGCTGGGGTTGGCGGCGGCATCGAGGGCGATCGCGGTACGGTATTGCACGTTGAAATTAACGGCGAGCGCCGACAGGACATCGGCAATCGCATCCTGGCTGGTGGTGACGCGAACCGCCGCCGGGCTGCCTTCGACGCGGACCTCAGCCGCGGCAGCAGTTGCGAGGCCGCACGTGAGCGCCATCGCTAGCACGCAGGAAATTCGATATTGTCGCGCCGTGGCGCGCTGAACGATTTTGACCATGCCCGATCACCCGATGCGACCGGCGGCCATCCGGCAGCCGATCGTGTCGTCGTCCCGGCCGCGACCGCCGTCGGTCGATTTGACTTTTTGGCGGTCCGCCGGCGCATCATGCGATGCGTGTGAAGCGGAACCCACTCGATCACTTCCGCTGTCGTCCCTGCGAAAGCAGGGACCCATACCCTCCACGCAGCAGATCAATCACCGATTGCGTTACACCACCTTGGACACGGCGTATGGGTCCCTGCTTGCGCAGGGACGACACCCGGAATTGTCGAAGCGGATTCCAAGTAAGGCGTCAAATCACCCGATCAGTTCCACTAGTCGTGGTTATCAGTGACCATTCGACAGGGCGATGAAGACGCGCGAGCGATGACAGATTTGCGGGTCGACGTCGCCGTTCGAGTAGGTATGGGTTTCGACCGTCGGGGTAACGTGCGAGGCAATCAGCGTCTTGCCGTCCTGCGAAATCATACCGGTGACCGGCGGGATCGCGTCGACCGTGCTGGTCTGTCCGGTGCGCGGGCCGGTCACGTGGTTTTCGCTGTAGCTACCCGGCACCATGCTGGAGGTCCAGCCGCCATCGCCATCGACCGTGTAGGTGAACGAGTAGCTGAAATCAGCAGAACCCGCCGATGCTGGGAACGCGGGGACTGCCGGTGCCGGCCCCGGGGTCGGACGGACGGTGATGTTGACGGCCGTACCCTTAACGGTTCCCGTTCCATCGCCATTAAATGTTCGAATGCCCTCGACAGAAAACGAACGGGAGAAAGAACTCCCATTGTTCAATGGCTGCAGGAACGAGTTAAATCCGGCCGGACCATTAGGATCGTTTCCGGGGTTGCCGCCGCTGTTTCCCGGCGCGACCAGACAGGCCGCAGTGCCGGTGAACCCATACGATCCCTTGAGCTTCGGCGAATCGGCGGCGGCGGTCGCGGCCCAGGTCATCGCCACAATGGAAACTGATAACGCTATGGCACGGTACATGGAATCCTCCCAGATTGTTGCTTACGCGCGAATTTCAGCACGGCAAAGTAATCGAGTCAAAATCGGAGATTTACAAGTTGAGCAAGTACCGGCGAGTAACGTATGAAGACCGCTGCCAGATTTGTGCGCTGAGCAAGGGTGGTACCAGCCAAGAATGTATCGCCAGCGTTTTGGGAGTCAGCCAAAGCACGGTAAGCCGAGAGCTGCGCCGCAATCGGGGTCAGCGTGGCTATCGGTTCAAGCAAGCAGAAGCGAAGGCTCAAGCGCGGCAGACGATACGAAGTATGCCGCGCAAGCTAACGGCGCCAGTGCGGCGCAAGATCGAAGCGAAGTTGCGCCAGATGCGCTGGTCGCCGGAGCAGATCAGCGGCTGGCTACGCGACCAGGGTATCAAGCTGAGCCATGAGCGTATCTACCAGATGATCTGGCAGGACAAACGCGACGGAGGCAACTTGTGGCGCAGTCTGAGGCGGCACGGAAAACGTTATAACAAGCGTGCCGGCAAAAACGCCGGACGCGGCCTGATCCCAAATAGAACCGACATTTCCGAGCGTCCGGCCATTGTCGCGCGCAAAGCTCGTAAAATTACGGTCAATATCACAGCATTACTAACCCGCCCGCCGTCCGCGCTACCGCCGCGTGTGCGCAAGTTCTTGCCCATCGCACAGCGACAGATCGGAGCAGGCTCCCGGGCCGGTGAGGGGTCGCGCACACGGTAGCGCGGTGATCCATAGCAAGCTACCATGCTGTTATATTTGCCGCTCGGGCAGCTCTGCGGGAGGAAAACCATGGCAATTGAACAACGTACCGGACGTGTGAATTCCGGCGATGTGTCGCTCTTCTATCGCGTATTCGGAACCAAGGGGGCGACGCCGCTCCTGATCCTGCACGGCTCCAACTACTACGATTCCTATGACTGGATCGGCGTCGCGTCGGCGCTGGCGACCGACCGTGAAGTGGTGACGCCCGACCGGCGCGGCTGGGGCGAATCCACCTGGAGCCCGAGCAAGGATTATTCCCGCGACGCGTTGCTCGACGACATCCTGGCGGTGACCGCGGCCATGGGCTGGGGCAAGTTCATCCTGGCGGGACATTCCGGCGCCGGGCCCACGATCATCTCCTTCGCGGTGAATTTCCCGGACCGGCTGGAGAAGCTGGTCATCGTCGACAGCCAGATGAACCGCGACGAGGACGCGGCCACCGGCCCGACCGTGGGCAACCCGCCGATGGTGTTCGAATCGATCGATGCGGCGATGGCGCGCTTCGCCAAGCTCCACAATCCGCCGCGTTTCGGGCTCGACCGCGAGCGCGCGACCCATGCGCTGATCAAGATCGACAAGGGCTACATGCTCAAGCGCGATCCCGACAACGGCAATAGGAAGCCGATCGGCGAGGGCGCAGCGCTGCCGCCGCGGCGGCCGGTGCGCGAAATGTGGGCCGAGCTCGGTATGGTCAAGACTCCCAGTATCCTGGTGCGCGGACTCCAGTCCGACCGCTACCCGCCCGAGACCGTGGCGCGGTTCACCAAGGAATATCCGCAAATCCCGCAGTTCACGGTCGAGTCTCAGCACGACATCCCGCGCATGGCGCCGGACGCCCTGGTCGGCTACGTGCGCAAGTTCATCGGCGCGACCTGAATTCTGCCCCCACGTTGTTCGCGCGTGTGGCAATATTTCCTGGCGGCAGGTAATATCGCTCTGCAAATCCGCGCGGCACCTCGCCCTGCATCTCTTGAGGATCAAATCATGATGAGACCATCGCTTCTGATGTCGGTGATCGCGGTGTTGTGCTACGCCGTGCTGCCAGTTCAGGCCCAAGTCGTTCGACCCGATCCGAGCCAGCCGGGCGGGTTTCCCCTGCCGGACGGCGCCGCGAAGCCGATCATCCAGCAGAATTGCATCGGCTGCCATGACCTGCGCCGCGTCGTGAACAACAACAAGGACGCGGACGAGTGGCGGGAAACCGTCCACATGATGAAGTCTGCCGGTGCGCCCGTTACGGATGCGCAGGTCGATCAGATCGCAGACTATCTGATCGCGAATTTCCCGGGCCGCCCGCGCCCGAAGCCGGTGCTGCTCTCGGGGCCAGCCAACATAAAGTTCAAGGTGTGGGACACGCCGACGCCGGGCTCGCGGCCGCATGATCCGCTGGCGACGCCGGACGGGATGATCTGGTGGTCGGGCCAGTTTGCCAACAAACTTGGCCGGCTCAATCCCAAGACCGGTGAGCGCAAGGAATTTGAAATCCCCGTGCACGCCGGTCCGCACGGTCTGATTAACGATAAGGATGGCAATATCTGGTACGCCGGCAACTGGGGCGGCCATATCGGAAAGTTCAATCCGACGACCGGCGAGTGGAAGCAGTATTGGATGCCGGATCCGAAGGCGAAGGACCCGCACACACCGCTGTTCGACAAGACTGGTGACCACCTCTGGTTCAGCGTGCAGAACGGCGGCTTCATGGGCCGGCTCGACGTAAAGACCGGCGAGATCAAGCTCGTGCAGCCGACCGGTGGTCCCGGGCAGCAGCCTTATGCGCTGCGTTTCCTCTCCGATGGCATGCAGCCGTGGTTCAGTTATTTCGGCTCCAACAAGCTCGCAACCGTCGATCCCGTGACGATGCAGGTCAAGGAGTTCGTGCTGCCGAACCCAAAGAGCCGCGCCCGCCGCATGACCGTGACGTCCGATGACATGATCTGGTTCGGCGACTGGTCGAACGGCAACCTCGTGCGCTTCGATCCGAAGACCGGCGCGACCAAGGAATGGCCGGGCCCCGGCGGCCCGCAGGCGCAGCCGTACGGCATGACCGCGATCGACGACGTCATCTGGTATTGTGAATCGAACCTGCGTCCGAACACGCTCGTGCGCTTCGACCCGAAGACCGAAAAATTCCAGACCTGGGAAATGCCCGACGGCGGCGGCATCGTCCGCCACATGATGCCGACCAAGGACGGCAACATCGCCATCTCCCTGAGCGGCATCAGTAAAATCGGGCTGGTCGAGATTCTGCCTTCGAATTCGAACTGAGCGAGCGAATGCGGTTTGCGAGCTTCATGCCCGGCCAAGTGCCGGGCATGATTTTTTGGACGGCGGGAAGCGCTTCATGTCGTCCCCGCGAGGGCGGGGATCAATATCGGCGATCAAGGAAATCATCCGCCGGGCCGCGCCTAACCTTTGAGGACACGGCATATGCGTCCGGCCGTCGCGGGGATGGCAATTTCGTGGTTCACCCGGATGAGGTATGGAACTAAGCCTGCGCCGGCGCCGGCGTGTCCAGGTCCACGAACACCTGCCCGTCCTTCACCTCGGTCTTGAAGGTCTTGAGGTTGACGAAGCAGGGGGCCTGCACGGCCTTGCCGCTCGGCACATGGAAGGCGCCGAAATGGAAGCTGCATTCGATCACGTCGCCGTCGAGTGTGCCGTCGGCAAGGTCGGAGAGCCCGTGCGTGCAGCGCGCTTCGGTGGCGTAGAACGTGCCCTCGATATTGTAGATCGCAACCAGCTCCTCGCCGATCTCGCGGCTGATGACGCTGTTCTCGGGCACTTCGGAGATAGCGCAGACAGGAACTTCGGCCATGGGGTCAAGCTCGGCGGGACAAAGGACGTGCGTGCTTTAACGACACGCTGGAAAAGTGCAAGGGGGGATCGGGCGATCCCACCGCAACCGGACGGGCGCGACCGAATTGACCCGGTTTCGGGCCGGTATATACCCTATGCGTGAGGCGGCGGGGCGCTGCCAAACGAGAGCCACGACCAAAATGTCCGCACGCTCCTACATCATCGACGATCGCGAGCGAAAGACCTTCCTGCTCGACCGTGAGGTGCTGGTCTCCGACGACATCCTGCGTAAGGAAATGTCGCACATTTTCGGGCGCTGCTGGATCTATGTCGGCCACGCATCGGAACTGAAGAAGCCGGGTGACTTCGTCTCGCGTAAAGTCGCTGGCCGGCCGGTCATCTTCACCCGCGACCGCGATGGCGCCTATCACTGCCTGTTCAACACCTGCCGCCACCGCGGTGCGATCGTGTGCACCGAGCGCGTGGGCAATGCGCGGCGCTTCATGTGCATCTATCATGGCTGGAGCTACAACATCGACGGCACGCTCGCGCGCGTGCCCGGCGACGACGCCTATGCCGAAGCGTTTGACAAGGTCGCGTACGGGCTCAAGCAGCCGGCCCGATTCGAAGAGTATCGCGGCTTCTGGTTCATGTGCCTCGACGAGGACGTGGAGCCGCTCTCCGACTATCTCGCCGGCGCCAAGGACTACATCGACCTCGTGATCGACCAGTCGCCTTCCGGGCAGATGGAGATCATCGCTGGCGTGCAGGAATACGACGTCGCCGCCAACTGGAAGCTGATGGTGGAAAACAGCGTCGACGATTATCACTTGCCGTCAACGCACTCGACCTGGCTCAACTTCATGGCCAACTCGGGGGTAAAGCTCGAGCCGCCTAAGGAGGGTCTGGTCCTCCCGACCAAGGGCTACGCTATCGAGCTCGGCAACGGGCATTTCACCACCGACAACGTCAACTTCCGCGGCCGTCCGGTGGCGAAATGGATTCCGCTCTACGGCGAACCGGCGAAGGCCGAGATCGCCGACATCCGCAACGAGCTGGTCGCCCGGCTCGGCGCCGAACGCGCGACCCGCGTCGCCGATACCAACCGCAATCTCGTGGTGTTCCCGAACCTCGTGATCAACGACGGCTCCTCCGTCACGGTGCGCACGTTCTATCCGCAGGGCGCCGACAGGATGCACGTCACCGCCTGGGCGCTCGGCCCGGTGGAGGAGGCCGAGAGCGCCCGCGCGCGGCGGCTCGACGCGTTCCTCACCTTCTACGGGCCGGGCGGTTTCGCCACCCCAGACGATGTCGAGGCACTTGAACTGGTGCAGCAGGGCCTCGCCAACTGGGCCGAGGACCGCTGGTCGGAGATGTCGCGCGGCATGGGCAAGAACGGCGAGCAGCTCAACAGCGACGAGCATCACCTGCGCATCTTCTGGCGACGCTGGAACGAGTTGATGGGAGCGGAGGCATGACCATCGCGACCAAGCCCGTGGTCACGCGTCAGGAGGCCGAAGACTTTCTCTACCACGAGGCGGCGCTGCTCGACGAATGGAAGCTGAAGGAGTGGGAGGCGCTGCTGGCCGATGATGCCACGTACTACGTGCCGCCGAACGATCAGCCCGAGAGCGATCACCGCTCCACACTATTCATTATCGCCGACGACCGTGAGCGCATCCGCCAACGCGTCATCCGCATCAATGATCCCAACTGCCATGCCGAATATCCGAAGTCGCGCACGCGCCGGATGATCTCCAACGTCCGCATCGTCGATGCCGAGGGTGACCTGATCACGGTGGCGGCCAACTTCGTTTGCTACCGCTTCCGCCGCTACGAGCGCATTCGCGAATATGTCGGCTCCTACCGCTTCGTGCTGCGCCGCGCGGGTGACAGCTTCCGCATCAAGGAGCGCCGCGTGCTGATCGACGCGCACGAGCTCGGCAATTTGGGATCGGTGAGCTTTATTTTGTGAAGGCCTTTTGCTTCGTCATGACCGGGACAAAACTGGGCACACCGGGTCTCACGGCCAAGAGTTAAAGACATGACCAAGAGTTAAAGACATGACCAAGAGAAAGACGCAGCGCCAACGAAATTCACTTTAGCATCGGTATCTTCATCACGCCTCAGAACAAGCTCATCTGCGCGGGTTCTTTCCGCGGCGCCGCAAAATGCTCGGTCGTAAGTTTCGCACGCTCTTTGTTGAGGCCGAGCTTCTCGCACGCGGCCTCGAAGCGGCGGCCGATCATCCAGGCGAACGGACCGGTGCCGGTCATGCGCTCGCCCCACTTCGAATCGTAATCCTTGCCGCCGCGCATGTCGCGCACGAGCTTGAAAACGTGGCGATGCCGGTCGGGGAAATTCTCGATCAGCCATTCCTTGAACAGGTCGCGCACTTCCAGCGGCAGACGCAGCAGCACATAACCCGCTCCCGTCACGCCGACTGCCGCCGCGGCGTCGAGAATGCGCTCGATTTCCGAATCATTGATCGCCGGGACGACCGGCGCGACCATGACCGAGGCCGGCACCCCCGCTGCTGCAAGCTGGCGCAAGGTGTCGATCCGCTTTGCCGGCGTCGCCGCGCGGGGCTCCATCACGCGCGCGAGCTTGGGATCGAGCGTGGTCACGCTGAGCGCGACCTTGGCAAGATTTCGCTTCGCCATCCGCGACAGGATGTCGAGGTCGCGCAGCACCAGCGCCGATTTGGTGACGATGCCGACGGGATGGCCGAAGCGCTCCAGCACTTCGAGGATGCGGCGCATGATCTGATGCTGCTTCTCGATCGGCTGATAGGGATCGGTGTTGGTCCCGATCGCGATCGTACGCGGCGAATAGCCCGGCGCGGACAGTTCCCGCTCCAAGAGCGCGGCCGCGTTCGGCTTCGCGAACAGCTTCGATTCGAAATCGAGCCCCGGCGACAGCCCGAGATAGGCGTGGGTCGGACGGGCAAAACAATAGATGCAGCCATGTTCGCAGCCGCGATAGGGATTGATCGAACGGTCGAAGGAAATGTCCGGCGAATTGTTGCGCGTGATGATCTTGCGGGTGGAATTGATCGTCACGGAGGTCTTGAACGGCGGCAATTCTTCGAAATTCTGCCAGCCGTCGTCGAAGTTGACCCGCGCCAACGGCTCATAGCGGCCCGAGGCGTTCGACTGCGCGGCCCGCCCGCGTCGGCGCAGAGCTTCGACGGCCGCGGTCTCCCCGCCAGCACCCGCCGGCGCAGGGAGCCTGGGTCCGGGGGGCGCGGACCTAGACGGCGGCGCCGGCGGGCGCTTCGGAAGTGTGGATGAACGAGCCATGGCTATAAGCTAGCGAGCGACCAAGAACAAATCAAGAACAAACTCTCGCCAGACACGCCGCATGATTATTTTTATTGCACTCGAATGAAACGTCCCGCGCCGACGTTAGTTCGGCAGTGGAAAAACCTACCGCTCAGGAGATTCCCATGCGTCTTGCCCTGTTTTTCGCGACGCTGCTTGTGGCGGTTGTCATCAGCGTCAGTGCCGCCTCCGCCACCTAGACCCCCCCCTTGGTGCAGGCGCGAGCCGGACGACCGAACGGATTGCAGCCAGACGAGCCTGTCGATGTGCCATTTTATCGGCGACCGGGCTCGGCGGCGTCTGCTACCCGAATCCGAACTATCGAGCTTCTGCATCTGCTGCGCGGCGGGCGCCGAGCCGCGCGATCGCGCAGGCGATCGATCGTCGCCCGCGGCAGTCAGTGAAAAGGATGGTATAGGCGATTGCAGCGTTCCTACCGGGAAATGTGCAATTTCGTCGCCTTGCCGGAAAATGGCGCGTGCTTTCCCAATCTCTTCTATCACGGTGCGGCGCAGCCGAAACCGAGTAAGCCCGCGCGGCGCATCCGACGCCACCGTGGCTGAATGATCGCGCTCGCGCCGCATTCAGAGCAAGGCATGCTAACGTGCCGCGGCTGAGAGACCGCGATGCTGAGCGTGATCATTCCCACCGATGAATCGGAGCGCGTTCTGGTGCCGACACTATCGGCGCTGGTCGCCGGCGCAATCGCCGGCATCGTGCGCGAAGTGATCATCGCCGACGCCGGCTCGCGCGACGAGACCGCGAGCATCGCGGACGTTGCCGGTTGTCGTCTCATCACCAAGCAAGGAGCGCTGGGCGAGCGGCTGCTTGCCGCAGCCGGCACAGCGCGCGGACCGTGGCTTCTGTTCCTGCACCCGGGTGTTGTTCTCGATGCGACCTGGACCGAGGAGGTCAGTCGCTTCATTCAGCAAGCCGAACGCGGTGGCGAGGAGGCGGCGGTCTTCCGCTTGGCCTTGCCCGTGCGCAAGCGGCGCTCGTCGCTTGTTCAGGGCTTTGCCTCGCTCGCGTCGGCCTTCAGATTGCTGCCGCAGCCGGCCAAAGGTCTGCTGATCGCCAAACGACGCTATGACGAGGTCGGCGGCCATCGCGCCACCGCCGCCGAACCGGAGGTCGACCTCCTTCGCCGCCTCGGCCGGCGCATTGCCACGCTCGATGGCGCGACGATGCTGGCCGAAGGATGAAGCCCGGTCGCGCGCTCGACCGCCTCTCGCGGCCGACTAAACCGTCGCGCCCTGCGCCTTGGGACGCCGCAGATGCTCGTCGAGCCGCGGCATGATCTCCACGAAATTGCATGGCCGATAGCGGTAGTCGAGCTGATGCACCAGAATCTCGTCCCAGGCGTCCTTGCAGGCGCCAGGCGAGCCCGGCAGGCAGAAAATGTAGGTGGCGTTGGCGACGCCGGCGGTGGCGCGGGTCTGGATCGCCGAGGTGCCGATCTTGTGGAAGCTCACGATCAGGAACAGCGCCGCGAACGCCTCCATGCGCTTCTCGAATAGCGGCTCGACCGCTTCCGGTGTCACGTCGCGGCCGGTGAAGCCGGTGCCGCCGGTCGTGATGATCACATCCACGGCCGGCGCCTCGATCCATTCCTTCACGCGGGTGCGAATGGTCTCGACATCGTCGGGCACGATTAATCGCTCGACCACGTGGTGGCCGGCGGCCTTGATCCGCTCGCACAAGGTCGCGCCCGACTTGTCGTCAGCCAGCGCACGGGTGTCGGAGACGGTCAGCACCGCGAACTTGAGCGGGATGAATTGTCTGGTGTCGTCGAGCCCGGCCATCACTCACCTGCGCAACAAAGCGTCATCATTCCTGCAAGCGAGTGATGTCGTCAACGCCCGCGCGTGAGATCCCGGCATCAGTCAGAAGTGCGCTGCTCAGAAAGTATTGCAGCTCGCGACCGTTCCCTGCTGAAGCCCGGTCATAACCCAACGCTGGCGCTGCTCGGAGCTGCCGTGGGTGAAACTGTCGGGCACGGCATAGCCCTGCGCCTTCTTCTGCAGCGTGTCGTCGCCGATCGCAGCGGCGGTTTTCAGCGCCGCCTCGACGTCGCCCTGATCGATGAACGGCGGTTTGCCCTGCGCGGTTTCAGCATCATTCTGACGCTTCGCCCACACGCCGGCCAGGCAATCTGCCTGCAGCTCGACCCGCACCTGGATCTGGTTGGCGTCGGCGCGGCTGCCCGCCGCCTGCTGCTGCCGTTGCGCGCGCGGCAGAATGCCGAGCAAATTCTGCACGTGATGCCCGACCTCGTGCGCGATCACATAGGCCTGCGAGAACTGGCAGGATTTGCTGCCGGCGTCGCAGCCACGGAAGCGGGTCTCGATTTCGCGGAAGAACGATGTGTCGAGATACACCTTCTGGTCGTTCGGACAATAGAACGGTCCCATCGATTTCTGCGCCGGCCCGCCGCAACTGCCATCGGTCACATCGCGATAGAGCACGAGCACCGGCGGCCGATAGGTCTTGCCGTCCTTCGCGAACACGTCCTTCCACACCGCCTCGGTGCTGCCCAGGATGCGCGAAACGAAACGGCCCATGTCGTCGGAGGGCGTGCCGGTGCGGCGCGATCCCGCGTTCGGCGCCGGCGAATTGTTGACGCGCTGCGAACCGCCGTTGAAGATTTCCGCGCCGCCGATGAGCACGCTGGGATCGATGCCGAGCGCCCAGCCAATCAGCCCGAGCACCACGATCGTGCCGATGCCGATCCCGCCGCCGCCGATCGGCAGTCCGCCGAATCCACCACCGCCGCCGCGATTGCCCTCTTCGCCGCGCCGATCCTCGACATTTCCGCTCTCCGGCAGGTCATCCAAGCGCATGGCGTTGCCTCTTTGGTCGGCGCTGCCGGGCGATGGCCGCGCGCAGTTCTAAGCACGACAATACCACCGGGCGCGGCGGCTCGTGCGACCGATATAGGTGCTGGGTAAAAATTGCCCAGGGGCGGGTTCGTTCCGGTTAAGCCGGTTTTTACCTTGGGAGGTCATGATGCCTGCCTGTCGGTTGTAGGTCCCGCGTCACCGACCGCGTCGCCTGAGTCAGAGTTCTGAGTCATGGTAGTGTCGCGTCGCGGGGCGTCCGAAAGGGCGCCCCGCGCAAGCTTTGAGCCGCCGCCATCGCATCGAATTGTGGTCGGCGACTGCGTCGCCGCGATGGCAGGGCTGCCGGCCGAGTCGGTCGATCTCGTCTTTGCCGATCCGCCGTATAATTTGCAATTGCAGGGCGATCTCAAGCGCCCCGACGATTCCCGCGTCGACGCCGTTGATGACGATTGGGACAAGTTCTCGAGCTTCTCCGCTTACGACGATTTCACCCGCGCCTGGCTGCGCGCGTGCCGTCGCGTCATGAAACCGGCGGCAACGCTGTGGGTGATCGGCTCCTACCACAACATCTTCCGCGTCGGCGCGATCCTGCAGGATATCGGCTTCTGGATCCTCAACGACGTGGTGTGGCGAAAATCGAACCCGATGCCGAATTTCCGCGGCCGCCGGTTCACCAACGCACATGAAACGCTGATCTGGGCGGCGCGTGACGCCAACGCGAAGGGCTATGCGTTCAACTACGAGGCGCTCAAGGCCGGCAATGAAGACGTGCAGGTACGTTCCGATTGGACGATCGCGCTCTGCACCGGCGAAGAACGGCTCAAGGGCGGCGACGGCAAGAAGCTGCACCCGACGCAGAAGCCGGAGGCCTTGCTCGCGCGGGTGATGCTGGCGTCGTCGCGGCCAGACGACCTGGTGCTCGATCCATTCTGCGGCACCGGCACGACCGGAGCGGTGGCGAAGCGTCTCGGCCGCCGCTTCATCGGCGTCGAACGGGAACGGGATTACGCGAAGGCGGCACAGGCACGCATCGACGCCGCCGCGCCGCTGCCGGAAGCAACGCTCGCTCCCTTCATGACCGCGCGTGAAGCGCCGCGCGTGGCCTTCGCGACGCTGGTCGAGCGCGGCCTGGTCAGCGCCGGCGCGCGGCTGGTCGATGCCAAGCGCCGCCATTCCGCACTGGTGCGCGCCGACGGTGCGATCGCGCTAGGCGTGACGGTCGGTTCGATCCATCGCATCGGTGCGATCGCGCAGGGGCTTGAAGCCTGCAACGGCTGGGCCTTCTGGCACGTCGAAACGCCCAAGGGCCTCATCTCGATCGATGCGCTGCGCGCCGAGGTGCGGGCGGGGATGGGAGCGGTATAAACTCCCGCCACTCGCCCGCGTCGTTTTCAGCGCACTACCTCGCCGTACGTGTTCGTGGACAGCGAATAGATCGAGTGGCTGGCTGCCATGAACAGGCGGTTGCGCCGTACACCGCCGAAACAAAGATTGGCGCAACGCTCCGGCAGCAGGATCTTGGCGATCTTCTTGCCCTGCGGGTTGTAGACCGCAACGCCGTCGACTTCTTCGCCGCCGCCCGCGCCGCACCAGAAGTTGCCGTAGGCGTCGACTTTGAAGCCATCGAAGATGCTGCCGCCGTCGGCGGTGACGGCGATGCGCATATTCGTGAGCTTGCCGTCTTCCATCACGTCATAAGCTCGCATGACGCGTGGATTCGGTTCGTTGTCGGCAAGAAAGATCGTTTTCTCGTCAGGAGAAAACGCCAGCCCGTTCGGACGCAGACCGCTGGCCGCGACCGTCAACTGCTGCTTCGTCCTGGGGTCGAAGCGGTAGTAGTTGGTCGGCAGGTCCGGCGTCGGCATGCGACCCTCGTTTGGATCGGGACCGGCTGCGGCCGGATCGGAGAACCAGATCGTGCCGTCCGACTTCACCACCACGTCGTTCGGTGAATTAAAGGGCTTGCCCTGGAAATTATCCACCAACACCGTGATCGTGCCGTCGTGCTCGGTGCGGGTGACCCGCTTGGTGTTGTGCTCGCAGGTCACCAGACGCCCCTCGGGGTCGCGCGCATGGCCGTTGGCATTGTTCGAGGGCTGGCGATAGACGCTGGCGCGCCCGCTGGCTTCGTCCCAGCGCATGATGCGGTTGTTGGGAATGTCGCTCCAGATCAGGCAGCGCCAGTCGCCCATCCAGATCGGCCCTTCGCACCATTTCGCCCCGCTGAAGATCCGCTCGACGCCCGCATTGTTCACGCGATAACGGTTGAAGCTCGGATCGAGCATCTGCACGCGCGGATCGGGAAAACGCGCATTCTGTTCCCAGGCGGCGAAGGCAGGTAGTGAGGCGGTGGCGGCGATTGTGCTCGCGCCTGCGCCGGCGAGCATCTGGCGTCGGGTCATCTGCATGGCGTCTTCCCTGGATTTACCACGATACGGATGGATCGTGTTGCCGGCCTTCCGGCCGCAAGTGCCGATCACGGTGAACCCGAGATCGGTGGTCCTCTGCGGGACCGTGCGAGTATAGCACCATATCCGGATCGGCCGGCCCACCCCAAGCTCTTTCGGGCGGGCAGCGAAAGGACTAGGCTCGGCATACGGCCTCTGAAGGTCGAAAGCACCGATGCGGGGACAGGCTGCCGGCCTTGCCCAAACCGCGTTCGAACGACCGCTCTAAAATGCGTGGGAGAGGAAACATCATGCACACTGCAACTGTACTGAAACTCGCGCTTGGCGCCGCCGTCGTGGCGATGGTGGCGATGCCGGGGACTCGAAGCTACGCCGCCGAAAACGACCTCGCCAACCCCGTCAACCTCGCGCCCAATCCCTACAAGTTCGACTACGGCTGGGCGAAGCTGCCGGACCGGCGCAAATGGGGTGCCGCCCCCAGCGTCGATATCGACCGCGACGGCAAGAGCGTCTGGGTGTTCGACCGCTGCGAAGACGCACGCGAGTGCACCAACTCGAAGCTCGACCCGATCATGAAGTTCGACGAGACCGGAAAGCTGGTGAAGAGCTTCGGCGGCGGGATGATCATCGGCTCGCACGGCCTTTATGTTGACCGCGACAACAACATCTGGGTGTCGGACTTCATGGGCAAGAACGGCAAGGGCCACACCGTCATGAAGTTCAATCAGGACGGCAAGCTGCTCATGACGCTCGGCCAGCCCGGTGTTCCCGGCAACGACCACGATCACTTCAATGCGCCCTCCGACATCCTCGTGGCGCCCGATGGCAGCATTTTCGTCGCCGATGGGCACGGCGGGAATACCAATGCCCGCATCGTGAAGTTCACCAGTGACGGCAAGTACATCAAGGAATGGGGCAAAAAGGGCAAAGGCCCGGGCGAATTCGACGCGCCACACAGCCTCGCCATGGATTCAACCGGCCGCCTGTTCGTCGCCGACCGTGGCAATAGCCGCATCCAGATCTTCGACCAGGAGGGCAAATACCTCACGGAGTGGAAGCAGTTCGGCCGGCCCAGCGGCCTGCACATCGACAAGAAGGATATCCTCTACGTCGCCGACAATTCCACCGACGAGGCGAACCCGCCCTTCAAGTCCGGCATCCGCATCGGCAGCGTGAAGGACGGCAAGGTCACCGCTTTCATCCTGGAGTCGGTCGAGGTCAACGGCGTTGAAGGGGTTGCCGCGGACGACGCCGGCAACGTCTACGGCGCCTACACCAACACGCTCAACTTCCGCCGCTGGGTGCCGAAGAAGCCTCAGGCCAGCCGCTGAGACCGAGTTCTCAATCACTGCCCAGCGCATGCGCCAGCACCTTGCGCATGACGTTGGGCAACGCTTCGCCAACGAGATCAGCGCGCGCGACCCAGCGCGCGCCCAGGGGGGCCGGCGCATCAATCGGAACCTTGGCGAGATAAACAATCAGCTCCAGCGGAAAGTGCGTAAACACGTGAGTGACCGCGCCGGGAATGCGCCGCCATTTCTCCTGCCCACCTTTGGCGAGAGGTGAAATAAAACGTGGCGCATCGGCAAGCGCGCCGCCTTCATCGAAGTCGTGCGTCCACTCCGTCGTCGGCACTTCGGTCATGCCGCCGAGCAACCCCTTGGGCGGGCGCGACCGCACCAGCACGAAATCATCAGCGCGCCATACGACGAATGCCGCGCCGCGCCGTCGCCGACCTTCGCGCTTGGGCGCCTTGACCGGGAAGCTCTCGGGATTGCCGCGCCGCCGTGCTGCGCAGGGCGTCAACCAAGGACAGAGGGCGCAGGCCGGCTTCTTCGGCGTGCAGATCGTCGCGCCCAAATCCATCAGCGCCTGCGCGAAGTCCCCCGCCCGCGTGTCAGGTACAAGATTCTCCGTCAGGCCGCGAATGAGCGATTTCGCGCCAGGAAGTTCCTGCTCCACCGCGAACAGCCGCGCAACGACGCGCTCCACATTGCCGTCGACCGCGGCGGCGCGCACATCGAACGCAATCGCCGCGATCGCCGCCGCCGTGTAGGCGCCGATGCCGGGGAGCGTGGCAAGCGTTGCCTCGCTGGTGGGAAAACATCCACCGTGGCGCTCCACCACCGCTTGCGCGCAGGCGTGCAGATTGCGCGCACGGGCGTAGTAGCCGAGCCCCGCCCAAACTCTCAGCACGTCATCGAGCGGCGCTGCCGCGAGCGTGCGCACCTCCGGCCAGCGCGCGAGGAATTGCTCGAAATACGGGCCAACCGTTGTCACGGTGGTTTGCTGCAGCATGATCTCGGAGAGCCACACCCGATACGGATCGGGCCGCTCGCCCGCCGCTGCGCGCCAGGGAAGCCGACGGCGATGGCGGTCGTACCAGCGGAGCAGATCGGCTGCGCGCGGCGGGCTTTCCCCGCCCGCCGAAGCGGCACGCTTTCGTCGCGGCGATGCGGCTGCTACGGTCATGGCGCACCGATGTGGCAGAGCGTGACCGCATGAACAAGCCCGGGAAGTCCCCAGCACGTCCGCTCGCTGATCTCCTGCGCAAGACGCTCGCCGGCGCATTCGCTAAGCAGGGTTTTGCCTCCACCGAACTGATCACCCGTTGGCCGGAGATCGTGGGCATCGAGATCGCGGCCCATTCAGAGCCGGAGAAAATCCAATGGCCGCGCCCGGTCGAGGGCGAAGCGCCAGAGCCGGGAACGCTGGTGTTGCGGGTCGAAGGCCCGACAGCAGTCGAGATCCAGCACCTTTCCCGCATCATCCTCGAGCGGGTGAACCGTTTCTTCGGCTGGCAGGCGGTGGCCGATCTTCGCCTGCGGCAGGCCCCGCTCTCGCGCGCGTTCGAAAGAAAGCGCCTGCCCGTGCTTGACCCCGAGGCGACCGCGCGGCTCGCCGCCGACATGCCCGAGATTGTGGATGAGAGCCTGCGCCAAGCGCTCGCCCGCCTCGGCGTCGCCGTCCGGGGCGAGATTAAGGATTAGCCTCCGGCTTCGAGGTTGCCATCACACAGACGTGAGCGATGCGCCAGGCCTTGCGGGGCCCTCTGCCATTGCCACATTTAGCGTGGCATTATAGCCCCGACTGCCGGTCAGCGCCGACCATCCAGGCGAGCCAGACCATCGACGCCGCGCGTGGCGCACAAAACACGGAGTTTCTCAAGGTGAAGATCACCCGTCGCGAATTTGCCATCGCCACCGGCGCAGTCGCGCTGACAGCGGTGTTCGGCGGCCTGTCGTCCCACGGCCTCGGCTTTGGGACCGTTGCGAGGGCGGCCGACGATCCCACGATGGACGACCTGATGAAGCCGGGGGCATTGCCGGATATCATCCTGGGCGACGAGAACGCCCCGGTCACCATCATCGAATACGCCTCGATGACCTGCCCGCACTGCGCCCATTTCGCCGAGGCCACCTATCCAGAGCTCAAGAAGCGCTACATCGATACCGGCAAGGTGCGCTACATCATGCGCGAGTTCCCGCTCGACCCGCTGGCCGCCGCCGGCTTCATGCTGGCGCGCTGCGCCCCCAAAGATCGTTACTACCCGATCATTGAGACACTGTTCCAGCAGCAGCGGAGTTGGGTGGTGCAGAAGCCGCTGGAGCCGCTGATGACAATCGCCAAACAGGCCGGCTTCACCCAGCAAAGCTTCGAATCCTGCCTCAATGATCGCCAGCTGCAGACGAATGTCGAAGCGGTGCGAACTCAGGCTTCCGAGAAATTCGGCGTCAACTCGACCCCGACGTTCTTTATCAACGGCAAGCGTTATGCCGGCGCCATTGAGTTGGCGGAACTGGAGAAGATGCTTCAGCCCCTCCTTAAGAGCTGATTGCACAAGGGATTTTCGCGAGAAGCGGCCGCGCTTGCTATGCCCGGGGCGGCCGGGGCCCTGCGAATCAAGGGCGGGAAATGTCTTGCCGCCCTGTTGCCGAATCGAATCCGGCGATTCATTCTCCGCGCAGATGCGGCACCCTCATGGCACGCGCCTTGGGCGCGAATGTTGGACGATTCGCTGCGATTCTCCGGATCGCGGCGGGTCATCTCGTTGTGATCGGGGCGATGGGTGCCGCCCGATCATGACGGCGTTTTCCTGGGAATCCTGACCGCATGAAACTCACGCGGCTGCGCCTGCTTGGCTTCAAGTCTTTCGTCGAGCCGACCGACTTCCTGATCGAGCCGGGCCTGACCGGCGTGGTTGGGCCCAATGGCTGCGGCAAGTCGAATCTGGTCGAAGCGCTGCGCTGGGTGATGGGCGAGTCGTCCCACAAGGCAATGCGCGCCGCCGACATGGACGACGTGATCTTCGCCGGCACCAACAATCGCCCGGCGCGCAACAATGCCGAAGTGGCGATGCAGATCGACAACGCCGATCGCAGGGCACCCGCGCAGTTCAACGAGCACGAGACCCTCGACGTGTCGCGCCGGATCGAACGTGAGGCGGGCTCGACCTACCGGATCAACGGCCGCGAGGTGCGCGCCCGCGACGTGCACATCCTGTTCGCCGATGCCTCGACCGGATCGCGTTCGCCGGCGCTGGTGCACCAGGGCCGCATCGGCGAGATCATCCAGGCCAAGCCGGAGCAGCGCCGCCGCGTCCTCGAAGAGGCCGCCGGCATCGCCGGGCTGCATGCCCGCCGGCACGAGGCCGAGCTGCGCCTGCGCGCAGCCGAGCAGAACCTCACCCGTCTCGAGGATGTCATCAATCAATTGGTGGCGCAGATCGAGGCGCTGAAGAAGCAGGCGCGGCAGGCGGTGCGCTATCGCAATATCGCCGCGCAGGTGCGCAAGGCCGAGGCCACGCTCTACCATCTGCGCTGGATCGCGGCGCGCGCCGAACTGGCGGAGGCCGAGCACGCCAAGGACATCGCGGTCCGCGTCGTCGCCGAGCGCACCGGCGAGCAGGCGGAAGCCGCCACGCGCCAGGCGATCGTCGCCGCCGGACTGCCGGCGCTGCGCGAGGCCGAAGTCCGCGCCGCCGCAGCGCTGCAGCGCCTCAATCTGGCGCGCGAAACACTCGATCGCGAAGAGGCGCGCGCCAGGGAGCGCATGGCCGAGCTCGATCGCCGGCTGGTCCAGCTCAACGCCGATATCGAGCGCGAGCGACGGCTCGCGGCCGACGCCGAGGCCGCGCTGGCCGGGTTCACAGCGGAGGAAGAAGCGCTGCGCGCTGAAGCGCAGGCGAATGCCGAGCGACGGCGTGGCGCCGAAGAGCGCGTTACCGCCGTCGACGAAGTACTGTCCGCCTCGGAAAAGACCTTCCGCGAGCTGACCGGCACGCTCGCTGAACTCACCGCACAGCGCAATCAGCTTGAAGGCGCGATGCGCGGGCACGAGCAGCGGCTCCAGCGCCTCAACAAGGAGCTCGCGTCGGTCGAAAGCGAATTGGCGCAACTGAGCAACGCGCCCGAGCGGCCCGATCCGGTAGTGCTCGCCGGCGCGGTGGAGCAGGCGCAGAGCGCGGTGGCGGAAGCGGAAGCCGCGGCGGTACGCGCCGAGGCCGCCCATTCCGGCGCCCGTCAAGCACTCGATGTCGCGCGTGGCCCGCTCGCGGAGGCCGAGCGACGGGCCTCGCGTCTCGACACCGAGGCGAAGACGCTCGCCAAGCTCCTGCACGTCGACACCAAGAATCTCTGGCCCGCAGTCATCGACGATCTTTCCGTCGAAAAGGGCTACGAAAGCGCGCTCGGCGCGGCGCTCGGCGACGACCTCGAAGCGCCGGTTGATCCGGCCGCTCCGATGCGCTGGGCCGGCGCCGACATCGATCCCACCGATCCCGCGCTGCCGGACGGCGTCGAGCCGCTCGCCGCGCAAGTGAAAGCACCGGGGGAGCTGGCGCGCCGCCTCGCGCAGATCGGCATTGTCGATCGCGCCGAGGCGGCGCGTCTCGCGAAGCTGCTCAAGCCCGGCCAGCGGCTGGTGTCGCGCGAGGGCGATCTCTGGCGCTGGGACGGATTTTCGGTCGCCGCCAATGCACCGACCGGGGCCGCGCGCCGGCTCGCAGGCAAGAATCGCCTGGCCGACATCGAAGCCGAACTGCAAACAGTGCGCAGCGAGGTCGAGGCCAAGCGCGCTCAAGTCGATACCGCCAAGGCCGAAGTTGCCGCCGCCGCCGAAGCGGAAACCGGCGCGCGCACCCGCTGGCGCGAACGGCAGCGCGAAGCCGACGCCGCCCGTAATCACCACGCCGAAGCGGAACGCGAGGCGACCCGCCACGCCTCGCGCTTGTCCGCGCTCGGCGAAGCCAATGCCCGCCTCGCCGCCGATATCGCGGAGGCGACTGCTGCCCGCGCCGCCGTCGAAAGCGCACTTGCGGGTCTTGCCCCAGCGACCGAAGTGGAGAGCCGGCTCGCCGCCGTGCGTACCGAGATCGAAGGCGATCGCGCGCGGCTCGCCGACCTGCGGGCGGAAGCGCAGGCGTTGACGCGGGAAGCTGAACTCGCGGAGCGGCGTCTCGCCACCATCGCATCCGAGCGCGACGCCTGGACGGAACGCCAGAGCAACGCGGCCTCACAACTGACGACCATCGAATCCCGCCTCGATGAGACCAAAGCCGAACGCGCGGGACTCGACGACGCTCCGCGGCTGTTCGAGGAGCAGCGCCGCGCCCTCATCGGCCAGATCGAAGGCGCCGAAACCGAGCGCCGCGCCGCCGCCGACCAGCTCGCCAGTGCCGAGAACGCGCTGGCCGAGGCCGATCGCGACGCCCGCGCCGCGCTCGAAGCCATGAGCGCCGCGCGCGAGGATTCCGCCCGCGCCGAAGAACGCTTCGAGGGCGCCCGGCGCCGGCTCGCCGACATCGAGCATGAAATCCGCGAGATGCTCGAAACCGAGCCGCCGGCGGTCGCTGAACTGGCAGAGCTCAAACCCGGCGCGGAGCTTCCCGACGCGGCTGCCATCGAAGCGACGCTCGATCGCATCCGCCGCGAGCGCGAACGGCTCGGCGCCGTCAACCTGCGTGCCGACGAGGAATTGCAGGAGGTCGAGACCCAGCACACGACGCTCACCAGCGAGCGCGACGATTTGATCGAGGCGATCAAGCGGTTGCGCCAGGGGATCCAGAACCTGAATCGCGAGGCGCGCGAGCGGCTGCTTGCTTCGTTCGAGGTGGTGAACGGCCACTTCAAGCGCCTGTTCGCCGAACTCTTCGGCGGCGGCACTGCCGAGCTTCAGCTCATCGAGAGCGACGATCCGCTCGAGGCGGGTCTTGAGATCGTGGCGAAGCCACCGGGCAAGAAGCCGGCAACGCTCTCGCTGCTCTCAGGCGGAGAGCAGGCGCTCACGGCACTCGCGTTGATCTTCGCGGTGTTCCTCACCAATCCAGCGCCGATCTGCGTGCTGGACGAGGTCGACGCGCCGCTCGACGATCACAACATCGAGCGCTTCTGCGACCTGCTCGACGAGATGACGCGCTCGACCGACACCCGCTTCGTGATCATCACGCACAACCCGATCACGATGGCCCGCATGAACCGGTTGTTCGGCGTCACCATGGCCGAGCGCGGCATTTCGCAGCTTGTCTCGGTCGACCTCGAAGCGGCCGTGCAACTGCGCGACGCGGTGTAGGCGCGCGGGCTCACGCCGCCGCGAGCGGCGTGGCCACCGCTTCCAACGGCTTCCGCTCCGCTGCCACTGCCCAGCGCGCGGCGACCAGCGCGGCGGCGATCATCAGGACCGCGCCGAACAGGTAACCGCCGAACAGGCTCCAGCGCGAGCCCGAGTCGATCAGGCGGCCGAACAGCCACGGCCCCGCGACGCCGCCGATACCGGTACCGATGGCGTAGAAGAACGCGATCGCCAGTGCACGGATTTCAAGCGGGAAAGTTTCGCTCACCGTGAGATAGGCGGAGCTTGCCGCGGCTGAGGCAACGAAGAAGATCACTGTCCAGGCGATCGTCTGGCCCGTGGCCGAGAGCACACCGGTCGCGAACAGGTAGCCCGAACCGATGAGCAGCACGCCGGACGCCGCATAGGTTGCAGCGATCATCGGGCGGCGGCCGATCGTGTCGAACAGGCGGCCGAGCAGAACCGGCCCGAGGAAATTGCCGGCGGCAAAGGGCAACAGATACCAGCCGACGTCATTGGAGCGGATGCCGTAGAAGTCGGTGAGCACAAGCGCGTAGGTGAAGAAGATCGCGTTGTAGAAGAACGCCTGCGCCGCCATCAGGCTCAGACCAACAATGGTGCGCTGCCTGTACACGAAGAACATCGTGCGGAAAACCTCGCGCAGCGGCGTGAAGCGGCGGCCTCGCAGGCGGATCGCCGGTAGCGGCTCGGACCCGAGGTGATGACCTTTCGCGCGGAATCCCCGCTCGATCTCCGTCATGATCTCGGCGGCTTCGCGGTTGCGGCCGTGGGTCATCAGCCAGCGCGGCGATTCCGGAATCCAGAGGCGCATGATGAAGATGACGAGGCCCAGGATCGCCCCGAGGAGAAACGCGCAACGCCAGCCGACATCGGGCGGCAGCACGGTGGGATCGAGCAGCACGATCGAGCCGCCCGCGCCGAGCGCCGCACCGATCCAGAAGCTGCCGTTGATGACGAGGTCGGTCCAGCCGCGATAGCGCGCCGGCACCAGTTCCTGGATGGTCGAATTGATCGCGGTGTATTCGCCGCCGATGCCTGCGCCGGTCAGGAAACGAAATATCGCGAAGCTTGCCAGATTCCAGGACAGCGCGGTCGCGGCCGTCGACACCAGATAGACCGCAAGGGTGATGAAGAACAAGCGCTTGCGCCCGAGCCGATCGGTCAGCCAGCCGAAACCGAGTGCCCCGAGCACCGCCCCGGCGAGATAGGCGCTGCCGGCGAAACCGATCTCGGCGTTGGAGAAATGCAGCCGCGGGCTCTCCTTCAGCGCGCCCGAGACCGCGCCCGCGAGCGTGACTTCCAGGCCGTCCAGGATCCAGGTGATGCCGAGCGCGATCACGACCAGAGTGTGAAACCGGCCCCAGCGCAGCCGGTCGAGCCGGGCCGGGATGTCGGTCTCGACCAGCGCGCCGGCCGGCGGTTCTGTTTGCGCGTCCAACGAAGCCCTCGCGAGTCCGGCTGCCATTATAGTCCGGAAGGGAACGATCGGCGCGCCGCCACGTTCCAGCCCACGGTTCGCCACGGTGCCAACTCGCCTCCACCCCGAATCTTGCGCTATGTTGGTTCCATCGGCTTGGCGGAAGGCCGTTTCGGAGCCCCATAGGAGCCCCTTTCATGTCCACTACGACTTGGATCGTTCTGGGTGTAATCGCCGTCTTCGTAATCTGGATCGTGATGATCTATAACGGCCTGATCGCGATGCGGCAGCGCGTGAATCAGTCCTTTTCAGACGTCGACGTGCAGCTCAAGCTGCGGCACGACCTCGTTCCCAACCTGGTCGAGACCGTGAAAGGCTATGCGGCGCACGAGCGCGGTACGCTCGACGACGTCATCAAGGCGCGTAATGCGGCGGTGGCCGCGCAAGGTCCGGCGCAACAAGCGGCTGCGGAGAACATGCTCTCCGGTGCGCTACGGCAGATGTTCGCGCTGGCGGAGGCCTACCCCAACCTCAAGGCCAACACCAATTTCCAGGAGTTGCAGAACGAGCTGACCGATATCGAGAACAAGATTGCGGCGGCGCGGCGCTTCTTCAACAGCGCGGTGCAGGAATACAATACCGGCATCCAGCAATTCCCGGCCGTGCTGCTCGCGGGCTCGCTCGGCTTCAGTCAGAAGGAGTTCTTCGACCTTGGCACCGAGCGCCAGACCGCCAGCCAGGCGCCGCAGGTGAAGTTCTAGCGGGGCGCAGTCAGCACTTCCCCTTCACCCTCCCGGCGCGGGAGGTGAAGAAAGACGGAGCGCCATGGCCGCCTTCGGTCTCTACAGCCATATCCAATCCAACCGGCGGCGCTCGATCGCGCTGCTGATCGGGCTTTTCATCCTGGTCTACGTGATGACGTTCGCTGGCGCCTTGCTCGCCGAGGCGCTCAGCAGCAATGCGCCGATCGATGTGCTGGTGCGCCGGGCCTGGTTCGATTTCATCAAGGCGCTGCCTTGGGCCACGATCGGCACGCTGCTTTGGATCGCGATCGCCTACAAATTCCACCAGAGCATGATCGATGCCGTGACTGGCGGCCAGGAGGTCACGCGGCAGGAGGCGCCGGAGCTCTACAATCTGCTCGAAAACCTGTGCATCTCGCGCGGCCTCACCATGCCGAAGCTCAAGGTGATCGACGACGACGCGCTCAACGCCTTCGCCACCGGCATGAACGAGAAGCAGTATTCGATTACGGTGACGCGCGGCCTGCTCGAGCGGCTCGACAACGCCGAGCTCGAATTGGTGCTCGGCCACGAACTCACGCATATCCGCAACGGCGACGTGCGCATGCTGGTGGTGGCGGTGGTCATCGCCGGCGTGATCTCGTTCTTTGCCGAGCTGATCTTCCGGTTGTTTTTCCAGACCGGTCTCAGCTTTCGCCGCGGCAGCAATCGCGGCGAGGGCAAAGGCGGCGCCGGTATCGCGATCCTGATCGCGGTGGCGCTGATCGCGGTGGCGTGGATACTTTCGATCGTCATCCGCTTTGCGCTCTCGCGCCAGCGTGAATTTCTCGCCGATGCGGGTTCGGTCGAACTGACCAAGAACCCCGATGCGATGATCTCGGCGCTGCGCAAGATCGAAGGCCGTGGCGAGCTTCCGGCCGCGACCTCGGCGGTGATGGAGATGTGCATCGACAATCCGCGGGTCGATTTCTCGAACCTGTTCGATACCCATCCACCGATCGATGCACGCGTCGCGGCGCTGGTAAAATTTGCTGGTGGTCACGATCCCGGACCGATTGCGCTGCCGGCGCCGGAAGAGGGGCAGGAGCCGCAAGACGAAGGTGAGCAACAGCCGCAGAGCGCGGGACAGCCCAATGATACAGCGCCGCCGCGCGGCCCGTGGAACCAGCCGGGCGATGACAGCCCAGCGGGCAGTGGCGGAACTCCAGGCGCCAAGCCGTTCCTGCCGCAGTCCCCACCGATCGAGCTTGGTGATGGAACAATCCCCGGACAAATAGATTCAGGTCCGTGGGGTCCGAGGCGCGGGAACTAATCGCGCGCTTTATTGCCCAAATCTTGTCGCTGAAATTGCTAAATTTCGTGCGAAAGCCGTCCATCGGGGCTGGGAGGCGTTCGCGAAATCATCCTCAATGGTTGTGGATTGATGTGCAAACCACCTTCTGCACGCACCGAATCATGTGATCGTGCCGTGGTTCTGTCGCGCTCTGGCCGGACCTTAGATCGGATTGGCGCAACTGATTCGTCGGCGCACGATCGATAGACCTAGCCACGATAGATGCGCGATCGGGGCGCATCGAACGACGCAACATCGAAGGGCAGCAACATGGCAAAGCCAGCAGTCATCCTCGTGGGAGCCGACAAGGGCGGTGTCGGCAAGACCACGGTCGCGCGCACGCTTCTCGATTACTTCATTGCGCATCAGATCACGACCCGCGCCTTCGACACCGAGGCGCCGCGCGGAACCCTCAAGCGCTTCCATCCGGACCTCACCGAGATCGTCGACGTGTCGAAGGTGCCGGATCAGATGAAGATATTCGACACGCTCAATTCCGCCGCCGCTTCGGTCACCATGATCGACGTGCGCGCCGGCCTGATGTCGCCGACGCTTACGGCGCTGCGCGATATCGGCTTCATCGAAGCGGCGAAGAAGGGCCAGATCACCTTTGCGGTGTTCCACATCCTCGGCCCCTCGATCGCGTCGCTCGACGAAATCGAGGAAACCGCCGCCTATCTCGGCGATGCGCGCTATTTCCTGGTGAAGAACTTCATCAACAACACGCATTTCTTCGAGTGGGACGAGGAGACGCACGCCGGCTACTTCAAGAAGTTCAAGGACGCGGTCGAGATCACGATCCCGAAGCTCAACGAGATGGCGACCGAGCAGGTTGAGCTCGCCTCCGTCCCGTACCTCACCTTCATCGCCAACAAGAAACAGAACGGCGAGGCCGCTGCCTATTCGTTCGTGCTGCGCGGCTATGTCCGGCACTGGCTCGGCAATGTCTGGGGTGAGTTCGACCGCATCAACCTCACTGACCTCGTGGCGGCGCGCGCGCAGGCCACTGCGGTGCAGCCGCAGGCGGCGCAAGCGCAAGCGTCGTAGGGGCTTCGTTGTTGACGGGTTGGAGACGGGCCTTCCGCTCGTTCTGTCGCGGCGGCCGGTTACCTCTCCTCCCTCAGCCTCATGAGGCGCGTAGTGCCCCCGCGGGGGCACGCGCTGAGCAGCATCCTTCGAGACGCCACCCTTTGCTGTGCTTGGGTGGCTCTTCAGGATGAGGGCGTCGAAGCCGGTGCCAGGTGGCCCGCGCGTGCGGGCAGGAATTCGAACGAATCAGCGGCCGCTGGTACCCGGGCGTGGGGGTGGGAAGGCGCCGGTGGGACTTCCGCCGGTGGCTGTTGGGATGAGTCCGCAGTGGCAAGGAGCGAGAGCCTGAGAGCCCTTGCCGTCGTCAGCGCGAGCGCGGCTGACGCGGCTTCGTCTCCGTTCGCGCGTTCACCCCGGATCAATGGGCGGACGTTGGTGTTTTTCATCGTCTCGCCGCGGCCGCTTTCCGGCAAGACGTTCCTCGCGCGGCTGGTCTGCGATTTCCTACGCCTCGATACCGGCGCCGCCTGCGCCTTCGATCTCGATCCTGAAGAGGGCGGGCTCGCGGACTACCTGCCGTCGATCACCGGTAAGGCCGATATCGGCACCACGCCCGGACAGGTGGCATTGTTCGACCGCCTGATCGTCGACGACGGCGTCGGCAAGGTCGTCGACGTCCGGCATTCGCTGTTCGAGCGCCTCGTCACCGTGATGGTTGAGATCGGCTTCATGGAAGAGACGCGTCGCCGCGGGGTCGAACCGGTCATCCTGTTTGCCGCTGATCTGCACCCGGCCGCGGTCAAGGCCTATGCCGGCCTGCGGCAGCTCTTTCCACGCTGCGTTCTGGTGCCGGTGTTCAATGAGGCGGTCCTCAAGGGACGCAAGGCCCGCGCGCAGTTTCCGTTCAGCCGCGTCGTCGAGGTTCCGCTGCAGATCCCGATGCTTCCCCCGGCGCTGAAGATGCACGCCGACAGGGCTTCCTTCGCCGAGTTTCACAGCCGGCTCCCGATCGAAGTCCCGATCGGCCACGCCTTGGAGCTGCGCTCCTGGACCAAGCGCGTGTTTCTCGAATTCCGCGAATTCGAGTTGCGACTGCTGATGGAAAAACTGCGCGCATCGCTGCGTTAGGCAGGCGCGCCTGAGCTACAAAGCCGCTAATGACGTCCATCGTCGGCGCAGAAGGGTGCCCCGGTCGTCGCCCGGATGAAGCGAAGCGACATCCGGCATCGGGCGGTGCGGCTGTCGCGTTGGCGGAGATCGAACGCAACGCAGCCCCGGATGTCGCTTTGCTTCATCCGGGCTACGAAGAAGCGCTCAGCTCCAGGAGACGTTATGGCGCGCGAGCACCTGGCGCACGGCCTCGACGAGCTTGTCCTCGGGCACGGCGAATTGCGCCTCGGATTGTTTCTTCAAGTATTCGTCGCGGTCCTTGATGCTGGAGAGCGTCGCGCCGAGGACCAAATCCTTGATTTGCACTTCGCCCTTGGCCTTCTCGTCGCCGCCCTGGATGACGACGCAGGGCGACGCGCGCTTGTCGGCGTACTTGAACTGCGGACCCATCTTGCCGGAACCGAGGTAAAGTTCGGCGCGATGTTGGCGTCGCGCAATACTTTCACCATGCGCATATAATCGGCGATGCGATCCTTGTCGAATACGGTCACGACCACCGGCCCAGGCTCGGGGTTTGAGTTAAGCTTGCCGAGATGCGTGAGCGCCGCTTGCAGGCGCGAGACACCGATCGAGAAGCCGGTCGCCGGGACAGGCTCGCCGCGGAAGCGCGACACGAGGCCGTCGTAGCGGCCGCCGCCGCCGACGGAGCCGAAGCGCACGGGCCGGCCCTTTTCGTCCTTGGTTTCGAAGGTGAGTTCAACTTCGTAGACCGGGCCGGTGTAGTATTCGAGTCCGCGGACGACGGAAGGATCGATCAGGATGCGACCATCATCATACCCAGGCCTCGAACTGAATGATTCCTTCATGCTTGTCAGTCCTTCCACGCCAGAGCGGCCTAAAAGCTCATTCCCAGCCACAGCGTCTTCGTAAATGTTGCGATCGCCGTACTTCCATTTGCGGATCCAGTCATTGTCTCGATATTCGATTCCGGAGCCTGTGGTCGCCTCAAAGCCCGTGAACAATGCTCTCATAATCCTCCGCGATCTCATCGTCGCCTAAGCCAGCGCCCTTTGTGAAATCACCTGACTTCGTCCTCGCGTCCTGCGACCTAGTAAAATTGCACACGCCCTCGAAGCCCAGCCGATCCAGCTTGTCGATCGCGCGCAGCACGGTTAGTCGCCTCATTGCATTTTCCGAGCCCCCAAGCCCAATAGCCTCCATCACCCCATCCAGCACCTTCCGGTTATTCACCTTCACCACATAACTTCCGCGCGGCACACCCACCGCTTCCATCGTGTCCGCGGCCATCATGCACATCTCGGCATCCGCCGCTGGCGAACCACTCCCCACCGTGTCCGCGTCGAACTGCATGAATTGCCGGAACCGCCCCGGCCCCGGCTTCTCGTTCCTAAATACCCAGCCAAATCGGTACGAACGATACGGCTTCGGCAGCGCGTCGAAATTCTCCGCCACGTAGCGCGCGAGCGGCGCGGTCAGGTCATAGCGCAGCGAAAGCCATTGCTCGTCGTCGTCCTGGAACGAGAACACGCCTTCGTTCGGGCGGTCCTGATCGGGCAGAAATTTTCCGAGCGCGTCGGTGTATTCGATCGCCGGGGTCTCCACCGGCTCAAAACCGTAGCGCTCGTATACTTCGCGGATGCGTTCGATCATGCGCCGGGTGGCGGCGATCTCGGCCGGCCCGCGATCACCGAGGCCGCGCGGCAGGCGCGCCTTGAGCTTGCTGTTTTTTTCCGTCTTCTCGGCCATCGGCCGTCCCTTCGGCATCGGTGCAGTGGACGGCGCGTGGTATCGTAACGGCGCTTGAGCGGCAAGGATCGGTTCAAAGCGGGGACGCCAACCTGCGAGGCCGCCCTGGCGAACTCAACTCCGAGTAACCACCTCCGTCTCAGCCACTCGTTGACGAGGATTCATCATGATTTCCCGACGCAAAGCAATCGCAGCGGCCATCGGTCTGATCGGAGCAGCGGCGACGCCAGCTCTCGCGCGGACGAGCAAGACGGCGCCGGTCGCGCTGTTCGATACGGACAGTGACAGCACCGTCGACCTCGCCGAAGCCAAGAAGGCCGCCGGCGGCTTGTTCGACAAGCTCGACACCGACAAGGACGGCACGCTCGACATCAAGGAACTGCAGGGCCGCCTGAGCCGCAAGGATTTCGCAACCGCCGATCCCGACAACGACAAGACCCTGACCAAGGACGAGTATCTCGCAGCGGTCGAAAAGCGGTTCAAAGCCGCCGATCCGGATAACGACGGCACCGTGAGCGCCTCCGAATTCCGGACCCCAGCCGGCCGCGCCTTGGTCCGGCTGTTGAAGTAATAGCAACTCATTGGTGACTTGACTGGCGTCGTGGCCGGACTTGTTCGGCCACCTCTTGAGCGGGCACCTGAGCGGGCACCGCAAAACGCGCTCCATCGGGATTGCCGGGACAAGCCCGGCAAGGCAATCCATTGCCTCCGGAAAAAGGCCCTCTTTGCGAAATGAATGGATGGCCGGGTCAAGCCCGGCATTATCAGTCGTTATGAAGCTTGGTAGAAGGAGTTTCGCCATGTCGGAGGCCAGTCAGCGCGCAGCGACCGTCCCGAATGACCTCGAGGCTTATTGGCTCCCGTTCACGCCGAACCGGGCGTTCAAGGCGTCGCCGCGGCTGATCGCGCGGGCCAAGGACATGCACTACTTCACCCCGGACGGCCGCGCCGTGCTCGACGGCACCGCCGGGCTCTGGTGCACCAATGCCGGGCACAATCGCGAGCCGATCGTGGCGGCGATCCGCGCCCAGGCAGCCGAGCTCGACTACGCGCCGGCGTTCCAGTTCTCTCATCCGAAGGCGTTCGAGTTGGCGAGCCGGATCGCGGCGCTGGCGCCGGAAGGCCTCGACCACGTGTTCTTTGCCAATTCCGGCTCGGAGGCGGTCGACACCGCGCTCAAGATCGCGCTCGCCTATCACAACGTCCGCGGCGAGGCGGCGCGCACGCGGCTGATCGGGCGCGAACGCGGCTATCACGGTGTCGGCTTCGGCGGCATCTCGGTCGGTGGCATCGTCAGCAACCGCAAGCATTTCGGTACGCTGCTCGCCGGCGTCGACCATCTGCCGGCGACCTACAACCGCGAGCAGCAGGCCTTCACCAAGGGCGAGCCCGAATGGGGCGCGCACCTGGCGGACGAGCTCGAACGCATCGTCGCACTGCACGACGCCTCGACCATTGCCGCCGTGATCGTCGAGCCGATGGCCGGCTCCACCGGCGTGCTGCCGCCGCCGAAAGGCTATCTCCAACGCTTGCGCGCGATCTGCGACAAGTACGGCATCCTGCTGATCTTCGACGAAGTGATTACCGGCTTCGGCCGTCTCGGCTATGCCTTCGCCGCCGAGCGCTATGGCGTCACGCCCGACATGATCACCTTCGCCAAAGGCATCACTTCGGGCACGGTGCCGATGGGCGGCGTGCTGGTGAAGAAGGGAATCTACGACGCTTTCATGCGCGGCCCCGAGCACGTCGCCGAGCTGTTCCACGGCTACACTTATTCCGCCCACCCGCTCGCCTGTGCCGCCGGCCTCGCCACGCTCGACCTCTACCGCGAGGAGGATCTGTTCGCGCGATCGAAGAAGCTCGAACCGGTCTGGGCTGACGCCGCCATGAGTCTCAGGGGCCTGCCGCGCGTGCTCGACGTCCGCACCGTCGGGCTCACCGCCGGCATCGACCTCGCCTCGCGCCCGGACGCCGTCGGCCGCCGCGCCTATGAAGCGATGGAGAAGGCGTTCCACGAGGAGAACCTGGTGGTCCGGATCACCGGCGAAACCATCGCGCTGACCCCGCCGCTGATCGTGAGCGAGGCCCAGATCGGCGAGATTTTCGACAAGGTCAGACGGGTGATCACGGACGTAAACTGATACTGATCCACCATATCAATGGCTGACCCACGTCATGGCCGGGCTCGTCCAGGCTCGTCCCGCCCCTCTCGATTGAAGGGGCACTGCTGTGCGTTCCCTGTCGGGATTACCGGGAAAAGCCCGGAATGATGCTGAAGCCCGTGCTCAGGCGAAACGGCTGGTTCACCACCTTTGAAGATGTTGGCAGCCCTCTACGGCGCAACGCGAATTGATCGTGTTTGTCTTATTCCGATGCACGTTCACCAAATAATGGTGCCGTGCTACCATGTAATCCTTATGATATCGGTGCCACCTTACCGAAGGTCCTTCACCTGCGTAAAGTAATCAATCTGTTTCATACTCGATACAATTTAATTATACATCTAATCTCCGTATTTTGGTCTTAATCTAAGGTTCCGATCCTCTCGCCACCCGTCATCTACGGTCGGCGCAAAAGCTGAATCCTGTTGATTGAGAGGAGGGCGTTCCATGGAGATCTGCTTCACCTACGGCGGTAAGCGGCATTGCTTCTTCATCCCGATCTACCTGTACCCGATCAATTGGCACATTCCCGGCCCCGGCCCGGTCAACTATCAAGCGCTGATCCAGGACGCGACGATCGTTGCGTCCCTCAGCGACCTGGCCAAGCATGTCTCCGACGACACCGTTCGCGGCGCGCTCCAGCATGGCATCGCCGCCGCCGTGAAGGGCATGCAGGAACGGGCTGGAAAAGACGTCACCATCAACGCCGCGCCGGCGCGCGGCTGAACCAGCTACGAGCTGAGGAAGCCCACGCCACCACCATCCTTGCGGCGCTGGTCTTCCTCGGTTTCCGCCACGATGTAGCTCGGCCGCCGGCGGGTCTCGCGCAGGATGCGGCCGACATATTCGCCGATGATGCCGAGCACCAGCAGTTGCGCCGCGCCGAGGATCGCGATCGCCGCCATGATCGAGGACCAGCCCGCGACGGTGTGCTGCACGAACAGAAAACTCACGATCGAATAGACCACCAGCAGCCCGCCGACCGCGACGAAGCCGAGCGCCAGCCACACCGCGAAGCGCAGCGGCCGAACGCTGTGCGCGGCGATGCCGGAGACCGCCAGCTCGACCATGCGCCGCAGCGAATATTTGGTCTCGCCGTGCTGGCGCCGGCCTCGGGCGTAGGCGATCGTCGTCATCGGAAAGCCGAGCCAGCGCACCAGGCCGCGCAGAAACAGCTCCTGGTCCTCGAACCTGTTCACCAAATCGACCACGGTGCGGTCGAGCAGCATGTAGTCGGCGCTGCCGGGCTCGATGTGAACGTCGCCGATGGCGTCGAGCAGGCGATAGTAGAGGCGCGAGCTGACGCGCTTGGCGGTCGTCACACCATCGCCGTCATCGTTGCGGCGCGTCGCCACGATCTTGGCGCCGTCGCGCCAGGCGGCGACGAGCTGCGGCAGCAGTTCGGGCGGATGCTCGAAGTCGGAGTCCATCACCACCACCGCGCGGCCCCGCGCATGGCGCAACCCCGCGCGCAGGGCCGGCTGATGACCGAAATTGCGGGTGAAGGACACGTAGCGGACCGCCGAATCGGCGGCGGACGCCGCGCGCAGCGCCGCGAGCGTCGTGTCGCGCGAACCGTCGTCCACGAACACGATCTCGATTGCGCCAAGATTGCCCGCGACCTCCTTCAGGGCGGCGGCCATCGGCGCGATATTCTCCGCCTCGTTGTGGGCGGGCAGCACGATCGACAGATCAGGCGGCATCGTCCGCTCAGGGCGTTTTCTTGACGGCGGTCGGGGCGCCGGGCACTCATGCCGGCAGTGGGGTCGCGGTCGGCCGATCATATTGCCGGCCGATGCAATGGAGAAACCATGGAGGTTGCGGCGACGCAAGGCATTGACGCCGGACCGCTCGCTGGCCTGGTGGCGTTAGCCCGCCGCGCCCCCGGCCGGGTGCTGACCGCCGTGCTGGCGCTGCATCTCGTGATTTGGACCGCGCTGCCACTTCTGGTCTGCCCGAATCTCCAGCTCGATCTGCTCGAAGACCTCGCGCTCGGCAAGGAATGGCAGCTTGGCTACTGGAAGCATCCGCCGCTGCCGTGGTGGATCGCCGACGTGCTCTACCGGGCGACCGGTCAGGTGGAGGCCGTGTATGTGCTCGGCCCGCTGGCGGCGGTGGTCTGCTTCTATGGCGTGTGGCTGTTGGCGCGTGAGGTGGTGGGCGCATTCGAGGCGCTGCTCGCCGTGCTCGTGCTCGAAGGCATCCATTTCTACAATTTCTCCGTCGTGAAATTCGCCCACGACCAGATGCAGCTTCCGTTCTGGGCGTTCACCGCGTTGTTCTTCCATCGCGCGCTGACGCGCGGGCGCCTGTCTCGACTGGGCGATCGCGGGGACTTTCCTCGCCGGCGCGTTCTGGTCGAAATACGCGGCCTTCGCGCTGGCGGTGACGCTCGGCCTGTTTCTGCTGTCTGATCGGGCGGCGCGGCGCACCTGGCGGACGGCCGGCCCGTATGTGATGGCGGCGGCCTTCCTGGTCGTGATTGCGCCCAACGCGTGGTGGCTCGTCACTCACGATTTCATGCCGTTCCACTACGTCGACGATCGCGCGCGGGAAGCGGCGCATTGGTATCAATACGTCCTCTATCCGCTGCGGTGGACCGGCAGCCAACTGCAATTCCTCGCGCCCGCCATCGCACTCCTGGCGCTGTTGTACACGCGCGCCGAATTGCGCCCGCGCCCCGCGTCCGACGCGGCCGCGGTCTTCAACCGGCGCTATGTGACGGCACTCGCGCTTGGCCCGTTCGCGATCACGACGGTGATCTTCGCGGCCTTGGGCCGGCTGCCGGTCGCGATGTGGGGCTACCCGCTGTGGTCGTTCGCGCCGCTGGCGGCGCTGATGTGGCTCGGCCCCCCGGGCGACCTGCGCCGGCTGCGCTGGTTCGCCGCCGGCTTCCTCGCGGTCTTTCTCGGAATTCCGCTCATCTACGCCGCGGTCGAACTCGGCGAGCCGTTCGTGCGCGACCGGCCGAAGGCGACCCAATTCCCGGGCGAGGTCATGGCTGAGATCGTCACGCGCGAATGGCACGACGCCTTCGGGACGCCGCTGGTCTATGCCGGCGGCACCGAGTTCGCCGTGAACAACCTCGCAGTCTATTCACCCGACCGGCCGCATGTGGTGGTCCATGGCGATCCAAACCTAAGCCCGTGGATCGACATGACCGACCTGCGCCGGCGCGGCGGAGTGCTGGTCTGGGAAGAGGGTCACCCTGCGGCTGACCTCGACGAATGGCAAACAACATTCGGCCCGTTCAACATCCAGCCGGCACTGATTCTCGCGCGCCAGACACTGCATCCGGTCAAGCCTGCTCGCATCGTTTTCGCGCTTATTCCGCCACACCCATAAGGCCGAATAGCCTGCGCTGTGGAGATTTGCTTGAACCGGCGCGACACGTCGGGGAGATTACGCGAGATTACGCGAATCACCTGCCGGTTACCGCCAGCGGCCGCGCGGACAGCCCATGCGCCTGGATGCCATTTTTGTCGCAATCTGCATGGTGCTGATCGCGGCATCGGCCGGGGCCGTGACGTTTCTCGTTTTCGGTCTGACCCCGATCGGGTCGGCCGTCGTCGGGGGTGTCATGCTGGCGGCACTTGCGCTTTACAACGTGATCTCGACCCGGCTGAGCGTGCGTTCGGCCGTCGGCCCCCAGCTTGCGGATCTTGCCCGCGGCAACGCCAATATGGCCCGCCAGATCGCGGAAATCGGTCGCCGTCTGGCGGTGGTCGAAGGCAGAATCAAGAGCGGGCATGAACGGCCACAGCCCGCCACCGACCCGCTGTCGGTCGAGATCGGCGAACTCGGCACCTTGGTGAAGCAACTCGCCGATACGGTCTCTGCGCATGAAACCAAGCTCGCGCTTGGCTTGCCCACAGCGCCCGCCGTCAGTGAGCCGCCACCCCCGCCTCCACCAGCGGCGGTCGACGCGCCGGAAACCTCCTTGACATCCTCGCCGCCCGACACAGCGACGGTCGGAGCGACAGCAGAAGCGGCGTCCGTGAGCGCGCCTGCGCCCGCAGGGCCGTCCGCGGCGGACGAGCTCGTGAGCATCATCCGCACCGCGATCGACGCGGTACGGATCGACCTTTACCTTCAGCCGATCGTCACGCTGCCGCAGCGCAAGGTGCGCTTCTACGAAGCGATGAGTCGTCTGCGCACGACCGACAATGAAATCCTTTCCGCGGCGACCTTCATCGCCCAGGCGGAGATGAGCGGCCTGATGCCGAAAATCGACAACCTGGTGATCTTCCGCTGCGTGCAGGTCGTCCGCCGGCTGCTGCTGAAGAACCGCGAGATCGGCGTGTTCTGCAACATTTCAGGCTCGACGCTGACCGACTCCACGGTATTTCCGCAGTTGCTTGAGTTCCTCGACGCCAATCGCGCCATTGCGCCATCCCTGGTGCTTGAATTCACGCAGGCGTCGTTGCGCGCGGCCGGTCCGATCGAAAATGAAAGCCTCGCAGCGCTGGCAGAGCGCGGTTTCCGGTTCTCCATCGACAATGTGAGCGACCTTCGTCTCGAGCCGCGCGAACTGGCGAACCGCGGCGTTCGGTTCATCAAGGTGCCCGCGAACCTGCTGCTCAACCGCGGGGGCTCAGCGACGACCGATATCCACCCGGCGGACATGTCCGATCTGCTTGGCCGCTTCGGCATCGATCTCGTGGCCGAAAAGATCGAGAGTGAAGGTATCGTGGTCGACCTGCTCGACTACGACGTGAAGTATGGACAAGGCTTCCTGTTCTCGCCGCCGCGACCGGTGCGGGCGGAGGCTTTGCAGGGCATTGCAGACCGCGCCGACGTCGTCCTGGGCGAAGGCCCTACCGCGGATTCCGGCGCCGCCGGACAATCGCCCCGCAACGGCGTCGCCGACCTCGCGCGCGAAACGCGTGGCATCGCCCAGATCGCGCGCCGGATTTGATCGCCGTGTTCGGCAGTCCGCGCGAAAGCGCGTAGGCGCTGAGTGAACGAAGCAACCACGGAGTGCGATCGTGCCGTAAGCACGGCGGCACGGCATTGCCCTCTCCCGTTGCGGGAGAGGGCAATGCGGCAACGCCACGCAACGCGTCTTGCGGTCGGACTGACGGCGTGGGAATTTGCCCCGCCGTGCCCGCGCTTGTCGCGGGCATCCACGTCTTGGAAGCCGTGGAGCAGCAAAGACGTGGACCGCCGGGCATACCGGCCGAGACGCGGTGACTCATCCTCCGACGCGTAGCACCGAGCATCATGGTTGTCAGGCTCCCTCCCCTTCTCCGGCACGTGTCCACGCTCCTCCCGAACTACGACGCCGTGCTCTGCGATGTCTGGGGGGTGGTGCATAACGGCGTCGCGGCGACGCCGGAGGCGTGCGATGCGCTCATGCAGTTTCGGCGTCGGGGCGGCACCGTGATCCTCGTCACCAACGCCCCGCGTCCGGGCGATGTCGTCGTGCAGCGGACGCTCGACCCGCTGGCGGTGCCGCGCGCAGCGTTCGACGGCATCATCAGCTCGGGCGATGTCACCCGCGCGATCGTCGCCGCGCGCACCGGTGAACGGGTCTTTCACATCGGACCGCCCCGCGACATTCCGATGTTCGAGCGGCTTGATGTGCAGCCTGGACCGGTCGCGACCGCCGACTTCGTGGTCTGCTCGGGACTGTTCGACGACACGAGGGAAACGCCGCAGGATTATCAGCCGCTCATCGAGCAGATGCGCGCGCGCGAACTCACGATGGTCTGCGCCAACCCCGATATCGTAGTCGAGCGCGGCGAGCATCTGGTGTACTGCGCCGGCGCGATCGCGGATCTCTATGCGGCAGCCGGCGGCGAAGTGATCTATGCAGGCAAGCCGTACCGGCCGATCTATGAGCAGGCGATCACGATGGCCGAACGCGCCCGCGGGCGCCCCGTCGATCCCTCGCGCGTCCTTGCGATCGGCGACTCCGTGCGCACCGATCTCAAGGGCGCTGCGGCGTTCGGGATCGATTGCCTGTTCGTGACGGCCGGCATTCACGCCGAAGAGCTTGGCGAGCGCGAGAACCCGGACGCGGCGGCCCTTGCCGATATCTTCGCGGCGGCGGGCCTGTTTCCGAAGGCGGTGATGCAGCGGCTCGCCTGGTAGGCCGCCGTCTTAAGGGGCCTTCGGTAAGAAGCTACGCCGGCATCGGGGCGGGCGCCTCGTCAGGGAAGAGCGCGGCGATCTTGCTGCGCAGGATCTGCGCATTGAACGGCTTGACGATGTAGCTGCTGACGCCAGAGTTCTGCGCGGCGATCACATTTTCGGTTTTCGACTCGGCCGTCACCATGATGAAAGGAATCTGGGCGAGCACCGGATCGGCACGGACGGCCTGAAGCAACTCGTAGCCGGTCATCTGCCCCATGTTCCAATCCGAGATCACCAGCCGATATTGCTTCTGTTGCAGCTTGACCAGCGCGTCGGATCCGTTGGAGGCGTCGTCGATGTTCACAAAGCCAAGCTGACTTAATAGATTGCGGATGATGCGCAGCATCGTGCCGTAGTCGTCGACCAGGAGGATCGGCATTTTCGGATCAGCCGCCATCATCTCGCTCCGCCCCGGCAAGCCGGCCGTCAGTGGCAGCCGGAATGGCCTGTCGTTGAGTGACCTGTCGTCCCGTGGCACAAACGGGGCCGCCTCGGGCTCGCGACGTCTTCCACAGGGAAGTCCTAGCGAATTCCCTTGAAAATCCGGTTAACTAAAACCTCCTCACCCTTCCTCCCGCGCTCGCGGGAGGAAACGAGGGGTATCGAGAGCCGCAGTTGATGGTCGAAAGCAAAACGCACGAGTTCGTAGTCGTCCACGGCGCCCGGCCGCACCCCGCGCTTGCCGGCGCGGTGGTGGCGATCGGCAATTTCGACGGCGTGCATCGCGGTCACCGCGCGGTGATCGCGGCGGCGCAGCAGCGCGCGGCACTGCTCGGCCGGCCGGCGGTCGCGCTGACGTTCGAGCCACATCCGCGCAGGTTCCTGCGGCCGCGGGAGCCGTTGTTCCGCCTCACCGACGAACGGGCCAAGCTGCGCCTGTTCGCGTCGACCGGCCTCGCCGGCGCGGTTGTGCTCAAGTTCGATGCGGCGCTGGCCGAGCCCAAGCCGGAGGATTTCATCAACGATATCCTGCTGCGCCGGCTCGGCATTACCGGAGCGGCGGTCGGCTTCGACTTCCGCTTCGGCCACCAGCGCGCCGGAACGCCGGACTTGCTGGCTGCGGAAGGGGCGAGCCGCAATTTCACGGTCGACATCGTGCCGGCCGTCGAAGTTGACGGCGAGCGGATTTCCTCGGGCATCATCCGCGAGGCACTGGCGGCGGGGCGGATCGAGCATGCCAATCAGTTGCTCGGCTATCCCTGGTTCGTGAGCGGCGAAGTGGTCCATGGCGACAAGCGCGGACGCGAGCTCGGCTATCCGACCGCCAACATGCGCTTGGACTCGGCGTGCGGACTGCGCCACGGAATCTATGCGGTCCGTATCGGAGTCGGCTCCAAGCGATACGACGGCGTCGCAAGTTTCGGCCGGCGGCCGATGTTCGATGTCGGGACCGTCCTGCTCGAAGCGTTCCTGTTCGATTTTTCCGGCGATCTCTATGGGCAGACGATCGACGTCGCCTTCATCGACTGGATCAGGCCGGAGCTTGTCTTCGATTCCATCGACGGCCTGATCCGGCGCATGGACGAGGATTCCCGCATCGCCCAGGCCACCCTGACCAAAGTGCCGGAGGCGTTTCCGCCGCTCGGGACCGTGCCCGTCTAGCTTTCGCTGTCCTTGTCATGCGGCGTGCGGTGGCCGCTCCATTCCTTGGCGAGGCCGGCGGCGAGCAGCGCGGCGCCGATCAGCGGAACGAATTGCCGCCAGCCGACCGCGCGACCGATCTGCAATCCGGTGGCAAGCAGGGAAGGATCGAACCAGGCGGCGTTGCGGCGCGCCGCGAGCGCGACTTCGGCCCGCCCGATCGTGCGCTTACGCGACATGACGATCACGACGATGGCAACGATCAGCAGCAGAAGATACAAGCCGGTGAGCACCAGCGCGCCGGTCAGCGGGCTGTATCGGTCGGCGAGCCAGATGAAGATGGTGAGACTCAGAAAAAACAGCGCCGCCGTCGCGGCGACCAGAGCGACGACACCCCAGACGATGATGGTGGAGCTGAGGCCCGTCTTCGACTTGGCCATCAGCTCCAGATAACGAACCCAGCCGCCCATTCGTAAACTCTCGCCGAGCAGGACCGCCTCAGCCGGCCTCGCCCGCCCTTCGTTGTTTAGCGCCTCAAGCTTTTTAGCGCCGCCAAATATTGCTCAACGTCGCCAAGTCTCAACGCCGCCAAGTCGCGCCGAACAGGAAGCCGATGCCGACCGCAAGCGCGAGCGTCGTGTACGGGCGCTGCTTGAGCGATTCATCGATCGCGTCGACGACGTTGTCACCCACCTCGCGCACCGCGTCGATCGCTTCCTGGCCTTTCGTCTCCACGCCGGAGATCACGCCCTCGACGTTCTCGCGGGCGTGCTTCCAGGCCGTGTTGCCGCCCGAGGAAACGATGTCGGCGATCTGCTGGGTGAGCCTGGCGACGTCTTCGCGCAAGGACGTCAGATCGTCCTTGACGTTCTCGCTCCCGGCGGCGGCGGCCTTGCCGACGTCCTTGGCGGTGTCGCGGGCGTCCTTGGCGGCATCGCGCGCCGTATTAGACATGCTCGACATGTTGGCCATGAACCTACTCCACTCCGTGCATTGAGGAAATTGCCTGTGCCCCCAACCGGGCGCAAGCGAAAAAGTTCCGGTCAGCCGGGCAGTTTGGCCTCGTCGGCGGGAAACAAGTGATTGAAGATGACTAGTGCGATGATCGAAAGCGGCACCGCCAGAAAAGCGCCGAACGGCCCCCACATCCAGGTCCAGAACGCAAGTGCGAGGAAGACCGCTAGCGGATTGAGCGTGAGTTGATGGCCCAGCACAGCGGGCGTGAGGATCTGTCCTTCCAGCGTGGTGAGCACGACGAAGCAGGCCGGCGGGACGAGCGCCTGTCCGAACGACGGGAAGCTCACCAATCCCACGACGAACAGCACGATCGCCATCGCGGCCGGCCCGATATACGGCACGTAGTTGAACACCATGGCGAGGATGCCGAAGGTCAGCGGGCTCGGAAAGCCGAACATCCACGCCCCGATGCCCACCACGATACCGAGCGAGCAATTCACCACCGTGACGAGCGCGAGATAGGACGCAAGGTTGTGTTCGATATCATTGGTGATGCGCAGGAACCGCAGCTTCGCGTCGCGGCTGGGGAACATCATCGCGAGCTGGGTGCGCAGTTCCATCTGGCCGATCAGATAAAAGATCAGGGTGACGAAGAACACCATCAGCTCCGTCAGCGCCGGCGTCACGGTCGAGACCAGCGGCTCAAGCATGTTGCTGTCGGTCGACTGCACCTTGACGGCGTCGCCGGCCGGCGCCGGCGTGATCGCATTCTGAATCTCACGCAGTCCGGACAGCGGGCGATCGAGCACGTAGAGCTTCTGCTTGACCGTGGCCGCTATTTCGGGCGCGCGCGCGATCCACTCGCTGACCGGTTTCGCCAGAAAGCTCGCGGCGAGTCCCAGGGCGGCGGCCATCACCACGACCAACAGGAGGGCGGTCATCCACGGCGCCACGCCCACGGCGGCAGCGCGCTTGACCAGCGGCCGGAGCGTGGTGCCAACGATGATCGCGGCGAAGATCGGAAGCAGGATCGGGCGGCTGAAATACAGGCACAGCCCGATCGCCAGCAAGAACATCCCCACGGTCGAGATGCGGGCCGCGAGCATCCAGAAATCGACGTCCTCGATCGGCTTCGGATCATTCAAGACCACAGGATAACGCTTGTTGCGAGCAGCAGACGGCAAATCCACGACCTGGTCTCCGAAGGGTGTGGCGGGGCTTGGGACCGCCGGCACGTCATCACTGCGAGCCCGATTCGCGACCGTCTTGGTCCCCGCACAATCGGCATAACGCGGGGGCGCGGCTTCGAGTTCCCGATCCTGCCGTCTCGCTTGTCTCGTGACAAGCTCACTGGTCTGGCGGCAAGTGCGGGCTTTTCGCGGAATATTCGATCTGCTAGGAAGCGCGCCATGATGGCGCGCGCTTCATTTCCTGTCGTGATCGGGTCGGCCGCTCGGCCAATTACCGGCCCGGCCTCCGCTTGACCGTGGTCAGCGGAGGACCGGGATTGCCGAGCCCTCACGCCTATCACCCTCCTGGACCGCCGACATGACCGACGCCGCCCGCGACTACAGCGAGACTCTATTCCTGCCCAAGACCGGTTTTCCCATGCGCGCGGGGCTGCCGCAGCGCGAGCCGGAAATCCTCAAGCGCTGGCAGGAGCTCGACCTCTATCGCCGCCTGCGCGCGGCGGCGGCGGGCCGACCGAAATTCATCCTCCACGATGGCCCGCCCTACGCCAACGGCAACATCCATATCGGGCACGCGCTGAACAAGATCCTCAAGGACGTGGTGACGCGCTCGCAGCAGATGCTGGGCTTCGACAGCAACTACGTCCCCGGCTGGGACTGCCACGGACTGCCGATCGAGTGGAAGATCGAGGAGGAATACCGCGCCAAGGGCAAGAACAAGGACGCAGTGCCGGTGGTCGAATTCCGCCAGGAGTGCCGCGCCTTCGCCGAGCACTGGGTCGGCGTGCAGCGTGAGGAGTTCAAGCGGCTCGGCGTCGAGGGTGACTGGGAGCACCCCTACACCACGATGGATTTTGCCGCCGAGGCGCAGATCGCGCGCGAGCTGATGAAATTCCTGAAGAACGGCACGCTCTACCGCGGCTCGAAGCCGGTGATGTGGTCGGTGGTCGAGAAGACCGCACTGGCCGAGGCCGAGGTCGAGTACGAGGACTATGTCTCCGACCAGGTCTGGGTGAAATTTCCGGTATCGAGCTCACCCAGCGACGAACTTAAGGGCGCGTCGGTGGTGATCTGGACCACCACGCCGTGGACGCTGCCGGGCAATCGGGCGATCAGCTATTCCTCGAAGATCGAATACGGGCTCCACGAGGTCGTCGATGCGCCCAACGAGAACTGGGCCAAGGTCGGCGATCGGCTCATCCTCGCCGACAAGCTCGCGCTCGACGTGATGAAGACTTCGCGCGTGACCGCCTACAAGCGGATCGCGGACGTGAGCGCAGATGTGCTTGACCAGCTTCGCTGCTCGCATCCACTGAGCAAGTTCAATCCCGGCTACCAGTTCATCGTGCCGCTGCTCGACGGCGACCACGTCAGCGACGATACCGGCACCGGCTTCGTCCACACTGCGCCCGGCCATGGCCGCGAGGATTTCGATGTCTGGACGTCCAACAAGTCGCGGCTCGAAGCGAACGGCATCGACACCACGATCCCCTACACGGTCGACGAGAATGGCGCGTTCACCGAGCACGCGCCTGGCTTCGCCGGTAAACGCGTGCTCACCGAGAAGGGCGAGAAGGGCGACGCCAACGAGGCGGTGATCAAGGCGCTGATCGAGGCCGACATGCTGCTCGCGCGCGCCCGGCTCAAGCACCAGTATCCCCACTCCTGGCGCTCGAAGAAGCCGGTGATCTTCCGCAACACGCCGCAATGGTTCATCGCGATGGACAAGCCCGTCGTCGGTGGAGCGGACCACGACACGCTGCGCCATCGCGCGCTCACCGCGATCAAGGAAACCCGCTGGGTGCCGGCGCAGGGCGAGAACCGCATCACCGGCATGATCGAGTCGCGGCCGGACTGGGTGATCTCGCGCCAGCGCGCCTGGGGCGTCCCGATCGCGCTGTTCGTCCGCGAACATGAGAGCGGATCGATCGAGATCCTCGACGACGAGCGCGTCAATGCGCGGATCGCGGACGCGTTCGCGCGTGAGGGCGCCGACGCCTGGTACGCGACCGGCGCGGCCGCGCGTTTCCTCAAGCCGGATTACGATTCGAACGAGTGGAGGAAGATCGACGACATTCTCGACGTCTGGTTCGATTCCGGCTGCACGCACACGTTCACGCTGGAGCAGCGCGCCGACCTCATGCCGCACCGCAAGCGCGACGGCGGGCCGGACACCGTGATGTATCTCGAAGGCTCGGACCAGCACCGCGGCTGGTTTCATTCCTCGCTGCTGGAAAGCTGCGGCACGCGCGGCCGCGCGCCCTATGACGTGGTGCTCACGCACGGCTTCGTGCTCGACGAGGACGGACGCAAGATGTCGAAATCGCTGGGCAACGTGGTGGCGCCGCAGGACGTGATCAAGCAGTCGGGCGCCGATATCCTGCGCATGTGGGTCTGTGCCTCCGACTATGCAGATGATCTCCGCATCGGGCCGGAAATCCTCAAGACCACGGTCGAGACCTATCGCAAGCTGCGCAACACGCTGCGCTGGATGCTCGGCTCGCTCGCGCATTTCCACGAAGCGGACCGTGTCGATCCGATGCATATGCCGGAGCTCGAACGGCTGATGCTGCACCGGCTGTCCGAGCTCGACCGGCAGGTGCGGCGCGCCTATGCCGATTTCGACTACAAGCGCATCTTCGCCGCGCTCACCGCGTTCATGACGGGCGATCTCTCGGCGTTCTATTTCGACATCCGCAAGGACACGCTGTACTGCGACCCGATCTCGTCGCCGGCGCGCAAAGCGTGCCTCACTGTGCTGGATCACCTGTTCCGGGCGACCGTGACTTGGCTCGCGCCGATGCTGCCGTTCACCACCGAGGAGGCGTGGCTCGCGCGCCATCCCGCAAGCGAAGGGTCGGTGCACCTCGAAGCATTTCCAGAGGTGCCGGCGGATTGGCACAATGAGGCACTGGCCGAGCGGTGGCGGAAAATCCGGCAGGTCCGCCGCGTCGTCACCGGCGCGCTGGAGATCGAGCGGGCGGGCAAGCGAATTGGCTCCTCGCTCGAAGCCGCGCCGGAGATCTACGTGGCGGATGCCGAGCTTTTCGTCATCCTGGCCGGGATCGACCTCGCGGAACTGTGCATTACGTCAGCGGCAACGCTGGAGCGGGGCGACGGACCCGCTGATGCCTTCCGGCTCGATGAAGCGCCGGGGGTCGCCGTGGTCGTCCGGCGGGCCGCGGGCACCAAATGCGCCCGCTCGTGGAAGATCCTGTCCTCCGTCGGTAGCGATCCAGCCTATCCCGATGTCTCGCCCCGGGACGCCAAGGCGCTGCGGGAATGGGACGCGCTGCACCGAGCGGCGGGCTGAGCGCGATGGCGAGCACGCCACCCCTGTTCGCCGGCCCGTTGACGCGGCTCGGCCTTATCGTTGCGCTCGTCAGCGCCGCGGCCGACCAGGCGGTCAAGCTCTGGCTGTTCTTCGTCTTCGACCTCGGTTCCCGGGGGGTGGTCGAGCTGACCTCGTTCCTCGACCTGGTCCTGACCTGGAATGCCGGCATCAGCTACGGCCTTTTGCAGCAGCAGGGCCCGTTTGGGCAGTGGGCGCTGTTCGCGCTCAAACTGATTGCCGTCGCGCTGCTGTGGATCTGGCTGGCGCGGGCTACCACCCGGCTGACCGCGGTGTCGCTCGGCCTGATCATCGGCGGCGCACTCGGGAACGCCGTCGACCGGCTGCACTGGCCGGGGGTCATGGATTTCGTACTGCTCCACCTGACCGTCGGCGGGGAACGGTACAACTGGTACGTTTTCAACATCGCCGATGCCACCATCGTTGCCGGTGTGATCGGCCTTCTGTTCGAATCCGCCATGGGAGACCGCGCCGCAAAAGCGCCGCGATCGAACCCATAATGCGTACGACGGGGGCATTGCCACCGGCGTCGGGGCCGCGGGGTTGAGGGGATCACCATGATCGAGTCTCGTTGGACGAGGCGGATGCAGCGTGCGCTTCTGTGCGGCGCGCTTGGACTGGCCGTGGTCACGGGCTTTGCTCAGGGGGCGGCGCGCGCCGAGGACGGCGAGGAAAAGAGCAGCATTTGGGATTTCAATCCGGTCGAGGATTTGATGCGGGGCCTCGGTTTCAAGAACGGAACCGAGAACGAAGCAAATTACCGCGAGCGGTCGCCGCTCGTCATCCCGCCGAACACCGAGCTGCCGAAGCCGGAGTCCAGCCGCGCCAGTGCGGTCCCGGCATCCTGGCCGGTCGATCCGGACGCTAAAAAACGCAAGGCGGCGGCCAAGGCCAAGCTTTACACCCAGGCCAACAAGTCGAACCAGGGCAGCCTGGATCCGGAGAGCGAGGGCGGGGGGTTGCTGCCGGGCCAGCTCAATCCCGGCGGCGCACCCACCATTACCGGCAGCACCCGACCCGCCGACACCACCATCGAAGACGGTGCCCCTATAGCGCCGTCGAAGCTTGGCTATATCGGTGGGCTCTTCACCAATGCCGTCAATCCCAACCGGGAAGAGACGGGCACCTTTACGGGTGAGCCGCCTCGTGCCAACTTGACTCAGCCGCCAACCGGATATCAGACCCCATCGCCGACCGCGCCCTATGGCGTGAGCAAGAAGCGCGCGCCTGCGAAGGCCCGCGATATCGACTACGCGTCGGGCGAGGTCCGCGGCGAAGACCATTAAGCGGCGAAGACCATTAACAAGTCCGGTCTTTAATCTTCGTCCGGCCTACGTATATTCGTCCCGCGCTCGCTTGGCCTGGCAGATGACGGGCCCGCCCAGTATCGTGTGAGGCCCTGATGTTGCATGCCCTTAAAGGTGCCATCGCCGCCGTTGGCTTTCTGGCCGCGGCGGCTTTGTCCGTTCCGACCCACGCCCTCGCCGCGGGTCCGGAGATCTCGCATTTTACCCTCGGCAACGGCCTTGAAGTCGTGGTGATCCCCGACCATCGCACTCCCGTCGTCACCCACATGGTCTGGTACAAGGTCGGCTCGGCGGACGAGACCCCCGGCAAATCCGGCCTCGCCCATTTTCTCGAACATTTGATGTTCAAGGGCACCAAGAAAAATCCGGACGGCCTGTTCTCGCAGACGGTCGCCGTTATCGGCGGCCAGGAGAACGCGTTCACCACCTCCGACTACACCGGTTATTTCCAGCGCGTCGCCAAGGAGCACCTCAAGCAGATGATGGAGCTCGAGTCGGATCGCATGACCGGCCTCGTGCTCACTGAAGAGGTCGTGAAGCCGGAGCTCCAGGTGGTGCTCGAAGAATACAATATGCGCGTCGCCAACAGCCCGCCCTCGCGTCTCAGCGAACAGATGGAAGCGGCGCTCTACCTCAATCATCCCTACGGCCGGCCGGTGATCGGCTGGCACCAGGAGATCGAGAAGCTCACAGCCGCCGACGCGCTCGCCTTCTACAAGCGCTTCTACACGCCCAACAACGCGATCCTGGTAGTCGCCGGCGACGTGACCGCCGACGAGGTCAAGACGCTGGCGGAGGAGACTTACGGCAAGGTGCCTCGCCTGGTCGACATTGGACCGCGCGTTCGTCCGCAGGAGCCCACGCCAGAGGCCGTCCGCACCGTCACGATGGCGGACCCGCGCGTCACCCAGCCAAGCATGCAACGCTATTACCTCGTGCCATCGAGCACCTCGGCCAAGCCGGGGGAAAGCGAAGCGCTGGAAGTGCTCGCCCATGTCCTTGGCCGCGGCGCCAACAGCCGGCTCTATGACGCGCTCGTGGTCGAAAAAGGCATCGCGGTGAGCGCCGGCGCCGGCTATTCCAGCACCGCGCTCGATCCCACCAATTTCACCGTCTACGGCACGCCGAAGCCAGGAGTCACCCTGCGGCAGATCGAATTGGAAATCGATGCGGTGCTGGCGGAAGTCGCTGACAAGGGCATCACCAGCGAGGAGCTTGAGCGCGCAAAAGGCCGCATGATCGCCGACGCCGTCTATGCCCAGGACAATCAGAGTACGCTCGCGCGCTGGTACGGCGCCGCGCTCGCCACCGGATCGACGGTCGACGATGTGAAGGGCTGGCCCGACCGCATCAAGGCGGTGAAGGCCGACGCGGTGCGCGACGCCGCCCGGCAATGGTTGGATAAGCGCCGCTCGGTGACGGGATACCTCGTCAAGGAGTTGCCGCACGAGGAGAAGCATTCGTGACCATGCCCCTGTCGTTCCCCCGCGCCACGCGTCAGGCTGCGGCCGCGCTCATCGCCACCGCGTTTGTCGCGCTCGCCGCGCCGTCCGCCCACGCCACCAAGATCGAACGCCTCGTGACGCCCGGCGGGATTGAAGCGTGGGTCGTGCGCGACCCTGCCGTTCCGCTGGTGGCCGTCGACTTCGCATTCGAAGGCGGCGGCGCCCAGGATCCCGCCGACAAGCCCGGGGTCGCCAATCTCGCAATCGATCTGCTCGACGAAGGTGCCGGCGATCTCGACGCCAAGGCCTACAAGGAGCGGCTGGAGAACAAGGCGATCGAGCTGGGTTTCCAGACCGGCCGCGACTCCGTGCGCGGCACGCTGCGCACGCTGAAGGACAACAAGGACGAGGCGTTCGACCTCTTGCGGCTCGCACTCACGGCGCCGCGGTTCGAAGCCAACGCCATCGAGCGCGTGCGTTCGCAGATCATCTCGCAGCTGCAGCGCGCCACCACGAGCCCGAACGACATTTCGAGCCGTACTTGGTGGTCGACCGCGTTTCCCGATCACCCCTACGGACGGCAGGTCAACGGCACGCTGGAATCGGTGCCCCGCATCACCGCCGATGACATGCGTGCCTACACCAAGCGCGTGTTCGCTCGCGACACGCTCAAGATCGCGGTGGTCGGCGACATCGACCTTGACGGTGCTGCAGCCCTGATCGACCGCACCTTCGGCCCGCTGCCGGCCAAGGGCGACCTCAAGCCGATCCCGAACGTCACCATGCAGGGCATGGACCGCCGGATCGTGGTCGACCTCGACGTGCCGCAAGCGGTCGTCACCTTCGGCGGTCCTGGCATCGAGCGCAACGACCCCGATTTCATCGCCGCCTATATCGTCAATCACATCCTCGGCGGCGGAGCGTTCTCTTCGCGGCTCTATCGCGAAGTGCGCGAGAAGCGCGGCCTCGCCTATGGCGTCTCTACCAGCCTGCTCTGGCTCAACCACACGGCGATAATGATCGGGGGCACCGCCACGCGCGCCGACGTAACCGGCGAGGCGATCGACATCATCACGCGGGAAGTCAGCCAGTTCGCCAAGGACGGCCCGACCGCGGACGAATTGGCCAAGGCCAAGACCTACCTCAAGGGCTCCTATGCGCTCGGCTTCGACACTTCGAGCAAGATCGCAAGCCAGCTCGTGCAGCTCCAGCTCGATCATCTCGGCATCGATTATATCGATCGCCGCTCCGCGATGATCGACGCGGTAACGCTCGAAGATGCGAAGCGGGTGTCGAAGCGCCTGCTCAGCGGCGGCCTGCTGGTAACGGTGGTCGGCAAGCCCAAGGGTGTCACCTCGACCAGCCAGGGCGGCTGAATCGGCGGCCCGGGAGTGTCATCCCCGGACGACCGAAGGGTCGATCCGGGAGCTGACTCGTTGTGCGCTCCCCGTACGACCCACGCTGCCATTGATCTTCGCGCGCGGCTATGGTCATGCGTTCTCTGCACGGGACGAGGAACGCCATGCCGATCAGCCAATCCATCGACCTTGCGCGGGCCGAACGCGTGGGCCCCCATGGCGTGCCCGCCGACGTGTTCGCTGCCGCGCTCGCCCGCACCGGCGACGCGCTGGCGTGGTTGCGCGCTCGCCATGCCGACGGCGGATTACCGCTGCTGCGGCTGCCGCAGGAGCAGGGCGATCTCGCCGCCATCCACGATGCGGCGCTGACGCTCGCAGCGGATGCGACCGACATCGTCATCCTGGGAACCGGCGGATCGAGCCTGGGCGGGCAGACGCTGGCCCAACTTGCCGGTCACGGCGTGCCCGGCGCCGGCGCGCTGCGCGATCCGCCGCGCCTGCACTTCATGGACAACCTCGACCCCGAGACCTACGGCGCGCTGCTGGCGAAACTGCCGCTCGCCTCGAGCCGCTTCATCGCCATTTCGAAATCGGGCGGCACCGGCGAGACCCTGATGCAGACCACCACCGCGCTCGCGGCGGTGAAGGAAGCCGGCCTCGCCGCGCGCATTCCGGAGCTGTTTCTCGGCCTGACCGAGCCTGCCAAGGGCGCCAAGATGAGCGGTCTCCGTACGCTGCTGGCGGCGCACGAGGTCGCGATGCTCGACCACGATCCCGGCGTCGGCGGACGCTTCTCCGTGCTGACCAACGTGGGTCTCCTGCCGGCGGCGCTCCTCGGCCTCGATATCGCGCTGTTGCGCGAGGGCGCGGCCGCCGCGCTCGCACCGGTGCTCGAAGGCCGCGCACCCGCGGACGTTCCCCCCGCCGTCGGCGCGGCGCTGGCGGCGGCGCTCGCCCCGACCAAACCAATAGCGGCGATGCTGGCCTATGCCGACCGGCTCGAACGCTTCACCCGCTGGTACGTCCAACTTTGGGCGGAAAGCCTCGGCAAGGACGGCAAGGGCACGACGCCGATCGGCGCGCTCGGCCCGGTCGATCAGCACAGCCAGCTTCAGCTCTTCATCGCCGGCCCGCGCGACAAGCTGTTCACGATCCTCACCGCCGGCGTGGCGGGACGCGGGCCGCGCATCGCGGCCGATCTCGCGCGGCTCTGCGGCGAGCCCGACTTCGCCGGCAAGACCATCGGCGATCTCGTCGCCGCGCAAGGCCGCGCCACCGCCGAGACGCTGGCGAAGAACGGCTGCCCGGTCCGCACCATTCACCTCGAAACACTCGATGAGAGGAGCCTCGGCGAATTGCTCATGCATTTCATGCTGGAGACGATTATCGCCGCGCACCTGTTCGGCGTCGACGCCTTTGACCAGCCGGCGGTGGAGGAAGGCAAGGTGCTGGCGAAGCGCTATCTCGTCAGCGGGTCCTGAGCGGGGGCCGATGATCCGCATCACCGACACCATCGCGATCGAGGAACGCGAGCTGGAGGAGAGCTTCATCCGCGCCTCCGGCCCGGGTGGGCAGAACGTCAACAAGCTCGCCAGCGCGGTGCAGCTCCGCTTCGACGCGCGGCACTCGCCCTCGCTGCCGGGCGCGGTGCGGGCGCGACTCGAATTGCTCGCGGGCAGCCGCCTCACCAACGACGGCGTGATCGTCATCACCGCGCAACGTCACCGCACCCAGGAGCGCAACCGCCAGGACGCGCTCGACCGCCTCGTCGAGCTCATCCGCCGCGCCGCCGAGCTACCCAAGCCGCGCCGCCCGACCCGGCCCACCAAAGCCTCGCGCGAACGCCGGCTCGAAGGCAAGAAACGCCGCGGGACGATCAAGGGCTTGCGCCGGCAGCGGCCGGCCTCGGATTAGTTTACACTGCGCGCAATCAGACCAAATGCGGGAGGCGAGCGTGCTGGCGAGGTCTTGCTTGCGGTTGTTGGTTGCCGCCCTAGCGCTCGCCGCGTCGCTGCCGGCGCATGCGCAGAACGCCGTCGCCGACTTCTACCGCGGCAAGCAGATCGCGATCATGGTCGGCTTCGGTCCCGGCGGCAGCGCGAGCTTCTATGCGCAGGCGCTCGCGCGCCACATGGGCCGCCACCTTCCCGGCAATCCCAGCCTGGTAGTGCAGCACGTACCGGGCGCCGGCGGCCTGGTCGTCGCCAATACGATCTACAACACCGCGCCGCGCGACGGCTTGGCCTTCGCCATCACCGGCCGCACCGCCGCGATCGAGCCGCTGCTCGGCAATGCCAACGCCAAGTTCGATGGGCGCAAGTTCGGCTGGATCGGCACCGCCAACGTCGAGAACACGACCTGCCTGTCCTGGTACACCTCGCCGGTGAAAACGTTGCAGGACGCCATGAGCAAGGAGGTGATCGTCGGCGGCACCGGCTCGGACGCGACCGAAGTCGTGTTTCCGAAAGCCGCCAACAAGCTCACCGGCACCAAGTTCAAGATCGTGACCGGCTACCAGAGCTCGGCCGACATGAACCTCGCAATGGAGCGCGGCGAGCTCGAAGGCAATTGCGGGCTGGGCTGGACCATCATCAAGCTGCGCAAGCCGGAGTGGCTGCGGGAGAAGAAGATCAACATCCTGTTCCAGATGGCGCTGGTGAAGCATCCCGATCTGCCCGACGTCCCGCTGATCCAGGACTACGCGCGCACGCCCGACGATCGCAGGGTGTTCGAGTTTCTGTTCGGGCCGCAGGAGATGGGCCGTCCGTTCTTCGCGCCGCCCGGCCTGCCGCCGGCGCGGCTCGCGGCGTTGCGCACCGCGTTCGAACAAACGCTCAAGGACCCGGCGTTCCTCGCCGAGGCCGACAAGATGGGCCTGGAAGTCCAGCACCGCGGCGGCGACTACGTGCAGAACGTGGTCGACAAGCTCTACGCCACGCCGAAGGACGTGATCGAGCGCGTGAAGGCGATCGCGAACTGAGCGGGCGTCGTGCCGGCTGACACTTCATTCGCCCGATGGCGCTTCGGCCTTTATGCGCTCGTGATCTGCGGCGCCGGCATCCTGTCCGTCGCGCTCGGGCCCGACGACAACTGGGACCTGCTCTACTATCATCTCTACGCGCCGTTTGCGTATCTGCATGGGCGTTACCTGTACGACATCGGTCCCGCCCAATCGCAGGGCTTTCTCAATCCGACGGCGGACCTGCTCTTCTACGCGCTGACATCCTCGATCCTCAACCAGACCCCGCGCATCGTCGCGTTCATCATGGGGGCCGTGCACGGCGTCAACGCGGCGCTGGTTCTCGCGATCGCGCGCCATGTGCTGCAGCCGCGCGCGCCTGGAGAGCGCGCGACGCTCGTCGCCGTGGCGCTGCTGATGGGCGTCAGCGGGGCCGGCTTCGTATCGCTCCTCGGGACGACGACCAACGACCTCATCAATTCGATCTTCGTGCTGGCCGCGCTGCTCGGCCTCATCCGGATTGCGGAGCGGCCGGCCACCCGCGGGTCATGGCTCGGCTTCGCCGGGACGGGACTGCTGGCCGGCATCGGGATCGGGCTTAAATACACGGCGGCATTCTTCGTCCCCGCCTTGGCGGTCATCGCCGTGCTCGCGGCGCTGCGGCGCAGGACCCTCGCCGGCCCCGTCGTGTTTGCTGTTGCCGCTGTGTTCGGCTTGCTGGCGGTTGCCGGACATCACATGCTGACCTTGTGGCAGGCTTTCGGAAACCCGATCTTCCCGTTCCTCAACAATGTCTTCCGCTCGCCGTATTACGAGCCCGTGCCGCTGGGCGATGCCCGCTTCGTCGCACACGATGTCTGGCAAGTGATCGGCTATCCGTTCTACTGGACCGTGACCAACCGGTATGTCGTGTCGGAGCTGCCGTTCCGCGACTGGCGCGGCGCCATCGCCTATGTGGCCATCGCTGCCGCATTGCTGACGTTCGCGGTGCGCCATCGTCGCGCGGGCTCTCGTCGCGCTGCGGCACCCTCGGAGACAAACGGCCTCGGTCTGGTCATCATCTTCGTCGTCGTTGCGGCGTTCTGCTGGGAGCTCGGCTTCGGCATCTATCGATATGCGGTGCCGCTCGAGATGCTCACCGGTGTCGTCACGGTGGGCGTAGCGATCCGGCTTTTCGCCGACCGCCGCATCCGCGTCGCGGTCGCGGTTGCATCGTTGGCGCTCGCCGCCACGACGACCGTCCATCTCGACTGGGGGCGCGGGGATTATGACGAGAAATATATCGACGTGCGCGTTCCCCCGTTGCCGGCGAACAGCGTCGTGCTGATCGCCACCGGAGAGCCGGTCGCCTTTTTCATTCCGTTTGCCGAGCCGACCGCGCGATTTCTCGGGATCGAGAACAACTACCTGGAGCTGTCGCAGACCAACAAGCTGGCCACCGAAGTCAAGCGCATCATGCAGATGCCCGAACGGCAGAAATTCGTTCTGAACTACGGCGCATTCGACGGCGACAAGCTGAACGCGCTGCTGGCGACATTCGGCCTGAAACTGGACACCCTGCCCTGCCTGCCCATCGAGGCGAACCTCGCCGAGGACGACGAGGAGGCCATGAGCCTTTGTCCGGTAGCTCCTGCCGGAAATCAGAATCCGGGCGCATTGACGTTGCACGAGGGGGGACGCCCGCCCCCGGCTGTCGCCCTGCGCGAAAGCAGGCGAGGGTGAACGGCAATCCTTCGGATTTGGTATAAATACGGTGTCCCTGACTGAGTCGCCCATGCCCGTCCGCCAGCTCTCCGAAGCCGTCGTCAACCGCATCGCCGCCGGCGAGGTGGTCGAGCGTCCCGCGAGCGTGGTGAAGGAGCTCACCGAGAACGCGCTCGATGCCGGCGCGACGCGGATCGAAATCGCCACCGACGGCGGCGGGCGCCGGCTCATCCGGGTGAGCGACGACGGCGCCGGGATGACTCGCGCCGACCTTGCGCTCGCGGTCGATCGTCATGCCACCTCGAAGCTGCCGGAGGACGACCTCCTCGCGATTGCGACGCTCGGTTTCCGCGGCGAAGCGCTGCCGTCGATCGGCGCGGTGGCGCGGCTGTCGATCACCACGCGGCACGCCGGCGAGCCGCACGCCTGGGCGCTTGGCGTCGACGGCGGGCAGAAATCCGCGGTCAAGCCTGCGGCGCTCGACAAGGGTACCCGTGTCGAGGTGCGCGACCTGTTCTATGCGACGCCGGCGCGACTCAAGTTTCTCAAGAGCGATCGCAGCGAGGGCGAGGCGATCCGCGACGTGGTGCGCCGCCTGGCCATGAGCCGCCCCGACGTGGCGTTCACGTTCGCCGGCGAAGACAAACGGCCGATCACCTGGACGGCGGCGCTGCCCGGCGCTTCCGGACGGCTGGCGCGGCTCGCCGATGTGCTCGGCCTCGATTTTCGCGCCAACGCGGTCGAGGTGCGCGGCGAGCGCGACGGCATCGCGGTCGAAGGCTATGCCGGGCTGCCGACGCTCACGCGCGCCAATGCGCTCGGGCAATATCTATTCGTCAACGGTCGCCCGGTGCGCGACAAGCTCCTCATCGGCGTGGTGCGCGGCGCCTACGCGGACTACCTGCCGCGCGACCGTCACCCGATCGTTGCTTTGTTCGTCACGCTTGACCCGCACGAGGTCGACGTCAACGTGCATCCGGCGAAAGCCGAGGTGCGCTTCCGCGATGCGCCGCTGGTGCGCGCGGTGCTCATTCGCGCGCTGCAGGAGGCGCTGGCGCGCGACGGTCAGCGCGCGGCGTCGACCGGCGGCAGCGCCACCATCGCCGCGTTCCGCCCCGCGATCACGCCGGCGCGCGGCAACTGGGACTGGCGGCGCTCGCCATCGCGGCCGGCGGACTCGCGGCATTTCCCGCTGCCGACCCATGGCAACGCCGCGCTCGGGTTTGCCGAAGCGGCGCAAGCGGCGTTCGAGGTCGGCACACCCGCCGCGGAGATGCGCGCGGATCTCGCGGAGCCCGCACCGGACCTGCTCGACCGCCCGCTCGGCGCCGCGCGCGCGCAAGTGCACGAGACCTACATCGTGGCGCAGACGCGCGACGGCCTCGTCATCGTCGACCAGCACGCCGCGCACGAGCGCATCGTTTACGAGCGCATCAAGGCGGCGCTCGCGAGGACCGGCGTCGCGCGGCAGATCCTGCTGATCCCGGAGATCGTCGAGCTTGACGAGGGCGACGTCGAGCGCCTGCTGGCGCGCGCGGAGGAGCTTGGCCGCTTCGGCCTCGCGATCGAGCCGTTCGGGCCGGGCGCGGTCGCGGTGCGCGAGACGCCGTCGCTGCTCGGCGAGATCGACGCGTGCGCGCTCTTACGCGACCTCGCGGAGCACATGGCGGAATGGGACGAGGCGCTGCCGCTGGAGCGGCGGCTGATGCACGTGGCGGCGACGATGGCGTGCCACGGCTCGGTGCGCGCCGGCCGCCGGCTCAAGCCCGAGGAAATGAACGCGCTGCTGCGCGAGATGGAGGCCGTGCCCAATTCCGGCCAGTGCAATCACGGCCGGCCGACCTATGTCGAGCTCAAGCTGACCGACATCGAGCGCCTGTTCGGCCGTCGGTAATCGCGGCTCGCACGCAGAAGTGAGGCGAAATTCCCATGGCCGCAAAGCGCCCGCCCGCGTTGGACCGGATCGACATCAAGATTCTGGCGGCGCTGCAGAAGAACGGCCGCTCGACGATCCAGAAACTTGCCGGCAGCGTGGGGCTGTCGCCGCGCGCCGCCCTTGAGCGGGTGCGGCGGCTGGAAGCGTCCGGCATCATCAGCGGTTATCAGGCACTAATCGAGGTTGCACAGCTGTCGCGGCCGGTGAATGTCTTTGCCGAGATCGTGCTGGATAAGCAGGCACAGCAGGGCCGGTTCGAACAGCGGCTCGCCGGCATCGAGGAGGTGGTCGAGTGCTGGGAGGTGAGCGGCACCGTCGATTACCTCGCGCGTTTCGTCTGCGCCGATCTCGCCGACTATCAGACGCTGACGACGCAACTGATCGATGATCCCCGCCTCGGCGTCGCCCGCATCGTGAGCCACGTCGCGCTACGTCCGATCCGGCGCTTCGCCGGCTATCCGGAATCGCTGCTCGGGCGGCGGAAGGACTAAGCGCTCTCTCCGTGGAATAGCCGCCTCGCCGCCATTCCGGTGGCGCGGCCCCACCCGCACCGCCGAAACGGCGGCGCAGTGATTCCACTTCCGCCACACGCGCCGCCGTCATTGCTTAGATTCACAGCGAGGGCATGGGACCGCTGGCGGAGTGAAGACCATGAATGCCGTCGAGCTCGAAAACCGCTACAGCGCGCACAATTACGCGCCGCTCCCCGTCGTCCTCACCCGCGGCGAAGGCGCCCATCTCTGGGACGTCGATGGCCGGCGCTACGTCGACATGATGAGCGCCTATTCGGCCGCCAGTCACGGCCACGCGCATCCGCGTATCGTCAAGGCGCTGGAGACGCAGGCGCGACGGCTCGCGGTGCCCTCGCGCGCCTATCACAACGACCGGCTCGGGCCGTTCCTCGCCGAACTTGTGCGCGTCACCGGGCTCGACGCCGCGCTGCCGATGAACACCGGCGCGGAAGCGGTTGAGACCGCGATCAAGGCGGCGCGGCGCTGGGGCTATCGCGTCAAGGGCGTGCCCGACGGCCGCGCCGAGATCATCGTCGCCAATGGCAATTTCCACGGCCGCACCACTACCGTCATTTCGTTCTCGACCGAGCCGGATTACCGCGACGGCTTCGGCCCGTTCACGCCCGGCTTCCGCGCGGTGCCGTTTGGCGACCTCGCCGCCATCGAGCGGGCGATCACGCCGGAAACCATCGCCGTGCTGATCGAGCCGATCCAGGGCGAGGCCGGCATCATCGTGCCACCCGTGGGCTTCCTCGCGGGCCTGCGCCGGCTGTGCGATGCGCACCACGTGTTGCTGATCCTCGACGAGGTGCAGTCTGGCCTCGGCCGCACTGGCGCGTGGTTCGCGTTCGAGCACGAAGGCGCGCGGCCCGATGGGCTGATCCTCGGCAAGGCGCTCGGCGGCGGCGTGCTGCCGGTGTCCGCCTTCATCGGCCGCAGCGATCTCATGGACGTGTTCACGCCCGGCTCGCACGGCTCTACCTTCGGCGGTAACGCGCTCGCGGCCGCGGTCGGCCTCGAAGCGCTGCATGTGCTGCGCGAGGAGGGCCTGATCGAGCGCAGCCGCGTGCTCGGCGCGCACATGATCGAGCGCCTGCACGCGATCAGAAGCCCAGCGCTCAAGGAAGTGCGCGGCCGCGGCCTGTGGGCCGGCGCCGAAATCGACCCCGCGGTCGCTGGCGCGCGCGACGTGTGCGAGCGTCTGCTCGCCAAAGGCGTGCTCTCCAAGGAGACGCACAGCACCGTCGTCCGCTTTGCTCCGCCGCTGGTGATCGCGTGCGATGATCTCGACTGGGCACTCGATCGCTTCGTCGAGGTTTTGCACGAGCTCGAAAGCACGCGTTCGCGCCCCGTCGCTGCCTGATTTATCCTGGAGATTTCAGCATGACGCACGCCGCTCCGCAGACGCGCCTCCTGATGTGCCGGCCCGAGCACTTCGGCGTCGTCTATGCAATCAATCCGTGGATGGACCCGGCGAGCTGGGCGCAGAGCGACCGCACGCTGATCGCGGCATCGCGCCGGGAGTGGACGGCGCTGCAGCGCACGTTGCGAGGCCTCGGCGCAGCGATCGACCTGGTTCCGGCGGCGCCCGGTGTTCCTGATCTCGTCTTCACCGCCAATGCCGCGGTCGTGCTCGACCGCACCGCGCTGCTCGCGCGGTTCCGCTATCAGCAGCGCCAAGCCGAGGAGGTTCACTTCGCAGCGGCGTTCCACAAGCTGCAGGCGCGCGGCGTAATCGATGCGGTGCGTTACCTGCCGGAAGGCGTCGTGCTCGAGGGTGCCGGGGATTGCGTGTGGGATGACACGCGCAACTTGTTCTGGTTGGGATACGGTCCGCGCTCCGACGCGAGCGCAGCCGCCGCCGTCGCGGACACATTCGGCGTCGAGGTGGTCGCGCTCGAATTAGCCGATCCGCGCTTCTATCACATGGACACCGCGCTCTGCCCGCTGCCGCGTGGCGAGGTGATGTATGTTCCGGAGGCTTTTACGCCGCAAGGTCGCGCCGCCATTTACGCGCGCGTCGCGCCGGCTCAGCGCATCGAAGTCACTATCGAGGATGCATGCCGGCTCGCGGTCAACGCGGTGTGCATTGGCGATGCGATCGTGCTGTCGGCGTGCGGCGACGATCTGCGCGCTCGGTTGGAGGCCCGCGGGTATCGCGTGGTCACCACGCCGCTGCCGTCATTCCTGCGCAGCGGCGGCTCCGCTTTCTGCCTCACGCTCCACCTCAATCGTCGCTCGGCGGCTGCGACCGGACAGGCCGCGGTGGCGTAAGCGCAATGCGTCACGGTTTCCTGTTCTGCGCGTTCCAATAACGTTCCAGGTTTGCGATCAGGGCCGGGCTGAAGTGACAAAACGCCTGCTCGCGCGCGTAGACCGCGGCGTAGGTGCGGAACAGATCGAGCGGCTCCTGCGCCACCCGGATCGCGCGCCGGTTGGCGGCGGCGCTCACAACGCCTGAACTGGTAAGCCGCGCCACCACGCCGGCGAGCGCCGCGTCCATCGCGCCGGGTTCGGCGATCTCGTCGCAGATCATGCGGCCTTCCGGCGTATCGCAATCGAGCCGGCGTTCGTACTGAATTGCCTGCCGCGCGATGCGGTCGCCGACGAAACGCGGCAGACGCAGGTTGGCCATGCCGGGGATGATGCCCTCCTTGCGCGCGGGCAAGGTGAGATAGGCGTCGCGCGCGGCGACGACGTAGTCCATCACCAAAAGGGTCTGGCAGTGGCCGCCGATGGCGAAGGCATCGACCACGGCGATCCAGGGCTTTTCGATCGGCACGCCGTGCACGTCGTCGGGCAGCGCATCCGGCCGCGCCAGGCCACGATAGATCTTGTGCAGATAGCCGAGGTCGCGTTCGAGATACCAGAGATAGGGAATGCGGCCCTGGTAGAGATGCGTGAGATTGATGCCGGCGCCGAACACGCGACGCGCCTGGTATTTCGGATGATCGACCGGCCCGCCGCGCAGCACGGCCACGCCGCTCGTGTCGTCGAGCAGCGCGAGATCGACACAGGTCGAAAGCGCGCCGAGCGTGGTCTGGTCTTCGGCGTTGAGATGGCGCGGATTTTTCATCGTCACGACGCTGGCGCGGCCCTGCCGCTCGATCGCGGCGGGGCCGAGGTCCACCGCGCCGTCGCGCCCATAGCGCGCAAGCAGATCGCGCGCCTCGTCGCGCGGCAGCAGCATGGCATGGCACAGATGCCGTCCGGTGCGCTCGCAGCCGAGCACGGCGGAGAGGAACAGACCTTGATCAATCTCCACGCGCTCCTTGTCGCGGAGCGGAAGACTGGCATCAGCCGCGACCTCGGCCGCCGCCGGCACGAGGCCGGGCACAGCCGCTGCGGCGGCGATCACCAACTCGTCGATACGCCGGAAATACAGGCGCTGAACGGTGAGTTTGTCGTAGAGCTCTTCGACATGGGTGGTGAGGAAATCGGCCCGGGCCGCACGCGCCTGCGCATGGATCGCCTCGGCCGCGTCGGCTTGCGCCGGGTCGCGGCGCAACTTCTTCGGCAACCGCGCCAACAGCCGCGCCGAGGCCCGCCAGAAGTTTGAATACAGTTCGACGTCGCGGGCAAAGCGGCAGGTTTCAGCCGGCCGGGCGGCCGCCCAGGCGCGGGCGTCGGCACTCTCGAAGCCGGCCGCGATCAGTGGCTCAAGCTCAATCGCCTGGGAAGCGAGCGCCATGGTTTCAGCGTCCCGAAGTTATAGCCCCAGCAGCCGTTGTGCATTACCGCCGGTGATCGCCGCGATCACGTCCGGATCGAAATCGCCGACCGAGGCGACATGCCCGATCGGATCGAAGTCGGCCATGTCGAAGGGATAATCCGTTCCCATGAGGATTCGATCCACGCCGAAAAGCCGCACCAGCTCGCGCAGTTGATGCGGCGTGAACACCACCGAGTCAAAATAGATCTTCTTCAGGTAGCTGGTCGGCGGCTGCGGCAGGTCGCCGTGCGCATCGGAGCGTGCGCCCCAGGCATGATCGATGCGCCCGGAATAGGACGGCAGGAAGCCACCGCCATGCACGGCGAGGATTTTCAGATCCGGGTGGCGTTCGAGCACGCCATCGAAGATCAGGTAGTGCAGCGCGATCGTGGTGTCGAGCGGATTGCCGATGATGTTGCTGAAATAGAACCGGCTCAGGCGCTTGCCTTCGGTGAATCCGTTCGGATGAATGAGCACCAGCGCGCCCAGTTCCTCCGCCTTTTGCCAGAACGGTGCATAGGCCGGGTCGGACAACTCGTTGCCCGCGACATTGGTGAGGATCTCCACGCCCTTGAAATTGAGCGCGGTCATGCAGCGTTCAAGCTCCTTGGCGGCTTCGTGCCCGTCAGTCAGCGGCACCGCGCCGAGCGCGACGAAGCGATCGGGCTTGCGCGCGACGTATTCCGCCAGTCCGTCGTTGACCATGCGCGTCGCCGGCACGGCGATGTCGAGCGGTACGGTATAGTAATTCTGCGGCGGCGGCGGGCACACGAGCTGCACGTCGATGCCCATCGCATCGAGATCGGTGAGGCGCTCGTCATAGCCGGTGATGCGCGAGCGGATGTCGTCTTCCTGCTTCTGAGACAGCGCCTTGGTCTCCGCCGTGGCGAACCTGGCGAGCGGAATGCTCATGGGATCGAGGTGCGGCTTCACGAATGCCGCCGCCTGCGGCACCGCCACGTGCGAATGAATATCGATCGTCACGCTCGACGGCCGGACTTCGCGGCCGGGCAAGCCATGGCTGCGTGCCGCCGTCGGTCCGTATTTGCTCCAGAGCTCGGTCATGAGGCGCATTCCCTCCGCCGGACGCTCGATGCCGGCGCCGGGGTGAGTTTCCTATATCAGATGCAAGGCGACGCGGGGCAATGTATCAGTTGCAAAGCGATTGAGCACGGCGACGGCTTACGCGGCCGGCGCTGGCGCCCTTCAGTTCGGGGGAATGAAGACGTATTGCTTGAACCGTTCGGTTTCCTGCTGGCCGACGTATTTGCCGATCTCCTTGTCGAACTGCGCCCAGGTCTTCCACGGCCGATATTCCGCAAATTCGGCGGCCATGCGCGAGCCGACGCCGGGAATCAACATGAACTCATCGCGCGTGCCGGTGTTCAGGTTGATCGGCACGAAGGCCTTCCGGTAGAACTCGCGCGCCATCGTTCGCCAGCACGAACAATGTCATCACGACCAGCGGACAGCTTCGTCGAGCTTGACCAGCATCGCCTGCGCCTCGGACAGCAGCGCGCCCAGGTCCGGAGGCGCCGAATTATTTTGAAATAAGTCCCATCTAAAGGCGCGGTCCCAGAACGGGGTGCCGCGCGAGGCAGCAAATAGGGGCAACGACCTCGGCAACAGCCGGGCTCGGCAGCAGGGGAACGGCAAGAAATCAGAACTGCGAGGCGAGTTGTTCGAGGCCCATCAGGCGGGTGAGCGTGCGCACTTCCTGCTTCTGGTTCTCGCTGAAACTCATCAGCATGGGGAAGGCGGCGGACTTGAGGTTCTGCACTTCCGCGCTGTTGGGATCGATGGCTGCGATCTGCCGGCCATGCACACGTACGTCGGTTGGCGCCCGCGCCGCAGTCTTCGAATAGGTGATGTTGCGCAGCGCGGCTTCGACCGCGGGCCACATCTGCTGCTGGCTTGGCGTCAGGTTGAGCCGTTCCTTGATGCTCGCGATCTGCGCGTCGTTGAGCACGTTGTTCGAGAATACACGGTTGCGGCTGGCGGGTGCCGGTCGGGGCAAGGGGACCTGCTCGGCGCGCTGCTCCGGCTGCGGCTGTTCCTCGGGCGCCACCGCCGGAACGGAATCCGTATCGGCCGGATCAGCGCCGGCGCCGGAGGACAGGTAGGGACTGAAATAGGCAAACCGCTGACCGTCCTGCGCCGAAGCGGTCCGCAGCAGCGGCATCGGCGGAGCCGGATCAATTCCCGCGTCGTCCGGGAAGCGCTCGGCGACAACATCCGACGACGCGACCGGGCCGGGAGTTGGAGCGCGGGTCGCGGCGTGCAAGCCGAACGCCACGGCGGCAAGGCCGGCGGCCGCCAACGGCGCCAGAAACACCACGCGGGCGGTGGTGGTTTCCATCCAGCCGCGCGAATCACCCGCGTCGCTCACGCGTTCGTCCCCAGGGGGCCAGATCCGCAGCAAGAGCCGGGCCACGCTTCGAATGACCCAGGCCGCCCCCGCCAGCAAATGCATTCCCACGCTTTCAAGCAACCCCGACCGCATCCACCACCCCGCAACGCCCACCCTGCCCGTACACCCTCTCTCCCAGACCAGGTTTAATTTATCGCTAACCATGGCGTCATCGCGGCGAAAATGTAGCCTTATCAGAATAGGTTAATGCATGAAAATCCAGGCTTATCAATGAGAAAGGCCCGACCACAGGGTCGGGCCTCAAAACTTTCCAACAGCCGATTTGAACGCCTCGCCCGCTCAGGCCGCCTCGTCCTCGACGACCGCCTCGTCTTCGGTTTCGGGCTTGGGCCCGCGCCGCGGGCCCTTGGCCAGGGACGCCTCGATCTCCTTGATCGCCTCGGTCTCGGTCACGCGCTGCACCGCCGCGATCTCGCGCGAGAGCCGATCGAGCGCCGCCTCGTAAAGCTGGCGCTCGGAATAGGACTGCTCGGGCTGCGACTCGGACCGGAAGAGGTCGCGAACTACTTCCGCGATCGCGACGATGTCGCCGGAATTGATCTTGGCCTCGTATTCCTGCGCTCGGCGCGACCACATGGTGCGCTTCACGCGGGCGCGGCCCTTGAGCGTCTCCAGCGCGCGCTTGACCATCGGCGGCTCGGCGAGCTTGCGCATGCCAACCGATGCGATCTTCGCCGTCGGCACTCGGAGCGTCATCTTGTCCTTGACGAAGTTGATGACGAAAAGCTCGAGCTTGGCGCCCGCGACCTCCTGCTCCTCGATCGAGATGATCTGCCCGACACCATGCGCCGGGTAGACGATGAACTCGTTGGTCTTGAAGCCTTGGCGTTGGGTGGCCTTCTTAGGGGTCATTACCGGTGGTGCTCCTTCAGCGTCCGGCTTGCGTCGGACAAAAGACTTGGCTGCCGCCGCGGTTCCCGGACGGGAACTGCGCACAACCTGGGACGTCCTCCGACGGGCGGTCGCTTTCTTGGTCCGCCTGGTGACACCGGCGGTTTTCTTCGAACGATGACGCGTTTTTCCGGCCACAGCACTTACTGCGTGGGTCGCACGCCCCTGTTTAGGGTTTCTCGAACAGCCCCGTAAAAAATAGGCTCCCTGAGGGGAGCTGCTCAAAAGCGGAGCCTCACTCATTTTTTTTTCATATAACACATTTTGCGCAAAAATCAAAGCCTTACGGCGGCGCAAAATGGTATCGCTGTCATGCTAACTAAACGAATTCCGGTCGCTGGTTAATGGCGTCAGTCGCCGGAGCCGCCTTTTGGAGAGAAATCCTTATCGAGCTTGTTGGGCATGTCTTCCCACTCTTTCGCGTCGGGCGGGGCCGGCTTCTTGGTCGTGATGTTGGGCCAGATCTTCGCATATTCGGCGTTGAGGCTGAGAAATTTTTCCAGGCCCGGCTCGGTGTCCGGCTTGATCGCTTCGATCGGGCATTCCGGCTCGCAAACACCGCAATCGATGCATTCGTCGGGATGGATCACGAGCATGTTCTCGCCCTCGTAGAAACAGTCTACCGGGCAGACCTCTACGCAATCCGTGTATTTGCACTTGATACAAGCTTCGACGACAACGTAGGTCATTGAACCGCTCCGAATGCGTCGCTGACTAGCGCATGGGGTATGCTGAGGCAAGACTAAGCCCGAGAAATCGCGTGCAAACGCGGGGCCACCGCGAATCAGTCTTCGCCATCACCGACGAAGCGGCTCAGGTCGCGCCGCTCGCGCTTGGTGGGGCGGCCGGTGCCGGGATCGCGGATGGCGACTGCCGTAACCTGCGGCGGACGGGGCGGCGCCGGCGGGCTCAAGTCCTCCCACAGCGCCGGGACCGTTTCCGCGCCACCGCGGCGCTCGGCGAAACCTACCACCTTGAGTACCCGTACCGCGCGGTCGAGCGCCACCGTCACCACGTCGCCCGCCTTCACTGGACGGCTCGGAGCATCGATCCGTTGCCCATTGATCCGCACATGGCCGGCGGCCGCGAGCGCCGCCGCCAAGGAGCGCGTGCGCACCACCCGTGCATGCCACAGCCATTTATCGATGCGCTGGCGGTCCAAGTGCAGGCAGTCCTGAGCCGCGGCCTATTGCCGCTCTTTGGCGTTCGCTTCGAGCTGCGCCTTCAGCGCGGCGAGCTTGGCGAACGGGGAGTCCGGATCCGGCGGCTTGTCGCGCCGGTTGTCGTCGCGGCCCTTGAAATATTTGCGCAGCTCGGGATCGCGGTCCGGACGCTCGCGGTCGCGGCGCGGACCCTTGAAACGCTCGTCCCGGCCCGGCCGCTCGGTCCGCTGGGGACGGTCGGGTCGCGGCCCGCGCTCCGGGCGGTCGGCGCGCTGCGGCTGGTCGGCGCGCTCTGCCCGCTGCTCGGGACGGTCACGCCAGCGCCGGCGCGGCCCGCGCTCGCCGCCGGCAGGAGCGCCATCGCCTGCGGGAGCGGCGACGGCCTCAGCCGGCGCTCCGTCGACCGACGCCGGCGCACCTTCAGAGGGGGCGGCCGCAACCGCCGGAACTCCGGCATCGGCGTGCCGACGGTCGGGGCGTCCCGCAGCGTCACGCGCCCGCGGCGGCGGCCGCCGCGGCGGGCGGCGCTGACCTTCGGGCCGGCCGGGCCGCCAGACTTCGATGAGCTCTTCCGCGGCCGGCGCGGCGGCGGTCTCTGCGACCGGCTCCGTTGAAGCGACTATGCCGATCGTTGTGCGTTCCTCAGCGGCCGGCGCTGCGGCCGTGTCCTCGGTCGCGGGCGGGGCTGCCGATTCTTCGGCCGCCGGCGATCCCGCAGCCGCTTCGCCCGCGGCAGCTTCGGCACCGGTCTCGACGACGGCGTCGGATGAAGGCGCGGATGACAGCAGCGCGGCGCCGGACTCGACTTCCGGCAGCGCCGCCAATGGTTCGGATAGCTCGGCAGCCGGCTTCGTTTCCGAAGCAGGTTCCCTTTCCGAAGTAGGTTCCATCGGCGCTGGCGCATCCTGTGCCGATGCTGCACCTTCTTCCGGACGATCCGCGGCCGCGAGTTCGTTAGCCTCGGCCGCCTCGGCGATGCTCGGTGCCTCCCAGGCAGGCGCAGCTTCCGCGCCCGGTTCGCCGGACGGCGGCGCTTCGATCGATGCATCGGCCACCACCACGGGCGCTGCCGGTTCGGGCGGCTTCGCTCGCTTGTCCATCCGGTAACCGAGCGAGCGCAGCACCGAGGCGAAATTCTCGCCCGAGCAGCCGGTCAGCGACGTCATCGCCGTCGTCACGATGAAGCCGCGGCCATCGAAAGCGCCCGCGGGCTTCACGCCGGGCGAGCTGTCGCGCCAGGACAGTGCCGACCGGATGAGATCGGCCAGCCGCTCCAAAATATCGACGCGCACCGCGCGCTCGCCGCAAACCCGGTAGCCGGCAATGCGATAGAGCGCCTTGGCGATTTCCTTTTCGGCCACGATCGAGGTGCGTCCGCTTGCAGCGAGGCGCTCGACGGTGTCGAGGCCCGCGCTCTCGGCGCCTTCGTGCTTCAGCGCCCAGAGCTGCGTCGCGAGCACGCGCGGCGCCGGCTTGAGCAGGAGCGGCAGATAGAGGTGATAGGCGCCGAAACGAACGCCGTATTTGCGCAGCGTCGCGCGTGACGGCTGGTCGAGCCCTTTCACATCGTCGGCGACCTTGGCGCGTTCGAGGATGCCGAGCGCCTCGACGATCTGGAAGGCGAGGCCGCGTGCCATGCCGGTGATGTCCTCGGCGGCGCCGAGCTGGAACAAAGGACCGAGCAACCGCTCGATGTGGGTCTTGAGCCAGAGATCGAGCCGCGCCTGCACCGCATCGCGCGGCGCGCCGGTCAGGTGCTCATCGGCAATGATGCGCACGCGCGGGCGCAGCACCTCCTCCCCGGCGGTAAGCCGGCCCACCGGCTGGCCGATCCAGCGGATGACGCCATCGCTCGCGAGCAGGATATGGTCGCTGGCCGCATGCGAAAGCCGATGTGCACGCGCGTCGATCTCGCCGGCGAGCGCCTTCTGCGCCGCCCCGGCGAGTGCCTTCGCGTCCGATCCGGCGGCGGAAGCGTCCGGCGTGAACATGAAGCCGTCGAGCCGGCCGATGGTGTGACCCTCGACGACGACCTCGCCGGTCTTGCCGATCGCGGTCTCGAGCGTGGTGTTCTCGCGCATCCGGCGCATCAGCACGCTGGTGCGGCGATCGACGAAGCGTTCGGTCAGCCGCTCGTGCAGCGCGTCGGAAAGCTTGTCCTCGACCGCGCGCGTCACTCCCTGCCAATGTTCGGGCTCCGCGAGCCAGTCGGGACGGTTGGCGGCGAAGGTCCAGGTGCGGATGTGTGCGATGCGGTTCGAGAGCGTGTCGATGTCGCCATCGGGATGATCGGCATGGGCGACCTGCTGGGCGAACCAGTCGGTCGGGATCGCGCCCTCGCGCATCAGGAAGCCGTACAGCGTCGTGACCAGTTCGGCATGGGTTGCCGGCGAGATCTTGCGGTAATCCGGGACCTGGCATGCATCCCAAAGCCGCTCGACCGCGGCCCGGGTGGTCGCGAAATTGCGCACATCCTCGTCGCGCGCGGCGTGCTCGAGCACGAGGATATCCTCGGCGATCGGGGCGCGCGTGAGCCCGCTTTCCTTCGGTATTTCGGCGAGCGAGGCCTGCAGCGCGCCGAGCGAGGAGAAATCGAGCGTGGCATTGCGCCACTGCAGCACGCGCAGCGGTTCGAACGAATGGCTTTCGAGCGCCTGCACCAGTTCGGTCTCGAACGGCGGGCAGCGCCCGGTGGTGCCGAACGTGCCGTCGCGGGTGGCGCGGCCGGCGCGGCCGGCGACCTGCGCCAACTCCGCCGGATTGAGCTTGCGGAACTGATAGCCGTCGAATTTGCGGTCGGAGGCGAAGGCGACGTGATCGACGTCGAGATTGAGTCCCATGCCGATCGCATCGGTCGCGACCAGGTAATCGACATCGCCGGACTGATAGAGCGCGACCTGCGCATTGCGTGTGCGCGGCGACAGTGAACCGAGCACCACAGCGGCGCCGCCGCGCTGCCGGCGGATCAACTCGGCGATGGCGTAGACCTCGTCGGCGGAGAACGCGACGATCGCGGTGCGACGCGGTTGGCGCGTGATCTTCTTCTCGCCGGCGAAGGTGAGCTGCGACAGCCGCGGCCGGGTGAGCACATGCGCGCCGGGGAGGAGCTTCTCCACCATCGGCCGCACCGTCTGCGCGCCGAGCACGAGTGTCTCCTCGCGGCCGCGCCGATTGAGCATGCGATCGGTGAAGACGTGGCCGCGTTCGAGATCGGCGCCGAGTTGCACTTCGTCGATCGCAACGAAGGCGACATCGAGATCGCGTGGCATCGCCTCGACGGTCGAGACCCAGAAACGCGGGTTCGGCGGCTTGATCTTTTCCTCACCGGTAACGAGCGCGACCGCATCGGGCCCGACCCGCTCCGCAACCTTGTTGTAGACCTCGCGCGCCAGGAGCCGCAGCGGCAAGCCGATGATGCCGGACGAATGGCCGAGCATGCGCTCGATCGCGAGATGGGTCTTGCCGGTATTGGTCGGCCCGAGCACCGCGGTGACACCGGCGCCACGGGCGCGGGCGTCACGATTGGAAGGCGAGGAGAAGGAGATGGACATCGACTTTTCTAAACTCTACGGACAGGTTCGATCGCGCCTTTGGTGCTATCGGAAAATCTCAGGGATCGCCATCGTCACCCGGTTCCGGGCTCTGCTCCCGCGGCGCCCTCCGCGAGGTGGGGTGGATGTGCAGGATTTCGACCGCTTCGCCGGTGATCCGCTAAAGAATTTGTACGGATATCGGACCAGCGGCACTCCTCGCACTCCCGGGCGCTCAGCGACAGGCTCGGCACTCTCGGGCCACTCGCCGATCCTCACGAGCAGGCGCTGCAGCCGCTCTTCGAACACGCCGGTTATACTGGGATAGCGCTGCGCAAGATAGTCGAGAATCTCATTCAGGCCTGCAAACGCCGACGCCATGTCGAGCACCTGCAACGGTGACGATGCGTGGCAAAGACGGCTGCCACATCTTCGCCGCTGGCGACGCACCCTTCGCGTGCATCGTGCAGCCCGCCATCGACGGCTTCGAGCTCTTCAGAGGAGCATGATAGTCTCGTCTTGACGGCGTGCTTCAACCTCCTGCGCATACTCCTGATCCACTCCGGCGGGTCCTCGGCCCGCTCGATCACATCAGTCGGCGTTTCAAATCTCATCCCGGCGAACATCCCTCCAATCGCTCAATTTTGTGCCACAACGCGACGGGACAAGCAGCCGAGAGCCCTGTGACTGCCCTGTGCTTAACGTGTGGAACGAGTCTCGAACGAATCGCGGCCGAATCACGGACTCGCTGGTTGTGCGGTTTCGTTCACCGCCATATCTGGCGCGGGTCTGTCCCCGTCCCACCAAATCGAGTAAGCGTAGGGGAACAGCAAGGCCGCGGGTCCGCCGCAACCGTTAACGGGTGGCGCTTGCCCGCGCTGGTTGTGGAAGCGTGACGAAGTCCACCGCCTGAACAATGGCCTGGCCCAGCGGGGTGGGCGACTGCATGCGATAAGGGACCATCACGCGGGTACCAGCGATGGGGGCAAGCCATATCTCCATATCGTGCACGCCGGCGATATATCGGATCACCGCACGCTCCGGGATAAAGCCCGCGATCGGCACAAACCGCACGCCGCAGACCACTACGTTGCCCTGATATCCCTTCTCCGAGCGCACCTTCGCCAGCCGCTTGAAAGCGAGCTGGAGGTCGTAGCGCATGCGCCCATCGAACACCGCCAGCGTGCGCCGGCAGGCGTCCGGCGTGAACACATCGCCGTTGCCTGGAACCTTCATCAGCGCCGCCGTCATCGGATCGGTGACACCGCGGCGGTGCGCGTCGGTCAGCGGGACCCGGGTCGGATCCGGATACGTCGGCGGATCGGCCAGGTAATCCTTCACCACGCCGCCGCTGAGCACGATGCGAACGTCGTCGTATTTCTTGTCGGTGACGATGTTCGACGCGTAGGTTCCCGCCACCGGCTGTCCGCCGGCCATGCTACCGTGCGCGGCGCTCTGGCCTTGGCCGCTGGCGAGTACGCGCAACAGGCCGGAAGTGGCGCCGTTTGCAACCGCGCTGAACTGGTCTTCGCGGATGTCGATCTGCCAGGCGCCTTTGCCGAACGGCACGCCGGCGAGCGTCGCGGCGTAGTGGGCGTCGAGCCGGCCCTGCGCCTGTGCGGCACTGCCGATACCAAGCGCCAGCGCCGCGAGCAGGCCGAGACTGGCGGTCAAACCCGATCGATGCAGCCGGAGCCCGCGGCTGACCTCGGCTCGCCCGGGATTTGTGGTCGCCGCCATGCCCAGTCGCATCCCTTGCCCCGGCGTCGAATTCGATGCCGACACGCCTTTATTGCGGTTTGCCGCGATATCTTGTCTCGATCAAGGCAATTCAGCGGTCAACCGGCGTGACCCAGCACCGGTATGTGAATTGACTCGAACGGCGCCCGGAGCGGTCATCGGCTTGACGCCCTTCCGGGTCGTCACTATACGTCCGCCGTATCCATGACGAGCACATGAAATGGGCCGTGCGTCGTGCGCGCGCCACGCAAGCTTGAGGTATTTCGCCATGTCGCGCCGATGCGATCTGACCGGCAAGGGAGCGCTGGTCGGGCATAAAGTGAGCCATTCCAACCGCAAGACCAAGCGGCGGTTCCTGCCCAACCTACTCAACGTGACGCTGATCTCCGACGCGCTCGGCCGTTCCATCAAGCTGCGCATCTGCGCGACCACGCTCAAGACCGTCGACCATCGTGGCGGACTTGATGCGTTCCTGCTCAAAGCGCGGGAGATCGAGCTCGCACCCAAGGGCGTCGAACTCAGACGGCAGGTCGCGAAGAAGCGCGCCGAAGCGGCAACGCCGGCGGCGTAGAGCGCTTTTCACTGAATAGAATCAGCTTGATCGCCATGGCCGGGCTGGTCCCGGCCGGCTACGTCTTTTTGGCACTAGGACGACGAGAATGCGTTGCACCAGGCCGCGCCTGACGGCTTCCGGACTAGGCCTCAGTCCGAGTCCTTGTTGTTGCGCAAAATCTCCGCCCACTTCTCGATCTCGAACTTGAGATATTTGGCGAGGAAATCCGGACCGGTGGTGCGCGGCGCGATCACGCCGATCTGATTGAGCCGATCCTGCACGCCGGGATCGGCGAGCGCGGCGTTGATCGCGGCGGTGAGCTTGTCCGTGATTTCCTTGGGCGCGTCCTTGGGCAGGTACATGCTGATCCAGGTCGTCGCTTCGTAACCCTTGAGGCCGAGTTCGTCGAAGGTCGGCGTGTCGGGAAAGAGTTTCCAGCGCTCGAGCGTGGAGACTGCGATCGGACGCAGCGTACCCTGCTGGATGTAGTCGGTCAGCGTGGAGAGCCACATCATCGAGAGCCGCCCGGCGATCAGGTCGGACTGCGCCTGCGGGGTCGTGCGGTAGGGGATGTAGCGGATGTCGACGCCGGCCATGGAACGGAACAAGGCGCTGGCGAGGTGGCCGGAGGAGCCGCGTCCGTTGCTGCCGGTCGTCAACTGGCCCGGATGTGCCTTGAGGTAGGCCAACAGCGAGGCGTAATCGGTCACCGGCACATCCTTGTGGGTGAGCAGGACAAGCGGCGCGATGCCGATCACCGAAACCGGCGCGACGTCGCGCACCACGTCGACGGTGGATTTGGGGTAGAGCTCCTTCACGACACCGACGCCGGGGCCGATCGTGAGCACGGTGTAGCCGTCAGGTGCGGCCTTGCCGACGGCGGCGATCGCGATCGTACTGCCGGCGCCGGGCTCGTTCTGGACCACCAGGGTATGCCCGAGCGTCTTCGACATGTGGTCGGCGATAATGCGCGTGGTCACGTCGACGATGCCGCCGGCCCCGGAAGCACAGATGATGGTGATGTTGCGCTCGGGATAGGCGGCGCGCGCCGGCACGGTCAGCGCCAGCGCCAGCGCGGCGGCGAGCGCGGCGATCAATCGAACCATGAGAGCTCTCCTTGACAGATCATCATCATTACGGCTCGGCGAGCGTGAACTGAAGCAGCAAGGTACGCTGCAGCACCGAGAAGTTGTCGTCCGATATCATGGACAGGACGGTTTCGCCGTTCGCCCCGCGATGGACGCTCAGCCCTTCCATATTGTCGATCTGAAACCCGAGGTCGGCTTCGAACAGCACCGGACCGTCGACCAGCGCACCCGGCCTGATCTCGGCCAGCGCAAGCCGCCGCAGCCGGATGAACAGACCGCTGATCCAACTGAACTTCCGCTCCAGGATCAGGAGATCGCCGTCCGGCAGCATTGCGGCATCGCTGATGTCGAATTCGCCGCTGCGCTTGACCGCGAACATACCGGGCCGCGGCCCACCGATGAGGAACGCGACGAGGTTGCCGTCGCGGTCGAGGCCGCGCTCCGACAGCGCGATCAAGGCACCCGCGAGCGGCAGCCCGCGCGGGACGAAGACCAGCGCTTCGAGTCCCTTGTTGGCGGGCAGCATCCGCACCCCGGGCGGCACCTCGATCGGCTGGCCGCGCGCCAGCAGGCCGTTCTTGCCATAGTCGAACCGTACGATGCGGTGCACCCGTTCGATCCCGACATACAGCTTGCCGCCGTCCTGCGCGATCGACTCGGTGTCGTACCAGCCACGCGCGGCGAGCGGGCGGCCGTCAGGACCGAGGATGGGCGCCATCTCCGCATCGACGATGCCAGCCGGGCGGGTGCCTTCGTAGGTCAGACGCCCGCGAAACCACCAACCCTTGTCGCTCAGCGCGATGAACTCGGCGCCATCGGCCTGGATGCGAAGCGCCGAGATGCCACCGAAATGCTTGGACTGGGACGTCAGAACAAGGCCGCCGCGGAACTCCAGCAGGCCGAACCGCCGCCGCCGCGGATCGCCGGCTGCGAATGACGTAATTGGCTGTGAAGCGACCTCGATCGCCGCCGGCGGCTCCACAGCGCGCTGGCTCTGAACGCCACTGGGAAACCCCGCCAGCGCGAGGACGACAACGGACACGACGACAGCGGCGCGCGCGGCCGCGCGGCCCCAGCCGGCCCAGTGCGCCCGGTTGCGTTCCCGTGCCTCGATCATCCACACGCTCGCGTTCAACGGCATTGCTCGAACGGGCATGATGCCCCGCAGGGATTGTAGCACTGCCTTGCTTCCGGCGGCTTCCACCCCCAACAGTGGGCGCCAAGCTTGCGGTTATCCGTCTGCGCCCGCTATGTCACGGTTTGCCATGCTGCGACGCTTCCTGATCCTCATCCTGTTCGCCCTGCTCGCGGCGGGCGCTCCCGCACGCGCGCAGGCGCCGGCGCCATTCGACGGCAGCTTGCAGCGGCTGGCGGAAATTCTCGGCGCGCTACATTACCTGCGCAACATCTGCGGCGCCAATGAAGGCCAGAAATGGCGCAACGAAATGCTCGCGCTGGTCGATGCCGAAGCTCCGAATGGCGACCGCCGCAGCCGCATGATCGCAGCCTTCAATCGCGGCTACCGTGGCTTTCAGCAGACCTACCGCTCCTGCACCCCGGCGGCGAACGTTGTCATCCGCCGTTACCTTGACGAAGGTTCTAAGATCGCCCGCGACGTGACCGCACGCTACGCCAACTGATCGTCGCGGTCGTAGAGCAGGCCCTGATTGAACGGACTCATGTTCGGAATTCCGCTCGTCCCCGCGCAAGGCGCAAGCGGGAACCCACGACCACGAGTACCACTCTCGGAGCCAGCCGCCCTGGACTCCCACTTGCACGGGAATGAGCGGAGAACGCGGCCGGTTGATCGATTTCAACGGAACGTGGTCTCTACCATCAGCGCCGCATCGGAAAAAACTTGCATCGCGAACGCCCGTTGTCGTCACGATTGCACCATGAGACTTACCGCGATGACGGCGAGGTCATGATTCGTGATCCACAAGACACACCAAAAAGAATCTAGCGTGGTTGGATTAACCCTTTGAAAATTTCCGCCTCGTCCTTCGGAGATGTCATGCTAACGTCGTCTCGCATCGAAGTGGGCGCGGGGGATGCGGCCACGCATCTACATGGGCATGACCAATCAAGCAACACAGACTGCACGGTCCAGCGGGGACCACGAGCACAAGCGCGCCGCGCTCGGCTATCTGCATGAGGCCTGGGCCGAGGCGCGTCTCGACGGCATAGACGGCGACTGCCTCGCGCAGGTCTGCCTGTTCGCGGCCTTCGCGGAGTTCGTGTCGACCTACGGGGAAGAGGCGGCTGCCGCCTTCGCGGAAGGCCTCGCCGGCCGCGTCCGCAACGGCGAGTTCTCGCTCGCACTCGCTCGGCAGTGACTGCGCGTTCGCTCGACCGATCCACTCAAGGCGCGTGCAGGCCGTAAAGCTGGCGCACGGCGGGAAGACGATCAGGACCCGGATCGAAACCAGATCGTCGTCACGCGCCGCCAAGCTCCGATCTGCAGTGGGCGATTTACAAACAATCACCTGCCGCCGCTCTTGATGACGCCGTTGGCGAACGCGCGGTTTCTTATAACAAAGCTCTATGGAAAATTATTCCGCCTCATCATGAAGGGTGCGTAGAAATCCCCGCGGAATTTAACTTTTCGCCAATGCTTCCAGAAATTTCACGGCTTCGCCGCGGGCCGAGGTCATAATTTCGCCCTCCCACATGACCCGCATTCCGCGCACCAAGGTGCCGACCGGCCAGCCGGTGACCATCATCCCATCGTAGGGCGTCCAGCCGGCGCGGGAGGCCACCCACGCGTTGCGGATCGTCTGCCGGCGCTTGAGATCGACCACCGTAAGATCGGCGTCGTAGCCGACCGCGATCCGGCCCTTGCGGGCGATTCCGAACAGCCGTGCCGGACCGGCGCTGGTGAGGTCGACGAAACGCAGCAGCGAGAGCCGGCCGGCATTGACGTGATCGAGCATGATCGGGACCAGCGTCTGCACCCCGGTCATGCCGGACGGGCTCGCCGGATACGGTTTGGCCTTCTCTTCGGGCGTATGCGGCGCGTGGTCGGAGCCGAGCACGTCGACGACGCCGTCGGCAAGGCCGCGCCAGATGCCGGCGCGATGCGCAGCTTCGCGGACCGGCGGATTCATCTGCGCGCGGGTGCCGAGGCGCTCGTAGCAATCGGGCGCTTCAAGCGTGAGGTGATGCGGCGTCGCCTCGACCGAGGCGACGTCCTTGTGATCGCGCAGGAACTCCATTTCCTGCGCGGTGGAGATATGCAGCACGTGCACGCGCTTGCCGGTCTCGCGCGCGAGCCGGATGAGCCGCTGCGTGCAGGTGAGCGCCGCCAGTTCGTCGCGCCATACCGGGTGCGAGCGCGGATCGCCTTCGATGCGCAGAGACTTGCGTTCGTTGAGCCGATACTCGTCCTCGGAATGGAACGAGGCGCGCCGGCGGATCACCTGAAGGATATTGCGCACGCCGTCGTCGTCCTCGACCAGCAGCGAACCGGTCGACGAGCCCATGAACACCTTGACGCCTGCGCAGCCGGGGAGCCGCTCGAGCTCTGGGAGCTCCTGCGTGTTCTCGCGGGTGCCGCCGATGAAGAAGGCGAAATCGCAATGCATGCGATGATGGCCGCGCGCGACCTTATCGGCCATCGCCGCCGCGCTTGTGGTCGTGGGATCGGTGTTGGGCATTTCGAACACCGCGGTGACGCCGCCCATCACCGCGCTGCGCGAGCCGCTCTCCAGGTCTTCCTTGTGGGTGAGCCCGGGTTCGCGGAAATGCACCTGGGTGTCGATCACACCGGGGAGCACATGCAGGCCCTTGCAATCGATCACCTCGCCGGCCGACACCTGCGTGAGATCGCCGATCGCGGCGAGGCGCCCGCCGGCAATGCCGAGATCGCGCACGCCTTCGCCGTCGTGGTTGACGACGGTGCCACCTTTCAAGATGAGGTCGAACGTTCCAGTCATTCGCATTCTTCTATCACCTCCCCCGGTAAGGGGGAGGTCGGTTCGCACAGCGAACCGCATGGGGCTCCCGTCACGGGGACCTCCACTGTGTCAGCGATTCCAGGGTACAGGACCCTCCGCGGATCGCCTTCGGCGGTCCGATCCTCCCTTTCTGGGGAGGGTGAATGGGACGATGCCTTGTGAGGCGCGCAACTGCGCCTTACGTTCCATCGCAGCATCTGGCAAGTATCCACCATGAAGGCAGCGCTTCTTCCCGACCGCGGCGTCGTCAAGGTCGCCGGTGGCGACGCATCGAAGTTCCTCAACGGGCTGGTCACCACCGATATCGGCAAGGTGATGCCGGGAGAGGCGCGCTTTGCTGCCCTGCTGACGCCGCAGGGCAAGATCATCGTCGATTTCATCATTGCCGCCGCCGACCCTGCCGACGGCGGCGGCTTTTTCCTCGACTGTCCGCGCGCGCTCGCGCTGACGCTGGTCGAGCGCCTGAACTTCTACAAGCTGCGCGCCAAGGTGATCAACGAAGACCTCTCTGAGGTGCTGGGCGTGCTGGCGCTCTGGGACGGCGACGGCGCGACCAAGTACGGGCTGTGCTATCCCGATCCGCGGCTCGCCGCACTCGGTACGCGCTGCATGCTGCCGCCGCATCTGGCGGCGCAAGCTGCGGCCGACGTCGGCGCCGCGCTGATCGATGCTGATGCGTACGAAGCGCACCGGATCGCGCTCGGCATCCCGCGCGGCGGGCTCGACTTCGTCTATGGCGACGCCTTCCCGCACGAAGCCGACATGGATCAGCTCCGCGGCGTCGATTTCGACAAGGGCTGTTTCGTCGGCCAGGAGATCACCTCGCGCATGGAGCACCGCGGCACTGCGCGTACCCGCGTGGTCCCGGTCGCCTACGACGGCGCTGCGCCGGCGCCGGGTCTCGCCGTGACCGCAGGCGAGCGCAACGTCGGCATGATGGGCTCCGCCGCCGCCGGCCGCGGGCTTGCGGCGCTGCGGCTTGATCGGGTAACCGACGCGATGACGAGCGGCACGCGCTTGCAGGCCGGCGGGATCGAGCTGCAACCGGTTAGGCCCGACTGGGCGCGGTTCGCTTGGCCAGGCGAGCCAAAGGACGCCGAATGACCACCGCCCTCCTTCACCCCGACGGGCTGCGCCGTTGTCCCTGGCCCAAGGAAGACCCGCTCTACGTCGCCTATCACGACGAGGAATGGGGCGTGCCGGAATACGACGATCGCGCGCTTTATGAAAAGCTGGTGCTAGATGGTTTCCAGGCGGGGCTCTCCTGGATCACGATCCTGCGCAAGCGCGAGAATTTCCGCCGCGCATTCGACGGCTTCGTGCCGGAGAAAATCGCGCGCTATACGCCGAAGAAGGTCGAGCGCCTGATGGGGGACGCCGGCATCGTACGCAACCGGCTCAAGATCGAGGGCGCGGTTCGCTCCGCCCGCGCCTGGCTCGACGTGATGGAGAAGGGGCCGGGCTTCTCCCGCCTGTTGTGGGATTTCGTCGACGGCCGCCCCAAGGTCAATCACCTCCGCAGCATCGCGCAGGTGCCGGCCGAAACCGAATTGTCGCGCAAGATTTCCAAGGAGCTGGCCGGCCGCGGTTTCAAGTTCGTCGGGCCGACGATCGTCTACGCCTTCATGCAGGCGGTCGGCATGGTGAACGATCACTTGGTGACGTGCTACCGCCACCCGGCTCACGGCGAGCGGAAATCGACCCGATAACCTTACGGGCACCGGTTGCGGTATCGTGCCGTCAACGCGACAATCCTGCGCTCCTCCAGGGAACGCCCTGATTCGCCGTGCCCCGACTGCCAAAACCGCCGACCCGTCCCTCCCCCAGCGCGCTCCCGCCGCGCGCTTGGCAGCGCATGCTGTCGGGGCGGCGGCTCGATCTGCTCGACCCCTCCCCGCTCGATATCGAGATCGCCGACATCGCTCACGGCCTCGCCCGGGTCGCGCGCTGGAACGGACAGACCGAAGGCGCACACATCTATTCGGTCGCGCAGCATTCGCTCCTGGTCGAGACCATTGCCCATGGCCGCGCGCGGCTCGATCGCCCGGCGCGGCTCGCGGCGCTGCTGCACGACGCCCCCGAATACGTGATCGGCGACATGATCTCGCCGTTCAAGGCGGTGATCGGCGACGCCTACAAAAGCGTCGAGGCACGCCTCCTCGCCGCCATCCATCGCCGCTTCGGCGTTCCCGCGGCACTGGCGGAAGAACTGACCGCCTTGATCAAAGCCGCCGATCGCGCCGCCGCCTATCTCGAAGCCATCAAGCTCGCCGGTTTCGCGATGTCGGAGGCGCGCCGCTTCTTCGGCCAGCCGCCGCAGCTTTCCGCTACGCTCCAGCGCGACTACCTGACGCCGTGGCCGGCGGAGGCGGCGGAGGCACGATTTCTCGAACGATTTAAGCGCCTGTTCCGTGAATGACCCTTTATCGTCAATTTTCAGCCCCATATAAGCAGCAACAACCCAGCAAAGATTCTCGATGATTCACGTTTGCTCCCTCGCGCGCCTCCACACCACGGTCGAGGAGATCGGCGCGCGCCATCTCGTGACGCTGCTCAAGCAGACCGACATGGTGCAGCGGCCGCCCTGCATCGTGCCCGACAATCACCTAATTCTCGGCATGGATGACATCACCGAGGATCTCGACGATCACATCGTGCCGGATGGCGAGCATGTGGCGAAGCTTCTCACCTTCGTGCGCGGCTGGGACCGCGCCGCGCCGCTGCTGCTGCATTGCTATGCGGGCATCAGCCGCTCGACCGCGGGCGCCTATGTCTCGGCCTGCGCGCTCAATCCGAACCGCGACGAGTTCGCGATCGCGCAGGCGCTACGCCGCGCGTCACTCACCGCGATGCCCAATTCCCGCATCGTGTCGCTGGCCGACCGCATCCTCGGCCGCTCCGGCCGCATGGTCGAAGCGATCCGGACGATGGGGCCGGGCGTTCCGGCGTTCGCAGGCGAGCCCTTCAGCATCGATCTGGAGTGATACGCAATCCGAACGCCGCTCGGTTGCGTCGTCCCCGCGAAGGCGGGAACCCCTACTCGCCACCGTGAGATCTTCTCGACCGCACCATACTTCCATGGACACGACGTATCGGCCCCGCCTGCGCGGGGACGACCGGCGAATGCGTTGCCTTGTCACGCCCGCGCAGCCGGACGCGGCGGCCACTCAGGTTGACCCCTTCTCCTATCCGTCGTTACATCACACCAAATACAATATCTGCGCACACCCAAGGAGAGACCCATGGACCGCCGTCGCTTCGTCGCCGGGTCGGCCGCCTCGGCCGCCGCGCTCGCCATCCGTCCGGGGCTGGCGCAGGACGCCTATCCCACGCACGCGATCACGATCATCAATCCGTTTCCGCCCGGCGGCGCCTCCGATGTGGTGACGCGTCCGCTCGCGGCGGTGCTCGAGGCCAACATCAAGCACCCAGTGGTGATCGAGACCAAGGCCGGCGCCGCCGGCCAGGTCGGCGCGCAAGTCGCGGCCAATGCGAAGCCGGACGGCTACACGATCCTCACCCACATCACGTCGATTTCCGGCTTTGCCGAGGTCGACCGGCTGTTCGGCCGCACGCCGAAGTTTACCAACGCCAATTTCATTCCGATCGCGCGCATCGTAGCCGATCCTTGCGTGCTGATCGTGAACGATCAACAGCCCTGGAAGACGGCCAAGGAGTTCATCGACGACGCCACCAAGCGGCCGAACCAGATCATTTTCAGTTCGTCGGGCCTATACGGCGCACTACACATTCCGATGGCGCTGTTCATGAAGGCGGCCGGCGACCTCAAGCTGCGGCACTTGCCAACCAACGGCGGCGGACCGGCGCTGACTGCGCTGCTGGGAAACAATTCGCAGGTGCTCGCCTCTTCGGTCTCGGCCTCGCTGGCGCAGATCAAGGCCGGCAAGCTGCGCCCGCTCGCCTCCTTCGGCGGCGCGCGCTCGAAGGCGCTGCCGGATGTGCCGACCATGAAGGAACTCGGCTACAACATCGAATACTATCTCTGGGTCGGCCTGTTCGCGCCGAAGAACACGCCGGCGAACGTGATCACGTTCCTGCGCGACGCCGTCAACAAGGCCGCGCACGGCGACCAGTTCAAGACCGCGCTCGCCAATCTCGGCCTCGACCTCGACTACATGGACCAGGCCGAATTCGCGAAATTCTGGGAAGAGGACACCAAGCGGATCGAGTCCGCCGTGCGCACGATCGGCAGGGTCGAGGGCTGAGGGTGCTTCGCACCGATCACGTCGCGGGCGCCGCGTTCATCGCATTCGGCGTCCTGGTGATCGCAACGAGCGGCGATTTGCCGGTCGGCACGCTATCGTTTCCCGGCGCCGGCATGATGCCGAAGCTCGTCGCGGTGGCGATGATGTTGTTCGGGCTCGTGCTGATCCTGCGCGCGCGCGCGAGCGAGCCGCTGGCGACGCTGCGTTGGAATGATCTTCCGCATGCGGCGCGCGTCGTCGGCATCACCACCGTGGCGATCGCGCTCTATCAGACGCTCGGCTTCATCGTCACCATGACGCTGTTGTTGTTCGCGCTGATCGTCGGTGCCGAGCGGCGGCATCCGCTGGTCGCGGGCCTTTACAGCGTTGCAGTGGTGCTGCTGACCTGGTTTCTGTTCAGCGTGGCGCTCAAGACGCCGCTCGAAACCGGCCTGCTCGGCTTTTAGCATGGACACGCTGCACAGCCTGATGCTCGGCTTTTCCGTTGCGCTACAGCCGGGCGTGCTGTGGTACGCCTTCCTCGGCTGTCTGGTCGGCACCATCGTCGGCGTGCTGCCGGGGATCGGACCGCTGTCCGGGATCAGCATTCTGTTGCCGGCGACCTTCGGCCTCGACACCACCAGCGCAGTGGTGATGCTCGCCGGCATCTACTACGGCTCGCAATACGGCGGCTCCACCACATCGATCCTGATGCGCATTCCCGGCGAAGCTTCCTCGGTGATGACCTGCATCGACGGCTACGCCATGGCGCAGAACGGCCGCGCCGGCGCCGCGCTCTGCATCGCTGCGGTCGGTTCCTGGATCGCCGGCACCTTCGGCGTGATCATGCTCACCTTGATCGCGCCGCCGCTCGCGAACTTTGCCCTGCGGTTCGGCCCGCCGGAATACTCGGCGCTGCTCGTGCTCGGCCTGATCTTCCTCGCCTACATGTCCTCGACCTCGCTGCCGCGTACGCTGCTGATGGCCTGCTCCGGGCTGATGCTCGGCACCATCGGCATCGACAACATGACCGGGCATTTTCGCTATGCGTTCGATATTCCCGAACTCGGCGACGGCATCGGGATCGTGCCGGTCGCGGTCGGCCTGTTCGGACTGGGTGAGATTCTTTCGACACCGGCGTCCGACGTGGTCGGCAAAGTGATCACGCCGCGGCTGCGCGAGCTGCTCCCCAGCCGGAAGGAATGGCGCGAATCCTCGATGCCGATCGCACGCGGCACCGTGCTGGGATTCCTCATCGGTCTCACGCCTGGCTCGGCGCACATCATCGCAAGCTTTCTCTCCTATGCCGTCGAGCGCCGGCTCTCGAAGCATCCGGAGGAATTCGGCCAAGGCGCAATCGCCGGCGTCGCCGGACCTGAATCGGCGAACAACGCGGCATCGAGCGGCGCGTTTGTGCCGATGCTGGCGCTCGGCCTGCCGACCGGCCCGATCACCGCCGTGCTGATCGGCGCGCTGATGATCCACGGCGTGCCGCCGGGGCCGACGCTGGTGAACGACCATCCCGACATCTTCTGGGGCTTCGTCGCTTCCATGTATGTCGGCAACGTGATGCTGCTGCTGCTCAACCTGCCGCTGGTCGGAGTCTTTGTGAACGTACTGCGGATACCCTACGTCTATCTCTACCCGCTCGTGATCATGTTCTGCATCATCGGCGTCTACGAGGTGAACAACTCGATCGTCGACGTCTGGATTATGCTGATCATGGGCGTGATCGGCTACGCCTTGCGCAAGTTCGGTCTCGATCCGGCGCCGCTGGTGCTCGGCCTTGTGATCTCACCGACGCTGGAAATGAGTTTGCGTCAGTCGCTGATCATGTCGAACGGCAACTGGGTGATCTTCTTCCAGCGCCCGATCGCGCTGACGCTGCTGGTGCTTTGCGCGGGGCTGCTGGCGCTCGCAGCCTGGGCGCTGATCCGCCAGCGCAAGGACTGGCGCGCAAAGCTTGCCGAGGCGGAAGCCGGAGAGGGTTGAGAAAGCCGTCGCCCCGTTGCGTCGCAAACTGGACCGCCCGCCGTCATTGCCGGACTCGTCCCGGCAATCTCTATGGCGGATGCACGCCGGTGCCCCATCAATCGAGAAGGCCGGGACAAGCCCGGCCATCACGTGAGTCAGCCACAAACGCCTATGGTGAACTTGGAAAATCACGCCCAGAGGCGTTCTTTCTCCAGGCCCTTGTACATCCCGGCGACGTATTCGCCGTAGCCGTTGAACAGCAGCGTGGGGCGACGTTCGCCGATGCCGATCAGTTCCTCGACTGCCTGGCTCCAGCGCGGATGCGGCACCTGCGGATTGATGTTGGCCCAGAAGCCGTATTCGGAATCCTGCAGCGCTTCCCAGTAGCTCTTCGGCCGCTTGTCGGTGAACGTGAAATGCGTGATCGACTTGACCGACTTGAAGCCGTACTTCCATGGCACCGCCAGCCGGATCGGCGCGCCCTGCACCTTCGACACCGGCTTGCCATAGGCGCCGGTGACCATGAAGGCGAGCTCGTTGGTCGCTTCGGCCATGGTCAGGCCCTCGACATAGGGCCACGGATACCAGGACTGGCGCTGCGCCGGCGCCACCGTCTTGTCGAGGAAGGTCGTCATCTGCAAGTATTTTGCCGACCCGAGCGGGTTCGCGAACTTGACGAGTTCCGCGAGCGGGAAGCCTGACCACGGGATCGCCATCGACCAACGCTCAACGCAGCGATGGCGATAGAGCCGCTCCTCCAACGGCATCTTGCGGATCAGGTCGTCAAAGCCGAGTTCCATCGGCTTCTCGACCATGCCATCGATCTTGATCGTCCACGGCCGCAGCTTGAGCGCCTGGGACGCCTTCGCGACATTCTTCGACGTGCCGAACTCGTAGAAATTATTGTAGCTGGTGTTGGTCTTCTCATCGGTGATGGGCCGGTCGAGCACGTACTTCTTGTTGCGCTTGGCCGGATAGAGATCCGCGGTCGGGTCCGGCAGATCAGTGACGCGCTGGGCGAAGGCCGGCCCAGCCCCGAGCGACAGCGCGGCAGCGCCGGTCGCGGCCATGAAGGCGCGGCGGTTCAGGAACACATGCTCGGGGGTGGCTAGGCGCTCAGGAATTTCCCAGCCGCGGCGATGAATCACATTCATGGCGGTCCTCCGGATTTTGCTACGGAATACGCGCCGGCGCGATCACCAGCAAGTCACAGATGCGGGATTTGTCGCGGGAATTCATCCCTCGGGGCGATATTCCGCATGCCCACGGCGCGGAATATGCCAATGACGCACCCCACCACCATGACGCAAGTCGGCGTCATCCTTTGGTGAGGAAACTCGGGATCAGGCTCCGGGCCGGCTTCGCTTGCGGAGCTGACCGGGGCCCCATCCGCTTGCTCAACTGGCCGATGAGCTGGTTTTTCGGCATCGGCTTGGCAAACAGGTAGCCCTGCCCGATGTCGCAGCCGAGCGCCTGCAGCTTGTGGCTTTCGTGCGTCGACTCGATGCCTTCGGCGACGGTCTTGAGCCCAAAGCGCTTGGCCAGCTCGACGAACACCTCGCATAGCCCGGCATTGACCTTATCGACGTGGCAATTGGTCACATAAGCGCGATCGATCTTCAGCTCGCTGAATGGCAACTCGCGTCACCCGCGCGATCGAGGAGTAGCCGGCGCCGAAATCGTCGATCGCCAAGGTGCAGTGCGAAGCGCGCAACCGATCCGCGATATCGTTGGCGAGCTTGAGGTCGCCGATGATCTCGTCCTCGGTGACTTCGAGGATGAGGCCCGGCCAGTTCTCTGCCGTCGGGCGTTCTTCGCCGATGATGGTCTGGATCGGGAGGTTGACCAGCGCCGACACCGGCACGTTGACGGCGATCTTGAGCGACATGCCGTGTTCGGCACAGTCGACCCAGTCGTGCAGCGCAGTGACGATGACGCGCTCGGTCAGCGCGATCATGTCGGCCTCGGCCGCGCCAGGAAGGAATACGCCCGGCGGCAGCACGCCCCTGGTCGGATGGCGTGCACGCACCAGCGCCTCGGCACCGCAGAAGCTCATCGTCTTGAGGTGGATCTTAGGCTGATACCAGAGCTCGAACCAATCGTTGCGCAGCACGTCGGCGAGCGTCACCTTGCCGTCCGACGCCGGCGCGGCATCATTCTTTCCCGAGAACAGATTGCGCAGCACATCGAGCATGCAACGTCCCGTAATCGCCGCTGCGGTCGAACCGCGTCGCGGTGTGTCCCCTCAATATCGTCCCCGCTGCGGTTCTAGCCGGAATTCAGCGCATCACGATTAATCGTGCGCCCGCGAATGCCAAACATCCTTTGCAATTGGTAACTGGATCCAGCGATCCATTCTCGCCGCTACCACGGGCGCCTCGCCGGTCCCGGGCTGGTCCCGGCAATCCCGATCGAGGATGCGTGGCCATGCCTCTTGAAATCGAGATGGCCGGGACCAGCCCGGCCACGACGACCCCGCATCAAAAGAACGCTCAGGCCGCGACCGCGGCCTTCCTTGCCGCCACGATCTGATCGGCGGTGCGGCCGGTCAGTTCGGCCATATGATCGAACTTGAAGGTGAAGCTGCCGACACCGGCGGTGGCCGAGCGCACCTCGATGATGAGATCGCCGATCTCGGATTCCGGCATCTGCACGCGGACGATGTCCCAGCCGGGCCAACCCTCGCGGGTGTCGAAGCCGAGAATCTGGCCGCGGCGGCCGGACATCAGCGCATTCATCTTGGCGGTCGCCTCCGAGGGCACGACCAGCTCGACCTGATAGATCGGTTCGAGCAGCACCGGATTGCACAATGGCAGCCCTTCGTGGATGCCGATGCGGCCGGCGGTCTGGAACGCCATGTCGGATGAATTGACGGTGTGATAGGAGCCGTCGACCAGCTTCACCTGCACGTCGACAACCGGAAATCCGAGCGGTCCCCGCTTGAGTGCATCGACGACCCCTTCCTCGACCGCCGGGATGTAGTTGCGCGGAACCACGCCGCCCTTGATCTCGTCCACGAACTTGAAGCCCTGGTCGCGCGGCAACGGCTTGATGTCGAGCACCACGTCGCCAAACTGGCCGTGACCGCCCGACTGCTTCTTGTGGCGGCCGCGCTGGACTACGCCCTTCTTGATGGTCTCGCGATAGCCGACCGTCGGCTTCTGCGTCGCGATCACGACGCCGTAGCGATCGGCCAGCCGCTCGGTGGCGACACGAAGGTGCATCTCGCCCTGCCCCCACGCGACGACCTCGTGCGCCTCGGCGTTATGCACGACACTAATCGAGGGATCTTCCTCCAGCAGGCGGTGCAGGGCCTGGCCGAGCTTGACGTCGTCCTTGCGCTCCTTGGCGGTGATCGCCAGTGCGAGCACCGGCGCCAGCGGCTTGACCATGGCGGCGGCCGGATGCGCCTGCTTGCCGGCGGTGAGCGTGTCGCCGGTCTCGGCGTGATCGAGCTTACCGAGCGCCACGGTTTCGCCGGCCTGCGCCGCGCCGCGCTTCTCGGTGGTCTGGCCGACCACCTTGAAGATTCCGGCCACGCGGCCGGCTTCGCGCTCCGGCGACTGGAACGTGGTGCTGTCGGCGACCTGCCCGTTGAGCACGCGCGCGACCGACATCTTGCCGCCGTGTGCAGTGTGAAAGGTCTTCATTACATAGACGATCGCGTCGTTGCCGAGTTTCACGCCGAGCCGCTCGGCGGTCTGGGCGATGCCGGGCGACTCGTGACGCAACGCCTTCATCAGGCGGAGCACGCCGTTCGCCCGCGTCGCCGTGCCCATCAACACCGGACAGACGAGACCGTCGCGCAGCTCGCGCGCGAGGTCGTCGAAGATCTTGTCCCTCGGCGGCTGAATGTCCCCGAGCAGTTGCTCCATCAGCTCGTCGTCATGGTCGGCGAGCGTTTCCAGCATGGAGAAGCGCGCGGTTTTTTCTTCATCGAGCGCATTGCCTTCGAGGGGAACGACTTCGGAGGGTGCGTGCTCCTTGTAGACAAAGGCCCGTTCGAGGGCGAGATCGACGAATCCGCTGATGAGCTCGCCGGAAAAGGTCGGAACCTGACGCATCAAAAGCTTGCAGCGCGACGCCGGCTGCAGCAGCCTGAGCGCGTCGTGAATGGTGGCGTCGGCCTTGTCGAGCTTGTTGAGGAACAGGAAGCGGGGAATGTTCTGCTCTTCAAGCTCGCGCAGGATGAGCTGGAGCTGTGGGACTTTCTTCTCGTCCATTTCGCAGACCACGACCGCCGCGTCGACTGCGGGAAGCGCCGCACGCATGTCATGGACGAATTCAACCGAGCCTGGGCAATCGACGAACGTGTAGCTGTCGCCCATGAAGGTAGTGGTCGCGACCGAGAGCTCGACGCTCATGCGGTGGTGGCGCGCTTCCTTGCTGGAGTCGCCGACGGTGGTGCCCGCGTCGATGGTGCCCTGGCGCTGGATCGCGCCGGTGCGGGCGAGGATCGCCTCGAGAAGCGTGGTCTTGCCGCTCTGGAACGGGCCCACCAGTGCAATGCACCGGGGACCCGCAACTCGTGTGCCATTCTGTGCCATGTCCGCCTCCCAAATCATGCTGGGGCCTTCTGCGGGGCCGGACGGCCATCGTTTCAGGCCGAAGGGGGGATTGGCAAGAGGCGGCGCGGCGGCGCGTGTTCCCACGACGGTTCCGGCCAACCTGAATCAGTGGGATTTTCAGGCTTCTGCATGGGAGATTCTATCGGCATTGATTCGACTTTGGGAGAGGCAACGATGCCGGCGGCTTACTCTGCTGATATTCGGGGTCGGGTGATCGCAAGAGTCGCGAGCGGGTCGTCGTGACGCGAGGCGGCGGAGCAGTTTGAGGTCAGCCCGGATCGGCAGCGCCAATTCAGTCTCCCGAGCTTCCGACGCAGCAGTCGCTCGCGGAAGCTCGGATCATCATCGAAGGCGGGCGGGCACCGCGGCGTCGGAGGCGCGCGACGATGAAGACGTAGCACGGAGCGTCCCCTGAAATTCGGCGCGCGACATTTTGGCTCGCGTGAATCGTCAAGTTCCGCGCAACGTTCGCGCGCCTGCGGCTTTGACCGTGCAAGGGCGACTGCTCTCCTATTTGGAGGAACTCATGACAAGCAGCAGCACTCGCCTGGCCTTCGCCGCCCTCGTGCTTCTCTCCGGCGTCTCGATCGCGGCCGCCGCCAGCAACAACATGTCGAAGTCCACGGGGTCGGCATCGTCGATGAAGACCACCGGGTCGGCGCCATCGATGTCGCAGCCCAAGGACAGTCTGTCGCTGAGCAGCCAGCAGCGGAAGACCGCGTGGCAGGACATCAGCGCGCAGGCCACGAAAGAGAAGTCGCCCTCGGGATTCAAGGCCGCAGTCGGCGCCGCGTTGCCGAGCGATCTCATCACGCACCCGGTGCCGGTGAGCACCGCCAACAAGGTGCCGGAACTGCAGCCGTATCAATACGCGCTGCTCGACAGCAACAAGCTGCTGATCGTGAACCCGAACGACAAGAAGGTCGCCGAGATCATCACGCAATAATGGCGCAATAACAGAATAATGGCGCAATAACAGATTGACTTCCCTTCGCGCGCCGACCCTTCCCAGTCCGTTCAACAGAGAGGGGTTGGCGGGCGCGGAACAGCGATGGATTGACCGACGTCACTGGTATTTCGATCGGCTACCAACACGCGCACGAGCAGTGTAAAGATGTCCGCGCCCATGGAGAAGGAGAAAACGATGTTGAAGAGAGCCCTTGCTGCAGCCGTTTTGGCCACACCCATTGCCCTGATATCGGCGACGCTGCCCTTTGGAACGATCGAGCCTGCGCAAGCGCAGCAACCGGCAGTTCAGCGCAAGGTGCTGTTGACGCAGGATTTGCCCATTCCCGGCTATCAGGCGGTGATGGTACTGGTTGAAATTCCTGCCGGCGGCCGCGAAGGCAGACACAGCCATCCGGGTGCCGCTGTGGCGTACATCTTGGACGGTTCCCTCACCTTGGATCACGAAGGCAGAGCGAGAACCACGTATAAGGCCGGCGATTCTGTCCTCATCGAAGCAGGCAAGATCCACGAAGGCATCAATACCGGCTCGACGCCGGCGAAGCTGGTTGCGACTTTCGTGGTGGAAAAGGGAAAGCCGCTCACGACCCCGGCGCCCTAGCTGTGAGCATGGGCGCCAGCAGGCGCGAAGTGAAGGCCTTCGCGTCCCTCCCCGCCCACTCCACGGCCAAGCTCTACACTATCCGCCCAGGCTGTCGGGTTCAGGCATCGCTCGAGCCTCGATGGTGCCGGACGTGCGGGCGTGCTTCTCATGGAGAAACACGGCGATCTGTGGCCGCAGCGGTTCGCCCTGTGACCGCACCGCCGCCTCGAACAAGTGATGCTGAATGTCCTGCGGCAGGTTGCTCCAGATGTGGGCAACCGCCTGTCCAAGCGCGTGATAGACTCGTTCCTTGACCTCGTCTGAGAGCTCAATCATTGCGGCCTCGCAGGATGAATGTCGCTGCGCTCAACCGACTCTAAAAGTACCTACCCCAAATTCCCGCAGAAGCGCTGGATGCGTCGGCACGCTTCTTCTAAATCCTCGGTTTTGGTCGCGTAGGAAATGCGGAACGCCGGACCGAGGCCGAACGGTGTGCCCTGCACCACCGCGACGCCCTCCGCCTCCAGAAGCTCGGTGACGAAATCCTCGTCGGTAGCGAGCTGCTTGCCGGACGGCGCTTTGCGCCCGATCGTTTCCGCGCACGACGGATAGACGTAGAACGCGCCTTCGGGCTTCGGGCAGCGCAGGCCGCGGGCTTGGTTGAGCATGGAAACGCAGAGGTCGCGCCGCTCCTTGAAGATCGCATTGTGTCGGGCGATGAAATCCTGCGGGCCGTCGAGCGCCTCCAGCGCCGCCCATTGCGACACCGCTGCCGGGTTCGAGGTCGACTGCGACTGGATCATCGCCATCGCCTTGATCAGCGGCTCCGGCCCGCCGGCATAGCCGATGCGCCAGCCGGTCATGCAATAGGCCTTCGACACGCCGTTGATGGTGAGCGTGCGCTCGTACAGCGCGGGCTCGACCTGCGCCGGCGTGGTGAACACGAAGTCGTCGTAGACGAGATGCTCATACATGTCGTCGGTCATCACCCAGACGTGCGGGTGGCGCAGGAGCACGTCGGTGAGCGCCTTGAGCTCGGCGCGGGTGTAGGCGGCGCCGGTCGGATTCGATGGTGAGTTGAGCAGCACCCACTTGGTGCGTGGCGTGATGGCGCGCTCGAGTTGCTCGGCAGAAAGCTTGAAGCCACGCTCCATCGGCGCGACCACCGGCACCGGCTCGCCGCCGGCGAGTGCTACCATGTCCGGGTAGCTCACCCAGAACGGCGCCGGGATGATCACCTCGTCGCCCGGATCGAGGGTGGCGACGAAGGCGTTGTAGAGCACCTGCTTGCCGCCGGTTCCGATGATGACCTGGCCCGGCTTGTACTCGAGGCCGTTCTCGCGCTTGAACTTGCGCACCACCGCGGCCTTGAGCTCGGCCATGCCTTCGACCGCGGTGTACTTGGACGCCTTGCCGTCCATGATCGCGCGCACCGCGGCCTGCTTGATGTTGTCGGGCGTATCGAAGTCGGGTTCGCCGGCGCCCAGCCCGATCACGTTGCGGCCCGCGGCCTTCAGTGCGCGCGCCTTGTCGGTCACCGCCATGGTGGCCGAAGGCTTGATGCGCTTGAGCGCCTTCGCCAGGAACTCGGCCGGCGACTTAACGCGCTGGGGCTGCTCCGCGAGCATGGCCATGAGAATCTCCATCGGCGGCGCTATTGCGCTGCAGCGAACCTCCTAATGCCCCGGCCGCGCACGAGCAAGAGGGACCCGGTCAAATCCAGGTTAACCCCGGCGCAATTTGCGCGTGCTACCACCGCAGCATGCGGCATCATGACAAAGTCCCGAGCGAATCCTCAGCGGTGCGCCGCCTCGATCACCTGATCTGGGCGCTCATCGCCGTGGTCGCCGCGTTGGTGCTGGCCGCGCCGTTCGCCAGCGGCTTCTTCCTCGACGTACCGACTTTTGCGCCGCCGATCCTCGCGGCCCTCATCCTGACGGCCGCAGCCTGGTTCTACCGCCGCTGGCGGCCCGACGAGCGGCTCGCTTCGGCGCTCGAGAATACCGCCCAGGTGATCGCATTTGCGGCGGTCGGGGCGCCGCTGTCCTATCTCGCCGCTGCGGCGAACCTCCCGCTGCAGGACCACGCGCTCGACGCTGCCGACCAGGCGCTCGGCCTCGACTGGCGGGCGCTGCTCGATGGGATGAATGCCTCGCCCACACTCTACGCGGCGCTGCGGCCGATCTACCTCTCGCTCACCTTGCAGATGACCACGGCGGTGCTCTGCCTCGCCTTCACCGGGCGTTTTGTGTGGCTGCGCATCTATACGCTGAGCTTCATCCTCGCCGCGCTCGTCACGATCGCGATCTCGGCCGTGCTGCCGGCCGCCGGCGTATGGCCTTTCCTTGGGCTGACGATAGCCGATTCACCGCACATCACGCCGGCGGTGAGCACGAGCTGGCCGGTATTCGACGGCCTGCGCGACGGCAGCTTCCGCGCGCTGGTGGCGATCGGCTCGGAGGGAATCATCACGTTCCCGAGCCTGCACGCTGCGCTCGCGGTGATCCTGATCACGGCGCTGTGGCCGGTCCCGATCCTGCGCTGGGTGTTCCTGGGCCTCAATCTGTTGATGCTGGCGGCGACGCCGATCGACGGCTCGCACTATTTCGTCGATGTGGCCGCGGGCATCGCGGTGGCCGTGCTGTGCCTCCTCGGCGCGCGCGCGATCGCAAGACGAATCGAAACGGCGCATATCGCTTCGCCGGCCGCGGTGGTCCCAGGTCTCGTCGCCGGAGAATAAATTTTTTCCACGCTCACTCTTTTTCCGGGGCCGTCACGGCAGAGTGATTTTTCGCGCGCGCTTCCTTAGACTATGTCACGGCACCGTGACCCGTGACACTGTTCCGGGGAGGGCAACATGAATTTCGACTTGGACCGGATCAAATCGCTCGAGGAAGCCGACTATCTTATTATTTTGCGGCCGCTTTTTCGAATCCGATCGTGCCCGTCGATGACGATTTGCTGATCGCTCATGCGCGAGCGGCGGAATAACGCCAATATGACCGGGGCCACGAGATTGCCCCGGGCGTGTCACAACGGCGTAGCCGAGGACGCGTAACGAGCGACAGCGGGGAGGTCGCAGGATGTATACGCTCTATTCGATGCAGCGCTCAGGCAACAGTTACAAGGTGCGGCTCGCGCTGGCGCAGCTAAACATTGCCTATCGCCTGGTCGAGATCGACATTCTTCGCGGCGAAAGCCGCACGCCGGAATTTCTCGCGAAGAATCGCAGCGGCCAGGTGCCGCTGATCGAAGTCGCGCCCGGCCGCTACCTCGCCGAATCGAATGCGATCCTCTGGTACGTCGCCGGCGGCTCGGCGCTCGCGCCCGAGGACCGCATCGACCGCGCCGAGGCGATGCAATGGATGTTCTTCGAGCAGCACAGCCTCGAACCCAATATCGGCGCCGCCTATTTCTGGCTGGCGCTGGTCAAGGGCGGCCGCGAACTGCAGCAGCACGCGCTCGAGGACTGGATGGAGGAAGGCTATCGCGCGCTCGGCGTGATGGAGAACCATCTCAGGCAGCACCGCTACTTCGCGGCCGACCGCTACACCATCGCCGACATCGCACTCTATGCCTATACGCATCTCGCGCATCAGTGCGACTACGATCTCGCCAGCTTTCCCGCGATCGGCGATTGGCTCGACCGCATCGCGGAGGAGCCCGGCTTCGTGGCGATGTTCGAGCAGCCGGCGGACGTCGCGGCGGAGTGACATGGCACCCGGTCGTCCCCGGCGAAAGCGGGGCCCATAGCCTCCGACTGCGATCTGTTCGGCGGCAGTGCTGCCGATATGAGGAAACGGCGCATGGGTCGCTGCGCTCGCAGGGACGACGGAAGGAAACGCTTTCCATTATTTCGATCGTCTTCGACTCACTTCCCACTGTGATGTGAAAACAACGCGCACCGACAAACTGTTTTGGCATTAATCTTTCCTTAACCCAATTCATAAAATCGCCCCAATTCGCCAACTTCGCCGCCCAAGTCCGGCCGAACGCGCGCCGGTATCGGCCACGATCTTCGCATCCGACAAAAACTGATTCGGAGATGGAAATGTTGACGACATGCGGGAGCAAGGCCCGGAGCACCGAACCGGCCGGCTCCAAAGAGCGGCCGGTGGTGATGATCGAACTGATCGCGACCGTGGCGCTCGCGCTCTCGACGCTGGTCGCCGTGACGGCCGTCTCGATCGGGATCGCCCGTGCCGACGCGTTCGGTGCTGCCGACACCCATTCGGCCCCACTGGCGCTCGCCGTGTTCATCGGATTGCTATTGTCCGGAATGGGCGGCCTCACCGCCCTCATGGCCAAAGGCAGCGAGCGCGAGTAGCTGCGTCCACAGTTTCAGTTGATTCGAGTTCACGGTTTCAGTTCAGGCGAAGTGAGTTGCGTCATTCGCCGCCGCGCACCCCCACGCGCGGCGGCGATGGTTTTTGAAGTTATCTCCGCTCATTCCCGCGCAAGCGGGAATTCACCGCTACCTGCACAACCCGTGGTGCTTGTTGCCCCTGGGTCCCCGCTTTCGCGGGGAGGAGCGGAGTGTGTGCCCAATCTCGCGTACTGAAACTCGCGCCAACTTCACTCCGGTTTGATGTTGGCAGCCTTGATGATCGGCCACCACTTCTCGATCTCGGCCTTGTGGTAGGCGCCCAGCGCCTCCGGCGTGAGTTGATCGCGCGGCGGAATCTCCAGGCCAAGCTCCGTGAGCCGCTTGCGCGTCGCCGCATCGGTCAAGGTGTCGACCACCGCGGCATTGAGCCTGGCGATGACGTCCTTGGGCGTGCCCTTCGGCGCCCACAGGCCGTTCCAGAACGGAATGTAGAGTCCCGGCACGCCGACCTCGTCCATGGTCGGGATATCGGTCGCATTGAACCAGCGCGTCTTGTTCATGACGGCATAGGCCCTGATGCTGCCGGCCCGCACGAACGGCAGGACGTTCGAGGCATCGCCGCAAAATAGATCGATCTGACCGGCCACGAGATCCTGGATCGCCGGGGCGGCGCCGCGGTAGGGAACGAACTGAAGGTTCGCGCCGGTCTTCTGCTCGAAGTTGAGCCCGCAGAGATGCGCCGCGCTGCCGGCGCCGACGGTTGCCATCGATGCCGTGCGCGGATTGGCCTTCAGCAATGCAATGAGGTCCTTCGTATTATTGGCCGGCAGCGCAGTCCTTCCGACGATCATCAGCAGCGAGACCGGCAGCCGCGCCACCGGCTCGAAATCGGTGAGAATATCGTATTGCACCGGATAGATCGCACTGCCGCCGACGTGGCTCGTCCAGTTGCCGATGATCACGCTGTAGCCGTCGGGGGCGGCACGCGCGGCGCGGCCGACCCCGATCGTGGCGCCGGCGCCGGTCACGTTCTCGACGATCACGGTCTGGCCGAGCGACGTCTTCATCCGGTCGCTGATGATGCGCGCCAGCGTGTCGGTCGGGCCACCCGCCGGGAACGGCACGATCATGGTGATCGGATGGGAGGGATAGACTTGCGCCCCGGCGGTTTGCAGGCCGGTGACAACGGCGAACGCCATAGCGAATAAGAGCTTGCGCATATCGTCCTCCCCTCTGAAAGGCTTTTAGTCGATCAGCTCACTCCGGGCGTGATGTTCGCGAATGATCTTCGCGTAACGTTGCTTGAAATTGTTCTTGTGCGGAAAGCGTATCCCATCTTTCCCCGCGCTGTCACCGGTTCATCGGGAATCATCGCGCCGGCAACGCGATTGCGCAGTGCGCCCGGCCCCTGTAACCAGGGGATACATTCACTACCCGGGCGATCCAAATCCAAGGAGACCATGTTCGCGCTGTTCGAAAAACTCCTGCGCCCGACCGAGACGCCCGCGCACCCGGAGCCGCCGGCGGGCCTGATTGCATTTTTCTGGCATTTTGCCCGCCAGGCAAAATGGCTGTTTGTTGCGCTGTTCGTCGTCGAGATGCTGGTAGCGCTCACCGACAGCGCGGTGCCGTGGTTCATGGGCCGCATCGTCACCTTCGTGACACAAGTGCCGCCGGCCGATTTTCTTGACCAGACCTGGCCGTGGCTCGCCGGCATGGCGGCGGTCGTGGTGATCGCGCGGCCGGCCGTCGGACTGGCGCGCTATCTCATCACCAACCAGGCGATCGCGGCGCCGTTCACGGGCCTGATCCGCTGGCAGGCGCACTGGCACGTGGTGCGGCAGAGCTGGGCGTTCTTCCAGAATGATTTTGCCGGCCGCATCTCCAACCGCGTGATGCAGACCGGCCCGGCGGTGCGCTCGACACTCACCGCATCCGTCACCGCGGTCTGGTACGTGATGGTCTACGGCACCACCGCGGTCGTGATGACGGCGACGGCGGATGCTTGGCTCACGGTCCCGATCCTGCTCTGGTTCGCCGGCTATATCGGGATGCTGTTCTACTTCGTGCCGCGCATGCGCGATCGCTCGAAGGTGAATTCGGAAGCGCGCTCGCTGCTGATGGGAAGGATCGTCGACAGCTACACCAACATCCTCACGGTGAAACTGTTCGCGCGCCCGAGCGTCGAGGACAACTACGTGCGCGAAGCGATCGAGCGCCACACCACTCTGTTCACCGCCGCGCAGCGCCTGCTCACCATGTTCGGCACCGTGCTCAACCTGCTCAATGCACTGCTAATTGCCGGCTCCGGCGCGATGGCGCTTTTGCTCTGGCAGCGCGGCGCCGTCGAAGTCGGCGCGATCGCCATGGTGCTGCCGCTCACGCTGCAGCTTACCAACATGTCGCGCCAGATCGCGGTGCAGATCACCGATATCTTCGAGGACATCGGCGTGGTGCAGGAAGGCATGATGACGATCGCGCAGCCGCTGCGTCTCGTCGATCCGCCCGGGGCGAAGCCGCTGGTGGTGCGCGAGGGCCGCATCGACTTCGAGGATGTCCGCTTCGGCTACGGCCGCGAAACCGGTGTGCTCGATCGCTTCTCGCTCACGGTGCGACCGGGCGAGAAGATCGGCCTCGTCGGCCGTTCCGGCGCCGGCAAGTCGACGGTGGTGAATCTGCTGCTGCGGTTCTTCGATCTCGAAGGCGGCCGCATCCTGATCGACGGGCAGGACATCGCACAGGCCGCCCAGGACTCGCTGCGTTCGCAGATTTCCGTGGTCACGCAGGATACCTCGCTGCTGCACCGCTCGATCCGCGAGAACATCCGTTACGGCCGGCCGGATGCGCGCGAAGAGGAGATCGTCGCCGCGGCGCGGCTCGCCCATTCCGATGAGTTCATCCAGGAGTTGGAAGACTGGCGCGGCGGCCGCGGCTACGACGCCCATGTCGGCGAGCGCGGGGTGAAGCTCTCCGGCGGCCAGCGCCAGCGCATCGCGATCGCGCGGGTGATCCTCAAGGACGCGCCGATCCTGGTGCTTGACGAAGCCACCTCAGCGCTCGACAGCGAAGTGGAGGCGGCGATCCAGCAGAGCCTGGGCACGCTGATGGCGGGCAAGAGCGTGATCGCGATCGCGCACCGGCTCTCGACCATCGCGCGCATGGATCGCCTGGTCGTGCTCGACCGCGGCCGCATCGTGGAGCAGGGCACGCACGAGGCGCTGCTCCGGCAGGACGGCCACTACGCCGCGCTGTGGCGGCGGCAGTCCGGCGGCTTCATCGACGCGGTGAACGTGCAGGCGGCAGAGTGAGCAATGCCGCCCTTCTTAGTTGTAATTCCGCGCGCGATACAAGGTCTGTCCCCCCGCCGTTTGACGCAGTGCAGCGCAGGCGGCATTGATCGGCCGTGGACGGCGGGGGGCACGCGTCGTTGCGAGCCGCCCCGCGCGTCCGGTCGATCGGATGCCCGCCACCCATTCCCGCACGCGCGAACTCCTTCATTTTGCCGAGACGCTGCTGATCGCGGCCGCGGGCGGGGTGGGCTTCGCCTTGCTCGGCGTTCCCGCGGGCCTGGTGTCGGGCTCGATGCTGGCGACGGCGATTGCCGCACTGCTCGGCCGCCCGATGCGGGTTCCACTCCTGCTCGCACGGGTCTGTTTCGTGCTGATCGGTATGTTGCTCGGCGCGGTGGTGACGCCGGCGACGCTGCGCGGGATCGGCACGTGGCCACTGAGCATTGCAGTGCTCGCCTTCTCGACCTGCGTCATGATTCTGGCGACCACCTCCTACCTGCGGTTCGTCCATCGCTGGGACACGCTGTCGGCGCTCCTTGGTGCGAGCCCCGGCTCGATGGCGCAAGTGATTACGATGGCGGCGGAATATGGTTCGGACGTACGCGGCGTCGCGATCGTGCAGACGATGCGCGTGCTGCTGGTGACAATCGCCCTCCCCGCCGGCCTCGCGTTCTTCGGCCTCACAGTGAGCTCGATCATCCTCGGGCCGGTGTCGGTCGATAGTTCACCGTGGGAGCTGGCGGTACTAGCGGTCGTGTCGACGGTGAGCGCGATCGTGATGCTGCGGGTCGGCGTGCCGGGCGGACTGCTGTTCGGCGGGATGTTCGGTTCGGCCGCGCTGCACGGCTTCGACCTCATCCACGCGGTGCTGCCCTGGTACATCGGAAGCTCGGCGGTGGTGATCCTGGGTGCGGTCGCGGGCTCACGCTTCGCCAATACCACGCCACGAATGATGGTGGACTATCTCTGGGCGGCGCTCGGCTCGGCGGCCGTGGCAGTAGCGGTCGCGTCGATCTTCGTGATGATCGTGGTGACCTTCCTCCCGTTCCGCACCGCCGACGTCGTGATCGCGTTCGCGCCGGGCGCGCAGGACACCATGATGGTGCTCGCGCTGGCGCTGCATCTCGACCCGGTCTATGTCGGCGCGCACCATCTCGCGCGCTGGCTGGTGGTGACGTTTTCAGTCGCGTTCAGCGCACGCCGCCTCCGCAGCCGCTCCGCGGGGCATGAGGGCTGGAAGCGTCCGGGGCAGGGAACATTCGACGATTGAGTTGAAGCACGGCCTCTCAACCGGTCGCCCCGGCAAACGCGGGGGATCCATACGCCGTGTCCTCAAAGTCTTGGCATGGCCGGCGAATAATTCCTGGGTCGGAGGGTATGGGTCCCCGCGAACGCGGGGACGATCGCGATCAACGTGGTTGATCTTTTACTCCGCCGCCATCGCGCGCGCCTTGAGCGAAAGACCAAGCCGCTCCCACACGTCCACCAGCGCTTCCGCGAGCAGATCGATCAGCGCATCTTCGTGATAAGGCGTCGGCGTGATGCGCAGCCGCTCGGTGCCTTTCGGCACGGTCGGATAGTTGATGGGCTGGATGTAAATCCCGTGGTCCGCGAGCAGCATGTCGGAGGCCGCCTTGCACTTCTCGGGATCGCCGACGAACACCGGCACGATGTGCGTGTCGTTCGGCATTACCGGCAAGCCAGCCGCGAGCAGCACCGCCTTGGTGCGCCCGGCGCGGTCCTGATGACGTTCGCGCTCGAAGCTCGAGTTCTTGAGATGCCGGATCGCGGCGGTCGCGGCCGCGCAGATCGCCGGCGGCAGCGCAGTGGTGAAAATGAATCCCGGCGCGTAGCTGCGCACGGCGTCGATCAGGGCGCGGCTGCCGGTAATGTAGCCGCCGAGACAGCCAAAGGCTTTGGCCAGCGTTCCCTCGATGACGTCGACCCGATCCATCGTGCCCTGCAGCTCGGCCTGCCCGCCGCCGCGCGCACCGTACATGCCGACTGCGTGCACCTCGTCGCAGTAGGTCATGGCGCCGTAGCGCCTGGCGAGGTCGCAGATGCGGGTGATCGGCGATACGTCGCCGTCCATGGAATAGAGGCTCTCGAACACGATGAGCTTCGGCCGCGCCGGGTCGGCGGTGCGCAGCAGCTCTTCGAGGTGCGCCATGTCGTTGTGGCGGAAGATCGCCTTGTCCGCGCCGGACTGGCGGACGCCCTCGATCATGGAATTATGATTCCAGGCGTCGGACAGGATCAGGCAGTCCGGAATGAGCCGCACCAAGGTCGAGATGCCGGTCTCGTTCGACACATAGCCTGACGTGAAGACGAGCGCCGCCTCCTTGCGATGCAGGTCGGCGAGCTCAGCTTCGAGATTGACCAGCGGATGATTGGTGCCCGCGATGTTGCGGGTGCCGCCGGCGCCGGTGCCCATGCGGGTAGCGGTCTCGACCATGGCGCCGATTACCTTGGGGTGCTGGCCCATGCCGAGATAGTCGTTCGAGCACCACACGACCACGTCGCGCGGTCCTTCCGGAGAGTGCCACACGGCGCGGGGGAAACGGCCGGCGAGCCGCTCCAGATCGGCAAACACGCGATAGCGCCGCTCATCCCGAAGTCGAGTGAGAGCGGTAGTGAAGAACGCATCGTAATTCATGGAACTACCTTCCCCGGGCACGCACTGGTCTTCTTTTTGAAGCACTCCCTGACCCCTCTTTCTAGAAGAATTCCAGGCACTTTGTCGAGGCGGCTTTTGCCGCAACGGCTGGGTCCAGGCATGGACCGAGATCAGCCATCCCCCGCACACGACCTCGTGCGCGCGCGTATGGTCAGGTCCGAGGCCGTTTTTCCCTGTGCGTCGGCGTGGAACATTCATTAAGACACATCCGCGGCGGCGACTTCACGTTGGGCGGAGGTGAGGGAAAGCATGACGGAGCGCGTGTCGGGCCTGGCCCACGGTCTCACCAATTATGGCGACCGCGATTTCTCGCTTTATCTCCGCCGCTCCTTCGCGCAGTCGATGGGCTATTCGCGCGCGATGCTGGGCAAGCCCGTGGTCGGCATCGCCTCCACCGCCTCCGGCTTCAACAACTGCCACCGCCACTTCCCGGAACTCCTGGACGCGGTCAAGCGCGGCGTGCTGGCGGCCGGCGCGCTGCCGATCGAGTTCCCGACCATCTCGCTCGGCGAGGTGTTTCTGAGCCCGACCAGCCTCAAGTTTCGCAATCTCATGGCAATGGACACCGAGGAGATGATCCGCGCCCAGCCGATGGACGCGGTCGTGCTGATGGGCGGCTGCGACAAGACGGTGCCGGCGCAGCTCATGGGCGCGGTCTCGGCCGGGCTGCCGGCGATCTCGCTTATCGCCGGGCCAATGATGACCGGCCGCCATCGCGGCGAGCGGCTTGGCGCCTGCACCGACTGCCGCCGCTTCTGGGCGCGCTACCGCGCCGGCGAAGTCGCGGCGGAAGAGATTTCCGAGGTCGAGGGCCAGCTTGCCGTCACCGCCGGCACTTGCGCCGTGATGGGCACCGCCTCGACCATGGCCTGCATCGCCGAAGCGCTCGGGATGACGCTGCCGGGCACGGCGGCGATCCCCGCCGTGCACGCGGATCGTTTGCGCGCGGCGGAGGCGACCGGGACGGCGGCGGTGGCGCTGATCGGCTCGCAGCGCACGCCGGAGCGGATCGTGAATGCGCAATCGGTGGAGAATGCGCTGCGCGTCCTCCTCGCGCTCGGCGGCTCGACCAACGCGGTGATCCACCTCACGGCGATCGCCGGACGTTCGGGAGTCAAGGTCACGCTCGATCAGCTCAACCAACTGTCGGATTCGACGCCGGTGCTGGTCAATCTCAAGCCGGTTGGCAACGGCTACATGGAGGATTTCTTCGCCGCCGGGGGCATGGGCGCGCTGCTTCGCGAGCTCAAGCCGCTGCTGCATCTCGACTGCATGACAGTGACCGGCGAGACGCTGGGCGAGCGGCTCGCCGCCGAAACAGAGGACTTCGTTGACCGGTCCATCATCGCGGCGCGCAGCGAACCGCTAGAGCCACAGGGCGGCCTGGTCGCGCTGTTCGGCAACATCGCGCCAAACGGCGCGGTGCTCAAGCGCTCGGCGGCGGATGCAAGACTATTCGAGCACGAGGGCCGGGCCGTGGTGTTCTCCTCGCTCGCCGACTTGGCTGCGCGCATCGACGATCCCGCCCTCGATGTTACACCGCAGGATATCCTGGTGCTGCAGAACGCCGGCCCGCATTCGCCCGACGCAATGCCAGAAGCGGGCTATCTCCCGATCCCGAAAAAGCTCGCCCAACGCGGGATCAAGGACATGATCCGCGTCTCCGATGCGCGCATGAGCGGGACCGCCTTTGGCACCATCGTGCTGCACGTGACGCCCGACGCCGCCTCCGGCGGGCCGCTCGCAGCGGTGCGCGATGGCGACCGCATCCGACTTTCAGTCCAGGCGCGGCGCATCGATCTGCTGGTCGAGGAGGCGGAGCTGCAGCGCCGGATGGCCGAGATCACACCCGCGCGCGAGCAGCCCACGCGGGGCTATGCCAAGCTCTATGCTGAGCAGATTCTCGGCGCCGACGAAGGCTGCGATTTCGCCTTCCTGCGCCCGCCGCTCGCGGACTGAGCTGCCAGCCAACGGCCCGCTGTTATGAATCAGCGAGCGCGTAGCGCGAGCGCCGAGCCGGGACCCAGGGGAAAAGCGACGGCCGCAGGCCGTCTCCATATCACCGCTTCGCGACATTTTGCGGTGGATCCCAGCAAGTCGGGTTCACCCGGCTTGCTGAACATATGTGCCGATCTCGGGTAGACCCAAGATCGGTTCTCATTCCGCTTCGCTCCACGAGACCGGGACGCGATGTGATACTGTGGGGCGCGACTGGGAGGATGGGATGACCGTGCAGCGGCGCGGCGCGGCGATCGAAATTGCCGGCGTTTGCAAGGAGTACCGGAGCGGCCAGGGCCGCGTGGTCGCGCTCGACGACATCAACCTGCGCATCTTGCCCGGCGAGTTTCTTTGCATCGTCGGTCCGAGCGGCTGCGGGAAATCGACGCTGCTGCGCATCCTCGCGGGGCTTGATCACCAGACCGGCGGCGCGATCAAGGTCGAGGCCGGCGGCTGGGCGGTCCAGAATGCGATGGTGTTCCAGGAGAGCGGCCTGTTTCCCTGGATGAACGTCGAGACCAACGTACGCTTTGGCCTCGACACCCGGCACGTGCCGGCGGCGCAGGCGAACGAACGCGTCGATGCCGCGCTCAAGCTTGTCGGCCTCACCAAGTTCCGCCGGCATTATCCGCATCAGCTCTCCGGCGGGATGCGGCAGCGGAGCGCGATCGCGCGCGCGTTCGTCACCGATCCGGCGATGCTGCTGATGGACGAGCCGTTCGCGGCCCTCGACGCGCAGAACCGGGTCATCCTGCAGGCCGAGCTGGTGCGCCTCTGGGAGCAGACCGGCAAGACCGTAGTCTACGTCACGCACTCGATCGAAGAGGCGCTGCTGCTCGGCGACCGCTGCGTGGTGATGACCGCGCAGCCCGGGCGCATCAAACAAATGATCGAAGTGCCCTTCCCACACCCCCGCGATCTGGTGACGCTGTCAGCGGCAGCCGAGTTCGGACGGCTCAAGCTCGACATCTGGCGGGTGCTGGAGGAAGAAGTGAATCGCGCGCGAGCGGAGGCGGAAAAATGAACCACTGGTCGAACAAATCGATCGAGCGGCTGCTCTATCTGGTCTCGCCGATCGGCCTGCTCGTGATCTGGCAGCTCCTGCTGATGGCCGGCATCGGCGACCGCCGCTTCATCCCGGCGCCGAGCGACATCGCCGTGCGTTTCGTGCAGCTTGCCGGCAGCGGCGAGCTTGAATGGAACACCGCCGTCACGCTCTGGCGGGTAGTCGCTGGCTACGTCATCGGCGCCGTGCCGGCGGTCGCGATCGGCTTGCTGATGGCGATGTTCCGGCCGGTGCGGTATTTCTTCGATCCGCTGATCGCTGCGCTGTTCCCGATCCCGAAGGTCGCGCTGATGCCGCTCTTGCTGCTCGCCTTCGGTTTCGGCGACGCCTCGAAGATCGCGCTGGTCGCGATTGCGGTGTTTTTCCCCGTGATCGTGAACACCTATGTCGGCGCCGCCAACATCGAGAAGATCTACTGGGACGTCGCCAAGAACTATGGCGCGAGCCAGACCGTGATGTTCACCCGCGTCGTCTTCTTCGGCGCGTTGCCGATGATCTTCGCAGGCCTGCGCATCGCGCTCGCAGTATCATTCATAGTCCTCGTCGCGGCCGAGTTCGTCGCCACCAAGGCCGGCATCGGCTACATGATCTGGAATTCCTGGGAACTGCTGCAGGTCGACATCATGTTCGTCGGCATCGTGACGGTCGGCATCCTCGGCCTCGTCACCTCGGTGCTGATCCAGGAGATCGAGCGCTACGTCATTCCGTGGAAAGCGGAGTGACATAAAAGCGGAGTGACATAGAGGTCACACCGCCGGTCGCCGGTCGTCTCCGCAAAAGCGGGGACGACCGCGCCGCGTTTCACTCCTGCACGTCGAACTGCGCGGTGTAGCGAAGACCGCAGACGGCAAGGGCCAGCACGAACCACAACGGATTGGCACGGCTGAGGAAGAACGCCTCGAACGTTCCAAGGTAGAGCAAGAACAGCCAGAGCACGAGAAACAGTTGTGACAGTTGCTGGTTTTCGCCCGCAGCCCGCGCGCGATGAAAATCACGCAAGGGCATGACCATGAGCGCCAGCACGACCGCCGCCAATCCCGGAATCCCGATCGTGAGCACGAGATCGACATAGCTGTTGTGGCTGGTCGCCACGTCGACCATCCATTTGGTCGAGTCCTCGGCGCCGTAGCGGACGTTGTCGGAATACCAGAAGGCTTCGAAGCCCTGTCCCTTCCACGGATGGGCCCTGATGGCGTCGAGCGCGAAATCCCAGATCTCGGTGCGGCCGGTGAATGACGGATCGATCGGCAGCTTCGCCACGATCGAGCGCGCGGTATCGCTCGCGACCGAACCGACGGTGAGGAAGCTGATGACCGCGAGCGGCCCGAACGCGATCAGCGCGCGCGCGAGGAACGAGTGGGCGCGGGTGACGAAAAACGCGATCACCGCCACGATGACGACCATGCCACTGGCGCTCTTGCCGCCGGAGAACAGAAGAAAAATGAAGGATGCGATCGCGACCATCGTGCCGGCGACGGGTTTGCCGCTGCGGGCAGCGAACCAGCCAACGTAGACGAAGATCGCCATCATGCTGGCGGCGACGTTCTTGTGGCCGTAGATGCCGCGCCAGTCGCCGGCGATGTCGGTTTCCACCAGGTCGGTCGATTGATGGATGGTCAGATGCGGCACCAGCAGGACGCCGATGAACGACAGCGCCACCACGATCGCGGCCGTGACCAGCAGCAACACTATGAACTGATGCATGCCCCGAGTGAGCCATGGCAGCATTGCGGCCAGGAGGAAGGTCGTGAAGCTCAGGACGAAGCGGCGTCCGGAGGTGTCAGGATTGGTTGACAGGACGACCGACACCATGAGCCAGGCGAACAGCAGCAAATTGGCCTTCGTGCCCAGCGCCCGAAGCGGCAGCCGACGCTGCAACATGAGAATGAGCCCGGCCAGCCCGGCAAAACCGAAGACGGTGACATAGGTCAGCGTCTCGTTTCCGGTCGAGAGTTCGATGACCTTGGGATCGCCGAGGTCCGAGAACGGCGTGAGGGTGACGAAGAAAACGAACAGGATCGCGAGCGCGATGGCGCTGCTGACGAGTGCGACGAGGTCTTCGGGCGTCCTGGCGCCCTCGATCGTCTCGGTCTGAACGAAGTCCTGCATTGCATGTCCAGGCGAGTTGGTCGAATGCGGCTGAATTGAGTCCAGCACCGACTCCAGTCGATTTGCGGTCTTATCACCGCCCCATGAAGCATTCCTTGCAGCGTTCGGTAGGATCGACGGCAAGCGGCCGCTCTCTACCTCTCGGCTCCGGAGATATACGCGGCGCCCAGTGGAGTTGCTTGGAGGTGTAACTTGACTTGAAAGGGGCCTTGGGTCAGCCTACCCTAAAAATTCGTCAACGCGACTTTTTGTCGTGGAGGGAGAATGATTCGAGCGCCGATACTGGCCACAATTGGTGTGGTCCTCGCGGGCGCAGGTCTCGCAGCGACACTGCTGACAAGGTATTCCTTCTCCACGCCCGCAGCCGCCTATCACGCGACATTGGATCAATATTGCTTCCGGTGCCATAGCAGCACCACGCCCCGGGCCGGCGTGAATCTGAGGGGCCTGGACTTCGCCAATCTCGAAGACAATGGCGCCATCTGGGAAAAGGTGTTGCGCAAGCTACGCAGCCACGAGATGCCGCCAGCGGGCAGGTGGCGCCCTGACCCGGCCACCAATGAAGCTCTCGTCAAATATATCGAGACCGGACGCGATCACCTGGCGGAGGTTAAGCCCAATCCCGGACGCCCCACGCTTCATCGCCTGAACCGGGCGGAATACGCCAACGCCATTCACGATTTGCTGGCGATCGACATCGACGTTGCCGATCTCCTGCCCGCGGACGACATGGGCTACGGCTTCGACAACATCGGAGACGTGTTGAACGTATCGCCCCTGTTGCTGGAGCGGTACCTTGCAGCGGCAGGCAAGATCAGCCGGCTGGCCGTGGGCGATACCACGCTGCCCCCATCCTATCAGACCTATGACGTCCCGCATGGGCTCGCGCAAGTCGATCGGATGAGCGAAGACATGCCGCTCGGCTCGCGGGGCGGTACTTCCGTCAGCCACCGATTCCCCGTGGACGGCGAATATGAAATATCGGTGGCTCTGCAACGGGGCAGATTCGATCAGGTTTTGGGTCTCGGCAGGGAACGCAAGCTCGATCTGAGGCTCGACGGGAAGCGGCTGGAACTGTTCACCATTGCCGCCGATCCCCGTGGGGGTGGGTTCGGACAGGAGAAAGACCCCAGTGCGCATCTCAAAGTTCGGTTGCCGGTGAAGGCGGGCACCCGAACACTCGTCGCGACGTTCGTGAAAGATAGGGTGGCGGCGGAAGGCATTCTGGCAAGGGCGCGTGAGACGGCCTTCTTCGAAGGCGTGGGCAGCATCACGGTTGCCGGCCCGTACAACGTGCAGGGGCCGGGTACGACACCCAGCCGCGACAGGATTTTCCTCTGCCATCCGGGCGAGGATGTCGAGGAACAGGCCTGCGCCGAAAAGATCATCTCCAACCTTGCGCACCGTGCCTATCGACGGCCGGCGACGGCTGACGATCTGCAGCAATTGCTCGCGCTCTACCGGCACGGTGCAGAGAGCGGTGGTTTCGAAGCGGGCGTAAGGTTGGCGCTGCAAAAGATTCTGGTGTCGCCTGAATTCATTTTCCGGATGGAGTTCGATCCCCCGAACGCGGCGGCCGGGAGTGTCTACCGGATCAGTGATGTCGAGCTTGCATCGCGCCTTTCCTTCTTCCTGTGGAGCAGCATTCCCGATGACGAACTGCTCGCGGTTGCCGAGCGCGGAGGGCTCAGCGACCCGTCAGTTCTGGAAGGCCAGGTCCGGCGCATGCTCGCCGATCCGCGCTCGCGGGCGCTGGTAACGAACTTCGCCGGTCAATGGCTGTTCCTGCGCAATATCGCAAGGATACAGCCGGACCCCGCGGCTTTTCCGAGTTTCGACGAAAACCTGCGCCAGGCCATGGGACAGGAAACCGAGCTGCTGATCGAAAGCACGCTGCGCGAGGACCGCAGCGTCGTTGATTTGCTGACGACGGATTACACCTTTGTTAATCAGCGCTTGGCCGCGCATTACGGTATCGAGGGGGTTTACGGCAGCGAATTTCGCCGCGTTGCGATAACCGACCCGAAGCGGAAGGGCCTGCTCGGACAGGCCAGCATATTGGCGGTGACCTCCTATCCCAATCGGACGGCGCCGACGATCCGCGGAAAGTGGGTGCTGGAGCAGCTCTTGGGCATGCCCCCGCCGCCGCCGCCGCCCAATGTTCCGACGTTGAAGGAGGATGCGAGCACCAGAACGCTGACGATGCGTCAACGCATGGAGCAGCACCGCGCCAATCCCAATTGCGCCGTTTGCCACCGAGTGATGGACCCGCTCGGCTTTTCGCTGGAGAACTTCGACGGTCTTGGCCGGTGGCGTGACTCCACTGGGCCCGGGACCGGACCCATCGATTCCGCAGGTGTTCTGCCGGACGGCACGCAGTTTGATGGGCCGGAGGGCTTGCGCAATGTCCTGCTGAGCAAAAAGGATCTGTTCGTGGAAACCTTCGCCGAACGGCTCCTGACCTATGCTCTGGGCCGTGGCGTCGAAGAATACGATCGGGCCGCCCTTCGCAAGATCACGCGCCAGGCTGCCTTGGACAACAATCGGTGGTCATCCATCATTCTCGGCATTGTCAAAAGCACCCCATTCCAGATGAGGAGGGTAAGCGATGTTAATAACTAGGAAAGCGATTCCCCGTCGCACCTTCCTGCGCGGGGCGGGCGCGGCACTCGCCCTGCCCGTGTTGGACGCCATGACGCCGGCGCTTTCCGCCGAACCGGCGCGGCCGATCCGCTTGTCCTTCGTCGAGGTCCCGAATGGGATCATGATGGACAAGTGGACGCCCGCAACCGAGGGCGCCGACTTCGCGCTGACCCCGATTCTCGAACCGATCGCGCAATTCCGCGACCGCATGCTGGTGCTGAGCGGGCTGGATCAACATCAATCCGCAGCGCTGGGCTTTGAAATAGGCGGCGATCATCCGCGCGCGTGCACCGCTTGGCTGACGGGAGCGCACTGCAAGATGACCTCGGGCGCCGACCTGCGGGCCGGAATCTCCGTCGACCAGGTCGCGGCGAGGGAATTCGGCAAATACACCCAGCTCGCCTCGCTGGAGATTGGTTTGGACCCGCCGGATGTGGTGGGTGCCTGCGAGTCCGCTTATAGCTGCGCCTATTACAATACGATCTCGTGGCGCAACGAAACCACGCCGCTCCCGATGGAGAATCGCCCACGCGCCATATTCGAGCGTCTTTTCGGCGCTGCGGGCCCGACCGACGCGAAGACGCGTTTGGCACTGCGGCAGGAGGACCGCAGCATCCTCGATGCCGTCACCGAGGATGTCCGACGCCTGCGCGGAAAGCTCGCCGGATCGGATCGCGGCAAGATCGACCAGTATCTGGATGCGGTGCGCGATGTCGAGCGGCGCATCCAGCTCGCGGAGGCGCAGAGCGGCCACGACCTGCCGGAGATGGCGGGCCCCGTCGGCGCTCCCCCGCAGTTCTCGGAATTCTACAAATTGATGACCGATCTCATGGTCCTCGCCTGGCAGACCGACATGACGCGCGTCTGCTCGTTCCAGATCGGCCACGAGATGGGGGGCCGCGCCTATCCCGAGGTTGGTTTTGGCGATGCCCATCATTCCGTGACGCATCACTCGGGCGATGCCACCAAGATCGCGAAGGTCATTCAGATCAACATCTTCCATATGAAGCTGCTGGCGTACTATCTCGACAAGCTGCGCTCCACGCCGGACGGCAACGGCTCGCTCCTGGATAATGCGCTGGTTCTCTACGGCGGTGCGCTGAGCGACGGCAACCTGCACCTCTATACGGACCTGCCGACCCTGCTGTTCGGCGGCGCTGCTGCCGGGATCAAGGGCGGACGGCATGTCCGCTATCCTCGCGGCACGCCGATGAACAATCTCTTCCTCACCATGCTGGACAGAGCAAACGTTCCCCACGTGGAAAGCCTCGGCGACAGCACGGGACGGCTTGAACTGCCGTCCGCTTAGAACATTTTCCGGAAAAATGGACGCCGGTTCTTCGTAAGAAAATGCGACCATGGAAGAAGCGGAGCGCCGTCCGATTCCGGAATCGGACGAGCGTTCTTAAGTGAGGGCACGACGATGAACATCAGGGCAACGATCCTGGCGGGACTGCTGAGCGTGCCGCTCTTCGCAGGCGCCGCGCTGGCCGCCGAGTCCGGCAATCTGTCGCTGGTGGAGGCCGCCAAGCAAGGAAACCGGGAGGCCGTGCAGTCGCTGTTGAGCAACCGCGGGGAGGAAGATCTCGCCGGGGCCGAAGGCACGGATGCGTTGATCTGGGCGGCCTCCCGCAGCGACGTACCGATGGCCGATCTTCTCCTTCGCGCCGGCGCAGACGCGAAGGGCGCCAACGAATACGGTGCCACGGCGCTTTATGCGGCCGCGGGCAACGCAGATCCGGCGATGACCGTGAGGCTGCTGGCCGCTGGGGCCGATGCCAATGCACACCTGCTGTCGGGCGAAACGCCGCTCATGGAGGCGGCCCGCCGGGGCAATCTCGAAACGTTGCGCGCGCTGCTGGCAGGCGGCGCAAATCCCAACGTGCAGGAAGTCAACGGCGGACAAACCGCCCTGATGTGGGCGATATCGGAACGTCACGCGGCGGTGACGGAGGAACTGGTGCGCGGCGGCGCCGATATTCGCGCCCAATCAAAAAGAGGATCGACCGCGTTGATGTTCGCCGCTCAGCAGAGCGATGCGAACTACGCGCGCATTCTGCTCGGTGCCGGCGCAAACCCGAATGACGTCATGCCGAGAACGGGGCTCACACCCTTGATCATCGCGAGCGCGATGGGGCACGCCGACGTTGCGGCGCTGCTGCTCGACAAGGACGCCGATCCCAACGCCGTGGATGCGAACGGCTACACATCTCTGCATCGCGCCGCGCGGGATAAGAGCGCAGTGCGAATCGTCAAGGTGCTGCTCGCACACAGCGCAAAGCCGAATGTCCGGCTCAAACAGGAAAAGCCCTCCACCACCGTGAACGGCGTTTCTCTGCAAGGCGCCACGCCACTCTTGCTGGCGGCGGAAATCAATAATCTTGAAGCGGTCAAAGCGCTGGTGGAGGGCGGGGCTGATCCGCTCATTCCCACTGAGAAGAATACGACACCTCTGATGCTGGCGGCCGGCGGCGGCACGGACGTCGTGAGGCCAAGGTCGGCTAAAGAACGGGCCACGGCGATCCAGACGGTCAAATTCCTCGTGGAACGGGGCGCCGACGTGAATGGCGTCGGACAGTTCGGCTGGACGCCGCTGCACGGGGCCGCCTATCAGGGACTGAACGACGTCATTGAGTTCTTGGTGGCCAAGGGCGCGAAGCTTGATGCCAAAGACAGCTTCGGGCAGACGCCCTTGAGCATTTCGTACACCATCATCACCAAGGGTATCGGGAGCAAGGTTCTTCAGATCCCGCGGATACTCCGGCAGGACACGGTCGACCTCCTTCTCAGGTTAGGCGCCACCCCGCTTGACCAATCGGGGGTCGAGGTTGTCCTCCAACGCAATGCGGGATAGCTGATCTCTTCCGGCCCCCATTGCGAAACGTCTGCAGATCATTGCGACGACGACATTGAAGGAGACGCGCTTGCCGCGGCAACCCTATTTAAGTAATCGATAGATGCGTGCAGATCGCACGCTCGAGCCGTCAGACATCGCTGAAAAGCGGTAATGCGTTTACTTCCGAAACGCTGAGCCTGACGCCATGTCGGTGCTTGCCGCGCCCGAAGCTTGGGGTACCATTCCCCGCCCACCCGCCCCCATCGGAGATTTTGTCCATGCTTAAGTTTCTGGCGTTGATCGGCGTCCTCGCGATTCTCGTCGGGATCGGCGCCGCCGTCTTCTTCTTCGGCGGCCATTACAGCGTGGCCACCACCGCCGAAGAGCCGGCGATCGTGCACTGGGCGCTTGTGAAGGTGCGGATGGCCTCCATTAGCCGCCATGCGACGGACGTGCCACCAACCACGCTCGCCGATCCGGCAACAGAGCACGCTGGAGCGCGCGCGTTCTCGGAACGAGGGTGCACGAACTGCCACGGTGGCCCGGGCGTCGAATGGGCAAAATTTTCGGAGGGCCTGCGGCCTGATCCGCCCGATCTCAAGGAAGTCGTGAACGAGCGTACGCCGGCGCAGCTCTTCTGGGTGATCAAGAACGGAATCAATATGACCGGCATGCCGGGTTTCGGTGAAATGCCGGATCAGGACATCTGGTCGATCACCGCTTTCTTGAAGAAGCTACCGACAGTGTCGGACGAAGACTACAAGACCTGGACCGGAGCGGCATCGGCAGCGCCAAAACCCTGACACCAAGGTACATTATCTGCCTTTCAGCGGTGCCGCAGCGAGGGAAAGCGAGGGAAAACGACGCTTCGCCGAGCGGGTCGGTGCTCCGGGGGCAGGTTTTGCAAATTAAGGAACGGAGAAGAGATGGGCGCGAAACGTTTGTGTACTGTGCTTCTTTCGGTGCTCGCGGTGATCACTTCGGTTGCGGCCCGCGCCCAATCGCCCGCAGAGTTCTTTTCCGGCAAGACAATCAACATCTTGATTGGCTCTGGGGAAGGTGGCGCCTATTCCCTCTACGGACAGCTTGCGGGCGAGTATCTGCGCAAGCGGCTTCCAGGGAATCCGACGGTGCTCGTGCAGACGATGACTGGGGCGGGCGGCATCAAGGCCTCGGACTATCTCGCGAACGTTGCGCCCAAGGATGGCACCACGCTGGCGATCCTGCTTGATCTTGCCGCCGCGACACAGATGCTGCAGCCGCATTCTGTCAGATATGATCTTTCGAAAATGTCGGTGATCGGCTCGTTCGTCACAGACAACCCGGTCGTGATGGTCCGCGCTGACGCGGGGGTTCGTAATTTTGCGGATTTGAAAAGCAAATCCATCATCGTCGGCGCGTCCGGGAAGGGCTCACAGACCTATATCCATCCCGCACTGTTGAAGGATATCCTCGGGGCCAACATCAAAATCGTCACCGGCTACCGTGGCTCGACCGACATCACCCTTGCGATGGAGCGCGGAGAGGTTCAGGCGCAATCAGCTACCTGGGTCAGTTGGAAGGCGCGTCGAGCCGATTGGATCAAGGAAGGGCGGATCATTCCGCTCGTCCAGGTCGGGCTCAAGAAGGAGGCCGACCTTCCGGACGTCCCGCTGATGCTGGAGCTTGCTAAGACGGATGAGGACCGGCAGGTCCTCGAATTCATGTCGTCAGGATCGCAGATCGGCCGCGCGCTGTTCGCGCCACCCGGCGTCCCGGCTGAACGCGTGGCAACGCTGCGAACCGCATTCGAAGCGATGGTCAAGGATCAGAGCTTTCTGGATGACGCAGCAAAGCGCAACATTGTCATCAAGCCCACACCAGGTCCCGAGGTGCAGGCCATCATTCGTAAAGTGGTGTCCTACCCACCATCCGTCATCGAGCGGGCGCGCACGATCTCCGGCGTGAAGGAGTGATCTCGCCTTATCGGAAGAGCCAGGGCATCGCCGCGTGATGGCTGGTTTCGAACGTCTCGAACTCGGTGCCGTATCGCTGCGTCAGGGCGACGTCGTCAAGGCCTTCGAGCAGGCAGCGTTTTTGCAACGGATGAATGTCAAACGTGTGCTCCCCGCCGTCTGGGCCGGTCACGGTCTGCTGCGCCAGGTCCACTTTGACGGTTGCGCCGATATTCGCGTGAAGCTGCCGGCGGATGCCGGCGACGTCCTCCGCCGGCACGCGGACGGGCAGGAGGCCGTTCTTCAGGCAATTGCTGGCGAAAATATCGCCAAAGCTCGGAGCTATCACCGAGCGCACGCCGAACGCCTGCAGCGCGTAGACCGCGCTTTCCCGTGATGATCCACAACCAAAGTTACGCTCCGCGACGATGATCCGGGCGTGACGATAAGGTTCCCGGTTGAGAATGAAGCCAGGGTTCTCGTTGCCGTCCGCATTGAACCGACGGTCGTGAAACAGAACGCGCTCATAAGCTGGACCGCGTGGCACCTTGTTGAAGCGAGTCGGACAAAGCTGGTTGGTGTCGACGTTGACCTCGTCGATCGGTACTGCGACGGCTTCGAGCACGCGAAACGGTTCCATCGTCAACCTCGCCGCAAGAGCGTGCGGACATCCGTCAGCTTGCCGGTCAGCGCTGCTGCGACCGCCATGGCCGGGCCCATCAGATGGGTGCGGCCGTTCGGGCCCTGGCGGCCGCGAAAGTTTCGGTTGGAGGTGGAAGCGCAGCGCTCGCCCGGTGCCAGCGCATCGCCGTTGAGCGCCGTGCATAGCGAGCAGCCGGCATCGCGCCATTCGAAACCGGCGGACTCGAAGATGCGATCGAGGCCTTCCGATTCAGCCTGGCGTTTCACCGGCGTGGAGCCCGGAACAACAACGGCCGGGACGACAGCCCTTCCCAGCCGGGCCACATCGGCGGCGGTACGCAAATCCTCGATCCGTGCGTTGGTGCAGGATCCGATGAAGACGCGGTCGACCGGAATATCGATCAAGCGCGTGCCCGGCTCGATGCCCATGTAGGCAAGCGCAGTTTCGATCTCGGCCCGCTTGTCCGACATTTCCGCGGCCGGATCAGGCACGAACCCGGTAATCGGCAGGGCATGCTCGGGATTGGTACCCCACGTCACCATCGGCGCAATGTCGCGCGCATCGAGATCGATGGTTCGATCGAACGACGAGTCGGGATCAGACGGAAGGCCCTCCCAGAACTTCAGCGCACTCTCCCAGTCGTTATCCTTCGGGGCGAACGGCCGGCCCTCCAGGTAGGAGAACGTGGTTGCATCGGGCGAGATCATGCCGGCGCGTGCCCCGGCTTCAATCGACATGTTGCAAATGGTCATGCGCTGTTCCATCGACATGGCACGGATCGTCGATCCCGCATATTCGATGATATGCCCGGTTGCGCCGCCAATTCCGATCCGGCCAATGATCGCCAGAATGACGTCCTTGGCGCCGACCCCAAATCCCAGCGGGCCGTCGATGCGGATGCACATCGTCTTGGGCCGCCGTTGCCATAAGGTCTGTGTCGCAATCGTATGAAAGACTTCCGATGCGCCGATGCCGAAAGACAGATTCCCGAGGGCACCGTGAGTGGACGTGTGCGAGTCGCCACCCACGATCACCATGCCTGGCTGAGTGATCCCCTGCTCCGGACCGACAACGTGCAGGATCCCCTGCCGCGCGTCGCGCATTCCGAAAAGCAGGATGCCGTGCTCGGCGGTATTTGTTTCCAGGAGTTCCACCATTCCGCGTATCTTGTCGTCGGCGATCGCAGAAAGCCCCAACGCGCGATTTTTTGTTGGAACGTAGTGATCGGAGCAAGCAACGACCTGCTTCGGACGCGCGACCGGGATCCCCCGCTCCTGCAGCATCTGGAAGGCGTGACGGGAACCCTCATGAATAAAACAGCGGTCGATATAGAGCAGGGTTTCTCCGCCTTCTGCCGTTGCGACAACATGGCGGTCCCAGATTTTCTCAAACATGGTGCGAGCGGGAAGCATGCTGCGATTAGGGGGGCGCTGCACGCAGAAAGCAAGTGGCTATCGCGCTCGCGTGTTGAAGGCGGTACTTTCCGATTGAAGGCGCTTTGTCGGGCCTGCCGCACAAGTATTTCAGCGGGCGTGAATCGGGTCACACAGGCGGGACGCCGCTGTCACCGCTCGCGGAAAGTGCGGGCAATCTGGTCGCGCAGCGGCTTGATGAGATACTGCAGCGGCGTGCGCGCATAGGTTTGAACGAACACCTCCGCCGGCATGCCGGGAACGAGCCGGAGTTCACCAAGGCGTCCGGCCTCTGCCTCGGACAGCGACGCATGGATCAAGTAGTAGGGCTGCGCCGGCGCGACCGCGCTCGGCTGGTCTCGGGTGAGATCGGCGGAGACATAAGTCAGGGCGCCGTTGAGCTCGGGCGTCGCGCGCTGATCGCCCGCCATGATTCGGATCGCCACGGGTGCCCCAACTCCGATCTGATCGACGTCCTGTGGTGCCACCTTCGCTTCGACGATCAATTCGTCGCCCTGGGGCACGATCTGCATGATGGTTTCACCATTTCCTATCACGCCGCCAACGGTGTAAATCGTAAGCGAATTGACGATCCCCGAACGCGGAGAGCGGATGTCGATCCGCTTGAGCTGATCCTCAGCCGCCACCATGCGCTCGACCAGTTCGGCGATCTTGCCCTGCGTTTCGCGCAGGTCCTTGAGCACCTCGGTGCGAAAGTCCTGATCGAGTTGGATGATCTGCAACTCGGTCTCGCTGATCTTGGCGCGGGCGCGCGCGATGTCCGCGATGAATTGGCCGCGCTCGCCGTCGAGCCGCGTCTGCTCGCGTTGGAGCTGCATGAAGCGGGAGATGCTCACCAGATTCTTCTTGTAGAGATCGGTGACGCCGACGAGTTCCTCGGCGATGAGCTTGATCTCGTTCTCCTTGGCCTGGAACTGGGCGGCAAGCCCGACGACTTCCTCGTTGCTTTGCGAGATGCGCTCACGCAGTTGGGCACGCTGACCGGCACGAGCGGCTTTGCGCAATTCGAAGAGCTTCTCCTCGCCGTTGATCGCGGTGGCGACCGTCGCTTCGCTCTTGCGCGCAGCGAGCTCCGCTGGAACGGTAACGGCGTCGGTGCCTTCGCGCTCAGCCAGCAGCCGTGCCTGTCGTGCGTTGTTCTCGTCGAGCTGAGAGCGCACGACGCCGAGCGTGGCGCGCGTCACAGTATCGTCGAGGCGGACCACAACCTGCCCTTCTTCGACGACACTGCCTTCCTTGACAAGGATTTCCTTGACCACGCCGCCGGTCGGATGCTGGACCTTCTTGACGCTCGAACTCGACGATCACCGAGCCGGGCGCGATCACGGCGCCCGCGAGTTCGCTGGTTGTCGCCCAGTATCCGACGCCGCCGACGAACGCCACCACCATCGCCAATCCGACGACATTCAGTTTCCGAATCGCGCGCCGGCCATATTCGCTCGCGTTCGCGCCGGGTTTCGCGCGCCTTTTCGAAGCCATGTCCGCAACAACAGTCATGATGCGATGTCCTTGTCATCTTGGCGCAGGAGCGCGAGATTGCCGACGGCCGCAGGCCGTGACTGGCGTGCCGGGCCCTTGCGCAGAAGGGCATCCCGCGGGCCGATCGCCTGTTGCGCACCATTGCTCAGGACCAGGACTTTGTCGCACTGGTCGAGTGCCGATGGCCGATGCGAGATGATGATCACGATCGCACCGCGCGCCTTCAGCTCCTGAAGCACACTGTGCAGGACGGCTTCGCCCTCACTGTCGAGATTGGCGTTGGGCTCGTCGAGCACGACCAGGAACGGATCGCCATAGAGAGCCCGCGCGAGCGCGATGCGCTGGCGCTGTCCAGCGGAAAGCACCGTACTCATGTCCCCGACGCGGCTATCGTAGCCTCCGGGGAGTCGCAGGATCATCTCATGTGCCCCCGCAGCCCGGCCGGCCGCCAACACCGCGTCGGCATCGGGCGAAAAACTCATGCGCGCGATGTTTTCCGCGATGGTGCCATCGAAGAACTCGATATGCTGGGCGACGTAGCCGACGTGCCGGCCGAGCGCGTCCTGGTTCCATTGGTCGAGTGCGGCGCCATCGAGCCTGATCTCGCCGCGACCGGGAGCCCAGACGCCGGTCAAGGTCCGCACGAGAGAAGTCTTGCCGGCGCCACTCGGCCCGACAATGGCCAGCGCCTCGCCCGCCACGAGCCCGAAATGGATGTCGGCCAGGATCGTTGTACTGCGGCCTGGTGCCGCCACCGCCACATGCTCGACGTCGAAGCTACGCACCGGATTGGGCAGGTCGATGCGGGCACCCTGTGCAGGCAGCCGCATCAGCGTGTTGGAGAGTCGCAGCAGCGATTGGCGCGCGGCGGTCAATGAGCGCCAATTGGCAATCGCGATCTCGATCGGGGCCAGCGCGCGCCCCATCATGATCGACGCCGCGATCATGGCACCGGCGGTGAGCTCTTGCTGGATCACAAGATAGGCGCCGATCCCAAGCATCGCCGACTGCAGCAATATCCGCATCATCCGGGACGTGCTGCCAAACAAGCCAATGACGTCGGAGGCCGTTGCCGAGGCCGACAGATAGCGGCCGTTCACCTGCTGCCAGCGCTGCGCCAACGTCGCGGTCATGCCCATGGCAACGACCGTTTCGCTGTTGCGCCGCGTCAACTCGATGGCGGCGGAGCGCGCGCCGGCACTCTGTGTCATGGCGAGCGCCGGCTCGCGGCTGTACCGTTGAGTGAGGATCGTCAACGCCAAGAGGATGGCCGCACCCGCCAGCGCGGCAGCGCCGAGCCAGGGATGGATCAGGAAACAGATTGCGAGAAAAAACGGCGCCCACGGCAAATCAACGATGGCGATCGGTCCGGGACCAGTGAAGAACGCGCGGATCTGGTCAAGGTCGCGCACCGGCTGATGCGCCTCGACCGCATTGCGATTTTGGTTTGCGAGCCGGATCACCGCCTCGTGCACGGATCGGTCGAGGTGCAGATCGAGCAGCGAGGCTATGCGCACCACCAGCCGCGCGCGAATGACGTCGAGCCCGCCCTGGAAGGCATAGGCCAACACCAGCAATAACGACAGCGCAACCAGTGTCGGCACGCTGCGGCTTGCCAGCACGCGGTCATAGACCTGGAGCATGTAGAGCGGGCCAGCGAGCATGAGCATGTTCACCACGCCGGAAAAAAAAGCCACGCTCAGGAACGCCCTTCGGCATTCCTTGAGCGCGGCAGCCAAATCCGGAGGAGTTGAGCGCAAAGTTGCAGGGGTGTGAAACACGTTGCCCTCCAGTTCGACGGAAAATGTTCTCGTACATCGCAAACGTTTGCAGTGATTTTGAAGGTTGCCGCGGGGCGGGTGGCCTTCGCCCCGCGGCTGATCTGGACCACTCGGGGCTGGTCAGGCGACCAAGAGGTCCAGATGTGCGAGAGCGACCGCGTTGCCGTGGGCCAGTGCGGTAGCGCCGGGCCCTGCCGTGAGGCCGTTGATCAGGATGTTGTCTCCCGGGCCACCGTCCAAGATGTCAATGCCGCCATTTCCGAGCAGCACATCGTCTCCGGCGCCACCGTGTATCTCATCGTTGCCATGGCTGCCGATCAGCACGTCAGCACCGTCGCCACCGTCGATGATCAGCTTGGGCCCGTTGGTCCCAATTGCAGAGGCATTGATCACATCGTCACCGCCCAGGCCGGCAATGCGGATGGTGTCGTTGAGATCGAAGTGCTCGACTACAACGCCGCTCGCAAGGCCGCTGACGACGAGCGCTCCATTCTGGATCGAGAGCGAGATCACGTCGTTGCCATTGGTACCGTTGATCACGACCGTGTCGGCCTGATTGTCGCCGACCGTGCCGCCGGGGATCGCGGCGAGGTCGATATTGACTTGCTTCACGTCGGTACCGGTCATGTCGTTCACCACAATGGTGTCGGTACCGCCGATGGCGTTGACGTCGACGGTCTCGACGCCGTGCAAGTCCATGTTGACTGCGCCGACGTCGCGGGCCAGCAGGGCACGCTGGCCGTTGGCCGAGAGGGTGATGTTCTCATTGGCGTTGGAGCCGTTGAAGAGCAGCGTGTCGGCGCCGGCCTGGCCTTCGACCGTGTCGCTACCATCGCCGGGGTTCCAGACGAAGGTGTCATTGCCGGCGCCCATGAAGGCGGCGTCATTGCCAGTACCGCCATTGATCAAGTCATTGCCAGCGCTGCCGATGAGGGTGTCGTTGCCGGCCCCACCGTTGATTGTGAGCTGCACCTGACCATCCGCGACATGGCTGGCGTCGACGCTATCGTTACCGCCGAGAGCATTCAGGATCAGTTGATCATTGGCTCCCTCGACATGCTGGATCACGACGTCGGCCGCGAGGCCAAGCACCGTGAGGGTGCCTCCCGCGCTGCCGAAAACGGAGACGTGATCGTCGCCGTTCGTCCCATTGACGAACACAGTGTCAGCCTGACCGTCGCCCGCGCCGTTAAAGCCGAGGTCGATATTGACCCGGGTCACCCCGGTGCCGCTGAGATCACCGACGGTGATCGTGTCGGCGCCGCCGAGAGCAGCGACGTTGATGGTCTCGATGCCGTTGAGGTCCATCGTGACAGCGCCGACGTCGCGAAACAGCTCCACGCGCTGGCCGTTGGCCGAAATGCTGATGTTCTCGTTGGCATTGGAGCCGTTGAACTGCAACGTGTCATTACCGTCCTGGCCCTCAACGACGTCGCTGCCGTCGCCGGGATTCCAGATGAACTTGTCGTTGCCGGCCCCCAGAAAGGCCACGTCATTGCCCCGGCCGCCGGTGATGGTGTCGTTGCCGTCGCCGCCGATAAGAGTGTCGCTGCCCTGGCTACCGATGATCGTGTCATTGCCAGCGCCGCCATCAATGGTCAGCGACATGGTCGCGAGCGCAGTGGCATTGATCGTGTCATTGCCGGACAAGCCGTTAATGACGAGCTGATCGGTCGCTTCGACGCCATCGATTGTCACCAGTTCCTTCAGACCGCTGACGGAAACGCTGGAGCCGGCGGATGAGATGGTGATCTGGTTGCTACCGTTGGTGGCATTGATCGTCACGGTGTCGACCTGACCATCGCCGGTCCCGCTGCCGGCAACGCCAGCCAGATCGAGCGCCACGTGCGTCACGCCGGTCCCGGTGAGATCGCCGATGGTGATGTTGTCGGCGCCGCCGATGGCGTTGACATGAATGGTCTCCACGCCGTTGACGTCCATGTTGACGGCACCGACATCGCGGGACAGCAATACCCGCTGGCCGTTGGCCGTGATGCTGATGTGCTCGTTAGCGTTGGAGCCGTTGAAGAGCAGCGTATCGTTCCCCGCCTGGCCCTCGACCACATCGCTGCCGTCGCCCGGATTCCAGATGAACGTGTCGTCGCCGGCGCCCAAGATTCCAACATCGTTGCCGCGGCCGCCGGTGATGGTGTCATTGCCGTCACCGCCGATCAGCGTGTCGTTGCCATCGCCGCCGATGATCGTGTCGTTGCCAGCGCCGCCGTCGATGGTCAGGCTGATGAGGCTGGAAAGGCCGTTGCCCGCAACGATCACGTCGTCGCCACCGTTCGCGTTGAGCACGAGGTTTTCGGTCGTGCCGATATCGAGCGTGAACGGAGCCACATCGACGCGATCGAGGCGCACGCGTCCGCCATTGGCGGTGATCGTGAACGTCTCGGCGCCGTTGCCACCGTTGACTTCCGCGGTATCGATGCCGGCTCCGCCTTCGAACAGATCGCTGCCGTCGCCCGGATTCCAGATCATGCGGTCGTTGCCGGCCTCGCCAAATACCTGATCGTTGCCGGCGCCGCCGGTCAGCGTGTCGTTGCCATCGCCGCCGAATAGAAGATCGTCGCCGCCTTTTCCGAGTAGAATGTCGTTGCCGCTTTGACCAAAGAGTTGGTCGGCGCCCGAGCCGCCGGTCAGCGTGTCATTGCCGTCGCCGCCGAACAGATTGGCGCTGGGCAGGGCGCCATTGCTCTCGTCAAGCGTGATGATGTCATTGCCGGCCTGGCCGAAAACCTGAATGTGACTGGTATTGGCGACCGTCGGGGTGCCGCCCTGGACAGGCACAGCACCGCCGTTGATGGAGATGTTACCTGCGGCATTGCGGTTGAGCGTGATGGTATTGTGGAGACTGTCGCCAAATACCGTCAGCAAACCCGCGTCGGGGGAAAACGTACCAGCAATAGTCATCGTCGTGTCCTCTCAAAGTTGGCTTCGGCGCGAATGCGCATTGGCTTTGAAAACAGTCGAGTTGATAGTTTGTCGGCCTAGAAATCGGAAAATCGCAGCACTTGGCTACAGACGCATTTCAGCTATCGGCAATCGCGTTACGGTCGTAACAGATGACTTCACAACAATGTTAGCTTCATAATATTAGCTCTATAATGTTAGCTATATAATGTTAGCTGCATCAGCTCTGACACCGTGGCCTCTGCGTGCGTCGTGACAATTTGTCATCATCTAATCGAATGGGTGATTGCAAAAGCGGCCTCTTCGCCTCGCGCCCTGCATGGGTTTACAAGGCGAGGTCATGGCGTGACCCTTTCGGAGGGTGAACCACAAAAGCTGCCGATTCCGTTGTCATTGAGAAACGAATCACTGAAGGCTTCTGGCAGCGTTCACATCGGCGACGGTACCGATAGCAAGCGTGATGTCTGCGATCGTTGTCCCGCGGACGTTCTTCCTGACTGGAGCACTGGGCGTCACCGTGCCGGCGCCGGACGGTGACGCCGCTCAATTCAGGAGGTTGCGGTAGTCGGGTCGATGACACGGCGCACTTCAGTGACCTTGCTCGCCGGAAATCCACTCAACTGGGCGTGCGCGTGAATCGCGGCCTCGTCATCGGCGAGATAAATGCAATAGGTCTTGTCATCCACGACAAATGATTGCACCCATTGCGCCTTTCCAGCGAGCTGTGCGAGCGCGCTGTTGGAAGTTCCGGCGACATCCTTGAGCTGCTCGCGACTCAGGCTGCCAACGCCGGGAAGATCGCGTTCAATCACATAGCGTTTCATCGTCTTTACTCCGTGTTGGTGGTGACAAGCCTGGAGAAAGACGGCGGGGCGCTACAGAAGTATTTCAGCGATCGGCGATCGTGTTACCGTTGTAACGTGCCGGACGGGCGCAGTAACGCGCCAGCGCCGCAGCAAGTTCGGCGCTGGCCAAGGGCCGGCGCAGCACCTCGGAAATTCCGGCCTGCGCCAGCAGGTCTACGCTGACGTCGATCGTGGGCGCAATGGCAAGCAACACAGGTTGCCGCGGCGCGATCTCGCGTAACGCTTGCGCCGCGTCAAGCCCACCCGAAGTTTGCGACGGAAGGCTGACCAGGATGACATCAAACCGGGCGGGCTCGGAATGGCACGCCGCTATTGCATCGGCCGGGTGCTCGAATCCCACCGGCTCATATCCCAGGGCCGCCAGCATCTCCTCGTCACACAACAACTGTTCGCGCTCGCTCTCGACGATAAGCACCGTTTCACCGCGGCCGAGTGGCAGCATCGCTGGACCGGCATCTGCAGCGCTGTCTGCTGCTGCTGCCGGCAGCCACGCCTCGAAGCGGCTACCGTGTCCCAGTTTGCTCCGCACGTTCATCGCCCCGTCATGGTCACGAATGACCTCGCGCACGGTGGCGAGGCCCAATCCGGTGCCTGCCAGTCGGGTCGTGAAGAATGGTTCGAACAACCGTCGTGCCACACTTTCGTCGAAGCCACGCCCGGCATCGACGACAGCTAGGCATACGTAGCGGCCCGGCGACAGCTCGCCATGGCTCAGCGGGAGGAAGGCCGCCACTTCTTTCTGCTCCGCCGTTACGCGGACACATCCAGTGCCCCGCATTGCTTGCGCGGCGTTGGTGCATAAGTTGAGGATGACCTGCTGTAGCTGCGCCGGTTCGCCGGACACGGCGACATCCGCCGGAACTTCCTCGATGACGAGTTCGATACCGGAGGGCAGCGAAGCACGCAGCAGCGAGGCTGCTTCCTCGAACAAGACCCGCACCTGCACCGGCTGGACACGTGCGCCACTCCGCCGCCCGAATGTGAGGATGCTGTCGATCAGATCGCGGCCACGCTCCGCGGCGCGTCGTATCTCGTCGATATGCTGCGCTGGCTTGGTCCCGGGCGCAAGCTGCGGTTCGACCATCTCCGAATAGCCAAGAATGGCGCTGATGATGTTGTTGAAGTTGTGAGCAATCCCGCTTGCTAATGATCCGATCATTTGCATCCGGCGCGCCCGTTCTAGCCGCATCGAGAGCCGCGCCCGATCGCGCTCGAGAAACTCGCGCTCGATGGCATTGGCGACGGCGTCACCGGCAAGCCGGACCACGGGCAGCGGGAAGATACTGTCCCATGCCGGCCGGAAAGCGTCGAACCCCATGATCCCTCGTACCCGCCCCTCTCGGATCAAGGGCACGCAGGCCCAGCCCTGTACGCCCGCGGCCGTGAGCGCCTCCTTTACTGCACCGGGCGGCAAAGCGGCGACATCCGGTACGGTGACGATATCAGTTGCTGTCGTGCCAAGCCGCGCGGACAGTGCGAGCGCCTGATCGGGCCAGCCGTGTGGATATGGCTTTCCGTCAACGGACCATGAATGCACTCGGGTTGGGTTCTCACCCAACACCACATAGGCGCGTTCGACGCGGATCGCCCGGCAGAGCTCGCTCAGCACCTGCTTCAGCCGCGTGTCGGTTTCCGCCGGCGGGCAATTGATCAGGCGTGTCGAATTCTCTGCTATCACGTGCTCGAACGCCGCTCTCCGTCGTAGCGCAAGGGCGCGGGCCCGCAGCCGCAGGCCGAGATGCACGAGCATCACGAGCAACGCCAGCGAGGCGAGATATAGCAACAGCCGAAAGCGCTGCGCCGTCGCTTCGACTGCGGTCCGGCGGTCAGCGACCTGCGCACGGATCGCTTCGAGCGGCTGGCGGCTTGGCACGGTGACGAGGGCCTTCAGCGTTGCATCGACGGCGGGTAAAAGGTCTAGCAGCAGCCGGGCATGCGCTTGCAAGGCGCGCGCAGCTTCCGCGTCCGGCTCGACCGTGGGCGATCGCGCCGCAAACCGGTCGATCCGTTCCTGGAGCGCCGTGACGGCCTCCGGCGATGTGTCGTGCGTCAGATTGAGGATTGCTGCCGCCAACGCGCCGGTAGTGGTTGAGACTTCCGCGTCCTGGGCGCCGAACGCTGAACTCGTACTCAGCAGGCCAACATACGACAGCGAATTCTGCAAGAGCGCATTGTTGCTCTTAAACCGCTCGATCAATTTCTCCTCCAGCGCGACCGTCGCGGCTAGGCGGTCGGCGGACCCCGCGTCGAGCCCCTCGGTCTGGGCGTGGAAAAGGAGCCGACTGACCGCGTCCTCCATGGCCTCCAAGGCGTGGTCGAGGGGATCGTAATCTCGAAGCAGACCGGCGCGCGCTTGCAGCGCGTCGCGTTGAAGAGAAGCCTCGGCAAGCGCGAAATCGTCGAAGGCCTGCAGAGCGATCGCGTGGGCCGGGGCGTTCGTATCGATTCCGCGCTGTAGCAGCCAAGTGAGTAGCGCGAGCAGCAGTAGTACCCCGAGGGTACCCGGTAAGAGCCTCATGGGAGCTCCGTGGGTGCGCGCGGTGTGGCGGTGGCGGGTTTGACTGCCTGACCCCGGTAGGTGCCCGTCAGCGTGTTGAGAAAGGCGACAATGGCGGCGATTTGCTGATCAGTTAGTACGCGATCGAGTTGGGCTCTGCCCATCGCCTTGACCGCCTCCGACAGCGTGGACGCGCTGCCGTCGTGGAAATAGGGTGGAGTGGTTGCCACGTTACGCAGACTGGGGACACGAACCAAAGCGGGCTCGGGAGAGCCCAATGGGTGGAAAATGCCGTGCCGCTGAAAGAGGTTGCCGCCCACATTGACGCCTTGGTGGCAAGCGATGCAGCCAAGTGATTTGAACAGCTGATAGCCAGACAGTTCCTCCGAGGTAATCGCGCCGGTTTCGCCCGTGAGCCAGCGGTCGAACCGGCTGCCCGGCGTGACGAGGGATCGTTCGTAAGTGGTAATCGCGTCCAAGAGGGCGGAAAAGTCCGGCTCCCTGCCATAGGCATCGCGGAATTGTCTCACCGCTTCGGGGTCGGCGCGCAGTTTACCCACGATTTCGTCCGCACTCGACGCCATGATTGCGGGATTACGGATGGTCTGGTTGGCTTCGTCTTGGAGCGAACGGAATTTCCCTTCCCAGTTGAGGCGAAAGCTCAGGCTTGCATTAAAGATCGTTAGCGTATTAAGCGCGATCGGCTGCCCCTCGGGCGTCAAGTCGTGGGCATTGCTGCTGGCACCGTTCGTTTGTATATCGTGGCACGATGAACAACTGCGTGTGTTATCCCGAGACAGGCGCCGGTCGCTGAATAATCGTTCCCCGAGCGCCACGCGCCGCGGGTCCTGGACAGGCACGGCCGGTATTGGAGTGATTGGTTCCTGGCCCACGGAGGCCTGAAGGGTCGGTGATTGAGCGTCCGTCGGCGAGGCGGCGTTGATGCAGATAAGCGCCAGCAGGAGACACGCCATCCTGCAGCCGGGCGTGGACATGGTTGCAGCCGGCGGCGCAGATGCAGGAGCTGGGTAGAATGAGCGAGACATTGTTGAATGAACTGGACCTTCGCGGGAGCGAGGATCGCCGTTTGTGCGTCCTCGTTGTGGAGGATGATCCTGCCTTGCAGCGCATGATCGTAAATTATTTCGGTGAGAACAACATCCGTACACTGGTGGCGTCCGGCCGCCAAGAGATGGTCAGTCAACTCAGCGGTACTGCGGTGAGCCTGGTGATCCTCGATCTTCGGCTCGGCCAGGAGGACGGCTTGGATCTGCTACGGGAGGTTCGATCGAGCTCCGACGTGCCGGTCATCATCATTACAGGTCATCGGCGCGACGACATAGATCGCGTCGTTGGGCTTGAGCTTGGCGCTGATGATTATCTGACGAAGCCGTTCAACCTGCGCGAATTGCTCGCGCGTGTCCGCGCCGTATTGCGCCGGTTCGATATCGGACGCACTGCGCCGGCGCGCGATCCCGAACGCGGCCGCTTTCGATTTGGCGGCTGGCAGCTCGACTTCAAGACCCGGCAGCTCACCGACCCCACCGGCGCTCCAGTGCCTTTGACTAAAGGTGAGTACGCCCTGTTGCTCGCGTTCCTCGATGCGCCGCAACGCCCGCTCAGCCGCGAGCACCTGCTGCAGGCGACGCGTTTGCATGAAGATGTTTTTGATCGCAGCATCGACGTCCAAATTCTTCGTCTGCGGCGCAAACTCGAACGCGACCCCAGCGCACCGTGCGTCATAAAGACGGAGCGCGGCGTGGGATATGTGTTTGCCGTTGCAGTTGAGCGGGTTTGAAAGGTTGCTCTTTCTGCCGTGCCTCACCATCAGTTCTCAGCATTTATTGCCTTGTCCATAGCACCGCGTCGCATGGGTTCGGCCTTGTGGCCTCACAAAGGCGCCGGCCACAGGCCGTCCGAAGGCATCCTTCATGATGGGCGCGACGGCCTCATGCCGCTGGCGAAACTGCGCCGGCGGAATAGGCATGCCCCCAGGTCTACCCGTCACTTCCGCGTCTGATTGAAATATCGCAAGTCAGGTACCGGCTGGCCCTTGCGGCCCGGCATCAGCATGCCATCGGCGCTGAGATAATAGATCTCCTTGCCGATGGCGACCAACGCCGTGCCTTCAGTACAATAGGATTCGTCCCAATCGGGATGCGGATTGGGCCTGCGCACATATCGCTTGTCCACGGTCCAAGGCCGCGTCAAGGCATGATCGATCACGGTGATTTCGTCGTGGAGGAGTTTCGGATCGGCCTTGTCGAGATGGATTCTCTCTTTGAAGACGGACTGATTGTCGAAGTGCAGCGGCAGGCCGGTCGCGTCGTAGGTCCGACGCCCCTTGAATGGACCGCGCGTCTCGACTTCGAGCACATCGAAGCGACCGTCGCCGTCCTCGTCGATCCATCTGCCGATCGAGTAGCCGGTGTAGGTAGGCTCGATGTTCTGCGGCCAGCCGCGTTCGTCGGTGAAGATTCGACGATAGTGGTCCGAGCCGCCGACCAAAATATACGTGGTGTCAGGCGTAACGACGAATTCGAGCGGCCGAGTGGCGACCATCATGAACGGCATGCCAGCAGGGAGGCATAGGGCGTGGTCGACAAAATTGCCCTGGCCGCCGTTTGCCTGGTCGGCAATACTATCCTCCAGGACCTTTTGATACTCCGCAGTGAGTGGGGCCTGCTGTCCGCGTCCCCATGGTTTGGTCTGGTCGAACGAAGCCTGCCCGCCCAACCCGCGGACGATGAATCGCCCCCACGCCCCCCTCCAGTCGGGGTACTTCGCCTCATCGGCCGCGGCAAGGCCGCCGACTGCTATCGTCACCGCCGCCGCTAGCGCAATTGCAAATGCGGCGGACGAGCTTCGGTTCAACATGATGATCCTCCCTGCATTTCCAGATCGCTTGCCTGATTGCGGCGGACGCTACATTCCCGGCCACAATGCGTAATAACTATACGGCCTGCCGTGCGTATGGAACAGGACACTGCGATTCAACCGCAAAGGCTGCCGGTCTGTTTTGGCGCACGGGCGGTAAAACTCGACGTGAACGAATGTCGGATGAGCGAACACCGCTCGTGAGTGCCAGACCGGATCTTGTTGAGCAACTCGGCGCATGCTGAATGCCGTCGCGCCGTTCCGCGTGCGGGCCGTCCGGACATAAGTCGCTCGAACTGGTCGGCTTTGCGAGATGGAGTCGAAACGGCCTATTCTGGCGCTCGCGACCTCGGTCGGAAAAGCCGGCTAACGAAGAGGGAGGATTTAAGATGTCCAGCCAAATCCACGGAACGTGCTCATCGATTCTCACCGGTGCAGTCTTAGCGGGCGTGATACTGTTCGCTGGCCCGATACGGGCCCAGACGCCATCTCCGTTGGCCCTGGCCGGTAAAGTGACCTCGCAGGAGGAAGGCGCGATGGAGGGGGTGCTCGTCAGCGCGAAGCGGGCGGGCTCCACGATGACCATCACTGTCGTCAGCAATGCCCAGGGTCAGTACAGTTTCCCGCAAGACAGGCTGGAACCAGGCAAATATTCCGTAGCCATCCGGGCCGTGGGATATGAGCTGCCGAGTCCTGCCTCGGCGCAAGTGGAGGTGACGGCGCAGCAGACGGCTGCTCTCGATTTGAACCTCATCAAGACCAAGAACCTGGCCCATCAGCTGTCGAATGGCGAGTGGCTGCAAAGTTTCACAGGGACGCAGGCACGGAAAGAAGCGCTCTACCGTTGCGTTGGCTGCCACACGCTCGAACGCGTTGCCAATTCTCGCTACAATGCAACAGAGATGGCCCAGGTCGTCCAGCGCATGAGCACCTGGGCTCAGGGCAGCATGCCGACACACCCGCAGCCGCAGCTCGGCAGGAGTATCGGCGCGCCGACGGCTGGACAGGCAGCCCTCGGCCAATACATCAGCACAATCAACTTGAGCGCCGGAGAGCGGGCGTACTCCCTGAAGACCGATCCGCGGCCTACAGGCAAAGCGACGCGCGTGATCATCACCGAATATGACCTGCCGCGCCCGATCGCCATGCCACATGACGCGCAGATGGATGCGCACGGAATGGTTTGGTACGGGGATTTCGGGTCGCAATATGTGGGGCGGCTCGATCCTAAATCCGGCAAAGCGACTGAATATCCCGTTCCGGTCATGAAGCCGGGCGCCCCCGCCGGCAATCTCGACATTCGATTCGACCGGGACGGGATGATTTGGATTGGGAGCATGATGCAAGGCTCGCTCGTCAAGTTCGACCCGAAGACGGAGAAATTCGAATCCTGGGGCGCGCCGGATTTCCTGAAGCGGAATGACGCGCGGATTGCCATGGTCATGCCAGAGCGGACGCACGTGGACGGCAAGGTCTGGATCGGCGCCGACAACGAATATCAGGTCGACATGGCGACCGGTCAGTGGACTGAAATCGATTATCGCAAGATGCAGCCGCCCGGCGCCAAAGATCACGGCTCCTACGGCGTGGCTGCGGACTCGAAAAACAACTTCTACGGCCTGGAGCTCGAGGCCGACTACATCATCAAGGTCGACGCCAAGAGTCTCGTGCCCACCTACTATCAGACACCGACCGCGAATTCCGGCCCGCGGCGCGGCCACTTCGACGAGCAGGATCGCCTATGGTACGCGGAAAATCGCGGTCAGAGAATCGGGATGTTCGACTCGAAGACGGAGAAATTCCAGGAGTGGAAGCTTCCGACGCCCTATTCGATGCCCTACGACGCGATCTTCGACAACAGCACCTATGCCTGGACCGGAGGCATGGGTAACGATCATGTTTCGCGATTGAATACCAAGACCGGAGAGATCATCGATTATCTCCTCCCGTCCAAGACGAACATCCGCCGGGTGGATGTGGACAAGTCCGTAACTCCCTCCCAGTTGTGGATCGGCAACAATCACGGAGCTGCCCTCATCAGGGTCGAGCCGCTGGAACCGTAGCCGATTGATGAATGACAAATTGTCTTGTGCAGTCGCGCTTCCGAAGACCTCTGCGACCTAAGCGTCGCGGAGGTCTTTTTCCGAGCTGGATCGGCTTCCGAGCTGGATCGGCGGGTACGTTCATGCGCAATCCGGCCTTCGTAGGCAAGGGTACAATCAAGCGATTCCAAGCGGCACGGCGGGTTCGCGAAATCAGAGGGCATGGATCTGCGCCTCAGAAATGATCCTTGCTTGTTTCCCAGCCATCGGAGCGGCTTAAAAGCGTTGTTGTTTCGGCTGAGGCCAAACCCGTTTCTTGCTATCTATCCCGATGCTGGTCCGATGTGCCATATCCTACGAAGCTATGACTATCAGTTTGTAATCCATTTCCTTCTGGTTAGGCTTGCCACCGATCATTGAGACGCAATCAGTCTCCAGCCCAGCCACTGAGTAAGTTGTGCTCTGGATCATTTATTGGCGTCTTGCGCCATGTCGAAGTGTATAACGGTGACGCTCAACGCGCGACTGAAGCGGATAACGCATCACTGCCAGTGCTACTGACTTGCTGTCCCGAGACCAGGTGCTCCTGGACGCAGCTCCGGGGCGAGGGTGCCCAATCGCCTACGCACATTTGGCAGGCGTTATTTTACTGCTCCGAGTTTCGACCATGTCGGCTTCTCCGTCTGCGCCGAGGGGTGTCAGATACGTCGCCAGTGCTTACCGGATATTCTAAAGTAGAAATTGTTGTGGTAATACTCTCGGCGGCTTCGGGGTTCACGGAGGGAGAGATGACGGACCAAGGCCACAACGATACTGAGTCTAACGATACTAAGTCTATTGTCGAAACAAAGGACATTTTTATCGGTTGCGGTTTTGCTCTCATTTTCGGGGTCGCCGCTGTCATTTTTCCCGAATGGGCGGCTCCGTGGTTTGCGTTCGTTGGAATTGGAAGTTTGGCGTGGCCGATTGCCAAGTTCGCGCAAGGCAAGCTGAAGTCATCTTATCCCAAAGTGGAGAAACGATGGTTTATGTGGACGGCGTGCGCGTCCCTGCTTGTGATCAACTTTCTTGTGCAGCGCCATTCTTACTGGGACTCGATCGATATCGAATCGCTCGCGCCCAACGCCGCTTTTCCCGCCGAGGATGTCACAGTAAAGGGAACGGGCTTTACGCATGATCGCCCCAGTCTCATGACTGTGCGCCTTGTGCCCCAACAGTCCCGGACCGGCGGCGTTGATGTCACGATCCGTGGCGCTGACGAGAATGCGCTGGACATTCGGATGCCCCGTGATGTCGCGGAGGGCATCTACAAGCTTGAGGTTACAGGGCCACTATCGATACCCCTATGGCGCAACCGCTCGACAGCTACGCTGGAGGTCCTGGGAGCGCCACAAGTGGATACTGTTGAACCCACGTCCGGCATTAAGCCCTATGGACGACCAGGCACCGCAGTCACCATTCGAGGGAAGAACTTCGATGGTCGAAATGGGGGCAGAAACAATCTGGTACTATTCGGAAAGTCGCCTGCACTGGCTCACGAGTGCGACAGCGAGATGAATTGCCTGACCACGTCCGTTCCTGCGGATGCGACCGAGGGACAGACTGTCGCGATAAGCGTAGAAGCCGGCGGGCGACAGAGCCGATCAACGAAGGAATTTCGTATTCTCGGCCAACCAATAGTCTATGGCTCCAGCCTGGAGGGAAAGCGGGGTTTTAGAAAAACGGGCAGTTTCAAAGGAAGCAGGATTGAGGTACGTGGCGAGGGTTTCTACAAGGAAGCTAATGTCTTGGTGGGGGGAAAGGAAGCGACGATCGATGAAATTTCGGAAAAACAGATAACGTTCTTTATGCCCGCCGATCCGGAAGACGGAAGCGTTGTCGTCAAGACACCCGTTGGCCGGTCAGCTCCGGTTGACCAAAAAATTGAGATCATTGGTCCGCCGGAAATAACTGATTTCAAGCCGCGGATTGCACGCGTTGGTGACGTAGTCGAGGTCTTTGGACGCAATTTTGATATTGATCAGAAGCTGAACAATACCGTTGAAATAGGGGGCGCCGCTGCCAGAATCATCGAAGCCGGTGAGCATGACGATCAATCCATCCTCAAGATCGAAGTGCCGGAGACCGCCGTGGATGGAGATGTGACCGTCACTACGCCTGCCGTGCGCCCCGGCGAAGCTCCCGCAAGGATACGTGGCTTCAATCTCCTCCCGACAATTACGCGCCTCGAACCCAGCGTCGCTTTTATCGGAGATGAAATTGTTGTCCATGGTCATGGACTCCTGCCCGACGTCGGTGCGCAGACGGCAAACGAGATTCCGATGACGAAGCTGCTTTCGCCGCCAAAACCCAGTGGGCAGTTGGCTAACTTTGAAGTTCCGCCCGCCGCCCAATCAGGAAAAATTAAGATCACGCAAGGACCAAACGCAGCAGCAACGAGCCCAGACTCACTTGTAATCGAGCGGGTCGACGACTTGCAGAAAGGCGATCGCCAATCGAATACGGTGTCTCTTCAAACAAATATGGGATCTGTGGTCATCCGCGCCGAATGTAGTAAAAACGCACTGTTTGTGACGGGAAGCTTTCTCGGATCGCCGGCCTACGTCGGGGTAGGCCGTTGTCCGGTCGATGTCGACGTTGATCGCACGAACCGACTTGCCTACACAGCGAATTACGACGAGCACACGATTTCGGTGGTTGATGTCCGCGATCCCACGATGCTCCGCGTCATCAAAACCATCGATACCGGCGGAACAGATCCCACGCGACTGAAGGTTCTTCGCAACGGACGTCTTGTTGTTGCAACAAAGGACGGTGAAATATTGTATGGGCAAGATCGCCTAGCCAGAGCCCCCATCTCAGGTGATTTCGTTCAGATGCTCGGTGATCCCGTGGAGGGAGGGTATGCCGTAGTCATAACGTCCGCCGGCCGTGACAACGCCGGAACAGCAAATGTGACCTCAATTGGTGATGACGGGTTTCGGGAGATCCGGCTGGGGCAAGAGCCGACGGCAGCGACGCAAATCGAAAACAAAATTTACGTCGCGAACCACAGCAGTAACAATGTGTCTGTAATTGACATGTCTTCTTACAAGATAACAAAAACAATACCATTTCCGCCGAATGCCAATCCTTTCGATCTTGCGCAGAATCCAAAGGGACCCGAGATGTACGTTACAGAAACCGGGCGACACGTTGTTGGAATCATCAACACGAAAGCAGATGATCTCGATGCGAGGGAGATCGGCGTCGGGTCGGAGCCCAAGGCGCTCACCTTTTCGCAAGGCGGCTGTAACGCAGTCGTATTCGACTCAGCGGATCATCGCCTCACGAGGATCAATCCGAAACTGCTCCAGACATACGGTAAACCGCAATCCATTCGTTCCGATCTTGAAGTCAGGGAAATTCGTATCGCCGCCGACCAGCAGGTTGTGCTGGTTCTTTCCGACGGCACGCAAACCAGTCCTTTCGTCATGGCCTGCCCGCCACAATAGGAACCCGCCGCTCATAAGAATCCGAGGCAGGCTGCCGCCTTCTTGAGGCCTCAGACTTCGAAGCGAAGGACCAAACTCCGCGCTTACCGATCGGAGTTCGAGCCCAAGGGACGAAATCCTTGGCGCCGCGCCCACCCGTCGCGCGCATAGTCTCGCTGCCGTCGCGATAGAGTAGAACAATCCGGAAGTCTTCACACTTCTTCCTTCCGCCCAGCGAAGAAATGCGCGAGAGTTTATCTCATTCGGCCACAATCCCGCGATCAACCGGCCGTTTGTGGGCGCCAAATATCGCCTGCGCCGACCGAACGCGCTACCCATTCATCGAACTGTCGCAATTTTTCTTTCATCATTGATCCTCCATAAGGAACGAGCGCTTTTCACACAGTCGATTTTGAGATTTTGTCCACCGATGTCGCCAGACTGTTACACGCGCTCGATATAAAAGCGGTGCTTGTCAGCGAGCATGCGCTCTATCGCAAGATAGATTGCCGCGTTTGCCACTCTGGTTCTTGAGAAACCAATTAACGGTCTCAAGCAACCGGCCGGCAATCGCGATCTCAATTGCAATCCACCGCTGTGTCACAGGAGGATCAAGATGAAGCATCGACTGTCCCTATTCGGCTGCCTTGCAGCGACGTTTGCAATTGCCAGCTTGGGAGCTGCTGCAGCCGATCACGACGGCGATGACCGGACCGAAATTCATACTGCAACTCCCATCAAACATCTAGTTGTAATCTTCCAGGAAAACGTCTCATTCGATCATTACTTCGGCACCTATCCGTTGGCGCAAAACAAACCTGGCGAAACACCGTTCAAGCCATCGCCGCACACGCCAAGGAGCATCAACACGTTGCTCACTCCTCTCGATACGACACGCGGCTTCGCGCCGCTTTCCGGCGTCGACCTCATCAATCATAATCCCAACAACGACCCGAACGCGCCAGTCGCACCCAACAACAGCAAGCAGAACGGCGCCAGCGCTTCGAATCCATTCCGGCTCTCGCCGGCGCAGGCATTGACTACCGATCAGGGACATAACGAGAGCCCCGAAGAGAGTGCCTACAACAATGGCAACATGGACGGGTTTCCCGCCTGGGTTGGGACCGCCGGCCCGCCGCCCGCGGCACCGCCATCGGCCGTCACCACCAAGGGGCTGGTCATGGGCTATTACGACGGCAACACCGTCACCGCCTTGTGGAACTACGCTCAGCACTACGCGCTGAACGATAACCACTACACGACCCAGTTCGGCCCCTCCTCACCCGGCGCCATCAACCTGATCTCGGGACAATCCAACGGCTTTGCCGCCATGCTGAACGTTCTCGACGGATCGGGGCACCTGCTTCATCCGACCCACGAAGCGTTTGGCGACGCCAGCAGCAGTCCCAGTAACATCACCATGATCGGCGACGCGGATCCCTTGCTCGATGTGTGCTCGAACCCCACCATCGATCAGGTTACGATGACGGGCCGGAACATCGGCGACCTGCTCAACGCCAAAGGGATCACCTGGGGCTGGTTTGAAGGCGGATTCGACCTGACGGTCGTGAATCCGAACGGAACGACGGGGTGCGCGCGCCTGACCAATCCAACGGCGCCAGGTACCTTCGCCTTCAATTCCACCGACTACATCCCGCACCACCAGCCGTTTCAATACTACGCGTCGACGCGCAACTCCAATCACGCGCGTCCAAGCTCAGTCGCGGCCATCGGCCATAGCGTGATACCGCATACTCATACCCCTGATCCAGCCAATCACCAGTACGACACCAACGACTTCTTTGCCGCCCTCAAGGCGGGGAACTTGCCAGCAGTGAGCTTTCTCAAGGCTGCAGCATTTGAGGATGGCCATGCCGGCTATTCGGACCCGCTCGATGAGCAACACTTCCTGGTCCGGACGATCAACGCCTTGCAGAAGTCGCCCGAATGGAGCGAAACGGCCGTCATTGTGACCTGGGACGATTCCGACGGCTGGTACGATCATCAGATGCCGCCGATCGTGAATCCGTCCTTCAATCCCACCGTCGATACTCTGAACGCACCGGGCGTGTGCAACAATGGCTTCCAACAGGGAACGCGCGCACCGTCAACGCCCCTCAAGGGTGGCTTTGGACAGGCGGCATGGGGCCGTTGCGGCTACGGTACCCGTCTTCCGCTGCTGGTCATCTCACCATTTGCGAAACGCAATCATGTTGAACATGCTTTAGCGGACCAGACTTCGATCCTACGCTTCATCGAGGACAACTGGCTCTCAGGCGAGCGCATCCAGCCCGGTGGCTCGTTCGACTCGATGGCGGGACGACTCGAGGTCATGTTCAACTTTGGGTCGCACCAGGACCATCCACGCCGCCTGATCCTCGATGCGGCGACTGGCGTTGTGACATCCTCCAGCTTCAACGACGACGATAGTCACGATCACGACGGCGACGACCGGCGACCATGAAAATGCGCTCGTCCACGAGCGCGCCGGTTATGACAACGTCTCTGAATGATCAGCCGCATTTTGAGCGAGCAATCCAAGCGGTAAAACCTGGGGCGCGGTCGTCCGCGCCCCTATCCTTCGTGCAGGCTCCGCAATGCTGTCCTTCAGCCGGAAGAATCTCTGCCATAGCGCTTCCTCCGACCCACGGGTCAGGATGCGCCACGATTCTCGGCACAGTCAGGATGCCCGGCACAAAGGCCAGGCATCCCGAGAGCTCAGCGCCAAACTGAGAAATTCGCCTACAGGCCGAAGACTGCAACAATGGCGGTCGGCTGATAGAGACCGGCGCCTCTGACCCCGGCCGCGCCGCCGGCCACGACTGCGATGTATTGCTTGCCTCCGACGCTATATGTCATCGGAGGGGCTGTGATTGGCGTTCCGACGCTGAAGCTCCAGAGCTCCTTAAGCGAGTCCGCGTCGTAAGCAATCAGGCGGCCGTTGGGGTGCCCGGACAATAACAAGTCGCCATCGGTGCTGAGCATTCCCGACTCATTCGGAGTGGGAAATCGAGCCTTGTTCACGACTTTCCCTGTGCGCACGTCGAGTGCCCAAAGGGCACCATGCGCAGTCGCTCTGCCTCCCTGGCTGCAGCACGGGGGCAGACCAACATAGTCCTTGTTCTCATCCAGAGGAGTCTTGTCAGCAGTTCCTGTTACGCATCCCTCTGCGCCGGCGACGTAGGCAATCATGCGTCTCTGGTCGAGCGTGGGCGGGAAGAAGGTCGGCGCGCCGCCCCACCAGGGACAATCCTCTTGGGCCGGCTTGCCTCGTAACGCACCCGTGCCCGCGTACACTTGCACGCCACGCTGCGGGTCGTAATCGACCGGCTTACCGGTCTTCGGGTCGATGCCTTTGGTCCAGGTCACCTTCTCTTGATACTGATCGGCCCGCAGGAACTGTCCGTTGGTGCGATCGAGCGTATAGAAGAAGCCATTGCGCGAGAAGTTGGCGACGACCTTGCGGGTCTCGCCGTTAATGGTCACCTCGTACAGCATCTTGGGACTCGGCGTATCGAAGTCCCAATGCTCGTTCGGCGTTTCTTGGAAATACCACACGATCTTGCCGGTGTCGGCGTCGAGCGCGATCGTGCTGGCGGTGAAAAGATTGTCGCCCGGCCGGAATTCGGGGTCGTGGCTCGGATATGCATCGCCCGTGCCGTAGTACAGGAGGTTTGTCGCCGGATCATAAGAGGCGGTCTGCCACACGCCGCCGCCACCGACGCGCCAGGCATTGTGATTGTCCTTCCAGGTTTCCGATCCCGGCTCGCCGGGCGCCGGGATGGTGAAAGTGCGCCAAGCGAGCTTGCCGGTGTTGACGTCCCACGCGCCCACCCAGCTTCGCGTGCCGAGCTGGCCGCCGGAGCTTTCACCCTGCACGACAAGCTCCTTTCCGCCGGCGGTCTTGATCGCCAGCGGCGCCGCCGTGAAGGTTTGGGTCTTGGGCGAAGGAGTACCAGTCGCCGGATCGGTCGGTGCCGTTGCTTGCGTTTCCCAAATGAGCTCACCGGAATCGCGATTGAGCGCGATCATGCGTACATCATTGGTAGAGATGAACACCTTGTTGCCGTACATCGCGATGCCGCGATTGGTGCGGGACTTGGTAATTTTCGGGTCGTATCGCCAGAGCGGCACCGCCTCGGTTCCGCTACGGACATCGAATTTCATGACCCGGTCCAAGGTGTCGGACACGTACATGAAACCCTCGTCGACCAGCGGGGTCGATTCCTCCTTTCCCCGCAGGGTTCCACCGGTCGAACGTCCACCGATCGAGAAAAGGAATTTAAGTTTCAGGTCCTTGACCGTGCCGCGATTTATCTCCTTGAGCGCCGAGTGTCGGGAGTTGTTGTAGTCGTGATGCACCATCAGCCAATTCTGCGGCTCGTCGGCTGTATTGAGCAGGCGTTGCGGTGTGACATCGGCGGCTGCCGCAGGCAACGCCATGGCCAGCAGACTGACGATCGACGTAAATGCAACGCGGCTGAGATTTGTGAACAATTGTTCCTCCCTGATTTGTGACAGGCAGCGGGGCGCAGACCCTTGCGCAGGCGGTACGAGTGGCCGCCCGGTAGCCCTTTTCAGGCAACATAACTCAATCCATCTTAGCGCGGCAATCGGGGACCCGCTCAGGAACTACAGATCACCCGCCGGCTTCGGCAGCTAGCGCCGGCCGCGGCAATCGGCTAGCTTTGTTGCGTCCAAACAATCCAACCAGGATCAGTCAAGAAATTCAGGGAAACTAAAGAACGCCACCTTGAGCAGCCCGGTTGCGGCGTGACTCAGATGGGCAATTCCACAGGGGAGCTGGGTCATGACCGCTCGATGCTCGATCCTTTCGATTGCTCTCGTGACCGCGCTCGGCGCGCTGAACATGTCGGCGCAGGCGCAAGAGAAATACCCGGATTGGTCCGGCCAATGGACCGATCTGGATACCACTCGATGGGATCCGAGCAAACCACGGGGTAGCGGACAAGAGGCGCCCCTGACCCCGGAATATCAGGCGGTGCTCAAGGCCGCAGAGGCGAATCGTGGAGAAGGCGGGGCCGGCAATACGCCCACGATAAGCTGCAACCACACCGGCATGCCGCGCGCCATGCTCGTTTATGAGACCATGGAAATCGTCATCAGGCCGAACGTTACCTACATGATGTTCGATTTCCTGGATCCGCTGCGGCGCATCTTCACCGACGGTCGCGATTGGCCAACTTCGCTCGAGCCGACGTGGATCGGCTATTCGATCGGCCATTGGGAAGGCGAAGGCGCGGCCGGCAAGTATGACACGCTGGTGATCGAGACGCGCAATTTCAAAGGACCGCGCATTGTCGACGGAAGCGGCATTCCGCTGCACGCGGACAACCAGACGATCATCAAAGAACGAGTTTCCCTCGACAAGCAAAACGCTGACGTGCTTCGCGATGAAATCACCATAATCGATCATGCCTTCACGCGCCCTTGGACGGTGACGCGCAGCTACAAGCGCAAACGCAACGCGGAGTGGGCCGAGTACAACTGCTATGAAAACAACGAGCACGTTATCGTCGGCAACGAAGCCTATCTGATCAGCGCGGATGGTCTCTTGATGCCGACACGGAAGGACCAGCCCCCGCCGGACGCGCGATATTTCAAGACGCCGGCGAAGTGATCGGGCAAACGACGATCAGTTGAGCCAGATTGCCGGTGGAGCGTGATGTCGCCCGCGTCGCGTCCGCCAGCAAACTAGACTAGACGCGAAGTACATCGAGGAGAGCACGCCCATGACCACCGCGGCCGAAAGCGAATTGCTCACGCGCGTCGGGCCCGGTACGCCGATGGGGGCGCTGATGCGGGAATACTGGGTCCCTGCCGCGCTATCTTCGGAGCTCGTCGCCGATGGCGCGCCGGTGCGCCTGATGCTGCTCGGCGAGAAGCTGATCGCCTTTCGCGACAGCGGCGGCCGCGTCGGCGTGATGGATCATCGCTGCCCGCATCGGTGCGCGTCGCTGTTCTTCGGGCGCAACGAACACGACGGATTGCGCTGCGCCTATCACGGCTGGAAGTTCGACGTCGGAGGCAATTGTCTCGACATGCCGAACGTCCCCAAGCATCAAGCCTTCCCCCAGAAGATCAAGGCCAAGGCCTATCCCGCCGTCGAGCGCAACGGGCTCGTGTGGACCTACATGGGCGCGCGCGCCGAGCCGCCGCAGTTGCCCATGATCGAGCCGGTGTTGCTCGGTGACGGCGAGCGCAATCTGTTCATGGCGCAACGGCAATGCAATTGGCTGCAGGGCCTCGAAGGCGACATCGACACTTCGCATTTCGGCTTCCTGCATGTCGGCGCCGTTGAGCCGGAAGAAGCCGACCAGAACAATCTCGGCCGCTTCGCGGTCATCAACCGCGCGCCCGAATATCACGTCGCCGACACCGACTGGGGCAGTATGTACGCGGCCTATCGGCCGGCCGGGCCGAACGAGACTTACTGGCGCTTCGCGCACTTCCTCTTCCCGTTCTGGACCATCCCGCCCGACGGGCAGTTCCGCGATCACGTGATCGCGCGCGCCTGGGTGCCGATGGACGACCATCACACCATGTTCGTGCATGTGTCGTGGAAGAAGAACACGCCCGGGCTGCGCCAGCTGAAGGACGGCACGCCCATTCCCGGCGCCGGCGTCGGGCAGAAATTCATGCCAAACGACACCGGCTGGTTCGGTCGCTGGCGCCTCGCCTCCAACGCCGGCAACGATTACCTGATCGACCGCGAGCAGCAGCGCCACGCGAGTTTTTCCGGCATCGACGGCATCCACGTGCAGGACCAGGCCATGACTGAGAGCATGGGCCCGATCGTCGATCACGCCTTCGAGCATCTCGCGGTCAGCGATCTGATGATCGGGCGCACGCGCCGGCGCATGATCCAGGCCGCGCGCGCCGCAGCGGCGGGGATCACGCCGCCAGGCGTCGACAATCCCGAGACCTATCAGGGTGCGCGCGGCGGCGATTTCATCGGGCCGTCGAGCATCGGCTGGCTGCAGGCCTATTCCGACGAGATCCGGGCGTCGAGCAATCCGACCGGCGTCCTGCGCGTCGCCGCCGAGTAAGACCGACCGTTCGCAGATATTCTGCGTCATTGACGGGCTTGACCCAGTAATCATCTTCGCAAAAAGTCTTTTTGCGAAGCGAATTGATGCCGAGTCGAGCCTGGAAACGCCCGGGCATGACGGTCGTGCATTTCGTGGATTGGTAAAAGACAACGATCGGCAACCGGGAGAGCAAGATGCCTAACGCCATGGCCGCGAATGCCGTCGTCTGGCTGCTGACGATCTCGGGCGCCGCCGCCGCCGATTGGAAGGACGCGCCCGCGGTCAAGGCGCTCTACGAGAACGCCAAGAAGGAAGGCCAGGTGATGATCTGGGGACCGCAAGCGCGGCAGCTCGATTGGATCCAGGGCGCCTTCGGCCAAGCCTTCCCCGGCATCAAAGTGAACTTCGTTGGTGACAACGATGTCGCGGTGAAGGCGATCGCGGAAGCGCGCGCCGGCCGGCACGAGGTGGACACGTTCTGGAATTCCGTTACCGCGACCATGCCGCTGATCCAGCGCGATCTGACGGTGGCGAACGACTGGCCGGCGTTCGGCGTCGAGCCGCGCGACACCGCTTTCGACCGCCGCATGGGCTTTTCCAACACCGACGCCTACATCGTCGCCTTCATCAAGGGCGCAGTGAAGCCCGAGGATCAGCCGCAGAAGTGGGAGCAGCTCCTCGAACCGAAGTACAAGGGCAAGATGGTCGGAAGTCTCTTTCTCCTGCCGCGGCTGGTCGGCGGACTGGCGCTCGCCTGGGGCCAGGAGCGCGCATTCCAGTTCGCGCGCGATTTGGTCGGTAAGACCGATTTTCTTCTGACCAAGGCCGTGCGTGAGCCGTTCCTGCAGACCGGCGAGCGCGTCTACGCCGCCGGCGAGATCGACGCCGGCTATCGGCGCACGATCATGGACGGTGGCAACTTCGCCTTCAGCATGCCCGAGCCGGTGGTGTTCGTTCAGTTCGGCCCCTCGGTGCTGGCGAAGGCTCCGCATCCCAACGCCGCGCGCCTGCTCTCCGGCTATCTCGCAAGCGCGGAGGGAAAAGCGGCACGCCGCAAGGCCACCGGTCAGATCGATTACGGGCCGGCGTCGGACGACGCGGTGGCGAGGAGGATCAATGCCGGCCAGATGCAGGCGGTGTTTGACCTGCCGACCAACATGGCGCAGCGGGAAGAGGCGATCCGCAAAGCCGGGCCCATCATCGCCGGGCAGGCGCAATAGCGAAGCGATCCGTGGCCCGCGCTCAGGTGGTGCTCCGACCCGCGGCCGATCTTTCCGCCATCATCGTTCCCGCGATCGGGGCGCTGTTCGCGATCTACCTGATCGCGGTGCCGCTGCTGGTCCTGGTCTATGCGGCGTTCCGCGGGCCGGCCGATTTCCTGCCGTTCGAGCCGGGTGCGCAATGGACTTTGGACAACATCAGGCAAGTTTTCGACGATCCGATCCTCTACCGCCGCATCCTGCCGGACACGCTGGTCTTCGTCGCGGGCACGGTGACGGTGACGACGGTCATTGCGTTCGCGCTGGCTTGGCTGGTCGAGCGCACCGACCTGTCCGGCCGCGATCTCTGGTTCTCGCTCATTTTGTTTCCACTGCTGGTGCCGGTGCCGGTGTTCGCGATCGCCTGGATTCTTCTGTTCGGGCCGAATGCCGGCTGGGCCAACATTGCGATCCGCACACTGGCGGGCTGGAGCGGCGACGGCCCTCTCAACATCTTCAGCATGGCGGGCCTGATCGTCTGTCAGTCGTTCGCAACCACGCCGTTCGTATTTATTCAGCTCACCGCGACGCTCCGCTCGATGGACCCGACCCTGGAAGAGGCCAGCCAATGCTCCGGCGGATCACCGCTGACGACCTTCCGCCGCATCACGCTGCCGGTGCTGTTGCCAGGCTTGCTGGCGCCGCTGATCCTGGCGACCTTGGTGACGTTCGAGCAATTCGAACTGCCGCTGATCATAGGACTGCCGGCGCGCATCAATGTCTTCGCCTATCGCATCTACAGCGAGCTCAACCCGAGCAGCGGGCTGCCCAACTATGGCGGAGCCGCCGCGATCTCCATTCCGTTTCTCCTGCTCGGGCTTGCGGTGCTGCTGCTTTACAATCGCGCGATCCGCCGCAGCGAAAGATTCGTCACCATTACCGGCAAGGCCTATCGCCCACGCCGCCTGCCGCTCGGCCGCTGGCGCTGGCTCGCGCTCACTTTCCTCACTCTCTACATCGGCTTTGCCGCCGGACTGCCGGGCGCGGCACTGATCTGGACGAGCCTGTTCGGCTACGTGGTCCCGGGTAAGGCCGCGTGGAGCGATCTCAGCGTTGCCGCCTATCTCAAGTTCTTGTCCGACCCGATCTTCTGGCGCGCGCTGATGAACAGCCTTCTCGTCGCCGCCGCTTCTGCCGTGCTCGTGACCTTCGTCGGGGCGCTGATTGGCTGGATGGTGGCGCGCTCGCGATTTTGGGGCCGGAAAATCCTCGACGTGCTGTCGTTCATGTCGCTCGGCGTGCCTGCCGTGATCGCCGCCTTCGCGGTGATGGTGCTGTCCCTGTCGATACCGGTAGGCCTCTACGGCACGGTCTGGATTCTGGTTCTCGCGTATTCCTATCGGCTCGCCACCGCGACGCGCATTTCGCGTGCGAGCCTCATGCAGATTCATCGCGAACTGGAAGAAGCCTCAGAGATGTCCGGAGCCACCTGGCTCGTGACGCAGACCAGGATTGTCCTTCCGCTGCTATCTCCGGCCCTGTTGGCGAGCTTCCTGCTCATCTTCATCGTGGGCTTGCGCGAATTCACGATCCCGTTTGTTCTCGCCAGCCAGGACAACCTGGTGCTGTCGGTGCTGATCTGGCAGCTCTTCCAGAACGGCCAGCCGGGGCCGTCGGCCGCCCTCGGATCGCTGATAATCGTGATGGTGCTGCCCATGATCATGCTGGCGCGCCGCCTCACGCCACGCGGAACGGCGGATTGATACGGAATCCGTTCAGGGACTCCGCGATTGTCCGCTCCAGCCGCTCTACCCTTTTCGAAATCAGGTACGGCGCGGCCGTCCCGCGCAACGCGCGGGCCGGTCATTTCTTATCGAAATATCTCGTATCGGGCGGCGGTTGCCCCTTCCTGGTCGGCATCAGATGCCCGTCCGCGCTCATGTAATAAAGCTCCTTGTCGACGAAGACTTGCGAGTTGACCTCGATACAAACCGATTCAACCCATTCCGCGAGAGGATCGGCGTTGCGGGTATATCGCTTGTCGACGGTCCAGGGCCGGGTCAGGGCATGGTCAATCACCGTGATCTCGTCATGCAGGATATTCGGATCGGCCTTGTCGAGGTAAATCCGCTCCTTGAAGACGGACTGATTGTCGCGATGCAGCGGCAGGCCGCTGGAGTCGTACACGCGAGGGCCCTTGAAATTGCGGGTCTCGACTTCGAGCACGTCATATTTTCCGTCCCCATCCTCGTCGATCCATTTGCCGATCGAGTAACCCGCAAAGGTTGGCTCCTGATTCGTGGGAAAGTCGCGACCGTCGGTATAGATTCGGCGCAAGGGGTCGTAGTCGGCGATGATGATGTGAGTTACGTCCGGTGCGATGAGGAATTCCAACGGCCGGAACCCGATCATCATCCAGGGCATGCCGGCTGCGACACACCGGGCATGCTCGACGTTGTTGCCCTGCCCGCCCGCTCGCTGGTCCGCGACGCTGTCCTCGAGGATTTTTTGATATTCGGGCGTGAGCGGAGCTTGTTGCCGAAGTCCGTTACCTTTCGTCTGATCGAACGACGGGGGGCCGGGAACCCCGCGGACGACGAACCGGTTCCACTGACCCTTGAGGTTGGGGTATTTCGTGTCATCGGATGCCTGGGCGCCCCCGAGAGTTGTCAGCAGCGCTACGGCCTGGACAACCGCGCAGATCGAGCTCCAGTGAAGCATGGTTGATCTCCTGGTAAATCGCGAGGCAGGCGACACAAAGATAACCCAGTTCGAGCCGGAAGAAAACGCGGCGGTTCGAGACGCTGCAGCCTGCCGGCCGCATTGGCGCGGCCGTTTATCAGATGATCGGCGAATACATGGAGGCCGAAACCGGAAAGGGCTCCAACGCGCTCGAGCGGCGGCCCCAACGCCGGCGTTTTCGCGCAGGATTTTCTTGCGGCCCTCCTCCGATCAGCTGTTGAACACCCAATTGAGCGGATCGAAAGTGCGGCCAGTCCGAGAAGAAATAAGGATCCAATCCTCGCCTTTACACAACGTCATCAGCAATTTGAAGTGATCCGGAGTGTTGGGAAAGCACACGGCCGGCTCGAGAAACGAGTGTTCGACTCAAAATATTCGCTAGGCCGCTTGGCGAGAAACTCAAGACCTTGCGGTGACAACAGCGATTTGGTGCGTCGGACCGACTATGGTCGCCGAAGAATTGGTGGACCGGTCAGAGTTCTCGACTGGAATCTCAAATGGATCTTGGGATATCGCGGCACGAATGAATTATTTGTGGCGCTCGATCGCCGCGAGACTGACATGACAGTCATCTTCTTTTCCGTCCCGATCGGCCATGCGCCGTTTGACGCTTCCAGTAATTTGGATATCGGAGTTTCAGCGGGATGATGCCACTCGGTCATCATGGGTGGCGCGTATGGGCCGGCCTCTGATGAGCGGACGACAGGCACAAGACAGTGAATAAGCAGTGTTGGATTGCCTTTGCAGTTCCGATAGCATTCGGCACAAATCAAACTTTCCCCTGCTTCGCCTGCGCCGCCCTTTCGTGCAGCCCAATCCGGGGGAATACACGCCACGCCGCGGCAACGATGAAACGGGGAAGACGTCGGTGGCGGGGAAAGCACACGTTCGAGAGCTGCCGGGTTGGATAGGCGAACAGGCTGGAATGCGGTTGCGGGAGTTCAATGCTACAATGGCGGAGGGACATCATGCGTGATCGAAGCTCGCTTGGTGCAGTCGCGCTGGCGGTGGCAAGTCTTGGAGTGGCAAGTCTTGGAGTGGCAAGTCTTGGAATCGCCGTGACCAGCGCGCAGGCGTTTGATGATGCGGTGTATCCCGACATTCGGGGAGCGTGGGCGAGACCGGGCGCCGCGCAGTGGGATCCGACCAAGCCACCCGGCCTGCCGCAGCGGGCTCCGCTCACGCCGGAGTATCAGGCCATGTTCGAGGCCAATCTGGCAAACGCGGATAGCGGCGGTCAGGAGTACAATCCGCAGGTTGTATGCCTTCCGTCGGGAATGCCAAGGGTGATGATCGCCTACGAGCCGCTTGAAATCATCATTACGCCGGACATCACCTACATCCGCTTCGATCAATTAGGCGAGACCCGCCGCATCTATACCGACGGCCGTAACTGGCCCGAGAAAATCAAGCCGACTTTTGAAGGTTATTCGATTGGCAAATGGGTGGACCAGGACGGCGAGGGCCGTTATGGCGCGCTCGAAGTGGAGACCCGCAGCCTCAAGGGCCCGCGTATCCTTGACGCCAGCGGGCTGCCTTTGCATTCCGACAATCAGACCGTCGTCAAGGAGCGCATCTTTCTTGATTCGGCCAATCGCAACCGTCTGCATGACCAAATCACGACGATCGACCATGCCTATACAAAGCCGTGGACGGTGACGCGGGACTACAACCGCTTACCCATGCCGATCTGGGTGGAGACCAATTGCGCTGCCGAAAATCATTATGTTTGGCTCGGCAAGGAGACGTATTTCATCAGCCTCGACGGGTATCTGATGCCCACCAAGAAGAACCAGCCAGCCCCCGATCTGAAGCATTTCGAACAATCACCGAAATGAGCAAGTCTTAAACCGTTGGTCGGATCGCGACCCGACCATTTATAACACGCCGGTATGATCGAGACCGAGTGGCCGTTTCGGTAACTTCACCTTGGGCCTTTTCTTAAGATCGATCCTTCCAAAAAGGCATCCGGCACTCTGCCCCCGCTCCGTCCGTGACAAGCCTATCAACCATCCTTCGGCGGGGCACATTGACTCAGATCCGAGGAATGCCGCGGCCGGTGCCGTCGCGGAGTTGGTAGGAATTGAGGGTGGCGTAGTCTCCGGGGTGATCAACCTCGAATTATCCGGCGTTGAAGCGTCGGACTGGAGACCACGCCATGATGAGCCATACCACGAAGGCTGATTCTTCGCAGCCTACAGCCGAGATGGCTGTTGATCTTTTCGACAACTGGTTTGATCCGATCGAGACCGCGGTGCGCGCTCGGGCGCGTGAGTTCATCGAAGAGCTGATCCGCGGCGAGCTCGACACTGTGCTTGCCCGCCCGCGTTACGGGCGAAGCCAGATGGCCGGCGATGAAGAAAGTGCGGACGTTACCGGCCACCGCCACGGGAGCCGGCCGCGGTCGCTGACCGGCACGTTCGGTCCGATCGAGATCGCCGTGCCGCGCGCCAGGCTGAACACCACCGACGGCAAGACGACGGAGTGGAAGAGCAAGGCGCTGCGGGCTTACCAGCGGCGCACGCTTGCCGCCGACGCGCTGATCGCGGGCGCGTATCTTGCCGGCACCAATACACGGCGGGTACGCCGGGCGCTCGCGGCGCTGTTTGGCGGCGCGGTGGGCAAGGACACGGTGAGCCGGGTGTGGCGCAAGGTGCAGACCGACTGGGACGCCTGGAATGCCCGCTCGCTGGCCGAGGAGCCGATCGTGCGGCTTATTCTCGACGGCACCGTGGTGCGCGTGCGGCTCGACCGCAAGGCGACCTCGATCTCGCTGCTCGTTGTCCTCGGCGTGCGCGCGGACGGCCAAAAGATGCTGCTTGCAATCAAAAGCATGGGCGGAGAGAGCACCGAGGCTTGGCGCGCTGTCCTCGACGATCTCATCAAGCGCGGTCTGCGGCGGCCCGAGTTCCTCATCGTCGACGGCGCGCCGGGGCTCGACAAGGCGATTGCCACCGTCTGGGATGGCGTGCCGGTGCAGAGGTGCACAGTTCACAAGCACCGCAACCTGCTCGCCCATGCCCCCGAGCGCCTGCACGAGGAGATCGGCGCCGACTACAGCGACATGATCTATGCGACGACGCGTGAGGACATCGAGACTCGCCGCAAAGCCTTCATCCGCAAGTGGCGGCTCAAACACCGCGCTGTCGCCGACAGCCTGGAGGAGGCCGGCGACCGGCTCTTTACCTTCACCCGTCTGCCGCCGAGCCAGTGGCGCAGCGCACGAACAACAAATGCAATCGAGCGGCTGCACGAAGAGTTCAAGCGAAGGATCAAAACCCAGACCGTGCTGCCGTCGGCAGACACCGCCGCCATGCTGTTCTGGGCGTTGCTCGCATCCGGTCAGATCAACATGCGCAGGGTTGATGGCTGGCAGACGCTCGCAGAACACTTTATCGGTCAGCCAATTGACCTTGCCGCCTGAAACGATAGCCTCGTGTTACTGGAGATCGCGCCACCAAATTCCAACCGCATTCCGGACGGCACCCCGCGGCCACACGCGCCCGATTTTGCTCTGGCATCGAACAGTCGGAAATGCCCGCGCGCTTATGAATATCGAGACCAACCGCCTTCCGCCTGCCTGAGAACGTCCGAAAATGAGAGTTGCGGGTCTTGAGGAGACCCCGCCCCGGCGTCTAACGTGGATCGATCAACCCGCAAAAAAGCCGGGACGCGCTCTAATACTGAAAAGCAGTTGCGGCGCTCGCAGTCTGTTCGCAACAAGGGAGGAAGGCGAATGTCGATTTCGCTTATCGTCAATGGCAGCCCCTACACCGCGGACGTGGAGCCGGAGACCCCCTTGCTATGGGTCCTTCGCGACTCGCTGAAACTCACGGGCACCAAGTATGGCTGCGGCATCGCTCAGTGCGGCGCCTGCACCGTCCTCATCGATGGTCGCGCCACGAGGTCGTGCAGCATTCCCGCATCGGCCGTGGCCGACAAGACCGTCACAACCATCGAGGGGCTCTCGACCGACGGAACGCACCCGGTCCAATTAGCGTGGATCGAGTTCGACGTTCCACAATGCGGATACTGCCAGTCGGGGCAGATCATGGCCGCAGTGGCCCTGCTCAAGCAAAAGCCGAAGCCGACCGACGCTGACATCAACAGCGAGATGACCAACATCTGTCGCTGCGGAACCTACCCGCGCATCCGCCAAGCCATTCATCGCGCCGCCGAGCTGCAGGTGTGAAGGGGAGGACCGATGATGACCGCGAAGATTGAAACGAGCCCGAACGTCGACATGAACCGTCGCGCGTTCCTGGCCTCCACGGCGGCGGTTGGCGGCGCGATGGTTCTCGGCTTCTACCTGCCGCCCACGAGCGCACAGGCAACGCCGATCGAAGGCCAGCCCTGGTATCGGGAGGCCATGGTCCCCGAGATCAATGCGTGGCTGACGATCGCACCGGACGACACGGTGACCATCCGCGTCGCGCAGACCGAGATGGGAACCGGCGTATTCACCTCCTGCCCCATGATGGTGGCCGAGGAGCTGCAATGCGACTGGAGCAAGGTGCGCGCGGAATACGCATCGCCCCAACGCAACGCAGTCGAGCATGCTCCCGAGTGGACCTTGCCGGTACCAGGCGGAGGCAACCCGCGGATCCGCGACGGCGGCGGCGAACCGACCTCGGCGAGAAACTTCACCGGCGTTTACCGCCGGCTGGACACGAACTCCAGCGGATCTGTCCGAGAGAGTCGCTACTATCTGCAAATGGCGGGCGCGGAAGCGCGCGAACGTCTCCTTCTGGCCGCCGCCGCGATGTGGCAGGTGCCAGCCTCCGAATTGGTGGCGAAGAACAGCGTCATCACCCACACCCCGACCGGACGGCGGACCACCTACGGGGCGCTCGCCACACGAGCGGCGGAGATCAAGCTGCCCGATCCATCGAAGATCAAGATCAAGGGGCCGGATCAGTTCACGTTGATCGGGACTGAGCAGAAGAACCGGGATGTGCCACTGAAGGTCACCGGGAAGGCGGTCTACGGTATCGATGTCGATCTGCCGGGCATGCTCTATGCCGCCGTCAAGGCGTGTCCCGTATTCGGCGGCACGGTCAAGAGCTACGACTTCAATGCCATCAAAGATCGTCCGGGCGTGCACTCGGCCGTCATGATCGAAGGCAAGGGAGATCGGAAGGACGCCGACTTCGGAACGAGCGGCAAAGAGTACCGGTACGCTGCGGTCGCGGTCGTGGCCGACACCTGGTGGCGGGCCAAAACCGCGCTCGACCTCATGCCGATCGAATGGGACTTCGGCCCCAACGGCCATCGCAACAGTGACGAACTGTTCAAGGCCGACTTCGAGACCATGAAGAAGGCCGGCACGATCGTGCTGGAGGACGGCGGCAGCTTCGCCGACGCCAAGCGCAAGGCGGCCAAGGTAGTCGAGGCGACCTATACCGTGCCCTTCCTCGCCCATGCCCGCATGGAGCCAGGCAACGCCACGGCAATGGTGACTCCTGGTCGCGTCGACGTGTGGACCGGGGACCAGTCGCCCCAATTCGCGCACTTGCGGGCAGCCGACGAGGCCGGCGTCACGCCCGACAAGGTCTTCGTTCACACCACCTTCCTCGGTGGCGGATATGGCGGCGGCGGCGGTTCGGACCAGGTGCGCCAGGCTGTGGCCGTGGCCAAGACCCTGAACGGCAGGCCGGTGAAGCTGCTTTGGACCCGTGAAGAGGACATGCGGCTGGGCGAAAAATATCGCCCGATGGGTATCGGCCAGTTCGAAGCGGCGCTCGACGCCGATGGCTGGCCTCTGGCCATCAGCATACGGACCAATGGCGACCGCTATGATCGCAGCCTGACGCCTTCCGGCACCCACAAGAACCCGGTTTCCGAACAGGCGGTACGCGGCCTGCACGAACTCCCGTACTTTTTTCCTACCCGCTACTACGACGTCCACACCCAGAACAGCCACGTTCCGACGGGGTTCCGGCGTTCAACCGGCAGCGGAGTAAATGTCTTCTACCTCGAGAGCTTCATCGACGAACTGGCGCACGCCGCCGGCAAGGACACCTATGAGTACCGGCGCGAGCTGATTGCGCGTAATACCAAATTCCGCGACCGCGACGACTGGCTCAAGGCGCTCGATATGGTGGCCAAGATGTCGGGGTGGGGCACATCCCTGCCCCAGGGTTGGGCCCGGGGCATCGCGGTCGACGATCGTCGGCGCGCGTTACAAACAAGGACCGCCACGACCTTGTGCGCCGAAGTTGTCACCGTATCAGTGACTCGGAGCGGACAGCTCCGGCTGGAGCGCGTCGATGTCGTGTTCGACGAGGGCTTCTCGCTGGTCAACCCGCTCTCCGTCCGCAAGCAGATCGAAGGTCAGATTGCCTGGGCGCTCAGCGACGCGATGTGGCAGGAAATCACCATCCAGAATGGGCGCACGGTCGAGGGCAACTTCGACGCGTATCAGGTTGCCCGCATGGTGGACTATCCGCCAGAGATCAACATCCAGTTCCTCAAGACCAACAAATGGATCTCCGGGGTGGGAGAAGAGGCGTGCCCGCAGATCGCGCCCGCTATGGCACAGGCCGTTTTCAAGATCACCGGCAAGCGGATCCGCTCGCTTCCGTTTGGGAAACAGGACCTCAGTTGGGCCTGATCTAAAAATCAGGGAGGCTGATCATGTGTTATCTACGCTCGACCTGCACGTTCGCACTGCTGATCCTGACGATCGGCAGCGCGTGGGCGGAGGACGCGAAATATCCTAACTGGAAGGGTCAGTGGAACATTATCAGCCCCGCGTTGGGCGGCCAGAGAGTGAGGTTCGATCCCAACAAGTCCTTTGGACTTGGGCAGCAGGCGCCGCTGACACCGGAGTATCAGAAGGTTCTCGAAGAAAGCATGGCCGACCAGGCGAAGGGCGGCCAGGGGAATTTTGCCGGCCACGCCCAGTGCCTTCCGCCCGGCATGCCAACCATGATGGCCGCAGGGATCCAAGAATACATCATCACACCGGAAACGACTTACATCTCCCTTGGCACCGATTTTCGCCGAATTTTCACCGACGGACGCCCCTGGCCGACGGACATCGAGCCGACCTTTGACGGCTATTCGATCGGTCAATGGATCGATGAAGATGGTGACGGCGTCTACGACGTTCTCGAGGTTGAAACGCGCGGTCCGTTCAAGGGACCTCGCGCCTATGACGCCACGGGTCTACCTCTACACTTCGACAATGAGTCCACCTTCAAAGAAAGATTTTTTATCGACAAGAACAACCCAAACGTACTCCACGATGTCATCACGGTATTCGATCACGCCTTGACGCGACCCTGGACTGCCGACAAGACGTTTAGACATAGCGCGAAAAAGTATCCGAATTGGAATTGAACCTCTTGCGTCGAGGGCAACAATTACGTCTCGATTGGCGGCGAGTTCTATTTTTTGAGTGCGGATGGCTCGTTGATGCCCACCAAGAAGGATCAGGCGCCGCCGGACTTGAGATACTTCAAACAAACGCAAAGATAAGTAACGAGGTGGACGCAGGAGCGGCGCTGTACCTTTGGGTGTGAGCTTGCGAACAACAGAGGGAGAAAAGCATGGGACTCTTCAAACCGGCTGGGTTAGTGGTTCTGACATTCTCCTTTGCGTTGGCCGCGCAAAACGTCATCGCCGACGAGACCGCGATGGGCGCATGGACGAAGAAAGCCCCCATGCGCTTTGCGCGCAGCGAGTTTCAAGCGGCGGCAGTCAACGGGAAGATTTATGTGATCGGCGGCGGGCGCACCGACCTGCGGGACGGCAAGCCGTTCGACAGCTATACCAATGGCGATACTGACGAATACGATCCAAAGACCGACACTTGGCGTGTGCGTACGCCCATGCCGGAAGGCGGCACTCACAACAGCATCGCGGTCCTGGACGGCAAGATCTATATCGCAGGCGGTTTTGCGGGGCGACAGCACACTCTACCGACCGCGTCCCTGCATTCCTATGATCCGGCAACTGATACTTGGCGCAAGCTCGCCTCGCTGAGCAGTCCGCGCGCATCGATTTCGCTCACGGCCGTGGGGGGAAAGATCCATGCGTTCGGCGGCCGCCTCGTGGGTGAAGAGAGTTCCCTACCCACCCACGAGGTTTATGATCCCTCCACCGACAAATGGACATTGGCCACCCCCCAACCATCCCCGCGCGACCATGCCGGCCTGTGGGTAGTAGCCGGCAAGGTCTATCTGTTCGGAGGCCGCACGGGCGACTCGAGCTCCTCGGTTTCCTTGAACGAAATTTACGACCCCAAGATCGACAAGTGGTCGGCAGCCGCGCCGATGCCCACGGCGCGTTCCAGCAGCGCCTATGCGGAATATCGCGGTCTCTTGTTTTTCATGGGCGGCGAATGCAAGACGACCGGTGCAGGCCGCGCATCTTTCGATGAAAACGAAGCCTTCGATCCGAAGGCTAACACATGGCGCAAGCTTGCAGCCCTGCCGAGCGCACGTCACGGATTTGCCGCGGCCTCGGTTGGAAACGTGCTCTATGTTCTTGGCGGGTCGACGGCATGTGGCAGTGCTGGAAAGCTTGACGATAATCTTGCGTTCAGGCTGCCGTAGGTGCTCGCACAGTCCTCAACAGGACAACGCAAAAAGCGAGACGCATTCGGCGCTGGCGGCTACTTCGCGATCCCGATGCTCAATCCGGAGGCGACGCAATTTGGGGCGTGTGTGTCTCACCAGCTCGCCTACGACATTCCTGCCGGTGTCACCGCGTTGGCGGAAGGCCATCCGTGGGCGATGCGCCGCATCACTACATTTCATGATCACGGTCCGCGAAGTGCCGCCGGGGACGCTCGGGCCGGACTTAACGCGCAACGAGTTTCTCGCCGCGGTAAGAGGCAAGCCGCGTTCGGCGCCACCGCGCTTTTGGGCTTTACGCACACCGAACTTCCGCGTTCTCCCCAAAAGGAACTATAGTGCCTTCATGCAATATTGCCGGAGGTTCTCTGATGCGACTGAATGAAGTTACTGTCGCTGCCGCCATTGCTCTTGCTATCGTTGCGGGACCTGCTTTTTCCGCGCGTGCGCAGACACCGGCGACCGTAGTCACGGCGTTCGAAGGCGCCCGCCTGATCATCGGCAATGAGACTGCCCCGATCGAAAATGGCACATTGATCATAGAGGGCACAAAGATCACGCATGTCGGCAGGACCGCTGACGTTCAGGTACCCGCCGGCGCCGCGCGCGTGAACCTTGCCGGTAAGACCGTGATGCCGGCGCTTATCGACACTCACGTCCACCCCAGTCATACGCGCGAAGCGCTCGCGGTGGATTTGACGCGGCGTGCCTACTACGGCGTGAGCGCAATCATGAGCCTGGGCCAGGATGAGTTCAGCCGATTTGCTCGCCCTGCGTGACGAGACGGTTCCGGGCCGCGCCCGCTATTTCAGCTCCGGACGCGGGATCACTTCGCCTTTGCCTGGCTGCTCCACAGCGCCTTACTGGATTACGACCGAGGCGGAGGGCCGCAAGGCGGTGCAAGAGCTCGCGGCGCAGAAGGTCGACATCGTGAAGATCTTTGTCGACGATTGGGCGCCGAGGCCGAACAAGAAGATGACCCCCGAAGTCTACGGCGCCATCATCAATGAGGCGCATAATCGAGGGCTACGCGTCACTGCTCACATGCGCTCACTTGAAGATGCCAAGGGACTTCTGCGCGCCGGGGTCGACGCGTTCGCGCATAGCGTTCGCGACAAGGATATCGACGACGAAGCCCTGGCACTCTACAAGCAGCGCGCGAACCTTGTCGTCAACCCGAACCTGCCGGATCGTGGCGTAAAGGTGGATTTGAGCTGGTTGCGCGCGAGCATGTCGGCTGCCGAGATGGCGGCGCTCGAGGAGCGCAACACGGACAATCCGCAACGGCAGGCCGCCTTCGCGATTTAAGCGCGCAATACCGCCAAGCTGAACGCGGCAGGCATACGTCTCGTGCTCGGCACCGACGGCAACAGGCCGTATGGCCCCCACGAGGAGATGTTGGATATGGTGATTGCCGGAATGACGCCGATGCAGGTCATCATTGCGGCGACGCGCAACTCGGCTGATTTCCTGCGGATGACTGACGCGGGTACATTGGAATCGGGCAAGAGCGCGGACTTCATTGTGCTCGACGCAAACCCGCTCGATGACATCACCAACACGCGAAAGATCGCCTCGGTGTACCTGCGCGGCGCGTCTGTGGACCGCGGACCCGGTAAGGGTGGCGGGGTCCACGAGGGCTCCGCCCTCTGCCGCTGAACTACGGCGGACCGTGCGCCCGAAGGAGCAAACGAATGGCCAAGTATAGCTCACCACTTGTCGTTGCGACGATGATGTTGGCTCTCCATTAAGGAGCCAATTCGAGAATCAGCCCCCTTATTCCTTCGCGGCGTGGAAGTTCTGGTTTGCAAAAGTCGACTGGTCGGGCACTTGAATGACGACAAACGCGTGACCGAGCGCGGTATGACAGGCATTGCATCCTGCCGTCAGGCGATCATAGGCCGCGGCAAACTGGCGTGCATCGCGGGCCTGGACTGCCTGTTCGAGCGCCTTGACCGGCTCGCCGGTCAGGGCCTCCATCAGTTCAGGCACCGGCATATTGCGAAACCGCGGCCGCCATTTCGCGGTATTCGCGAGCGCATCTTTGAGCTGATGAAGTTCGTAGGCGGCGAGCACCCAGTTTTGCTCCTGTCCGATCATGCCGAGCTTGGCGTGACGGGGCTGCACCAGCGTGTTCATGAGATCGCCGAAGCTGGGATTGAACGGTGGGGCCGCTTGAGGCGGCGCGGGGGTCTGGGCATTCGCTCCCGACGGGGCGAGGATTCCCGCCGCGATGAGAATTGCGAGGACCGGCAGGTACGTTCGCATCGATTGTCTCCCCTAAAAGGCCGGAATTGCACCGACAGATTTTGCTTGTCCCTGCTCGTCAGCGCAACGGACGCCGAAACCTATGCTGATCGATATCGAATGTCGATATGCTGGGCTGCTGTCCACGGGCAGATAGGCGTTCGCGCATTTGATGGATCGCGGTGTCGCATGAGCCGATGGCAGTCTCCCCGCGGCGCCAATGGTATGCCGTATCGATGTTGGCGAAGGTCGGCGTTCGAACACGAGCAGTTGCCTTTGTTCCCGGAGCCGAACGTTGATAACGTGGCGGCGATCAGAAACCCCCGGGGCAGTCATGGCGAAGATAAAGCATCAGGATCTGCTCAAAGGCCTCATTCGCCTGCATATTTTGCATCATGCTTCGAAAGACGAATTTTACGGGCAGTGGATGATTTACGAGCTTGCCCACCATGGCTACACGCTCAGTCCTGGGACCCTCTATCCGATGCTTCATGCACTTGAGCGGAGCGGTTATCTCACGTCGAGAGAAGAACGATTGGGGCGCACCTTCCGTCGAATGTATCGCGCGACCGCCTTAGGCCGCGAGGCCAACAAGATCGCCAGGGTGCAGGTGCGCGAGTTGACCGGACAAGGCCGAAAGGCCCAGTCGAGTCATCGGTCGAAACCGGCGACGCGCGCAAGCCGGTGACAAGCCGGTCGAACCGCGCTCTCGAAAGACTGGCTTTTTTGTCTCCGCGCAGACGCCATTTCGATATCGGACGTCGATATCGTCATCGAGAGAATGGGCTTTGTCGCTGCGCCAAAAATCGGCATATTCGTTTTTGGATCCATTGCGTTGATAGAAGGCATTTTCACCCCATGACAGTAGACGAGAGCTCCACCGATGCGGCGCTGCCGGCGCGGGGAACTTGGCCGGAGGTCCTTGTGGTCTTTTTGCGCCTCGGCCTTACGTCTTTCGGCGGTCCCGTCGCGCATCTCGGCTATTTCCGGGCGGAATTCGTCGAGCGCAGGCGCTGGCTCGATGATCGCAGCTATGCCGATCTTGTCGCCCTCTGCCAGTTCCTGCCCGGCCCCGCGTCGAGCCAGGTCGGCATTGCGGTGGGTCTCCTGCGCGCCGGTTACGTTGGTGCGGTGTCGGCATGGATCGGTTTCACGCTTCCCTCGGCTCTGGCCATGGTTCTATTCGCCTATGGCGTGGGCACTTTTGGCGATGTGGCGGGGGCCGGCTGGCTGCGCGGGTTGAAGGTCGCCGCAGTCGCAGTCGTGGCGCAGGCAGTCCTCGGGATGATGCGCACGCTTGCGCCAGATCGCGTGCGCGCGACCCTAGCCGTCGCCGCCGCTATCATCACACTCGTTATTCCCTCCGCATGGGGTCAAATCGGCGCGATTGCGTTCGGCGGCGTGGTGGGCATCGCCGTGCTGCCCCGCGAGCCGCAACATGACCATAGCGCCTTGCCGCTCAGCGTAGGACGGACAACCGGGGCGGTGTCGCTGATCCTGTTCTTTGTCCTGTTGATCGGTCTGCCGATCCTGGCGACGCTAACCCCCCTCCAGGGCATCAAGGAATTCGACGCTTTCTATCGAGCGGGGTCTCTGGTGTTCGGCGGCGGGCACGTCGTTCTGCCTCTGTTGCAAGCTTCCGTGGTGCCCCCCGGATGGGTCACAGATGATTCCTTCCTTGCGGGATACGGCGCCGCTCAAGCGGTGCCGGGTCCGCTGTTTACATTTGCCGCCTACCTCGGCGCCGTCATGCGACCCGAGCCGAATGGGTGGGTTGGCGCAATCATTTGCCTGGTGGCGGTATTTCTGCCGTCCTTCCTTCTGGTGATCGGCGCCATGCCGTTTTGGGAAGAGCTGCGTCGTCGTGCGACCGCACAGGCGGTTCTTCGCGGTGTCAACGCAGCAGTGGTCGGATTGCTATTGGCGGCGCTCTATCGGCCGGTATGGACAAGCGGCATCGCTGATGCGGCTGATTTCGCGCTCGCGATCGCAGCATTCCTGCTGCTGTTCATGTGGCAGACGCCGCCCTGGCTCGTGGTGATCCTCTGCGCGGTTGCAGGGGCGCTCGTACCGGGTTTCTAATCGGCGAAAGGCATCAGTTCACGGAACCGCCGCTCGGGGATGTTTCAACGTGATCGAAATTCGCTTCCAGATCCCACACCTCCGAGAAATTTGACTGCGATCAAATGAAACGGCGCCTGCGGTACTTCCTCTTGCGGCACCGCCTCGAACCGAGGAATGCCGCTCGCTGATGCGTGCAGCAACACCACGATCCAATTTTCGGAGATTATCGCGCCGCGCAACCGGCGTGGCTTAAGTCTTGTTTAAGACATATGGCGATCTCCGCGCAGCGGAGTGTGTATCCGGCAGTCACCCAGAGAACACGCGTTAAATAGTTCCCGCGCAACGACATGCTTTCGTCCGCGCGATGCCGCCAAATGGCCGCTTTCCTCGAAGCATGTCGGTTGCTTCGAGCATTCTGCTCATGCATGGGGAATGAGGTACGATGAAACTTCACGTTGTGATGCCGATCGCTTTCGTTGTTGCGCTCTGCTTGAGCGCGAGCGCGCAGGCCCAAGGAGTGCCGGGTGGCGCATCCCACGGCGCATATGTCGGCAACCAAGCGGCTGGACCGGTAGGAGCTGTGGTTGGGGGCGTGGTCGGCGGGGTGATCGGTGGCGTGGAAGGGGTCCTCGGCGTCGATCCGCGGCCCGCTTACTATGGCGAGCCGGCTGTCCGCCCGCACCGGGTCTATCACTATCACCGGGTAACGCGGCGCCATTCGCGCCACCACGTTTCCAGAAGCTGAGATCAGCGCGACGCGGGCCGAGCTTCCGTTCCAGCCCGACGCCCAATTGACGCAGAGGCCGCAGCAATCCTGCGGCCTCTTTGATTTTGGATCTTCGCGTGCGCGGGTTGATCGCGCCGCCTACCCCGGCAGCGCTAACGGGCTCCACTGCGCCGCGCCGCCGCGAGGGCGTGCAAGTCATCCAGTTCCGAGAGCATCGGGGAGCGCATGACTGTGCCGTCATCGGTAATGAAATCAAGCGGGCCGACCCGTTTTTCGTCGAACACGGCGGCAGTCAGCGGTCCACCGAAACAAGCGCCGCTGTCGAGATTGAGCCGATTCGTCAGCAGATCGACCACCCTTGCTTCGGTCGGCGTATGGCCGTGCACGATGTATTGTTCGTGATCGCGCCGGTCGGACAGGAATGGCTCGCGAATCCAAAGCAACACTTCGTGGGACTGCTCGTGCAGCGGCACGCCGGGCATGATTCCGGCATGCACGAAGAAGCGCCGTCCGTCGCTGATCGCGAAAGGCAGACTTGCAAGCCAGTCCAGGTGCTCGCTGGGAAGCTCGTCGGCACGCGAAACCCCGTAGCTGCGCAAGGTCGCCCCACCGCCGTTGTCGAGCCACATCGGCAGATCGACGTTCTTCGCGGCATTGAGCAGCATCTGTTCGTGATTGCCGCGCAGGCAGACGACCTGGCCCGGCGCGTCCTTCTGCATCTGGATCAGGAGATTGAGGACGTCGCGGCTGCGCTTGCCGCGGTCGACATAGTCACCGATGAAAACGAAGCGGGAGGCGTGGGCGCCGCAGTGCCGCGAGCAATGGCGCAGGAGATTGACCAGTTTGGTGTAGCTGCCGTGGATGTCGCCCACGGCATAGGTGAGGACGGCCGCCATTCCCCTTCTCCCCGCACTGAACCCTCGATTTGCCCCACCATATGGTCGAAAGTTCGGCGGCAAGACGCTCCATGGCGAGGTGGTTGATGCGGCGGACCGTCTCGGGCAATCTCCGCCATAGGCTCGCCGGCAGAGAAGTCCGCACAGGCGACCAACTGGGAGGGGACGCCATGAGGTCGCAATTCAGCATGCCTGTCATGAAGCTCGCCCGCCGCTTTGCCCTCGGTCTGGCGTGGCTCTCGGTCGCCGGCCTGACCGACGCTTCCGCGCTCGATTATCCCTCCCACCCGGTGAAGTGGATCGTCGGATACCCCGCCGGCGGCTCAACCGACATCGTTGCGCGGCTGATGGGCCAATGGCTGTCCGAGCGGCTCGGGCAGCAATTCATCATCGAGAACAGGCCCGGCGCCGGCAACAATATCGGCACCGCCGCGGTGGTGAATGCGGCGCCCGATGGCTACACGCTGCTCCTGGTCAATCCGGCGAATGCGATCAATACGACGCTCTATGAAAAGCTCGATTTCAACTTCATTCGCGACATAGCCCCGATCGGCGGCTTCATTCGCGTGCCCAATGTGATGGAGGTCAATCCGGCGGTGCCCGCCAAGACGGTTCCCGAGCTGATCGCCTACGCCAAGGCAAACCCGGGCAAGCTCAACATGGCGTCATCCGGGACCGGAACTTCGGTCCATATGTCCGGCGAACTGTTCAAGATGATGGCCGGCGTGAACATGCAGCACGTGCCGTATCGCGGCTCGGCGCCGATGCTCACCGATCTCTTGGGCGGACAGGTGCAGATCACGTTCGACAACATGCCGTCCTCGATCGAGCATATCAAAGCCGGTAAGTTGCGGGCTTTGGCAGTGACGACGACCGCACGTTCGGAGGCGTTGCCGGAGGTGCCGGTTGTAGCAGACTTCGTTCCCGGCTACGAGGCGAGCGCTTGGTTTGGCGTCGGCGCGCCGAAGGGAACTCCGCCCGAAATCATCGAGAGGCTCAACAAGGAGATCAAGGCCGGCCTCGCCAACCCCAGGATCAGGGCCCGGCTTGCCGACCTCGGCGGCATGGTAATGGGCGGGACGCCGGCCGATTTCGGAAAAATCATCGCCGAAGAAACCGAGAAATGGGCAAAGGTCGTCAAGTTCTCGGGCGCCAAGGCGGAATAGCGGGTCAGGCCGATTTCATTCGCAGATTGTTCCGTTTGCTGCACGTTGCCCTGCCGCGCGGCCCCCAGTAAGGTCCGCGGCCCCGGTGCAGTGACCCTCCCGCATGGCTCGTGACCAAGTCGACATGACGCCGATCGAGACGCGCGACGATCTCGTCGCGTGGTTCGAGGCAGGCTGCAAGCCGAAGTCGCAATGGCGGATCGGCACGGAGCACGAGAAATTCGCCTTCACGGTCGAGGATCATCGGCCGGTCCCCTATGATGGCCACCGCAGCATCCGTTCGCTGCTCGAAGGCATGCAGCACCTGCTCGGTTGGGAGCCGATCATCGAGGAGGGCAATATCATCGGCCTCTTCGATGTCACCGGCGGCGGCGCGATCTCGCTCGAGCCGGGCGGTCAGTTCGAGCTTTCGGGCGCGCCGGTCGAAACCGTACATCAGACCACCAGCGAACTGATGGCGCATCTCGCCCAGTTGAAGGAGATCGCCCGGCCGCTCGGCATCGGGTTCCTCGGGTTGGGCATGGCACCAACCTGGACTCTGCGCCGAGATGCCGATGATGCCCAAGGGCCGCTACAAGATCATGACGGCGTACATGCCGAAGGTCGGTTCCTATGGCCTCGACATGATGTATCGCACCTGCACGGTGCAGACGAACCTCGACTTCGCCTCGGAAGCCGACATGGTGAAGAAGCTGCGCGTTTCGCTGGCGCTGCAGCCCGTTGCGACGGCGCTGTTCGCGAATTCGCCGTTCACGGAAAGCAAGCCGAACGGCTTTCTCTCCTTCCGCTCGGAAATCTGGCGCGATACCGACAATGCGCGTGCCGGCATGCTGCCGTGGGCATTCGAGGGCGGCATGGGCTTCGAACGCTGGGTCGATTATGCGCTCGACGTGCCGATGTACTTTGTCAAGCACGGCGAAAGCTACGCCGATGTCGCGGGCCAGTCGTTCCGCGATCTGATGGCCGGAAAGCTGCCGGGCATGCCGGGAGCGCGCGCAACGATCTCGGACTGGGCGAACCACATCTCGACGATATTTCCGGAGGTGCGCCTCAAGCGTTATCTTGAAATGCGCGGCTCCGATGGCGGCCCTTGGCGGCGTCTGTCGGCGCACCCGGCCTATTGGGTCGGCATACTCTATGATGACGATTTGCTCGACGCGGCTTGGGACATGGTCAAGGATTGGACCGCGGAGGAGCGGCAGAGACTGCGCGACGAAGTGCCGAAGCTCGGCTTTGCCGCCAAGATCGGCGGCCGCAGCATCCTGCAGCTTGCCAAAGCGACGCTGGCGCTGGCCGAGAGCGGCCTCGTCCGGCGGCGGCGGCAGGACAAGAACGGCCATGACGAGACCCGCTATCTGCGCGTGCTGCAAGAGTTCGCGGCGCGCGGGATCACGCCGGCCGAGGAGCTTCTGGAAAAATATCACGGCCGCTGGGGAGGCTCCGTGGCGCCGGTATTCGCGGAATATGCATACTGAGCGGTCGCAGCGCGGATTTGGTCGTCGCCCCTGAAATCGGTTGGGGATGACGGATAGCGTGCGAGGCCTGCGGACTGATAGTGTTCGCTTTGCTCGGAGGGCGTGGAAGCTGCCAATGCTCGCGCGCGCTGTACTCTCGATCGGATTGCTTTTTTTCATGGCACTGACGGCGCCGGCGCTGGCCCAGGTCGGCTTCGACCGGCCGGGAGGCGACTACGCCAGCGCCCCCTTGCGCTCCGGCGATCCCGCGCAATGCGCCGCGCGCTGCGAGCGCGACGGGCGCTGCCGGGCATGGGCATTTTCCTATCCCATGACCGAGGGAGCGAACGCGCTCTGCTGGCTCAAATCGCGGGTGACATCGCGCATCGCCGCAAGTTGCTGCGTGTCGGGCGTGCGTGGCGTCGGGGTGATCGCGCCAAAGACCGGGCCGGTGGAATTCGCCGTCGACCGTATCGGGGGCGACTACCGTCACTTTGACATGGCCGCCGACCCGACCGGCAAGACCTGCCAGGCCGACTGCGAGGCCGACCAGACCTGCCGGACCTGGAGCTACCTGCGGCCGGGCTACGGCCAAGCGTCTGCCGCCTGCTACCTGAAGAACCGCATCACTCGACCGCAACGTCGTTCGTGTTGCCTCTCAGGTGTGGTGCGGTAGCGCATTTAGGCGGATGGTTCCGTTCGGTCTCGGCTACCTCAGAAGCCGATAAAAAGAAGGTCAAGAGCGGCAATGATCGCGCTGCGCTCGCCGGCGATCGATGCGCGCACCGTGCCGAGCAGGCTTTTTCGCACCGTGACCAACTCCTGAGCGACCAGCACGAGTGATTGACCGTCCACCTCGACACGCGGATTGAGCCGGTCGGCGAATATGCCGGACGCTGCCGGCTCAAGGGGAGCGACAACGACGGTGTCGAGACCTCGTATCAAGAGATCGCTTTGCAGGGCCACCAGGAAGGGTTGTCGCTCGCGGCTGCGAGGAAAGGGGTTCGCGACAACGTCGAATTGCTTCATCGCGACTTACAAGTGCCCGGCTTCGTCCGCCAAAAGCCCGTGTTGCGAAACGCGGCGATTGTAGGCCTCAATGGCAGCTTGGTTCTTTTCCAGCCATTGCTTCGCCTGTTCCGCCCGCACGATCGTGCGCAGGCGGTGCTCCAGAGTCTCTGAAACGTTGATGCGTAGACGGCGCGCCTCGTCGAGCAGTTCGGCATCGACGAACAGGTTGACGGCTCGTTTCCTGACTTGGCGCTCGCTCATCATGGTGCGCCCTCTCCCAACTATGCGCAAACTTAATGCGCATAACTGGCGCGCGCAAGTCTGGAAGCGAAAAGCCCCGTTATTCGGCAGGCGGCCCGGCGTTCAGCCGGTCCCGCCGACCGTAATCTGATCCATGCGCAGGGTTGGCTGCCCGACGCCGACCGGGACGCCCTGACCGTTCTTGCCGCACATGCCGACGCCGGTATCGAGCTTGAGATCGTTGCCGACCATGCTGATGCGGTTGAGGTCGGTCGGGCCGTTGCCGATCAGCATCGCGCCCTTGAGCGGGGCTCCGATCTTGCCGCCTTCGATCCGGTACGCCTCGGTGACGTTGAACACGTATTTTCCGGAGGTGATGTCCACCTGCCCGCCGCCGAAATTCACGGCATAGATGCCATTCTTGACCGAGGCGATGATCTCCCCGGGGTCGCGGTCGCCGGCCAGCATGTAGGTGTTGGTCATGCGCGGCATGGGAACATGCGCATAGCTCTGTCGGCGGCCGTTTCCGGTCGGCTTCATGCTCATCAAGCGGGCATTTTGACGGTCCTGCATGTAGCCGACGAGAATGCCATCCTCGATCAGCACGGTGCGGTTGGTCGGCGTGCCCTCGTCGTCGATGGAGAGGGAGCCGCGGCGCTGGGACATGGTGCCGTCGTCGACCACGGTCACCCCTTTGGAGGCGACCTGTTTGCCCATGAGGCCGGCGAAGGCCGAGGTCTGCTTGCGGTTGAAGTCGCCTTCGAGCCCGTGGCCAACAGCCTCGTGCAGCATGACGCCGGGCCAGCCGGGTCCGAGCACCACATCCATTTCGCCGGCGGGCGCCGGGATCGCCTCGAGATTGATCAGAGCCTGACGCACCGCATCGTCGACCGCGCCCTGCCAGTTGTCGGCATCGATGAACCGGGCGAACCCTTCACGGCCGCCGTAGCCGTAGGACCCGGACTCCTGCCGGTCGCCGTCGCCGGCCACGATCGAGACGTTGACCCGCACAAGCGGCCGCACGTCACGATAGATCTCGCCGTCGCTGCGCAGGATTTCGACGACCTGCCAGGTGCCGCCGAAGCTCACCGAAACCTGCCGCACCCGCGGGTCCTTGGCGCGCGCATAGGCGTCGATGCTCTCGAGCAGGCGTACCTTGGTCTCGAAGCTCGGGATGGCCAGCGGGTTCTCGTCGCCATAGAGGCGGCGGTTGGTCCGCCCGGGCGCAGCCGCGTAGTGGCCGGAATAACCGCCCTTCACGGCCCGCACCGCGTCCGCGGCGCGTGCCAGCGCCTCCTCCGAGAGGTCGGAGGCATGCGCGTATCCGACCGCCTCGTCCTTGACAGCGCGCAGGCCGAATCCTTGCGCGGTGTCATAGGTCGCCTGCTTGAGCCGGCCATTGTCGAAGACCAGCATTTCCGACTGGCGATATTCGAGGAACAGTTCACCGTCGTCCGCGCCTTCGAGGCCGCGGGCGAGATGGCGGCCCGCATCGTCCGGATCAAGGCCGGCGCGGTCGAGAAGCGACAGGGTTGCTGATGTCATGACGAGACCTTTGTTCAGGGCTTCGTCAGACAAGATAGTCGCCGCCGATCCCGGTTGCGAGGGTGAAATCCAGCGACTTTTCGAGCAGGTGCCGCGTCTACGGCAGCTTGTCGAAGCCTTCGCTAAACCCTTTGAGGCTCATCGGAAAGCCGATCCCCTCTTCCGGGGTCTGGAAAATGATGAAGGTCGCGGTCTGTCCGGTGCGCATCTGCTTCACCAGGTTGTCGTCCATCATCACCTCGGCGACGCAGCCGTTCGGCAGGCAGCGCACGAAGCCGGCACGTCCGACATCGGCCTGATCGATCTTGAGCCCGAGGCCGGATGGGATCAGCACCCCCATGGGGGCGACCACCCGCATCAGCTTGGCCTTCTGGTCGGCGGTCTTGAGCACGATCACGGTCAGGCCGACATTGGCGCGATCCTCGGCCGTGACGCTCTGGATCAGGGCGCACTGCTCGCTCTGGGCGCCGGGCGGTGTGTCGCAGCGGACCTGCCAATCGTTATGGACGGATCGGACGGTGCCTTGCGCCGCAGCCGGATTGGGCATCCCGATGAATGCGGCGAGTGCCAGGACGAACACCGCCACCGCTGCCTTGACCCCTTCAGCGGATGATTTCGGGCTGAATGAACCCATCGTTGCCTCGAATCTCAAGGTAAAGCCGCCCCGCTGCCCCGCGATCAATTACGATGACGCCGATCGAAACCCCGACTCAATCCCGCCCGCAGTGCGGACATCGGACATGGTGTTATCGACCGGTCAAAGATTAGTAAACCGTCGCATTGTGGCCGAGAAAGGGTCTCGGATGCGGCAGAAAGGGCGGGACGGCGCCACATGCGTTCATCGTAGCGCCCCAGTGACAAGGTGCATTGCGAGGAGCCGGGAATTGTGGTTTGAGAGGCCGGGACATCCCCCCGCCGCGAGCCTGCCGAGGAGCCCGCCTGTGGCGGAGGTTGCGCTCGGGTAGCCGCTCTCCCAGGGGCGGAGCGCATGAAGGCTTCATAAGGAGCGATGACGACAATGGTGGTGCTCAAGCGGTTGGCCGCCGTGGCGGCGGTGGTCGGTGCGGTCCTCGGGGGCGCGGGTGCGGCCTGGGCCGGCCTCGGTCAGCCCTCACCCTGGCAATTCGGCTTCCAGCAGTCGGCCACGCCGGTGATGGACAATATCATCTGGTTCCACGACATCCTGCTCTGGATCATCACTGCCATTGCCGGGTTCGTGCTGGTTCTGCTGGGGATCATCGCCGTGCGGTTCAACTCCCGCGCCAACCCCACGCCGTCGCGGACCACCCACAACACGGTGTTGGAAGTGCTTTGGACCGTCATCCCGGTTGCCGTCCTGGTGACGATCGCCATCCCCTCGTTCAAGCTCTTGTTCCTGCAGCTCAACACGCCCAAGGCCGACCTCACGGTGAAAGCCACGGGCAATCAGTGGAACTGGACCTACACCTACCCGGACGACAAGATCGAATTCACTTCGATCATCTTGAAAGAAGAGGATCGCCTGAAGATGAACCCGGCCCCGCCGCGGCTCCTTGGCGTCGACAACGAGATGGTCGTGCCGGTCAACAAGATCGTGCGCGTGCAGACGACCGGCACCGACGTCATCCACTCCTTCGCAGTGCCGTCGTTCGGGATCAAGATTGACGCCATTCCCGGCCGCCTCAACGAGACCTGGTTCAGGGCGACCAAGGAAGGCGTCTACTACGGCCAATGTTCCGAACTGTGCGGCAAGGACCACGCCTTCATGCCGATTGCAGTCCGCGTGGTAAGCGACCAGGCGTTCACCGCCTGGGTCGCGGAGGCGCAGAAGAAATATGCGCGCCAGGATGCTCCGCAGAACTTCGCAGCGGCTCGACCGCAGGCGCAGTAAGAACGAGAGCGGCGCCGGGGCGCGCCGGATGCGGTAAACGACAGGAATTTAGGGACGTAAAGCCATGGCCACGACAGCAACTCCGCAGGGCACCCACAGCGCGCGCGACATTCACGATACGCACGAGTTGCACGACCACGCCCATCCGACCGGCTGGCGCCGGTTCGTCTATTCGACGAACCACAAGGACATCGGCACGATGTACCTGGTTTTTGCGCTGGTCGGCGGCTTTGTCGGAGGCGTCCTGTCGATCGGCATGCGCATGGAACTGATGTTCCCGGGCCTGCAGATCTTCCACGAGACCCACACGTTCAACGTGTTCACCACCGCGCACGGCCTGATCATGATCTTCTTCATGGTCATGCCGGCGATGATCGGCGGCTTCGGCAACTGGATGGTGCCGCTGATGATCGGGTCGCCCGACATGGCGTTCCCGCGCATGAACAACATATCGTTCTGGCTGTTGCCAGCTTCGTTCACGCTCCTGATCACGTCGGTGTTCGTGGAGGGCGAGCCGGGAGCGAACGGCGTCGGCGCCGGCTGGACCATCTATGCGCCGCTCTCGACGAGCGGCCATCCGGGCCCGGCGGTCGACTTTGCGATCCTGTCGCTGCATCTCGCCGGCGCCTCCTCGATCCTCGGCGCCATCAACTTCATCACGACGATCTTCAACATGCGCGCGCCCGGCATGACGCTGCATAAGATGCCGCTGTTCGTGTGGTCGCAGTTGGTGACGGTGTTCCTGCTGCTGCTGTCGATGCCGGTCCTTGCCGGCGCGATCACGATGCTGCTGACCGACCGCAATTTCGGCACCACCTTCTTCTCGCCTGATGGCGGCGGCGACCCGGTGCTGTTCCAACACCTGTTCTGGTTCTTCGGCCACCCCGAAGTCTACATCCTGATCGTGCCGGGCTTCGGCATGGTGAGCCAGATTGTCGCGACCTTCTCCAAGAAGCCGGTGTTCGGCTATCTCGGCATGGCCTACGCGATGGTGGCGATCGGCGGCATCGGCTTCGTGGTGTGGGCGCACCACATGTACACGGTCGGCATGTCGACCGGCGCGCAGGCCTATTTCGTTGCTGCCACGATGGTGATCGCGGTGCCGACGGGCGTGAAGATCTTCTCCTGGATCGCCACGATGTGGGGCGGGTCGATCGATTTCCGCGTGCCGATGCTGTGGGCGATCGGGTTCATCTTCCTGTTCACCGTCGGCGGCGTCACCGGCGTGGTGCTGGCAAATGCCGGCGTCGACCGCTCGCTGCAGGACACCTATTACGTGGTGGCGCACTTCCACTACGTGCTGTCGCTCGGCGCGGTCTTCACGATCTTTGCCGGCTGGTACTACTGGTTCCCGAAAATGTCGGGCTACATGTACAACGAGACGATCGGCAAGGTGCACTTCTGGCTGACCTTCGTCGGCGTCAACATCGTGTTCTTCCCGCAGCACTTCCTGGGTCTTGCGGGCATGCCGCGCCGCATCGCCGACTATCCGGACGCGTTCGCCGGGTGGAATTTCGTCTCCTCGGTCGGCTCCTATATTTCGGCGCTCGGCGCGCTCGTATTCTTCTACGGCGTGTACGAGGCATTCGCGCGCAAGCGCGTCGCCGGGGACAATCCGTGGGGCGCCGGCGCGACCACGCTGGAATGGACGCTGCCCTCGCCGCCCCCGTTCCACCAGTATGAAAGGCTGCCGCTCATCAAGTGAGCCGCTCAACCGTGACCGATATCACCGCAATCGATCAACGTCCGCAGACAGCCCCGCTCGGCGCGGCGCCGCTGATCAGCGAGGCGAGCGTAGGCGACTACATCGCGCTGATGAAGCCGCGCGTGATGGCACTGGTGGTGTTCACGGCGCTCGTCGGGCTGGTGCTCGCCCCTGCGCCGATCCATCCGGTGATCGGCTTCACGGCGCTGCTCGCAATCGCGGTCGGCGCCGGTTCCGCCGGCGTGCTCAACATGTGGTACGATGCCGACATCGATGGAATCATGTCGCGCACCTCCAACCGTCCGATTCCGCGCGGCCGGATAACCCCGGGCGAAGCGTTCGGCTTCGGTGTGACGCTGGCGACCGGATCGGTGGTCGTGCTCGGCCTGCTGGTGAACTGGCTGGCGGGGGCGATGCTCGCCTTCACGATCTTCTTCTACGTCGTCATCTACACGATCTGGCTCAAGCGCTGGACGCCGCAGAACATCGTGATCGGCGGGGCCGCGGGGGCTTTCCCTCCGATGATCGGCTGGGCGGCGGCGACGGGTAGCGTCTCGCTTGAGCCGATCATCCTGTTCCTCATCATCTTCTTCTGGACGCCGCCGCACTTCTGGGCGCTGTCGCTGGTGCGCGCCGATGACTACGCGCGTGCCCGGATTCCGATGCTTCCGGTGGTGGCCGGGTTCGAGGAAACGCGGCGGCAGATCCTGATCTATTCGCTGATCCTCGTACCGCTCGGCGCCGCGCCGTGGTTCCTGGGTTTTGCCGACGCGATCTATGGCGCGATCGCGCTCATTGCCGGCGCCCTGATGGCCGCCTTCGCCTGGCGCGTGCGTTGCGAGCACGAAAAGGAGCGGGCGGACTCGGCGGCGAAGCGTCTGTTCGCGTTCTCGATCCTCTACCTGTTCGTCCTCTTCGCGGCGCTCCTGGTCGAGGGCAGCTTGCTGGCTGGGCATGGGGCGTGAGGCCAGGTGTGATGACATGGACGAGAATGACGAAGGCATCGTCCTCACCGAGGCGCAGAAGCGAAGCCGGCGCGCTCGCTCGATTGCGATCGCGCTCGCGCTCGGCGCGCTCGTGCTGCTGTTCTATATCGTGACGCTGGTGAAGGGGCCGGGCGTGCTGAACCGCCCGTTGTGAGCAGAACACCGATGAACGACCCGAACACCATCAAGCAGCAGCGCCGACGCGATCTGCGCGTCGCGCTTGCCTGCGGCGTGTTCGTGGGCGTGATGGTGGGAGCGGCCTATGCCGCGGTGCCGTTCTACAACTGGTTCTGCCGCACGACGGGCTTCGCCGGTACGCCTCAGGTCGCGACTGCCGCGCCATCACAGGTGCTCGACCGCAAGATCAACGTGCGCTTCGACGCCAACGTGACCGGTGGGCTCCCCTGGCGGTTCGAGCCGGAACAGAACTCGATCGAGGTGAAGATCGGCCAGGTCGTCACGGTCTATTTCAGCGCCACCAACTTATCCGCGCGCGAGACGGTCGGGCAGGCGTCCTACAACGTCTTTCCACCGACTGTCGGGGCCTATTTCACCAAGATCAACTGCTTCTGCTTCACCGAGCAGCGGTTCAAGCCCGGCGAGAAGCGCGACATGGCAGTGGTGTTCTTCGTCGATCCCGCGCTGGCGAAGGATGCCGACCAGGACGATCTCAACACGATCACGCTCTCCTACACCATGTATGCGGTGCGCCGGCCGGAAACGCCGCGGGCGGAGAGCGCGCCGGCATCGGCCGGCAAACGAAGCTGAGAGAGGGGGCGCGCCTGCGCGCCGCTGAGGGACACGAGAAACGGAGACGATGACGATGGCCGAAGCCGCCCACGCCCACGGCAAATTCCATGACTACCATCTCGTCGACCCGAGCCCGTGGCCGATCGTCGGCTCGATCGGGGCCTTCCTGATGGCGGTCGGCCTCATCACCTGGATGCACCACCTGTTCGCCGCGGCGCCCTTGATCTTCGGGGCCGGCACGATCGTCGTGCTGTACACGATGCTGGGGTGGTGGCGCGACGTCGCACGCGAGGCGACCTACGAGGGCTACCATACCCGCGTGGTGCAGATCTCCCATCGCTACGGGATGATCCTGTTCATCGCCTCGGAGGTGATGTTCTTCGTCGCCTGGTTCTGGGCTTATTTCAACACCGCCCTGTTTCCCGACGAGTTGAAGGACGTCGCACGCGTCGCCTTCACCGGCGGGGTGTGGCCGCCCAAGGGAATCGAGACTTTCGATCCCTGGCACCTGCCGCTCCTCAATACGCTGATCCTCCTGACCTCCGGTACGACGGTGACGTGGGCGCACCATGCGCTGCTCGAGAACGATCGCAGCGGGCTCAAATGGGGCCTCATCTGCACGATCGCGCTCGGCCTGACGTTCACCGGCGTGCAAGCCTGGGAGTACAGCCACGCGGCGTTCAATTTCTCCGGCAACATCTACGGCGCGACCTTCTTCATGGCGACCGGCTTCCACGGCGCCCACGTGATCATCGGGTCGACCTTCCTGATCGTGTGCCTCATCCGTGCGATGATGGGCCACTTCACCCCGACCCAGCATCTCGGCTTCGAATTCGCCGCCTGGTACTGGCACTTCGTCGACGTGGTGTGGCTGTTCCTGTTTGCCTGCATCTACGTGTGGGGTTCCGCCGCGGAGGGCGCCGCCCACGCCGCCGGACACTGACGGCCGGCATGACCTGAGCACAAAGGGCGGCGCCATCGCCGCCCTTTTTTCTTTGGCGCGCATGCCCATTTGTTGTTGGCGGGCGACGATGATCGAGGAGCGGTGTCGATGCCGGAGCAAAACCTCTCGTCACTGCGCGATCCCATCATGAAAGGCCTCATGTGCCGCTGTCCGCGCTGCGGACGGGGCAAGCTCTTCAAGGGCTTCCTGACGCTCAAGCCGCAATGTGAGGCATGCGGGCTCGATTACGCATTCGTGGACGCGGGTGACGGGCCGGCCATATTCGTCATTTTCATCGCCGGCTTCATCGTTGTGTTCGCTGCGTTGTTCGTTGAATTCAATTACCAGCCGCCATTCTGGGTACATGCGACGCTGTGGATCCCGCTGATCCTGCTCACCACCCTGGCCCCACTGCGCCCGATGAAGGGCTTGATGATCGCCTTGCAATATCACCACAAGGCCGAGGAAGGCCGCCTCGCCGGCCATGATGCGCCGTGAGTCTCGCTGCTGAGCGCTCGCGCCGGCCCGGCCTGCTGATTCCGAGCCTGCTGACGCTTGCCGCCTTCTCGGCGTTCATCGCCCTGGGCACCTGGCAACTTCACCGCAAGGCCTGGAAGGAAGCACTGATCGACACGCTGGAGCATCGGTTCGCGGCCGCGCCTGCTCCCCTGCCGCTGCCGGCGCAATGGTCGAGCCTCGATCCCGATACGGATGAATTCCGCCGCGTGACGTTCACCCCGGCGTTCGAGCCGGGCGAGGAGGCGCTCGTCTATACCAGCGGTTCGGCCTTTCGGCCGGATGTGTCAGGCCCCGGCTACTGGGTGTTCGCGCCGGCTCGGCTTCCCAACGGCGGCGTCGTGATCGTCGATCGCGGGTTTGTGCCGGAAGGACGACAGGATCCGAAGACGCGTCCGTCGGGGGAGAGCTCCGGGCCGCTGGTAGGCGTCATGCGCTGGCCCGAAACGCCGGGCTGGTTTACCCCGAACGCCGAGCCCACGCGCAACCTGTGGTTCGCGCGCGATCACCTCGCGATCGCAACCGCCGAAGGCTGGGGCGGACGCGACCACGGTGGCGAAGTGGCGCCCTTCTACATCGAGCAGGAAAGCCCGCAGCCGCCGGGCGGGTTGCCGCGCCCCGGTCCGCTCACGGTCAAGCTTCCGAACGATCACCTGCAATACGCGATCACGTGGTTCGGGCTTGCGGCGGTGCTGGTCATCGCGTTCAGCTTCTGGCTGCGCAGCCGCGCGCGCGAGGCCTGATCGCACGAAGATTACTTCGGCGGGACGATCTCGTTGAATCGAGCGATCACGTCCTTCGGGGTCGCGCCCATGTCGGCGATGATCTTGCGCACCGCGTCGCCGTCGATCGGGCTCAAGTCCTGTCCCATCTTGCCGATGTCCTCGACGAAGGCGGGGTCCTTGGTCATCTCCATGAAGGCCGCCTGCAGCGCCTTGGCGCGATCCGGCGGCAGATCGGGCGGCGCCACGAGTGGCAGCGCCATGAAGAACGGGGCCTCGGCGAAGGCGAGCAAAGCCTGCGACTTGGGATCCTTGGCCAGTTCGCGGCCGGTGGGTACATCCGGCAGATCGGGCGCACGGGTGGTGCGCGCAAAGGCGATCAGCGGGCGAAAGAAGCCGGCCTTGTAGAGCGACTGCTGGCCCACCCTGATCGCGCTGTGGCCCACGATCTGGGCATCCACCTCGCCGCGCTGCTGCGCGAGAAACACATCCGCCGCGCCGCGATAGCCGCGAACATTCTGGATATTCAGCCCCAGGACATCCTTGGAGATCAGCGTGAAAACGACGTTGGTGGCGCCGGCGCCGGTGGTTCCGACGCGCAACGTCGGCCCGCCCGGACGCTTCAGATCGTCGACCGACTTCACCGGCGAGGAGGCATTCACCCAGAACACGTAGGCATCGTTCGCGTAGGAGGACACGCTGCCGAGCCAGGTCATCCTCAGTGGGTCGAACCGCGCGTTGGTGTCGCCTTGGATGGCGAGCTGCGGCGTGCCCCGCTCGATGATGGCGATGACCGAGCCGTCCTTCTCCGCGTTGGAATAGATGCGGTTGGCGAGCACCAAGCCCGCCGCCGTCAAGTTCTGGACGACGATCGACGGCTTGCCCGGAATGTGCGCGCCGAGATGGCGAGAGATGAGCCGCGCCATCAGGTCGTTCACGCCGCCGGGCGCGCTGGCGACGAGGAAAGTGATACTGCGCCCGCGATAGAATTGCTCGACCGATTGCGCCGCAGCGCCGGAGAGCGAGGCGAGCACCAAGGCCAAGCCAGCGAACAAGGCGAGCATTTTGTTCATGGATCGCTCCTCACGCGCTTCTGATCGCGGCGGGATCAAACCAGACCGAATTCGCCCCGATTGGTCAAGGGCGCCAATGCCGCGCCCCCGTTGCCTCGCTGGGCCGTGGGCGTTAAGACGCCTCAGCCCTTCCCTACGCCATTCTCAGCCTCGGATCGCCTCATGCTGATCATCGACAACGCGCTCGTCTCCGAACTCCTCGCCATGGATGACTGCATCCGCGTGCAGGAGGAGGCGTTCCGGAAACTGCCGACCGGCGGCGCGATCCACCGTCCGCGTATCGACATGTATGTCCCCGCTGAGCGCGAGGACGGCTATTTCCGCTGGGGCACGATGGAGGGCGCCAACGACGGCTATTTCGCCATCCGCATGAAGTCCGACATCATCACCTGGCCGAAAGACGAGAACGGCAACTGGACCGAGGAAAAATATTGTCGCGAGCCCGGCACCTACTGCGGGGTGATCTTTCTGATCTCGACCAGGAATGCCGAGCCGCTCGCCTTCATCAATGACGGCGTGCTGCAGCACATGCGCGTCGGCGGCGGTGCCGGGATCGGAGTGAAATACCTCTCGCGCGAGGATTCGCACGTCGTCGGCATGCTCGGCTCCGGCGGCATGGCGCGCACCTTTCTGGAAGCGTTCAAGTGTGTGCGCGACATCCGGCTGTGCAAGATCTACAGCCCGACGGCCGCGCATCGCGAGGCCTTCGCGGAGGAAATGAGCAAGCGGCTCAACATCGAAGTGCGCGCGGTCGACGACCCGCGCGAGGCAGTGCGCGGCTCCGACATCCTCTCATCTTGCACCGACAGCATGCAGCCGGTGTACGACGCTGAATGGATCGAGAAAGGCATGCACGTGACCAATCTCGGCCGCCGCGAAATGCCCGATGCGAGCGCGGACAAATTCGATCTCGTCGTGCGCCAGGGCACCGCCGGGCTGCAGATGCAACAGACCGAGCGCTTCCAGGCTGAGCGCGGCCTTTCGCCGGCGGCCTTCATCGGGGGCACAGTCGAAGAGATGAAGCGCATCCCGGCAAAGAATGCGCAACCGGGCTTCGGCGGCGACACGCCGGAATTCATGGATCGCGGCAAGGGCGGCGACAAGCCGGATTTCGCCGACCTCGTCACCGGGAAAAGCAAAGGCCGCACCAGCCGCGACCAGGTGACATTCTACCGCAATGTAGGCAATCAGGGCCTGCAATTCTCCTCGGTCGGAGGCTGGGTCTATTCGCAGGCCGTGAAGCAGAAAAAGGGACGGCAAATTCCGACAGATTGGTTCCTACAGGACATCCGGGATTAGTCCAACGTTCTGGGCGCCGTGTGTACTGAATGGTTTCAATGGCGCAGACGGTACAGCCCGGCAATGGGTGAAACGATGTTTAGCAAGCTCTTGATCAGCGCATGTTCAGTTGTGGTCGTTCTGGGAATTGCGCCGACCGCCGGGAGGGCACAGACGCCCGCTGAATTTTTCAAGGGCAAGACGATCTCGCTGCTCATCGGCTTCGGCGTCGGCGGCGAGGATGACCTCTGGGCGCGCACGATCTCGAGGCACATCACCAGGCACATTCCCGGCGCTCCCACCGTGGTGCCCCAGAACGTACCGGGCTCCGCCGGCCTGCTGGTCGCCAACCGCATCTACAACACCGCGCCCAAGGACGGGACGGTCATCGGCCTCATCAATCGCGGCATCCCGTTCGAGCCGCTGCTTGGCGGTCAGGGTACGCAGTTCGACGTCTTGAAGATGAACTGGCTCGGCAGTCCCAGCCGCGACACGACCGTGTGCGCGGCGCGCAAGGATGCCGAAGTGAAGACGCTCGACGACCTCTTTCACAAGGAGCTGAGCGTCGGCGGCACCGGATCGGGGGCCGACACTGCGGTCTATCCGGAATTCCTGTCCGCCTTGCTCGGGATGAAATTCAAGCTGGTCAAAGGCTATCAAGGCTCGCACGAGATCCAGCTCGCGATGGAGCGCAATGAAGTGCAGGGCATCTGCCTCGCCTACGATTCGCTGGCGCGCGGCACGCTGGCGCGCACCAACCAGATCAACATCCTCCTGCAGGCGGCGCTGCAGCCTGATCCGCGACTCAAGGATGTGCCGTCCGCGCTCGAGGCCGCGCGTTCGGATGAGGACCGCAAGGCGCTGGAGCTGTTCTTCGAACGCGCCGCCACCGGGCGCCCCTTCGTGGCGCCGCCGGACGTGCCGGCCGACCGCATCGCGGCGCTGCGCCAGGCGTTCGATGAAACCATGCGCGATCCGGCATTCCTGGCCGATGCCAAGATCCAGAATATGAATGTCGATCCGATCACCGGGCAGCAGATGTTTGACATCTTCGCCCAGGCCTATAAGACGCCCCCAGCTATCGTGAAGCGCACGATGCAAGCTCTTGGCCGCAATGGCTGAACGACCTCACGCGTACCCGTCTTGACCACCGCCACCCCTTCCGGACCGCAGCAGGACCAGGCCCCCCGCGCCTTCGCGGCGCTGCGCCATTCCGGCTACGCGGCCTATCTCATCGGCTCGACGCTCGCGATGACCGCGGACTCGATCGAGCACGTCATCAGCTATTGGATGATTTTCCAAAAATTCCACTCGCCGGCGCTCGGCGGCTACGCCGTGATTTCCCATTGGCTGCCGTTCCTGCTGTTCTCGATCTATTCCGGCGCGCTGGCGGACCGGTTCGATCCACGCCGGATCATCCAATGCGGCATGGTCCTGTTCATGCTCTGCTCGCTCGCGTGGGGCGTGCTGTTCCTGACCAACACGCTGGAGGTCTGGCATACGATCGTAATCCTGGCAGTGCACGGCATTGCCGGCGTGTTGTGGGCCCCGGCGTCGCAGCTTCTCATTCACGACATCGTCGGGCGTGAGCGGCTTCACAGCGCGGTGCGGCTGATGGCGATGTCGCGCACGCTCGGTCTGATCGCGGGTCCCGCTGTCGGCGGCGCGCTGCTGCTCGGCTTGGGACCGGCCACCGGGATTCTGCTCAACGTCTTGTTCTACGTGCCGCTCGCGCTGTGGCTGTGGCGCGCACCTTATGGGGCCGTGTTTCGCGGGGAGGCTCGGACTGCGGCGCGCAAAGCCAGCGGCTTCGCCGATATTCTCGCGACCGCGCGCGATGTCGCCGGCAACCGCGTCGTGGTGTTGATGACGCTGATCGCGGGCGCCAGCTCCCTCATCATTGGCAATGCCTATCAGGCCCAGATGCCGGAATTCGCCGCCGATCTCGGCCAGGGCGACGCCGGCATCTATTACAGCGTGCTGCTGGCCGCCAACGCCCTGGGCGCTCTGGCCGCGGGCATCTCGCTGGAAAGCTGGGGGCTGCTGCATGTGGAGCCGAAGGTGGCGATTGTCCTCGTGATCCTCTGGTGCCTTTGCATCGGCGGATTCGCTGTCTCGGAAATTTACGTCCTTTCCCTGGTGCTGCTTTTTGTCGCCGGGTTCCTCAATCTCGCTTTCAGCTCGATGTGCCAGACGCTGGTGCAACTGCATGCGCCGAACGCTATTCGCGGGCGGGTGATCGGGCTTTACAGCATGTCCGCCAATGGGGGGCGGGCCTTTTCAGGCATCACTGTGGGAATGGGCGGAAGCCTGGTGGGGGTGCACTGGTCGCTCGGGCTGAGTTCCCTTGCGCTGCTGGTCGTGACGATCGGCCTCTATGCCTTCAACCAGCGAGGGCGGGTGGCTCAGGCCGCCGAATGAGGCGGCTTTCCCCGCCGTCAGAAATCGGGCAAGCTGGGATCATTCAAAGAGCCCGTCGCCGCCAGCGCCCATCGCCAGGGAGGTCCAGGAATGTTCTCGAAAATCAATCACATCGCCATCGTCAGCGACGATTACGCGCAGCTCGCGCAGTTCTATCATGCGGTATTCGGTATGAAGACCTCCGAGAAGACCCGGCCAGGCCGGGCTGTGACGGTCGGCGACGGTTACGTCGGGCTCAACATCAATCCGCGGCGGGCGGGGCGTTCGGCCGGGTTGGATCACTTCGGAATCCAGGTCGAGGACTGCGAAACCGTGTTCGAGCGCATGCGCAAAAAGTACCCCACGGTGAAGTGGCTGCAGCGGCCGTCGACGCGCCCATTTGCCGGCATCAGCACGCACGACCCCGACGGCAACATGTTCGACATCTCCCAGAAGGACATGAAAAACCGCACCTCCGTCTATGTGGACAACGATGGAAATGCCCATGGACGCCACATCAATCATGTCGCGCTGCGGACCATGAACCCCGACGACATGGCGGAATTCTACCGTGACGTGTTCGAACTCGCTCCCAGCAACGTGAAGAAGCGCGCCGACGACCCGAACCATTATCTCACCGACGGCCACATGACGCTCGTGGTCATGCCGTGGGACATCACCGACTACGCTGACACCGGCATCATCACGATGGGCATGGATCACATCGGCTTCAAGGTCGAGGACCTGGACGCGTTCAAGGCCGACGTCGAGCGCGTCGCCGGCGACAACCCGCGGCTGGCGCCGGCTCCGATCGCGACCGGCAAGGAAGGCGCGGCGCTTGACCGGCTGTTCGAGCGGAGCTGCGCCATGGGCCAGCACCGGCTGGCGGACCCCGATGGGATTTTGATCGACGTGATGGCGGACTGATCGAATGACAGCGGGCGGGCGGCGCGTAGCGGAGGACAACATGATGCGCATCATGGGCGCCGCACTATGCGGAGCGGTTCTGCTCACCGGCGCCGCGAGCGCGGCACTCGCCGACCCGATCGCCGACTTCTACAAGGGCAAGCAGATCAACTGGGTCCTCAGCGCCGGCGCCGGCGGCGGCTATTCCAGTTACGCCCACGTGTTCGCGCCCCACTTCAGCGCGCACATCCCCGGCAATCCGACGATCGTGATTCAGAACATGCCCGGCGCCGGCGGCATCCGGGCGATGACCTATTTCTTCTCGGTCGCGCCCAAGGACGGCACCACGATCGGGCTGGTGCATTCGAGCGTGCCGTTCGCGCCGCTCTACGGCATCCGCGGCGCCAACTTCGATCCGCGCAAGATGGAGTGGATCGGCAGCATCAACGCCGCGACCGGCATCTGCGTGTCGTGGACGGCGTCCGGCATCACCAAGTGGCAGGACCTGTTCGACAAGACGTTCATCGTCGGCGGCACCGGCGCGGGCTCGCAGATGGAGACCATGCCGGCGATGCTCAACAAGCTGTTCGGCACCCACATCAAGATCGTCTCCGGCTACAAGGGCGGCAACGACGTCTATCTCGCGATGGAACGCGGCGAGGTGCATGGGCGCTGCGGCGGCCTGATCTCGTCAATCAAATCGACCCGGCCGGACTGGTTCCCGCAGCACAAGGTCTCGGTGCCGGTGCAGATCGCGCTCAAGCGCGATCCCGAATTTCCGGATTCGCCGGCGGTTGAGGAATTCGCCAAGGACGAGAAGACCAAGCAGGTGCTTGAACTCATTCTCGCGCCGATGGACATGGACCGCCCGATCCTGGCGCCGCCGGGCACGCCGGCGGACAAAGTCGCGGCGCTGCGCAAGGCTTTCCATGAGACGATGAACGATCCCGCCTTCATCGCCGACGCCGAGAAGGCCCACATCGAGACCAAGGAGATCGACGGCCAGAAGATCGCCGACATCCTCAACCGCACCTACGCGATGCCGGCCGACGCGATCAAGGCGGCGAAGGAGTCGATGAGCTTGACGGGCGCGGAATGACGATCTTCCCTGGCGCAGTTCACAAGCGCATGTAGGGCAGGGCGCTGCCCCTTCAATCGTGATAGCCGGGACGAGCCCGGCCAGACGTGAGTCAGTTACTCCAGACGTGAGTCAGTTACTGAAGCCGCGGACTGATTCCAATCAATCGATAGACGCTCCCGCTGACGCAGTCGACAGGCCGATAGTTCAGCGCTTCTCGTCCGCTTCCGCGACCGGGCCTTCGGTCAGATCCATGATCTCGATCACGTTGCGGTCGGGATCGTGGAAATAGGCGCTGCGGCCACGGAAGGTGCCGTGCTTGCGGTCCTCTTCCTTGAAGATGTGCACGCCTTGCGTCGGCAATACGTTCTTGGCGCGGTCGTATTCCGGCGCCGACACGATGAAGGCGTGGTGGATGTCGTGCGCCATTTCGCGGTTGGGATTGATCTCATTCTCGGAATAGGTGAGCACGAAGCAACTGTCGCCGGAGCGCATGAACACCATGTGATCGTTGCGCCGCAACTTCTCCATCCCGAGAATCTCGGTATAGAATTTTTCCGAACGATCGAGGTTCTTCACCGGGATGGTGAAATGAAGGACGCCTTCGGTTTTCAGCATCGTGGTCTCCTGCGATTGGCGAATAAACCAGGCTAGA